>SVEG01000032.1 GCA_015057505.1 Lachnospiraceae bacterium
CGTAAAGTGCAGCAAGTGTGGCGCATTGATGATGCCGCACAGAGTATGTAAGGCTTGTGGATCTTACAACAAGAAAGAGATCATTGCTGTAGCTGAGTAATTATCTTATGAATCAGAAACCGGGAAGTCGAAAGGCTTTCCGGTTTTTTTGCTCGAATAATGTCATGTTTTGACAGGCGTATTGTGTTGCAATTTTTGACGGCTTTAGAGTATAATAAGCATATAGTTAATCAGTGTCATAACAAAAGTATTAATGACAGTTAGGAGGTGTGCATGGCTACTTCAAGTATTTTTGCTCATGTTGAGATTAATGATGTTAAGAAAGCAGAACAATTCGTGATGGCATTGGAGGAATCTGAGAGAGCACAGGAAAAGAAGCAGCGAACAGCACCTGTGATTTCTGTTATGAAAGATACAAATGATATCCAAAGATTGTTAGCGAAGAGGGTATCAACAAAATGAATACTTATAAGACTATAAATATTCTCGACATGATAGAAGCAATCGGGGAGGAAAGTGTAAATCTTATTCTCTCCGATTTTTCTTGTCCTAAGAATGTTGAAATTGAAGCTTTTATTAGGAAAAGCGCGGTTGATTTTGCTAAGAGAAAGATATCTGTTACTCATTTGGTAATGGACGAGCAGGGGAGGTTGGAGAGCGATACTCAGAAGTTGATCAGGTTAAGTACATACAATTGTTACGGTTCTTTTGATGAAGAAAAGAAGCAGATTGTGTTTTTGAGCACAATCTGCTTCTTGATTATTCGAGATAATTTAACAAAACAATGAGTTGATATATTCCGTGATCCTTGCAAGTCCAGCTTTGTCCTGTGACTGTGTTTGGAGCAGTGAGAGCTCAAACCAGCTTACAGGACTTTTCTTTTCCTGACGGAGTGCAGGTGCAAAAAGTTCTTCCTTTTGCGGAAGAAAGGTGCCGGACTTTTTGACGTAGCAGGTGGCGGCAGTAGCCGCTTTTCTTCGGGATTTGTCTACACCCTCAGCGACACTTTTGTGTACGGCGTAGTCTTCATAGGGAAGGTAGTAATAATCTTTGTAATTGTCGAAAAAGTATTTTAATTCCCCGGTGTAGTAAGGGATGTGAACAGTCAGGTTATTCTCTGCGATTTCTAAGGTGTCGTAAGGGTGAGTGTAACTGCCCGATAAGTTGCAGGGGCAGTTCGGGTAAGCAAGCGTTGCTGTAAGCTCCGTGTCGGTAAAGTTAAATTCTTCGTAAGCTGCAACACTGCCGTTCAGCACCTGCAGGAGCGGAAGCAGACAGGAGATGCGGATTAAGCCTTCTACATCCTCTGCGTTGTGCAGCAGAAGCAGATAAAGCAGGGCTTCCGATGGAGAACTCGGCATGGTGGCAAGTCCGCTGTTACGGGAGACGCTTAAGGGTGCACCGTGTTTCATGCGGTCAAACTGAGCCCGCCCGAGGTATTGCTTGTAGATTTCAATCAACTGTCCGCCGTCGTATTGGTCTTTGCGCTCAATGCCGAGGAAATGTTCGATGTCTTTTTGACGGCATCCGGAGAGTGACAGCAAGGCTTTGTGCGGCTTTATCATGCGGTAAAGGTCCACGGAAGCAAGGTTAAATCGGTAATCCAACTTATACTGGTGGCATTTTTTCTCCAGATAGGGAACGTCAAAGGTAGTGCCGTTATAATGCACCAGTATTTTATAATCTTTCAGGAAAGCAAAAAAAGCATGCAAGAGATTAACTTCATCCGTAAAGCTTTCGGAAAACCACTGACAGAGTACCGGCTTTCCTTCCGAGAGAAAACCGACGCAGATCAGGTACAGGAACGAGCTGTCGGCAGAAAGACCAGTCGTCTCGATATCAAAATAAAGCACTTCTTCGGGAGAAGCACCGTAATGTTCAAAACATTGTATGGGTAGATTCAGGTTCTGTCGGTAGGTTAGCATGTGGAAAGTCCTTTACTTGTGTCGTTTGAATTGTGTCGGATATAGTTTACTATAGATTTATTTGTATGTTAAGTATTTTTTAGCTGTGTTACGGATGAAACGGATATAAAACGGTTTGATGTGTCGGATGATATAAAAAAAGAAATATGTAAGTTTTGCCCATTATCATCTGAGAAATGTGAAAAATGTTCATTGAATGCGGGAACCACTGTAGATGGCAAAATACTAACAGAGTTACGTTGGCATGTAATTACGTACCTAAATACATTAGAAACAATCATGATTTCATGGCATTTAGGGATAGTGGATACTGAAACGATTGAAAGACAGTTTCAATTTATGAATGATCCGGTTAAAGGGTGCACTCTTTCTGAGTTCCGATACACTGCGGGTGGATATCCTATAATTGAAGAATTTATTGATACAATAAAGCATCCTAATACTGGTCCTAAGAGTAAATTATGATTAGTAGTGTGAAGAGGTGAAGTGAAGATAATTTGTCCAGCTATGCCAAATGCATTGTTGGAGATGAAAAAATCTGCTGTGTTTTTCTCGGGAGGATATTTATTATGGTAAAGTGCCTAAGAGAAAAAATAGCAGATTTTTTATTGGAGATACAGAGGAGTATAAGCTCACAAGGAAATGTATGTTTATGGATGTGAAGTGCTTTGCTTGAATTCTTGTCCTCGCGTTTAATTTCTGTTTTGATGTATTGTTTAAGGACTGTGACAAGAAGTGATTGTTACACACTCGATACACAACGCGAGTTGACGGATGTGTATTTAATGTGTATAATCAGAGGGGTAAGGGGGAACAATATGAAACGGAGGGAACTAATAAAAAAGTTGTTGGAAGGGGGATTTATTTTTGAACGGCACGGCTCGAATCATGATGTATATATTAGAGGTACGGAGCGAGAAGAAATCCCGAGACATAAGGAAATCAATGAAATGTTAGCAAAAGCAATTCTAAAGAGAAGGGGATTGCTATAGTTTTGTGTTAAATGTAAAGAAAGATGGAGGTAAAAACATGAAAGCTGTATATCCTGTATATTTTACAAAAGCAGATGGAGTAATTCTGGTGGAAGTACCGGACTTAGGCGTGTTAACAGAAGGAAAGGATATGAATGATGCAATTGACATGGCAAGAGATGCCATGGAGTTGAAGTGTGTTTCGATGGAAGATGCAAAGGAAAACATTCCGGAACCTTCTGAGTTAAGCAAGATGAATATTATGGAAGGGACTTTTGCAGCAGAAGGTGAAACCATTGTGTCGTTAGTAGATATTGATTCTTCGGAGTATAGAAGAAAAACCGATATGAAAACTGTTCGAAGAAATGTTGCTTTGCCGAGCTGGCTGAATTATGAAGCGGAAAAGGCGCAGATTAATGTGTCACGGGTACTACAGGAGGCACTGATGGCTACCCTTGGAGTAAGGAAGAATTAGAATTTATACCAGTTATGCCAATATATGACCAACTATGCCAAATGCATTGTTGCAAGTGAAAAAGTCTGCTATGTTTCTCTCGGGAGGAAATTCCTTATGGTAAAGTTCCTGAGTGAAAAAATAGCAGATTTTTTTATTGGAGATACGGAGGAGTATAAGCACGAAAGAGATGTATATGTTTATGGATGTGAAGTCAGATTTATTCCTGCAATAACGACAATTGTTTGACCAGAGTTCGTGCTAATATAAATGGTAAATTCAATGGAAATAATCTGGTTAGCGCTTCATGGGCAACCTTGCTGGGAAGCAATACCAATAATGCAAGGAATCGCTCACTGTTTGTTTACGGCATGGCAATGCACACAATAACAGATATGTTCGCACATCTTGTATACGATGAAAATGGAGTATTGATACAACATGGACCGAATAATCAAGGTGGTGCAGATAAGGAGAATGTTTGTCCTGCCAGACTTACAGTTGCGGGAATCATGTGCCAGCAATTGATTGCGGATATAAAGCGTGCAAGAGCGGCGACATTAAGTGATTTTTTACCGGTTGCTGCAGAAGTAGGAAAGTATGACTTTACACTGCATTAATTTAACAAATATGTAAAAGCAATCGATGCGGCATATTACAATTCAAATAAAGCAGTGTTTGACGCTGCAACACATTAACAGTTATTATTTTGATAGCTGCCCCGAACGTCATGGTGGACCAAGGGGCAGCTTATGAAATCGTTATAGGGAGG
>SVEG01000002.1 GCA_015057505.1 Lachnospiraceae bacterium
AAGCAGACAAAAAGAGCTTTGTTTCTGTGCCCGTGTCATCACAGAAGTAAAGCTCTTTGATTAGCAGGTAGAGGGTATAATTTGGTTGAACGATGCACCATTTTTGGCGGGTCATTCAACCGAACACTTCCGAAGCAAGCTGCGCCGAATAGGCACAGAAAAGCCAGTTGTTCTGTTAGGCAACTGGCTTGTTTTTTATTCTGTTACAAATTCGTATGAATAAATATCAATAGGTATGTCACCAAGCTCTGCAAATGGAGCTATAATTTTACCCTCCGCATTTACCTCTACTTCTACAAGAGCTTTTTCTTGAGTTAACCATTTTTCATATTCATCTTTAGAGATTGCAAAATCATAAGTTCTTACTTCTCGGTTTTCTTCTTCAATAAAAATAATAAATCGAACATAGTATTGATATTTGTAAGTCCAAACAGAGTTTTCTTCGTCCCATGTGTCTTGGTCTTCATACATAATAGTTTTTACTTGTGCTAACACTTTAGCAGTTGTTTGTTGATTCGATGCATCAGATGTAGGAGTTGGTGTTGGTGTCGGTGTTTCAGTTACAGTAGGAACTGGTGTTTCAGTTAGTGCAGAGCTTGGGATTCTCTCATCTTCCTTTTGTACTTCTGAAGTTACATTCTCCCCATTAATCGCCCCATTCTCGTTTGTATTTCCACATGCACAAAAAGAAATACAAAATGCTGCTACCAACTTTTTTTCTTCATCTTTCCTTCCTTCTTTCGTAAATGTATTTTCTTTACTTAAATAATTTCATGGGTCAATGAGTCCGGTGCCAAAGCAAAGAGAGCAAACGCCTTTTTGGTGCGCACCTCCTTGTGTACACATTCCGCAAGGCGTAATACCTGTGGCATCGCAGATAGGACAGCTTCCGATGTAATTGTTACCGTTGCAGACATTGCAGAGGAATCTGCCCTGACCCTGGCAGTCCGGACACCAGTTAGGATTGTCAATCTGCATTTCCACGGTCTCGGTCTTGAATTCACGCCTATCGGTGGAATGGGGGCAATAGATTCGACAATCTTCATAGCCCGTTCCGTCGCATTCGTTGCAATGCTTGAGGGCCGTACCATTGCAGAGATCGCAGGCAACCTCCTCTTTGGTCTTGTCTGAGATTCTATAGCCCTTCCCGTTGCACTTGGTACAGAAAGTTCGACCTACGCCATGGCACATATGGCAAGGAGCTTTCCCTGTTCCGTTACAGACAGGGCAAAAAATAAATTCGTTTTCTACTTTGTAGCCACAATCCTTGCAATATTCCACTTCCATTGTCACAAAATCGGTGATAAACTGCTCGGATTCCGTATTGCCACCGCACTTAAAGCAGATTATGTAGCCTTCCTCACACGCATCACAGAATATTTCACCTGCGCCGAAGCAAAACTCGCAGGGACCACAGGTATCACAGTAAATGCAGTTGCCAGTGCCGAGGCATTCAGAACAGATGATTTTTCTGTTCTCTTCAAGTTCAGTTGCCACGACGTTAACTGTTATATCATGCTGTGTCGCCGTAAAATTTATGGTTTCCTGTGTCTTTTCTCTAATGGCATCGCCGTTGGCATTTTCGTCGAGTATCGCGATATCTACTTTTACTTCTTTATCTTCGGTCAGATATTCTTGCTCAATCGTGGTTTCAATTACGTTTCTGATGCAGTCTTCGATGGATGTACCGGTAAAGCTGATACCGGAATATATTTCACGGGCGTCATCGTTCAGACAAACACTGTAAATAACAATATTGTTTGCATCCACATATAGAGCCAACTCGGGGTTTATTGCTAGGTATACCACAGCAGCACTCTGTTCGAGCACCATCTGCAAGTCGATCTCGCCGGATGCTGTAAGTGGCAGTTCGGACGTTATATCTTCCTCGGATGGCTGTGTATCAATGTCCGGAGCCTTTTCGATCTCGCCGGATGCTGTAAGTGGCAGTTCGGACGTTATATCTTCCTCGGATGGCTGTGTATCAATGTCCGGAGCCTTTTTTGAACACGCTATAAGCGCGGGGCAGAGGAGCAAGATAATGATCAGTACCGATATCGTTTTTCTGAATGTTCCTACTCGTCTTTTTCGAAATACATTATTCATAAGTATCCCTCCTAATTTTATTCTAAACATTTTTTGCATATATTACTTTAGTATTCCAGATGCTCATATTCGAAATTGCACCCCTCGTTGCTACCTAACACGATATCCAACCGCATTTATCATATCCAATTTATAGTAATTTGTAGGTTTTGTAGAAAATTCCAATTTATATATCTCTTTTGCCTATACAATTGAACTTACGTTCAATTGTCATCCCTCGCTCTAAAGAGCTCGGTCAATTCAAGTTGTCGAACTGTTCAACTTCAAATTTTCTTTACTCTTTATATTATCGGTATTTTTCTACTTAAAATCAATATAAATCAAAAAACATCAGATAATTCATTTCCGTAAGACCGTTTCCATGTGTGCATCCATATTTTCTACACCATTTTTGACACCATTTTTCCTACAAACCACACCAATTTACACCATGTTACGATATCTCTCCATAAACTCAAACATTCAAAAAGCCTTGAGAAACCGCCATTTCCCAAGTTTTTATCGCTATCCCCTCTATTCATTTAACATAAGTTTCTGTTATGTTTATTGCCGGCAGGCGCAAGGGGATACCGCTGTGCGATTTATGCGCCACGGAGATGAGACTCAGGAAAACTTTGGAAGATACACCTTCCAAAGTTTTCGGTGTTTTGAGGCTCATAGAAGTGCCCGGCGCATCTGAGACACAGCAGGTATCTTTTGTGAGGAGATGCCGTATAAATAGTGGCTTTCTACACCGTCATCTGCTTTATCTGCTTTAATGCCTTTGCAACAGGCGGCAGAGCGATGATTACAAGAGTAATAGCTGCTTCAAGAGCTAAGTAACTACCGTTGTACGCCATGGAATAAAGGGTTACATTCCAGCCCTCCCAGGCGTATGCACCAAAGAAGATTACGCCTGACAACACAGCAAGTTGAACGATGCACCATTTTTGGCGGGTCATTCAACTGATTGGGCGGTTTTTGTCACTCACATAAGGTCAACCCACCCCTTGGGCGGTTGTTCCTTTTCTACTTACAGTGTATCATATTCTTTTCTCTTTCGCAATCTTTTTTATTCCAACCCGTTAGATTTCCACTCTTACTTCATTCCAAACACAAATTCCAACTGCGGATTTCCTGCAAGCAAATCATTGCGCTTACAATGATGCACATAATAATTCAAATTTGTACCCATGATATAACTCAGAAAATAAATATCCTCCCCGAGATACATTACATATTCGCCGATCTCGCGCCAATACGCAGCATCTGCAACAACCTCTTCCCCCGTAGTTGAACGATGCACCATTTTTGGCGGGTCATTCAACTGATTGAGAAAATCGTGGTACACGAAGCCGTAAAAAGCCCGGATGGCTGCCAAAAACAAAAGGTAGACATCTACTACCGCTTTATCGGAAAGATTGATTAAATGAAACTCCCTGCGTGTCGGGATGCGGTACGCAGGGGAAGCAATAACCTTAACTATGGGAGTCCGGCATCTCTTCTCCCGATATCACCCTGCTTCCGAAAATAGCAGATATTTTTAACATAAGTATTGATGAACTTTTGGGGACAAATTCAGACTCAGATGAGCAATCCGACAATACTGAAGAGACGGGATTAACCCAAAGACAAATAGACACCATTTTTAACCATATTCCCGGCATACCCGGAACCTCAGGCAAAAAGATTGTATTTGCAGACGATGCACCGTATCTCAGAATGATGATTCCGCAAATCCTATCAGAACAAAACCACAAGGTTTTCCTTGCCGAAAACGGTCTTGAAGCTGTTGAAATTGTAAACAGAGAAAATCCTGAATACTGCATACTTGATATCAACATGCCTGTTATGGATGGATTGGAGGCTCTGTCAAAAATAAAATCCTCCCACCCTAATATGAAAGTGATTATGCTTACAGCAATGGCCGAACGAGGTACAGTTGAGAAGGCAAAAGAACTCGGTGCCGATGATTATATTCTTAAGCCCTTTGCTCCGGCAGACATAATTGCAAGAATACGATAAATCTATAAACTCTTGCCTGCCGCATATGCATTCTGCATAATCTCACCATCCGCCTCCAGACTGTCAGCGCTTGTATGCACAATCTTGGCATGCAATACCATATCGCGATTTTGGAAATCCTTAAGGAACCAGTCATATGCCTTTTCTGCAGACTCGTATCTGTCCTTTGCTCCCTGTGCAAATACACCCACAAGCTTAATTCCGGGATGTACGCGGACACCGTCTGCGGTAATCAGGCAATAATGTCTGTTCATATATGTAATCATCGGCCCGCTGACCTGTGAACAATAATTAGGAGCCGCAAGTACGAGTGCACCACATTCATGCAAATCCTTCCAATAAGGTGCCAAATCATCCTGCACAATACAATCTACCTTGTTCTTTTTGCAGGTGCCGCACGCCTGACAACCCTTCACGTTCAAATCATTCAAGTGGTACTCCACAACCTCATGTCCCGCTTCTCTCGCACCTCTTAAAACTTCGTTGGCAATCGTTGCGGACGGTCCGTTCTTATGCGGACTACCAAATACAGCTACTACTTTCATTATTCTTCTCCTTTTCTATCTTTCGCATTCTCCAGGCACTTCTGGGTCTCCGGGGTCATCAAGTATCTGAACGGCAGTCGCCGGCCCAAGCTCTCTCCAGTCATTAAGCACCCAGACAACTTCCTTTTGCGGCGTAACTTCTACTAACTGTGGCGTTGTTCCTTTCGCTCCCATAGAGCAAAGAATCGTATTACCGTTCTTGAGTCTGACGCATGACTGGCTTCCACCAAGCCTGTATTTTGCAGGAAGTTCATCAAGACATATCTCCCATACAACCTCTCCATTACGATTCACCTCACGCGTCGCCCTGTCACTCTCTGAAGTAATTAACGTATTACCGTTAAGCAAACGTACAGCAGCCCACGGCTTACCGATTTGATACTCCCATATAACATTAAAATCCATGTCATATTCAACTACTTTATTAAGCGAAAGATACGGTGCCAGAAATGTATTATCCTTCGTCATTCGAAAACGACGAAACTGTCCATGGACGTCTTTAACTCTCTCCGAATCATACGGAACCTCATGTTCATATGTAACTTCATTTGTTTTGGTATTAACAATCACTGCACGGGGCGGAACAGCATTGATAACCATTAGTACCCTGTCCTCGTCAAGCGGTTGCATGGTATGAACTTCTTCATTTTCACCTATATCAAACTTCCAAACGAGCTTTTTATCAGGTGTTACCTCACCCGCCCAATACATACGCGAAAACACTATATTACCGTTTTTCTTCATCCAGATATCGTCGTATTCATAGCCCTTGCCGGAATCAAATGTCCAGATAATCTTACCCTCATGAACAAGAAACATTCGATTGCAATCTTCACCTATGTAAAGCATGGAATGCTGCGAAAGGCCTTTTCCCGGATAACTCTCCGGCGTAGCCTCTGTTCCTATTTTCCATACAGGCGCATCAATTTCCCGCTCATCTTCACCACGTGCCGGAACACCAGGAGCCGTAAATTTACCTATTACATCCATAAGAGGCGTATCTTTTGTTCGACTCATAACTTATCTCTCCCAATACATTTTTTAATAAATTATAGTCTAAAAAAAATTACCCATCTACCTCTTCTTTACACATTTTTCCCTCAAAAAGAAGCTTTTTCAATTCTTCTGCATCATTATCTTTGATTGCGTCTCTGTATTTTGTAAGCTCATCAATAAAAAATTCAAGCTCATACAAAAGGTGGTCTTTATTCTCGAGGAAAAGTTCAGTCCACATATTTTCATTAAGCCATGCTACTCTTGTAAGATCCTTGTAGCTTCCTGCCGAAAATCCCTTATGCTCTCTTGCAGTCGGGCTCTTGATAAAAGCATTAGATACAATATGTGCCATCTGTGAAGTAAACGCTATCATCTTATCATGCTTATCCGCGGTTGTTACCGTAACATTGTTAAAACCTGCCGGTACAAGCATTTCCTTTACACGTGCAAGAAATGTAATGTCATCATATGTCTTCGGAACAAGCACCATTGTTGCATTCTTAAACATATCCTTGCTGCTGTATTTGTAACCCGAGTAGTGAAGGCCTGCCATCGGATGTCCGCCGACAAATATAAAACCATATTTCTCTGAGAGTTCAAAACCTGCTTTACAAACCTCTGCCTTGGTACCGCAACAATCTATTACTATACTTGATTTGTTGATATACGACGCCATCTTCTCAAGATATGCAATTGATTCCTTGGGGTAAAGTGCCACAAATATCAAATCACAATCCCCGATAGTCTTCTCATTAAGCTCATCTGCCATATCTTCTGCAAGAATCGCAAGCTTGACTATCTTGGTATCGATATCATAACCGTATACTTCCCAGTCCTTATGTTCATTGTATGCTTTTACAAGTGAGCCTCCGATGAGACCCATTCCGACTACTCCGACTTTCATTCTTTTATTGCCTCCATTACTCTGTTGATTTTCTTAGAAATTTTATCAAATTGCTCAGGTGTAAGTGACTGTGCTCCGTCACAAAGTGCTTTCTGAGGATTATTGTGAACCTCTATCATAAGTCCGTCAGCGCCTGCCGCTACCGCCGCAAGTGCCATCGGCTCTACAAGCCTTGCAATTCCGGTTGCATGACTCGGATCAACAACTATAGGAAGATGTGTGAGTTCACGAAGCATCGGTACAGCAGACAAATCAAGAGTATTTCTTGTGTAAGTCTCAAATGTACGGATTCCTCTCTCACAAAGAATTACGTTCTCATTACCGCCTGCCATGATATACTCCGCACTCATAAGAAGCTCTTTGAGAGTATTGGCAAGACCACGCTTAAGTAAAATTGTCTTGTTTGTCTTACCAAGCTCCTTAAGAAGCTCAAAATTCTGCATGTTTCTCGCACCGACCTGAATGACATCAACATCTTCAAATAACGGTAAGTGGTTTGCATTCATGATTTCAGTTACAATCGGAAGTCCTGTTGCTTTCTTAGCCTTAAGCAAAAGTTCAAGTCCCTCTGCCTTCATTCCCTGGAAATCGTACGGTGAAGTTCTGGGCTTAAATGCACCACCGCGAAGCATTGTAGCACCTGATGCCTTTACCTTATTTGCAACTTCAAGAATCTGTTCTTCCGACTCAACTGAGCACGGACCTGCTATTATCGCAAAGTTGCCTGCACCTATTTTTGTGTTGCCAACCTCTATTACAGTATCTTCGGGATGAAACTTTCTGTTAGCACTCTTAAACGGCTCACTTATGCGTTTAACACTTTCCACCATCGAAAGCGATGCTACCAAATCCCCATCAATACCTCTTGTATCTCCGACAAGGCCAAGCACTGTCTGAAATTCACCTTTTGATACATGAACGCTTACGCCCTGTTCCTCAAACCAATCTATTAATTTGTTCAACTGTTCCTCCGGTACTCCCGGCTTTAAAACTGTAATCATAATCTCTTCCTCCATGTCTTAAAATAAAAAAACCGATGTCGGCACTGCCTGACATCGGTTAATACTCACACTAAAATAAAAGTATCAATCTAAGACTTACGGCAGCACAAAGAATCAACGCTATAATAATAGCCCTGATAAGAAACGTAATAATATTTTGCTGATACGTTTACAATTCCTGCTGTCATCGCCATAGTTCCTTTCATTTTTTAATAATTATACCTCTTTTTTAATTTATGTCAAGAATTTTATTCCATTATCTTGGAATTCTTAAGCAAACTCGATTTAATGTTGATATATTCTGCCTTATTATCAGCATTACTTAATTGCTCGTCTGTCGGTATCTCAAGTAAGTAATAGACGCGCTTTTCTATTTTAAGCATATCCTCATATATCTCATAATAATCCGTCATCATAGAGCCGTATACCATACCATTCTCACCAACAATTAATTCTCTTGGGCATGTATTCTGGGTACCCTTAAGTATACATACCTGTGCAAGCACAGACTGTACATGTACATTAATCTCTTGAAACTCCTCTTCGTCACCCAAAATCCAAGCATTTTTAGGTCTTGATATCAATCTGTAAACACTCGTATCCTCAGAAATGGTGCAAAGCTTTGCAAAGCTGTAAACAACTGTGCCCGTATTATCATAAAAATAACGTATGTCTTCTTTAAAAAACAACTCCACGCTTGTTTCATAACTTGCGTAACAAATCTTTCCCGCAATATCCTCAGGAATCATTACTTCAAAAGTTCCTGCTTTAACAAGTCCGTTCACCGGCTCCAAAAGCTCTGTATTACCGCAAAATTTTGCATTTTTCTTATCTTCTTCAGTAATAGTTCCGGGAGCTACTGTCGGCTCCGGTATTATATTTGATGTTGTAGTAGTTGTCTGCTCATCAATAGTCGCACCTGAATTATCCACATTTGTCTTTCCGCACGCAAACACCGACAATATTATTATTAAAAACATTAAAAAACATGCTGTTTTTTTCATATTTTCAGCCCCTTCATTAAAACTTTCTTATAAAATATTTTAACATACATCCGGCTATATTAAAAGCACATTATATCAAATCAGATAAATATTATTTTTGAAAAAGGTTATTCTATTAGCATGAAAATATCAACTAACATTAACGAAACAATCAAAAACTTAAAACAAACCCTTCCCATCGGCAAAAGCTTTGACTTTATAACGCGTGATTTGTGTCTTGGCAGGACAAAGGCTTTTTGGATAGGCATAAACGGCTTTGTTAAGGTCGAACTGATACAACAGATGTTTTCTGACCTGCAAAATCCTCTTTATACGCAGGATGACATCGTAAAAAGTATTGATGCCTTTACGAATGCCAAAATAGGCTATGCTCAGCTTCAGTTATCCTCGGATTGGGATCTTATAATCCGCAATATTTTAAGCGGTCCTTCGGTGCTTTTTGTTGATGGCTTTGACAAAGCAATTATCATCGATGCCAGAACTTATCCGACACGAAGTGTTGAAGAGCCGGATACCGAAAAGGTTACCCGCGGTGCCAGAGACGGCTTTGTGGAGACGGTGCTATTTAACACGAACCTTATTCGTCGCCGTATCCGCTCGCCAAAGCTCACCTTTGAGATTAAAACCATCGGAACCTCAAGCAAAACCGATGTTGCTGTCGCTTATATCGAGGATAGTGTCAACAAAGAATTGCTTGAAAAAGTCAATGAAAAGCTGGCTAATCTCGACGTCACATCACTCACCATGGGCAATAAGAGCCTTGAAGAGCTTCTTGTCAAAAAGCGCTGGTACAACCTGCTACCGAGCATTCAGAGCACAGAACGCCCCGATGTTGCCTGTAGCTACTTAAATGAGGGACACATCCTGATTCTCGTGGACAACTCTCCTTCGGTAATCATTTTACCGTGCACTATTTTTCAGTTTACGCAAAGTCCCGACGACTACTACCGTGCACCGTCCGTCGGCAATTACTTCCGAATGGTCAGATTCTTTTGTTGCCTGTTAAGCGTGTTTCTGATACCGGTATTTTTGCTTCTTGCGGCCTACTTCCCCGATATCAGCGAAAGTCTAAAACTCCTAACCACCGAAGAAGCCAAGGCACTGTCGACCATGCAAATTATAATATATGTGTTCGTCGTGGAATTCATACTGGATTTGTTTAAGTATGCGTCGGCACACAGTTCAAGCAATTATTCGGGCTCATTCGCGCTAATCGGCGGACTTATTATCGGCGAAATTGCCGTGGAGCTTAACTGGGCTTCCAAGGAGATTCTATTCTACGGCGCAGTTACGCTTCTTGCATCACTTTCCCTGTCGAGTATTGATTTTAGCGACGCACTGCGAATATACAGGTTGTTCTTAGTGGCAACTACTGCCTTTTTCGGATTGTGGGGCTTTATTATCGGGCTGGTGCTTATTATTATATCCGTGGCTACCACCCCAACATTTGCAGGCATGAGTTATTTTTGGCCGCTGTTCCCGTTTAACTGGAAAGCGCTTAAAACACTGCTGTTTCGGTATCCGACTGCAAAGGCTCAGCCATCTACTGTATGGAACAGAAAAAAGCAGAGGCCGCACTAACTAGTGTAGCCTCTGTTGTAATTATATCCTGCTCACTTCAATGATGATATCATCTGCTTAATATCTTCAGACAGTTCAAAATAGAAAGTATATATTATTCCTTCTGTATTCAAACTGACAAAACCATAGTTTTTATCGCTATTGATAAGTATTTGGGGAGTGCCGTCTACAACAAACGCAATGTCGTAATCAAAAGTTCTTTTAGTATATTTCTTTAGTGTCTGACAATTAAAAATTTCAAGCCGCTCTTTCGGAACACTCTTTAAGCTCCCTGAAAGACTAATATTTGCAAAATCACTATCTGTTTTAGCAGTCATATCTATACCTAAATACAATTCTACAGATGTTATAGATGCAATTTTCTTTGAATTAAAGTTCATTTCATACCCTATATCAAAATGAAATCTGTTATATTCATTTGCAAAATATAATACTACAAGTATGAAGACAATCCATAACAAAAAACAGACACCTACAATAATTATAATATTTTTCTTTTTTTTAACCATTTATAGTTTGTCACCTCTATTTTTGATATAATATGTAAGATTTAAACTCATATTACCTTACATTATTTAAGAAAAAATCTATTACCTTCTCTTCCATAATATGATAATTTATAAGTGCATCAATATAATTATCATTTTTTGCATCAGTATAATTATATTGCATTTTTTCACAAGCTATCAAATATTCTTCGTCATCTATTATATAGTTTAAATCATTAAAAATAGCACCCACAATTAAAAATTTTTTTATTTCATATTCACCATAATCATAATATTTTTCGTAAAATTCTTCAACAGTCATATTTAACATTTGTGTTATATATGAATTCAAATCTAGCTCATATACACTTGCATACTTTTCTTGTTCGGAAATAAGATATGTACTATACTGGGCAATTTCATATTCATCAAGTGAGAACACCGAGTTCGCGATAACTTCTTCAAACAATTCCTTGACACATTTTCTCTTTATGTTCCTTCATCCTCAAGACCTGTACTAAAACTGAATATCCCTGATGAATCACTTGAATAATCCACCCACAGATTGTCAGTCTCACCGATATCCACCGTTGTCCAAAATAATCCGAGAACCCTCTTTTGAAGTTTTACTGTTACCTTTGCCTGGCTGAAATTTGAACTATTTGCTGAATATCTAATCATAGTAGTTGCCATTCCCGAATCTGATATCGCAAAATTAAAACTATGCGTCGCAACACTTTCATAGCACGGTGCAATACCAATATCCTGATTACTAATACTGTACATAACCGCATCTGCTTCATACACTGTGGTTGCATTCACTACTGCAACATTTGTCAGCATCATAATACAAGCCAGGGCAATCGATAACACATGTCGTACTTTTCTCTTCATACCCACCCTCCTTTACAATTATATTGAAAGATCTTCAAAACTCCGTGTATATCACATACTGATATTAGTGCCTTAAATACCCTTCTATATATTAGTACCTGTTTTTTTCAAAAAATTATTCAAAAAAAGAGAGAAAATGTAAAAAAATTTTATTTTTCTACATTTTCTCACCTTTTTAATGACTTATTTTACCAATCATCTGCAATGCTTCTTTATTTTCAATACTTACCGGCACTTCTACGAAAAGTTCATATTTACCATCATTCCATATAAAAACCTTTATTGTTTCAGCAGTTTTGATAAGTATTTCATGTCCGTCATATTCAACTGTTTCTATCGTTCCACGCTCTGTATCAATTCCAAAACCATTCTTATTCAAGAGCGATTGTGTAAATATTACACTCTCTCCGGCATTATTATTAAACCTCTGATACACAAAGCTAAAATCTGCAATCTCCTCCACAAGCTCATACCCCTCAGGCACATACCCTAAGGTGTATTTGTCTTCAACAGTCCTTGGGACATTATCAAGGTCCACATCCGAGAAATTTACCTTGGCGTATTCCTTATATATCTCCATCACAAAGCCTTTGATTTCCTTGCGGTATACATATGCCGTACAGCCCATAAGTAATAGGGCCGCTGCAATCAGAATTGCCACCCACATCTTTTTGCGACTCCTGCTTACAGGTCTGTTTCTCGTGACATCAAATCCAAGGATTTCGCTCATTTTTTCAAGATGCTCATCGGAACAGGAATCATACTTTTTACATTGCTTTAGTTCTTCATCATATTTCTCTGACAACGCCTCCAATAGTACCTTGCCAAGTAACTTCCTATCTGCACTATACATCCGCATCACCTAACCTCTCCAGCAAAAGCTTCCTTCCTCGTCTCAATCTTGTGTACACGGTCTGCTCAGAAATCCCCATTAATTCAGCGATTTCATCGACACTAAGCTCTTTTTGATAATAGTAAAACATGGTTGTGCTGTATTTCTCATCCATTTTCTTAATAACTTCAATAGTTGTCGTATATTTCTCCTTCATCGACAGTCGCTCAATCAGTTTCTCCTCTGCAAATGTATCTGCATATTTGCCGTCGAATTCATCAATATCCTCGAAGAACTTATAATCCTTTATAATGTTGGTTACTTCATTTGAGACAATCGACATCATATATGCCCGTTCCCGCTTAGGCGAAGCCTCTTTATCCAACGCATCTATGTATTTAACAATCTTCATAAAAGCATTTTGCACAGCATCCTCTGCATCATGCTCAAAGTCCGCTACTCCGCGATTTTCAAGCTTTCCTTTTGCAAAATTCAACATGGCATCATGGTGTCGCTTAAAAATATCTTTTATCCTGTCATGTACTTCTTCATCTGCTATCAGTAATAAAAAAGTAAGCATTTATTACTCCTTACTCTTAAGACAATTCGTTCCTCTCTCAAGTGCCACAATACCTGTTCTACACATCTCCATAATTCCGAAAGGCTTCAAAAGCTCGATAAACGCCTGAATCTTGGAGCTTTCTCCCGTAAGCTCACAGCAAAGCGTATCCGTTGAATAATCGATAATCTTGGAGCGGAATATATCAACTGCCGCAAGTATGTCCTGTCTTGTCTCGGAAGTATTCTTAACCTTTATAAGAAGAAGTTCTCTAGAAACCGTCTCATGTCTGTCAAGTACCTCTACCTCTTTTACGTCATAAAGCTTCGCAAGCTGCTTAACAATCTGCTCCTTAGTTGCCTCGTCGCCCCTGAAAGTAACCGTGATTCGCGAAAACTCACTCGACTCTGTCTCCCCCACGGTAAGGCTGTCGATGTTAAAGCCCCTTCTTGTAAACATGCTTGATACTCTTGTAAGTACACCTGCCGTATTAGAAACAAGTATCGCTATAATAAATCTATGCATTACTTTTCCTCCTTAATCTCAGTAATAATATTGTCAATGGAGCTTTCCGGCGGAAGCATCGGAAGTACGAATTCGTCACGTCCGATTATACAGTCGATTACAACCGGTCCCTTTTGTGAAAAAGCATACTTAAACGCCGTCTCAAACTCCTCTGCCGTAGCGGCTCTTCTTCCTTTGGCACCAAAAGCCTCCGCCACCTTTACAAAATCGGTCTTACGATCAAGCACAGTGCCGGAATAATGCTTCTTATAAAACAAGGTCTGCCACTGTCTTACCATACCGAGAACACCATTATTCATAACAACTACCGTAAGCGGAACATTATTTGAAACTGCCGTTGCGAGCTCGTTAAGATTCATACCGAAGCTTCCGTCACCCGTAACTAGAACAATTCTCTCACCGGTCGCCATATGCGCACCTATAGCAGCACCCATACCAAATCCCATGGTTCCTAAGCCCCCGCTTGAAATCATGGTTCTGGGCTTCTTGAAAGCATATCTTTGGGCAACCCACATCTGATGCTGACCTACGTCCGTCGTAATTATTGTGCCGTCGTCTGCAAGCTCGCTGATTGTATCAATAATTTCGTAAGGTGTAAGCTCACCTTCCTGCCTGATAACAGTCTTCTCTTCTTTTTTCAGCACCTTAATTCTCTCCGACCACTCAGGAAGCTTTTTTGCTTCAACCATATCCGTAAGTCTTGCAAAAGCATCCTTTATGTCGCCCTGGATTCCAAGATATACGGAAACAGTCTTTCTAATCTCAGCATCGTCAATATCAATCTGAATGATCTTGGCAGTCTTTGCAAACTTGTCCTTATCGCCGATTGCCCTGTTACTGAAACGTGCACCTGCGGTAATTATAAGATCCGCTTCTGCCTCTGCTAGTGAAGACGCATATCTTCCGTGCATACCTTTCATTCCAAGGAATCTCGGATTGTCATCCGGCACTGCAGAAAGCCCCATAAGACTGCAACCGATTGCCGCGTCTATTTTGTCAGCAAGAGCTATAAGCTCATCAGACGCTTCTCCTGCAATTACACCGCCGCCACAATATATGTAAGGTCTCTTAGCTTCCGCAATAAGCTTAACCGCCTCCATAAGTGCTTCATCAGATGCTTTAGCCTTTACATCAGCCAAAACTACGCCTTCTCGTTCATATTCGCACTTTGCTGTTTGAACGTCCTTCGGAATGTCTACAAGCACAGGCCCGGGTCTTCCCGACTTTGCAAGCTTAAAAGCAAGTCGCAAGGTCTCCGCGAGCTTATCTACTTCTTTAACAATAAAATTATGTTTTGTAATCGGAATTGTAATATCAGTTATGTCAACCTCCTGAAAACTGTCCCTGCCAATAAGCGCATTCGAAACATTACCCGTAATCGCAACCATTGGAACAGAATCAAGATATGCTGTCGCTATTCCCGTAACAAGATTGGTCGCACCGGGACCTGAAGTCGCAAGTACCACACCGACTTTGCCGGTCGCTCTTGCATATCCGTCCGCAGCATGTGCCGCTCCCTGCTCGTCCGCAGTGAGTATATTTTTAACCTGCTTACGATATCTGTAAAGCTCATCAAACAAATCAACTACCTGTCCGCCCGGATATCCGAAAATCGTATCACAGCCCTGTTCAATAAGTGTCTCTACAACTATTCTTGCTCCTGATATTTTCATAATAATCAATCCCGTCTTTATCAACTTATTCTGTCGAAATTATTTTATAAAAAGCAGACCTTCAACAATATTTATGTCAAAGGTCTCGCAAAATACATATTAAATATAACACTACGAAACAATAAAATCAATGATAATTAATGCCCACAGGAGTGGCTTCCGCAACCATGACTTCCACAGGAATGTCCCTCCTCATGATGATGCTCACCATGATGGTCGCATTTAACATTCGGATTAAAATCAAGCTCTCCCGCAAGCAATGCTTCTACTGCTGCATCTGCGTCACCCGACACACCGCCATATAATTTTATACCGGCCTCAGCAAGTGCCATCTGCGCTCCTCCGCCGATACCGCCACAAATCAAAACCTCTGCATTAAGACCGTTAAGAACACCTGCAAGTGCTCCATGTCCGCTTCCATTGGTATCAACAACCTTGCTATCTACAATTTTACCGTCCTGCACTTCGTATACCTTAAAATATTCAGTATGCCCAAAGTGCTGAAAAATCTGTCCGTTCTCATAAGTTACTGCAATCTTCATATGCTGTTTTCCTCCGTTCTAATTTGAAATTATAATTACTATAACACTTTTCCCAAAGTTGTCAATAACATGAAATTATTAACAAAATATTAAATTTGCAATTACCCCCTTTGCATTTAAAACTCATCGTGCTATAATTTGACTTACTTTTTAAATAGGAAATTATCAGAAAGGATGACTATTTTGTTAGAGCTCAAAAACATCACAAAGGATTACCCTGCCGGCGGAGAGACAGTCCACGCCCTAAAGGGAATCGATTTACAGTTTCGTAAAAGTGAATTTGTTTCAATCTTAGGTCAGTCAGGCTGTGGTAAAACCACAATGCTTAACATTATCGGCGGACTCGACCAGTATACAAGCGGCGACCTTGTTATCAATGGTAAGTCTACCAAGAATTTTAAAGACAGAGATTGGGATGCATATCGTAATCATTCCATCGGTTTTGTATTCCAGTCATATAACCTTATCCCTCATCAGTCGGTACTTCAGAACGTTGAGCTTGCACTTACCCTTTCAGGCGTTTCCAAATCAGAGCGTCGTGCCAGAGCCAAGAAAGCTCTCGAAGAGGTTGGTCTTGCTTCTCAGATACATAAGAAGCCAAGCGAGATGTCCGGTGGACAGATGCAACGTGTTGCAATTGCCCGTGCCATCGTTAACAATCCCGATATCATTCTTGCCGATGAGCCCACAGGTGCACTTGATACGGAGACCAGTGTTCAGGTTATGGAAATCCTTAAGGAAATCTCCAAGGACAGACTTATTATCATGGTTACACATAACCCTGACCTTGCAGAGGAATATTCCACACGTATCATCCGCATGCTTGATGGTGTTATAACCAATGATTCCATGCCGCTTACCGAAGAAGAGATTAAAAAGGAGCAGGCCGCTGACAAAGCAAGACTTGAAGGCGAAAAGAAAACCAAGAAGCCGTCCATGTCCTTTGCGACATCCTTCGGCTTATCCCTCAAGAACCTTTTTACCAAGAAAGGCCGTACAATCCTTACCTCCTTTGCAGGAAGTATCGGTATTATCGGTATCTCTTTGATTTTTGCGGTTTCACAGGGTACAACCAATTATATCAATACGGTACAGGAAGATACGCTTTCTTCTTACCCGCTCACTCTTGAAGCCCAGAGCATGGATCTTAGTTCCATCATGTTGGCATTTATGGGTACAGCTCAATCCAACGGCGAACACGATAAAGATGCAATTTATCAGAAATCCATGATTTACGATATGCTTAATGCACTTAACTCTGCCGAGACAATTGAGAATGACTTGCACTCCTTCAAGAAATTCCTTGAAGCCGAGCGCGCCAACCCCGACAGTCCTTCAAGACTTCACGAGACAGTTACCGGTGTGCAGTACACCTATGACCTTGATATGCTTGTTTATACCAAGAATGTAGACGGTTCAATTATCCGTTCTGACGCAGAAGCACTTATGCAGGAGATTTTGTTGGAAAGCTTTGGCATGGATATGTCGAGCATGGTTACCATGTCACAGTCTTCACCGATGTCAAGCAGCATGATGTCAATGGGCATGTCTCTTTGGCAGGAAATGCTTCCCGGTGATAACGGCAAGCTTATCAATCCCATCCTTGAGAAACAGTATGATGTAATTTACGGCTCATGGCCGACAGAATATAACGAAATAGTCTTGGTTGTAGACTCTCGCAACGAGCTTGACGATATGACGCTTTACGCTTTAGGACTTAAATCCAAAGAAGAAATCGACAAACTTGTAGATGCCTCAATTAACCAGACTCTTCTTGAGTACGAGACTAAGAAGTGGTCATTTGAAGAAATCTGTAACATGGAATTTGTAGTTATCCTTAATTCCAACTGCTATTCTCTTGATGAAAAAACAGGTCTTTATACAGACTTAAGAGATACAGCCGCAGGTCTTAAATACCTTTATGACAACGGCACCAAACTTAAAGTATCCGGTATCATAAGACCGAATGAGGACGCTGTATCCGCAATGCTTACAGGCGCCATAGGATATACCAACGAACTCACAAAATACGTTATCGAAAACACTAAAGAGTCTGCTGCTATTACTGCACAGTTAGAAAATACAACTACCGATATTTTTACGGGACTCCCCTTCAAGGATACCGACGGAAGTGTTTCAACAGCAACAAAAGCTACTGCATTTAAGGAATATGTTGCTTCCTTAGACGAGAATAAGAAAGCTGAAGCTTATGTGAAAATCATGAGCATTCCTTCACAGGAAATGATTGATGCTTATGTTTCTCAGTCAGTAGGTGCTATGACACGTGCCGACATTGAAAATATTATGATTCCCGCAATTGCCCAGGAAACAGGCATGCCTATCGAAGAAATCTCAGGCTACCTTACATCTATGAGTGATGCGGACTTATTTGAAATGTTCACACAGCTTGCAATTGAACAGTTTAAGGCACAGTATGCCGCACAGGTAGAAGCTCAGCTTAGTGCCATGAGTACAACCCAGCTCGCTGCTGCTCTCTCAATGACAGTCGATACTTATACAGAAGAACAGTGTGCAAAATATTATGATGAGGTACTCGTTTTCTCAACTTCTACTTATGAGAATAACTTACGCACACTCGGTTATGTAGATCTTGATGACCCTGCTACAATTAATCTTTATGCTGCATCTTTTGAGGATAAAGATACTATCGAAGAAGCAATCGCAGACTACAATAAAAACGCTGATGAGTTTTCACAGATTACTTATACAGATTATGTAGGATTAATGATGTCTTCCATAACATCAATAATCAATGCAATAACATACGTGCTTATTTCCTTCGTAGCCGTATCACTTATTGTTTCATCAATAATGATTGGTGTTATTACACTTATCTCAGTACAGGAAAGAACTAAAGAAATCGGTATTCTCCGTGCAATCGGTGCTTCTAAGAAAAATGTTTCCAGTATGTTCAATGCCGAAACACTTATCATCGGTTTCACTTCAGGCTTACTCGGTGTCCTTGTAACCTACCTGCTTTGTATTCCGATTAACTTTATTCTTCATACGCTTACAGGAATCAGCACATTGAGCGCAGTACTTCCCGTTCCTGTTGCAGTTATTCTTGTAATTATCAGCATGACCTTAACACTCATTGCCGGTGTTATCCCTTCAAGAAGCGCCGCAAAGAAAGATCCGGTCGTTGCATTACGTACAGAATAAAATATAAATTAAAAAGATGGTTATAACCATTGTTCGCTTGTTCCCAGAGGGAAACTTCGTTTCCAAAAGAGTTTGCAGGCAAACTCTTTTACACTCGTTACATGCGTCCGTTTATGTCGGACTGAAGTCCGCCAAAGCCCGGACACATGTCTCGGAAATGCGTACAATTGGATTATAATCATCTTTTTAATTCCCAGTAAATTCGTATTTTCAGAATTTTTCATTATTTTAACACTATTTTCTAATTCAAAAATATTTTTTTAAAAATTTTCAATTTATGTATTGACAAATCTGATTTTATCAGATATAATTAAGTCAAGATAAAGAAAGACATACAACACTAACAGAAAGAGAGGTACAGTCCAATGGGTTCTTAATAGAAACATCATAATATAAAGAAAGCGAGGTACGGTCCACCTAAAACATAATTTTTAGATTTATAATTATAAGTAACGCAACAAGTACTTTTTCGTTTTATTACTCTTCTCCTTAAAAAAAGCATTTTTGCAAAACGTGGATTAATTCCAATTCAAATAAAATAATAAGAAAGACGAGGTAAAATATCCAATGGATAGTATAGTTTAGAAGGAGTCATCAAAGATATCGGTTTGGTGGCTCCTTTTAATTTGCTTTTTTCTAAGATTTAACATTTCTTAACTTTTCCTTAAATCCCAATATTCTCTCTCAAACCAATTGAATTTCCCCCTCTACTGCTTTATAATTTAAGATGTGCGTTATACTCCTGCGTTCTTTATTTACAGGCTGATACGCAATAGTTTTTTAGAAAGAGGTGGTATTTTGACGGTTAAAACCCAACTTGGTGAGAAGCTTAAAGAAGGCATTGCATCAGTTCTTCCGATAGCACTCATCGTAGCAATTCTTTGTTTAACCATAACACCGATTCCGACTGATTTGATGCTTTCATTTATAATCGGTACAGCCATGCTTATAATAGGACTCGGCTTATTTACTTATGGAGCAGACAACTCCATGTCGCTGATTGGTTCTCATACCGGTTCCAAGCTTACAGCTTCCCGTAAACTTTGGTTGATTCTTTTTATGAGTTTCCTGCTTGGTATCATTATTACAATTGCAGAACCTGACCTACAGGTTCTCGCAGACAATGTACCACATATTGACACTATGGTTCTTATTATCACTGTATCATTAGGTGTCGGTTTTTTCCTCATGCTTTGCATGATAAGAATCTTTTTCAAAATACAGTTACGATGGATTTTACTCTTCTTCTACGGTGTAGTATTTATTCTTGCAGCTTTTTCAGACAGTAATTTTCTTAGTGTTGCATTTGACTCCGGCGGGGTAACTACCGGTCCAATGACTGTTCCTTTTATCATGGCTCTCGGTGTCGGTGTATCTTCCATCCGAAGCGATAAGAATGCCGAGTCAGACAGTTTCGGTCTTGTAGCTCTTTGCTCAATCGGACCGATTCTTGCAGTACTCATACTTGGATTTTTCTATAGCGGTGACATCGGTGCTATTGCTGCTTCCACCGCAGAGAACTATGCCAATACCGTCGAACTTGGCAAAAGTTATTTGCACGCAATTCCTGAATATATGCACGAGGTTATAATGGCACTCGCTCCAATCGTGGTTTTCTTCCTGCTGTTTCAGGTATTTTCGCTTAAGCTCCGCCGTTTACCGTTTATACGTATTATAATCGGTCTTATTTTCACATATGTGGGGCTTGTACTTTTCCTCACAGGTGTAAATGTAGGCTTTTCATCCCTGGGTATTGTTCTTGGTGAAGCCTTAGGTACGGGATGGACTCGCATTATACTTATTCCGATAGCAATGCTTATGGGTTGGTTTATCGTATCTGCTGAGCCCGCTGTTCATGTTCTAACCAAACAGGTTGAAGAAATCAGTGCAGGTGCCGTTTCTGAAAAAGCCATGCGTATGAGTCTTTCAATCGCTATTGCGGGTGCCATGGGTCTTTCAATGCTCCGTGTGCTTACAGGACTTCATATATTCTGGTTATTAATACCCGGATATCTTGTTTCACTCGCATTAAGTTTTTTTGTTCCGCAGATGTTTACTGCCATCGCGTTTGACTCCGGTGGAGTTGCTTCAGGTCCGATGACCGCAACATTTATGTTACCGTTTGTTACAGGAGTATGCCAGATTACAGGTGGCAATATTCTTACAGATGCATTCGGTCTCGTATCCCTTGTTGCAATGATGCCGCTTATCACCATTCAAATTATGGGTGTTGTGTATGTAATCAAGAGCCGTCGTACTGTCGAAGCTCCGGTTGAAGTTTTTGGCGATACCGATATTATTGAACTGTGGGAGGTGTCATAATGGAACTGAATTTTGTTATATCAATACTTGACAGAGCCAAAGCCGATTCCATGACTTCCATATGTAATGACATCGGTTTACCGCTTGTAATAACGCTTCTTGGCCGTGGTACTGCAACCAGTGAACAATTAAGTCTTTATGGTCTTGAGGCCACCGAGAAAGCTGTTGTAGCCACGGTTGCCGACGGAGAAAAGACAAAGCAGCTTATTAAAAGTGCCAAGCGCAAAATGTTTATAGACATTCCAGGTAATGGCGTAATGATGGCCATTCCCGTAAAAAGTGTAGGAGGAGGACGTACATTGGCTTACCTTACCAATAATACAACACCGGACAAAAATGTGCCGGAGATGAATTTTGAACACGAATTAATTCTTGTTATATTAAATCAGAGTTATATGGATGATGTAATGGATGCAGCCCGCTCCGTAGGTGCGGCAGGCGGAACCGTTCTTCATGCCAAGGGAACCGGCGCACAATATGCAAAGAAATTCCTCGGGGTTTCTCTTGCTTCTGAGAAAGAGGTTATACTTATTGCCGCCAAAGCTTCGGAGAAAGCCGATATTATGAAAGCTATCGTTGAGCAGGCAGGTCCCGGAACACCGGCAGGCGCAATTACATTTTCACTTCCGATTTCCGCAGTTGCAGGACTCCGTAATGTGGACCGCGATTAGGGTTTTGAAATAAAATAACAGCGTATATATTCGGAATAAGACACGCTCTCGCTCCGATAAGCTGCGTAATGGACACTAAGTTCGAGGATAAAATCCTCTCACTAAGTGCCAACGCGCTTATAGGGTCTTTTCCAAATATATACCCCGTTATTTTATTGTTAAAATTAATACGCGGAGATAATTTCTATGTGTATCATTCCCGCTTACATTCAAGTATAATCTAAAATCATTGGGAGCAAAGTTATACTCCGACAAAATAGAGCAAACCTGCTTTTCCTGCATAATATGTAGTAAAAAGAAGAAAGCAGGAATGTTATGGATAATCTTTATTATGTCATACCGGCTATAATTGCTTTGCTCATTATAGTCTTAATTATATTTTTTAATTTCAAAAAAAAGTCTGTTATCAGAAAGGTCGACTCTCTTACTACTCCCGAAAAAAATCAAATTCTGGATACTCTTGCCAAGCCTGTCGGCTATAATTACGATCCTTATCAAGATATTTTCACAACAAGGCACGATGCACCGCAAAAGGTTTTTGGTTATACAACACTCTATAATTTGGCGGCGCCATTTTTCAACATGATATTTGACTACGAAACCATCTATTTTAATTACAATTCAAGAACCTGGCTTATTGAAATGTGGAAAGGCCAATACGGAATAAATATTGGTTGTGAGCTGGGAATTTACTATGCTGACCGTATACTTGAACCTGAGGAATACGATTTTGCACTTTTTAAGGCTGTGGATTCGAAAGATATGCTTGATATTTCGCTAAAGCTTAACCAACACTCTAAAAATAAACCTTACAAATACACTAAGCTTGCTCATCTTCGTGACAAACACTGGTGGCTTACAGGCTTTAAGATGGGATATTTTTCAAAGCCTCACCACCTTTTTGTGAATACAGGCATAACCTTTAAAGACTACCGCATGATGCAAAGTTTTCTTGAAAGTTTTGAGCAAACCATGCCTGATACCCCCTACAAAACCAGCGGTCTTACCGTGTACTTCACCTTTTATAAAAGCAACAGAAAGTACCCGTTTTTCAAAAAAGCGGTTCGCAGTATCGCGCTTCTATCATGCCATGCTTACTGCAAACTATTCAACTTTGTAACAAAACCCTTCAAAAAGAGCGGTGATAAATTACTCTACCTGTATTACTTCCTGCCTTTTGCGACAAAACGTATATTCAGGGTAAAGCATCACAAATAATTATCAGAACGGAGTAATTTTTATGAGCTATACAAAGCGCCTTGACCGTGCATTTGAAAATGCACCCATTCTGCCTATTACCTCTAATACAAAATATGTCTTTTTCAGCGACTGCCACAGAGGCTCCGGCAATAATAACGATAATTTTCTCAAAAACGTTAATAATTACTTTGCTGCCCTCCAGTATTATTTTCAATACGGATTCAGCTATATTGAGGTCGGTGACGGTGACGAACTGTGGGAAAACTGTAAATTAAATCAAATAACCGAAATACACAGCGATATTTTTCTACAGTTATCTAAATTCCAGAAATCAGGGCGCTTATATATGCTCTACGGAAATCACGATATCGAAAAAAAATCCATAAAAAAAGACCATGGAAATCTATTTCCCTGTCTTACGGTCTACGAAGGCTTGATTTTCAAACCTGATAATTCCACTGTAAATCTTCACGTAACGCATGGACATCAGGCAGACTTTTTAAATTCTGTACTCTGGCGGCTTGCAAAATTTCTTGTGCGGCACCTTTGGACACCGCTTGAAAATCTTGGTTTCTCTGACCCCACAAGCGCTGCAAAAAATAATACCAAAAAAGAGAAAATCGAGAAACGTTTTATAGAATATGCAAAAAAATCCGGATGTCTCTTGCTTGCAGGACATACTCACAGACCAATGCTCGGAAACAGCACTTCTCCCTATTACAACTGCGGCAGCTGTGTTCATCCGCGTTGTATAACCTGCATTGAGCTGACAGGCTATAATATAAGGCTTGTAAAATGGTGCTCGTGCACAGAAAAAAGCGGACACTTCGGCAATATATATACCAATCATCCGCCCATATATCCTGTTTATATAAAACGTGAGGTACTTACCTCCGATACGCTTACTTCACTTTAACAATAACAAGCTCCGGTCTGTTAAACACTCTCGGAATCGGTGTACTCTCTCTTGCAAGTCCGCGACTTACAATCAAAGTACCTGTATCATAGTCATACCTTCCTCCCGCATATTGGGGAAATAACCCCTGATTAGGCACATATATACCGTTAATCAGACCCGGAATACGCCATTGTCCGCCATGAGCATGCCCGCTAAGCACCAAATCAAAATCATATTCCTTATAAGTATCGATAAGCTCCGGTCGATGCGACAAAAGGATTGTATAATTTTCTGTATCAACACCCTTTAATGATTCCTTCATCTGTCGTTCTATACCTTTTCCATGCTTAGTATACTTAACGACTGCCGGATCATCAACACCGCAAATATTGATACTTTCACCATTAATGGTTATGGTATCGCAATCACCTGATAAAACCACAGCTCCATATGACTCCACAATATCCAGAATGTTGTCTATATCCTTGCTCCAATACTCATGATTACCGGTCACATAATAACAGGGATATTTTTCTGCAAGATATTTAATCGTAGTTTCCGCATTATCATATGACTTCTCATCATCAAAAATATCTCCACCCAGAAGCACAATATCCGGGCTCTGTTCATCAACAGCATTAAGAAGAGTTTTTTGTCCCTTACCATATTTATCCGAATGAAGATCCGTTATAAGTGCAAATGTCACTGTATTGCTGACCTTATCCGACTCAATGATATAAACCACCGTCTTAAGCCTCATATCGCAGGCAATAAGCATGAATATTAGTACTATAGCGATTATAACCCGCCTTTTTTTCTTCTTGGACTTCACCTTATTACTCCCCAACTCTGGTCCTTACATATTCAAGAATATCTGCATTATCCTCCGGCATTCTGCAACCTACAATATATGTACCGTCATTGTCTGACGAACGGATAATAATACCTGTAAGCTCCTTGCCATCCAAAAGTAGGAAGTCATTGATTCTTAACTTAACAACTTCACTACATGCCGATGCAAATTCCAGGGCAGTACATTTAAATGCAAATCCGCCTGCACTTATGTTAACCATATAGCCGCTGTATGTCTTACCCGTAGACTTTAAAGTAATCTCACAAGTATTATTCATGGGAAGTCTCGGATGTTTTCTTCTGTTAACTACCTTAGGATTATTCTCAAAAACAAACTGGTAATACTGCTCTGCACTCTTAATAACAGCATCATCCCATACATACACAACATTGCCTACAACAATTCGTACCTGATACTTCTTTTTCTTAAAATCACTTCCAAAAAAGCCGCCTGCCTCCTGCGAAGCCGCAATATATATTTTACCCTCTTCAGTAGCTGCAACTTCAGTGTGATATTCCTTAGTTGAACCTGAACCGGTAACAATAACCTTCATACCTACTTCGATGTCCTTTTGGCTCATAAAACCGCCTGCACCAAGTTCTTCGACAAGCTGGCCGACTACGCTCTCGATATTTATGACATTACGTGCTGTCTCTTCATATTTGCTAAGCATTGTAGATGTGGTATCCGCAGAATCCTTTACACTCTCAGTCATCATAAGCATGATATCCTGAACCTGCTTCATATTATCTACCATGTTCTTGTTGGAACTTTCAACCTGCCCCATAGCAGTATCAACAACCTGAATCTCTTCACCAAGCTTCTGTGAATCTTCTGCAATCAAGCCAACACTTGTATTAACATGCTGAATTGTCGCAAGAGTCTCATTAATAAGCTTAAGGATTGTCGCTACCGATTCAGTCATCTTGTCCGATGTTTCTTCAAGATGTCCGAGTGCCTGCATAATGCTGTTAGATGAAGCCTGTGTTCCCATACTCAAGTTTCTAATCTCATCGGCTACAACAGCAAAACCTTTACCTGCATCACCGGCTCTTGCTGCCTCAATCGATGCATTGAGCGAAAGAAGATTTGTCTGTGAGGTAATTGTCTCAATCGTACCTGTCTCCTGTTTAACTTTTTCAAACTGCGCCCTGAACTCTTCAAGAATTACCTCAACATCTGCAGACAACTTCGCCATAACATTGGTTGCTTCTACTGCATTCTCAAGTTCCTTTGAACTTGTATTCGCATGTGCTGCAGACTTTTCGCTAATTTCAACTATATGTTCAACAAGTTCTGCAACATTACCAACCTGATTATCAATATCCTTTGTCATATCCATGGACGAATCGATTTTCTGGCTGAGAAAAGCATTTTTCTCTGTAAGATCATCCATACTACCCACAACTTCTGTAGCACCGTCTTTGTTTTCTTCGGCAAGTTCTCGCACAACCGTAACTCCGTCTACTATGGAATTACTTGCAACCTTAACTTTCTCAACAGTCGTAACAACTTTTGCAAGATTATCCTTAACAGAATTAAGCAAAGAATTATCGGAAACCGTCATATGATTAATCGCAACAATATATCCTATATAACTAAATAAAATAATAAAAAGCTGAATTTCAAAATTAGAAATGTCACTTGCAGTATTCATACCATTAAGATAATTCCTAATAATTGTTCCTACCACAACCAAAACGCTGGCCAAGCCACAACGTAACATAAAGTTCTTATTCTTATAAATAATAAGCATACTCATAAGCGGTAAAATATATGTAAAAGCAAGTGTTCCCGGTGCAGTAAGCATAATATAAAGATACACGAAACCAAAGCCAAAACCAACAAAATCCTGATATAATTTACTATGCCATCCCTTTACTTTAAGAACAATCAACCCTGCAATAAAAGGCAACCAACATAACAATTCCAATACAATATAAAACTCGATGCTTTTTAACCCTTTGATAATTTCAAAAATATATGCCACCGAAAGAACAACCAACATTGCAAGCCACATACCCATCGCTTTTTTGTTGGCACTGGCCGCAAATTTCTTCTCATTATATTCCATATAGTGTCCTCACTCTCTGTTACAATTTTGTTACATATTATTTTACCACAAAAGTATAATAATTTCCACATTTTATTAATTTTATTCTAACAATGTTAATAATAAAAAAGACAAGCTTTCCTCAGCCTGTCTTTCTACCCTTTACGGAACCACTATCCTACACATTTCAAATAATGCTCCATCCGGCACCGGATACTCCGGTGGCAAATCCTTACTATACCTATATGCCGGAATTTTCGATGACCGTGATGCATCAAATACAAAACCATTGTTTACTACATCAAACACATAAGTATAAAAACCGCCACTTGTATAAAGTGTAAGCGTATCTTCTGTAAGTTCGTACTCCCCGTACGGAAGATAACTGCTAAGTCCCGAATACGAAAAAGAAAATGTTTTTTCTTCTTCATTAAGGGAAATTGTCGGTTTCATATAGTCAATCGAGTCAGAATAAACGTATATTTTATATATTCCCGTTAGCATAAAAGTATTGTCAGTTCCCCCGGTATAAGTTATATTTTCCGCATAACTCTCAATACAACTGTCAAAAAACTGTCTTACAATCTCCGGTTTATATACCTTCTTAGTAAGCGAGGGTTTAACACCGTCATCCACCCACACTTCAGTACAGTCATTATTGAAATAGTACCTTGTTTCAACATCACCACTATGCAAAATTATTGCATTGCTTTTATCCCTGTCTTCACTTCGGCTCAACGATATCTCATTACGACTCACTTCAATCTCTGTCAATAAATCAAGTACATATATCATGGATGCCTCTGATAAAACATCATAATTTGTTTCGCCTTTGATTAAAATCGTAATAAAATCCGGCAATTCGTCTGCTGATATATTGCTTCTGTCACAGAGCTTTACTCCCTTGGGATTAGTAAGAAAACATACGCCCATCACCATACATGTAACTACTGCAACAATCACTATCCAAAAAGCAGGCTTCTTATAACTAAGAACAGTCTTTATTCGCTCTTTAACCCCTACTTCGCCGAAAGCAAGCGGGCAGGCGATAATCCATCTTCGTTTCATACTGCAATTAATAAGCGCTTCAGAATAAAGCTTTTTGCCTTCAAGCCCCATATCCTTTATAACCTTTTCGTCACATGCAAGCTCTATATCACGGCACAGTAAAATATACGCAATCCACATCACCGGGTTAAACCAATATATCGTAAGCAGTAAAAAACCAATCGGTTTCCAAATATGATCAAACCTTTTAAGGTGTGCCTTCTCGTGCGCAACCACATAATCTTTATCTGCTTCATTCATGCATGCCGGCAAAAAAATACGTGGATTAAAAACTCCCAGAATAAACGGAGTTTTTACATGATCACATAGCCAAATACCATTTGTACACTCAACCGCCTCTGCAAGGCCTTTTCTTGTGCGTATATAACTGATAATCGTATATGCAAGCATCACAAGCATGCCTGCAAGCCAAACACAGGATAAAATCTGCATAGTCTCAGAACCACTACCGGTCGATACCGTGACACCTTCAAAATATCTGTCTCCTATGTGAGCATTAATTCTGCTGTCAACCGCACCCAGCCCTGTATTTATAACAAATTGAGGCCCCGAAAGCACATCCTCCGGTAAAACTTCCGCACTTGGAATAAGACTTAAGTTACTCTTAAAAGAGAACGGGCAAATTAACCTAACGCCAACAAGCATCCACATAATACACCTGATATATTTTGGTGCCTTTTTTAAAAGCAACCTAAACAAAATAACCGCAAGTACTACCCAACTTGCCACAATGCTCATATTGAGAAGCTTTAAAAACAAAATCTCCATACTCACTCCTCCTCATATTCCATAACCATACGTCTAAGGTACTCCACTTCCTCCTGTGAAAGATTCTTCTTTGAAGTAAATGCTGCAAGAAAAGCAGGAAGCGACCCGGCGAAATTCTCCTCAACAAACCTCTTACTCTGCAAAGAATAAAACTCCTCCTTAGAAATCAAGGATGTAACCATACTCTTATCATTCTTAAATATGCCTTTCTCACAAAGTCTTCTAAGCACAGTAAATGTTGTTGACTTCTTCCACTTAAGCACCTCTTCGCTCAAACGCACAAGTTCTGACGAGGGAATAGGCTCATTCTGCCAGATAATATCTGCAAAACGCGCTTCTATCACACCAAGTTGTATCTCATTCATATATGTCACCCCTTTGGTTTACATCTTGTAAATCACTTTTAGTTTACACCTCGTAAACCTTATTGTCAAGCATAATTTTCTACACTCTTATTCCAAACATTTCCCTACAGCAAGAAAAAGCATGGCCAATATGACCATGCTTTTAAACCGGTATCAAACATATTAAACTGCCTCAAGCAATTTCTTGTAGTCCTCCACAGGGAGTGGCCTCGAATAATAATACCCTTGGGCTCCCATCTTACCCATGCCTTTTAAGAATTCTACCTGCTCCTCAGTCTCTACGCCTTCAACAACAACCTTTAACTCAAGACTCTTCGCAAGCTGAATAAGCGCACCGAGAATTTTATGACTCTTAGATACATTATCGGAACTGTCAAGGAATTTAAGATCCATCTTAAGAATATCAAGCGGAATCTCCTTAAGCATGTTAAGTGACGAATAACCGCTACCGAAATCATCCATGGCAATCTTAAATCCCAACTGTTGAAGCTCGGTAATTCTCTTGTTAATAAGCTCCGCATCTTCAACGTATACAGACTCCGTTATCTCAATTTCAAGTTCTGATGCATCCAATTCATATTTCTCCAATAGTTCTGTAAGCTTGCGCTTAAGTTCTTTACTGTAAAAATGAATTCTTGATACATTTATCGAAATAGGATAACTCTTAAGATTATTTTTCTTGCAATCTACAATGAACTTACAAGTCTCTTCCCAAATACAATAATCCAGGAATCTGATAAAACCGTTGGTTTCAAATATCGGAATAAATTCACCCGGAGATATCATGCCTTTGTCCGGATGTATCCAACGCGCCAATGCCTCGCCACCTACAATATGATTATCAACAACATCATATTTGGGCTGTATGAAGACATGAAACTGATTATCTTCAAGTGCCTTTTCCATATCCTCTTCTATTTCTTTCTTTTTAAGAAGCTTACTGCGTTCTTCCTCGCTGTAATATATTATATGCCCGCCGACCTTCTTCTCTCCGGCATCGTGTGCAGCCATATTGGCTCTGTCACACATAATATTAATTGGAATACTCTTATCCCTTACAGTATAGACACCATACAAAACATTAACATCAATATTATCTACGGGAGTCTTTCTAAACTTTCTTATAAAAGTCTCTTCATTTACAGCATCTTTCTTTATACATACATAGAAATGGTCTGCATTAAATCTTGCAACTATTCCGTCGTGCTTTTCTATGGCATTCTTCAACTGCTCCGCCATATATTTAAGAAGCTTATCGCCCTGCTCAATACCATATAAATCATTAATAACCTTAAAGTTAACAACATCGACCATTACAATACACATTTTTTCATCAGTAGCTTCCAACATCCCCGCCGCTCTCTCATAGAAAAACGCTTTGTTATAAACACCTGTCAATTGGTCCTGTTGCGCCTTTTTCTGTAAAAGCTCATATTCCTTCTTCTGAACCTTAAGATCTGTCATTCGCTTGTTAAGCCATGTATACAATACTATACCGGCTACAATACCGACACATATTAATATAAGCAAGACGCCATGCTCATATACAACATCTTTAAGTGTCATCTTATACGGACTGCCTTTAACCGCAATATCAACAACTTCTCTTAAATCTTCCTCCGAAATATAATCAACCGTCTGATTGATTATATCTATCAGTAATTCATCCTCACCGGATGCAATAACACACATTCCGTTTAAGATTTCCGCTCCATATACCTCAACAAGCTTTTCGCTGTATTCTGAACTTTGTAGCATATAATTCACAAGATATGAATCCTGTATTGCTATATCAGCTTCTTTATCAACTACCGCCTGCATACACTCGTTCAGACTGTCATAATATTTAACTTCATAATTATCACTTTCCTGTGCAAGAAGTCCCGGAAGATAATATGCCATCTCCTTAGTTATTGCAAATATATAATCATCTCTCTCGACATCGGCAATATCTTCCCTACGCCTTACATATGCAAGTTTTGTCTCAACTATAGGGTCACTGCTTATAAGCGACTCATCAAGGCCTCTATATTCAAGCACCCGTTTTGCTCTTAGTGTTACAAAACCTTCTTCACAAATAGAATCAGTAACATTGTCCAGCTCGTTTTTTGATATTTCCTCTATTACAATGTTGAGACCGCTCTTGTCAGCAATTAACCTGAGAACTTCCGGAAAAACACCGGTAATCTCACCACCATCTTCATAGCACAGCGGACGTGAATCAGCACCAAGCTTAACAACAATCTCTTTCTGTTCTACTATATACTCATGCTGTTCTCTCGTAAAAAGCGGCACAGATGAAATCTTATTACTTCCGTAATATTTCTGATACAACCTTGACTCAAAACCGGGACTTGTCACCTTCATTTCTCTGACAGCCTCATCAAACCGCTCCATAAGTGCCGCATTATTCTTACTTGCAATACAGTAATACGGTTGTCCGTCATTTCTAGCCACTATCTTAGCATCATTATATCCAAACATACTGCCGATTACAGCAAGTTCAACTTCTCCCGAATCCAATGCACCCTTAATCTCTTCTATCGAACCATAATATACAGGCTTTAGTGTCACTCCTTTTTGTTCTGTCAGCTCTAACAATTCATCATCAAAAACAGTATCGGGTAACATGGCAACTTTTGCTCCGTCCATGTTTTTATAATCTCCAAGATAAATATCCGCATCTGTTCTCGCATATATAAGACAATGCTCTATACCTATCGCTTCTTTTGAAAACAAAAAAGATTCCGATCTATCCTCTGTATACTGAACCGTACACATAAAATCAATTTCACCGTTCTCTACTTTATCGAAACAATCCTCCCAAGTACAGTGTACATATTCGTACTCCCAACCGGTGTACTTAGCCAATTCTTCAAGATAATCTACACAGTATCCGGAAAAAACTCCATCATTCTCTTTAATAAAGTCTCCGCTTTCAAAATAGCCGACTTTAATAACCTCTGTGGACTTTACAGCGGTTATTGTACTAATTCTCGATATTAAAATAACAGACATTAGTAATACAATTACAGATATCTTTTTAGCGTATTTCATAACAAATCCCACTCCCGAGCATATTAATCGACACTCCACGATAAATTATAACATAAAATTCTCATTTCGTAAATAGAAACAACGCGATTGAAATAAAATTTTCAACCGCGCCGCATTGTTGTATAGTCAATATTCGTCTATTTGTCTTTTTTTAACATTCCTTTCACCTGACAAATCTTATCTTCACACGAATCACATCTAAGCTTTTTGTTAGAACCGTCCCAAAAACGTTCCGGATGCTTAGCATATATGATTTCCCATCTGAGCACAACCACACAGGAAGTAAAAAATAAACTCCAGCTAAAAAAATTCCTAATAAAAAGCATCGGTGTGAACATCATAAAATGTCCCCATTCATATATTCTGCAGTTAACACAGCAACGATTCTTCATTATCATCGACTGAAACGGGCAGAAAATCAAAATACAGATGTAATCACTTAAGAAATAAAACACCGAAAGCATCAAAAGATCAACATCACCGATAATCTTTAACAAATAAAGAATTCCGAATATGGCATTAAAACTGAGCCACACAAGCATTACTATCCACGCTTTTACATTCTGATTCTGCACATACTTAAGAAGCTCAAGTTCCGAATAATTCTCTCTCGCGACATATTCCTTTTTGTCGGCCTTACGAAATGCCATAGACAGCTTCTCAATAGGAAAAATATGGCGAAGCATCATGAACATAAATACCGCCCATAATACATGTACCGCAGTTATTCCCATTCCTACCGGCTGTGTCATAAGCTCATACATAAGTTCCTTATCCCTTATGTACATAACAAATACTGCAATAAAAATTACAATTCTTATTGCAAACTTTATAAAATACTTTTTTAACATTCGTGTTTTTACAATGCTTTTCATGATGACCTCATTATGACTTTACTTTGATAAGTTGTATCACACATGTCATTAAAGGTCAATTTTGATATTGGCAAAAAGACTTCCAAGGCTTGTAGTTGCTTCGCCTTCAGATTCAAAGTTGAATTCCTCTACCTCTTCTGCTTCCATATCTTCAACAAGCGCTTTCATACTGAGTGAAATCTTACCGTCATTGGTATTAAGCACCTTTACTTTTACCTTGTCGCCCACATGCAAAACTTCCGAAGGCTTTCTGATTCTCTTCTGACTAATCTGAGACACATGTACAAGACCGCTGAGACCATCTCCGATATTAACAAATGCACCGTACGCCGTAAGACTCTCTACAACACCTTCAAGCACTGTGCCCGGAATTATCATGGCAACCTTATGTGCATGAGCCTGTGCAACCTCTTCTTTAAGGATAACCTTAGCCGAAAGCACAAGCTTCTCCTGTGCCTCATCTACCGTAATCACGCGTACCTTTACAGTTTTACCCTGCCATTCACTTACATCCTCGACATAATCAAGAGCAAGCTGTGATGCAGGAATAAAGCCTCTTATTCCCTCGACATAACAGATTGCTCCACCGGTGGTAACACCCGATATCTTAACAGTCAGATCCTTATTCTCATCCATATAACCTTTAAGAACATCCCATGCAAGAACCTGATTGGCTGCCTTTTTAGAAAGCAAAATATTGCCATGTCCGTCATCAGTTCTTATAACCGTTGCTTCAATAACATCGCCTACACTTACATCATTAAGTACAAAAAATGTCGGATCATCGCTCATATCCTCTGCCCTTATTACACCCTGCGTATAATAACGCAAATCAAGAATTACGCCTTCCTCATCAACACTTATAACCGTTCCTGATATAATATCCCCCTCAGAAATCTTACGAAAGGATGCCTCCAATTCCCTCTCATAATCTGCCATTGTCTCAATAACCTCCGACATCTCCTCTGTCGTCTTAATTACCTGATTAATCTCTTTATCCATGTCCTTTACCTCAATAAATCTTTTTTAATATTTTGTGAGTATATGAAAAATACTCTATCGTTACATCAAAATACTTAATTGTCGGCGCCTTATAAATATATTCGCCATTCTCATATTTGTTGTTGGAATCCCATGTGGCATCCATATATATCCAGCGTCCGTTCACATATGCTTCGACATGTGCATGATTCCCCTTGGTCTCCCGGTAATTACTATCGTCAAAATATCCAACGGTATCAATGCCTGCGGAATATGTTACTACCTTAATACAAGGTATTCCCTGCGCCAAAACAAGTGCCTTCTGAAGATTGGCATAGCCCTCACATACAGTACGTCTTTGTTCATATACATCATCTGCGGAATAGTATATTTTATTATTGCTGTTATAAAAATAATCATAGTCATAATAAATATTTTCCGCAATCCACTTGTTGATTAAATATAACTTTTTATATTCGTCTGTCTCGCCTCCGACTATCTCATTTGACAATTGCCTAAGTTGCCCTGAGATTTCCAGGTTCACACATTCAATCGGATTAACATATTCTGCAATCATCTCTATATTATGAGTAAGCACCTTGGATTCTACTATCCGGTACTCTCCACCAATATATTCGATAAAAACACAGTCTTTTATGTAGCTCCAGTAATACTTATCGCCTCTTACTTTAGTGTAAACCGATATATTAGCCTTGTCTTTTACTCCTTCAAGAGATATCTCAACTGTAAACAATTCACCGCTTACAGCATTTACCGGCTCTCCCTCTCCGTCACAACGTACCCATACCGACTCAAGATAGTCTTGTATTATTTTGCCACTTACTGTAAGAATGTTACCTGTAATCCGAAAATCCACGTAATTATTCGGATTATTGGTTGTACGAAGGTAATATGGATCCACGTAATCCGCAACATTAATAACAAGCTTCTCTAATGATTCAAGCCTTACTAAATTACAGGCAGTACAGGTATAAGTCCTCTCACCCTCCGCCTTTGTTGTTGGCTCAAGAGTAACCTTTCCCTCATCCCAGTTGTGTTTACCAACAGCCGGAATTATTTCCTTTATCGTATCACCACATCCGGCACAGATTCTTGCAAGTTCTCCGTCTGTTGTACAACCTGCTGCAAAAGTTATAGTCTCCGTATACTCATGAACGTGCGCGGTTGTAGTTGGTTCCTGCGTTGTCGTGACCTCTTCATCCGGTTTTGTGTCAGCAATTTCTTCGAAATTATCTGACTGTGTTGTGTCAGCAATTTCTTCGAAATTATCTGACTGTCTTGTGTCAGCAATTTCTTCGAAATTATCTGACTGTGTTGTAATGGCCGCAGGTATCATTGGTTCATCCGTAACAATCTCTACTGTTGTCAATGGCTCCGGTGTAACTGTCGAACGCTCATCCGGTGTATTGCATGAACACAATGTAAGCAATATTAAGTTAAAAATCAAAACCGATACAGAGCGTCTTTTCATATATTATCCTTCGTTAACCTTTTGCACAAATTCTAATATATTATAGCATAATTAAATCCATTCCTCAATAAATTTTCAACTCCCCCCTTGACAATTAATCTCAATATGATTAAAATACATATTAACTTAATAAAGTAAACCGTTGACGCGGAGATAACGGCAATGATGCCTTTACAGAGAACCTGTGATGCTGAGAATCAGGTGTGAAACAAGTTGTCAAATGGACCGCTGAGGGTACAGTCAAATGCGTAATTACGCAGAGTATTCTGTAACGTGTCGGCATACGTAAGTTGCCGGGGATATGTCGGTATCCTGCTAAAGTGCACGGAATCTTCCGTGAATTCAAGGTGGCACCGCGGATAAATCGTTTTTATTCGTCCTTGACAGATGGCGTATTCTGTCAAGGACGTTTTTATATGTCACGGCAGAGCAAACTTACTATTTTATTATACGGAGGTAATATTATGATTTACAACGGAATTGATTTTGACACTTATTTTAAACACTACCCGGACGCTAACGGCTTTTTCGGTAAGTACGGCGGAGCTTATGTTTCAGACGATTTAAAGAAAGCTATGGAAGAGATTACAGAGGCTTATTTTACAATCTGTAAGTCCAGCAAATTCATCAGCGAACTCAGAAGAATCCGCAAGGAATTCCAGGGCAGACCCACTCCTATTTCTTACCTTGAGCGTCTTTCCGGCAAGCTCGGTAACGTTCAGCTCTATGTTAAGAGAGAGGATTTGAACCACACAGGTGCTCATAAACTCAATCACTGTATGGGCGAGGCACTCCTTGCTAAATTCATGGGTAAGAAAAAGGTAATCGCAGAGACAGGTGCAGGCCAGCACGGTGTTGCTCTTGCTACCGCTGCTGCATATTTCGGTTTGGAATGCGATATCTATATGGGATCTGTTGATATCAAAAAGCAGGCTCCCAATGTAGCAAGAATGAAGATTTTAGGCGCTAACGTAATTGAAGTAACTCACGGTCTTGCAACTCTTAAAGAGGCTGTTGACGCCGCTTTCGATGCTTACATTAAAGATTACAAGAATTGTATCTACTGTATCGGTTCCGTTCTCGGACCTCACCCGTTCCCTATGATGGTTCGTGATTTCCAGAGTGTTATCGGTATTGAAGCAAGAGAACAGTTCTTACAGCTTACAGGTGAGCTTCCGGATGCTGTTGTAGCATGTGTAGGCGGTGGTTCCAACGCAATGGGTATTTTCTCAGGCTTCTTAAATGATCCTGTTGAGATTTACGGCGTAGAGCCTCTCGGTAAAGGCCCGACTCTCGGAGATCATGCAGCAAGCCTTAAATACGGTACAGAAGGTATCATGCACGGTTTCAACAGTATCATGCTTAAGGATGCTAACGGCGAGCCCGCTCCCGTTTACTCAGTTGCAAGCGGTCTTGACTATCCTTCATCAGGTCCCGAGCATGCTTTCTTACATGACCTTGGACGTATAAAATACGATGTTGTGAACGATGACGAAACAATTGATGCATTCTTCACTCTTTCAAGACTTGAAGGTATCATTCCTGCAATCGAAAGTTCACATGCAGTTGCTTACGCAATGAAGCTTGCTAAAGAAATGGGCAAAGGTTCAATCCTTATCAATCTCTCAGGCCGTGGCGACAAAGATATGGATTACGTTATCGAACATTACGGTATCAGATAATTTATTTGCAGACAAAATACGGGGCTGTTGCAAAATATTTGCGCGGCCCTTTTTGCATGCCCTGCACCCGCTGTACAGACTATGTTTATTGCATATTTCGTTTCCTTGCAACTTTACGGTTTTAAGAATAACTAATGCTTTTTGCTTTCCACCTTACGATTTTGTGCCGCTCCGAGAAACTCGTTGGAATTGAAGAAGTTCATGTGGTTTGGGAATATGTAAATTTTATATGCAAGGGTTATAAGGCACTTAAAAACCTCGCTCCTTGGCTCGCGAGACGAAACTCAAAGAATTATATAAATGATATACTGATTGTTTCGTCTCGCAAGCCTAGTAGCGCTAGGTACACATTGTAAATTGTGTAGTGCACAATTTACAATAAGCTTTTCGTAGCGAGAGCGTGCCTTATAACCCTTGCATATAAAATTTACATATTCCCAAACTACGGAACTTCTATTCAATTCCACTCAGACAACTCTGCGCGGCACAATTTGGTGGAAAGCTTAAAAAGCAAAGTTATTCTAAAAAACCTATGTTGCCTGCGGAAACGAAATATGCAATAAACATAGTCTGTACAGCGGGCGCAGGGCATGCAAAAAGGGCCGTGCAAATATTTTGCAACAGCCCCATTCTTTTTTATTCTCCCATTACCTGTTTCAACTGCTCTGAAAGTTCCCTTATCTGTCCTACTATTTCAGCAAGGCTCGCCGTTCCGGCACTATTTTCCTGAGTAGCCGCAGATACATGCTCAACAGCATTACAGTTCTGCTGTGTATTATCACTTATCTGCTTCATGCTGTCTGAAAGCTCACCGCTCTTTTCCTTGATAACCTTCGCTGTATTATCAATGTCATGAATCTTCTCTGCAAGTTCCTCATTAGAGGATGTGATAAGCGCCGCAGACTCATTTGCTTTTTTAATACTTTCGGTTCCCTTCTGTGCATATAAAGCATTTTTCTCCATTGCAACAACTGCATCCTCTGTATTCGTTACTACAACACCTACAATTGTTCCAATACTTTCTACGGCAGTCTTTGTCTGCTCAGCAAGCTGCTGAATCTCTTCCGCAACTACCGCAAAGCCTTTGCCATGCTCACCTGCTCTCGCCGCCTCAATCGAAGCATTAAGTGCCAGAATATTGGTCTTTCCCGAAATATCCGTGATAGTCTTTACAATACCGATAATCTCCTTGGATTCCTCCCCGAGATTAGTAATAATCTGCTTACACTCATTCGTACTTGTATGTATCTGTTCCATACTTGCAGTAGCATCATCCATACGTTTCTGGTTTTCCTTGGTATTCTTACCGATATCATCTGTGAGAAGTGCCGTTCTGTGATTCATATCACTAAGTCCCGTAAGTTCTTCTGTAATATCTCTGATTCTGCTCTCTGCATTCTCTACAGCTGTCTTGTTTTCATTGGAACCCAAAAGCAGGTTCTCAGACTCCTCTGCAATTCTCTGATTTGCCTGAAGTGAAGTCTCTGTAATTCCCGAAAGCTCCTTAACCATGCCAAACATTGTCTCAGAAGTCTCCGCTGCACTTTCCTGCATTTTCTGCATCTTTTCAAACATTTCCTTCTGCTCTTCCGCACCCATAAGGTTAGAAAGCAATGCTGCCGTTCTGCTGCAAAGCATTGTGAAAATCGCCGCAACGGCAATTACAACCAATGCCCTTGGAATTATCCCGAATATAATCGCATCCTCAAGAACCGGGAAATTATCATCTATTGTAGTCTGTAAATAAAAGGCAACCAACTGTCCCACCGAAATACCAACTACAGTAAGTGCTGTAGCCGCAATATTAAGCTTCTTTGAGAAATAAAGACTCGCTATTGCAATGGGATATACGTAAAGCGCAACTACATGAAATGTAAGTGTTATACTAAGAAGCATAACAAATATAGCCGCACAAAAAACATTAATATACTTGATATACCATGCTTCTTTTTTTAGTATATTAACAAGCAACGTCGGCAAAAGAAGAAGTACACTTCCGCCAATATACGCAATAGTCATAACTGCGTGTTCCACAATGAATACACCTATTACATTCAAAATGTAAATCAATGTAAAAATAATAAAACAAATTCTCATAACCTTTGCCACAAGCTTATTCGCCTGCTTTTCATTTTCTCTTAAAACTCCGTTTTGTACTCCCATTTTTTATCCTCCTTTTATTCTCTGTTAACACTATTATAAGTGTCTTCAACCTTATCTCTGATATCTAAAAAAACTTCCGCGATCACCGGGTCAAAATCCTGTCCGCTACCTTCCAAAATAATGTCAAAGCATTTATCAAGCGGCATTGCATCCCTGTAGCAACGTTTCTCCGATACTGCATCAAACACATCCGCAATTGCCATAATTCTTGCACATAACGGTATTTTCTTACGCTTAAGGCCTTCCGGATAACCATTGCCGTTCCATTTTTCATGGTGGAAACGTGCTACCTCATATGCCATCTGCGTATACTGCTCATTGCCGAGATGCCCGAATGTTTCTTTAATAATCTTGCCACCACTGACCGTATGCTGCTTGATTTGCTCGAATTCCTCCGGCGTAAGTCTTCCCGGTTTCTGTAAGATAACATCCGGCACCGATACTTTGCCGATATCGTGCATCGGTGCTGCCATACAAAGATCATTTATATAATCTTGTGTCAGTATATCTTTATAATAGCCTCTGTCTCGTAATTCCTCTGCCAAAAGTCTTACATACATAGTGGTTCGTTTAACATGACCGCCGGTACTACCGTCCTTATTCTCAACAAGTGTTGCAAATCCCATTACCATCTCTTCGTGGTAATGCGACAGCTCATCTGCCGCAACAGTAAGCTTTGATAAAAGTGCCACGGTTCTGGAACAAAGCATTGTAAAAATTATTGCAATCGCAACTAATATAATTGCACGCGGAATAATTCCCCAAAAGATTACTTCATACAAATCAGAAAAATTATCATCCACTACAGTGGGCATAAAGAACGCTATTATCTGTCCGATTGAAACACCGATTACCGTATAGAACGTTGCAAAAACATTTAATTTTTTTGAAAAATATAAACTTGCGATAGCAATGGGATATACGTAAATAACCACTACATGATATGTAAGCGTTACACTCAGCAAAGTAACACATAAAACTGTACTCGCTACATTGATATATTTTATATACCTGTTTTCCAATCTTAGTATATATGTATGTACCATCGGAAGCAAAAGAAAAATGCTACTTACAATATAAGCTATATTCATAATAATCGGTTTTATCGTAAATACTCCCGTCAAGTTAAGAATATATACCGCCGTAAACAGCAAGAATGTGGTAGCCATCACAAGTGCTACTATACGATTCGCCTGTTTTTCATTTTCTGTTAAAATACTGTGTTGCTCTGTCATAATCTTCCTCTCAAAGTTCTTATTATACTCTATTTTACATCACAAACACGTACTTTGCAATCTCCCTTTTGTTTCCCTGGTAATCTCCGGTTCCTTCAAATTCTTTTGTAAAACCACATTTTTCAAGTACCTTTTTAGATGCCACATTCTCGGAAAGACAGATTCCGTATACCCTATCATGCTTCTTCATCGTTGCTGTATATTCAAGTAATGCCTTAAGTGCTTCTGTTGCATATCCGTTGCCGGTGTATTTCTTCGCAATATGATAACCGACTTCAAAGGCCTCACCAACCGGCACAAGTTGTACATAACCAATATTCGTGCCGTCATTTAAAAGTGTCGGGTACACAAGCGGTCCCTCTTCCTTTTCATAACATCCCATCAAAAATTCAATTGTCTCTTCTGCATCTTCTACCGTCTCAAAAACCTCGTCCGGCACAAATCTTCTGTTGTCCTCGTCCAAAGAGTTCTTATGTACATCCTCTGCCATCGACAAGTCAAATTCTGTTATTATTAAACGCTCTGTTTCTATTCTCATTGTTCTCTCCTTTCTTACAGCGCACATTCGTCAATTCGTCTGGTAAGACTGTTTGTATAGAGTTCAAAATACTTCGACCAAAATCCATATGCAGTCGGGTTAAAGGTCTCAAAGTCCACGCCAAGTCTTAGGATACCCTCTTTATACAGAGTTTGTTCAACATAGCTAAGTAGCCCCACAGCAACTTTTCCACGATAACTTTCCTCGCAATAAGCTCCGCATATATGTCTTGCATTTGCACCTTCGCTGACAAATGTTTCCCCCTCCGCACACACCTCAAAAAATGCCACTATCTCATTTCCTGCTTTCGCAACAAACAATCTGGAACCACGATGCTCGGCTTTCTGAATCCATGCTTCAAACTGTTCATTCGTAGCTTTCATAAAGGTCGGACTCTTATGCAAATGGAAAAACAGTTTTCTTCTAAGTTCTCGTATCTTACTTGCCCTTGCCTCCGGAAGCTCCTCATATGTAATGCCGTCAAGCAAAATGACTTCACCGCAAGTAAGATTTTTCATTGCATCTGCACAACGCATTCCAAAGCCATATTGCCACATTGCCTCTTTTGCGACATTATCATGTGCATAGAATGCAATCGCATGATACATAACCTCCTGCGATACCAGCTCCTTTGCCAGTTCCTCATACATCTTCTTATAAATACGTGCGCGATTTGTAATCACCGCACCATGCGCATGCACCGGCGTAAAAGTGCCTTTCACATTCGAATCGAAGGCTCTGTCCCACGGCACAAAATACGCCCAAAAACCAACCACCTGATTGTCTTCCAATGCAACAACTCCCAAACCGTTGCTTGCAAAATAAGATAAATCAGCCACTCTCTCCACTTCAGGGAGACTCTTTGTTTCTTTGCACTCTTCTAAATAATTTTCATATGCCAACTTCATTATTGCATCTAAATACTGCATATCAAGTTTTTTAATTTCCATATATAATACTCCTCAATTTATATAACAAAATTCAACCCTACTTTTTCTTAGCTAACTTAAAAATCGAAATTGTAATTAACACAAGTCCGACAATATATGTGGGCCAGTAAACAAATGAGTACATGATTAACCAGTCCGGCAATGTCCATGATTCAATGCTCATCCTGTAAAATCCCAAAATAAACGGGATTATTAACGGAATGATTCCAATAAACAAAAGTATTTTCCAAATAAGTTTATTCTTCATACTAAGCTCTTCCTTTTATTTATAAATCCCCAAAAAAGAGGTTATTCTTCCATATGGATATTCGCTATCAATCAAACCAAACTCAGGGTCGTAGTATTTATTATCATACAACAACGTCCAATGAGTATAGCCCTTATCGAGATGTACAGTTAAAATAGAGTATTCATATGGCACCGGATTCTTTTTTGAAATACGCGTATTTTTTTCAGCGTGTTTCACTCCGTAAAAATCCAAAATATCAATTAACTGCCCTATACTTGTAGGCCCACTTGTTTTCATATCCTTAATTACTTCTTCAATCGGCTTTCCTGTAATCATAGCAATACATGCCTGACCACAAGTTTCAACAGTAGGTTGTAATATAAGTTCCATTTCTGCTCTCCTTTTTTATATCACGCTGTACTAACAAGTCTAATAAATTTACATTTCCTTCGCCATGAAAATAACATGCTCGCAATCCACAAAACCGTTCTTCTTGTAAAACAACGGTGCTGGTGCATATTTATTGGTTGATAAGGTGATGCCTGCCAAGCCTTTCTTACTTATATACTCTTCAACCGTACCAAGAAGCATTGAGCCGTAACCCTTACGCTGTAATTCCGGCTTCACGAACATTTCCTCCACGAACACCTCGCTGTTATTCCACCATACTTTTTCATGCGCAAAAAGTCCGCCAAAAATCGCACCGTCTTCCTCAAGTACATACCCCACAAATTTCTGCATATTAAAAAAGTCCGTAAGATATTCCTCGGCAGTCTCCTTACTCCATCTGCACTGCCACATTTCATTGTTATATACACTGCACAAGATATCCGCACAAGCAACAATGTCATCTACCTGCATTTCTCTTATATTCATCATTAAGCACCTCCGCTACCTATCAAACGGTCTGTTAAAAGACCCTATCTCAATTAAATTTCCTTCGGGATCTGCAATATAGCAGGTTCGCTGTCCCCAAGGTTCTGTCTCGGGTTCCAATACAGACGTTGCGCCCTTACTGATTGCCTCTTCATACGCCATATCTACTTCTTCAAAGGTATCTACGTACAACGCTATTTCTGTATGGCCGTTCAATCCTTTCACATATTCATATTTACGGTTTGTCATCTTCTCAAAATCATCTCTGCCATACATTAAAAACAATGTACCGTCTTTTACAAGATACACATTTGAAGTGTTCTCATCACCCTCAATTTCAAATCCGAGCACATCATGGTAAAACTTAATCATTTTACCCATATCCTCTACAAATAAGCCAAAGCCGTCTAATCTCATAATTTTCCCTCCACTTTCCATAATAAATCCGGTTATAAATTTTCATTATTCTATTAACTATACTTCTGCAAAAAACATCCAACTTCTTCTGCATGTTTCTCAAACCACTTAAGAAGTCCCGTAGAAAACACCGCTTGTCTCAAATATATCTCGCGATTATCTGCTTTTGACGTATAATACTGGTTATAGTAATCACACACTGCTATCTGATAATAAAACAGCTTCGCTGCATTTTCTAAATCGTAGTTATTCAATTCTGCATATCTGCAATAATCCCCGAAATATTCTATAAGCTTGCAAGTGTCAATCTCACCGTTTGCACATTCCGGCGCGGCATATACATAAGAACGCATTATCTCCCATACAAGCGGATGCACACAAGCTGTAGTCCAATCAATTACTGCATTAATTTTATCTTCGCCACAGATAAGCTGGCTGATGAAATAATCACCATGGGTTGCACCGCAGGTCAGCTTACTTAAATCAAAGTTGTATTCCGGGAAATTCTTAATTAGCTCGATTCTGTACAGCAGATCTTTTTCGATTTTGGTATCGCCGTTTTTTCTTGCAATTTCTATACTTCTTTCGTAAGAACGAAGGGCATTTTTAGGAGTCATATACTTAAAGAAATTCTCGCCAATTCCAATTGGCAAGCCTACATAATTTTGCAAAGACGCGTGGATTCTTCCCAGTGTTTTTGCTGACTCCTTAAGAAGCCAATCGGGCGCACTATTCCAATCATACATTGTGCCATCCACAAACTCCTGGACATGGAACATCCGACCACTATCATCTGTTGTAATATATTCGCCGCATTTGTTCTTTATAAATTTGCAAACGCTGATACCCTTTTTAAGCAAAAACTCACAAAGCTTAGGCTCTGCCTCAGGATTGTTTATCTCGCTCACAGACGGAAATTTCACAACATATTTTCCGCTGTCGCAGGTCACAAAATAAGTATCAGAGCCTGCACCGATAGCAGATTTTTCTATCTTTATAACCTCAAGGTTATAATTCTTTTTCAGTAATGTCTTCATCATTACCTCCGAAAATTGTAATTTATCGCTATAAAGTTTCTGCAAATATTTGTTTTAAAACTTCATATGGTATATCCTGTTTTAAATATATTTGCACCATTCCCTTAGGTGTTATTTTGTAACCTGCCAATTCTTCCTTATGCCAAGTTACCGCCTGTGCCTCAATGTTAATATGGTCTTTAAACGGTATCAGCCTCACGAAAGATTCGCCGGCATAATAGCTTGGTATTTTAGCCCATAATGTTTCTTTCAGTTCACATGAGACACTATCAAAAATCACCTGTCTCAAATTATTGTACATATCAATAATCTCATCCGAATATTTATCTATATACTCTTTTACCTGCTCATTCAATTAATCACACCTCCCGCTATGCATTATAATACATATCATAAACAACATATCCCTGTATTCCCTCTAAGGAACCTTTATATGTTTCCTGACACATCATACATCTTGACTCTGTCATCGGATATCCGCTTGTCGGAAAGATTCCATATTCGGATGAAGTCTTGAAACCGACGCGGTTATAAAAATGATAATCTCCCTCTACGGTTATACCTTTAAATCCTGCATCTCTTACTCTCTGAATACCAAGAGTCAGCATCGTGACACCTACATGCTTATGAAAATAATCTGCATGCACTGAGACCGGTGCCAGCATTACAATATCGCTCTCATCTCCATGATTTCCATCTGCGCTTTTTGATAACGGAAACTTTGAAAATAGGAAATGTCCTACAATCTTTCCATCCAGTTCCGCCACAAAGGACAGCTTCGGAAGATAATACTTAGACATTCTGATTTCCTCAATCAAAGCAATAATATCAGTACCATCTGAATAGTTTGTTCCTTCTCGAAATGACCGCAATACTAAGGAAACAATATCCTTATAATCCTTTGGCTCTTCCAGCCTTATAATAATATCATCTCTCATAAACTCTACTCCTCGCACCCTATACTCTTGCAGGTATTCGTGAATCCATATTGAAAATCAGCTTCCACTTATCAGCATCTTTCTTCCATGTGGATGTAATATGGAATACGCCTTCCAAATCAGCGTTTTTTCTGTCTGCAACCTTGAGTTCAATGACATAATGAATCTGGCAAAGTATTTCTGTTTCTTCAATCACTTCAAGATTCGAAATCTTATAATCCGCCACATCAAACTCTTTAATAATCTCTGCATAGTCTGCGCCACTACATCTGAAACCTCCGCAAACCATAACTGCTTTTCTATCTACTACTTCCAGAAAAGCTTCAGCATCTCTGCTTTTAGCCGCATCCCACATTTTAATTTCTAATTCCTGTATATTCATATTATCCTCCACCGCAATCATTTTACCATTTTAAACATTCCCGGACCATCCCATTCGCAAGGTCTTTCTTCAAAACCTTTCTTTTTATAAAAAGCAACCGCATCCTTGGAACTTATCAATTCCAAGCTTACTGCCCAGTCTGAATTCTTCACTTCTCGTATATACTTCTCAATACTTTCTACAAGCAATGTCCCTACACCTTTTGACTGATAAGAAGGAATTACTGCAAAATCTTTTATGTAAAAAGACATGCCTCCATCGCCAATAAGCCTTACCATCCCTACCGCCATATCATTATCATAGGCAGTAAAAGTTGCCATGGTATTTTGTAAAGCTGTTTTTACCTGTTCGAGACACGGTGGCTCCCAACCAACCGATTGATATAATTCCAAAAACAATTCCGGTGTTAATGTATTGATTTCTGTTTTCAAACCCGCCATTATTTTTTACCTCTTTTTATAAATCACCAATTCAGGATCAGTGCCATTTTCACCATAAGTACATACAAGCAAAAACTCCGGTCCTGTAACTATGCCAAAACATCTGCCCTCTCCAAATTCACACTCCAACTGATTGCCAAGATATATGTTGTCATCCTCCAAAAACTTTACAACCTGCCCGTTTGAAAGGGAATATTCTAAATTGACAAAACTACCTACAAGAGCATATAGTTCATTTACAGTCGGCATACCCGGAATTTGCAATTCGTTAATCTCATCCATCAATTTTTTCTTAAATTCTATGAACTTCTCTTTGTCACCAACTTTGATGTATTCTGCAATAAAGCACCTCTTCCCGAACGGACATCCGCCTGTTTCCACGCATCCGTTACAGCCTTCCTTCATCATACATTCTTCGCACACTGCTCCGCATATTGTTTTACTCATACACACTCCCCCATCTGCTATATTTTGTTTCCGTTTTTGATAACATCCCTTGCAAACATCCTTGCACCTTCCACGGCCTTCTCTGTCTGAAAAGATGCCTTGTTATCATTATCCTGCACTGAATACATACCTATGTACTGCAAATTTGAATGCTTGCAAAGGCGCTGTACACCCATTTCAAACGGGTCTGTTGCATACGCACCGTCATAGCCATGTGTGGCAATAATACCCACTTTTTTTCCTTCCCAAAGACAACCTGTTGCACTGCCATAGTACTTATTAAATCCATAATGTCGGTCAAGGAGTGCTTTCATCTTGGTTGTGCAATACCATGCAAAAATCGGTGTAGCAAGAATAATGCAATCCGCCCACAACATTTCTTTGGCAATTATAGGCATATCATCCTTCTGTGCACAACCATACTCTCCCTCCACTTCCTGACAGACATAGCATTCTTTACATGGATTAATTGTTTTTTGCTCCAACTCTATGTATTTTACTTCCGCACCATGAACTTTCAGTTCTTCCATAAACGGCTTACAAAGCTCCGCTGTATTTCCGTTAATTCGAGGACTTCCCATCAAAATTAAAACTTTCATTTTACCTCGTTTCTATACCTTTCATTCGTATTATTTATCAGATGTTTTATTATCTTCAGCCACATTATTAACCGGAACCAAATGATATCGTCCGGATTTTATAAGCATAAGCGTTCCCTGAAACTCAACACTTAGCATCTCAGATATTTCTTCCTGCGTAAGTTGACAAATCTGTCCTGCCACAAGTACACAGATACCAAACGTATGAAGCCACACTTGATTAAACAACAATTCTGCATCCTGACGGCTTAATTCATAATCATTCTGCATAATATCAATACAGACTTCCACGACGTCACCAAGCTCTCGTATTAAGGCTGCATAGGTCTGCTTCTTATCATGCTCTCGCATATACACCACTTTAAAAAGCTTTGGCTCTTTGACAGCAAACTCTATCATCTTCATGCCCACATATTTAAATGCCGGCTTATAATTAAGTGCATCACTGACGTACTTCTCAAATTCCTTCAGGGCAAGTTTTGCCACTTCTGCATGTAACTCCTCCATGTTTTTAAATGCAGTAAAAATAGGAGAAGACGATGTGCCAAGTTCCTTCCCGAGTTCTCTGGCAACAACAGCCTCTATTCCTTTTTCTCTCGTCATCTCAAATGCTTTTTGCACAATTTCTTCTCGTGTATATTTTGCTTTGGGTGGCATAATTCTGTCCTTTCTTACTTCTATAACTTTGTTATATAACATATGTTAGATTATATTCCTATTTTCCTTTTTTGTCAATATTACCAATAAAATACACCATTATTTACATTCCTATAAATAATGGTGTCTACGTATCTAATTATATTTTACTGTCCTTTGCTCATTTCCCTGAGCGATTCCATAAGCTCCAAATCATCTCTCGTCACGCGAAGATTAGAAGTTAACGGTCCTTGTCCTGGTTTGGTAACCGTTATCTCAATAACTGTCCCTTCTTCTATACCTCCTGTAAATGCCGCGTTCAAGAACGCCATAAACTTAGGGTGATTCTGGTTAAATTTATTCTTCGCACCCATAATTTTCATCATCATTGCCGGATTCATTATTATTCCTCCATTATACTAATTACTTGCACTTGATGCCGCAGCTGACGAAGCTATAACTGCACACATAGCCGCCTGCTGTGCAGCAATCATCGCGAGTGTTCCCGTAATTGCCGCTGTACCTGTATTACTTTCCTTTGAATAATCGCCTGCCACAAGCATTGCCGCATGCATAAGCCTTGTCTTTTTATCAATTCCGAAGAAACCATAGCCCTTCTGATTTGCCAAAAAACTATCAACACTTAACATATCTTCTGCAAGTGCTTTCATATCGTCTGAAACAAGTGATACTGCTCCGAGCACTGCAAGTTCGTAATATGTACCGTATTTTCTGCCTGCATTTTTAAGTTCCTGATTGAGTGTAAATACCTTCTTACATTTTTCTTCAGGTGTTCCCTCAGAAAGAGCAAGCACATGTGATAATGACTGAACAGAATTGCTACTTGAAAACTGTCCTTTCAAAATATCATAACATGCTTCCATATCCGCAATAAGCTCGCTGTCCTCTTTCTCAGAAAAAGCCATAAGCACAGCAAAAACACCATCTTCGCCCGATGTAAGGAACGGATGCTCCTTCTTCATTAACTCATATATTCTCTTGCCGCGAGCCGCATATCTGTCCGCCTCATCGACATAAACCATATCCGCAAGAATAGTCGCCACAAGAGTCAGATACTGTGAGCCCCAAAAATATTTCTTAAGTATCTCATATATCTTTTTAGTATTTTCAAGCTTCTGTGCCGGATAATCATCCTGCGCAAGCTTGGTTATAATCGGAAGCTTTACATTGCCTCTGAAGCTTGAGAAAACACCTGTATTCTCATCTACAAGTTTTTTGCACTGTAAAAGTCGTTCTGAATCAGCCTCAATATTTTTACCGGTAAGTTCTGATGCACACACCGGAACAATATACACGCTGTCCCATTTAAAATTAGCCTTGATTACATCCCTGTTTCTTATAAATCTTTCGCATTTTGTTGTTAACGATTCCCTCATTCTTTTGTCCTCCTTAAATTATACTCATACCGCCTCATTATACTACACAATCATGAATATTTCCATAACAAAAAATCTCCGCCGCCCACATCACTGCAGACGGCGGAGATGCCACCTATAACCAAACTTCAGCGGCCGCACCGGGGTGCGAAGTTTTCTGCTGAAAAGAAAAATATGTATAATATGCCAAAAGTGAACCATTAACAATAACACAAAATATTAAATAACAAAATAACCGAGAACATTAACCATAAACATTTTAAAATTAACAGTCTCTAATTTTGAAAAAAAATCTTATCAGCATGGAAATATAAGAGTATAATTATATCTCTACTTCAAACTCAAAGGTCTGGTTATACTTATCGAGTTCAAGCTGCATCATTGAAATCTCCGTATCAATACGTTCATACTCATTCTTCACAAGCTCCAAGTCGTAGTTGATATACTCATACTCGGCAACAGCCTTCTTCGGCTGTGTATATGAGGAATTAAGTCTTACTTTCGGTTGACGCTTTCTCATATTATCAAGAACACCTTTTCTAAGGTTGAGCTGTGCCATCTTAACCAATATGGCATCAACTGTCATCTCCTTATCTCCGACCTTAAGCATACTTGTAACATTGGCAGCATTAATAGCGTGCTTAATTTTACAAATCTTATCATCAATCTCTTCAATTTTGCCCGCAACAGTTGCATAGTCATAATCCGGGATTAATGCCTCTTCATCTGCCGCCGCTGTATAAAGATATGACTCAACCTCGACTCTTCTCCAGTATTCTTTATCCTCTGCAAGCTTTTTAAGCATCTTGTTAGCATATGCCGATGTCATCTTTGTCATGTTAAAACCTCCGTTCCCTTCATTATAAAAAAAGCGGACCGCCATAGGCCATCCGCTTCTGCTAACTTCTCTCGTAGCTTAATTATGTATTACCTAGTCAGCTTTCTCGTCAGTTACAACACCTGAAATATTATCCTTCTTAGCACAGAATGAGCAAAGACGTGTACGGTTAGCAGCGATAGCCTGCTCAACAGTACCCTGTGTAAGTGTATCAGTCTGGTTAAGACTCTGGCAATCCTCATGTGTGTGATATACCTTACCGAACGGGCTCCAAAGTACTTCCTGAGAAATGGCTTCAATAGCTGCCTGCTGCTGCTCTTCTGAGACAGGATTAAAATCGTAGCTTGCAACACCACCGATTAACAAAGCAATAATAGCTACAACTGTTGCAATAGCCTTAGTCTTCTTATCTGCATTCTTGTTAGTTAAAGCAAGTATTACAAACGGAATAAATGCAATTGCACAAACAATAAGTCCCATGTTGTTCCACAACCAGAACAAAAGCTTATTCTTCTCGCTTGCAGGTTTAATGTGGTTGGCCTTCTTCCAGAGCTGTGAACCGATAATAACACAGATTAAGTCAAGCACAAGTGCAATAATAATCTGATATAAACTCGGCATAAATGTAAGATTAATCTTACCGTTAAGTATAAACAATGCAACCACTTCAAAAGCAAGTGCTACTACCCATAATACGATAGCACCGATACGTAAGCCTGTAGCATTACCAACGAGAGCTGCTTCTTTAATCTTCTTGCCTTCTCCGGTTGCTGCTACAATTTTCTTTTTCTTCTTAGGTTCAGCCATAATAAAAGTCTCCTTAATATAGATTTTAATTCTCTCATCTTTCATTATAACAGATTTTAAACATTAGGCAAGTATACTCGACAAAATTCATCAAAATTCTTGACTTATAACTGACTTTGTTTCATAATAATTTTATTAAATTTTGTATAAACAGGAGACACAATTATGGATTTAAAAAAATTAGCAGGTTCTTTATTAAGCTCTGATGCAATCAGTGGTTTGGGCAAACTCACAGGAGCATCGGGAAGCGATGTTACAAGCGTTTTGACAAGCGCACTTCCTTCGCTCCTTGGCGGTGCCAACGAACAGGCACACGACTCAGGCACATCAGAAGGTTTTGTTAATGCTCTTTCACAGCACGCAAAAGATGACACAAGCAATCTTACAAGCTTCCTTGGCAAAGTTGACTTAACAGACGGTTCCAAGATTATTTCACACCTTTTAGGTGCTAACGAAAGCAATGTAGTTGCAAATGTTTCAAAAGAAACAGGCGTTTCACAGAAGAAAACTTCTTCTATTCTTTCAGCAGCAGCTCCGCTTCTTATGAGCCTTCTCGGACAGCAGGCAGATGATGACAAGGACAGCGGTCTCGATATCGGCGGATTACTCGGCGGATTGGTTGATAACGTGGATGTAGGAAGCTTATTAACAGGTCTTCTCGGTGGCGAAAGTTCTTCATCATCAGGTTCAAGCAACAAGAAACCCGCAAAGAAAAAAAATGCATCAAGTGGTTTACTTGGCGGCCTTATGAATCTTTTAAAAAAATAACAAAAATAAGGGAAGCGATAATTGCCATCGCTTCCCTTTCATAATCAGAAAATCTCCATCACAAATTCCACTTCTTCAAGCTTACCTATTTCCTCAAGAACCTTTGCGTGAGGCATCTTTTTACCAAGGTCAATATCAAGACTTAAAAGAATACTATCTTCGTTCTCTTTTTTGTCCATCTCGGTTATATGATAACCATTCTCTCGCAAGTAACCAACAACACTCTTCGTACCATCCTTACCTGCAAATTCCACGCTTATCTCAAGCATGCGGCTACGACTCATCTGTCTGCGACTAAGTCCTGCCATAGCTTTAATAACCACCATAATAAGCGCAAATGCAATAACCGACGAGTACAGATAGCCCGAGCCTATAGAAATACCGAGAACCGCCGTTGTCCACAGAGTCGCCGCCGTCGTAAGTCCCTTAATATGACTCTTGCCGGTCACAACTATTGTACCCACGCCAAGGAAACCTATACCGTTAATAACACCCTGCGCAAGTCTCATCGGATCGCCCGTACCATACACCATAACTGCACGCATATCTATAATCTGCGCCAGTGCTGCACCAAGACACACAAGCATAAATGTTCTGAGTCCGGCTGCATGCTTGGTTGCGCCACGCTCCATACCAATTATTCCGCCCATAACCGTCGCAAGAATCAGTCTCACCGCTACAGACACCGCATTAAACTCTTCAAGATACTTAAAAAAATCAATAACATTTTGCATCTGTTTTAAACCTTTTCAAACTTATTAACTTCGTTCTGCAACTCCTCAGAAATCTTCTGAGTATCGTCTGTTGCCTGCTGAATCTGAGACATAGCCTCAACCAATACTGATACATCCTCTGCAACACTTGATACAGCATTGGCACTGTCACCTACTGTAGCAGATACATCAAAAATACCTGTGTTCATATTGCTCATTGTCTCATTAATCGTAGTTGCCTGTTCAACAAATTCTCCGAGGATACGGCTCATAACGTCAGCATCCTCCTCATACTGATTAACAATACCGACAAAAGCATCATAATCCTTAATAACGTCTGTTCCGACAAACTCAAGCATCTGGTTGGCGTTCTTTGCAAGACTTGTAACTGCATGCATTACAATATTGCTGATATTCTGAATATCGTTAGCCGTCTTACTGCTGTTCTCTGCAAGAACACGAATCTCATCTGCAACAACTGCGAAACCTTTTCCAACCTCGCCCGCTCGTGCCGCCTCAATCGAAGCATTTAATGCAAGAAGGTTTGTCTGTGTTGCAATAGCAAGAATATTGCCTGTAAGTTCATTAATCTTATCTACATTTTTACTTTCTTCTACAGCGCTTTCAAGTTCGGCAGAAATCTTTTCAAAAACATTAACCGCATTATTCTTGCTCTCCAAAGTATCCTTCTGCATAACCAAAGCTCGTGACTTAATAGCATCAACCGTCTCATTGCCATCATCAGCACTTGCATTCATACGTTTAATCATATCAAGAATATCCTGGCTTCCGCTTGCGATTGTATCAATCGTTGCGCTAACTTCTTCCATGCTGGCAGCAAGCTCTTCTGTCGCAGAAGATACATTAAGTGCACTCTTGTTAGATTCATCTACCTGCCCGGATACTTCATGAGCCGATTTAAGCATAAGTTCTGAGTGTGACTGTAAATCTCTCATAAGATTCTGCAACTGCGCAATAAAACCGTTAATTCCGTCTGCAAGCTGACCTATCTCATCCTTTGATTTAACCTCAATTCTCTCTGTAAGATCTCCTCTATCCTCTCTAAGCTTACAGATAATACCGTCAAGCTGTCTGTTGGCGCTGCGGGCAGGTTTTGCAATAGTTGCATTAACATATATTACAACTATTATCATAAAAAGAATACTTGCACCCAATAATATGTAATCAAACACAATCGTCCCGTCAATTCTTATGATACTATGCTCCAAATCATAATCCAAATCTTTTTCAAGCTGTGCAAGACTATCTACGGAATTGGCATGCACCAGTTCTTCGTACCTATGTACATAATCTGTAATCTCACTCGTAAACTCCGCTATTGCATTCCACGCCGAAATATTCAGGAAAACCACCAACACCAAAAACAATCCCATTACCGCTACCATAGCAATAACCTTTTTACCTAAACTTTTACGCATTTTTTGCCCTCCATTCTTGGTTTCAATGTTAAACAACTATACTATTCAAACAAAAAAAATAGTATAAAATGCTATTGTTTTATACTATTTTATCACAATATCTTAATATATTCAATTATGCATGTACAATTTTTGCAAAAAATTTAATATCTCCTATATATTGAACTCATTTTTAAGCAAATCAATGGTTATGCCTGTGTTAAGTTCCATCGCGTCAATCGGATATATAGTCTTCGTATATCCGTGGTAAAACTTGCTCTTAAAAAACTCCATAATCTCTTCTTTAGACCGCTTGGCGCGAAGCATGTCCGTTATCTCTTCTGCAGTCTCAATAGCGCTTTTCTTCGCTTCTCTAAGATAGAACACCGTACTTTCCTTATCAAGCAAACCATAATGCGGTATGAGTATATTGTCTATATCAAGCTTTTCCACTCTTTCAATAGAATCTATCGTCATCTTATATCCCACAAGATATGACGGCACTACGTCTTCACCACTAAACACACCGATTGTCTCACAGCTCAAAAGAAGTTTCTCCTTAGGACAATAATATCCCACCGAGCACTTTGTATGCCCCGGAAGACTGAGCGCAACAAACTCCATATCGCCTGCCTTTATCACATCACCGTCGCAAACCGGAATATCCACTTTTAGCTCGTCAATCAAGTCGTCATATTCTTCGACACCACAGGTTTTTGCAAATTTGTTGTCGAGATTGCGCATCACTGCCTTTGCCGTAGGTTTTGCAAAAATCTTCGCAGCATATTCACCAGCCACAACCTTAGCTTCCGGCCAGTATCTGCACGCATATGCGGAACCCAATGCATGGTCGTAGTGCGAATGTGTAAGAAATATGTAGTCAAGCTTACGTTCACCAAGCACTTCTTTTATCTTGTCAGCCACCTCATAACCTGTAAAAGCAAAACCCGAGTCATACATAATCACAGTCTTACCGTCGTCTATAAGAAAAGCACTGTCACCCGGCTGAACTCTTACGTCTGTTACTGTAATACCTTTCATAATTTCACCAAACCTTTATTTTCCGACCATTTAATCTTATCAATCCGCTCAGTACTATTCTAGCACACATAAGTTTTTTTAGCCACTTAAAAAATCATATATATATTACTGTTTATTCCTACATTTTATTGCTTTTTTTTATTTTTTATTTTATTCTATAATTATACACTTCAATGAGTCTTTGGCTCATTGTTGTACACACATTTATAATGGAGGTATCTTTTAAATGGCAAGAACAGCACAAGAACTTATGGATATGATTAAAGAAAATGATATCCAGATGATCGACTTTAAGATTGTTGACATTAACGGCCAATTCCGTCACGTTACAATCCCTGCAAGTCAGTTTTCTGAATCTACTTTAACAGAAGGCATTGGCTTCGACGCATCTAACTACGGTTATGCAGTAGTTGAAAAGAGTGATATGGTTTTTATTCCTGACCTTGACTCAGCTATAATTGACCCCTTCTGCGGCATTCCGACGCTCTCTATTACAGGTAATGCAATGATTATTGATTATCCCGAGAACAGACCCCTCGACCAGTATCCCCGTAATATCGTACTTGCTGCAGAGCAGTATATGAAAGATACGGGAATTGCAGACACAATGCTCATTCTTCCTGAGTTCGAGTTCCATCTTTTTGATGAGGCCGGCTGGTCAGTAACTCCCGAAAAGATTTCCATGCATATAGACACTAATCAGTCTTATTGGAATTCAGATACAGAAGGTAAAGGATGTGTAGTTGCACATCAGAAGAACTATCACATCGCCAAGCCGTTTGATGCCTCATACGAGTGCCGTTCCGAGATGTGTCTCGAGATGCAAAAGGCAGGAATCGCAATTAAGTACCATCATCCCGAGGTTGGTGCTGCAGGACAGTTTGAGATTGAGCCCATGCTCGGTCAGATGTCTAAGATGGCAGACGCAACTATGATGATTAAGTACATCATTCACAATACAGCTCTTAAATATGGCAAGGTTGCTACATTTATGCCCAAGCCTGTTTATGGTGAAGCCGGCAACGGTATGCATGTACATATGCTTCTTCTCAAAGATGGAGAGCCCGTTTTCTCAGACGATAACGGATATTCACATTTGAGCGAAACTGCTCACTACTTCATGGGCGGTCTCTTAAAGCATATTTCTTCACTTTGTGCAATTACCAATCCCAGTACCAACTCTTTCAAGAGACTTATACCCGGATTTGAGGCACCCGTTACTGTTGGCTATGCTACTTCAAACCGTAGCGCAGTTATCCGTATCCCTGCATACGCTAAAACACCAAACTTAAGAAGATTTGAGATTCGTAACCCCGATGCCACCTGTAATCCATACCTTGCATACGCAGCTATCCTTATGGCAGGCCTTGACGGAGTTAAGAACAAAATTGATCCCAAGGCTAACGGTTGGGGACCGTATGACTTTAACCTCTACACATTGTCAGACGAGGAAAAAGCGAAGCTTTCAAGCCTTCCCACAACCTTAGATGCTGCACTTGATGCTTTGGAGGCTGATCATGACTACCTCACAGCAGGCGGTGTATTCCCCGAGCAACTTATCAAGAACTTCATCGCAAACAAGAGAAAGGAATGCTTCGAATTATCCAAGATTCCTCATCCTGCCGAATTTGATAAGTACTTTAACTTATAAGATTTTAAAGCAAAAAGTTCCCTGTCGCATCTAATACGGCAGGGAACTTCTCTTTATGACCGTTTGTTTCCTTTCACATTCTTTTTTTAGAAATTATGCCCATTCCAACCCCAATCGTTAATTCCGTGATATGTCACATACACCGCACTTCCGGGGATTCCGAGCTCTTTCTCATAAATATCACATATCTTCGCAGTCATATTTTCATAAGCTTCCCTTGACGCATTGCCAAGCAGGCTTACCGAAACATATGCGCCCTTCTCAAGCGGTTTACCGCCCATATACAAATCATAGTTATCCTCGATGCCCACCATGAGGTAAGTCTCTGATTTACCGAGAAGAGCCATGGTCCTTCCAAGTTCTGTCTTAATAATGTCCTTTTTCTCTTTTGATACCGGTCCTGTAATTTTTGAATCAATAAACGGCATAATTATTCTCCTTTACTATTATGAATTTTGTAATTATTATATCATCTGTTCATCAAAATTTCCTTTATGATATCAAAAAGCTTCGCAGGTTCAATGGGTTTCGATAAATAGCCATCAAAACCGTCTTCCAAATACTTTTCTTTTGAACCTTCAACAGCATTTGCCGTAAGTACAATAATCGGTGTGTTAACGCATGGTCCGTCTTTCATAGCCTTTATTCTATTCATAGCTTCAACACCATCCATGCCCGGCATCATATGATCCATAAAAATCACATCAAAGTTCTGTGATGCCGCCAGTTCTATCGCTTTATAACCGCTATCGGCCTCGGTGATTCCTATCTGCGTCTTTTTCAACAACAGCGTAATCACTTTACGATTAACTTTATTGTCATCAACTACAAGTATATGCGCATCCGGTGCTATAAAAGACTCGCTATATGTATGCTGTTCAGACCTTGATTTTCCTGTTTTACTTTCATAATTACCTATCGGAGTTGCTTCAACTATTTTTTGTCTCAAATCAAAAGAAAATACAGACCCCTTGCCATACTCGCTTTCAACCTTCAGTTCAGAATCCATCAAAGCAAGCAGTTTCATGGTAATAGACATTCCAAGTCCGGTTCCTTCAATATTTCTGTTACGTTCAACTTCTATTCGTTCAAATTCCGCAAACAGTTTATCCATATCTTCAGGTTTTATCCCGATACCGGTGTCCCCTACCTCAAAATGAATTACCGCATCACCGTCCACTTTCTGTTTTAAGCATACTCTAAAACATACCTCTCCGCTCGGAGTATACTTTACCGCATTGGTAAGCAGATTCATCAAAACCTGTCTTATTCTCACATCATCTCCACATAATTTCGCCGGGATATCAGAATCCAAACTTACTTTAAATGACAGATCTTTATCCTCTGCCCTAAGCTTTATCATATTCGAAAGGTCATATACCATGCCGGATACATCATACTCAACCGGCACTATCTCCATCTTGCCGGATTCTATCTTATTCAAATCAAGTATATCGTTAATTATGTTAAGCAATGTTCGACCTGCTGTCTGAATATCCGTTGCGTATTCCTTGATATTACTTTCTTTGCTCTCTCTGAGAATCATTTCATCCATTCCAAGGACTGCATTAATAGGCGTCCTTATCTCATGAGACATTCTCGCAAGGAATTCACTTTTTGCCCTATTAGCCGTATCTGCAATTTGCTTTTCCCTCTCCAATGCTCTCAAATTCTGATAATGCTTCGTGGAATCGACCATTACGTACATCTTTATTTCATTGAACGACTTATGAACCAGTTTTCTTTCTTCAAAATTATATAACTTATCCTGAATGTTAATCGGCTCACCTGTTCTAATTGATTCTTCGATCTGCGCTATCACTCCGGCTTCGTCACTAATAATTTCCGGAAAAATCTGCAAAGTCTGCTTATTGCAATACGCCACGGCTCCGCTTGCATCCATGGCTATAACACCTGTTGAAAGTTCATCAATTATATACTCCTTGGCCATTGACTCCGTATCCATAAGGTCATTACGAAAAATTTCAACCAAAACGAGAATTATACACAGTGAAAAGCCCAACTGATTAAAGTCATAATATCTGCCTATCGGCAACGCAGTCAGAAAACCTATTACAAGTTCTACCAGCAAAGCCAATAACGCTACTATGTACTGCTTTCTTTTCTGCAAAATCTTTTCTACTATTAAAGCTTTAAGCAATATAATTAAACTTGTCAGGATAACGACGACAACCGTCAATTTCCATACAGGATACCAAGGCCCCTCTACATACTCAAGAATCGTCAAACCTTCCTCTTTTATTAAATGAAGATCCTTATAGTATAATCCCGTTTCTTTTGTAGTAATTATAACAACGTAGCAAATTACCGCAAAGCCACTCTCTATAGCAGCAACTATCGTCGGAATCTTGCTTTCACACAAATGAATACAGAAAAACAGCATGGTAACGACAACGCCTACTTTTCCAATCCAGGATAATGCAAACGCTATTAAATATGCCTCTTCCGTCTCAACAAAAAGCATCAGTAACGAGCCCAAACTATATGAAAGCAATGCAATACAATTCATAAGCAGACAATAATGCGTACGCTTTCTCATATACTTAAAAACTATCCACATCTCACTCATTATCAAAAGAAAATTTATGCAATGGATAATTATAATTACTTGCTTCATTCTCCATATCCTCCGGCAGAATTCTTCATATGTTTTAATACATCTTCTTTAAGAATAACATATATTTGCAAATTCTACCACAAAAAAATCCCCTACCCAAAATACAAAAGGAACATACCTGAATGAACCTATTCAAGTATGCTCCTTTTGTAATTAATTGTTATGACTCTTTAATCGTAATTATTTTACAAATAATCTCTTTTTGTCAAAAATATAAAGTACTGCAAGTACAACTATACTAAGTACTGCAAGACCGGCAAATACTGCAACCGGAGTTGTATCACCTGTACCGGGTGCAATATCTAAAGTAGATTCATAATGAACCGGAACCCATGAACCAAGCACTGTCTTGGTAGCACTTACTTTGGCACTGTCAATATAATTCTTAACTGCTGCTAAAGTCTTATTAGTAGCACCTGTAGAAGAATATGCCTGGCCTTTGCTTGTAAGATTGTACTCATTAAATACAGCTGTTGCCTTATCACCGGTACTCATCTCGCCCCAACCTTCAGCATCAATTGTACCGTTAGTCTCAACGTTGATGAATGAAGCATTGGAGTTAGCACCCCATGTTCTACCTAACTTACCAAGAACTGCTGTACTGCCTTCGTTACCGTCTGTTGTAATTGTACAATCTCTGAATACATACGGACTTGTCTTAGGAGCTACGATATAACCAACCTTAGCATTGTTCTTCTCATCATTAGCGAATGTCTTCCACTGTAATTCACAGTTATCAAATACAGCTGCAAACTCACCACAGATGTAGTCAGTATTACCACCGATTACACAGTTCTTGAAGTATGCATGATATCCGTTATTAGCAGAACCATTTCTTCCGAGTGTATCCTGTGAAGAAAGAATCTTACAGTTGTATACTTCGATATTGTCTGCATCAATATAGAAAGCATTAGATCTTTCCTTGAATGCATAATCAGCTACGTTAATACCTTCTGCCAATCTGTCAACACTCAAATTTGAGCCTGCGATATCTGTCTTCTCTGCTTCCGTTAACTCATAGTTATATGTGTTCTTAAATGTTGTATCCTCTGCAATGAAGTTGTCACCTCTTACGATGAACACACCACCCCAAAGATTTCCGTTACCTTCTGCATATGAATACTTATCCATAGCAAGTCTCTTATTGTATAAACCTGTAGCAGGGTCTACCGAATAGTAATTTGTACCAACACCGTAGTACCATGAAATTGTATGACCGTTACCCTTAAGTGTAACATAAGGTGCTGCCATAACAACCTGCTCAAAGATATCTGCTGTAAGGTTAATTGTTACTCTGCCTGCTTCTCCCACAGGTCTGTCTGTCATACCAAGAATAGCATCTGAAGCTTCGTTAAGTGTTGCATAATCGCCGGGTACGTTAATCTCTTTCTTGAACTCTACCATCGGAACTACAGAAATACTTGTAAGATATGATGTACCATTAAATGCAATCGTAACATCACCCTCTACAACCTGCTCATACTTATCAATCGTTGATGTTGTTCCTGAATTACAAACCTTCTGCTCACCATTAATTGTGAAATCAGCAGCCCAATAGGCATTAACAACAACCTTAGCCTTACCGCTTACAGGAATCTTAATTGTAGCACCTGAACCTCCAACACAGTGTGCTTTTCCTGTCTCTACTGCTACACTACCTGTCTTTTCAAGGTTCTCAATATCTGTATATGAGAATTCTCTCTTTGATGCAGGATCAGAAATCTCTACATATACATCATTTGTATTGTCACGACCTTCTTTAACTGATGCTCTGTCGAATGTAAATGCACCGTTTGTTGTCTCAACACTTGCATTATATTCGCCCGGTTTCATAGAAACAGTATAAGAGTCACCAGTAATAGTTGCATCATATGCTGTACCATTAGCCATATTAGTAAATGTAAGCTTTGTAACACAAGAAGCATCCACGCCTACAATCTTACCTGAAAGTGTAAGATCAGGAACATTATTAAGTGTAACTGTTACACCCGCTTCAGATGCAACAAATGTATCACCCTCACCAACGAGTGCCTTAACACCACCATCGTTTGTATATACCTTATATGTGTGTCCGTTCAAAAGTTTAAGTGTATCACCTGCTGTCTTAAGCGCGATGGGGTCACCACCAAGCTGTGCGTCAACAAGTTCAATCTTTAATGAATCACTAACAGTTGCATCAACATTAGTAACTGTTACAGGAACGCTAACTTCCTTATCAACAACATAGCTGTAACCTGCATAGAACATGTTATTAGTCTGACCTGTTGTTGACATTACATATGTATGTCCGGGAAGCACCTCAAATGAATACGATGTAGGTCCTACCGCTGAATTAACAAAACCGTTCTTAGTTCCGTCATTGTTAAAGTCATGAACTCTTAAGTATGATGTTGAGTTATAGTATACTGTAAACATACCCTTATCAGCAGGCTTAAAGATTGTCAAACATCCGTCACCTTCACCCGGAAGTGTATTAATATTGTTAGAATCAGCATGTCTCTTACCTGATTTATAAGCCTCATAAGACTTACCGTTAACTGTGATCGCCTTACCGCTATTAACAGTATACTGTGTAATAACACCATCTACTGTCTCACCGCCCAAAATAAGTTCACTGTCTGCAAACTTATATGAGCCTGTCTTAACAACACCGTTAACTGCATTCTCATCATACATGAATGTAAAGGCTTCAGCCGTACCAAGTGCAACTGCCTTCTCTGCCTTAGAAAGGTTGTATACCTCAAGGTTAGTTCCCTGTCCGAATAAGTAATAGTACTTGCCGGGCTGTACTGTAAACTCATATGAATTGTTGCCTTCTTTCAAAGTAACAACTGCATCTGCTGCCTCGAATTGAGCAGGAGCATCAGCTGTAGGAACAAGCTGTGTATCACTTGCAAAAATGTATCCTGACTTACCTGAACCCATATATACTGCAAGCTTAACATAAGATTCTTCTGTCGCTGTAATCTCACCAAATACACGGGCTGTCGAAGAACCAACCTTACCATTGTTAACACTATTTGTCTTTAATGTATAAGTGTACTCTGCTCCGTCAACAGCAACTGCCGCATCTTTATTAGATACAACAAGAGGCTGACATGCTGTAAATGTAACTGCATCAAATTTTGCGATAATACCGCCGTCTTCTACTGCATCTGTAGCAAAAGCAGGTACTTTCTTTGTCTTCATAATATTAAATAACTCAAGATTAGTTCCCTGACCTAATAAGTAATAATACTTACCTACCTCAGCTGTAAACTCATACGAATTAGTTCCTTCTTTCAAAGTAACAACTGCACTGGCTGCATCAAATTGAGCCGGAGCATCAGCTGTAGGAACAAGCTGTGTGTCACTTGCGAATACATATCCCGACTTACCTGAACCCATATATACTACTAACTGAACATTGGTTTCTTCTGTTGCAACAATCTCACCGAATACACGTGCTGTTGAAGAACCAACTTTACCATTGTTAACACTACTTGTCTTTAATGTATAAGTATACTCTGCTCCATCAACAGCAACTGCCGCATCTTTATTAGATACACTAAGAGCCTGACGGGCTGTAAATGTCACTGTCTCAAGATTTGCAATAATACCGCCATCTGCTACATCTCCTGAAGCAATATTGGCAGCACTTGCAGCTTTAACTGTGAAGAGATTACCGGGCATAAGACCAATAATCATAAAAAGAGCAAGCATGATTGATGTTACTCTTTTTGCATTTTGTTTTTTGCAAAATTTCATAATATATTTCCTCCCTTTATATATTCTTTGTTGTGCGTCGCTTCACTTGACGCACCACGTTATTCGTATTATATCATACTACAAAACGCAATAATACTTATTTTTTTTGATATCTTGCTATTGATTACTGATTTTTTTAGGTGTATAATGTGCATAATGTCATTATATGCAAAGATTATGTTTATTTTTTGTGCAACATTACCAAGCATAATTATTTTGAACACCGGGACAAATCACGATATTTTTGGAAAGAAGGGAACACAATGGAATCAAAAAAGTATTTTGTTGTATCACGTTTCAACCACGATGGCTCTGCCGGCATGCACACACCACACTCACACTCACAATGTGAATTATACTATCTTATGTCCGGCGGATGCACTATGTTGTCAGGGCAGACCAATTACGTCCTGACACCGGGAATGATTCTTATAGTTCCCTCCAATGTGCCTCATAAAACCACCTACAATCCGGATACACTCAGTGAGCGTTTAACCGTGGAATTCTCTAACGAATATATCTCTGATATTGCCGAAGAATTCGGAGAAATCTGGATGGATCGATTCTTTTACAATACGCCAATCTATCTTCCGCCGGATTCACGCGCTCATATAGAGCAAATGTTTGATGCACTTATGGAAGACAATATGCCGGCCGTGTCGCTGTCTCCGGAAAATTCCATACGACCACAACCTGACGATGTATTTTCTGACTGCGTCCGAAAACTGCATTTTCAGGAAATAATTATAGAACTGCTTCGCCGTAATACGCATGCTAATTACGTAACTGCAGAGGGAATCTTAATCTCTGACATTGCCGTTGCTGAGGCGCGTCGATACATAGACGCCAACTACAATGACCCCCTCACCCTCGAAGGAGTAGCCGATATATACCGGCTAAATCCTTCCTACTTTTCGAACAAGTTCAAATCCGTAAACGGCATCGGTTTCAAAAAGTACCTTAACAATGTACGAATAATCCGCGCCGAGAAGCTGCTTCTGGAAACTGATATGAGTATTACCGAGATTGCCATAAAATGCGGCTATGAGACCAGTAATTACTTCGGTGACGCATTCCGCCGAATAAATAACTGCTCTCCGTCGCAGTTTAGGAAGATGAATGGGAATGTGTAGATTTATGTATTTCCTCTCTAAAAAATTTCAAGGACTATGTTTCCATAGTCCTTGAATGTAGTTCCACTCTTCCCTTAAATCTCCTGTCTTAATTCTGCAAACACTTCTCTGGCAGGACGTGTTTTCCCTTCTCTTGCCTGTTGTAACCCTATTTCCATCATGGAATCAAATTCTGTCTTGCTCATTTCACTCACTGCCTTCGGTTCATTTGCAAGTGTTACAGAAAAAGGAATTCCCTTTTTTATAATAATCTGCTTATAAAGCATATTGATTAAAACAGATGTTGGAATGCCCAACTGTTCCATAATTTTTTCTGCCTGTTCTTTAATATCCGGCTCTACCCTTGCTATTACATTTGCTGTTTTTGTAGCCATAGTTATACCACCTTTCAAGAACAGTATATCATTTTGTATATCGTTTAGCAATACATTTTATGCATTTTCGTTTAATCAAAAATTCCATTACCGATTCGTTTCCGTTTTTTCCTTTTCCATAACCTGACTACTCTCTTTTCAAAGCATCATAATACGCCTTATATCTATATGCCGTTCTCCTGCTAATCTCACCTTGGCTTACAATCCCCATAATTGTCATGCCACTTTCATACTTCTCAACAAAAGCATTATATGAAGCCAGCCACGTATCGTCATGCTTCTTACGTCCGGCGCGATTCCTGGATCTGTAATGCTCCAGCTCCTCACGTAATGCTTTATTTTCAGCCTCTAGTTCCGATATATAGTTCAATGCTTCTTCCAGTGTTTTTATCATATAACCTCCGGTGTGCCTATAATTATTCGTGACACTATTATAGCATTAAATTATATGAGTGTCAATTTAATTTTTGACACAAAGTAAATTTGCCCATGAACAGAAAAAGTCCGACAGAACCAGCTTCCATCGGACTTTACATATCTAATTGAATTGCTTTATTGCTTCTTCAGCCATTGCAACACGTTCATTTATATCTTCTCGCGTAGAATCCCAAAAACCATCCGTATCACCCTCTATAAACATCAAACAATGTCTACCCTCTGAGCTGTCTAAGAAATCAAAATATCTATCGCGAGTCTCATATAAATCCTGCATATGCATCAATGCTTTCTCTTTATTTCCAAGTTCCGCATTTTCCTTGACTAATGCCAACAACAACGAGGTCTTCTGAAATATCTGTCGATGCGGAAGATATTCACCGCCGGATAAAAAAGCTTCAATAATTCTTAGCATATACTCATTTAATGCAATGCATTTTTCTTTTGCACCGGATTCATTCTGCTGTCTTGTAATTCTTGCAGCTAATCTTATACTTCTTGCAACAAATCGCGCTTTTAAAGCAAAGCTCTTCTTTATCTTTTCAAGAGCAATATCATACTTACCATCTGCATATGCCATTTCAGCTTCCCAATATTCCCTATCACCATAAATGTAAGGTAAGTTTTGCATAAAGCCTTCTGCCTTTATCGTTTCACCGCATAAATCATAAGCTCTTGCCATTAAATAATATGTTTTACATATATTATCAGGATTGTTTTCATATCTGAAGATACTATTGCTATACCTCTCGCACTCTTCAAGAAATGTCTTATGCTGTACATCCAATTTCTTTTTGAAAAATAGCTCGATATAACATTCCAGACAACATAGTGCAACATCGGGTACATCCGGATACTTATTAAAAAATCTTAATGATATGTCATATAACTTAGCTGCCTTTTCCACATCATTAATTAAATTAATTCCACCCAGACAACTTCGAACTGTCTTCAATTCTCTTTCATAATCTTCATCAGTATGCCCAAGCAATTTGTCTGTTGAAACCTCCAACACTTTTGCCAATGGTACAATCTGTGAAATATCCGGCATACCTGCATCTGTTTCCCATTTAGAAATAGCTTGTGTTGATACTCCTATCAATTCAGCTAATTGACCCTGTGTAAAATTTTTTTCTTTTCTGTACAACTTAATCATCTGACCTATTGTCATATCTAATCACCTCTTTTTATATTCGGTACCGTAACTTAATCATAACAAATTAGTTGTGCATAGTACACCATGCAATTAGATATCATAAATCAACGGAACGTGGATTTTTGTAAATAATTTATTCAGTCATATTAAAACTGCGATATCTTACTCATCTGCGATAGCAGCCTGTAAGGTACTAAATAATCGGCTTAGCAATCGCAAAGGTAAAAGACCCCTTTTCGTCATGGAAGGCATATAGGATGTGGAAAGGAGGGACTAGAAAAATTACCTTTATAACCTTTTTGCGAAGCCTCCACTACAATCCACCTTCTTCAATTTGCGGAATATTAACTAATTGCTGTAACTTTCTTTCTAGAACTTCTTTATCCGGCAACAACAACTGATATTTAGATACCAACATAGGGGACATTGTTCTGCTCATAGCATATTCCACAACTTCATCGTTCTTGGAAGCACATAGAAGTAACCCAACGCTTGGGTTTTCGTTTTCTTTTTTCACTTGTCTATCCAATGTTTCCAGATAAAAATCCATTTTTGATATGTATTCCGGTTTAAATTTACCTATTTTCAACTCCATTGCTACAAGGCACTGTAATCCGCGATGATAAAAAAGTAAGTCAATTCTGAAATCTTCTCCCCTAACCTGCACCTTATATTCCTCATCGATGAAGGTAAAATCTTTACCCAACTCTAGGATAAAGTCTTTCATATTTTTTATCAGAGCTTTTCGCAAATCACTTTCACGGTATTCATTTGGCAAATCTAAAAATTCAATAACATATGAATCTAAAAATGGATTCCCACCCAATTTCTTTAATACTTAACCGGATATAAAATTCTCTCTCTTCAGCAGACTTGCAACCGGACATAATTAACAAATGGTTAGTCCAACTAATTTGTGTCACCAGTGGTGACACAAATTTATTATCTTTATATGTTTCATAGAATTTTTTCATCCTATAAAGACCGCTTCGATTAAATCCTTTTATTCCGGGAAAAGCCTCTTGTATTCCTTTTACAATATTATCAATATAGGCGTCGCCAAAAGCAGCTTGTTCAGACTCTTTGCTAAGGAATTCTCCAACCTTCCAGTACATATTGATAAGTTCTTCATTTACTTTCCTTATTGCATTCTGTCGAGATTCGTTAATTATGTTAACTAAATAAGCTACTGGCGCTATGTCATTTCCCATAAAAAGCTCTCCTTTAATTTGTGACACCACTAGTATCTCTAATCCTTTACTATCGCAATGTAGTTCCCTTATCAACTATGCTGCTTTCTATTCAAAGCATCATAATACGCCTTATATCTATACGCTGTTCTCCTGCTAATCTCGCCTTGGCTTACAATCCCCATAATTGTCATGCCACTTTCATACTTCTCAACAAAAGCATTATATGAAGCCAGCCACGTATCATCATGCTTCTTACGTCCGGCGCGATTCCTGGACCTATAATGCTCCAGTTCCTCACGTAATGCTTTATTTTCAGCCTCTAGTTCTGATATATAGTTCAATGCTTCTTCCAGTGTTTTTATCATATAGCCTCCAGTGTGCCTGTAATTATTTATGACACTATTATAGCATTAAATTATATGAGTGTCAATTTAATTTTTGACACGAAGTAGATTTGCCAACCTTCGAAACTTATTTACCGAAACTGAAGTAATGCTATGTAAATAAAATCACAAAAAAAAACTGAAATCCCTGTTTTACACCAAGACTCAGTTCCTCTATCTAATTATATTGTATATCTCAAAATAAACCTGAAATTTGGGTTAGTTCTTACAGTAATATAACATTACTTCTTCTTACTATCTTTTGCACTACCGTGTCCCCAATGTTCCGTTAGTTTTTCATCGCAATCTCTGATTATTGTTCCTGTATCCGTATAAATTACTTTTTCCACGTATCTATCGTTGATCTTATCAATCATTCTAACTCTTGTTACTGCACCTGTTCCGTCTTTTTGAAATGAACTGCTTGAATATTTGATTTCAAAATTTCTTTTGCTTACATCATCCTTTACGATACTGACTTCCGATTCAAATGGTAAATATTCTTCTTTTATATATCCCCAATCATCTAAAATATCGTCAGCTGTAGGATTTTCTTTTATTTCAATTCTTTTTCTAGTAACAACAGCTCGCCAATCCTTCTTCCCGCACAAGGGACAATAATTCAATAACTCCATACTCACTGCACCACAATTAGGTGTCATACATTCATATCCTAGTATCTCTTCTACTTGCATTTCGTTTGTGCTAAAATCTTTCATACTATGTTTCTCTACCAAATTCAAATTTGTCCGTATGATTATCACTTACATTTAATTTCTAAAATTTTCTTTATATCTTCATAATGTTCTTGGCACATAACTCGATAGTGTATCCAACCGCCATCACTACAGGGATATTTATTGTCTATATGTTCTTGAGCATATTTTTTCACGCCATCATAAATTGCTTCATATTGTTTATTTGTCAATCTCATCATAACTGTAAAAGCACCAGCTTCGGTAAAGATATTACATATGAGCTTTTTCTTTTTATAATGTCCAATACCCCAACCGTATTTATTACCATAAGGAAAAACCACTTTCTGCTCTGTACTAAAAGTAGTAGTCAACCAATCATTAATCACAGAAAAACGTTCTGCATTTTCACCACAATATTCTGTCATTTCTGCTACTGTTGGTTCAACTTGTTTATTAAGCATCCTTTCGTACATAACTACCCTCCAAGCCCAATTTTATCGTTTCTATGATGCTACTAACATTCCATATGTTAATTGCATTTTTTTATTCTTTTCTCCAAATTCTTGTATTTTTCCTGCATACGCTGTGATGCCACATCCTTCTCCCGCTTCAGCTTCGTTTCATAGTGGTTTCGAATTTCTTTTAAAGTCATTGTTGCTTTGTCAATCAAATTTCTTTCTCGTTCAATTTCCTCAACCATTTCTAAGATTTCTACCAAAGAATATCGGCTACATACTTCCTCATAAACAGCGTCATCCATATTTTGATATTCCAAACAAGAATCATAAAAAAGGTTTCGTATAGAAACAGGTTTTAATGTCGTTGAGTTGAATACCATTTTCAAAGCAGAAATCGCTTTAGCCTTCCTTCCAAGGCAGTAATTAGCCTTAAATAATAAGGAATACTTGAGATAATTGTTATCAGTTTTACTTTTTTTTATTATCTTAATGCATTTTTTAAAATCTCCTAGAAGATATTGTTTTTTCGCTTTGTTGTAAAAAAAATCGCCTAGAAGATATTTGTTAATGGACTTATCGATTCTCTTATAAGACCATACAATTCCCTGTAACTGTAAATACAGCTTGCTTAACTCCAAAAAATTCTCAGACATATAAGCAATTGTTGGCACGACGGGTCTATAGCAAGTATTGCCCACTACATTATCGGCCTTTTCGTCATATGAATATACAGTTACCTTAGTTGAAATTTTTCTTAAAAGCAAAATTTCTTCAGCGGACATAAACGCATAATAGGTAGCGCTTTTATCAATCTTTTGACATAATTCTTTAGTTCTCACATCAAGATCGTTACCAACCGGTAGCAACTTATCTGCCATTTCATCAAATTTGAACGAGGAGTTTAAGCACTTGTTCTGTAACCACAACTCAAAATCCTCTTTTGTGACTAAACCAGACTCTATTTTATCAAAAGGAAAACTCCAACCAAATTCATTGATTTTAAGAGCAATACTTAGATAACTGCTAAGTGCTATAAAAATTTCATAAATATCGAATTCCACTTTAGGTCTTACTTTGTTGTATCGCCTTTTTTCAGGCAAAAAATTAAAAACAATCCAAAAAATAAATGATGCGATTAATGATGTAATTATCGCTAATAAAATTTCTTCCATGACATATCTCCTTAGTTAGATATGAGACACTTATTATAATGAATTGTACCACAAACCATGTTACTTTCCAATGTATCCTGCACAATTCATAAATAATTTGCCAAGTTTATCAGCAACTTCTTGCCGAGTTGACGTAAACACATGCGCATAGCAATATGTTATATCGATGCTCTCGTGAGCAACACAATCTTCGGCCCCAAGTTTTTCTAATACATTCAATACAAGTCTTTGATGTTCAGTAGGACTATTAGGATATATATGTGCTATTTGATAAATTTTATTGAGCCTGCCACCTTTACCCATTCCGGCAAATTCTTTCACAATTAGAAATTACACTTTAAACATTTTCTCGAGCTCATAAAAATTCATAACGGTTTTTCCATCATATTCTACACCTCTACTATTAAACAAAACCGTATCCATACCTACTTTTCGCGCCGCCCCAAGATAGCTTCTTCTATCATCCACATACACACAATCTTCTGCTTTCAACTCAAGTTTCTCTAAAGTAAGTTCAAATATTCGGCTATCCGGCTTTTGAATTTTTAAGTCTCCACTAATGCTTATTACATCGAAATACTGATTAATTTGAAATTTTTCGCGTATGTATTTGCTCCATCTACTTGAATCATTTGATATAATGGCTAATTTATATTGTTTCTTCGCACTCGCTACAAATTCATAAAAACCTTCATTTAATTCAATAGTATCCAAATATTCTTTCTCTACTTGTTCCAAATTTCCTTTAAACCCTAAAATTCTCCACACATCTAGAGAAGATAACTCTCCCACGTCCGCTTTAAACCACGGCATTCGTATCTCATCTTGTGAAAGATCCGGAAATATGTTCTGCACGTACGGAACAAAATCATCACCTGTTTGCTTAACTATTACTCCATACATGTCTAAAATGATTGCTTTCATATATTATCTCTCCTAATTTTTCTGTTCTAAATATTTCCTCAGTGCATGAACATGCATCAGAAAAATGCTTTCAGGAGAATTATCCACAATCTCTTTTAATGCATCACGTTCTACCCAGCGAATGTTCTCAGTCTCATTTGTCTGTTTAAGCAGTTCTCCCTCTGCTTCACATAAAAAAGTACTTAGAATTATTGAATAAGCTCCGGATAAGTTCTGTGTCACGCAATAAGGCGAAAACATTATCGTTTTATTTCCCTCTACATCTAAAAAATTACTCTCAGCCTCTCCTTTTATAGACGTAAGATGTAGTCCTGTTTCTTCCCACACTTCTCTTCTTAATGCTTCGAAAATATTTTCATACTCCCGAATTTTTCCGGCAGGAATCTCCAACAGACCGTCCATACCATCTCCATTATTCTTCTTTCTGTTTTGTACTAATATGAATTCTGTACCATCAACTATTTTTATAATAATCGCTCCGACAGCAGGAATCGCAAATGTCTCTTTCATACTATTCTCCATTATAAAAAAGCAATTTTATTTTTTACTTCAATGCTTTTATAAAAACAAAAACCTCATTTCCCTTTTTATTTGTATACGGATAAAAATCAGACTCAAAGCCTAATTTTTTATGTAATGCAATGCTTGCGACATTGTCCTTTTTGATTTGAGCAGAAGCGACTTCGTAACCTTTGTTCTTCGCAATATCTAATGCCAGCTTCATCGCTTGAAAGCCAAAGCCTTGTCCTCTATATTCTTCAAATATCTCCGGTCCGCAGGATATAATGTGCTCTGAATGCTCGTATAAAGAAATCATTCCGACGATTTCTTCGTTATGGACAATTGCAAACATTTCAAAATATCTGTTGTCGATTTCTTTCTTTGACCAGTCGGATAACATTAGCTGGAGTTCGGTATAGGAATGGTTTTTGTAACGATAGGACTGTAATGTTGGGAGGTCTTTTTCTGTGAAGTTGCGTAGTTGCATATGAGCACCTCCTCAAAAACCTCTCTATTTTTTCAAAAAAGGTTGCCCTTTCGGACAACCTTGCTCCATTTCAAACATTGCTGATTTTTCTGTTGTCTGCCAACCTATCGCCCAACAAAAGCGATTAAAATGTGGAATTTTTCTGTTGTTCCCCAACCTGTCGACCTACGAATCGACTAATCTGTCAGATTTTTAAGGTGTCAGCTCACCTAAAAAAGTTTATCTTTAATATTATTATATATGCCGGAAATTTTTATGTCAATATAATTCCTCTTGGATACCCTTACTTTAGTTTATAATCTGCTAATCATATTTTTAATATAAATATGTAAAATAAATATTATGTTTTATTCCCACTCTTTTCTTTTATCAAGATATAATAGTATTAAGGTAAATATAGTTATTACATTAATCGCATCACTCTGATTTTTAAAAAGAATTTCAAAAGCAAATGTTGCTATTACAAATAATATTACTAAACAAAGTAATTGAAATCTCCACAATGTCTTTTTTTGATATTCTAAATCCCAATTTAAACTTTCAACTCGTGTCTGTTTAAACTTTTTAATTTCTTCCTGCCTATTTTCCACATATTTTTTTATATCAACATTCGTGGGTAATTTATCAGGAATACTACGTTGTTTTCTACTAACTGCTCTATTTATTTTTAGCATTCCATGTTTATTCATAATTTTCAAAATTACCATATTAATAAGGTCTACGTCAATTTTAATCAATCCAAGCAAAATAAATATAGCAACCGGATATGAGCAAATTATATTATTAGATATATATGCAAAATATGATGCCAAGTAATCAGCAATTTCTGCATCTACATATACTAAAGCAATGATAGCGAATAAATCTATTGTTATAATAATCAAAACGTTTTCAAAATTTTCAAATTTTTTTGCTCGTTTATTTATTATAATTTCAAAAATCTTCAATATTATTATAACAGGAATACAAATCAAAAAGCACAAACATAACAATAGCTTATAAATACATTGTATTACTTTTGTAAATCGTCTCGAAATATGCAACTTATTATATATGTAAAAATAAGATATTAAAAAAAGCATCATCACAGAAGTACATACCGTTACAAAATATCCAAATAGCACTTTATCAATTACAGTTTTGGAAATCAAAAAATAAACTATAAACATTATATCAATTATAGTAAAAAATAACACCATCCACAGAAGCCCTTTTTCTCCTATATCTTTCCTTCTGCTTTGCCACAGATTATTAATTTTTTCATTTATTACTTTCATATAATCCAACACCTTTCTTATTTTTAGTAACAATAAACTCTCTTTATTAATTTTACCACGTCACCCTTACAATTCTCTTACAAAAATACAAATTTCTACATTTTTCACAAAAAATTCTTAACTATCCGCTGTCTTTTCCTTCGATAATCGCTTATTAAAATCCATTTCACTTTACACTATACACATTACTTGCCGCATACATGCAAAAAAGTCCGACAGAACCCACTTCCATCGGACTTCCATATCCACCTATTCTACCTCTGCCACATTAAGCTCCATAGCTGTAACACAGCTTCCCCACTCGGCACTAATGCCAACCTTTGAAACGATACGCAAATCAGGATTTTGCTTCAACGCCCTAATATACGGTAAATCTGTACGTTCTATGCGTTTTTCTCCGTCTACTGTCAGCGTCATCTTCTCGCGTTCCAAAAGCCAAGAGATATTTACAAATTCATTTACCGAGATTTTGCCGAAACCGCCGAAACCGTATTGCTACGCAGTCAATACATCGTATATTCGCAATTCTTCCTCCTTGCATTCCGATTAAAAATGTCTTCACAGTTGTCAGAATAAAATCTTATATTAGCGCTGTCGGTTTTCGCAGCAACATTGACCTTAAGCGTAAATGCATAAGTCTGTGGCGTTTTGAGGTAGTAATTTCATTATCAACTACACATCTTTAGTATTGATTGCATACGTTGAACTTGTTCTTCAAAATTTACTTTCTTTGCACCTCGTTGTTCCAAGTATTCCTTAACTTTGTCAAAACATACATCTATATCTCGCAACATTCCATCAGTAAAAGTTATTGTTGTAATTCCATATTGCTTATAGAATTCATTCCTTTTTGCCATTTCTTTTTCCCATTGTAATCTTATATCTTCATTCATTTGTTTTTGAGTTTTGCTAGTAATTCCACTCACACTCATATGTGTAGATTGCGGACTTATTTCAAACCCAATCAATTTTTGCGTATAAGGATTTAATATTGTAAAATCTAATCTATACTTATGTGCTTGATCTTCTTTACTAAATCTGAACTCGGGAATAAGTAACGGAACCTCTGTTACGTTTTCATGTCTTTTTAGAAACTCAAAATATTTCGCCATTATCTGCTTCTCATAATCAGATCTTGAAATTCTCATTACTATCTGTTCATAAAAATTAATAAAGGCTTGCAAATCAGAAAACGTATACGGTTGTGGATTTCCTGGCGAAACAATTCCTGTTGACAAAATATGTCCAATCGTCCAATATTCATATTTCGCTCGTCTTATTTCACTTACATCATTTGTCCACTTTTCTTGCCTATAAGCAGGACTAATCATTATTCCCCAAAATAATGGATTGCTACCAAACCATACTTCCCACAAATTTTCATTAGGTTTATATCTTTTTCTTTCTTTCAAATTTCTATAAAAATTTCTTTCAAGAAATGTATTAATATACTTTTGACAAATTGGATACTTCATCATTTCCAATATAATATATTGATATTTGCCATTTGGCCCATCAAACACTTTTTCTCCATATGCATCACATAAACCTTTTAACCATTGTGCTATAAAGTCATTAGGATTAACAAATTCTGTTCTTATACTATCAACAAAAATGTTATTTTTTCCGCCAATAGTACTATGTAACGATTGCAAAGAACAGCTATCTGCCTTACCCTCTCTAACGCGTAAATTACTATATATTTTTAACACTTCTTCTTGATCTTTCTTTATCACTTCAGTCAGATGTTCTGCATATGCCCATGCACTTGTAAAACCCATTTCTTTCCCTCCATTTACATATAAATCTATTTCGCTTTCAGATATACGTTTTCCATTACATTGTCATATTCAAAGCTTTCATCATTATTTCTCACTAATGATGTGCAAAGAATAAGAGAAAAGCGAAGGAAAATGGTTATCTCAGATTTTTATTATCTTAATTTTCAAAAATCTCAAATAATTTAACCCATTTAGTAAAATATTCATTAGGAATATCAGCATGCTTCTTGTTTTTAAGTGCTTGCTTAAATGCTTTTGACAACTCTACTTTCCATCCTTCACCTAATTCAACCGAATACTTTTTTGCAAATTCTTCTATTTGAGGAAGAATAGGTCTTGCCACATCATATTCATCTTCAAAAGCTGCCTCTTCTACAGAAACAAACATACGTGTAATGCCTCTGTTTAGAAGGCTAAATGGAACAATATCTTCAACTTCACTATTATCCATTTCAACAATATCTTTTATTTCAATAACACGTACTTTTTGGTCTTTGTATAAACCGGAATGCAACTTTTTCACCGCATCTTTACCCATCTGATCTGAATCAGCAATAACATATGGAAGTTGCTCTGCTTTGCTAGAAACAATGCTTACAACACCTGAAATACCTTTTACACCACCTGATGGTATGAAAACAATTTCCTGCTTAGGGGCTATCTTTTTTTCCTTAATCAAAAATGCCTTGATAGCATTAAGATAATATTGATCCGATGGACCTTCTACTATTACAGTTTGACACCCTTGCAAAAGTATATCAGAAACACTAAGTCCCATAGCCGCGTGAACGGCATAAATGGATTTTTCATTTAGCGCATCTGTTCCTTGCCTTAAATTACAAGAAGACAATGTATTTCCATTTTCGTCCCTATACACAACCCTGCATCTATCAATGTTTGATGTATCAATCAAAAACGGAGAATGCGTTGTGTTGATAATTTGATTTGTCTCCGATAACTTGTCAAAAAACTTAGAAAGATCCTTTTGAGCCATAGGGTGCAAGGTTAATCCTGCTTCATCCAAAAGCAAAATCGCATTTTTATGTTGTTCTTGACTTTCTACTAAGAATATTAAATAAAAGCTTAAAAACCATTGTAAACCTGTGCTCCGCAATTCTAAAGCCACTTCATCTGCTCTTATACTGTCTGAAACCCATATACGGAAATACTCTCCATCTGCTTCAAATCTGAATCTATATTCCCCTTGATTCCACCACTCTTTAAATTTTGTAGTTAATTCGTTTGATGCAGACTGTAAAAGAATGCTTCGTTTCTCTTTATTATTCTCTGCTTTTTCTATTTCAGCCTTCTTAGGTATACCAGGTTGATTATTAACCCCTTTTGGTGCATAAGAACTTGCCTCTTGTCCTAAATCTAAAATTTCCTGTGGGTTCAATTTCACAAAATCAAACAACACCCTTAAAGTACGTACCTGTTCTTTATTTGGATCTATACCAGTAACAACTTGTCCGTTCAACCATTTTACAACATGTGGTAAATAAATTTTCGCTGATAAATTCCCATAATTTGAATAATACACAAACTTCGGAATATGTTTAAGCACTTCATTATTTAAATTTTCTATATATATGGATTCATCAAAATTTTCATCTGCCTTATTTTTTTCCGTTGCTTCTGGGACTCCATTTGGATAATCAAATTTATATGTACCATCATAATATCTAGATACCACAACCGTATTTCCTTCACAACAATTTGCGCCAACTTCTTTTGATATTTCATCAGCGCTTTCCTTATCAATCATAAATTCAGCAGATATAAATTTAACTTCTCCTAAATTATCACGTAATGTGCTTAGTTTTGAAACTGGCAAATCATGAAGTTCATCTATTTCTCCTTCACGTGCCGGATTGAGTTTCCACAGAGCTAAAAGTAAGTTAGACTTTCCAGATTCATTAATCCCGACTAATGTTGTAACATCATTACAGTCAATCCAACCACTATCCTCTACAGAACGAAAATTTGCCACTTGATAACGAGTTAATTTCATTATATTTCCTCCTTAACATATTTATATTGTAAATTATTGTATTTTTCCTTTCTACCACTTTTCATTGTGTTCACTTTATTACCCAAACACAGCTCATAAATACCTCTCAAAATAAAACAACTACAAAAAAGCTATATCTGCTTAATTCTTATTCACATGATAAAGTACCTACTATAAAAACAGTTTACCATATCAACCTTACATTTCTCTTACAAAAATAATATTTTTCGACATTTTCCTAAAAATATTCTTAATTAATCGTTTTTTATACCACTTCATTTTATCTACTATACATAATCCATCATAACAATACAAAAAAATCCGACAGAACCAGTTTCTGTCGGACTTTCCATACTATCTATCAAATTTCTTCCACATCATTATTTGCCAATACTTCTTCAAAATCAGCCGCGTCCACAACGACGGTTTCCTCTTCTTCCTTGCGCTTCGTAAAGTCACCTTCCATGAACCATTTATATGCTCTGTCGGCAATCAACTTTGTTTCAACCAAATCAAGACCACCGCCAATTACCGCACCAACTCCCGGTAACATTTTACCTAAATTCAAAACACCCTTAGTTCCAAATTTAGTTATAAATCTAAAACCAACTTTCTGATTTATCTTTGTCAAAACCTTACCCGGTATTTTCTTGATTAGTCCGTTTGCAAACTTCATACCAAACTTTATACCCGCTTGCTTTATAAGTTCATTCACTGCTACACCAGCCAAACAAGCATAGATAAATGTCTGAGTCTGGTCACTATCCAATTCAAATCCATTCATATATGCAACACACGCTATCATTCGCATCTGCACATACAACACGCTTCCTATATTCGCCGGCAAAGTTACCGGCATAGTAACAATTCCTCCAAATCCGGCAATAAACCCTGATGTTGTACACTTGGCAATCTGATTACGAAGCATTGCCTTACATGCCTCTTCCTTTGTTGCATACTTTTTCAAATAATCATTTGCCATATCTTCGACACTGGAACTTACTTTAGGAACTCCATGTAAACATTTGTCATAGCAAGAATCTAATAACTTCATGATATCTGCTTGTGTTAATAACTGTTTCTTTTCTTTTTCACTCATACTTTTTCTCCTTTGTTGTGTTGGTATTAAAGGATTTGTATTTTTCGCGAAGTTCTTATCTTCATTCATAATATTGTCTTCACTTAATTTGTCTATAAAAAATCTCTTTCTACAACCATCGCGGTTTGAGGAGAAACTTTGATTATTTACTTATATTCAATAAGCATCCTCCTCATACACAATAAGTGTAATAATGAAACATGTTTTTGTATATTAATCACTGTACCTTAAATTCTATTAAAAAATCCCTATATTTCTCCTCTAGCTCAAGATTTGATGCCATCTCTTCTCTAAGCGCTTCAAAAAATTTGCCTTCGCAAGAAGGACTACGTACCCAGTTATTTACATTAGCTGCCTTATTTGCTTCTGAAGCTGTCTTCACCAAAACTTTTACAGTCAAAGTCAAAAATAAATTTGCTGATGCCTCAATTAATTTCTTCTTAAATTCTTTATCTGAATAATAACGATCATAATTAAACAATCTCTTATCACTCTTAGCGTCAAATTGTGCTTTAAACTCATAATAAAGCGAAATAAAATAGAACATACAAATTCCTGCAGTATCTAAATGCAAAGAGTTCTGTGCTATTCGTGCATCAATATTCTTAATTGTATCTGGGTTTGTTTCATTTTCTTTTTGTTCTTGAGCCTTTGTTATTCGTTCTGTTAGAGTTGTTTTCAAAACTCGTTTTGCCTCTTTATAAATATGCTGAACAAATAACAGCTCATCAATATCTGTTTTAGTTTTTGTAAATATAACTCCATTATTATCCGGATTTTCTTTATCACAAAAGAAAATATCATGATAAATTTTATTAATAACATAATCACTTTGAGAATAATCGTTATTAAATAATGCACTCTTTTTATCTTTCGCAGTAAATGGCTTTTGTAAAAATGACGCATATGCAAGTTGCGCTAATTCTTCGTTTGTAGTTTTACGATGAACAATTCCTTTATTAAAACCTCCTGGTATTTGGGAGCCTCGCCTAATTTCAACAAATATTTGTGGATATGTATCATCCAGAAGCCATTGATTAAGATACTTTTGCTCAGGTCTATTTGCAACCATATCACGCGAAGTAATTGGATTTTGAGTGTTGTTATATATTGCGATGTCTTGACGCATCTTTTCATCTCCAACTTTCAAAATCCTTGCTAATACATAAACTTTTTTTAATGCCTCTATTTTTTCATTTTCTTGATTTTTCTTTGCTTCTCTAAGAAACAAACCTAATGAACTTGTTGTTTGTGCACCATTTACTATAGAAAAATCCCTCAAAGAAACCTTTCCATCATTTGCATCCGCAATATCTGCATCTCGCGCGATAATTGTAATTCCATTATTATAATACCAAAAATTCTCTGGACACTCATTTATTGTATTACTCATAGCTTGAAACGTTTTACTCTTTTTTGTTATAAGTGATTCTCTTAAGTTACTTCCGAACAAGATATTACGTCCTGCTTCTGTACTAAAATATGTATTATTAAGTTGTGCCAAATCAAAGCCATTAATACTACACACTATTGCACCATGATTATTATCTAAGCTTCCATATTGCATGCTTGTATCAATAGCAATTTCATCATTGTCAACAAACTCACTTGTATTATTATAAATAATTTCCAAAGCTTTCATCGTAAGTATATGCTCATTTTCTTCTGAACCAGAAAAATCATCTGCAACTCCTGTATGAACAACATAATAATTACAATGACTCTTATTTGCTTTATCCAAACTAGAGCTACTTAACATTTCTTTACATGTTTCACTATTTATCAACTTAGGATTTTTGCAATAATCATCTATTGTACGTCTCATTCCTAAAATTGCATTTCGTAATTCACTCTCATCAAGCGCTGTATTTTTTACTTGAATTATATCAAAGCTACACTCATCTCCATTTTCATGTTGATAAAAAATATCTATTCCCGCATCCGGAGGAGCTATAACATATTTACGCAATTCATTTATATTACTTTTTACAAAATCAGGCAAAAACTTGCCATAAAGCACTTTTAATACAACCAATTCAAATGCATCATTTTTTTGATTATTACGAACAATTGGACTATAACTAGGCAAACCTTTAAACTCTTCATAATATTGTTCTTGTAATTCTATTAACGTTTTCATGCATTTACTTCTCCTTTGTATTTTCTTTTCATTTCATTTTGTATTATATAATCAAATTATAACATACTTGTTTTTTGTATTCAACTTTGCAATTTTACAAAATCTACTATCCATAAAAAATAACCATTCTCCATGAAATATATATTCAATACTTTTATTAATAATAATTTTATCACACCAACCTTACATTTCCCTTACAATTTACAACAAATTTCGACTTTTTCTTTTTTTGCTTTATTAACTTTATCTATTTATCCCAATACACACAAAAACCCCGACGGAAGTAAACTTCCATCGAGGTTCATATAGTCATTATTCACGAGCATATGGCTCGTTGCTTACGCGTATCTTATTCCCTACGCCCTCGAAAAAGCTTCGCTTTTTCTCGTATGTTGTATTCGCCATAATCCACCACATGGAGTACAATTATCTAGGGGATGATTCCCCTTTTCGTTGCAAGCAACATATAAAATACGCTTAGGAAGTACTTGAGAAGTGACTATTTCACCTCTTAAACATCTCCTGCATTATATACCTTCAATATGGCTTCCTTAACCTCATAAAGATTACTCAAAAGCAACTTGAATTGTTTTATACCGACATCACCATTACACATTAAATCCATATAATCAACAAGCAGGTCCCCTCCATATTTACTGGATTTCAATGTTATTTCAGGATATCTTAATGACATATACAAGTCATGGGAATTTGTTAGGTGATTTGTTTTCATAAAGTTTTTGATAATGTCAATCTGATTATCATAATATGTTCTTAGAGAATAATACAATTCTGAATTCACACCATAAAAACCCATAAGAAACTCCAAAAGCTCTTCGACACTATGTTTCTTTTCAAATGTTTTACCATTCAGCAATAGCAATCCTTTTACAAAAAGCTCTGTACTTTGTAAACAATTAAAAACAGCAGGAATGAATAGGTACAAATCACTTTTTAATGCATTATGCTCCATTTCACATTGCGCTTCTTCTGCTGTATTCCCAATTCCGGCATTTGAATTCTTATTATTTATTAGTGTTTCCAATAACAATTTCGCCGTTTCAAAGTATTGTTCTCCTAATCTAAAATAGCATATCGCCCGTTCCTTCATTTCGATCACCATATCCTCTAAAAACAAAAAGAAATAACTACCGACAAAATGCACCACTTATAAACTTATTTTACTAAACCTCTTTTATCGACGATAAGCCTACGCTGATTTTTTTACAACTGTAAGTAAAGTCAAAGCATCGACTTCTCCAACATAAACCTTTTCTTTCCAACCATCTATATTGATTTTGAAATTATATAAGCATTTTTTGTTAGGACATTCCCTATCGAAATATCCCTTTCTATCAGATTGAATTTTAACATGTATTTCCAATTTTCTACACCTACGTAAAATTTAAAAATTCTGTCCCTACAAATTGGATTTTGTCACTCCAACAAACTGAAATTTTGCGCGTAGCAATGAGCCATGCGCAGATGAGCCGAAGGTGACTGCCGGGTGCTCGCACACAGGTAGGCGCATTCGTGCGAAGATGCATACGGCGAACGCCGCGACAGCGAGTAAGCGATAGCTTACGAACCTGTCGGCATGGCGATACACCTACAAACTGTAATTTATCTACTTAGTAAAATCAATTTCATAACGTGTTCCATGTGAAAGCAATACTCCATCCACTAACTTAACACAAAGAATACAAGTATTTTCATCTTCAAAATTGTTATGCCCATTGTCTATCCATTCTGAAAAAGCAACTCTCATTTTGTTTGCAATTATCTCATTTTCTTTTTTTCCAAAATAACCTAAGTTAATTCCTTTTCCACTAGCAGTAAACCAATCTCCGGATATTGCAACATTAGGATTCTTCTCGATTTGCTTCATCTTATTTGAAAGTCCATAAGTAAGTACATAAAATGCACCATCGTCATAGAAAGAATTTACACTACGCACATAAGGTTTACCATCCATTGTTGTTGCTAAAGCAATAATGCTATCTTTTCCAAATCGTTCAACCACTATCTTTTCTGCTTCTCTTGAAAGTTTCTCCATTTTATACCTCCTCTGTTTCAAAATAACCTCTACTTATCCTCATTTTTCCACTTGTTCAGGTTCGTCAAGCGGTCAGGATTATGTCCGTTTTCAATAAACGTAGTCAAATCCTGACAAGGGAACTTTTTACACTCACCGCAATGCTTGAAGCCTTTCGTAGCAGCACATTTATAAATATCGCATTCTCCCCAGAATATCTTTCCTTCTTGTTCCACGCAGCCACCGCAATTAAATTTTTCTTTGAACTGACAGGAATTACAATCCGTTCCACATTTTCCTTTGATTGTGCTCATTATATATTCCTCCTACTTCAATTGTATCGTTTGTAATATCAACTCTGAAACTATTAAGGTAATGATTTCAATGTATATATGGCTTTTATAATGGTTAGTCCATAGTCAACAAAGAAGTTTTTATGCTCTTCTGAATACATTTTCCTTTCTTCTATTGCTTCATCCGTTGCATGTCTAAAACAATGCATTTTCCTCCTATAACTTGCCACTATATCGTCAGAAATATATTCAAAACAAAGATTATAATAATCAAGTGTAATAAACTTCTTATCCTTTTTCAATAGGTTCTCTATCAAGTTTGCAATCTCTGCTAGCTTTTCATCTGTACTCATATTATTGAAAGAAGCTTGTCGATTAGATATTTCGATAAATTTTTGGTTTATCATATCATCTATCTCAATATGATTAGATTTGATTTCAAAAGTTAAACTCGCAACAAATTTTCTTCTAACAGCATAACGAACGGTTCCATTATCATCATCACCCTGGGCAATAATCCTGTTTCTTATATCTCCATATGTAAAGTCACTTGGATCCACCGGTGGTCTTGCTAACACTCTAGGAAATTCTTTTATCTCGTATCCCATTTTATATAAATAATATGTAACAAGATAAAACCAGCATTTCTTTTCTTTATCCTCGAAATACACTTCTGGCTGACACAATTCCCTAAATTTTATTATAGCCTCTTCTGCATCATATACTTCAAACACATAATCATTTACTTCCATCTCTCCACTAAAAATGTTATGTATTTTGTTCACATTTTTAATTGATTCATAAAACCGATAATGATATTCTGTTTCTTGTATATTTTGAAAATAGAATTCTTTTAATTCCATTCAAATCCTCCGTTTTGCTTAATAATGTAATTCGAACAATCTCTACTACAATTATAATTACTTTCCGCTCCTATTTATCCTCGTATTGCATAGGAACATACGGAAGTATACCCCAAGTTATTTCATCAGCATAATGAACTTCTGTATGTATCATCGAACGATAATCTGCTGATGTCGCCTTTACACAAGGAAACTCTTTGCATTCTTTACACTCTGCTAATCCTCTTTTGGGAGCGCAATCTTTTGCATTACAAGGATCGTCTTTACAATAACAATTATCACTATAACAACCTTCGCAACGCATACTCCAATCTGTGATTCCCCACATCTTAATCAAGTGCGGTTCCATCATAGCACGCATAGCCTCATCCGTGTTTATATAATGAACACATAAATCGCATCGTTGACCACATTTAGAATACACCGCATTTTCTTTTGAAAAAGGTTTGCGATTTGGCTTCTTCTTAATCATTATCATCTGTTTGACTTCTTCTAATTGTTCCAAAGTAGATACATCAATAAACATCCACTTACCATCGTGGTATGTCTTTGAGTTATCATAATAATTACGTATGTACGATGAGAATTCACTTGCATGCATTTCAAAGTATTCACGTTCTTTTCTGCCAAAAATAATCAAAAAAGTAAATCTGTCGTCATGAATGTAAATGGTAAGAATTGTTTTTGCTCCTTGTTTAAATTTTAATTCGTCTTTACCATCACCAATCTCATCCAAACGATACTTTCCACGCATAAATTTCATTGTTTCATGGCTTACTTGTTCAAGAATAGTCATAATATCCTCCTATCAATCAAATTTATTTTCCCGAATATGCAATTCCATCCAATTGAAATTGCAGACCATTTTCAATCCTTAACAACACATAGTATTTTAAAATCGAATATATGTTCGTCTTCATCATATCATATTACTTCCAAATTATCAATAACATTCCTATACATTATGCCATGTTTTATCCTGCCTCCCACGCCCTCGAAAAAGCTCCGCTTTTTCTCGTGTGTTATATTCGCCATAATCTTCCACGCAGATTGAGTCGTGCACTCTTTTACAAGAGCGCACTTTTTTAACAAATAAAATGCGCACAACTACATGTAAACATGCATTTGTGCGCATTAATTATTTGTTACTCAATCTGCTTATTATAACAGTTATAAACTATATCTGTTCAGCCCGATTCTTTCTCATTATTTATCAGCAATAGCAGCCTGTGCAGCAGCAAGTCTTGCGATCGGCACACGGAAAGGTGAGCATGATACATAGTCAAGACCAATCTTGTGGCAGAATTCTACTGATGTAGGATCTCCGCCGTGCTCGCCACAGATACCAACATGAAGTTTGTTGTTAACCGGCTTACCAAGCTTGATTGACATTTCCATAAGCTTACCAACACCTGTCTGGTCAAGCTTAGCGAAAGGATCGTTCTCGAAGATCTTTGTATCGTAGTAAGCGTCTAAGAACTTACCAGCGTCATCTCTTGAGAAACCGTATGTCATCTGTGTAAGGTCGTTTGTACCGAAGCAGAAGAAATCAGCTTCTGTAGCGATCTCGTCAGCGATAAGAGCTGCACGAGGAATCTCGATCATTGTACCAACTTCGTACTCAAGAGCGATACCTGCTGCTGCGATTTCAGCATCAGCTGTATCAACAACGATCTTCTTAACGAACTTAAGCTCTTTTGTATCACCTACGAGCGGAATCATAATCTCAGGCTTAACGTTCCAGTCAGCATGAGCCTTCTTAACGTTGATTGCTGCACGGATAACAGCCTTTGTCTGCATCTTAGCGATCTCAGGATATGTTACAGCAAGACGGCATCCTCTGTGACCCATCATAGGGTTGAACTCGTGGAGTGATGCGATGATTGTCTTGATTGCTTCTACAGACTTGTTCTGAGCCTTAGCAAGTGCTACGATGTCAGCTTCCTCTGTAGGAACGAACTCATGTAACGGCGGGTCAAGGAAACGGATTGTAACCGGGTTACCCTCAAGTGCTTCGTAAAGAGCTTCGAAGTCGCCCTGCTGATAAGGAAGAATCTTCTCAAGAGCTGCTTCTCTCTCTTCTACTGTATCTGAACAAATCATCTCTCTGAATGCTGCGATTCTGTCAGCCTCAAAGAACATATGCTCTGTACGGCAAAGACCGATACCTTCTGCACCGAGCTCACGAGCTTTCTTAGCGTCTGCAGGTGTATCTGCGTTTGTTCTAACTTTAAGTCTTCTATACTTGTCTGCCCAAGCCATAATTCTTCCGAATTCGCCTGCGATTGTAGCATCAACTGTAGGGATAAGACCATCATAGATGTTACCTGTTGTACCATCGATAGAGATGCAATCTCCTTCGTGGAATGTCTTGCCGGCTAATGTAAACTTCTTGTTTTCTTCGTCCATAGCGATATCGCCACAGCCTGATACACAGCATGTACCCATACCACGAGCAACAACGGCTGCGTGTGATGTCATACCACCACGAACTGTAAGGATACCCTGAGCAGCCTTCATACCTGTGATATCTTCAGGTGATGTTTCAAGACGAACAAGAACAACCTTCTCGCCTCTCTCTTTCCAAGCTACTGCGTCATCTGCTGTAAATACGATCTTACCGCAAGCAGCACCCGGTGATGCACCAAGACCCTTGCCCATAGGTGTAGCAGCCTTGATTGCCTTAGCATCAAACTGAGGATGTAATAATGTATCTAAGTTACGAGGATCGATCATTGCAACAGCTTCTTCTTCTGTTCTCATTCCCTCGTCTACGAGGTCACAAGCGATCTTAAGAGCAGCCTGAGCTGTTCTCTTACCGTTACGTGTCTGAAGCATGTAAAGCTTCTCGTTCTCGATTGTGAACTCCATATCCTGCATATCTCTGTAGTGGCTCTCAAGCTTAGCACAGATCTCTGTGAACTTAGCGAAAGCAGCAGGGAATTTCTCTTCCATCTGAGCGATGGGCATAGGTGTACGAACACCTGCAACAACGTCTTCACCCTGAGCGTTTGTTAAGAACTCACCCATGAGCTTCTTCTCGCCTGTAGCGGGATCACGTGTAAATGCAACACCTGTACCACAGTTGTCACCCATGTTACCGAATGCCATTGACTGTACGTTAACAGCTGTACCCCATGAATAAGGGATATCGTTGTCACGACGGTAAACGTTAGCACGAGGGTTGTCCCATGAACGGAATACAGCCTGGATAGCGCCCATAAGCTGAACCTTAGGATCTGTAGGGAAGTCCTCACCGATCTTTGACTTGTACTCAGCCTTAAACTGGTTAGCAAGCTCTTTAAGGTCGTCTGCTGTAAGCTCAACGTCCTGCTTAACGCCCTTCTTCTCTTTCATCTCGTCGATAAGCTCTTCAAAGTACTTCTTACCAACTTCCATAACTACGTCTGAATACATCTGAATGAATCTTCTGTAGCAGTCCCAAGCCCAACGAGGGTTGCCTGACTTCTCAGCCATTACGTTAACAACTTCTTCGTTAAGACCAAGGTTAAGAATTGTATCCATCATACCGGGCATTGATGCTCTGGCACCTGAACGAACAGAAACAAGGAGGGGATTCTCTTTGTCTCCGAATTTCTTTCCTGTAATCTCTTCCATCTTAACAACGTACTCATTGATCTGAGCCATAATCTCGTCGTTAATCTTACGTCCATCCTCATAGTACTGTGTACAAGCTTCTGTTGTGATTGTGAAGCCCTGAGGTACAACGTCAGCACCGATGATCTTAGTCATCTCGGCAAGGTTGGCACCCTTACCACCGAGAAGGTTACGCATGCTAGCATCGCCTTCGCTAAACAAATATACCCATTTTGCCATTTGTTTCATCCTCCTACGAATTAATTACCCGCTGAGTAGACGGCGGGTAGTTTAGTATAAATATACTATATCTCCGATATTGTAACATTGAATTTACCAAAATGCAACTGTTTTTATGCAAAGTTTGTTATGTTTTTATCAGTCCTCAAGGCCTCTAAATACATTCTGATACCTCGTGTTCGGCGGATACTCCGCTGCCTTTGCAAAACCGGCCTTAACCATGATTGCGTTGAGCATGTACTTCACGGCATCCGCTTCGTTTGTTATGTCAACCTTATCCTCCATCCACACATACGCAAGCGTACGTCCGTATACATCAATCCGTTCTTCGTCATACTGAAGATACAGCGTATCTCCTGCCCTAACAATACTCTTAAGATACTCCGCCGCAAGTTCTCCCTCCGGTGTATTCTCGCTCTCATCACTATGTACACTCTCCGGCGCATCAACACCGATAAACCTAACCTTTATTTCTTCGTCTTCAAGCGCTACAACTATCGTGTCGCCGTCCACTACCCTCACAAGACTGACCGCCGTAAAATCTTTTGCCGCGGCATCATTTTTCCTTTTAAACCCATCAGTAAACAGATATACCAAAGCAAAAACGGCAAGTATTATTGCGCCGATTATTATTCTTTTCAAATGTCTTTTCATATACACCCCACCAAATCTTTTGCCAAAGCAACTGCAAGCACAATTCTGCCTGCAGGGCATTTGTTGCAAAAACGCCCGCAGACCTAAGCCTGCGGGCATCCTATTTAGAACATAAATTTATCAGCAAAATAAGCCTTCAAATCTTCAATCTTAACTCTTTCCTGCTGCATTGTGTCACGGTCACGAACTGTTACTGCGCCGTCTGTCTCTGACTCAAAGTCATATGTGATACAGAAAGGAGTTCCGATTTCATCAAGTCTTCTGTAACGCTTACCGATGTTACCTCTGTCATCGAATTCACAGTTGTAGTACTTGCTGAGCTCTGCGTAAATCTTCTCTGCACCCTCGTTAAGCTTCTTGGAAAGCGGTAAAATACCAATCTTTACAGGAGCAAGTGCGGGATGGAAACGAAGAACTGTACGAATGTCGCCATCGCCCAAATCTTCTTCATCATATGCTGCGCAAAGAAATGCAAGTGTTACACGGTCTGCACCGAGTGACGGCTCAACAACGTAAGGAACGTATTTTTCTCTTGTCTCGTCGTCGAAGTATGACATATCCTCGCCTGATGTATTCTGATGCTGTGTTAAATCGTAGTCTGTTCTGTCTGCGATACCCCAAAGCTCGCCCCAGCCGAACGGGAATAAGAACTCAAGGTCTGTTGTTGCCTTACTGTAGAAGCAAAGTTCTTCAGGAGAATGGTCTCTTGCACGCATCTCCTCGTCCTTGATACCGAGTGACTTTAACCAGTCGATACAGAACTGTTTCCAGTATGCAAACCACTCAAGGTCTGTTCCGGGTGCACAGAAGAACTCAAGCTCCATCTGCTCGAACTCTCTTGTACGGAATGTAAAGTTACCGGGTGTAATCTCATTACGGAATGACTTACCAATCTGACCGATACCAAAAGGAACTTTCTTTCTTGATGTTCTCTGAACATTCTTGAAGTTAACGAAAATACCCTGTGCTGTCTCGGGTCTCAAATATACTGTATTCTTAGCATCCTCAGTAACACCCTGGAATGTCTTGAACATAAGGTTGAACTGACGAATGTCTGTGAAATCTTTCTTACCGCATGAAGGACAAACGATAGCGTGCTCGTCGATGAATTTCTTCATTTCGTCGTTAGACCAAGCATCTACTGAACCTTCGATTGTCATGTTGTTCTCTGCCATGAAATCTTCGATTAATTTGTCTGCTCTGAATCTCTCGTGGCATCCCTTACAATCCATCAAAGGATCTGAGAAACCGCCAAGATGACCTGATGCAACCCATGTCTGAGGGTTCATAAGAATCGCGCAGTCAACACCTACGTTGTAGGGGCTTTCCTGAACGAATTTCTGCCACCATGCTTTTTTAACGTTGTTCTTAAGTTCAACGCCGAGATTACCGTAATCCCATGTATTAGCAAGACCGCCGTAAATCTCTGAACCGGGATAAACGAATCCTCTTGATTTTGCAAGGGCAACGATTTTTTCCATTGATTTTTCCATGTTTCTGACCTCTCTATTCTCTCTTCATTTGCTTATTCATATATGATATAAGACCGGCAGTTCGCTTTGACCTGCGCGGTTGCTTTATCTATCTCTTCCACGTCTGCTCCGATAAACTTAATCGTTCCGGGAACATTAATTGCCATATCCGTTGTCGGCTCCATAATTACAACATAATTGGCTACATTGTAAACTGCGTCCGCAAGAGCTGCTTCACTCAGATTCTCGTACTTATAAAAAGTCGTGGCGAAATCATATCCTGCTTCCATCGCCTCTTTGATAGTTCCGACAAACAACGTCTCTTGATTAAAGCCTGTATAATGCTCCGCCGACATATATTTAAGTATCACCTTGGCGGTAGTCCCATCAACACTTAAATCAACAAGGCTTACTGCCTCTGCTGGAATACTATAGTTATACTTCTGAATCTCAGAATCTATAAACGCCCTAAGTTCCTCTGCGTCATAATACTCTTTATCAAGCGAATCAATCACGGTACATACTGCCGTCAAATCCGGCGCAACAAATAAAGTATTCTTATCTGCCGCTCTGTATTTCTCATTGGGATCCTTGTTACAGCCGCAACCAACTGCCGCCACACAAAGCACCAATATGACACATAACCTTAATAATACATTCGTTCTGCGCATTACGCAACCCCTTCCCGAGAGATTTTCTACTATTTTACAAGCAAATCACAATATTTTCAATAGTTAAATTATTTTAGATGCTTTCTAATATCTCAAGCGACTTCATCTTTCGGTCAATATATACTGCAATCTCCCTATCCATTAATGAAGAAAACTCCTGTAAGACCTCCGGCTTTACATTAAAGGTATACAGCTTCTCTATCGGACTTGTAAGCACATACTGCATCGTGTACACTGTTGCCTCAAGAAGTGATACCGCCACATCTTCCTTACAAGAATCACAACGAAGGGAATTGGTTCTAAAATCAAAATAATGCAGATTCTCCTGTATTCTGCATCTGCCACACGAAAACAAATTAGGATACTCACCGTTTATTGCCATGAGACGAAGTTCGAAAATGCGACGCACAAGTTCATTCGGTATGGACTCCTTCATAAGAGCACGAAACGACTGATACAAAAGCTTAATCATTTCCGACCCGTCAATATTCTCACGTCCGTAATAATCTGCAAACTCTACAAAATAACAGCCGTAGGTTGCCGCTTCAAAATCAAGCGACAGTTCCTCGAAATAATTCTGAATACGCATTGCCGAAACCGTGTATGAACTGCGACCCTCAAACAAATCAAACTCACCAAAAGAAAAGGGACGGCTCCCTGCCATCTGTGGATTACCGGGCCTTCTTGCGCCGCGCACAAATGCAGAAATCTTTCCCTTTTCTCTGGTAAGGATTACAAGTCTTCTGTCATATTCACCCACGGGCATTGCCGACAAAACCATGCCCGTCACCGTATAAGTCTCGCTCATACCGTTCTTTCTCCTGTGTTTTACTGCCGTCCGACGGCTGAATTATCTCGTTTTTCACAACATCAGCTATAACAGCCGCCTTTGCGAAACCGTCCTCATCCTGCACCGAAAACGAATTCTCCCTGTACTTGAGATAGTCGCTTACTTTACCCGTAGAAGCAAATAACTGCCATCCGTCATCACCGTCTGTCATATATGTCGCCCCCTTATCTTTAAGATTAGGGTCTCCATATCCCGCTTACATATACCGGTAAAATGTTGCCAAATGTCCCTGCCTATTCCATAAGGTCCTTCTTGGCATCGTATCCGTAATTCTTTATCAGGAAATCGCTGTCGCGCCATTCCTTTTTAACCTTAACCCAAAGCTTAAGGTTTGCTTTCATCTCTAACATGTCTTCAATCTCATAACGTGCCGCACTGCCGATTTTTTTAAGCATAGCGCCCTGCTTACCGATTATGATTCCCTTATGTGAATCACGCTCACAGATAATCGTCGCATCGATGTCCATGATATCACCCAAGGGGCGTTCCTTCATCCTGTCGATCGAAACAGCAATTCCGTGCGGTATCTCGTCATCAAGTGTACGAAGTGCCTTCTCTCTTATAAGCTCCGCAACAATCTGACGCATCGGCTGGTCCGTAACGGTATCCTCATCATAAAAAGGAATTCCGTAAGGAAGATACTGATAAAAAACTTTCAAAAGCTCGTCCGTATTTTTCCCTTTAAGTGCGGAAACAGGAACTATCTCCGCAAAATCATATATTTTACGATAGGTGTCAATAAACTGTAAAATCTCATCATTTTTAACAGTATCCACCTTGTTAATAACAAGCACTACCGGAGTCTTAACTTTCTTAAGAGTCTCCGCAATACGCTGCTCGCCTGCACCCACATAATTGGTCGGCTCAACAAGCCATGCGATTACATCAACGTCCTTTAATGTGCGCTCCGCAACGTTAACCATATATTCGCCAAGTCTGTTCTTGGCCTTATGAATTCCCGGTGTATCAAGAAAAACTATCTGTCCCTCATCAGAAGTATACACCGTCTGAATTCTGTTACGCGTAGTCTGCGGTTTATTGGAGGTTATGGCAATCTTCTGACCGATAAGATGATTCATAAGTGTTGACTTACCTACATTCGGTCGTCCGATTAAAGCCACAAACCCCGATTTATAATTTGCATTACTGTTATCCATATATGTCCTCCTTGGGCCTGTTTTCAAGCCATACATATATTGTAATGCATTTTAACGGAAAAACAAAGCATTTTTTGGAAATGAAGTTTTCCGCAAGCAAAAAAGCTACTCCCCATACTCAAGCTTGCTTACCGACACCTCGTATGCGATTCGTTTTTCCCCTTCATTCTCATCTATTTTTTTCAAATACTCCCTGCTCTGGACGCGGCCCCAGATTTTAATTTTGCCGCCAACCTCAAATCCCGAAGCAAATCTTGCATTTCTTCCCCATGCAATACACGGGATATAGTCGGATTTACCGTAAGGACGGTTTACCGCAACAAGCAAATCGGCTATCTCTCTTCCGAGCGGTGTTTTTCTGTAAATAGGTGCTTTACAGATAAATCCTTCGAGATAAATCTGATTGGTTTTGCCGAACTCGCTGTCATCATCCACGATATTCCAATCACGCACAAAAATCGATAAAACAAGTCTGTTTTTTGTGCCCTCGTGGCGGTTGTAGGAACGGAACTGTCCGGACACCTCAACTAATTCTCCCCTATAGTCGCGCGTCACATCCACAAGCCTCTCGGATACCATGAGCGGAATTCTGTCGTATTGGTTGCTTAATCGGCTCACTGCCACTTCAAGCACATAAAAACCTTCCCCGAAGACCTCATGGCTGAACTCGAAGTCCGATACTACCTCCCCAATAATACTCACTCTGTTGTTTTCAATTACCTTATCTGTCATCATTGTATTTCTCCCTTTCTGACTGTATTTTTCAGTACATAAGATATTTATGATGAACCTGCCTTATTTAGAACAGGTTATAAGGTAATTATTTCCGACAAATTCCGATTTTATCCAAAAATAATGAGGGAGCAAAAAAATTTGCAGGAAGTTTCAATTCGTTGTTCGCTTGTTCCTCGTTACAGCTGTGTGCTCATGTCGGACTAAAGTCCGCCCTGATGCCCACAACTGTCTCGGAAATGCGTACACCTGAATTTGAAATTTCCTGCAAATTTTTCTTGCTCCCGGCAAGTTTATGATAAGTTCGAATTAGTATTATGCAATAATTACGCTATTGTTATATTTTATGGCTTTAATGTCTCGAGTTCACTTAGCCACAGATTCATGCTTGCATCACTCGGCATCTTCAGGTCACCGCGTGGTGATACTCCGACTGAACCAACCTTCGGACCGTCGGGGAGGCATGAACGCTTGAACTGTTGTGTGAAAAAGCGTCTGAAAAAGGTGTTAAGCCATTTTAAAACTGTCGCGCTGTCGTATATTCCTGCAAAAGCCGCCTTCGCAACTCTGTAAAGCTTCTTCGGATTGTAGCCGAGTTTGAGGACATGGTAGATAAAGAAATCATGAAGTTCATACGGTCCTACGATATCTTCTGTCTTCTGGTTGATTTCTCCGTCCTTCGGCGGAAGAAGCTCGGGACTTACGGGTGTATCGAGCACGTCGTACAATACGGCGGCAAGCTCCTCATCTTTGCAGGTATCCGCAAAGTATCTCACAATATGCTTAAGAAGCGTCTTGGGAATGCCCGCGTTAACACCGTACATGGACATGTGGTCGCCGTTATAGGTCGCCCAACCGAGCACAAGCTCGGACAAATCACCCGTACCTACAACAATTCCGCCCACATCGCCCGCAATGTCCATAAGCACCTGTGTTCTTTCGCGCGCCTGCGCATTCTCGTAAGTCAAATCATGCTTATTAATATCATGTCCTATATCTTCAAAATGCTGCTCAACTGATTTATTAATGCGAACCTCCCTAAGTGTTGCACCGAGCTTATTTGTCATTGCAACGGCATTGTTAAAGGTTCTGTCACTTGTTCCAAAACACGGCATCGTAACCGCAATAATATTCTCTCTCGGAAGGCCAAGTATATCAAATGTTTTTGCCGCTACAAGAAGTGCAAGCGTGGAATCGAGGCCACCTGATATTCCGAGCACAACCGTCTTACAGCCTATATGCGACAAACGCTTTTTAAGTCCCATAGCCTGAAGCATAAGAATATCCTCACAGCGAGCCGCAAGCTTCTCTTTGTCTGTCGGAATAAACGGAGACACGGGAAAACTTCTGTCAAATTCCTTTTCTTCATCCTGCATGTCAAATTCCACGATACGATGCGAACAATCCTCCGACACAAACACACCCTGTCTTCTTCTCTCACTTACAATGGAATCAAGGTCAATATCCGACACTACAAGCCCGTTATTATATTTCTCCGTCTCCGCAAGAATTGTTCCGCGCTCCGCAATCATGTTATGCCCTGCAAAAACAACATCCGTCGTGGACTCACCCTCGCCGGCGTCAGCATACACGTAACCGCAGACAAGACGCGCCGACTCTACTTTTATAAGATTCGTCCTATATTCATCCTTGCCGACAAGCTCGTTGCTTGCCGAAAGATTAGCTATAACCGTTGCTCCTGCAAGCGCGTGTCTTACGCCCGGCTGCACAGGTCCCCACACATCCGCGCAAACTTCTACCGCCAGTGTAAAATCATCTATTCCTCTGCATTTAAAAAGAATATCTGTTCCGAAAGGTACAATCTCGCCGCCAACATTTATGTCAACCGCTCGTCTGTGTCCCTGCACGAAATATCTTCCCTCGGAAAATTCAGCATGATTCCTTATATTACTCTTGGAAACAATCCCGAGAATTTTTCCTTCATACAAAACTGCCGCCGCATTATAAAGTGTCGCATTATATTCAAACGGAAGCCCGACTACAACCACAAGCTTTTTGCCGGCCGTAAAATCTCTTATCATTAAAAGCTGCTCTGTTGCCGCACGGACAAGTGTTTTCTGCAAAAACAAATCACCGCAGGTATAGCCTGTTATGCAAAGCTCCGGAAGCACGAGAAGACTTGCCTTCTTTGCCGATGCCTCTTCTATCCTCTTACAAATCTCTGCGCTGTTTTTTATACAATCAGCGACCGCAATCGTCGGTGTAGCCGCACAAACCTTTAAGAATCCGTCATTCATAATGTAATCAAGCTCCTTTTCTCTGATACTACAATTTTATTATATTGTAGCGCAAAGTCAACTATTTTAATTCATTTTGAAACCGTATTTCCGATGTTTTCTTAATATCTGCGGCATCATTTCTTATGCTTTTATAAAAATAACAATAAACTCAGCGCCATTACCGCCATTCCCACTATCAGTCCGCGGATTGGCAGATGCGGCTCACCGCACTCATGTGCAGTAGGTAGTAAATCATCCACGGCAATAAAAACCATTATGCCTGCCACCGCCGCAAAAATCACTCCAAACACCACATCATTCATAACCGGCATCAATATAAACCAGCCGATTATTGCTCCGACAGGCTCTGCAAGTCCCGACAAAAATGAATACAAAAAGGCTTTTTTTCGTGAACCTGTTGCCTGATAAATCGGAACAGACACCGCTATCCCCTCGGGAATATTGTGTATTGAAATCGCAACAACAATCGGAATCGCAATCCCCGGATCCTGCATCGCAGAAATAAAAGTCGCAAGTCCCTCCGGGAAATTGTGAATTGCAATCGCAAGTGCCGTAAACAAACCCATTCTGAGCAGTTTTTTAGCATTTTCTTTCTCCTCCGCGTCACTTAATACTTCTTTTGCTTTATCATCAGTCTTTTCTTCGGGCAAAAGCCTGTTAATCAATGCTATAAAAAGTATTCCTCCAAAAAAAGCTGCCACAGTAGCCCATGACCCATTTAGTTCACCTAGTTCGGCAACAAGTGCCCTTTTCGCTTTCTGAAAGATTTCTATCAAAGATACATAAACCATAACTCCGGCAGAAAAGCCAAGACTTACGGACAAAAATTTCTTATTCGTCTTTTTTGTAAAAAAAGCTATCAGACTACCGACGCCGGTACAAAGCCCTGCAAAAAAAGTAAGCAAAAATGCCTGCATACAAAAACTCTTTCCATTATTTCTCTCTTTATAATATTCAGGTGAAAAATAAGTAGTTACTAATCCCTGCTTACATTGCCTCTGTCTACAAATTTTTCTTGCATTTTATTATGCGCTTTGATAGAGTGTAAATAGGATTATGTCCTTATATTTTTAAAAAGAGAGGTTTATCATGAGCGATTTTGAAAAGAACAATTTAGAAGAACAAGACGAGGAAATGAATGTCACATTAACACTTGATGACGGCAGCACTGTAGAATGTGTTGTTTTGACCATTATTGAAGCCAACAACGGCAATGACTACATTGCTTTGTTACCGATTGAAGGTCCTGAAGCTGAAAGTGGCGAAGTATTTCTTTACAGATATACAGAAGATGCAGAAGGTAATCCCAATCTCGAAAACATAGAAGATGATGAGGAGTTCGAGATTGTTTCTGATGCTTTTGATGAGTTCCTGGATGAGCAGGAATTCGATGAGCTTGTTGAAGAAGACGACGAGTAGACCACAAAGGAGTTGACAATGTCAGCTCCTTTTCTAAAATCACTGTTTGGAGGAAATTCTGGTGTTGTATATTGTTACGGCGATGTATGCGGAGGCGGCGCCTTTTATAAAGCATTATAACTTAAAGCGTGACAGGCTTATGAAGAGGCATGAGTTGTATGTGTCGGAAAACAAGTCCGTGTGTTTGCTGATAACAAAACCGGGAAAGATTACGGCGGCGATGGCTGTGACAGAAATGCTTGTTACTCATGAGCCGGCAAATGAGGATTTTCTGGTTAATATCGGGGTGTGCGGAAGTTGCGCAGGCACACATGCCTACATATGCAACGACATCCTTGATCACGATACAGGCAGGCACTACTATCCCGATATGCTTTATAAGCATCCTTTTAAGGAAGCAGGAATTGAAACATGTTCTGTCGTTGTTAATGATAAGTCATTTATTTCAATGCCGCTTGCGGACATGGAAGCAACGGCAGTTTTTCAGGCTGCGGCATCCTTTTTTCCACCGCACAGAATGGCTTTTATAAAAATACCGTCGGATAACCTTGAAACTTCTCATGTCACAAAGGAAAGTGTTACAGGCGTGATTGAAGAGAATCTGGCTGTTATATGTGACTGGCTTGATAATATTTCAAACCTTAATGACAATAATTCCAATACAAATATAGGGGACAATGTAACAACAAAGTATTCCACACCTGACTCTCCTGTTACTTTTCTTCCTGCCGAACAAACCTTTTTTGACAATTTAGCAGATAGGCTCAACCTCTCAGTAACCATGAAAGAACAGCTCAGACAGCTTTTTATTTATCGCAAACTAACCAAAGGAAATCTTGACGGTGTAATTTTACCGGAGATTCCCGAGGGACGAATTACGAACCAGAAAAGGACGATTCTCTTTGAACAATTCAGACAACAATTTTTACAATAAACCATTTTCATATGTATACGTTGAAGAAGCTGCTTTCGAATATGCGCAAGCACAGAATATCCTTGCCAAGTTTCCGAATGCGACGGTAATTCCGATCAAGCATTACAAGGATGTTTTCAACCGCAAAAATCAGAACACGGTCGCGCAGAAACATTCGCAACAGCTGATTCTTGCTGTTGAGCAGGAGAACTTTTTGTACCCCGGTGCAGCAGTATGCCAGGATTTCGGAAATAAGCATTTTTACTATACTTCTTTGATGATGAACTGCATTTATGACTGCGAATACTGCTATCTGCAAGGCATGTACCCCTCAGGCAATCTTGTTATTTTCGTAAATATAGAAGATTATTTCAAGAAGCTTGAAGAAATGTTATGTAAACATGAAATATATCTTTGCATATCCTTCGATTCAGACCTTATGGCCTTCGAGCATATCACGGGCATTGTTGGTAAATGGATTAAATTCTGCCGCACACACCCTTCCTTAACGATTGAAGTCAGAACAAAAAGCGCCAACTTTGCGGCGATTAAGGAACTTGCTCCGCCGAGCAACGTAATCCTCGCATGGACTCTCACGCCCGATTACGTAGTCGCAAACCATGAGCACAAGACACCGTCTCTTAACGCAAGACTTGCTGCAGCACAGGCTGCAATTAATGCAGGCTATAAGGTTAGGCTCTGCTTTGACCCGGTGCTTCTGCTCCCCGATTACGAGACAATATACGGAGAATTTTTGGAATATATATTTTCAAAAATTAATCCTGACGATATAAATGACGTAAGCTTCGGCGAATTTCGCGTATCCAATGATTATCTTAAACGTATGCGCAAGCTACGTCCCTGCTCTGCCCTTCTGCAATACCCTTACGATACAACGGGCGGTGTTGCCTCATACGATAGGGAAAGAGGTCAACTTTTACTTGCTTTTATTAAAAATAAGCTTGAAAAATATTTTTCCAAAGATAAAATATACTGTTGGAAAGGAGACGAGGAACAATGACAAATGCACTCGTAACCGGAGCATCCTCCGGAATCGGACTTGCAATCAGCAAAATGCTCATCAAACACGGCATCCACGTATACGGCATCGGACGCGACTTCAAAGAACCGATAGAGTCCGAGCTTTTTACTCCGATTGTATGCGATATGCTCAACACAGGTAAGCTTACTGCAGGAATACGCGCTCTGAAAAAAGAAGTTGATTTTTCAATTGTAATACACAATGCAGGTGTGGGATATTTCGGACCGCACGAGGAACAAAATCCCCAGAAAATTCATGAAATGACTTGCATTAATCTTGAGGTTCCGATGCTTCTTACCAATCTTCTTCTGAGAGACATCAAGGCATCCAAGGGGTTGTTTGTATTTATCTCCTCCGTCACCGCCCAAAAAAGCAACACACACGGCTGCGCCTACGGTGCAACCAAGGCAGGACTTTCAAGCTTTGCGAGAAGCCTTTTTGATGAAGTCAGAAAATACGATGTAAGGGTAGCTACAATTCACCCTGACATGACGCAGTCAGACTTTTACCGCAACGCAGATTTTAACGCAAGCGAAGATTTGCACGCAAGCCTTGTGCCGGAAGATGTAGCTTCAGTTGTGGAAACAATAATCAACCAACGGGACGGCCTTGTAATTCGCGATATTACGCTTATGCCGCAATATCACAGGATTGAGCGTAACCCCAAGTAAAACAGTCATTTTCAAATTACATGCAACAAATTTCAACCTGTCGCCTGTCGACACAAGAAAGGGAAAATATGAACAAAACAAAAGAAAAGGTTATGAATCATTTTAAGAAATTATTTTTTGTAACAATACACTTTTTAAGATATATCCTGTATTCCATAATAATCGGTGTCGTTGTCGGACTTGTCGGTGCCGCATTTTATCACTGCATGCACTTTGCAACGGGACTTCGCGATACTTATTCATGGATACTTTATTTTCTGCCCATCGGTGGTCTGCTCATTGTCGGTGACAATTATCTTTTCAAGGACAGAGCGCCCCAAGGCACCAATCTTATCTTAAAATCTGTCCGCGACGAAGAACATATTCCGATTAAGGTTGCACCGCTTATTTTTATTGATACGGTACTCACTCACTTTTTCGGCGGTTCGGCAGGACGTGAGGGTGCCGCTCTTCAGCTTGGCGGAAGTATCGGTAGCTTTATCGGCAAAACCTTAAAATCAAACAGGGTCAACCGCAAAATACTGACACTCTGCGGTATGAGTGCCGCTTTTTCGGCACTTTTCGGAACACCGCTTGCAGCAGCAATTTTTGCACTTGAAGTAGTAAATGTCGGTGCCGTTTATTACACCGCGCTTGTACCATGCTGTCTTTCATCAATAATTGCATATTTGGTGGCACAAGCTTTAAACGTTGCACCGGAGCTTTTTACTGTTACAGGTATTCCTGAACTTGGTGCACTATCCATCGGAAAAGTAATTGTTCTTGCCCTACTCTGTGCAGTTGTAAGTATTCTTTTCTGTAAAATGCTTCACTTTGCAAAACACGCGCTTACAAAATATCTCAAGAATCCTTTCCTCAGAATCTTTGTTGGCGGTGCACTTATAGTTTTAATTACGCTCATTATCGGCTCAAGAGATTATCTCGGTGCCGGAATGAATATCATAGAACACTGTATTACCGGCGGAGAGGCTCCTATTGCCCCTGCGTTCCTTCTTAAGATTGTTTTTACGGCAATTACGCTTGGCGCAGGCTTCTGCGGTGGCGAAATTGTTCCGTCGTTTTTCATCGGAGCAACCTTCGGTGCAGTCATGGGTCCTTTGCTCGGACTTGATGTTTCTTTTGCGGCAGCCATCGGTATGCTCTGCGTATTCTGCGGCGTAACTAACTGCCCTATTTCAACACTAATTATAGGCTTTGAACTTTTTGGATTCGGCGGTGCGGCACTTTTCTTTATTGCGATATCAGTAAGTTACCTGATTTCCGGTCGCGAAAGCCTTTACAGCACACAAACAATTATTGATCCGAAGTTTGGAATTGAATTTGAGAAAAAAGAGATTCAGGAATTGCCCCGGGAAAAAGAATAAAGGAGAATTCACATGAAAGTCTGGATGTCACAGAACACAAAGAACAATAACCATTATACATTACGATTAGTACTTCCATTAATCGCAATGGTAGTACTGCTCCCCATCGTAACGTTCGGAATGATGATTTTTATCAAAGAGTCTGGTTTATCTATGGAGCTTGCTTCCACTGTCACCCTCATAGTTCTCACTATTGTTATTGTATGTATTGCACTTAACATGGGAAAAATGGCAAACAGAGATGCACTTATTTTCTGTCTGGATGACGAACATAACCTTTTTGCAGTAAATGCCAGGAATTTTGTCAGCGCACATCGCGGAATTTACGGATATGCCAAAATGGCCTCTGATGTACAAAAGGCGCTTAAAAACATAAAAGAAAATCAGATTTTGGAGCGGCAGATGATGCAGGCAGACAGCCTTACAGGTCTTGCTCCCCAGATTATATCTGTTGAAAACTTTAAACCCAACAACAAAGGGTATTCCGCAGTATGCAAAGTTCGATACCCCAACGGCAACACCGGAAAAGCTACATATCTTATCGAAAATGGCTATGAAAATCAGAATGAGCTCATTGCTGCTTTTGAGCGCAAGAAGTCTGCATATTCGCCCGAGGTAAAGGTTAACTATAATCCTATAAAGATTATTATAAGTCTCCTTGCACTTATCGCCTGCGTTGCAGTCTGCGTAATGAGTCACCCCGCAGTAGGCTCCCTGCCTGAGAAGATATATTTTCCGTTTCTAGGTGCAGCATTTGTGATGCTGTTTCCTGTTATGTATTTTATAATAAAACAGAAGCGCGGAGAGTAAAACTCAAATCAAACAGCCTCTATGGTGTTATCCTTAGAGGCTGTTTTTTACACCATCCTTCCGTCTTCAACCTTTACAGCAACCTGCCATTCATCCTCATACAAAATCGTTCCCACGAAATTCGTATAAACTATATCATACGGATGGTTATATTTATCCAATAATTGTATCGCCGGCTCAAGCTTTTTTAACATTTCTTCTGTAGTTTCTGTCTTAAAAAAAGTTATTACCTGCGCACCTTCTTTACACAATGTCGGCTCCGGCAAATTATCCTTAAACCAAAGTTCTGTCTCTTTGAACACTTCCTCATCTTCATCAGTCATAACGCCATCATAAATCATTCTCCAACACATACCAAAAATTCCTTTAGGATATTTGGTAACATAAGAACATTCCCTTCCTTGTATTCGCACATATTTACACATAAAAACATCTCCTTTTCCTAAAATAAAAACGCTTGTCAGGAAATTTTCCCTAACAAGCGTGGATCAGGCTTTCCGCCTCATATCAATTACAGTATATCTGAAAACGCTGTATAAATCAAGTTTATTTCTTTATAAGCTTAATAATTCTCGGTCTGTTATATCTCTGCATTATCACAAAAGACAAATCAAGACATGCCGACAGCAATGATGTAATAAGGAACACCCAAAACGAACCAAATACCGGCACCGTAATCAGTGGTAGAAAACTAAAAACCACAATAACCTCATGCACCACCTCTGCCTGGCACATTGCCTGCGCAATCTCATCAAAGGTATGTTTTTTTACATCAAAAAGCTCCGGCTCGTACGTTGGCATCTTTTTCTTCCAGTTTTTAACCTTTAACTTTTTATACAACTTTTCTTCAAACGGTCGAAGCTGATACCATTTTTTATTATAGTCAGCCCTATTATGCATTATCGTATCAACTATTCCACCAACCAAAAGCCTCATAACAAAATGATATGCTATTGTTCCGAAGGTAATTGCCAGCGAGAATAAGATATCCGCCTCGAAGTTTACAAATAAAACAGCCATCAATATCGTAGCTATTACAGTGATTACTGCTGTTGACATCATCAGTTTTTTCATAAGCATCGCTCCAACCTTTTTATATATCCCTTATGTACCAAACATCACAAGCAAAATGCTCCGTCTCGACATAAGGTTTTTCAAGTCTTTCAAAACCGTACTTCACATAGAATTTGTTTGCCGCAACCATATTGCTCAAAGTCTCCAAATAACACTTTTTATAATACTTTTTTGCATATGCCAGTGCTAATTCCATAAGCTTGTGGGCAATGCCCGTTCCTCTGGCTTCTTTATAGCAATACATCTTCTGAAGTTCACAAACATCCTCTGTTCCGGGAAGCTTTCCGATTCCAACTCCGGCAACAATTTGTCCTTGCGTATCCTCGGCAACCCAGTATTTGTGACCTTCTTTATTGTATATTTCAGAAAATCTCCCAAGATCCGGATCACTCCATGCAAGCCCTTCACGATTTCCGCCAAATTCCGTAAGACAGATTCTTATCAAATTTTCAACAGCCTTATTGTCTTTAGGCTCTATTTCTCTTATTGTATATTTATCTTTCAACACTTTTCCCTTACACTTCTTTGGTGTATATATTTCCTTCCTGCTTAAGTATACGGTAGTCCCTCTGCCTATCATAGCTTAGATACTTTTCCGGAATAAAACGCTCCATATGCACCTCTGCATTTAACAGAGCTTCGTCTAATAATGCAAAAACTGAGTCCGACTTATCTTCTACTCCCGCTCCGGCATCTACTATCAGACAGTCTGAATCAAACAACGCTAATCTTCCGTCTGCCACTTCCAACCCTATACCGGCAAGCTCTGACCTATGCCCTGTAACTATACCCTTAATTTCCACAATAAAGGCTTGTATTTTGTCATTAACACTGTTCTCGTATTTTTCAAGAAAAGCTTCATATTCAGCCAAAAAATCAGTTATTATAGTATCTCTATCGGACACCTCTCCCAATGCAACAGCCTCAAGCCTGTCAACATGCCCTGAAAGCCGCACAGCATCATTTTTCAAGTCATGTATCGCCGCAAAGGCTTTTCTATCAATTTTCCCGTCCATAACACTGTGCTCCTTTCCTCAAAACTATTACAATATTTATGAAAGCGTTCTCTGCATAGCGGTAGGGCATATAGTTTGGTTTTATTGCAACTTTCACACGCCTTTAAGTCGAACTAAACTTTGCAAGCTTCGATGTTTGATTGCACGCCTCTTTCGTGAACTCGCAAAACTTAAAATTTATTTTATGATTTTTCGAAGACAACATAGACCTTTAGCTGAACTCACTTTACTGACGCTTCGATGAAGCACGCCTCGTAGGCTTGTTTGAGTAACAAGGTGATTCTTATCTGTTACATAATTATAAACTTAGCATCACCTTGTTACGAGTTTGCTAAAGAGGCGTGCTAATAAAACATCGAAGCGTGTAAAGTGTTAGTTCCGCTTAAGGTCGTAGAGTTGCGAGCGAAAATCATAAAATAAATTCTAAGTTTTTCTCAGACAACCTACAGAGGCGTGCTTCATCGAAGCTTATGCAAAGTAAGTTCGTCTAAAAGGGTATACGTTGCAATAAAACCAAACTATATGCCCTACCGCTATGCAGAGAACGCTTTCATAAATACTATAATAAAACTGCGGAACCGGCAAGTGTCGGCCCCGCAACAATAATTACTTTAGAAAATAATAAAGAACTTCGCGATAAACAATACTGAAAGCAATATTGTAAGCCATGAAACCTCTTTAATCTTACCTGTACAAATCTTAAGAACTGAATAAGCGATGAGACCGATTCCGATTCCGTTACCGATACCGCTTGTACCAAGCATGAAGATTAAAAGAAGAACTACAGGAACTACCTGTGTATAATCTGTGTAATCTACTTCTTTAAGAGAACCCATCATAAGAATTCCAACAAAGATAAGTGCTGCCGATGTGGCGGGCGGCGGAATCAAAGCTGCGATAGGTGCGATAAACATACAAGCGAGGAATAAAAGTCCTGTTACAATTGACGCAAGACCTGTACGTCCTCCTGCCTCAACGCCTGAAGCTGACTCGATAAATGTTGTAACTGTTGAAGTACCTGTACAAGCACCAACACATGTTGCAATTGAGTCTGATAACATAGCTTCCTGCATGTTGGGCATATTGCCGTCTTCATCAATCATGTTAGCTCTCTTAGCTGTACCATACAATGTACCGATTGTATCAAACATATCTACCATACAGAAAGAAACAATCGTCATGATAGCTGAGAACACACCGATGGAGAAGAGATTCTCAAAGTTAAATTTGAAGAATGTCACTTCAAACATATCCTTAAATGGCGGTATAAAGCTTGCGCCCTCAAGTGAAGCGAACGGATTAATACCGATGATTGCCTTGCCGATAAAGAATACAACTGAAGAACCGAGCATACCGATTAACACTGCACCTTTAACCTTCTTCTGACTGAGAACCGCCATAAGGAAAATGCCGATAAAGGTTGTGATAACATACAATACCATCATTTTATAGTCTGCTCCGAGAGTTGCTTTGGTAACACTTGCACCGTTACCAAAGAAGCCGTTAAGCATGTAATAATCAGCGAACTGACCAAGACCTGCGTTAGAAGTAAAACCTACATTAACAAGCATAAGGCCGATACCTGCAGGGATACCTACTCTTACAGCCTTCGGAATAGCATCTACAATCTTCTCTCTTACTTTAAAAATCGTAAGGATTGTAAATAAAATACCTGAAATCAAAATAATAACAAGACCTGCCCGGAAGCCTTCCACATAGCTTATACCTGCCGCAGCCGCTATCTGAGCAACTACAGTAGCAAAGTATGAGTTAAGTCCCATACCGGGTGCTAAAGCAAATGGCTTATTCGCCAAAATACCCATAAGGAGTGTTCCGACTGCCGCCGAAATTACGGTTGCCATAAATACGGCATTCCACAAATCTTGTCCGTTTGCACCGAAGCCGGTAAGCAAATTGGGGTTGAGCGCAATAATATACGCCATTGTCATGAATGTTGAAAGACCTGCAACAACTTCTGTTCCGACAGTAGTGTTGTTTTCTTTCAGTTTGAAAAACTTTTCAAACATCTTCTGTTCCCTCCTAAATATAGTTTTGTAACCCATATTCCGGACTCATTTCAAAGTCCGACCAATACCCTTTTATTATATAATTTTACATTACTTTTTTCAATATTTATTCAACTTTTAATCAAGTTTTTGTGTTCATAAACATCTGTCAGTCTTTCTTTATAAATGATGCTCGTTGTATTGCTCCCGAACCAAACCTCTCTCTTATACTGTCAACCGCCTTATCAAGCTTCTCAAGCTTTTCATAATCGGTATCATCAAGAAAACTAAGCTGCCTGCTATTATCCTTAGACACCTTTGCGGTAGCGACACCAAGAAGTCTTATCGGTGTACCGTCCCACAATTCATCAAACAATCTGCAGGCAATATCGTATATCTCCTTGGTAATATTTGTCGGCGAATCTGCCACGCACTGATGCGAAATATATGACAAATCATTAAGCCTGATATTTACCGAAACAACCTCTATCCTAACCTCATCTCTTCGGAGTCTTCCTGCAACCGACTCCGAAAGTGAAAGCAACACCTGCTTTGCCGTCGCCGCACTTGTTATATCTGCTGAAACAGTTGTCTCGTTACTATAGCATTTGGCATCTGCCGGAACCGGCTCTACTGCCGAATCGTCCCTGCCGTTTGCAAAATTCCAGATGCCTTCACCATGCTTTTTAAGAACCGATTTAAGCATCCCAACATCTGCTCTCGCCAAATCACCTATCGTTTTTATTCCGAGACTCTTTAGCTTCGCCTCAGAGGACTTTCCCACTGAAAACAAATCCCTTACCGGAAGAGGCCACATCTTCGCCTCAATCTCCTCAGGGAACAATGTATGTACAAGATTAGGCTTTTTAAAATCACTCGCCATCTTAGCCAAAAGCTTGTTGCTTGAAATACCGACATTTACCGTAAATCCAAGTGTATCATATATCTCGTCCTTTATCCTGTTAGCTACAGTCACAGGCTCACCAAAAAGCAGTTCCGTGCCCGTCATGTCCATAAAAGCCTCATCAATACTGTACTGCTCAACCACATCCGTATACTTCCTAAGAATCTCCATGAATGCCTCAGAGTATTCCTTATACCTCGCATGATTCGGCTTAATAAGCACCAGATTCGGGCATTTCCTCAGCGCATCAACTATCGGCTCGCCGGTCTGAATCTTATAGTCCTTCGCCGGGACCGATTTTGCAAGAATAACACCATGGCGCATAGACATGTCACCACCTACTGCCGACGGAATCGTACGCAAATCAAGCGTCTCGCCAAGCTCTCGTATTCTGTAAACGGCTTCCCATGACAAAAAAGCGCTATTGACGTCGATGTGGAAGATTGTTCTGCGGCTCATGGTGTGGCTCCTTTCTGTTGACTAATGTCCTCTGTACTCATAACCTGATAAATCAATCATATTACAAATTTGTTCCGGTAAATTAATATTCTTGAGATTCAGTCCTTTTGCAACATGCTTTATTGTCGAATAAACATTACTGTCTATCTCTTTTTCAAATATAGCAAGAACTTGCGATGGAACATCCGTTAACTTTTTTATATCTTCAAGCAATGCAGAAGACGGAACATATACCTCATTCTCTTTACTTAATCCCAAACAAAAATTTACTCCACCCATAACTTTATCAACAAAAAGATACGGACGCATATTATTATAATTCCCTGCTATTTTAGTTATCTTTGTCACATCCATTAACGAAGGTAGTGCCAGCAACTTTAAACGAGTGGTTCCGTCTGCCTTAAATACAAATTCATCTCTTCCTAATTTATTTTCAACGCACTTTCTATAAAAATTCACTGATTGATTATGTAAAACATTTCCTGTCTTATCAACCAACTCTAACCCTGTTAAATGCTGATAATTTCTTTCATAAAAAACTACTTCTATGTATCGAATAACATTATCTTTTCTCTCACGATAAATAACCATGAGCTTTTTATTCAATAATTTTTCTTTATATTGTTTTGCACAATTCAAAACCAACCTTCTAGCTTCTTCCTTAGTAAATCTCATACTTATTTTAATCCCCCATAAAATTTAAAAAGAGAGTAATAACACCATTGTGCTACATACTCTCTCTTTGTGGCTAATTTTAGTGTTGTCTGCCAACGACCAGCTAAACGCTGATACAAATATCGGATTTTAGTGTTGTCCGCCAACGGCCAATCTCATGATTGACGAGCATATCAGATTAAAGTGTTAGCCCACCGGAAAAGCACGCTTCTCCTCTAATATTATTATACGCCGAGCTAATTTTTATGTCAATATGAAACTTATCTGTTATTATAAACATTGTATTCTACAAAAATACTTCTTACAAAATCTTTTGGTATATATTTTGCCCATGTACCTGAAATATTACTTTGTATCCACACTTTTCATAAAATGCATCTTCTTTAGAACCTAAGGTAATATACTTATAACCTTTTTCTCTTGCCAACACTTCAAAATAATCCATTAATCTCTTTGTAATACCTTGTCGCCGATAATCCTGATGACATGCAACAAATCCAATAACTAAACTATCCTTATTTTCTGAACGACCTAAAACTGCGGAAACTATTTTTTCATCTTTTACCGCATATACCAATGGTTGTTGTCCGTCTAAAAACCTCGCATGCCATGCTTCATATCCGTATAATTCAGGATTTCCCTCTCCTAAAATACTGTAACACAATTCAAGAACATCTTTTAATTCATTCTCTGTTTGAATTTGTTTCATTACTGCATCTGACATTTTTTCCTAACCTCTCTCCGTTTTCTCCCTAGCAAGCTTATGCATCTCCTCCGTCGCAAACGAAATCTTCGTTATCGCATCACGTTTAGACAGATAGCACCAGAAGCTGTCGTCGGGAATCGATATATCCACGCAGTCGCCTCTGCCGAGATAATCGTACTCGATATGCATGCTCTCGAGATTTTTCGCACTTCTTGTAAGCGTATAATCCTCACCATAGTAATTACATTTTACTATGGTTTCGGTCGGAGTCTGAATAAACTTGCCCTCGCCCTGCTTATAAAATCTCCATGCGTTAGGCAAGGTCTCAACTCTTACCGTATCCTCAAAATAATATGTACCGTCTTCTATTTCTTTGCGCACGCACTCCCTTTCCCAGTTACTCCAATCAGGAATGTGCTCAAATTCCGTCTCACCCTCCAAGGCATGAAGTTTGCCGTATTCATCCATGTTCCAACGCTTACCGCAGGCTTTACACCAAAGTTCTGTGCCTTCCGAATCAGTCTGTGACTCTGCAAGACATGCGGGACATTTATAAAGCAGGGCGTGCAATCCGTTTGCTCGCTTCGGATGGTCAATCTTTAGCTTGTTGTCTGCCTGCCATTTAAAATCATCATATACAAAATGCTCTCTGATACGCGCATTTATCTCGTCAGGAGAAATCGCCTTCATATCATCTGCCGTAACAATCTGCTCCATAGTTGCTTCGACATAAGTCTTTTTGTTAATCTTGTTCCACTGCGGACAGGTTACAAAATTACCGTGAATCTTAAGCACAACTACGGGCACACCAAGAAGCTTCGCCATCTTGCCTACAGAATCCGGAAGAAACGACGTACAACCGTCAAGCGAATATCTTGCCTCAGGAAAAAGCACAAAAATATTCTTAAGCGTACTTACCGAATATTTTATATTCCTGATAAGATTCGTATCACGTATAAACTTTCGCGTTCCTATAACACCGAGCGAACGCATAAGCGGCTCCGTGTATGTCTTAAAACCTTCCAGCGTCATAACATTATTAACCTTGCGTGGATGTGTAGCCTTAAGCATTATATTAAAATCCACCATTGAAGAGTGCGTAACCAACAAAAGATACGGTCCGTCAAGCCCCTCCATATTGACCTTCTCAAGCTTAAAATTACGTTTTTTAAGATCCGGCCAGCTTATAATAAGCTTTGCCGCCATCATAAGAAAACACGGATTACAAGGCTTTTTTGCAAAATTAAAACGTTTGATTTTATCTTTTTTCATAAGTGTATCCCCCATAGTAAATCTCTTTAACATTTTCACAAAACTTCCAAATATGAACTTGCACACCAAGCTCTATGCTATATAAATTTATAAATATTATAGACATTAATCAGCATTATAACGACCATGAGCCCTATGAAAAGCTTCTCAACCGCCTCCTCCTTAAGCTTCCTGTTAAGCTCTCTTCCGTATACTCCGCCGCCGATTCCGCCAAGCACCATAAGCCCCAGGAGCCAGAAGTCAAATTCCGGTACGCTCCTCGTAATAATTGAGAAGCACAGGCTTGCAAGTTGCGAGAAAAATATTATGTAGAGCGAATTTTCTGCCGCCTGTTTCGTTCCCATGGAAAAAAAGAAGTACAGAACCACAAGATTAATGGGACCGCCGCCAATTCCAAGGAACGACGACATAATACCGAGCACCATACCGATTATGACACATTTGGATGCTTCCTCAACATGATGTGTATAAATATTATTCTTCTTAAGCGTATAAATAAGCGTTCCAAACGTAACTACAAGAAGGCATGCCGCCTGGATTGCACCAACCATATTCTGGTCATATCCTGACACAAGCAATGAAAACAACCACTTTCCGAGCACACCGCCGACTGCCGCACCTATCGCAAGCGGAAGCGATGTCGCTTTTTCAATCTTGGAATCTTTGCTTTTTTTACTCTTAATCATGGAATATGTACTCATCGAAAGCACCGTACAGCCTGACAAAAAGCTTATGGTTGACACTTCTAAAATCCCGAATGCGTCAAGAAGCGGTTTTATAATAACTCCGCCTCCGATTCCGCATATTGCACCTATTATTGATGCTCCGAAGCATATAAAGAAAAACAAAAACTGCATTATTATATTTCCTTTCATCGTTTGGCAAATTCACCCTTAATCATCTCCTTTTATTATCCCTTATCAGCAGACAAATATCAATCTTTTTTTCCGTTCTGTCTGCGATTTATTGACAAAGATTTTTATCCCACATATAATTCAAATTAAGACTTTTTATTCAAAGGATAACAATTACCATGATACCTTTAATTATCGTTTTTATTATCATAATTCTGATACTTGCGATATCATACTGGGCATACCGCATGGCCTTTTTTAATCCGATGGAAGGTCGTGACAATTACTATGACCTGCCACCAGGCGAGCAATACGAACCACTGTGGCCTCGCATGACCAAGATGATTGACTCGATGGTTGAGACAGAATTCGAAGAGGTATACATCACCTCTTATGATGGCAAACAACTCTTCGGCAGATATTTTCACGTTTCGGATGACGCACCTCTTGAAATTCAGTTTCACGGATATAAAAGCACTGCCCTACGTGATTATTGCGGCGGAAGCAAACTTGCGCACAGGCTCGGTTACAACGAACTTCTGATAGACCAGCGTTCCCACGGCAGAAGCGACGGAAGTACAATTACCTTCGGCATCAAGGAACGCCGTGACTGTTTAAGTTGGATTAACTATGCCATTAACCGTTTCGGAAAAGACAAGCGCATTATTCTGTCAGGACTCTCCATGGGTGCTGCGACTGTCCTTATGGTAAATGACCTTAAATTACCGGACAATGTCATAGGAATTATATCGGACTGTCCTTACAGTTCTCCAAAAGCAATCATCAAAAAGGTCTGTAAAGATATTGGCTATCCGCCTACGATTGCATTTCCTTTTATTGTACTTAGTGCATTTATATTCGGACACTTCAACATATACGAATCAAGTCCCGTTAATGCTGTAAAGTGTGCAAAAATTCCGATTCTGCTCATCCACGGTGACGACGACCGTTTTGTTCCGTGTGACATGAGCCGTGAAATCCATAATGTACGTCCTGACCTTATACAGTTTCACACCTTCCCGGATGCAGGACACGGCATAAGTTATCTTATGAATACCGAGCGCTATGAAAAACTTGTAGAAGAATTTATAAATAATCTTTAAAAAAAGAGGTACCGGCATATACGTGTTCAAACGTTATACCGGTACCTCTCTTGGTAAGAATTATAAAAAAAGGATGGATATATATGCTTTAACCTTTAAGACCTGTGGATGCCACACCTTCCACGAAAAACTTCTGCAGACACATGAATACTACAAGTACAGGAATCAGTGATAATACAGAACCAGCCATAATCAAACCGTAATCTGAAGAATACTGGCTGATGAACATTTTGAGTCCCAATTGTATTGTCTTATTTTCCTGTGATTTCAAATAAATCAACGGTCCCAAATAATCATTCCAGGTTGCAACAAATGTAAAAATAGTAAGTGTCGATAATGCCGGTTTTGAGAGCGGAAGCATAATCTTGGCATAAATCTTATACTCGCTCATACCGTCAATTCTTGCTGCTTCACACAAATCATCAGGAATTCCTTCGTAAAACTGCTTCATCATAAACACACCGAACGCTGAGAACGCCTGAAGACATATTATTGCAAGAAGCTTATCATTAAGTCCCATGCTTCGCATCATAATGAACTGCGGAACCATGTATACCTGCCATGGCATCGCTATTGTGGCAATATATGCAAGGAACAAAAACTTTTTATGTTTAAAATTCAGTTTTGCAAATGAATATGCTGCAAAACTACTTGTAAGTAACTGCAAAAACGTAACAACGATTGTAAGATAAACCGTATTACCTACAAACTTTCCGAAGGGAATCTTCTTCCAGATATTCACGTAGTTCTTCCATCTGGGGACCTCCGGAATCCAGACAAACGGATTCATCTGGAATACCTCCCTGTCGCTCTTAATTGAGGCGGAAAGCATCCATAAAAACGGAACAATCATCATAAGCGCAATCGCAATTAATATAATATATAATATCACTTTGCTTAAAACAGCTTTTTTATGTGCTGATTTCATATTACTTTTCTCACGCCTTTCTTACACGGTATTTTCTGATACTACATTGCTCTGTAATCATGCCCGTTCCTTCTTCGCCTGTCCCGCAAACTGAATAATTGTTACAAGCAGAACCATTGCAAAGAGCACCATCGCAACTGCACTTGAATAACCGAGATTCCAATCGATAAATGCCTTCTGATATATGTAATATACAAGAACCGTTGCTGAGGTAGTCAGCTCTCCGCTTCCTCCGCCCGCAAGCATTACAGCGATATCATATACCTTAAAGCAGTTAATCGTAAGCATTACGACAACAAAAAATGTAGTCGAGCTCAACTGCGGCCATGTAATATAACGGAATTTCTTCCAGGTGTTTGCACCGTCAAGCGATGCTGCCTCGTAAAGCTCTGCTGAAATTCCCTGAAGACCCGCAAGGTAAATTACCATATAGTAGCCCATGTACTTCCATACACTGAACAAAATCATCGATACAAGTACAAGTGCTCCACTAAACCACTGTGGCAAATCTTCCGGCAAAACGTGGAAAAAATTATGTAAAATTGAATTAACAGGTCCCTTAGACGGATGGAAAAGCATTTTCCAAACCGATGTAATTGCTACAAGAGACGCAACATATGGAAAAAAGGAAACAGTTCTGAAAAAACCTCTTCCTATTACTTTCTGATTTAAAACGACTGCAAGCGCGAGCGATGCTATCATCGTAAGCGGTACAGTTCCAAGACAATATATAATAGTATTTTTTAATGCGGCTTTGAAAAATATATCATCGCCAAGATTTTTAAAATTATCTAAACCGATTAATTTTATCGGGTTACTTCCGTCCCACTCCATAAATGCAAGTGCAAACGCGAATATAATCGGGATTAATGTAAATACACAAAATCCGATAAAGTTGGGCGCAATAAACGAGTACGCCACCAAATCTCTCTTTGTCTCACGACTTAACAAACTACCTGACTTTAATCTTTCAATCTGACGGTTAAGCTTCTCAATTTTCTTAATCATCTTGCGCTTAAGCTTCAAATCCTCTTCCGTCATTACAGCTGCTATTAACTCTGTAAGTCTTTCCTGCAAAGAAGCAATTTTTTCTGCCTTTTGAACTTCATCTGACTTAGGCATAAATATTCTCCTTTCGTTTTAACAATAAAGGGGTCGCATAGGTTTACACGACCCCTCTGAACTTGTTACTTCACAAACTATTTGTTAAGAATCTTAGCTACTGCATCGTTCATAGCCTTAATACCGTCAGCAATTGACATTTCACCTGTCATGATACTTCCATGGTAAGAATCAAGAGCTGAGTTAATCTCTGATACGTTAGGAGCATAAGGTACTTCAAGATACAAGTTAGAAACATTGAGTGCTTCTTTACTTGCTGCATCTGTCGGGAAGCCTTCGATTGCTGTGATGATGCTAGCAATATCGCTTGTCATGATTGCCGGGAAGTTACCGCTTGAAGCCATAACCTTAGCACCTTCTTCACCACTTACCCACTTAACGAAATCCCATGCTTCGTCAGCATTGTCTGTAGCTGATGTTACAGCAAGACCTGTAATTGTACCAAGTGTTGAACCTGCCTCTACACCATCAGCATGAGGATATTTAACAATACCCCAGTTACCGCAAAGCTTAGCATCATATTCGCCGCTCTTAATATTGGTAATGAGTGTTGAAATAAACCATGAACCCTGATTCATCATTGCAACATCTCCACCTGAGAATGCTGCTGAGTAATGTAAACCTTCTGTCTTAAGATCTGTGTATTTTCTACATACGCCGTCTTTTTCCTGATTAAGAACTAATTCATAGTAAGGCTTTAAGAATGAATACTCGCCATCTAAGATAGTGTGCTTGCCATCAAGTACACCAAGTAACTGTACTGTACTTCTCCATGTGTGGTAGTGTGTACCGTATACCTGCGCACCAAATGTTGTCTTTGTAACTTTTCTTGCAAGAGCATCATACTCTGCGAATGTCATATCGTTTGTAGGATATGCAACGCCTGCTTTATCAAAAATGTCTTTATTGTAGAATACAACCCAGAAGTCATTTCTGAAAGGTAACTGATAAAGCTTACCGTCAACTGTAACCTGGTCTGTAGCACCTGCATATTTTGCAAGGTCAACCTTGTCTTTCTTTATGTAATCATCCAATGAAATAATTGCATTCTTCTGTACCAATGTTGCGTAACCGGGAACATCCTTAATTGTTACAACGTCAAAATCTGTTCCGCTACCTGACAACTCTGTTGCAAGAACTGTCATATAATCTGTAGAACCAAGGTCAACCATTTCAATCTTTACGTTCTCATGGCTTGCTTCATAAGCTTCTTTAATATCAGTCCAATACTGTGTTGTAGCCTGATCCCAGATAGCCCACTTCAAAACAACCTCATCACCTGATGAGCTTCCTTTTTTACCGCAACCTGCAAATAATGCAGCAACCATTGCAGTCATAAGTAACATACTGATTACTCTCTTTTTCATTTTTCTCCTCCTAATATTCGGTATAACTATTATACCATGTTTTACTGCTGTGCAAAACCCGAATTTCGCACCCGTTTGTTTGTAAGATAAGTATATTCAATTACACTTCGATATAACATGGAAAAACTTTTATTTTTATTCATATTTTTTTCAAACAAGAAAAATATTTAGTTTTTAATATGTACTTTTTTTCACTAATATGTATTATTTTTTAAATTTTACCTTTTCCATCACAAATGTGTTATACTATAGTTACTAATTTAAACGGTAGGTTGCCTGTATGAAAATAAAACATTTCTTTTCAAGTATACAAAAAAGAATTCTTATAATAACGCTTAGCTGTATAGTCGGCATGTGCATATTAATCGGTCTTGTAAGCTACTATATTTTCCACAGCTATCTTCAGAACAACCTTATACATTCCACAGAAAGCAGTCTTACACTTTTGGCGGATTCCATTAACAAAAGTGTTAATGACATCTACCGTATGGCCCGCTACTGTCAGACTAACTCTGACATTGCAACGTATATTGAAAACAACCCAAATCCCGGCTCCGTACTGTCAGTTGCAACGTACGACAGTCTTTCCGAAGAATACAATCTCAATGCTTCAAGCAAATATATGCCAAGACTTGCCATCGTTACGGCAGAAAACTTTTTACAGGTTGTAAACTCAACCTATTCTTCCACCAATAACCTTGCAAAAGAAATTCCTCAGCTTGATTTCTATGAAACTTTACTTAATGCCAAAGGCTATGATTTTTCCACGGGCTTTATTGCTGACCCGTTTCATCGTAAAGGCCGTCCCGTTCTTCCGATAATACGTCCGATTACATATCAGTATAATGCGGTACAGGCCGGATATCTTTTTATAGAAGTGTCTGCTGATTTATTCACTGACGCACTTGACCGTTACGGGGTTCCCGAAGACAGCATGTTTTATTTTTCGATAGACAAACACAATTATATTTATGAAGACGGTACAATTACCGAAATTGAACGCAACTACAAGACACTGGCGGATCTTACAGACTCATCGCTTGCAGACACCACCACTGTTACCAAGATTCAGACCTCTAAAGGTAAAACCCAGGTTATAGTCACTACACCGCTTGATATGAACAACTGTTATATAAGTCAGAGTATTTCATACGCGGAAACCATCAGCCAAAAGCCGTTTTTTATAAATGTGCTTATTTCCACGCTGACCGGTATCATTGCAATCGGTGCGCTTCTTATGTTTATCATGAACAAAATGATTACCGTTCCGGTTTCCCAGCTCCGCACCAAGATGCAAAAAATTGCCGACGGCGATTTTTCCAGAGACCCATCTATCGAATGGGACCATGAAATCGGAGAAATCGGCAAAGGAATTAATGATTTATCTGAAAATGTTAACCAGCTTATGAATAAGCGTGTGGAATTTGAAAGCCAAAAAAAGGACCTCGAATACAAGATTCTTCTGAACCAGATTAATCCGCACTTTATATACAACACGTTAAACTCCATCAAATGGATGGCTGCCGCACAGGGTTCGGACGGAATTGCTGAGATGACTACTGCGCTTTCAAGACTTTTAAAAAGTATTTCAAAAGGTACAAGTTTACTCATTGACATTCGCGAAGAACTTTCTCTTATAGAGAATTATTTTACGATACAAAGCTACCGCTACGGCGGAACAATCACACTAGACATTAAAGTCGACGAAGAAGCTTTATATGATTGCAGCATTATTAAATTCACACTGCAACCACTTGTTGAGAATGCCATATTCCACGGTATTGAACCCAAGGGCTGTGCAGGTCATATCACAATTCACATTTTGCGTGACGGTAACGACATACGAATTGATGTGACCGATGACGGTGTCGGTATGTCCGAAGAAAAAGCTAAGCAGATTCTTAACGACGGTAACAACAGTGCCGACTTTTTCCGCGAACTCGGTGTAAACAATGTACACAAGCGTTTACAGTACCAATTCGGGGAACAATACGGTATAACCATAGAAAGTGAACCCGGCAGGTATACTACCATGTCAATCCACATCCCAATGCGCACTCCCGACTCAAAAACTATATGAGAATCAGCAAATTAAGTACGACGGAGGTATATTATGATTCAATTATTAATAGTCGATGATGAACCCCTCGTTCAGGTAGGTATTAAGTCAATGATAAACTGGCAGGAACTCGGAATTGAAATCTGCGGTACTGCCGTGAACGGCCAAAATGCCCTCAAAATAATTGAAGAAGTGTCACCCGACATTATTATTACCGATGTAAAAATGCCTGTTATGGACGGTCTTGAGCTTATTAGAGAATGTCGCGAACACTATGGTACAGAACATCCTGAATTTATAATTCTCACAAGCTACGAAGATTTCCACATGGTTAAGGAAGCTCTCACATATCAGGTATCTGATTACCTTGTAAAGCTTGAACTTACCCCTGCACTATTGAAAAACTGCATGGAAAAGGTTCTTTCAAAAATCAGTAAGAATAAACAAGTTGCCGGTGAACCTGTTGGCAATATGCACCTGTTTAACGATAAGTTTTTTATCAGTCTTCTTCACAATCTTTTTGAATCGGAAGAACAGTTTTTATTACAGAGTAGAGACTTAAACCTCAACTTTAATTATGAAGCTTACATATGCTGTTATGGTGAAATTGTAAGCGCGGCTGCCGATAATCTGCCTGCAGACAAGCAACTTTCGCTCTTTACTTCTTCGCTACAGATGATACGTGAGCTTACCGCAAAATATATGCCTACTTACGCCCTTTCACTCGATGTACGGCATTTTGCGCTTATTTTCTGCCATGACAAACTTTCTGCAAACGAATCAGAGGTTTTTGAAAACATATTACATATACTAAGAAGTATGAATTCCACCCTGCAAAATTATTATAATGTAAACCTTAAGTGCGCTGTCGGAAGTCTTGTTAATACTCCGCAGGCAATTTGTGATTCCTACCAGTATTCGCGTCAGGCATACCTATCCGCTACTGCCGAAGATCCCATAGTTTTTTTTGAAAATACTTTGCAAAAAAACGTGCATCGCAACTCGTTTAACATAAGCCTTTTTAAAAATGATTTAACAAGGGCATTTGAAGAATATGACCCAGCTATACTTAAGCAATCAATCTCGACCATATGTGAACTGTTTCTGACTTACCCCAACCGGTATATTCAGGCCATGGATGCCGCCTGCAACATTCTTTACCTGTCAATTTCATTGCTACAGGATGGAGAATCCATTGTTTCCGGATTTTTTAAAAATACACCGGAGGGCTATCGTTCAATCTACAAGATGTCAAATGTTGAGCAAATCGTGAACTGGCTCGGCTCCTTTGCTGAACAGCTTGCAGATGTGTTCGAACAAAGAAGGCAGGATCATAAAAACCACATTGTTATCAATGTACGTAAATACATTAATGAACACCTGCACAAACATCTTTCACTCAACGAGGTTGCTGCGGTATTCGGTATCAGTCCAAGCTATTTAAGCCAGCTCTTCAGTAAATACAACGATATAGGTTTTAGCGAATATATTAATACCTGCAAAATAAACGAAGCAAAACGCCTTCTGAAAGAGGAAAACTTGAAAGTATATGAGGTTGCAGATACTCTCGGTTTTGAAAGTGCTTTCTACTTCAGTAAGGTTTTTAAAAAACTGGAGGGGATCTCTCCTTCCGAATATTTGAACGCCAATTAATTTTTTGAAAGGAAATACTGATATGATTTTTGAACCTACAAATTTGGACTATAATTTAAGCCCTTACACAGGACTTACAAGGGACAATTGGATCGATGCCGGAAAATATCTTCTTACAGGCATGTTTAACCACATCCCGTCCATTGAGGCACCCGTAATAATGCCCCGTCGCGAAACAGAGATTACATATCCGCACAAGGATGCAACCGGTAATCGACTTAAGCAAGAGGAAATGGCTCAAAAATTTGAGGGACTTGCCCGTTCTTTACTTATTGCCGCACCGCTTATACATATCGAACCTGAAATAACCATCTGCGGTTATTCCCTTAAAGAATATTATCGCAAACAGGTGCTTTATGCCTGCACCAAAGGACATCCGAATTTTGTGGGCTATATGGATGATTTGAGAGAGCTTGCAGGTACGGATGACCCTTCGCGTACCTTCCAGCAGACAGTTGAGACCTGTGCACTTGTTATGTGTCTTGACATCTGTAAGGAAGAAATCTGGGACACTTACTCTAAAGACGAAAAAGATATTGTAGCCAACTTCCTTCTCAGCTACGCCCATACAAGCACCGTGCCGCAGAACTGGCGACTTTTTAATATGCTCGATATGGCTTTCCTGCACAAAGAAGGCTACAAAGTAGACAAAGATATTATGCGTGAACATGCTCAGGTAATTCTTAACTACTACGCAGGCGACGGTTGGTATAGAGACGGTCAGAACTTTGACTACTACTCCTGTTGGGCATTTAACGTTTACACTGCTTTCTGGTGCAACTGGTACGGCTACGAACACGAGCCATACATTGCTGCCGGATATGAGCGCAATTCCAACAAGCTCATGGAAACCTACGCCGACTTTTTTGACAAAGACGGTTTTACCAATATGTGGGGACGAAGCAATGTTTACCGCAATGCCGCAACAAGTGCATTTGACGGCAATATGATGTTTAGAAACTCCAAAGTAAATCACGGACTTGCAAGAAGAATTGCTTCCGGCTCACTTTTACAGTTTATGACAAGGGATGACTTCCTTTATGACGGTGTACCGACCATGGGCTTCTATGGTCAGTTTGCACCACTTGTACAGGGCTATTCCTGCGCAGAGTCCGCGTACTGGCTCGGTAAGGCATTTTTATGTCTGCACCTGCCGGCAGAGCATCCTTTCTGGACTGCCGAAGAAAACAACGGAAGTTGGGAAACCTTAGATGAAAAAGGCATAAAAGAAACCACTCTTAACGGCCCGGCACTCTGCTTTACCAACCATAACGCCAACGGCGAAACAATTCTCCGCTCCGGCAAAGTTGTTAAAAAGAGCACTGACACTCATGCAATGTGGAATTACTCCAAACTCAGCTTTAACAGCAAGTATCCGTGGGAAGCTTCACCTACAAGGGATATTGAGTCCATGCAATATGTCCTCACCGACGGACTTACAGAAAATATCGAGAAATGTAACGTAACCTTCTGGCACGGAATTCGTGATAATGTATTATACCGCAGACAGTTTTTCAATTATAATCTTGAAACCGAAACTCACTGGAGACAGGCACTTAACCTAGCTGACTTTCCTGTTGAATATGGAATACTCCGTGCCGATAAATTAAGGCTCTACCGTGCTCCTTTTTCACTTACTCTCGGTGCTTACGGCTTCCCCGATAACGGCACAGAAATTATCCGCAAAGAATCAGGCAACGCCAAGGCTATTATTCTTAAAGGACATGACTACACAGGTCGCGAGAAACAGCTTGCAATGACAATTTACGACGGATGGGACAGCCTTGATTTTGTTCACAGTGAAGGTACCAATCCCGACTCCGACAAATCAATTGTTATTTACGGTAAGACTGCCCGCCACAAATTATACGGCTATGAACAATTTGTATTGATTTCTCAGGTGATTACAAAAGAATCTCTCGAAGATTTTACGAAAGATGAAATCTTCCCCATTAAAGAAATAGTTTATACCGACAAAGAAAAACGCGGAGGCTACGGACCAGTAGAGATTATCCTCAAAAACGGCAACACAAAAACAATCGATTACGAAGGAATAGAAGGTAACCTTCAGTTATAATTTATAAAATAAAAGCGTTCAGTCTGTGAGAGTATGCTAGTATATCCCCACAATACTGAACGCTTTTTTATTTACTTATCTTTAGCTTTTTTCTTACGTCTGATAAACAATACCGCAATTCCTGCACACACAAGTACAACCGCTGCCGAAACCGCAATAATAACCGGCACAAAGGACGAACTCGTAGCAGGCTTTATAAGTACTGCAATATGCTTAATACTGTCTGTCTCACCCGAAAAAATATTATCATCTCTCGTCATTGTAAGCTTTGTTAATCCATCGTCCGTGTAGGAATAAATCTCAACATTCTTACCGTCAATGTCTTCTTTTGCCAATGGAACCGACAACGTATATGCAGATATAGGATTAGCTCTGTTTCCCATCGAATAAACCGTAAGACTTTCATCTTCGCCACATCCAAGCTCTGACTTAATATTCTCATATACTGCATTTGTTTCTTCAATATGCGAAACCACAAGTAACGGTGACAAAGCACTCTTCTTTTTTTCAAACTCCGCAGTGACAAAAATACCTGTTACCGCATCAACCGTAGTCAACGTACCACTGCTCGTAAAATCTCCTCTGATGGCATTACCCAAGGTTTCAAGATTACAGCCTGTTGCACAAACGGTTGTATCAATTCCTTCAACCTGAGCGTATACGCCCACTGAACGTAAAGCGATTATCTTAGCAAGATTCGGCAAGCCCTGTCTTACATCACGCGGTTGCTTTATCCAATTCATATAGTATACATTGGATGCCAGCTTCTCTGTTGCCGCCGCAATTACTTCATCCTGCATTTTCTCAATATATGAATTGAAAAATCCCGGCACATAACTTTCTCCCGTAGATTCTACAGTGCCTCCGAGTGCCGCAACCTTCGAGCACTCCTTCATATATTCGTGATATTCATCCATCAATGTCTTATTCTGATAAATAACATTAAATAACGGATACTCCGCATAATTCTTTGCAGACAGCTGTTTTTCACGACCTGCATTCCTAGCATCAAGACGATACATAACATCAATATTATAATTTGCCGTAAGCTCGGCCGTACTGGGATAATAACAGCCAAAGCTCAAATCATAATCCCACGGAACTACCGTACATACTCCGTCGGTATCAATATAAAGGCCATAATTCTTCTGTCCGACGAACATATTATCCATCTGGCATAACCAGCTGTGCACTGCAAAATATTTTACAACCTCATCGACATTCATAATTTTGTCAAGAAGCTTAAGATATTCTTCGCTGTTAACATCTATTGTCTTACCGTCAAAATCCTTACCCTCGCTAAGACAGTTTATCTTTCTTAACCATTCCATTACCGTTGGAAGCATATCCTCTACATCTTTGTAGGTATCCTCATCGTACTCCCAAAGAGCATCCGGTTCATCAATTAACTCATCATACAAAAGCCCCGTTCCCTCGGGCTTACAAAGATAGCTACTGATTGCATCCTTATCGACATTGTAATACTGCTCTAAAATAGAGCTGTCCAAAGCCTCCACCATAGCATACACGCCATAATAATTGCCATTGATATATAACTTGGCAAGTCCATACTGAGGTGTGGGAAGTCCCATCTCATCCATGAGTTTGAGTGCAAAAAACTCCTTCATCATGGATTTATCAAAAAAGAAATTATTAAAGCTTATCTTATCACAACCGTAAAAATTCTGCTTCTCTCCGTAATCCTTTTTCTTAATAAACTTACCAAAATTGACTGTAAACGAAAAACGATCACTTCCGGCATTATCCGTATAAGCATGCTCAAGCGTATAACTACCCTTGGTTTTTAAACCGCAATAGCCAAGCTTAACATCTCCGATTGTCACACTTGTTGTCATTACATACGGTTCTTCATCTGCATTCTGCAAAAGGTAATTAAGATTATTTTCATCTATCTCTATATACACCGTCTGCAGGGTATCCTCTAAAAAGAAGTCATTATACTTCCCATCCTTAGCCTTCCCCTGTGTTTTTGCATTCACAACATAATCCTTTGGCGGAGTATTGTTAACCTTATCCTCCGTAATCCACTCTGTGGCCGTTCCGTGCATGATTCTGTCTTCTTCGTCTCCTCTTGCTGCCATAGCAGGCTCTACCCATACTGTTCCAAGCAAAATAAGACTCGTAAGCACTACTGCCAATCCCCTGTTTGCTCTCTTTTTCACTTTTGTTGTACTCCTTTTTATTTAATGCAATTTATGTATTTTATTATACTATTTTTTTCTGTTTCATTCAATGCATTTTCCTTGCATTTGGCATAATAATACAGTAAAATTAACTAAATTGTTTTATGGAGGCATTTATGAATTACAGAACGGACAAATATGGCAATCAGATATCAATACTGGGCTTCGGATGCATGCGTTTTCCGCAGACACTCGGCAAAATTAACATGGAAGAAACAGAGCGCGAGATACTTTCCGCTTTTAATTCGGGCGTGAATTATTACGATACTGCTTATGTATATCCCGGCAGCGAGACAGCCATTGGTGAGATTTTTGAGAGAAATCATATCCGAGAAAAATTATATATCGCAACCAAGCTTCCCCATTATCTTATAAAATCAAAGGAAGGGCTTGAGAAGCTTTTTTCTGAACAGCTTCGCCGCTTAAAGACTGATTATATCGATTACTACCTCATGCACATGTTAAGTGACATCGACACCTGGGAACGCCTCAAAACTCTCGGCATCCTTGAATGGATTGAGAGCAAAAAGGCAACCGGTGCCATCAGACAAATCGGTTTTTCATATCACGGCAATTCCGATATGTTCTGTAAGCTTGTAGATGCTTATGATTGGGATTTCTGCCAGATTCAATATAATTATATGGATGAGCACTCACAGGCAGGAAGAAAAGGCTTAAATTATGCTCATGACAAAGGACTTCCGGTTATTATCATGGAACCTCTTCGCGGTGGCAAGCTTGTTAACAGATTACCCGACAAAGCCAAACGCATATTTAACGATTACCCTGTTAAGCACACGCCTGCGCAGTGGGCTTTCCGCTGGCTTTGGAATCAACCGGAAGTAACCTGCGTCCTGTCAGGCATGAATTCCGACGAGATGGTAAAAGACAACATTAATACTGCTTCCACAGTATCTGTCGGTGAACTCGGACCCGATGAGGAAGCTATGCTTAAAAATGTTGTGGGGGCAATCAACAGCAAAATGAAGGTTGGCTGTACAGGATGCGGCTATTGTATGCCCTGCCCCAAAAATGTAGATATTCCCGGAACATTTTCTGCATACAATCGCAGATACAGCGAAAGTAAGTTTTGGGGACTTGTGGATTATACGATGTGCACTGCACTCCGCAAAACTCCAACCTCTGCCTCTAACTGCATCGAATGCGGCAAATGCGAGAAACATTGTCCTCAGGGAATTGAAATCCGTAAGGAACTTAAGAATGCCCGTAAAGAACTTGAAGGACCGTTATACAAGATGGCTCGTAAAATAAATAAGTGGCTGAAAGCTTTCTAAGCTTTCAGCCACATTTTTCGTGATTAACTCTGTTTCCTAAGAATTTGCCACGCAAACACTTTCACTCTGCTTCAAAAGGCACAATCTCTATAGTAATAATATCGTTTACATCAAACTCAGCATCACCAACACTCCACACATCAAGCTCATAATCTCCCGGTACGGAGGTTTCAAAACGACGAATATTTCGTTCACTATTATCGAACCCATCTCGCATACTTACACTATTTCCCGTGCCCCATGTCAAATTTGCAAGGTGGATTGAGTCAACTTTGCTGATACTTACTTTATTAAACCTCCAACTGACTATTGCTTTTTCGCCTTCTTTTACTCTGAAAGCAACCTCCCTATCCTTATATCCCAAAGGATCGTCTTGTATAAATACGTTTACTATGCCTCCAATATAGTCAAGTTCTCCCGGTTCCCCACGACCAGTTGCGCTTCCCTGCATTTTTTTAGAATCAAGATAAATTTCTACATTCTGACTGCTACCGTCCGGATATACTTCTTCAACCGTAAAGTACACCTTCCATCTTCCTATACCTTCATATGCATCCTTATAGTTAATATTACGGATCGAAATACCAAGTTCATGATACTCTTTTAGCTTATCTAATATTTTCTCTTCCATGTAAATCATAAATTCTTCCGGTGTCAAATCTTTGACATTTTCTGCAAATATATACTTAACATACGAATAATCCACCATCTTTGCGGCCTTTTCAAATTCCTCGTCTTCGATATATTTCAAAAATTTCATACACTTGTATATATCGTCCATACTTGAAAAACAGATGCCCTCACCGCGCTTTTCATTAACTCCCATCACAATTAACGCACTTATCGGAATTATCATAAGCATGGCAATTACGCACATACGCCAACGTCTCTTGATTTTCTTAAAACCTTTGCGAAGAACCTTCTCTTCCTTTAGTTCCTCCTTAATCTCGGGAATAACTTCTTCTATACCATATAATTTATTGTAATACTCTGCACATATCTTGCAATCTTTTTTATGTTCTTCCACAAGCTTCTTACTGTCCTCGGAACATCCGTCGTCCTCACACAGTATCATTAAGTCCTTAATTATGTCACAGGATATTTTCATAATTGTCCTCCCTGATTTTTCTCCATACTTTCTATATATTTTTGAACTTTACTCTTGGCACGGTAATATGTAACACGCGCCCATTCTTCCGACTTTGAGTATTCTGCCGCAATATCCTTTAGCTTCATCTCCGCAAATACACGAAGCATAAACACTTCACGATATGGCTCATCTAATTTAAAAATTGCATTTTTCAGAAGCAGTTCTCCTTCTTTTCTTATCACCAATGCTTCCGGCGATTCTCCTTTGTCTTCGACCTCCGTCAATTCAGTTCCGGCTTCGTCAAAATTTTTCTTTCGCTTACATTCTTTAAGCCACGCATTTTTACCAATCTGACAAAGCCATGTAAAAATACTGCTTCTCCCCTCGAATTTATCAATATGCAAGAACGCCTGATAGAAGGTTTCTGATAAAAGCTCTTCTGCCTCCTGCGCATTCTTTGTCAGGGCAAGCAGATAATAATATACTTTTTTTGCGTACTTTTTATAAACTTCTTTAAACTCTGCCATAGTTCCCCCTAACTAAAATTATGTAATCTTACACCACTTGTTTTTCCAGCGACACAACTCATAAAGCATGAAATATACTGCAACCGCTGTTATCGGCGCAAAAATTACAAAATAGTCTAATTTAATATCTATATCACGTAACACCCGAACAATCGGCCCGTGCAATAAATATACCCACAAAGTATCAGTTCCTGCCTTTGAAAAAATCAATCGTTTTGTCGGAATTACTGCCAATAACAAAAAACTCAACCCAAAAGCAATAACATAACTAACCGTCCGGAATCCTTCTCCGAAAATAGCCTGCGTTGCTTCATAAGATGTCGCCTGCCAAAAAAATTCTACCGGTAACAAGGGTGCAATGATTAAAAGCACGATAAGCGAGACAATACCCGCTATGCCACTTTCTATTTTATAATCTGAAAATCCAGTGTCAATCGGTAACATCTGGCCAAGTAAAACATATGGCAAAAAGCATATTGTTCTTGACAGGGATAAGAATCTTCCTATATAGTCTGCATTACCGCAAATACAGGCAATTACTATACCTATAAGAATTAACATCACTCTAATCGTTTTTCTTTTTATTCCGGCAGTCAGCCTACATATCAATGCCCAGAACGAAAGACTAAGCAGATACCACAAGTGCCAATACGGAACAAAAAACGAAGCCTGTTTATTCCCCATAAGAAATGACACCGCAATATAAATCATCTGGCAAATTAAATAATATTTAAGTGCTGATTTCATCTGTGCAATACATGTTTCTTTCGTTTTCAGAAACATACCGGACACCAATGCAAACAGTGGCATATGAACTGCATAAATCAGACGATACTGCCACATTAATATCACACTGTCATCAATCCGTGTCTCTATCAAATGCCCGTATATAACAAGAAATATAAGTACCACTTTGACATTACAATAAAATGCTTTGCGGCTTGCAATATGTATCTCCACTGTTTCATCCCTCTTTGACAGTTAGATACACAAAATTCAAAAACGTTACAATTTACTTAAAAAAATCGCATCAGGTAAAAAACCTGATGCGATTACTTATCTGTTAATAATCTCAAATACTTATTCTATAACCTTTTCTTCTTCTACAACAGATACCTCAATTTCAGTAAAGCTCTCTTCTTCAGCGACTTCCTCTACCGCTTCAGCCAATTCTTCAACTGCATCGGCAATCTCTTCAACAGCTTCTGCACCTGACAAATCTTCTGCTTCTTCCAAATCTTCAATAGCATCTTCTATCTGCTCTTCCAACGTTACCATTGTTGTGCTGTCCATAAGGTTATCAGCGAGACCAAGCATCTCTTCTGTCTTTTCTCTACATTCAAGAACAATCTGGTTAAGCTCCTGCATAGCAGCTGATGTCTCTTCTGTACTTGCTGCGTTCTCCTGTGCGATTGCGGCAAGATTTTCCATACTACCCATAACATCATTCTTAAGCATATCAAGCTGCTCAACTTCATTAGTGATACTGTCAACGGCACCTGCAACGCTGTCAATCTCCCAATTAAGTGACTGGAATACATTCTTGGTGGCATCAAGATGTGCATTCTGCTGTCCCATAATTTCGGACATCTGATTCATAATTGCCACACTGCTGTTGGAATTATCGATAAGTTCTTTAATAATGGCCGAAATTCTTGCAGCAGACTCTCCGGACTGGTCGGCAAGCTTACGAATCTCATCTGCAACAACCGCAAAACCTCTACCTGCCTCTCCTGCTCTGGCCGCCTCAATAGATGCATTAAGTGAGAGCAAATTAGTCTGACTTGCAATCTCTGTAATCATATCTGTAGCGGAACGAATCTCGAGTACTGACTTATTGGTTGCGGTCGTCTTCTCCTGAACCTCGTCAACGGACTGCTGTGTCTTAATACTAATCTCACCAAGTTCATTAAGTGTTTCATTAACAGTGATATTGTAATCTCTCATCTTCTGAGCACTCTGAGCAAGCATATCCATATTCATTGAAGTAGTCTCAATAGCACTACCAATATTAAGTATCTTCTCATTAACAGCCTGGGTTTCACTTGCCTGCGCCGTTGCACCGTTAGCAATCTCATCTACCGTAGTGTTAACATTGGTAATAGATTCTGATATTGTTTCAAAACGACTGATAAACATCTTCGAGAAATCAAAGAGTCTCTCCGCTGCCGTCTTAATACGCTTAATTATATCCGTAAAAGATATCACTAAGGATGAAATAGCACGAGAAATTTGACCAATCTCATCATCCTGCTCCTCAAACTTCGTATTCTTACTTATGTAGAGCTTACCTGCGGCAACATCATCAAGCTGCTTAACAGATACAAGCAACGACTTCGTAATCTTCTTCAAAATAATTGTCATACCAACAGCACTTATTGCTGCCAAAACACCCATTATTATAATATTCTTAATAATCTGCATTACATATATTGAAACCGTATCACTACTTCTTCTACCTACAAAGACACACGCAGTAGCTGACTTTGATGTGGCTTTCTCAAGAAGCGGATAATAAAAACCATAATACTTTTCACCATTAACATCTATACCGGAGTCATAATAGGATTTACCGTTTGTCAATACCTTATCTACAACCTTAGCAGGTAATACCTCTCCCAGATATTCTGCTCCTGTCTCATCATCCAAAGTACTTGCAAGACATGTGTCACCATAGAAGAACATAAGCACCAAATTATTCTTCATAACAAAGCTGTTGAAAGTTGTCATGTTGTCATTGATACTTGTATTACGACGATACAGCTTACTTCCTTTCTGAATATACTCTCCACTCGGAACCAATGCATCAATCTCCATCTGTACCGCAAGGCTCGCCGTGTAAAGTTCCTGCTCTGCCATCTTATTGGCTACAGCTGAACCGGTGCTCCAAATAGCATATATTGCAACAAGTACCATAAGTCCGATTGATACCATGGACATTAATAAAATCTTGGCTACCAGATTCATGCCTTTCTTTTTATCTTTTTCCTTTGCTTTGCCCATAATCCTTTGTGCTCCTTTCGGGTAGTTATTCATGCAAATATTTTATCTCATGAATGCGGGATTTTTGTATAATAATTTTACACCAAAGCAAGCTTTTTTTCAACATATTTTTACACACATTCAGTATTTTTGCATTTTTCTTGTTTATTTAAGTTTTCACTCAAACAATTCAAAACAAAAGAGGATTACCATCATCCGGTAACCCTCTGAAACTTATTGATTTTCTCTTGTAATATAATAATTTGTCAGCCATTGTTTAAGGTCAGCTTGCTCCTCTGCTGACATGCCGGATACTACCGAATATTTTGATGAATAATACAAATTTGAATCAAAATAGCTTGTCTCACACATATTTCCCGCCGAACTTGAAAACAGACTGCTTCCAATAAAATAGTTTTCTGCGGAAATATCAAGATAATCAAGAACCGTAGGTACCATATTCAATGTATTACGGCCTTTTACATCTATCTCTACCGGCGCAATTCCTGAATAATAAATAAAAAAAGGTATTGCATCAACGGTAGTAGTATTTCTTTCATAATCAGGAAAGGCCTTTTTAAAAGAATCATCTACATATGTAGCATGATCTGCCGTATAAATTATAATCGTATCTTCATAAAAACTACTATTCTCAAACTTATCCATAAAAGCACCAAATTGATAATCCGCATCATAGAACTTATTAAGCTCCGCATCATCTCCGTTACCGAATTTCTGATCCACGGAATCAAGTGAAGCATGCGTACCAAAAGTATACATCGCTATAAAAAAAGGCTCATCAGATTTGCTTTCTTCCAACGCTGTATCGTACAAAATTTCATATGCATTCTTATCTGAAATACTGTCTGCCATACCACTACATTCATAACCCGTATCACCAACTATTTCATCAAACCCTAAATTATTAAGGTATTCCGTAAAATCTTTATTATTAGGTTCTGTATTTATAAAGAATGTATCGTAACCTTCATCTGCTAAAACACTCTGTATTGAGACCAATTTATTGACATCAAAATCATTAAGCTGATAACCTGAAAACAGCTGCCCGATAATTCCTCTGTATGTAGCAAAGGTATGGTTATAATAGTTTATAAAACTTAAAGACTTACTTTGCAACTCTTCAACGTTGGGCATAATATTTCTTTCATCAGAAATTACATTCTGCGAAAGACCTTCCGTAAAAATAAGAATTATATTCGGTGTTTTCGGAAGTCTGTCATCTTTCTTATAAAAATTCTCTACTCCGTCTTTATAAAAATCTATTGTTGCAACACTTGTGGAATTAATAGCCTCTTCCATTTCATGCTTCTCATAAAACTGATGTAAAAGATTATAATATGCAAACATAGGCGAATGTATATTTCCGAACAACATTACAAATCCGAGTTCAAGTGCAAGCACAACTGACAATACCGCATACATATTGACCTTAAGCTTCTTCCACTCAATCTTTTCTATTGGCCAAAACGTAAATATAAGCACCACTATTACACCTACTACATATATAACCATCTTACCTGACAGTGCTTCCAGCGAATGCAGATTGGTAAGCATAAGCACAGTTATATAACTGCTTCCGAATAACAGTATAAACATCTGGGCATTGTACAACAGCAACAAAATGCTGTTAACTATCCGTCCAAAAACTTTCTTAAACATGCATATATCCGATACTATAAAAATGATAAGAAGCTCTAATGTACCTATTACCAGATAATGCTTCGTATCAACATTTATAAAAGCAGCAAATGTTAAAATAAAAGAAAAAGCATATTTCAGAATAGTAAATATAGTTTTTAATTTCATCTTAAGTTTCCTCATTATTTATTATAACGTCTGCTTGACAGACTGTTCACATTGTAACATATTTACATATTTTTTACCAACTATTTTTTGCATTTCTCCACAAAGCTATTATTTTTTTAACAAACCCAAAAACAAATTGACAGAATATTTCCATCGAGTTATAATATAGTACAGAACATTTCTTACTCAGGAGGATTTATTTATGGCAAAAGTTAATGGTGCACAATCAGTTGAAGTTATTCCCGGAAGAAAGATAGTTTTATCTGCAGGTGTAGGTAAAACTAACGTAGATGAGCTTATCTGGCTCACTGATACAGTTCTTGCTGAAGCAGCAGCCTGGAAAAGCACAGGTTGGGCCTATATTGCAGACTGTTCCCAGATGTTACCCGTAGGTGCTTCTGAAAGCGGAGAGCTCGTTAAGATGACCAAAAAATTTGTTGAAGCAGGCTGTAAGGCATTTGGCTTTGCCGAGGGCAAATCAATCATGTTAAAGATCCAGGCCCAAAAAAATACCGAGCGTTCAGCAACAGGTGTTCTCGAAGGTCATTTTGCAACAGTTGAAGAAGTACTTAACTGGTTGAAAGAAGAGGTATCTATTTAATTATTTACTTATGTAAAACTTTATTGATTATTAAAAAAGTTGTGGCAAACTTATCGAGAAATAATATTGCCACAACTTTTTTATTGCAAATTTTTTTATAAAATATTCTCTTTCGCCAATGACTTTACTCATCCTTCGGCAAACTCTGAATATACTCATGCATTGACTCTGCTACAACCTTACTGTGTGCAACCGCTTCAACAACGGTACGGGCTCCGTTAACAACATCACCTGACGCAAAAATACCCGGTCTGGAGGTGTGTCCGGTCTCATCAGCATCAAGAAGACCTCTCTTATTAGCCTTAAGACCTTCCGTAGAATTAACAAGTCTACTCTGCGGCCCCTGACTGATTGAAATAATCACACTGTCAGCAAGATACAATTCTTCAGTACCTTCTATCGGCGTAATCGTTCCGTCCTCCGCCTCATTAACATCCATAAATATTACACCGTCATCCGTAATCTCAACAGGCTTTTTACTATACTCAAACTTCACACCTTCAAGCTGCGCATAACTGAATTCATAATCGCTTGCGGCAACCTTTTTTGTAATGGAAAAACATGTAACATCCTGAGCACCCTTACGAAGTGCGGTTCTCGCCACATCCATCGCTGCATTACCTGCACCAATTACAATAACTTTTTTACCAAGTCTGTAGCTGTCGGGATTATTAAGGTAATTAATTGCAAAATGTACATGTCCAAAGGTTTCACCCTTTATATGCAAAGCATTCGGTTTCCACACACCGGTTCCTACGAAAATCGCCTTGTAACCGTCGCGGAATAAATCTTCAATCGTAATGGCACTGCCAATTAAAGTATTGGGTCTAATCTTGATACCCTTAAGTTCCAAATGTCTGTATTCAATATCGTCAAGCACACTCTTAGGAAGTCTGAACTCAGGAATTCCGTATCTGAGCACGCCACCGATTTTATCCTTGCCTTCAAAAATAGTTACCTGATAACCGTATCTTGCAAGAATAATCGCAATCGTTATTCCCGCAGGACCGGAGCCGATAATCGCCACCTTGATACCGTTGGATGGATGTGGACCGTTAGTCATCTGACTGGCATATGTTGAAGAAATATAATTCTCAATTGTAGAAAAATGAACAGGTGCACCCTTTTTACCGAGTACACAATGACCTTCACACTGATTCTCATGATTGCAAACAAGACTGCAAACCGTAGTAAGCGGATTATTCTCAAAAAGCATCTTGCCTGCCTCATTTAATTTATTCTCTTTTAAAAGCTTAATTGCAAGCGGTATATTCGTTCCTATAGGACAACCCTTCTGGCACATCGGAACCTTACACTGCAAACAACGATTAACTTCATCCATAACATGTAACGCCATAGCTAAACCTCCTGCTTCTCTATCATTAAAAATGTGTTTTTATAAAAAGGCATATAAATCTCTCTTGTATCCCACAGCTCCAAAAATTCCGCATACGATAGTTTGCGGTTATAATGTTCTTCTTTGCAATTAGCAAGCTCCCTCAAAGAATCTGCAATTAAAACATGCTCCTCATCATACCCGACAACATGCACATAATGAAGCCAGTGCCTATCCTTTCGGGTCTTCACAAACGCTATTACCCTCTTACCCTCACTGAGCGAACTTTTAAGCGTATTAAGATTGCCTCTGCAATATCTCACTTTAAAGCCACGCAGTTTCAACGCCTTACGCAAATTCTTAGGAAGCACCGCACCATTCCGAAGCTTTCCCTGCATCCTCGCATACAGCTCATTACCGTCTGCTTCCACACCGAAGCTTCTAAGCACATGCGCCGCCGAAAATCCCGAACATTCAGCACTTCGCTGGAAATCAATCCTGTTCGGAACAGCCAAAATATAACACTTCTGCTTTGGTTCCTCCTCTCGACATTTACGCGGAGTCCCCAAGATAAACATATCTGTTATAACAGTTATAATAAAAGTATTTATACAAAAAATCAGCAAAAAAATCAATATTTTCATCCGTATATCCAAATATTTCTTTAATATATTATAATAGTTCCATAAAAATTATATCGCATTATTATGTTGTGTGCAATGCATTGTTATCGCATTATTTTCATAACAAAAAAATTCTTGACTCACGTCAGAATTCGCCGTATAATTTTGACAAATTCTGACATTTAGTTTATTCGTTTTTTTACGAATTTATATGTACCTTGATAACTTAATAAAGGACTTTACATCTTTTTTAACTATGTTACAATAAATATACCAAATATAAGGGACGTGATACAATGACTGATAACGAATTATTATTATCCTTATCCAATATGTTAGACGAAAAACTAAAACCAATTCAGCTTACACAAGAAAACGAAATTATACCACGGCTACAAAATATCGAGAACTGCTATACTTCAACTTATAACAGATATTCTAAAGGTATTAATCAACTCAATACGATTCAGACGGATGTTGATATCCTCAAAAAAGTTGTAACCGAACACAGCGAAAAACTTCAAAAAATTTCTTAACAACCCCTAATTAAAAACAAGGTGTAAAGTCTTTTATTAAACTATCAAGACTTTACACCCTATATTTTATATTTTTTCTTTTGCAGCATATCCTGCTTCCATTGAAAAAGTTTCCCTAAATCCCGCCTGATAACAAATATGTTCCGACGGTCCTGCCCACTGCCAGCACATCGGAAAATTATGTTCCTTGCAGTACTCCACAACAAAACTCAGCAATTCGCTTGCATAGCCTTTACCTCGGCTTTCCTTTGCCGTTACGATATAATCAAAACGCGTATTTCCATGTTCGGACTTATGAATATCCGTATATACAACAGCCTTATCACCTAAGTATCCGACAAACAGATACGTTCCCTCTTGCCCGACTCGCTTCTTTGTTACATCTACTTCCCACGGCTCACCGCTCGGTATTAAAATATCTGTCGCCACGCGCTCGTCCCACTCATTTAACACACGAATAACAAGTCTATTCTCGGGCCTAATTCTGTTTTCTGACGTAAGAAGCATAACTCTATGGTCATCTTCCTCAGTATATGTATAACCATGTGCTTTTAATATTTCTTCGTTATTCCTAAAATAGTCCTTTTCAAACGGATGATATATGGACGCCTTCATACCAAACTGTTTATAGAATTCTGCAATGTCATCCAAAACTGCCCCTAAATCTGTGATTTTCTGAGGATATATGCAAGCATGGTTTCCGTCGTAAGAATCCTTGTTATCTTCCATATAAAACAAAATACCGTACTCTTTTTCTACATATGAGGCAAAACTTTTAGGAAAATCTATTTCCTCTTGCTTTATTGATTCAGCATACTCATTTATCACTAATAATCATCTCTTTTCCCTTGCTCAAAAATTACAAACTTCTAAGCCAGTTCTCAATAAACGTACTCTCGTATTCATGAGCCTTAATACTCGGATGAGGGTTACTCGGCAATACTACAAACTGTTGCATTCTAAGTTTCTTTACAGTCTCACAGGCTTCTGTCTTCTCCTCTACCCTGTGCATCATCGGCACCTGATAATCACCTGCTATGTCAAGATAAGGAATTGCCCATTTTCTTGCCACTCTTCTCATCGCTTCGGTATGCGGAAATGCACAGCCATTAGTCACGATGATACCAATTTTCGCATAAGGATAGTTAGTGATAAGATATTCAAGTACTATATTCCATGCGCCGTAAAATGTAGTATTATCCGTATCTTCAATCTTACCGATAGGTGAATTCTGATGTCTCTCATCATCATTAATTCCAAAGCAAAGCGTTATGTAATCGGCATCCTTCGGAATCAATTTGTAGCGCTCTATCGAAAAGCTGTCCTTTCTCGTTCCAAGATCAGTAATTGTTGAGCCGCACTTTGCCTCATTAACAACCTCCATATGGTTGCGTCGTCCGATAAAGAATGGATATACCTTCTTCTTACCCGCATATAAACCTTCCGTAAAGGTAAGCTCCGTCTCCGGCGAATCTCTAAAGTCACCCTCCGTAAAGCTGTCACCACAAGCTACCCACTTCTTGCCCCAAAGGACATTGGCTGCCTTAAGTTCCTCTACAAGTTTTGTAAGTTCGTCAATTCTCTTATCCATCACTGACCTCCAAATTTCTTATTCCCAAATAATATCCATCTGTGTAAGCAACGTTGAATTCGCGCCTGCGGTTCCGGTATGAACCACACCTATACCACCAAAATTATTTGGTGTAATTTCTGCCGTTAAATCTACTACATGCGCAAGTCCTGCTGATGCCTGCTCGTCATTTTGCTTCTTGGTTGTGCTTGCATGAGCAGTAAGCGTCGTTCCATTCACGGAAACAATAATCGTACAGGTTGTATTATAGCAAGATGCAGAAACCGGCTCACTAATTGCCTCTGCCATTCCGTCCGTATATTTTATAAGTTTAAAATCTACCGCATTGGAATATTTGCTTGTACGTTCAATTCTAAGTGCATAGCCGTTCATTGTTGCATTATCCATCTTAATGCAGATATCCATGTATTGACCTGTTGCACTTCCAAAGCCCTGTCCCGCTGACTTGCAAGGACTAACTTCAAGTTTCAATGACATATCGCCATAACTTCCCTGCATAGGCGTATAAAGAATTCTTGAGCCGCGTACTGTCTGCTTAAGACCTGTAATATCCTTAGCTCCGCCTTCACCCTCACCGTATGTCCAGCCTGCTTCTTCTTTTGCCTTCCAATCATAGTCTGCAGTATCAAGCGGTTTGAAGCCCGAAACGGTCCAAAAACCTTCTCTAATATCAGGTCTGTACTCTGTCACAAAATCTTTAAAATCAGTGCTGATATTAGTTAAAGGCATATCCTCTAAAGTTACTATCCTTGAAGTCTTCACGCTTAGTTTTTCGCCCGACTCAGAATTTACAACTCTGGGAGTTACCTCTGCCATAATATAATAACCTACGTCACCCGGCGTAAGCACATATGTATACTCAGGTTCATCAAGTCTTGAAATTGCAACTTTAACAGTCTCTTTGCCATCCGCACTCACTCGATACCAGTTGATTACAGAAATATCCTGTGAATCCGATGTAAGAGTATAATTTACAGTCACACAACCTGCCTCCACAACTCTTCCCGAAAAATAAGACGGAACGGGCTTAGTTGCAATCGTAACTTCCGGTGACTTTGTAAAACCGGGAGCCGATACCACATCCGGCGTAATTGTAAGAAATGCACCGCCGCCAAAGCCCAAATCACTTTTTGCATAAATCATACCGGTAACACTGCTGTCCCCACTCTTTATAACGGTATAATTACATGTCCCATCCTCGTTCTGAGTAATCGTCACGTAATCCTTCAATGTATCGTCCACTGTCCATGTTACCTTATCAGTAAATGCATCTCCCGCATTATTTCTGAAATACTTGAAGCTTGTTGTAAGAGTACCGATTGCTCCATTTTTAACGTTTGTTATATTCGGAGCAACTGTCATCAAGTACGGATACAGCATATACTTCTCTGAAACAGCCTCTATCTCCGCTCTGTTATCAAGCGGATCCCAGCCGTCCTTTCCCTGAAGCAGATTATACGTATTATAAATTGTCTTATCGCCGTCTTTAATTGCAAATGCCTTTGCAGCCTCTGTTCCGGTAAGATCAACTGTGTTCTCGGGCGTTGCCTCCCCAATTACAATCTGCTTACCGTTAAGTGTTACATTACTCTGTATACATCTTAATGTATATGCAGGTTCCGGTGTCCATTCCACCTTAAAGTTCGGATGGTCACTCACAAAATTACAATCAATAAGAGTTACTGTACCGCCTGCCTTGGTAAGATACTGCGTTCCTTTAACATCCGATGTAATCTCGCAGTTCATAAATACCGCGCCCGTACCTGACGTGTTATAAAAAGGCTTAGAGCTGTAAAAACCAATTGTACAATCCACAAAAAGTGCTGTTCCCGGAAGTGCGTCGTCACCACACTCGATATGACAATCCTTAAAAAGAATTCTTCCGCCGCTTCCGGTAAACGGACAAGCATTTAAACGGCTGATAAAATTACAGTTTACCGCAACAATCTTATCACCGTTAGTCAAAGCAAGCTGTGCCTGGGTAATTGCCTCTGCTCTTTTTGCTCTGGAGAGCTCCGGCTTTAACGGATACTCCAAATCTACATTACAATAGTTACCCATAGTCAGATTTTCGGTACGTGTTCCGTTTCCGTCAAAATAGAACATTGTATAATTGCCCTTAGCACCTTGTGTCTGTCCGCGGTTAACTGCAAGCACAACATTGTACGGGTCTTTTGTAAGTCCCACAAGGTGTAAATTATTGCAATTTATCACAAGCCCATACGGAATATCGCCTGTTGTTGCCTCGCGAATCGCCTCATCATCCGGGTCATCAATCCAATATACATACGGCGCGATATACACCTTCATCGGCTCCTCTTCCGTACCATCCGTAAACGCTACCGCCGCCTCTGTAAAATCATTATAAACATAATCATATTTGTCTGCGATTTCATCACTTAAGGTTGCATCAACATAGATTGCCTTTTCACCCAAATTAATTGTTTCGTCATCATATATGATGTAATCACCACCGAACACAATCGGGTCATTTAAATCCAGTGCCACATAACCATCTACACTTTTCTTGTCTGACTTATTCCCGCAGGAAACTATCGTTCCCATTGCCAAGACCGTCACCCCCATTACTGCCAAAATTGTAATTAGCTTTTTTGATTTTTTCAATTATTTATCCTCCTAAACATTTATACTTGCCTCTACAAGTACACTCCTTAATTCACCATTACACAACTTTTTGTTGCACCTGTCTTGTTTCATTAATTACTTTATTAATATTCACTTTATAAGTATTCATGGTTTCCATAATGGCCTCAACAGCCTGCTTGTTAGTCTCTGAGCTTATACTCATCTCATCGACACTGTTCTTGAGCTTGGCAAAAATAGAATCCACCTGACCAACACTGCTGTTCTGTGCCGCAATGTTATTGTATAATGCACCAAACTGCTCCGTAAGTCTTGCAAAACTGTTTTGCAACTCGTTCATAACAGCTACAGAGCCCTCCAATTCACTGAAAGAATCGTTAATTTGCGTTGCCGTAACATCAACTTGCTGATTTAACTGTTTTACTATTTCCGAAACTCTATCAGAACATTCATTGCTGTTATCAGAAAGTCTTCTGACCTCCGTAGCAACCACCTCAAACCCGGCACCTGCTTCACCTGCTCTTGCTGCTTCTACAGAAGCATTAAGTGAAAGGATTGTCGTATTAAAGGAAATGTCACTAAGCTGCTTTGAAACCTTTGCAATCTCCTGCATCTTTTCCTGCATAATTGCAAAAACTTTTTGTGTTTCTTTCATCGCATCACTTACAACAGTCATTTGCTTAGTCATCTCTTCAATATTGCCCTTGTTTTCCATAAGAACGATTTCCACATTCTTAACGCCCTCATCAAGTGCAACTATCTGACGACCGCTCTCTTTAATCTTATTCTGCACATCCACACAACAATCCGTCATATCCTTGGCGCCTTGTAAAACCACCTCTGAACCTTTCTGAAGTTCGATACTGTTTTCATCAATGCTTTTAACGGAAGCTTCGAAGTCGTTTTGCAACTCCTCACCCATAACATCCATGGATGTTAACAACTCCTTCGCTGCATTTGCCTTTTCCGTGCTTATATCCATAAAGGCGCGACCTCTTTTTATCGTCTGATAAAAAAGAATCGCTGCAAGATTAAAAATTCCTACACACATAATATACTGTGACAGACTCTCAGTATTCTCCGGATGAATTATATACATTAATACAAAAGCAATGTCAATAAACACAAGCTGTATCTTTGTATATTTGGGCTCCATATAAAGTCCCGCCATACCGATAAGTGCGAGCATCATAGGAAAATCGTCGCTGTAATACTGCCCACTGTACAGCGAAATAAAGAATATAACAAATACAAGCCCTACTGAAATAACAAGCTCCATAGTTTCTGACTTCGCATTACGCTTTTTTAGTACAAACAGCACTATTCCAAGTACAAGCATTGCCGTAGCAATTACAACAGAACCCTGAATATTCTTACCGATAATATTCTTAAGTAAAAACACGCTTGATACTATATATGCAACATATAACATCAGCTTAAAAATTGACTTGCGAGATATCGGTTTTTTTGTATTATTTTGTTTCTCCATCTTTTGTTTCTTCTCCTCCGAATATTATACATTATACTTTTTTAGTTTATCAAATACTCTCCCTAGTTTCAAGTATTGTCAGAAAATTATTACAACAAAAAACTCCTGAAACATTTCACGGTCATCTACCGTTACTGCTTCAGGAGATATCTATTATTTTACTTTTAAATTAATAATTCTAAAAAATATTATTTAACTTTCTTTGCTTCTTCAAGCTTCAACTGACGACGATTCTTAACATGCTCCGGCATAGGCTGAATATCGCCTGCGGCAGTAAGTGCCATCTTAGTCATCATCGGTCCGAAAAGTTCATAAATAAGTACTGCGAACAATGTAATGTTGCGGATTAAGTTACCCTGCTCACCAAGCTGCATTGCCGTAGTACACATACCGAGTGCAACACCTGCCTGCGGTAAAAGTGTGATACCGAGGTACTTACAAATCTGCGGTGCACACTTGGTTGCCTTTGCGCTTGCAAAAGCACCAAAATATTTACCGAGTGAACGGAACACAATGTAAACCACACCAATTCCTACAATAGCGATATCTGTAAACACGCTAAGTTCAAGTTCTGCACCACTGATTACAAAAAACAACGCAAGAAGCGGAGAAGTCCACTTGTCGGAGCGAGTCATCATTTCCTCAGAAAGCGGACAAATATTGCAGAAAACTGTTCCAAGCATCATACATACAAGAAGTGATGAAAAACCAACGTGAACCGGCCCGATTTCAAACTTAAGTGTAGACAATGCAACTGTCATTACAACAAAAGCAATCGTCATGTTGAGGCGGTTGGTATTGGAATTGAAAAGCTTCTCAAGCTGTGTAAGCAACCAACCCATAATTGCACCAAGCAAAAGTGAGCAAATAATTTCCACGATAGGATTAACAATAATTGATACGATATCAACACTTCCGCTTACCAAAGTCTTGGCAATACCGAAAGAAACTGCAAATACGATTAGGCCTACTGCGTCATCCAATGCTACGATTGGAAGTAAAAGCTTAGTCAGAGGTCCTTTAGCCTTGTACTGTCTTACTACCATTAGAGTTGCCGCCGGAGCTGTGGCTGTCGCAATCGCACCGAGTGTAAGAAGCTGCGGCAATGTTAATTTATCCGGCATTACAATATGTACTACCAAAAGTGCCAAATCAACAAACAATGTTGCAACAAGTGCCTGAAAAATACCGATAACAAATGCCTGCTTACCGATTTTCTTAAGTTCCTCGAGGCGAAACTCACTTCCGATAGAAAAAGCGATAAATCCAAGTGCCACCTGTGAAAGTACTCCAAGAGATTCCACTTCCTCCATAGAACCAAAGCCGAGTCCGTCAATGTGAAGTGCACCGAGGCAATACGGTCCGATAAGTACACCTGCAATAAGATACGCTGTAACGGCCGGAAGCTTAAAAGGTTTAAATGCGCGGGTCATAAGAAGGCCTGCAAGTAACGCGATTGATACTGATAATAAAATATTCATGTCCTTACTTCCTCTTCTTTTTATATAATATAATCTAATTCTAATCACACGGCATTTATAATACGCCTGTTTAAATTATATTGCAAGAGGAAAACTGTACAATTATTTAGGGTTTTGCGAAAATTTATTGGTATTTTTTTTGGTCGAAACTTGTCGCCTAAAACCATTTTACTGTTTAACCCCAAAATGCTATACTTGAGCTTATGGGGGAGTATTACATAAGGTAAGTGGTATATGACGGGGTGTGTTGTATATCGCTTATTTTTTCTTCTCATAAACAAAGCCCCGCATCTACGCGGGGCCCTGACAATTCTATTTAATTACAATCTCTTCTCCGTTTACAATTAACTTAATGTTACTGAAGGTCACATCTGCATTTCTCGCTGCATACATACCGATGTATACATAATCCTTATCAAAATTGGTAAGCTTGAAATCAAATCCGCCTGAAACTGCTTCTTCCTCACCAATCTTAGTCGCATAACCGTCTGCTGTACCTGAAAGTGTCAAGGTTACAGTCTCTCCGGCATTATATGCTCTTGAAAGCTTTCCGCCGGACATAAGGCTTCCGTCTTTTCTTGCATAACCGTTATAACCGCCATCTGCCACCTTAAAGAATGCCGCATTAACACTGTCACCGTTGTAGTCCTTAGAATTAACATCAATATACATAGCATCTCTTACCATAAGACCAAATGCAACCTGATTATTGTTATCGAAAGCATTAATTGTCATATCCGCAGTTAAAGTAAAGCTTGCATCTGCAGGAATCTTATAATAATACATTGCAATACCGTCAGTAGACGAAGAAATCTTACCCTTATTATTGGCTACTGCGATATGCATGTTGCCGTTAGCATCTGTCTCCAAGGTCTGATTGGCTGTGCTTGGATTACCGCCCACATCACCAAATACAGTACCTTTAAAGATACCGTAATCCTGCCAGAGTTCACTCTGTTTCAAATCACTGCCGTCATATGTAGGCTCTACATAATTCGGATTAGAAACAAGTACGTCTGCTTTTGCCGGAGCAGCGTCAACATTCTTTACAAACTCCGAAATACCCTTTAATTTTAAATCCTTTACAGCCTTTGCAAACATGAATGCGTTATACTTCGCACCCCAAATATTAGTGTGTGTATTATCTACACTATCGGGCTTTGATGAAGTCCATGCATGCAAATTCAAGGTTTCTTCTGCACCAAGACTATCATATAATGCCTTAGTAAGAGCTGTCATATCAACAACTGCAGTATCGGTATCCTTACCGAGTTTAACGATAGCAGCAGAATAATCTCCACCTGCAAATCCATCACTGTCTGCCGTAATATGTAATAAAGAATCTCTCCATTCGCCTGTTGCGGTACGTCTTACAATTGGTGTACAAAGAATAACCGTTACTCCCTTTTCCTTGGCAATCTTTACATACTTCTCATATAAATTGTTAGCAAAGCTTCCTGCTACAGTATAATCACCGTTAGGATTGGTGTATCTTGCTGCTTCTGCTTTTTCATCGTTATGACCAAATCCGATTACAAGAACATCTCCGCTCTGCATTCCGTTAATAAGAGTCTGATAATTAGCCTCTGTCAAAAAGCTAAGTGAACTTCTTCCTGACAAAGCAAGATTCTGAACCTCAAATCTGTCTGCCTCAAAATACTCCATAAGCTGTGTACCGTAACCGTAACGGGGATAAAAATAATTATCCGAAAAGCTACATACTGTAGAATCACCGATTACCCACATGGTTGACTTGCCATACACGATGCTCTCCGGTTCTGTGGTAGTAGGTTGTTCTGTTGTGGTAGGTGCCTCTGTTGTAGTAGGTGCTTCTGTTGTCTGATTCATAGACTGCTGCTCCTCATTATTAGTCGTTGTACCGTCTGTAGTATCTTTCCCGCCGCATGCCATAAAAGCACTTGTAAGCATAATTACAGAAAGAAACAGCGCTAACATCCTGGTTATTTTTTCATACTGGTTCTCCTTTATAAATATGTTTCTTACCAACTATCAGTATAAACTATAACCAGGATTTGGGCAATCGCTTTTTTCCATCATATCATTTTTGTTCTATTCCCACTTTCCTATTGGCAAGGTACCCCAGCAATATCACCAGAATATCATCAACCGGTCCCGGAAGGCAGTCAATCGGTGACAATATATACACTATAATAACTACACATAAAAGAATTTTTACGAAATCACTCATAACCGTTGCTCCTTTCCATGATCATGCTGTCTCCTTACTCCGTGAAACATTGACACATCTTCTATTCCTAATTTTTTGGCATAATCTGCCTGCTTTTCAAGCTTTTCTATTAAAATACATACCCTCATTCTCTGTTCAATGCTCATTACTGCCCTCCTTACCGCATCTTTATTTATGCTTAAATTATAATACGCACACATCAAACAAAACATAGCTGCAAGTGCGACTTAGCCCCCCTTATTTTGCCAATCTTTAGGTATTAAGCTCTATCCTTCGCTTTAAAATAACTGTTTCCCAATTTAGTAATATAGTTTATAATGAGTAATGTGAATTATTCACTGACACTAAAACGCAGGGAGAATATTATGGGACGTAAATCAACAAAAGAAAATAAAAATATTTATCAAACCAGTCGCGAAGCTGCCGATTTAACACGTGAGGCTGCCTCAGAACTGCTTGAATTTATCTCTTCAGACAGAATTGAAAAAATAGAAAACGAGAAATCCCTTCCTCATCCCGATGAGATTCTGGCAATGGCAGATTGCTACAAAAATCCTTCTTTGTGCAACTACTACTGTTCACACGAATGCCCCATCGGTCAGGAATATATCCCCGAAGTCAAATTTAAGGAGCTCTCTCAGATTACTCTCGAGATGTTAGCTTCTCTTAATTCACTTGAAAAAGAAAAAAATCGTCTTATCGAAATCACCGTTGACGGCGAAATCTCCGATGACGAAATGCACGATTTTGAAAAAATTCAGGAACAGTTATCGCAGATATCGTTAGCGATTGATTCACTGCAGTTATGGGTGCAGAAGGCGATAGCGGATGGGAAGATTGCGAAATAATTTTTTATATAAAAACAGATAAAGCCATGCACAAAGTTGTCTCATTAATATACAACCTCCTGTATGGCTTATTTCTCTAACTCACCAATATTTATTTCGCAACATAAAGCGCATAATTTGCTGTATTCATATTAGCAATATCTAAACAAAGCTTTTCGTCCTCTTCCAAACAAAAACCGTAATAAGGTGTTTTGTAAGGTGATTCGATCTGATTCTCGCCACCGATAATACACTTCTCGTTATTAAGTACAAGACAAACAAAATTACTCTCATCGTATTCTTCGTTTCTGTCGAAGAGGTCTTCTAATTCATCCTCTGTAATACCGTAATCACTCAATGTCTTTGTAACATAAGTTACTGCATCCTCTCCTATGTAAAACTCATAGGTTCCCTCATAATAACTATCCGTCAAATCCTCTGCCGAACGGTAGTATTTGAATGTTCCGTCCTCATCGCATACAATGAGTGAACCGTCGCCTGAAGCCTGCCACTCGTAATCGCTGATAATCGATGCTTCATACGCTGCTTCATTCTTTTGTGTTTTACTTTCCTGCTCCTGTTTCTTGCCGTCCTGTTCCGGCATTTTGCGTCCGCATCCTGCCAAAACCACTGCACAGGCAATAGTCGTTACAACTAATAACTTACTAAAAAATTTCTTCATTACTAAATCTCTCCCTCATTTTTTAATTCCTGTGCCATTATATTGCACGATGCGAAATATGTCAATAAATCGCTTATTATATTCCCTAGAACCCCTTGTACACACACCACAAAATAACTACCTGCACCACAAACATCACCAGAAGCCCCACCGTAAAGCTTGCTGTCTTCGTCTTGTGCCGGAAAATATACATTGCAAGCAAACCGCCGACCGTTCCGCCTGCAAGTGCAAAGCCCATGAGCGTTATTGTTCTGATTCGCCATCTGTTGTGTATAGCTTTCCATTTGTCAACAGCGAACAGGACAAATGTTATAAGATTTATAATCAGCAGGTATATTAACAGCCATTTATGTTCAATTATAAAATCGCTAATCTCTTGTCCGATAAAATTCATGAGTCGGCTCCTCTTTATGTAAGTATCAGATTCGGTTTCTTTAATAAGTCATCTATTAACGGTTTATACTTCTTAATGCCATAATCTTCTACAATACCGGTAATTCGTGCACCTGCATCTTTAGAAGATGCGCCACATAAGAAGATTCGTTCATCAGAGGTTCCGTAGTCAAGAACAATAAATCTGTCGTGATATATACCACCGGTCTTTTTAAGTGTAACTTTGATTGTGGGATATTCTTTACAAAAATCTTTGTATTCAACTCCATGCAATTTACTTCCTATATTATCACTAAAAAGTATTATGTCTACATCTTCAGGAGCATTTTTCAAAAGTACCAGTGTACGCAAACCTATATAATTATCCACTACATAAACTGTCTTCTTTGCCTGTCCGTATATTTCTGAATATGCCAGATCTGCAGAACAGTACTTTGTGTTATACATTAACCAACCATTATCTTCATCATTTACAAAACCACTCATCATATCGGCCAAATCCGACTTTGTAACAACATCACTGAGTTGGTCCATTACATCACTCATCTGCTTTTCAATGGATACGATATCAGATTTTAATTTTGATATATCGTGTGTATTTTCCGCAGTCTGCATGGAAATTTGAATGTATTCTCGTTGCCAGATTAATTCCCGGTTATCCAGGATGTAATCCTTCATCCTCTTAAAAGTTCGAACCAATGCTCTGCTCTGTTTAATTGCAAGTTCACCTCGAAGAACTGTCATTAGCATATAAATTCCCTGCTCAGTAAAAACATATGGATTATATTTCACATGCTTACCCTGTCCTTCCCCTCTGTTTAAGGTACAATTTTTGCACCTTAAAAGTTCTTCTCGCTCTATGTCCGTGAGCTGGAACATAAAATCATCGCCTTCAAACTTAGCTGAATTATTTTTTACCTGACGATTAAAACCCTTTGTTTCATATCCATATATCTCTGCCAAGTCAACATCCAGCATTACCTTATACCCACGGATATTATATATCTTGTCCTGTAATGATTGCTCAGTTATCTCAAAAACATCTGATTTTTCTCCCATAGTAATTCCCCTCTTTAGTATATCTCAATTTCGCTCAATTGAAATGCTTCTTATGTCTATAACTTGATATCGAAAAAATCGACTTCAAGTTTATCCAAACTTGCGGTGCAATTTTTGCACCGCAAATACCTCTACCTCACAAATATTTGTACTATAGCTTTCCTTACTACATATAGTCTAACATTATATGGCTACATTTTCAACCATTTTTTTCCATATCTTTTATTGCTTCTCTCCTAACATTTCACTAATCTCAAACGAAAAACACCGGCAAAATTACAAACTGTAATCTCACCGGTGTACTAAACTACTAAATTTTTAATTCTTCTTTTTAAGAAGACAAACTGTCTCACAATGACTTGCATTACAAAACATATCTACACAGCAAACCTTCTCAACCTTATACCCTTCAGCCTGCAAAACAACAAGATCTCTCGCGAGACTCGTCGGCTTACAGGAGATGTACACCATTCTGTCTACGCCATAATTGATAATCTTAAGAAGCGCCTTCGGATGGATTCCGTCACGCGGCGGATCAAGCACGATAAGGTCCGGCTTTTCATCGATTGTATCGAGCATTTTGAGGACGTCGCCTGCAATAAATTCGCAGTTGTTAAGTCCGTTAAGAGCGGCGTTGCGCTTTGCGGCTTCGACTGCCTCTTCTATAATCTCAACTCCGACTACCTTTTTGGCAACGGGTGCAAGCATCTGAGCAATCGTTCCTGTACCACTGTACAAATCGAAAATCAACTTGTCCTTGGTCTCGCCGACATACGAACGTGCCGTCTCGTAAAGCACTTCCGCACCGAGCGAATTCGTCTGAAAGAACGAGAACGGTGAAATCTTAAAACGAAGTCCGAGAAGCTCTTCGTAAAAAAAGTCCTGTCCGTATAAAAGTGTTGTGCAGTCGCTCTGCACCACGTCCGCAAGACTGTTATTTTCTATATGCAAAATACCTGTTACGGTACCCTTTAATTCTAATCCGAGAAGCTTGTCGCACATTGCTTTAAGACCGAGATAATTCTCAGCATCTGTATCCCCATACTGTCCCGCGGTCACGAGCGCAATCATAATCTCGCCTGTCTTAACCGCTTTTCTGACGAGCAAATGTCTAAGGCAACCCTTGTGGCTCATCTTGTGATGATAGGTCACATTACGCTCTGCCATGTGGTCAAGTACGCATGCAAGAATCTTGCGATAATCTTCATCCACGATGCGACAATCCCTTACCGTCACGATATCGTAAAAACTACCCTTTTTGTGCATACCAAGCGCCAAAGGTCCGTCCTTGAACTCATCGCCGAAAGAGAACTCCATCTTGTTGCGGTATTCCCACTGAATCGGACTTCCCTTGATACCCTCAAACTCGTAATCCTTGCATACCTCGTCAATAAGAGCCTTCACCTGTGAAGCCTTAAGCTTAAGCTGCTCCTCATACGGCAAAGTCTGATAGCTGCAACCGCCGCACTCCCCAAAATGCGCGCAGAGCGGCTGTGCCGTCTCATTTTCCGCTCTCTCCACAACCTCAAGAAGACGTCCCTCACACTTGTCCTTACGTGTTTTATTTACCATAAATCTAACTGTCTGTCCCGGCAGTGCATCCTTTACAATGACCTTCTTGTCCTCGCCTTCCACATACACGATACCTTTGTTTGGGAAATCGGTACGCTCCACTCTGCCTATATATTCCTGTCCCTTTTTCACGTTATGTCTCCTTAACTAACGAAAGCGCCGCAGTCCTTAGACCATACAGCGCTTCGCATTCTTCAAATTACATTCTGACACTTAATCAGGTCATTAAATCTCTTCGTCATCAACAAATTCATCGTCGAAATCGTCGTCAAATTCGTCCTCGAAATCCTCCAAATAATCAGGAGTTAAATAACGATATACTGCATATGCTATACCTGCAACAGCTGCAATCGCACCGATAACTGCCAAAACGATCAAAATCGTGTTACACTTCTTCTCTTCCTTCTGCTCTTTGTGTAACAACTCACCTAACTTAGAAGCACTTAAAAGTTCATCAAATTTCATCATGAACACCCCTTCCTTAATTTCTACGTATAGTATATCATGTATTTTCAAATTTTACTATATCTTTTTGCTTGGCTTTGCATTTTTCTTTTGCGCCGTCAGGTCCGTGTCTGCATAAGCCGCATGTAAGGCACAGTGCGGTAAAATGCGAAACAAGAAAAAATTAGATTTGACGCGCTCACAGAAAAAGGAAGCGACTTCGAAGCAGGCATTTACTTTTTCTGGCGCGTCACTGACAGAACCACAAGTAGCACAACGTGCTACGACAGACGTGTGAGCGGCTGGGTTCTGGAAGTGTACCTTTTGCTCGACAACTTGGAATTTGTTTACTTGCTTCACGGACAATTTACTTCGTCCAACTTCTCTATCAATTCACACAAAATAGCGAAGTATTCTAATGGTAATTGATACTGTTCATTAAAGACTTTCAAAAGGTCAACAATGCTATTCCTATAACTTGCTTTATCAATAAAGATATTACAATTATTAAATATAGCCACCTCGTTTGCTACGCTTACACCTATATCCTGTTTGCCCGATAAGAACTTAATCAAACTCCGATGAAACAAACGAGATATTTGATAGTGCATATCGTCTCTTAAAGAAAAATCTTTACATAGTTTTTCATTTCTACTGTAATGGTATAACTTAATATCATCAGTATGGAAGAATTCACTATCTGTAATATCTATTTTTTCGATTATTTCCAAATCTACAGCTACGCCATCTTCATAGATAACGATAAGTATGCCCAACGGTTTATGTGTAAATGATATATACACAGGTTTTCCATAACCATAAATCAGTTCTTTCAAACTTTCAATGTTACAAAAAGCACTTATATCTACATCAGAAAACACTGTAGCAGTTCCATTCAAAAACGAACCACTTAACCAAATGTGGCTTTTATTTTCTTCCGCAAATCGCTTAACATATTCAATATACTTTTGCTGATTGCTCTTCATATGATAATTTTTACCTCGTCAAATTCAAGTTTATCTACCTCTTTCACCTCCAAAATCCAGCCGCTTCGCGTCTGCCGTGCTCCGCACTTTTGATTTTGTCGGTATCGCGCCAGGAAAAGTAAATACTTGCTTCGCAAGTGCTTCCTTTTCCCTTGAGCGCGATATACTATAGTTTTTTTAGCTTTGCAAATGACGCAAATAATTTCTTCACGCCAGCGGTATCGAAATTCACGGTTACCTCGTAATCCCTGCCGCCTTCTACAATAGCTGTTACCATTCCGACACCGAACTTGACGTGGCTTACTGTATCGCCGACCTCATAATCAAGTGCAGCGGCTTTTGTAACAGTAAACTGCTTGGTTTCGTAGGGCTTTCTGTAAAATGCATTACGAGCCTCGTTACCGATTGGTGCTGTGGATTCTCCCACAGAACCCGATAATATAAATTTGTCAGTATAACCCCTGTTCTCGGCAGATGCCTGTGGTCGCTTAGTAATCTTCTCCTCTGCATCTGTAAGATGCGCCGGAACCTCACGAAGGAAACGTGACATCATGTTAAATCTTGTCTCGCCCCTAAGTATTCTCTGCTTAGCATATGACAGTGTCAAATGCTCTTGTGCACGCGTAATTCCCACATAGCAAAGTCTTCTCTCTTCCTCAATTTCCGCTGTCGCATCTTCTGCATTTATTGACATGGAGCTGGGAAACAGCCCTTCTTCAAGACCGCACAGATATACGCAAGGGAATTCAAGTCCTTTGGCACTGTGAAGTGTCATAAGAGTAACTCTGTTCTCGGAATCTTCCAGACTATCTATATCAGCAATTAACGATACTTCTTCAAGGAACCCGAACAATGTCGGTTCCTCTGCAGTCTCCTCGTATTCTTTTATCTTGGTTATCAATTCGTCGATATTCTCGATACGTGCCTCTGCCTCATCACTCATATCAGCCTGAAGCTCGATAAGATATCCTGACTCTTCAACAATCGCTTTTGCAAGCTCAGTAAGCGACAAGCTCGCTTTCCTCGCTTTGATTCCCTCTATAAGCTCCACAAAAGGCTTAAGCTTCGCTGCCGCCTTCTTTAACGTATCAATCTGTTCTGCCTCTCTAAGCGCCTCATAAAAACTGATATCATGTCGGACCGCATAATCCTGCACTCGTTCTATCGTCGTAGCACCAATGCCACGTTTGGGCACATTGATAATACGCCTTACCGCCAAATCATCCCTGCCGCCGTCAACCGTCTTAAGGTATGCGAGAATATCCTTGATTTCTTTACGCTGATAGAAGTTAACACCACCGACAAGCTTGTACGGCAGATTCGCCCTTACACACTGCTCCTCTATCGTACGTGACTGTGCATTGGTTCTGTAAAGCACCGCAAAATCACTGTACGGTCTGAGTTCCTCTCGCACATATTTTTTAATATCGTTAACGATTCGCTCTGCTTCCTCGTATCCATTATTACATGTAAAAATCGCCAGCTTGTCGCCGTCTTCCTTCTCCGTCCAAAGCGTCTTATCCTTTCTGCCGGAATTATTACGGATAACGCCGTTGGCAGCATTAAGAATATTGGCGGTTGAACGGTAATTCTGCTCAAGTCTTATTACCTTTGCGCCCGGATAAGCCTTCTCGAAGTCAAGAATATTGCGGATGTTAGCGCCTCTGAATTTGTAAATTGACTGGTCATCGTCACCTACCACGCAGAGGTTCTTATATTTTCTGGCAAGGAGCTCAATAAGCTTAAACTGCACTGTATTCGTATCCTGGTACTCGTCAACCATTATGTACTTAAAACGATCCTGATAATAGTCAAGCACATCCTCATTATGCAAAAACAAATCCACAGTCTTACAAATCAAATCGTCAAAATCCATGGCATTGTTTTTCTTAAGTTGCTTCTGATATTCCCTGTAAACCTCCGCAACTTTACGCTTGATAAAATCACCGCCGGCATTTATCTCAAACTCATCCGGCATAATCATCTCATCCTTAGCTTTGGAAATCATACCGAGAATAGCTTTCTCACTTAAATGCTTGGTATCAATCTCCATACGCTTACAGATATCCTTCATAAGTGACTTCTGATCGTCCGTATCATAAATCGTAAAGTTTGTATCAAAACCGAGTCTGTCCGCATATCTTCTTAAAATCCTTACACAGCTTGAATGGAACGTACTTACCCAGATACTCTCCGCGCCAAAGCTAACAAGTCTGTCAACACGGTCGCGCATCTCGCCTGCAGCCTTATTGGTAAAAGTAATCGCCATGATGTTCCACGGATTTACACCCATTTCTTCAATCAAATACGTGATTCTATATGTTAAAACTCGGGTTTTCCCCGAGCCTGCCCCTGCCAGTATCAGAAGCGGCCCTTCTGTATGAAGGACCGCAGCTTTTTGCATGGCATTCAATTGTTCATAAATGCTCATATAATATTCTTCCTAACTTTAAACTAATTTGTTACCGCAGTTCGGGCAGAAATTAGCCCCTGTAGTCTTGGTTCCGCAATTCGGACAGAAATTAGGCATTGTGCCTGTTGTTCCCTGCTGCGCTACGCCTGCATTCTGGTTGCCTGACATCTGATTAACCATCTGCTGACCCATCATCATACCCATCTGCATACCTGCCATATTCTGCGCCATGTTGCCCATGGAGGAATTGCCACCCTGAGCTGTCATGGAATCAATCATGGAAACATTCTGATAAAGGTTCATATCACCCACCATACTGTGTGAAGCAACCTTCTTAATCATAGCCTGAATCTCTGCCGGATAGCTTGCGTTCTGGATTGTAAAATCAGTAATTGTAATACCAATCTTGGTCATCTCCATATCAAGGTCTTCTCTGATACCCTTGGCAATCTCGTCAGAGTTAGCCATGATATTGGCAAGGTCCTTACCTTCCTTAACAATCCACTTCATAAGGAGCTGGTCAACCTTGGCCATAACTCTCTCTTTAACATCATCTACTGTAAATGTGCTCTTAATTCCTGCAATCTTATCAATAAGTGTCTGATGATCACCAATCTTACAACTGAATGTACCAAAAGCTCTTAAAGGAAGTCCTCCCGGAAGATTAAGCTGCGGTGCCGGAATGTTAATCTCATTCTTGGTTCCCCACTTAATCGTAACTTCCTTAGTATTAACAAAGAGAACCTCTGCTCTCATACCGCTGTTAAAACCGAATTTAAAACCCTTAAGTGTTGAAAGGAAAGGAATAATATCTGACTCAATATCAAAATTACCTTCCTCACGGAACACACCTTCAACCTTGCCGTTATACATAAAAATTGCATCCTGTCCGGCACGGATAATAAGGCGGCTACCCTTCTTAATCTCGTCGTTATTCCACTTCCAGAATAATATGTCGTCGCGGTATTCTTCCCACTCTACCACATTTGAAAACTGATTACTGAAAAATCCCATAATTTAATTCCTCCTCGTTGTATTTATAATTGTGCTTCAAGCTCCTGTATTTCATTAAGGAGCCCTTCTTTTTCTTTGCTAAGGTTTTCGGCCTTCAAAGCTGCCTGCTCATATTCCTGCTGCAAACGTTTAAGCTTCTCCTCAAGAGCAAACTTCTTGGCAAGATACTCTCTCGCATCATCATCGGCTTTTGCAAGAACGGCCTTCTCGGCATACCTCTGAAGCTTCTCTAGCTCATTGGTACATTCAACAAGCTCTCTTTGCTTTCTGCCTGCCATGGCTGCCATAGCCTCTGCATTGGCGCTGACCTCGCTCAAATATTTCTTAGTGTTGCGCAGATACTTCTCCTGTGCCTTCTTAAGTTCGACACTTCCGTTAAGTCTGCTTATAAGATTGGCAAAAAAGCCCATATCCACATCTCCTTTTCTAAGAAATACTCATTTATACATTATAAAACATCGCGTAACAAAAGTCACGCGATTTTTATATTATTATTCAATTATGCCTACACTTCATGCTATGCACAGCTTCTTCCGCTCATGCGGTAACGTGGTCCCCGATTGTAATAGGTCTGACGTTGTTTTTTATTATCAATAAGCTCCTCTATCTTTTCCGAGTACTCTTTTGTATGCTGTCCACTGTTTATCCTCAACAATGAAATAAGCAGATAAAGAGACAAATCCCTTGGTATCCGCTTATCTAAAGAATACTGTATTAATAATTTGGCCTGCTTCACACTTTTAAGGTGAGTATGAGCCTGTGAAAAGTCATAAAGAGAATTGTGGAGGATTATTCCGTCATCCGCCTTATAAATTTTGAAATGTTTACGTTGGTAAATCTGATACATCTAATCACACTCCCGAGACATTATTCATTTCACTATTATCATACCCAATTTTCAACAAAATTGCAACTAATATTCATGGTATTATCGTACTATTTTCTGTATTTTCTTATTATTCTCCGTATTTATTCGAATATATTTTTGTGATTATTTGAACTTTTTGTATATTTTATATTCATTTGTTATTTCATCTCTGCACAAAAAAATATCTGCTCCATATATTATAACTGTATATTATTCCGGAGGTTATTATGAAACGCAGATTATTTGTATTATGTTTGATTTCATGCTTCTTACTTTCATTTTTTCTTACAGGCTGTAAAAAAGACGAGGACGGTCTTACAGCCGTAACCTTAAACGAGGTGGCACATTCTATTTTTTATGCACCCCAGTATGTTGCCATCGAACTTGGTTACTTTGAAGAAGAAGGTATCGATATTACTCTTGTAAACGGTGGCGGTGCAGACAAGGTTATGACCGCCCTTATTTCAGGTGATGCACAGATAGGTTTTATGGGCTCTGAAGCTTCTATTTATGTATATGCCGAAGGCTCCGCAGACTATGCAGTTAACTTCGCACAGCTTACCCAACGTGCAGGCAACTTCCTCGTAGGTAGAACACCTGTTAACGATTTTAAATGGACTGACCTGAAAGGTACAACGGTGCTTGGCGGCCGTGCAGGCGGAATGCCTCAAATGGTATTTGAATATATCCTTAAGAAAAACGGTATTGATCCTGCCAAAGACCTCACCATTATTCAAAACATCAACTTTGGTCTTACCGCCGGTGCTTTTTCGGCAGGTCAGGGTGACTACTCCGTAGAATTTGAGCCATTTGCAACCTCTCTTGAATCAGAGGGCAAGGGCCATGTTATAGCTTCTCTCGGTGTTGACAGCGGTTATGTTCCGTACACTGCATACTGTGCAAAGAAAAGCTATCTTGAAAAAAATCCTGATATCATTCAGAACTTTACCGATGCCATCCAAAAGGGTATAAATTACGTAAACTCTCACACATCCGAAGAGATTGCAAAAGTAATTTCTCCACAGTTCGCAGAGACCTCCCTTGAAAACCTGACAACGATTATTGATCGCTACAAAGTGCAGGATACATGGAAGGAAGACACTATCTTTGAAGAAGCAAGTTTTGACTTATTGCAAGATATTTTGATTGAAGCAGGTGAACTTGAAAAAAAAGTACCGTATTCTGAGCTTGTAATCACAAAATATTCTCAAAAAGCTCTTTCTTCCGAAGTTAAATAGTGATATAATAATTAATAAAGTTATACAATATTCAGATTTATCGAGGTACGTAGGATGACTGATTTTTTTGTTGAACCTAATCTTGTATCAAAAACTAAAGGAAGCTTTATTTATTTGAGCAATCAACCCGTGACGGAACTATCTTTGCTGATGTCCGGTAAGGTAACCGTAGTCCGTGGTAATACGTCATTCGAAGCAAAGCCCGGAGAAATCATCGGTCTGTATGACATTATGGCTGACAAATACGATTATACCTACATTGCTGCCGAAAACTGCATTTTAATGACATTATCCGGCACAAACATCGGCGCGCTTGAGAAGGACCTTACTATGTATCCCAATATACGTGGTGCACTTGTATCTTCCATGGGTAAGCTCGCAGTGTATCTTTCCACACAGTATAATAAATATATGCGCCAGACAGAATCTCTGTGCACGTTTCTCAACACCAAGTTCGAAAGCTATAAAGCACTGTGCAATGATAATTTGATATCCCTTCCTGAACTTTCAGATATGTCAGAAGATTTCTCTCTACTGTCGAATGACTTAGAGTCAGATTCTTCTGATTACATAAATTATTATAACGAACTGCTTAAAATGGAATCATCAATCTGCAACACTTTCTATGAAGCAAGTGAATACATTGCTCTTACCCATTTTAAAGAGGCTTTTGAACTTTGTGAAGACTATTCCCAACATCTTAAGGATGTTCTTGCAAGGCTAAAGAAGGCCGGCATGCATATTATCGGTACTGACAGTAACTGCCTTTTCGGAATGTATTGCGAGCTTCAGTCTGAGCTTCTAAAATCCGGACGTAATACTGCTCTTACTTATCGAAATATTACGGAGATGTTTTCACATGCTCAGCTTATCGGCATCAACAAGACTTTACTTGCCAATGCCTCTGCCTTGGTTAACGAGATTTCTAAAAATACTGCTGATGCGCTTGCAAAAGGCGACTCCTCACAAAAGGAAATATCCACAGATGATTTGGAGAAAATCAAACAAACTGCCACAGGAATGCTTGATAAGCTTCTTGCCTACTCCAATCTACCCTCAGACGCACTCATTCCCTTTAAAGATGCTGTCCTTGCGTTTCGCAATCTCAAAGACAAGAGTGATACGAGTGAAACTACTACCACCATTCGCAAGACAATTGCAAAACATTTTTATCCTATATATGAAGCAATCTTTTTTAAATATGTGGAAACCGGTGCCAGAAATAAGCTCGTGGAGTTGTTTCTTAACACCTGCCTTATTGACGAAAATCTTGTATCGGAGAGCCAATTGCAGGAGCTCTTCACAATGAATATTGATTCTGTCAAGGATATTAACGGTTTTCAGATATATACAATGTACGAATGGCTACTTGAGATATTTAGGGGCAATCAGGAACCTTCACGTAACGAATTTGATCAGGACTATGCGGCGACAATTCGTGATCGTAAACGAACTGAGAAGCTTACGGACACACAGGTAACCACAATGATGATGGACAAAAAAGCGAAGACCAAATTTGAAATTCAGAATTTCTTCCGTTCCTCACACAGAATTACCTGCGGTCAGATTCTTGGATTTTGTCCTATTTTGTACAGTGACTATCATGATGAGCAGTTCTCTTCTCTTTTTGTTTCAAAGAAAAGAGTAACCGATACTTTTGCAAAATACAGAGCGCTTGATTTTTCAATTTTTTATAGAACTGTCCCCTACGAAATCAACCGATTCGGTCTTGAGAAGGAAATCCTTCAAAAAGAAGTTCTTCCTTGTATTATCCTTAATCCGATAATCGGCCAAAAAGGTATTATGTGGCAGGAGCTTGCCGGTGCAAAAAAAGATACACCCGCCCGCTTCTCCTTCCCTATCTTATTCAGGGGTGACTTTAACACTTGTGTTCTCCGCTCCTTCGGTCAATTCCGTTGGGAATTATGCAAGAACATTGAAGGTCCGCACTGGAGCGACATACGCCAGAAATCCCTTACTTCGGAGTACTTTGATTACATCTCTTACTACAAGAAGAACCATGAGATTTCAACTGAAGCCAAGGAGAAAATCAAGACAGTACTCACTAAATATCACAATAATTTTAAAGAAGTATTTACCAACGATTACTTAGCATACATGACCTACGAATCCGGCGGAGCATCACGCCTTAACAAGGTTGCACGTGCAATACTCTTCCGCTACTGCCCGTTTAGTATAGAAACACGTAAGTCACTGCTTTCCAGTCCGGTATATACCGACTTAATCGCTTATCACGATAAAAACTGTGCTGCAAAGCTTCGCCGAATCGGCGGTGTTCTTGCCACCATCACCAATAACGGCGGCGACATCACACCTGAACTTGAAGTTAATCGTAACTTCTACACATTATAATCAAAATCAACAGAAACTATGCTTGACACTTTTAGCTATTTTGATTATAATATTGAAAATGCTAATAAATAAAGACAATGAAGAGAAGAGTATTCTTGTTGCGCATCCACAGAGAGTTCCCGTAAGCTGAGAGGGAATGGTTCGGGCAGGAAGAAACAAGCCTCGGAGTCGCATACGGATCTTATTTTTATAAGTGATGCTATGACGCATGGTTCACGTTACGAATCGGAGTGTGTAATGCACTTACTGAGGTTCATACAGTGATGTATGAATGCACCGGGTGGCACCGCGATATATGTTTATATTCGCCCCTGTGGAAATCTCCACAGGGGTATTTTTATTTTCAAAGGAGAGACTCACATGATTAACAGACGAATCAGACCGGACGAGCGTCCGATTTTCCCCAAAAGAGCCGTTGTTACGGCAGGTATGCCCTACGGCAACAAAACACTTCACTTCGGCCATGTAGGCGGAATGTTCCTTCACGCTGACACATTTGCACGTTTCCTTCGTGACAGAATAGGCAAGGAAAATGTTATCTTCGTTTCAGGTACGGACTGCTATGGTTCACCTATCGTAGAAGCTTACCGCAAGCTCGTTGAACAAGGATTTGACGGAACTATTGAAGATTATGTAATGGGCAATCACGAAAAGCAGAAACAGACTCTTGAGGATTACGAAATCGGCCTTAACCTTTACGGTGCATCCGCTTTCGGCGATACAGGTAAAATGCATACAGAAGTTTCTGACTTTGTTTTTGAACGTTTATATGAGAACGGCTGGCTTGAAAAGCTTTCCACACCACAGTTTTTTGACCCTGACAAAGAAGTGTTCTTAAACGGTCGTCAGGTTGTAGGAAAATGCCCCATCGAGGGTTGTTGCTCTGAAAAAGCTTACGCTGACGAATGTGCACTCGGTCATCAGTACATGCCTACTGATTTGATTGACCCGATCAGTACTCTTTCCGGCAAAAAGCCTTTAATCAAGAATGTTACCAACTGGTATTTTAAGTTAGAAGAATGCACGGAGCTTATGACAGAATACATCCAGTCACTTCGTGCAAACACCAACACACGTAAATATCAGTTAAATACAATAGAGGAATTTTTAAAACCTCCGTACATCTATGTACAGAGAAAGAACATCGAAGATCTTGCCGCGCTCGAAGCAGAGTTTCCTGAGCATGAGACAATTGATGAAGAAAAGAAGCCTTCCATTACTTTTGTTTTTCGCAATCTTGACGGACGTGACAAGGCCCGTGCAGTGCTTGACGCCAAGTCCATCCGCTACAGAACAGGTAAGACTCTCGTTCCTTTCCGTCTTTCAGGTAATATCAAATGGGGCGTTCCCGTTCCCGACAAGGAAGACATGAAGGATATGACATTCTGGGTATGGCCCGAGTCATTGTGGGCACCGATTTCCTTCTCCCGTACTTTCCTCGCAAAACAGGGTACAGACGAGAACGAATGGAAAAAATGGTGGGATGACGATGATGCTTGTGTTTACCAGTTCATCGGTGAAGACAATATTTACTTCTACGGTATCGCAGAGATGGCTATGGCCGTTGCTCTTAAAAACAAATACTACGATACACCGGATTTGAGCAAGGTTCATTTTCCTCACTTAATCGCAAATAACCACGTTTTATTCATGGATAAAAAAGCAAGCAGCAGCTCAGAGATTAAGCCTCCGATGGCAGACGAGCTTTTGGAATTCTACACAGCAGAGCAGCTCAGAATGCATTTCTTAAGCCTCGGTCTTTCAACCAAGAGCGTTGGTTTCAAGCCGCAGGTTTACATGCCTGAAAATGAGCGTCAAGGTCAGGATACGGTACTTAAGGAAGGTAACCTTCTTACGAACGTATTTAACCGACTTATCCGCTCCTGCTTCTACTCAATCCAGTCATATTATGACTGCAAGATACCGGAAGGAACTGTTGATGAGAAGATTCTCACACTTGCAAAAGATGCAGTACTTGAATATGAGCATCACATGTACAACCATGATTTCCATAGAATCACTTATGTACTTGACAGCTTTATCCGCGAAATCAACAAGCACTGGGTAAATAACATTAAGGTTGCAGAAAAAGAAGAAAACGACGCACTTCGTCGCCAGATTTTAGTAGATTGCTTCTACGGAATCAAGGTAATTTCTACTCTCCTTCATCCTATCGCACCTGTAGGTTGTGAAATGGTTAGAGAGTACCTCAATGTAGATGAACGTCTCTGGAGCTGGGATTATATCCTTGAGCCGCTTGCAGCACTTATGAGCGACAATCATGAATTCAAGTTCCTTGAGCCGAAGGTTGATTTCTTTAAGAAATTAGATTGCCAGTTTGGTGCTAATGAATAATTTCTAAAATAATTGCGACAAACGCAGATAAAAACTCGGGCAAATTTGTTCTTCAAAAACCAGATATGCCAAACATTCCAATGAGCCCTTAAACTCAAAAATGTTTCAGCAAAGGCTTCAACATTTTTAAGGTCTCATTTCCATGGCATATAAAGGTTTTCTCAAGACAAATTTGCCCGAGTTTTATATCTGCAGTTTCGCAATTATTTACTATATACTTCGCAGATTACAAAGAAGGCTACCACATAATTATAATATGCAATAGCCTTGTGCTTTAAATCAATGTACTTGCAAGTACCTCTAACTGCACCTTATTCTCCTCTGCAAGCGCCGACTTAACGGTTACCGTATTTTCAATAAAATCAATTTCCTTGCTGTTCTCAAGCATCTTCTTCATAACCTTAGCCGCTGTCGGTGCCCATGAACCATTCTCGATAAATGCCACCGTACGCTTCTGGTAGTTACGCTCTGTAAGGTGATTTATGAACTCCTTCATGTGCGGAAATACATCTCCGTTATAAGTAACTGATGCAAGTACAAGCTTGCCATAGCGGAAAGCATCCTCAACTGCCTCTGCCATATCTTCTCTTGCGAGGTCGCATACAACAACCTTCGGGCAACCCTTGGCTGTAAGAAGCTTCTCAAGCTCAAGTACCGCCTCCTTGGTGTGTCCGTATATTGATGAGTAGGCAATCATAACGCCTTCGCTCTCAACTTTGTAAGAAGACCAAATATCGTACAAATTGATATAATATCCGAGATTCTCGGTAAGTACCGGGCCGTGGAGCGGGCAGATTGTCTGAATGTCAAGTGTTGCCGCTTTTTTAAGAAGTGCCTGCACCTGTGCCCCGTATTTACCAACGATTCCGATATAGTAACGGCGAGCCTCACATGCCCAGTCCTCTTCCACGTCAAGTGCACCGAATTTGCCAAAGCCATCTGCAGAAAAAAGTACCTTATCAGCAGAATCATAAGTAACCATAACCTCGGGCCAGTGTACCATCGGTGCCATCACAAATGTAAGTGTATGCTTACCGAGCGAAAGTGTATCGCCCTCTCCTACAACCACTCTTCTGTCTGCAAAATCAGTTCCGAAAAACTGCTTCATCATCGTAAAAGCTTTTGACGAAGCAACAACTGTTGCACCAACATACTTGTCCATAAACTTCTTAATATTGGCAGAATGATCCGGTTCCATATGCTGAACGATTAAATAATCAGGAGTTTTTCCGGCAAGTACGCTCTCAATATTAGCAAGCCACTCCTCACCAAAATTTGCATCAACCGAATCCATAACCGCTATCTTCTTGTCCATAATCACATAAGAATTATATGCCATGCCGTTCTCTACGACATACTGTCCCTCGAATAAATCTACCTTATGGTCATTAACACCAACATACTTGATATCATCTGTAATAAACATTTTATCTCTCCTTTAAAATTCATGTACTTAGGATCATACTCGCAAACCTGCATCTCGTGTTTATTGTCTGCTTAGCAGACGGTTTGCATTGCTCACATTATATCATGTCACAAACACTTTGAAAAGTAGATAAATATAGCAGATTTGTTGCAAACCATTCAGTCTGTAAACGACCTATCCATTCTCTGTTTTATCGTCTTTTTTGAAGCTATAGCCAACTCTGTAAACCACATATCCCACAATCATTAAAACTATTGAAGTAAAAAGTAAAACTTTCGCATAGCCTAAGTAACTGTTTAAATAGCTTAATCCGGCAACATTATCGCCGATAGTAACCGCAGAAGACGAATCTCTTTGTCGTTCAAAAATAATAGTGTTTAGCCAGATTGTAGCCTTGTATGAAACAAATATATCAATAACAAAATACGTTATGTATGTATATGCCGCCACAGCAATATCTGTAATTACATTCAACTTCTTCTGCGTATTCATCATTATGAATAACCACACGAAAACCAATCCGAATAAAACCACTCTTGCTAACGCCCCACCAAACCGAATGCTGTCAAACGGCAGGTCGTATCCGCCCGAATGTCCGCACAAAAACAGCACTATGCTCGGGCATTTTAAAATTACTACTGCACTCAAAAAATAAATAATCTGCATTATTGCTGCTATTACTAAAAATATTTTTGCTGTTTTACTTGTATTCATTACTTCTCCTCCTTACTCACTAAACAAGTCCATTAACTCTTTCCAATTCTCTATTGTAAGAACATCTTGCCTTGGCTCATACTTCATATCAATTGCCCCGATATACCAAACCGGAAATATGCCTGCCTCTCTTGCCCCAACAATATCACACTGATACTGATCTCCGATATACCACACCTCTTCCGGTAGCAGTCCGGCCTTTTCCAATGCCAATTCAAATATACGTTTATTGGGTTTACGATATAAATATTCACTGGTTGCAATAATAAACTCAAAATCATTATCAGGAATACAACTATTAATCCTTTTAGCAACAGCATTTCCGCAATATGAAATATTACTGATTACACCTGTACGAACATGGTTCTCTTTTAAAAATGTCAGAAACTCCTTAATTTCCTCGGTCGGTTTACCAGGGGCAGCCACATCCCAAAACACACTGTCAATTTCTTCCGAACTCAATGCAATTTCAATTCCTTGCGATTCATACAAATATTTTGTAAACATATGATTAGGGACTTCTACTTGAAACAGGTGTCTCTTTTCTGGATCAAAACGTCCCAACTCCCGATTCAATTCGTTTGCATAAGCTTGCACTTCCTCAGCAGATTTATTGTACTTATTTTTTGTGGCATATTTAAGAACAGCCTCTGTTCCCTTTACACCATCAAACGACTGTTCATTTACCAAAGTTTGTCCATAATCAAACAAAATCATCTTAGGCTTTTTCATTTCTGTCACATCCTTACTTTATTACTTATTTCATTTTATAAAAAAATCTACAACCTCATTTTTATAAAAGTCCTCAAATGACGCATATTTCCACCTCAAGTCAAATAAAGACATTACCTCTTCTATATAACAATAGCCAAGCCTTGTCTTGTGCCACTCTATCATAGATTCAATATCCTTGGGATTTAAATATTTCTTTCCCAAATAAAACTGTACCGCCCTAACCATGTATTCATTAATCAATACAATCGGATTGTTATAACATGAATCTAATCCATTTTCGATTGCATTCTTAAAAAAAGCAGTTAAATCTACATTCTCAAAATATTTTTCCCCAAGTGGATTTAAATAAGGATGAGAAAATTCATGGAGACAAGTGATGACACAACTACTTGGCTTCATCATAATGTGTTTTTCATCATTTCCCACATTACGAAATCCTTGAAGGTTTACGATTAATTCTTTGTTTTGCATACCGTAACCTCCATGTGCAAAGTTATACAGAATAACCTTGTATTTCCCCAAACTATATCCATAGAACTCGGAAAAAATCTGTTCGTCAAACTCAGCTTTGGAACAAAGTGCAACCCTATAAGCTTCTATAGCTTCAGCCAATAAACCCTTCTTTTCATCAAAAAAGCCATCAAAATCAGCCTTCTTTACAAACTCACATAGTTCTTTTTGTAAAAAACTTTTATTAAATCGCGGATTCCTACTTTCTATATACACAATTTCTTTTGTATCGCCAATATGATAAAATTTATCTAGTGAAAAGGCAATCTCTATTGTTCTGTTGTATGTATCCAGACCACCTTCCGCAATATACTCTACAAATTCCTCAGATGCCGCCTTTTTGTATAGTTCATAAAATGCCTCACAATAAGATGGCAAAGTATCACAAAAAAAGTTTCCATCCGGATATAATATATTCGGCCTATCACGCTCTACACAAAACTGAAGTCCTAACAACAATTCAACTCTCTTATCAAATGAAATATCCACTCTTTTCTCCTTTATTTCATCATTGCTTTTCTTCCCCACATTATATGTATATATTATACTGATTTTTTTACCCAAACTCAATATTTTTTGATTTGATATTTTGCATATAATACCTAGTTTGTGAAATACTAATTTTATAATTTACCCACAATTTCATTACTATTTTAAGGGAATATTTGCCTTAACTATTGACTTTTCCCTTATTTTATATTACTATTCAAGGGAAAGAGAGGTGTCATAAGGGAATGAGACCATTTAACTATTCAGATTTAAAAGAACAAAAGTGGGATTCTGATATCCTCAGGCTTATCGCTGCTATCTATAAAGAAGCCGGAAAACAGGAAATGTATTTGAAACAAAGACCTGAAGAATCAGAAAAGCTTGTAGAAATAGCAAAAATTCAAAGTACCGAAGCTTCCAATGCCATTGAAGGTATTGTTACTACCAGTACCCGAATCAGGCAGCTTGTGGAAGAAAAGACTACACCGAAAAACCGTGATGAACAGGAAATTGCCGGCTACCGTGATGTACTTAACATCATCCATGAGAATTTCGATGCAATTCCTTTGTCGCAAAATTATATCTTGCAATTTCACAAGATTATGTACAGCCATATGAATAACCCGATGGCAGGACGTACTAAAAATACACAAAACTACATCACAGCCAAATATTCGGACGGACATGTGGAAACCATTTTTACACCACTTGCTCCTTACGAAACACCGGAAGCACTAAACAGAATCTGCGAAGAATATAATCGTGTCATCGGAAACATGGAAGTAGAACCGCTCATTGCCATTCCTATCTTTATTCATGATTTTCTCTGCATACACCCATTCAATGATGGCAACGGCAGAATGAGCAGGCTACTTACTACACTGCTCTTATATCGAAATGGTTTTTACGTAGGGAAATATATATCGTTGGAAGCAAAGATTGCTAAGAATAAAGATCTTTACTATGATGCTCTTAACCGCTCACAAGACAAATGGCACGAAGGATGCGAAGATGCACTTCCCTTCGTTAAATATTTTCTTGGAATTGTACTTGCTGCATATAAGGATTTTGAAGACAGATTTGCCATTGTAGAAAAAAAGCTCCCTGCCATAGAAATGGTACGCAAAGCTACATTAAATAAGATAGGCAGATTTACCAAGCAGGATATCCGAGAATTATGTCCTTCTTTAAGCATCAGCTCCATTGAAGGCTCACTTCGTAAAATGGTGGCAGCCGGAGAACTGAAACGTGAGGGGTCCGGAAAATCCACTTACTATTTTCGACTAAAATAACCTTAAGCAAAAACCGTTCACTTAAATTTATCACAGTTTTAAGGGAACGGTTTTTTGTTATCTGGTCGTAATAAGAAAAACTACTAATAAGAAAAACTTTTTAAAAAAATTTAAGATTTCGAGTTCAAATGTTGTGTATATAAGTGAAAGGCTCAAAACGAAAGCGAGGTGAAACCCGATGGAGGACGCAAAAATAGTCCAGTTATACTGGAGCAGAGATGAGCAGGCAATTTCTGCCACGGCAGACAAATATGGCAACTACTGTACCTTTATTGCCGGAAACATACTTGGAAACAACGAGGATGCAGAAGAATGTGTCAACGATACATATCTTCACGCATGGAACTCCATGCCACCACATAGGCCAAATATTCTGTCTACATTTCTTGGAAAAATCACAAGGAACTTATCAATAAACAGATACAAGCATAACACTGCAGACAAACGAGGTGGCGGTGAGCTGCCTATGGTTTTGGATGAAATCTCGGAACTTGTATCTGATATGGATGACGTTGAAAACGAGATAGAATATAAGGAGCTTATAGATGCCATTGATACATTTCTTGGTACATTATCTGTCAAAATGAGAGGTATCTTCGTTAGACGATACTGGTACTTTGACAACATTTCATATATTGCTTCGCGCTTTGGCATGACAGAAAATAATATATCTGTCACGCTTAACCACATACGCCTAAAATTACACAACTACCTTTTAGAGAGGGGATTTGAACTATGAAAAAAGAAAAATTTGTTGAACTTCTCGGCAACATCAATGAAAACTATATAAAAGAAGCCGAGACAATTGAAACCACCAAAAAGCCCGTTTGGCTAAAATGGGGTGCCATAGCAGCCTGCCTTGCAATTATTGTATATGCCGGCGTAAGGCTTTTTCCAAAAGGCGCGGAAACACCAAGGGTTTTACCTGATTTACCCTTGATTACTATTGAAAATAACGGAGTCTCAGGAATGGGTTTTGAAGGATATCTTGCTCATGATATATCAGAGCTTGTAAGTGCCAATCCTTGGAATAAGTCATTAAAAATTGACGCACTGCCTGTCTATCGCAATGCCTTAACCTACGATAAAAATCATCTTGAATCTTCACCGGATGCTGATCCTGATAAAATGCAGGAGCTTTTACTGGAAGTTGCAGACAGCCTTGGACTTGACACAAATAATGTGACCATTGAGCAGGAATTTCTTGTTGAAAACGCTCCGCCTACTTACTTGAGAATTAATACAGAGGAATTTAGAATTGAAGTTGACCAATCGTTAGTCGCAACAATACACTTTAAAACGAACATTCCCCTTCCTGAAGAATATAATTATTACTATGCGCCCTATGATGATATAGCCGCCGTTGCCGAATACCTGAAAAAACAATACAGTAATTTTATAATCCTTAACAATCCGCAAGCTAATATTCATGGCGGAGATTACGACATTCGAGGACGGCAAATATATGACCTTAAGTTTTTTGAAGGAAGCGAAAACAAAATCGAGCAGATTATAAATTACAACTTTAACAAAGTGGAATTTGGTTGCGTTAATGACGAGTTATTTCTGATAAGAATATATAAACCTGATTTGTCTGAGAAAGTTGGCGACTATCCGATTATCACTCCCGATGAAGCATATGAGCTGTTAGCAGACGGACAATATGCATCCTCTTCTCCCTACGAGCTTCCTGGATTAAAATATGTCAAAAAGGTGGAGCTTGTCTATCGTACCGGCAAATACGAAAGCTACTATATGCCATACTATCGCTTTTATGTTGAATTACCCGAGGAACAACACGAACATGGATTAACAACCTATGGAGCGTATTATGTGCCCGCGGTAGTAGGCTCGTATATTACCAACATGCCGACATATGATGGCAGATTTAACTAAAAACAAAATGAAAAAGGGGCTGTGCAAATATTTCAATTGCATGCCCCTATTTTGTCAATTACAGCAGTCTTATCTCTCCCGTTATTGTACGAACTCTTATTATTTTACCTTATAACTCTCCACAATACTATCCGCCAGTCTCTCAACTGTCTCAAGGTCTTCATTCACCTCAACCGCAAATGAACTGTACTCTCCATCATCCTCTGTAAAATAAACAATCCACTGCTCATTTACATCGTCACCGGATATTCCCTTTACAGTAATCTCGTACTGCGCTTTTACAAACTCCTTACTTCCGTCCTCGGTAGCAATAGTTGCGGTCGCAACAAGCTCTATCTCATTAGGAAGCTTATCTCCCATGCTCTTCCACAAAATTCTTCTACCGTTCTGTGTGGTGTCCGATACCCACTTTGGCATATCTGCAATATCTTCCGGAAGCTCATACCCCTCATACAAACTTTGCAAATCATTGCGTATGTACCATGAGTACATCTGATATGTATAAGTTGAAGCCATCGGCTGCCCAACTGTTCTTATCTCACCGTTTTTGCCGAAATCCTGCCAGCCGTCATACTTGCCGAATTCATTTTCCTGCAGATAGCACACAGGATTCTCTTCTGTGTAATTCGGAAAAGCCATGTTATTATAATCTGCCGTGTCTACCGTTGTTTTTTCATTACATGCGCAAAGTAAAAACACGCACAAAATTGACACTAAAGCCAAAAACAATACTCTAGCTAATCCGAATCCTACCGCTATACTACACTTGCTACTTCTCATAATATATTATTCCTCCGCTCTTATTCCAAAACTAGCTTTTCTAACAAATTACTGTTACATAAAATATACGTAAGCAGTCATATATTTTTATGGCATTTCTCGTTTTTTATATTCCTTCCCCATCAAACTCAGGTATAAAGCTCTCCTTCGCGGTCTCGCCCTCCTGGATAAAACCGTTCTCAACGCCAAGCTCTATAGCATAATCAACAAGCTCATCATACTCTGCTTCTGTCACGAGCCTGTTAAGTTCCGAATACTTCTCAAACTTCTTCATAGGCGTATATTGGTTCATTATACTTATATAAATCTCATCACCATAAGTCTCATACAAATATTTTATTATTTTCTTGGAATCTTCAAGACCTCCCGGCAACAAAAGATGCCTTACAATCACACCTTTTAGCATTATTCCGTCTTCAACAATTCCGTCACCGATTAAGCCTTGTATGCCACTATCGCCCGCAAACACAGCGTCTTTACACTGCCTTACCATCTCACTGATTGCGGCAGTTGCCACTTTAAAATAGTCAGATGCGTTGGAATATCTTTGGGCCATATTGCTGTCATAATACTTAAGATCCGGCAAATATACCTGCACATGGCCTTCAAGACTTCTTATAGTCTCGACATGCTCATAGCTTCCTGTATTATACACGACGGGCAATTTTAGCCCGTCTGCCCTTGCACCTTTAAGTGCATCAATAATCTGTGGCACAAAATGTGTCGGTGTCACAAGATTTATATTATTGGCCTTCTTATCTTGTAATTCCAGAAAAATCTCAGACAGCCTCTGCGTAGATATTCGCTTGCCTGATTTGCCGATGGCAATGGAATGATTCTGGCAGAATACGCACCTAAGCGGACAGCCTGAAAAAAACACTGTGCCCGAGCCTCTCTCACCCGAAATACAAGGCTCTTCCCACATATGAAGCGCAGCGCGGGCAGCACTTATTTCATAAGGCTGCCCGCAATATCCTATTTCTCCAATTTTTCTGTTAACATTACAATTTCTCGGGCATAAATTGCATTTATTTGTTAATATATCTTTCACAACTCTGCTCCTGATATTGTCTAAATTACTTCTTAATCTCCATATAAGCATGCTTCTCCGGACTCTTCTCATAAACAGCAGGCACAACCTTCTCACCCTCTGTATTAACCGTATAAATCTCCGGCACCGGAACCTTTGTTGTCTCCGCTCCAAAATAGAAACTTGTATTGGCAGGCTGGTTATAATGATTATTCTGCCATACAATTGCCTCTCTGTAAGTCACATCATGCATAAGTGTCGGCATTCTGTACTCTGTTGGGATATTAGTGCTGTAAATACGCATCTCAGTATTGTCAGCGGCACGAACAATAACCTCATCTCGCCAGTCACCGAGAAAATCCGCTGTAAGACAGTTTTGCCCCTTACTTCCGCCGTTAGAAGCACTGCCGCTTGCAGTAAGAACCGTATTCATAACTTTTTCTTCCCAGTCCCATTTATAAATCGTTATCTCACTCTTAGCATCATGGTCAAGAAGTTCTGCAAGCAAATCTCCATCCCAGTACATCTTCATATTCATGGATGAAGGACAAGCCTCGTTAAGCACCTCACCGGAAAAAGCCATAAGTGGTGTACCCGTGGAACCCCACATCTCCCAACCTCTGCTTGTCGGATCAATATCTGCGGCACGTGAACGTCCCGTATCCTTAGGCTTTGTCTCACCAAAAATAATCTCACCAGTGAGTGCACTATGTAAGCCGATGTTTACCGGAAGATTCGCAGTCTCCCTGCACGCCCACGTAAAATACTCATATGTATCCGGACTCATAACAGCCACATCATACGCATCACCGTGTCCAAGCTTAATCTCTGTTCCATCCTCTTTTACACCCTTAACAATATACATTATACTTCCATCATCATCTATCGCTGCTGCACCTGTGATAATCTCATCCTTGCCGTCATAGTCCACATCAGCAACCGCTATACTGTGATAGCCTGTGTTAAACAAATTCTCCAAAGAATTCTTATTCTCGCAGTCAACTGTCCAGCCAACTTCAAACTCACCATCTTTTATATTCCATGTTGCAACCTTACAAGCTGCCCAACAACCACGGAAATGCACAATACTTGGTGTCTCTCCGTTAAGATATGCCACACAAAATCCATAATGGCTAGCTCTTTTTGTTGTTTTACCTGTATCATAAGAATTAAGCCATGATTCAAGTGGGTCTCTTGACGGTAAAAGTTCAGTTCTTGCTACTTCTTCTCCTGTCTCACCGTCATACATTGATAAAAATTCAGGACCTTGGCTCAGATACTGTCTATCTTTCATTATTACAAGTGCACTTCCACGCTTACTGTAATCAGTTACACCGTCGCCATCCATGTCTCCAATCTTATTACCTACACCATCAACCGTCCCTTCAAACGAACGCATTACCACCTCTGATTTACCATCGCCATCCAAATCATAAACAATAAAATTAATATCTATTGTATTAATCTCATTCGGACCTATATCAATGGTCCACATGTGTGTTCCGTCAAGCTCATACGCCTCTAAAAGCGGATACACATCCCTACTGACCACATTCATATTTGCCGGATTACGACGCACAACTATCTCATACTGTCCGTCACCATCCAAATCACCTACGGACGCATCATCTATATTATAATCTCCAATTTCATACTGTTTAACCGGAACCGACAGATACTCTCTGCTAAAATTAATGGCTGTCTCTGTCTTATCAGTCTGCTCCGCCTTCTTTACAACAGGAACAAGTGTGTACACAGCATTAGCATCTTTAGTAGCATCATAAGAAGTATCCGTATAATTGGTTAAGCTCTCAATAGGCTTCTTGTTAAGAAGCGTACCGTCCTTGTACACGTTAAACTTAAGCTCTGTTGAATCGGTTCCCAAAAAACGCCAGCTTAAAAACATACCTTCCTCCGAAGGTATCGCCACAAATCCTCTGTCAAGCTCCTCCATCTGCTTAAGAGACACCGGACGATTCTCATACATTAAGTCCATCTCCGTCTTCGGTTTTTCTTCCTTACAGCCCATAGCACATACAAGCATTGTTGTAGCAAGTGTCAAACAGCATAAACGTCGTAATTTCATAAAAGCCTCCAAAATTATTTTTTCATTCGGTTGAGAAGCTGGGAGGTATCAAGTCTCTCCTGTGTGGGTTCTTTCTTCGCCGCCTTCTTCTCTTTCTTATCAGTTTTTTCCGAAGAACTCTTCTTACTCTTTGCAAAACCTGTCTCCGCCTTATCGGCAGTAATCATATCCACTGCCGGAGCAGTTTTCTTAGAATTCTTACCTGACTTGGCCGCACTCTCTGCCTTCTTCTCTGCTCTCGCCTGAGCCCATGCCTTAAGCTTTGCTATCGGCAGATACTCAAGCAGATTGATGCGGAAACGTCTGATTGCTATGTCCGCGATAAAAAGTATCGCCGCCAGAACAAGTAGAAACGTTCCAAGCTCTGTTCTCTGTTTAACCATATCAAGTTCTTCATCAAAAACTTCATTTGCGACGGTAATCATATTACCGCCGACCGCTTTTGTATATTCCTCCAGAACTGTGGTTTCCTCATAAAAACGATACTCAAGCGAATACTGCATCATCGTTGCAGTATTAATGCTTCCGATAGTCTCGCCGTTCTCCTTCTGCTGAAGATTGATGCTGTAAACTCCCGTACCCTCCATCTCAAAGTCCGTCGTATATACGCCGGGCGTTACAGGGTCAAGCGTTACAACCTTGGACTGACCGTTATCATCGTAAATTGTAGCCTGAACGCTAGTTGATGCGTTAAAATCTTCCGTCACAAATTTTATCGTGGCAGTCTTGCCGTTTTGCTCAACCTCGGCATACGCACCGTCCATTCCCATGTCTGTAGTTATATACTGTATAAGATTATACCACAATCTTGATGTTTTGTCCCATCCTGCCCAGTTGGCAGACCAATTATTTTTTACATCGGAGGTCCATGCAACAGTTTTACCAAGTCCGTACTGCCAACAGCACAAAAGCGGATCACCTTCAGAGGACTGCAAAAGCTGCGTGGCCCTTGCTTTTCTCGTCGTCGCCACATATCCAAAAAGTGACGGCAGACCGTTTTCTGCCACAGAGCTTATCATTTCGTCATTAGATGTTACAATCGGTACAAAATTACCGTCCACAAGATAAGAGTTAACCGACAAAAATACCTCCTGCGCAAAAATACGCGGGATATCCGAATCTATATCCGTATAATAAAAACGTCCGCCGCATTCCTCGGCAAGCATGTTAAGAAGTGTCTGGTTACATCCCTGTCCTACCGCTACCGTTGAAAGTGTAATCTGACCGTTATTAATTCTGTTAATAACCTTGGGATAATTATTATATGTGTCCTGTCCGTCGGTAAGCAAAATAATATGCTTTACCTTGGCAGGATTTTTCTCAAGTGAAACTGTTGCCGCTTCAAGTGCCGGATATATCGAAGTTCCGCCACCAAGCTCTATTGAATATATTGCATCCTCGATTGCCCCACGGTCAGATGCCTTTTGAAGCTTAACTATCTCCTGATAACCGTCATCAAATGCCACTACACCTATATAATCCGTATCTCTTAAGTTATCAAGTGCCGCTGCCGCCGCCTGCTTTGCAAGGTCGAGATTCGTTATTACACCATTGCCGTCCGACATACTTCCCGACTTATCAATTACCATCATAATCGCCATCGTCGGAATCTCGTTTTCGCCCTGAAGGTCCATATCTACGGGAAGCACTGTTTCAAGTGCCGTATCCTTATAATTACCGAGTGCATAACTGTTGTTACCTCCCGTAGTTATAAAGCCTCCGCCGTAATCCTTTACATAGGCCTCAATATTCTCCATAAAGCCTTCTCGCAAATCATCGGCATATACATTTACAAAAACAATTCCAGCGTACTGGTTCATCTCTGAAAGGCTTCCCGGAGCCGTCACCGGCTGTACAACCTGATAGCGCACCTGAATACTGTCCAGCACCTTTACAAATTCCGAAGACTCTCCTGCCGTTCCTTCTACAATAAGAATCGGCTTACGTGTAGAAATATTGGTATACGCGAGATACTCATTATTGGCAGTTATTGTATCTTCCTCTGCATCCACCTGTACACGATATGTCTTTAAGCCTTCCTCCGACTGAGTATCCTTAAATACAAAAGTATTAACGCCCTTTTGCAGATTTACCTTCTGCTGTCCTTTAAGGGTTCTTCCTGAATACAAGCTGACTGTTGCCGGACTTGCCACGTTACTTTCAATCTTAACCGTAATTGTAAAGTTCTCACCTGTTCCGACACTGTCAGGAACGGAAATATCGCTTACACACACTTCGGCACTGCTTCCCGTCTCCATTTTTACTACCTCGACAAGACATTTGGAAGTTGCAACCGAAGAAATCGTATTTTTAAGATTGCCTTCATTCTCAACACCGTCCGTCAAAAGCACGATACGTTTTGCCGAATCCTCCGGCATCATCGCAAGTGCCATCGTAACCGCACCTTCAAGATTGGTCGCGGTCTTCGTGACATCAGTCTGAAATTCTGAAAAGGTTATCTCTTCAGACACAAACTGCTCTACCTTTGCATCGCTTCCGAACGCCACAACACCGATGCTGTCATCGCCCGATTTTTCCTTAATTGCATCATTTACAAAGTGAAGCAGTTCGTCTCCGTTTTCCTTCATGCTGTCCGATATATCAAGCAGGAAAACTGTAGATACTGCACTGCCTTTCCACTTCATGCTTACACCGCTGAGCGCCAAAATAAGAAGCATAGCAATAAGTGCACGCACACTAATCTGCAAAACTCTGTGTGCCTTGTTTTTAACAAACATATATTTTGCAGAGAATATTAACAAACCGATAACTATCGGTATTCCTATCAAAACTAAAGGTCTGGAAAATTCTATGTTCATACCCTTCTCTTTTCCGGCATTATCTTCTGATGTACACTATCCATTCAATGCACAAAAGAATCAGTGCCAATATAATTATTACATTACGCAAGTTAAGCGATGAGTTAACCGTAGCCTGCACAACCGATGTCCCTGCCTCCAAGCTGCCACCCGGAGTGTTCTGTATGAAGCTTTCGTTTTTAGGGAAATTAACCGCAAAAACTTCCGAAAGCTTCTCACCGTCCGCATTCTGCTCCACCTCATACACACCGGTTTCATTAGTACCTGTATAATTTACTATCGTTCCGACAAGCTCCTCATTCTTGCCGTCAGGACGCTCTATAACAGGTTTTGCCCCGTCTATCTTACCGCTTACCTTTATTGCACTTCCGGCATTTACAACAGAGGCTGAAAGCATACCTGTGCTAACGCACTCATTCATAATATTGTAAATAAGTATCGGGAATTCTGATTTAAGCGGAAGCTCCGTATCATGAAAATCCATACCGAGCACACATACCTGCTGTGTCCCGTAAGTTCCGATAAAGCCCGCACTGAAATTACCTGCCGTAAGGAAGCTGTCAGCCCAGCCCGGGACTTCCATGGCCTTGACCTTGCTTGCGCCAAAGCTGTAATCCTCAAGATACTTTGTAACCTTGCTGTCCTTAACCTTTAAAAGTATTCCTTCCAGTGTGTCCGCAACCGTATAAAGCTCCGGACATTCACAGTTTATAAATAGCATACTGCCATTCTTCGGAAGCTCCGCAGGAACCATTCCGTCAAAAACATACAAGTCATACTCCTGACTCAAAAAATCTTTAAATCCGTCTATGTCATTGGACTTGGTAACTTTTACCCCATCCATAAGCGCCATCGCTTTTTCAAGATAAAGGTTCTGCTCCGTCATAAGAAGCACGTTACACTCGGATGCCTCTGTAATTACATCATAGCATCCGTTATCAAGAGTAAGTGCGTCCTTCACGTCATGAAGCTCTGCATAAATAACCTTACCGTCAAATGCAAGATTTTCAAAATATACTATCTCACTGTCGCCCGAAGGAATCGTAACCTCCTTAACGGCAAGCATCTCATCATCACCGTAAAGATTGATATCCGTCTTAAGCTCCTTACTTCCAAAGTTAGAAACCTTCGCAAGAACCGTAAGCATTCCCTCGCTGTCCGTACCGTGACCGACATACTCCACCACAGCATTATCCTGCTCTGAGTAAACATCAACGATATAACCGCCCGTAGTTTTACAGGATACATATGTATCCGTAAAATATACTACCTCTGCCGACTCCCACTGCGCTATCATGGACTCTGCCATTTCCATACCAAACGAGCAGTCACCCATGTAGTTTGTGGCCTCTATCGCATTTAAACGCCTTTTTGCGAGACTTTTATCAACAGAGTCTGTAAGTACAAGCACCGCCTCTTTATCGCTCGTAATAATCGAAATCGACGTATCTCCGGGCAATTTATCAACATAATCAATTGCCTCTGACACCGCAACTTCCATCCTTGTATGTCCGTCGTCATATTTTGTATTCATACTGCCGCTCGTATCAAGCACAAGCACAACATGTCCCGCACTCGTTGTCTCCGACTTGATATACGGCGACATAAGCGCAAAAATAAGTATAAGTACCGTTGCAATTTGCAAATACATAAGGAGATTTTTCTTGAGCTTCTCCCAAGGAGTATTTGCCTGCATGTTCTTATACATTTCCTTCCACAAGAAAAGCGACGAAAACGGATGGTCCACCGCTTTTTGCTTAAGAAGGTACATTATTATGATAATAGGTATTAAAACCAGCAATGCCAAAGGCCATAAATATAAAAATTTCATGGTTTTCTCCTATCCTATGCCAATCTTGAAAGTGTTCCGAAGAATATACTGTCGAGGCTTTCATCCGACATTACGCGAAGATAAGACGCCGCATATTTTCTCGAAACCGTATCAATATGATTTATGAAATCATTGTAGTTACTCTTGTATTCCTTATCAAGCGCACTGCTCATAGTTATCCGCATACCGGCATTTGTCTCGCTGTCGAGAAGATTAAGAGTTCCTTCAAGTCCCGGATTTACCTCCTCGGGCGAAAGCACCTGTATTAGAATAACCTCCTGCTTACTGAAGGTCAGGTATTTTAAAATGTCTTCAAGATTTTCGGTATAAAAATCTGAAATAACTATCGAAACGCCGCGCTGCTTGATATTGCTTCTTTTGATGCATGAAAGCAAATCTGCCTCACCATCAAAATTAATCTGTTCGAGTCTCTCTATCGTCTTCGCAAAGGCCTGACGTCCCGTCACTCCCTTATGTACGGTAAGTCCGTTCCCCTGCATTATATTAAGAATAAGACGATCCGAGTTCTCAAGCACACAATATGAAAGTGCCGCGGCAATTCTCTGTGCGCATACTGATTTGGCCTTTTCACCGAAATCCATGGACTTGCTTCCGTCCACGAATATCCTGAAAACGCCTTCTTTTTCCTCCATAAAAAGCTTTACAAAAAGCCTGTCAAATCTGCCATAAGCATTCCAGTCAATTCTTCTGATATCGTCACCGAGTATGTACTCGCGAAAATCCGAAAACTCTACGGAATTACCCTTGGCATTGGACTTCCTTCCGCCATTCATACCTGCGGCAAGACGCATCTTCATGGACATTCTGAAGGTATTTAATTTGTGATAAAACTCAGCATTAAAAATCTTTTCGTCTGCCATATAACTACTACTCCTGCTCTTTTTGTACTGTCAGTGTTTACTACTGTACAGTACATAACATATTTTATCTTACATTTCGATGCTCTCGATTATCTTGGTGATAATCTCGTCCGTCGTAATTCCGTCAGCAAGCGCTTCAAAGCCCGGCATTATACGATGTCTGAGTGCCGGATATGCCACTGCCTTGATATCCTCGAATGCTACATTGGCTCTGCCTTCGATAAGCGCACGCGCTTTTGCCGTCTGGAAAATAGCCTGTGCAGCTCTGGGGCTCGCACCGCAGGAAACGTACTTTTTAACATAGTCGGTAGCTGTCGCAAGCTCGGGATGTGTTGCCACAACAAGCTTAAGCGCATACTCCTGTACCGCATCTGCGATAGGCATGTCTCTTATCACATTACGCATGCGGATAATATCCTCGCCGTTAATTATTGCGTTAATCTCTGTCTTTTTATTCGTTACCGTAATATCCATGATTTCCTTAAGCTCTTCAAGTGTAGGGAAATCCACATGAATCTTAAAAATAAAACGGTCAAGCTGTGCCTCAGGCAGAGGATATGTTCCCTCATTCTCGATAGGGTTCTGTGTTGCAAGAACCATGTAAGGTTCGGGCATCGGATAAGTCTGCTTTCCGACCGTAACTGTCTTCTCCTGCATCGCCTCAAGAAGCGCAGACTGTGTCTTCGGAGTCGCACGGTTAATCTCGTCCGCAAGTACGATATTTGCAAACACGGGACCGGGCTCAAACTTAAATACGTTCTGTCCGTCTTCCTTTACGATAAGGTTCGTACCTGTAACGTCCGCAGGCATAAGGTCAGGCGTAAACTGAATTCTTGAAAACTGAATATCAAAAACCTTCGCTATTGTTTTTACAAGCTGTGTCTTACCAAGACCGGGCACACCTTCAAGGAGTACGTTACCATTGGTAAGCATCGCAAGAATAACCTGTCTTATTACATCCTTCTGACCGATAATCGCCTTTCCGATTTCAGCCTCGCAGGCTTTAACTTTCTCTATTATTTCCCTTAAATCATTTTCGTTCTGTATCATTACATATCCTCTCTTTCTATACTTCACATAAGTGTTTACAAAATCTACGGCTGTGCACCGATTAATATGTTATAATTTAAATCCTCAAATTACTATACTCTTTTACATTTTATACTTTTGCTTGGTATAACTTTATAATACATAAAAAGCTCAACAGCCAAACTCTCCGCGTAATCTGCGGGAACTGCCTCCAGCGCGCAAGCCCTGTTCCGAAGGCCCATCGGACCGACCTTCTTATCGGAAGAAAACATCATTATCGTACTGCTGTTACTGCTTTCATGTTTTCGTCTCAGATAATCACTTGCATAAAACTGTACCTGATAATCCTTGTTACTTTCATATTCAATAAGCGGAATCACATAACCCTTGGGGCATGTCGCCTCCAGTGCTTTAAGATGCATCTCCTTCATATCCCGAAGCTGTTCCTCGCTAAACTGCTTATATCTCGGGTCATCAAAGCGTGTCTTTTCCTGCTCCCACGCATCATAAAGTGTTACTCCGCTAATATAAATCTCTGCACCTTCATCTCCCGGAAGTGTCACGGTTCTTAGCTTCTTATATTCGCCAAGCTTCAAGGTCAGACGCTTATGCACCGGTATCGGTATATGCTGTACATCAATACGTACCGTTACCTCGATATTCTCCTTTTCTGTCGGAAAACTCCAGCGAAATTCCGGTTCTTTATCGTCATAAGGCCCACCGTTTTCCTTCTCGTATAACTCATATTCATTAATGCAAAGCCTCTCAAAAGATACATGCTCCAGTTCTCCGAGCATCACTCCCTTTTGCAAAAGATAGAAAAGCAATACCTTCCTATCATCATTCCAGTTCTCGTCGACACGTGAGCCTGTTGCCGAAGATGTACATAGTTCCTGGCCGTCAATTACTATTTCCCTGATAAACTTAGGCGCTCTGCCTTTAAAGCTTTCCTTATGCATCTCTCTGTTAGTACGGTTTATGCGGAATCGTCGCCTTTTATGCTCGTCCTCTTCCTCTGAAACTGCCGAAATCTCCCACATATAAAGCTTGCCCTTTTTTCGCGCAATCATTGCAAGTACATGGTAATCTTTGTCTGTTCCGTAGCTGACGTTTAAAATCAGTTCCTCTTCTAACTTCGGCAGGTATTTTCTAAATAATGCTGCGTTCATTTTACTTCCCCTCGTACTTTTCAATAATATCCAAAATATCTTCCCTGCATATATTACCCTGCAAAACATCACCGTTTGGTTCAACAGATATTGCCCTTACATCCTCCGGGTCCTCTTCATAGGGATTTAAATACTCCTTATCCGGATCAAAATACTCTTTCAAAAACTTTAGTGCATTGCCGCTCGGGAAAATCACATTACCCTCCGCGACCTCTATGCCTATATCCTCAAACATCTTTGTAAGCTCTTTTGTTCTGCAGTTAAAAGGGTTATCTGCATCCTCGCTTACAAGCCACGCGGGATTCAGTCTAACAGGAACACCCGTGGCTTTAACAGCCTTTGCAAAGGTAAGCACCGGCTCTACCGGTATCGTCTCCTGATGAAAAGCATCCACCGACAAAAGCAGATTATTTACTCCGCTGTCCGCAAGCCTTGTAGCAACGTCCCGGATAACTTTTTCGTCCTTACTAAAAAAACCGTTCGTTATAAGCTGTCGTTTCGGAATGTTCATTTCTTTCGCTGCACTATGTATCTTACATACCGCGTCCGGGTACAAAAGCGGTTCACCGCCAAAAGTCATCAGCGAATCCATCTTGTACTGCCCCGCAAGCCTCTTCACCGCCTGCGCCGCTACGTCGCCGTCAATGTGCTCACTAAAGCCTGTATGCTCGCCCTCCGAACAATGCTTACACTTGCCCGTGCAGGCAAGTGTAACTACGAATTCTATTCTGTTTAAGTTCTTAATGTACTTATTCAAATTATTATCCTCTTATGTGTTATGTTAACAATTTACTTTTCCGAGAACACATACCTTGTCTTTTTGCTCGTCGTAGAGAATTTTTACTCTTTTGTTATCGTAATCGCGCTTATCAAATACCGGAAATACTCCGTCAGACCATAATGCCCTCGTCTTGGTTGTAATCGTTTGATTATTCTTTGTTGTAAAGGTTACTATGTAGCGATAAGCACGTCCGCCTCTTCCGCCCTGAAACTTTACCCACTTGGGTGTATCCAAAACCACTTCATATACATCATAATTTTTATAATTGTTAACTATACTTCTGTACTTGCAAAAACAGCATATACACGGTATAGCAAAAAATATCAAAAACATCACACCCGGAACTGTCGCAGAAATAAAGCCCTTCATGATATTTTCCCGATACTGTATCATAATTGAAATATACGTGAACAACTCAGCTATCGCAAGAAAAATCAATCCAACCTTAATAGTCTTTCTTATAAACACACAGTCCAATGTCTTTTTTACATCTTCCTTAGTAACCATTACTCTCCCCCTCCGAGAAACTTATTACTTAATTCTCCTCATTTTTCTTTTTAAAACGAGCAATACAGGCAATTACACTACTTACATAATAGAATGTTATAGAATAAGAAACTCCAATTTATTCAAGCATCTCTATTTCAACCTGTTCCTTTATCACATTTCCATTATCATTCTTTATGATATAAACACTTGAAGCCTCATTACATTTTATGTATTTAATCACACCATTTTGTTCTACAAATGCAGTATCTGCTTCCATCGCAAGTCCGTCTACAGACTTCTCCAGTATCATTTTATCAAAGCTTTCTACCCGTTCCTCATAATGTGGACAATATGCATAAGGATGGAAATTTAACAACTCTTCAACCCAACCGTATCCAATAACACCATTCACCCAAAATACTTCACTATCACTGTGTCCGCAGTTAAACCAACACATAGCACCGGCGCTTATTCCTGTTAAAATTGCAGTATCTTTTAAGTAGATTTCTTTCAACTTACCATCAAGTCCATATTTTCTCCAGACTTCCATCATATAAAAGGTATTTCCGCCACCTACATAAATAATGTCAGCCCACTCTAATAATTCATCAATCTCTTTTTCCTCATAATTCTTTGTTGCTAAACACAAGGCTTTCACACAACAATTCATCTTTTCAAAAGTAATTTTAATATTATCAATATAGCCCTCTGCATCTTTGCTAGCTGTCCCAATAAACAACAAATTATGAATACTTTTATTATCCATATCAACAATATATTTATTGATTGGATGATTTGATTGTAAATCTCCACCGCCTATAGCAACAATTCGTCCCATATCTTTCCTCCGCTAAATCATTTTTACACTTTACCCCTGTTCTTCCTGCAAAGTTTTACAATCCACCAAATTCCCCAGCCTATACCGCACACAAACAACGTTATTCCGGTATAAATGGCAAAGAACAGATATCCAAGTCCATCCCAGCCTTGAGCTACAACAGCCATAATAAAAAAAGTTATTGTTAATACAGCAAACACTATAACAGGCAACAAGCGAATTATCCGTTTTTTCGCTTTAAAGCAAAGCAAAAGCTGAATTGGTAAGAAAACAGCAATTGCAAGATTTATTGTAAGTGAAGTAAGTTCCACATCCTCTATCCAAACATCAAACATGTGAAGAACCTCCTCTGTAACTTATTAATTATTTGGCGTCAAACTCCGTACAATTTGCAATTACGCTGTCTGCAACGGCTACAGTAATAAACCAGCCCGCCATATCATCCGTACACACTTCCGGATTATTAGTCTGCTTCACATCAATGCAAAATGATTTTCCGTCACAAGTCACGCTGCCTACACCAAATCTTAACGAACCGCTACCTGCAGTTACATAGACAAGCATGAGTGCATTATCTTTAAAGAATGCTTCATCATACTTGGTAGTCGCCTCATTAAAAGACGGATTCTCATCGTATCCGTACTCCATAGTCAGTATTTCACCAAATGTCCGTTTGAACTGCTCCAGCGCCTGCACAGAATCAAACTTGTATATAGGAAAATGATATTCACCTTCAATTGTCATTTTATCAGCATTTAATCCACCGGAATAAATTGCATCCTCATCTGTGTAATTGGCATAAGATACGGTAACCTCGACTGATTTTGTTATGTCAGATGCTTTTGTTTTGCCTTCCGAATTTGTACCGACACTCAACTTAAACACGCAAATATACCCGATGTATTCGTTCTTCTTTGCTTCTCCGATATATTTGCCTTCTTTGTTGACAGCAATTCCCACATAATATTCTCCCTTATCCAGTTCGGACAATTTAGAAATATTCTGCAGTTCCTCTAACTCTTTATACTTGCTGTCGTACAACATAACATATCCGAGTTCCGCACCATTTTCTGATATAGCCTCAAAGTCTTCACTATAATTTAATTGTGGAATTAAGTCCTCTTCATCGAGCCTTTGAAGCTCTGTCGTTAAATTCACCCCATCAGCGCACACAAAATATTCTCCATCCCACTGACCACTATATAAAAAGTGCTGATATGGTCGTATACTTTCTCCACCCGCAGTAACCGTAAGTAAATGTTCCTCCGTTTTCTCATTAGTGTGTGTTGTATCTCCGGTAATTGTCCGACCTTTATTACAACCTGTAAACGCCAATACAAATACTAACGTAAATATCATTACAAATTTCTTTTTCATACAACCCCTCCTTAACCTAAATCCCCTTAACCAAAAACATCTCCATCGGCTGCTCATACCCCGGAATATCTATAACAAAACCGCCGCAATCTTTGTAGCCCAGTTTCCTGTAGAAATGCTGTGCCTCTTCATCAACCTGTGTCGATGTCAAAAGCATACCATAGCCCTGCGATTTCATATCAGCTTCCCAGTGTTCCATCAGTTTCCTGCCGTAACCTTTTCTCTGATAGCCTGCGTCCACGAATAACAATGTGCAAAACGGCGTATTATCCCAGAAAAGATTATATCGGAGCAGACCTACTTTTCTTTCGTCCTCCAATAAAACATATCCGCTTTTTTCTTTGACCTTTTTATCAAATTCCGTTTCGGGTAAATGTTTGTCCAGGCTATACCAAAATTCTTTGTCTTCCGATTGAACATGTCTGATTTCTATCATTTTTACCTCGCTATATTATCTCGCGTCAAACTCCGTACAACATAAAACCTACTTATTAAGCTCCGAAAAATAATCCTTCACTATATCTTTCATTGAATCCGGAATGTCGCTCTTATCAAGACCTGCATATGCCTGATTGGTATACTCGGCAATTACCTGACCATATTCCACTTCAACGCCTGACCACGTCATGGTAGGTCCTCCCTGCGTCTGATAGGATTCACCGTCTCCTGCAGGCTTTCCTGTAAGGTTACTGTTATCATCTGCAAGCTTATCCGTAATTGTTATCTTCTCGCCGTTAAGATTATAATCCTTTTCATGACCTACATCACTTCCTGTATTCCAGCCGGGGCCGATGCCTGTTCCGCCTGAACCACCTTGGCCGCCCTGACCTCCTTGGCCTCCCTGGCCACCTTGACCTCCCTGGCCGCCTTGACCGCCCTGCTGACCACTCTGGCCGCCTTGTTGTCCGCTCTGGCCCTGCTGACCGCTCTGGCCCTGCTGGCCACTTTGGCCTTGCTGACCACTTTGGCCTTGCTGACCCTGCTGGCCACTCTGATTTTGCTGTCCGCTCTGGCTTCCCTGCATGGACTGCTGTCCGCTTGCATTAAGCATCGTCTGTGCTCCGTTTGACATCTGTGCAAGCTGATTCATAGCAGCATTCATGGCATTCTGCGAAATCTCACCTGACTTAAGTTCGCCCTGCATCTGCTCTGTAAGCTCTTTAAGTTCACCGCTGTTCATCTGCTCGGACATCTTCTCAAGCTCCTTAAGAAGCTCCTCCATCTCCTCCTTAGAAAGCTGTCCCTGCTGCATATTTTCCATCGATGCCATCATATTCTGAAGAGCCTTCATCTGCTCCTGATAGCTCTCAGTAAGCTTCTGATCAAGCTTTGTAAGAAGTCTCTCCTCTGCCTTTTCGATACCAAGCTCGGATTCTGCCTTCATAAGCTCCGCAAGAGCCGCCTCAAGAAGCTCTTTCATCTCCTCCGTCTGCTCCAAGGTAAGCTCGTTTTCCTCCATGATGTCCTCAAATTTTTCTACGAGTTCTTCTTTCTTTTCCGCGGCTTTTTCCTTGATTTCGTGTCTTCTTACAGCCTCTCTCTTGGCGTCCGTATCAATCATCGCCGTAACAAACACCACAATCACGCACATAAAGGCCGCAAGCATCCACTTCCATCTCCATACAAACGGAAAGCTCTTTTTAATGTCAAAGCCTTTAATTGCTTTAACCGTATCATCCTTCTGGATTCTGCTGAAAATATCTTCTCTGCCCATAAGTTCATATGCGGTCGTAACTCTCTCTTTAAGCCCCTTACTGTCTGCCGCAAGCGCTGCCTGCTTCTTTGTCGGGAAATAAAGTACAGCCACAACAGCACCCGCAACCAACACAAGCATGCACACAATAGCACCGTAAAATACTGCGCCGTAAACCGGAAATATGAGCGCTACAGCATTTATAAGCGCCCATATTACAAGTCCCGTTACAGCAGACATAAGCATGTATTTCCACATGCTTATACCCTGTAATCTGTTCTTAACTTTTTTAATAAACTGAAGTATTAATCTGTCTTTTTCCTTGTCTTGCATTTTTTACCCCTCCTTGTTCTAAGCGGGTCAAGTGCTTTTGCCGCAAGTCGCAAATGTAAATAAGTCATTCCCATCTGAACTGCGAGACTTATTATTCCCCAGAAACGTAAGAAAATGTTGGACTCACTGTAGGGAACCATATCAAGCTCCTTTATAAGTGTCGCCATACCATTCATCTGTACATAATCAACCTCTGTACCGAAGCTTCTCGCAAGCACCTCAAAAACAGTAGTAAGAGGATTCAGATAAAGCACAAACACTGTCGGTCCGATATGATAATAATTATGTGTAGGTATCGACTGCAAAGTATAATAACAATAGCTGTTATACGACTCTACAATCGCATATGCTATAAGTACAAATAACATTGTTCCGAACATATACATAAGCATCATGATAAATGTAAGAACCGTCGCACCGCCCGTTTTCTTCATTACTGCCGAAAAATACACGCCTATACTTGCAAAAAACATAAGACTTGTAATAACAACTCCGATCACGAGAAGCACCTGAAAAAATGATATACCGCCATATACAAACACAAGCGCAAATATCGGAAGTCCTGATACAAGCAAAAGTAACATCTGCATAATTGATGACCAGTATTTGCCCTTAACTATCTCCCAGGGTGTCATCTTGGTTGTAAGAAGTACATCCATTGTCTGTCTTTCTCTCTCGCCTGATATCGTACCTGCCGTAAACGACGGAACCATAATACCTATAAGCACGGACTCTGTACAGATAAGTCCGAGAAAAAGATCTATCAAAACTCTGTTATTAATCGCACTGTGAGCCAAATAATTTGATGATATTGCAAGCAGGGTCACTGCCGCAACTATAAATAATATAATATTTACTATAAAAATAATTACCGATATTCTTGCCTTTTTAACCTGCTGCTGCATATCCTTAAAAAGCACAGCATTCATTTTAGGTAATTTCATTATATCTGCTCCCCTTCCTTAACCTTTTCCTCTTCTCCCATAACCTGAAGGAAAATATTCTCAAGGCTGCTCTCCTGTCTCGTAAAGGAGAGTACCGGGATATCCGCAAGTACGAGCTGCTTGAGCATATGAATATCGTCCTGCTCGCCGCCCATTGAATTAATCTGAAGCTTGCCGCCACTTAATATCTCGACGCTCTGTGTTATCGGAAGCTCCCTAAGTATTCTTGCGGCATCCTCTTCTCTGCCCGCAACCGAAAGTGCAATGGGTGCCGATATAGACATCTTTTTCTGTATCTCATCGATACTTCCCTGCATCTTCATTTCACCATGATTAATGATTCCGACAGAGGTACACATCTCCGCAAGTTCCGGTAAAATATGTGAACTGATTACAATTGTTTTGCCCATTGAGCAAAGATTCTTAAGAATCTCCTTAAGCTCAAATCTTGCCTTCGGGTCAAGACCCGATGCCGGCTCATCAAGGAACAAAAGCTCAGGGTTATGCACAAGTGCGCGTGCAAGACAAAGTCTCTGCTTCATGCCTCGTGAAAGACCGTTAACGTCAGCGTCATGCTTGTGGCTTAAATCCACAAGCTCCAAAAGTTCACCGCAAAGCATCTCGGCATCATGTCCGTAAATTCCTGCCGCCGATGCAAAAAAGCGCATATATTCCATCGCTGTAAGATTCTCATAAACACCGAAAAAGTCCGGCATATATCCTACTTTGCTTTTTAATTCCCTGTTATTTTTAAGAACTTCCTGTCCGTCAATAACTACTTCTCCGCTGTCCGGATTGAGAAGTCCCACGCATATCTTCATGGTCGTTGTCTTGCCGGCACCGTTGGCACCCACAAATCCAAACAATTCTCCCTTATCTATGTGAAGATTAACATTGTTGAGTGCTCTGAAATTGCCATATGTTTTATTTAAATTCGTTATAGTAAGCATTCTTTTCCCCTCACTGTTAATTGATATAATACTTGTACTCATACATATCCGTGGTTATCTCCTGCATAACCGTGGACCCCTCAATATTCTGAGCACCATACTTTGTATAAACCATCTCGAAAATATTCTCTTCCATTTTGTCATCTGACTGTACAGACCTGTTTTCTGAGTCAACCGGAAATCCAAACAAAATAGCACCGGGATAGTAATTTTTGTAGTAATAGTTGCCCATATAATCATCATAAATCAGACGATTTCTTGCATAATCAAGAAATACTCTCTTCATCTGCTCACGTTTACCTGCACTCGTACTGTCTCCGAAAAGCATAACCTTAAGATTGTTATTATCATCACCGAAAACTAAACGTTCTCCTTCTTCCATTCCGTTATAGTAATGGTAATACCTGTCTGCATAGAAGCATGGAGTATCGCCTGTAATCTCTACTGTCTCACCGTCAGCCATATCACCCAGCACAAATATTCTCTCATTGTAATATATAAATGCATTCTCAAGCTTCTTGCCGTAATTATTGGTAACCGTTCCCCTGAGCTCACCATTTGCATTTGATGCTTCACTCAGGTTCATCACAAAACCGCCTGTGATATACTCTGACTTGTTAAGCTCAAAAGATTCTGTAGCAAGTGACTGTCTGTTACATAATTCCACTTCCGTAAAATCAAGTCCGTTATGAATACCGAGATAATATGAATCAAGATTTTTATTCTGTGTATTACCGTAATAGTAATGACGTTCAAGCGTAGCAAGTTCCATACTATATCTGTTTGAAAACGATACCTTATAGTTCTTATTCTTAGGCATTGTAATTGTCGCATACGAATTTACGCTCTCATAGTTGCCCTCAACTTGTGTAAGCGCAACCACATTAAGCTCCGGCTTTACGATTCGCGTCGTAAAACCAACAAGATATATGATAAAAGCAAATGCCAATGCCATCACTGACTGCACTATCCAAAGCTGCATATTTTTCTTCTTTTTCTTGAGTACAAAAAATGCTACAAGACCAAGGACGAGATATGCTCCGATTAACAGAATATACAAAAGCACGGGCGGTGCGGAAGCAGATGCCGCCATCTCAACCGTATTGCGGATATTGTAATCAAAATAATCGTCATAATAATAATCCACGGTATATTCATTGGCTTCTTTAAATACCTTCTGACCGATTAAAGTCTTAATAACATTGACAAATACAGTACTGTTTCCCTTGTATGTGCAGAAGGGATTCTGTGTAAAATCAATTCCTGCCACGGCAATATATCCCTTACCTCTTGCAACTGATGTAACAAGCGGAAACAGCCTGTCATTTTGCGCAGTTTCGCCATAGAACATGGTGTATGCTCCGCTACCTTTTTTGATTTCAAGCTCCAACACGTCAGCATCCACGAATGTAAGACTTCCTGCAGTCTGACTCATAAGTTCCATAATCTTCTGCTCTCTGACAGCCGTAAACTTCGTCTCAAACATCTGACTTAAGCTGTAACGGAACTCGTTCTCACCGTAATTGTTCCACTCCTCGACAGGCATACTTGCCATGCCATAATAACCCTTTAAAAACTCTGTCTTACATACCTGTTCGATGCTGTCCTTATTCAGCTCGTAAAATTCCGAAAACATCATCTCATAATCATACGCCATTCCTGCTATATGCTGCGTATCCAGATTCGTGTCCATATACTCTTCAATCAGCTTGCTTATTGTATCTATCGCAACATCGCTGATTTGAAAATATTTATTAGTAATGCTTCCGTCTATAAGTACATCTGACATGTAATTGATAAGCGTATAACCAAACTTTGTGCTGTAAGATTTTAATTCTCCTGTCGTAACATCCACAATATTACCGTTAAGTGCCGAAAGTGTCTTGTTTGCCGTACTTCCTGTACCGAGAATGAGAAGTCCTCCTTCCTCCACCCATGTTCCGAGCGCATTAATCTGCGCTTCACTAAGCTTATCAGTGCTGAAATTGGTCACAACAACAACATCCAGCATCTGAAGTGCCATCCACTCCTCCGGCATAGTATTCTCATTTAGCTCATATATCTTGGTTGTAAGTCCGCTGTAGCTGAAAAGAGGCTGTCCCGACATATATGAAAGTGCCGTAAAATCATCACTGAGCACACCGATATTTACATCAGTAAGCGAATACAAAACATTACATTTTACACTCTCGCTCCACACAACCTTATCCTTGCGGTTAACGATACGCACATTAACCTTGTCCGTATAATTCATAATCGGAACCGTAAGCATTACCGTCTTCTCGGTTCCTCTTGCAAGGGAAACATCCTTCTCATACATAACATTATATTCGTTCTTGGGCGTAATTACCTGAACGGAGCCGTCAAAATTCTCGCCGGTATTCCCTATCGTTATGTAAAAAGGCACATAACATCTTACCTGTATACTATTGTCATATCCGCACCGGATATCAACCTTAAAATCCTTATCTTTTGCCGCGTACACCGTATTATCGCCTGATGCAAATGGCACAAGTCCCACAAGCACAAGCATCATAAATACAGCTGCGATTCTCTTAAAATTCTTACTCATCTTTCTTTCCCCTTGTTAAATTTATTCCGCCGGGTTTCTTTTCAAAACCCATTCTAATTGTATCAGATTTTTACATAAATACAAGCACATATGGCGGTCTTAAACAAATCTTTAGAATTTGTATTCTCTTTGTTAAAATATACGTTTTTTCATGCGTATTTTTATGGTGCTTTTTATTTTATTCACAAAAAATGCCGAAGACATTTTTGAATCTGCCTTCGACATTTTAATTTCCACCCACAAGATAAACTATAGTATTTTATTATTCCTCATCCGCGTGACAACCGCAACTTCCGTTGCAACCGCATCCACCCTCCAAAGAGCCTTTATTCTTAGACGCACACGCACCTGCTGACGGACAGCCGATACACCTTACGCCCTTCTTTTTCTCTTTTATTATATATGCTACTGCAGCACCTACGATAGCCACAATGATAAGACCAACAATAAAACTTTCCATACAATCACCTATGTATTATTTTGATTTTGCTTTGTTTGCATACTCTGCTTCTGTCTTTTTCTTAGTTCTTAAAGAAAGATAAGTTACTGCTGCGATGATTGCCGCTACGGCGATAATACCGGGGATTAAGCCCTCGCCTACAGTCTTATCTACAACAAGTGTACCAACCTGGTATACAAGAAATGCAACTACATAACCAACCGCAAACTGAAGTCCGATACCGGCAAACAACCATTTCTTAGACTTAATCTCTGAGTTCATGGCACCGATAGCCGCGAAGCACGGAGGTGTATAAAGGTTGAACATAAGGTATGCAAGACCTGCTACTGCTGTAATACCAAACATCTCAGTACCCTGACCATAAGCAGATGAAGCAAGCACGAATTCTTCGTCAATTGCACTGATTGCAAATACTGTTGCAAGTGTACCAACAACTTCTTCTTTTGCAATAAAGCCTGTTACTGCCGCTGCCGCAAGCTGCCATGCACCAAAGCCAAGCGGGATAAGAAGTACTGCAAAAGGAGAAGCAATGCTTGCAAGAATTGAATCACTTGCATCCTCTGCCGCCTCTGCAAATGTCCATGTATATGAAGCCATAATACTTACTACTGCGTTACAAACAAGAATAATTGTACCCGCCTTAATGATATATGCCTTTGCTCTTGAAAGCATTACCATAACAGCATTAATAAGGCTCGGAATCTTATACTCGGGAAGCTCAATGATAAAGAAAGACTTTCTGTACTTGTGTCCTGTAATAACCTTTACAAGTAAAGCTCCTAACCAAACCAAAATAATACCTACAAAATACATAAGCGGTGAAACCCAACCTTTATTAGGGAAGAAAAATGCACCTGCAAAAAGTGAGATAACCGGAATCTTAGCACCACAAGGAATGAAAGGTGTGAGCATTGCTGTTGCCCTTCTTTCTCTCTCATCACGGATTGTTCTGCAAGCCATGATACCGGGGATTGCACAACCTGTACCGATAACAAGCGGAATAACTGACTTACCTGAAAGACCTACTCTTTTGAAAATCGGGTCAAGAACTACTGAAACACGAGCCATGTAACCACAATCTTCAAGCAATGCAATAAGGAAATACATTACCATAACAAGCGGAAGGAAACCAACTACGGCACCTACACCGCCGATGATGCCGTCTACAAGGATTGTCTGTAAAATAGGCGAAGCTCCCGAAACCTTCTCTGCTACAAAACCACCGAACGCATCAATCCAACCACAGAGCACATCTGCAATCATAGGTCCTAACCATGACTGCGATACCCAGAATACAAACCACATAACAACAACAAAAATTGCAATACCCGCAAATTTATTGGTAAGAACTGCATCGATCTTATCGTTAATATTTCTGTCCTTTGTTGCAATCTTACGCTTCTCAACACTTTCAACAATCTTATTAACAAATGTGAAACGCTTTTTATCAGCAGCGATTACTTCGTTCTTATCAGAGAAATCAATATCTCCCTGCGTATACGGAGCTGCCTGTTTTGCGCCTTTTAAGCCGGCAGCAGTATTAACAACTTCCTTTAAACCGTCAGCTGATGTGGAAACAGTCTCAATAACCGGACATCCCAATTTTTCAGACAACATTGCTACATCAATCTTTGTTTCCTTCTTCTCATTGATATCACTCTTGTTAAGAGCTACTACCACAGGAACACCAAGCTCCAAAAGCTGTGTTGTGAAGAATAAGCTACGGCTTAAGTTTGTCGCATCAACGATGTTGATGATAACATCGGGATTTTCATTCTTAACATAGCCGCTTGTAATACTCTCCTCTGAAGTAAACGGAGACATTGAATATGCACCCGGAAGGTCTACCGCAATTAACTCCTCTGCTCCATCATAAAAGCTCTTCTTAATAGGGCTTTCTTTCTTGTCTACGGTAACACCTGCCCAGTTACCCACACGCTCTTTTCTACCTGTGAGCGCATTGTACATGGTGGTCTTACCACTGTTCGGATTACCCGTCAAAGCAATTCTCATTTCTTTTCCTCCTATAAATAGATGTTCTCTCCTACCGAAGGACATTTTCGGCATTGTGTTAGTCTATGCTAACCTTGGATTAAAAATATATATCACAAAAAACATCTCTTAAAAATTATATTATAATCGCCGCCGCCAGCTGATTATCAATGTTATATCTGCCGTCCTTAATCGAAACGACACATCCGCTCTTCTTACGTGAAACTACTGTAATGGGCTCTCCCGCATAGCAGCCTAACGAAAAAAGGAACGCATTCAACTCTTCATCATCTGTCTGAATTTCTTTAATGATATACTCTTCACCGAGTTCGGCTTCTGTTAAATTCATATCTTCCTCCTATTTCGGGATTATCATCCGAAAGCCGGTTAGCACACGCTAATTTCATTACAAAAATAAAAGTTAGCCTCTCCTAACCATACGTTATGATAGCACCGCATATAAAACCTGTCAAGCGTTTTTTGATAAAATATTCCTATTTTCTCGCTTTTTTTATCATATTCCGCTCCACCTTCAGGCATTACATGATTTTATTATTTGATTCTTTTTGAAATACATGGTAAAATGTAATTGCGTTTATATATTATGTATCAACATTATATCTTATGCTTATAGGCATAAAATATTTGTACAACAGGAGGGGTAGTTTTTATGCGTTTACAAGAATCAGGTGAAATGTATATAGAGACGATTTATTTATTATCAAAAGAGAGCTCGCAGGTCCGCGCAATCAACGTTGGAGAGCATATGGGATACTCTAAGCCCAGCGTAAGCCGCGCAATCGGTATTCTTAAGAAGGCAGGATATGTTACCGTTGATGAGAATGGCTTTATTCATCTTACCGAAGCCGGTATCAGCATCGCCGAGAAGACATATGAGCGTCACACTATACTTACACAGCTTTTTGAAAAGCTTGGCGTTGACCACGAGATTGCTGCCGAGGACGCCTGCAAGATTGAGCACTGCATAAGTGACGAGACTTTTGCGGCGCTTAAGGCTCATGTTCTTAACAATCTTAATAACAATGAATAATTTCCGAAAGGCTTTTTTATGAGAAAAATTCTAAGCTATATCAATTCACACAGATATGATATTCATGCCGTATTTGCCGGATTTCTGGCGGTACTTTTGATGTATCTTATCAAAGATCCAATCAAAAGAAAAATCCGCAATCACGTGGATGCTAAAATAGCTGCTAATCCGGGATTAACGGATAAGCGCAGGACATACATTAAGCACTACAACATGATTCTGATTTTATTAGCAGTACTCATTGCGTTTTGTATGTTTTTCCTTGTGTCGCTTGCATCTCCCTTTATTGAATTTTCCTTTGCAAGCGCAATCATGAGCGGTGTTTTTGCGTTATGCGAATATGCTGTCTTCGACCAGCTTGGCATTGTCCATGATGAAGGAGGCGACGAATATGAATAATGTAATAGCCTTTTTTGTCGGAACAATTACATTTGTTGCGATGATGATTATTAAGATTCCCATCAAACGCTTTATTCTGTGGCTTGCCGGTCCGGAGGATTATGACGGCAAGGATGTCTTAATAAAACGTTGTAACAGCGTACTTTTTGTTGTTACCATGGTAGTTGCAGTGTTTATTTACTGGGGAGTTGTCCAAATAATTAATGTTCATCATTTTAAATTATGCTGTTCCCTGAATGCGGGAGCAATTGCGATAGCAATATATGCTGTATATGAGCAATGGTTTGGCGCGTAAAACCAGGGGGGTGTGCATTTTTGCACAACCCTTTTTTGTTGCCCGCGCCGCAAGTATTGTCTGAGTAACAAGGTGATTCTAATTCATTGGCAAGAAATAATTTAACTATCACCTTGTTACGAGTTAGTGGAGGGGCGTGCCAATAAAACATCGAAGCGCATAAAGTGTTAGTTCTACTTAAGGTCGTAGAGTTGCGAGTAAAATCATAAATTAAAATATGCTAACTCCTGACTTTTCTGAACTTCTATTCAATTCCACTCAGACAACTCTGCGCGGCACAATTAGGCGGAAAGCTTAAAAAACAAAGTTATTCTAAAAGCCTTTTGTTGTCTGCGAAAATGAAAAATGTAATTCACCCGGTCTGTACGGCGGCGCGGGCAGCAAAAGGGGTGTTGCAAAAATGCAACACCCCTATAATTTTTTAAAGAGAATGTATTTTGTTTAAATTGCAAGGTCTACGTGCTGTATTGTTCCGGCCTCGCCGCTTTCTTTTAAGTAAACACCTGTTGAGCGGATGATTCCGTTTGTCTTGTTAGTTTCAAGCTCTTTAAGAGAGAACTGCGTCGATGCATGCCCAAGATAAAGTGCTCCCACTCCTGCTTTCTTTAAATCTACAAGCTTATCATTGCCATTAGCATCTTTTGTCCATACCTTCAAATTCTTAAACACCGCATCAGCCTCATCAATCCAGCCGTTACCGTCAATATCGTATTCTGCCAAATCCTTAAAGCCGTCGCCTGACTGCGTTCCGAAAAGCTCGTTGCCGTCATTAATCTTGCCGTCACCATTCTTATCAAGAGCAAGGAATCCGCTGCCTTCACCCGCAAATGAAATCTCCTCTTCCTCTCCATCAGAATTAAGGTCAAACAGGAATTTCTGGTCAGTTACAGTTGCAATATTGGTATCAAGATTGATAACAAGCGGGTCCGTCACCACATATGAATACTGTGTAAGCTCCTCGTATTCCTTGCAGAACGAACGTGACATCTCAAGCGTTACACCAAAGTTAATCTCTCTTCCGTCAGCAGTTCTTACAATACCATCCGCCTGATATGCCGTATGTTCATGTTCCGCATAGAATGTGGACATGACCGTCGTCTTGGTCCAAACCGTTCCGCCAACACCCGATGATATATTTCTGCCCTGAACACCACCGATAGAAAATACACCACCATTTTCCCCTGCAAGATTGGTTCCTTTAATCAAACCGCGCATGGTATCTTTAAAGCCTGTGTCCACCTTTCCGATTTCTCTTCTTTCTCCACCTGCGCTGATTCCTTTTACGCCCCTGAGCGCAGCAAGAATTTTCTTAAGAAGCACTATATAAAAATCTTCTTCACTCTCAAGCTTCGGAAAATCACTGTTCATCTCAGCCTTCTTTTGCATAAAAAGATTCTCAAGTGCATTCTGCTGGTTGTTTTTCTGATTGGCAAGCTGCTCCTCATGCATTCTCTTCTGATTCTCCTGCATCTGCTCCATAAGAGTCTTGGATTCATCAGAAAACTCAAGCTTTGCAGCCTGCTCGCCTGTAGTCAGCATACTTGCACTCATTCTGGAAAAGGTGCTGCTGTATGTCCTTTCCGATGACATATTTATGGAACTTGCCTCAATTCTCATAATATCCCTCCATATCATAACCGTTCAAATCGAAAAATTACTGTAATATTTGCGCATAATACTTACAATACATATATCGGAAACATCCACATAATACTTTAGTCCCAATCATCCAATTCCTGCACGACACAGCCATAATTTATTTTACAATTACATCGCTCTTATGTTATACTGAACTCAAGTAATTACAATAAAAAACATATATTTTGGGGGAAGTTTTATGGCTAAATTACTACTGATTGATGATGATGCGGAAGTACTCGAAATCAACAAAAAATATTTAACGGAAGAAGGCTTCACAGTCTATACATCTGCCGATCCCGTAAAAGGAATTGAATATGCAAAAAAAGTAAAACCCGACTGTATTCTTTTGGACGTAATGATGCCCGGAATGGACGGCTATGAAGTCTGCTCACAAATCCGCACCTTCTCTTCCGTACCGATTATATTCCTTACAGGCAAAGGCTCTGAAGATGACAAAATCAACGGACTTGTAACAGGCGGCGATGATTACATAGTTAAACCCTACAGCTTACGCGAATTGAAAGCCAGAATCGATGTAATCTTGCGCAGATCTGTGCGTTCAGCACCCAAAAAAGAATCTCACATCCTGACCTTTGGCGGACTAACCATAGATCAGCTTGCCCACAGGGCATTTTATAAAGACGAGGACTTACTTCTCGCTAACCGCGAATATGAGGTGCTTCTTTATCTTGCGACACATCCCAACAAGGAAGTTACTTTCGAGGAGCTTGGTACAGCACTTTTCGGTACATATCAGGAAGCTGACCGTCGCTCCGTTATGGTGAATATGAGCCGACTCCGCAAGAAAATGACCATTGATCATACCCTTGAAAATATGATTGAGACAGTATGGTCCAAGGGTTACAAATTTATCGTACATTGATTCAGGTGATTATATGAAAAAGAACTTTTTTGAACAACCTCTTATTGAAAGTGAAACAATAGAATCTCTTTCCGCCAAGCTTCTTGCGACTACCACCGAACTTTCGGAAAGTAACCGTGAGTTACAAAGGCTTCAGAAAGAGCGTAGCGAAATGCTTGCCAATATTTCACATGATTTACGCGCGCCGATTACAGCTATCAGAAGCGCTGTGGATTATCTTGTAAACAGCAAGAATCTGACCGAAGACGACTACTCATCTTCTCTTAAGCTGATTGACCGACGCACCAAGACACTTGAGAACCTGATACAAGACATGTATTATCTTTTCTGTGTGGAGGATACGTCCAGGAAGCTTGCGTTTGAGACTATTGACGCCGGAATGTTTCTTGAAGAATACTTTTATGATGCTATCGTGGATTCACGCTATGACAATCACAATATGATACTTGATATTGAAGACGGACTTTGCTGTCAGGTTTCGATTGATGTACAGAAGCTTGTCCGCGTACTTGACAATCTTTTTACTAATGCCGCAAAATACTCTCCTGCAGGCTCTGATATCACATTAAAGGCTTTCGCAGATAATGAGCATTCTCTCCTTACAGTATCTGTAACTGATACAGGAAACGGCATTCCCGAGGAAGCACTTGCCAATCTTTTCAACAGAACTTACACAGTTTCTTCCGCCCGCACACCGGGTTCGGAAACAGGAAGCGGTCTGGGACTTTCTATTGTAAAAGCTATTATCGAGCGACACGGCGGAACTGTTTCGTGCACAAGTAAAATGGGTGAAGGCAGTTGCTTTTCATTTACACTGCCCTGCCTTCTTGCAGACTAGGAGGATTTTATGTACTACTATAAAGTCTTTGGATATACTTTCAGATGTAAATATGAAATCAAACAGCTTTATGAAGTGCCGGCTACAGATGATTATGATGTCGATATCATTATCGGCGAGATGCCGGAGGAAGTAACTGAAGAAGTAGCACAAACAACTGAATTTCCGTGCATTGCATGTAAGAACGGATATTTTTGGATGAATAACAACTATGGGACTCTGGCCGTTTACGGTGACGGTCGGATTTATGCGCAGAACACCTCTGATAAAGATGTTTTCTATTTGCTGCAATATGTTCTCGGCTACGGTATTGCCATGTACGCCCATCTTAACAATCGTATTGCCATACACTGCGGAAGTGTCGTGATAAATGACCAATGCGTCCTGATTGCGGGCGACAGCGGTGCCGGCAAATCCACTCTTACGGACGAACTCATTACCGATGGAGCGATAATGTTAAGTGATGACGTAGTTGCTATAGGCTACGATGAGAATCATAACCCACTTGTATACCCTGCGTTTCCTCAGCAAAAAATATGCAGGGATGCCGCTATCAAAAAAGGTTACAACTTGGATGATCTTCTCTATGTTGACCCCGAGAAAGACAAGTTCGCCATTCTTCATACGGATGATTACTCCTCTGAGCCTCACAAGGCTAGTACTTTTATTTATCTTAAGAAGTATGATGATACGGACGAAGCAAATGCTAAGAAAAACGGAGAATTGATTATTAAAAAGCTAGACGGTTTTAAAAAAGTTACTGTAACTGTCAATAACCTGTATCTCGGTTGTATAATCCCAAATATCGGACTTTCTGCCGAAGGTTTTCAGTTATGCGTAGATTTAATAAAAGACTGCGACGTCTTCCTTGTAAATCGCCCGTCAAACAGGAATACACTTCCCGAGATAAAAGACTTTATATACGGCACTCTGAAAGCAAAAGCAAACATGCATACAGCTTGTTATATCGAGACTTTGCGATATGCTGCAACCCAAACACTTTCTGACAAAGAAATATTAAACAACATGCCACTTACAGCCTTATACACCTTTGCACGTTTAAACAAGCTTATACCGCTTACAGTCGGCATTTACTCTGCCTTGCAACCTTCTTCAGACAGTGAAAAGCAACTCTTTCAGTATTGGAAATCCGAAGCTGCTTCTGCGGTTTTTCTTGAATATAAAAAACTTGATTTGATTAAGAGGATAGTTGCTCTTGCCGGTGAACGCAGTATTTCGCTGACATTTTTCAAGGGATATTTGCTCGCAAAACTTTATCCTGATTTTGCAATGCGCAACAGTTCCGACACCGATATTCTTGTCGATTCGGTGCAACTTAACGAAGTCTTCTCCATACTCGAGGAGCTTGGTTATTATCATCAGGCCGACGTAGACACAGAGAATGTGTACACTTACATATACAAAGAAGACGATTTTCAGGTTCATAAACTTGAGATTCACACTTCGCTTTTTGAGGATTTGCACGGTGCCAAACTTAAAATATTAGAGGCACTTAAGCTGTCTTCCCCCGAGAAAAATATTTACGAAGATTTCTGCGGAATAAGTTTGCAAACTTTAAACTACACAGAACACCTTATATACCAGATTTTCCACATGGTAAAACACATCGTATATCATGGTTTTTCCGCGAGATATCTGGTTGATACTGCCTTGTTTATTAAAGCCTATTATGAGCAGATTGATTGGCAAAAAATGAATGACGTTATAGATTCCCTCGGATATTCCGATTTTTGCAGACAGCTGTACTCCATACTTATTAAACACTTTGATGTGCCAAGCAATATTATGTGTGGCAAAGATGCCTGTTCTGACGAAGACTTTGATGATTTACTTCAGGATATCCTTAACTTTGGAGCACGCTCCTACAGTGATGAGTTATCGCATTACTTCTTCCGTTTTGCAAGATATATTGAAATACGTGAGGAAAAGTCAGGCGAACTCTTTAAAGAAATCACTTTTGACGGCGGGACTGTTCCCATAAGAATCGCCCCGTTAGAATATCAGCACAACAAAAAAATGCAGCACAGAATATCCATGCTGCAAAATTTAAAACTGATTTAATTTGTTATTTACTGCAAAACAAAAACCTGTGTACAAAACGTACACAGGTTAATTTTAACTTATTATGATTCGAAATCCTCATCCCAACCATGATGTTTATTACAAGGACTTGTTCCACCATCGCATCTGCAAAGGTCACTATTGCCGGATCCACTGTTACTACCCCAACTAGGTTTTTTATCAAAATCATTGCCAGGTCTTCCGCCACCACGGCCATCATATCCGGGACCACCGCCCCACCAAGCTGTTGCCTGAATCGTAAGTTCCTGAACCTCCGGGCTATTCCATGTCTTCTTCATATCTATATCCTCCTTAAGAGTCACTGTCTACACAACTATTCATACTAACTTGACTGTATTGTAAACCATGCCAAAGCAAAATGCAATACTTATTTCAAAAATGTAAGAATTTTATTTTGCTGTTATTTATCAGCAACTTCTTTTACGTCCTTAGAACGCACTATAAGATTTTGAAGTTTAAAACACTCAGCAAGACACATAAATACACCTCTATCATACATTTCATCCGCTTCAGACTTTTTCTGACTCGCCCATCTCTCCAGCATCTCCCAGTTTAAATATCTGTTCCAATACTCTTTGTCAATCATTGAAAGAGTTTTCTGCTTGCGATAAAGATAATCACTTTCCTTTTCAGGTTCGCTAACCTGATTATTCCAACTCGGTGACTCCTTTATATCTCTGTTATAAAGAGACTCCGGGATAATATCCTTAAACGCCTCTCTGAAGATATAACGGCTCTTGCCATTCTTAAGATACATGTGTCTTGGTATGGAAACAGCAAAATCAATTACTCTGTAATCAAGATACGGCACCAAATACCTTACACCGGAATACGCACCATAAAGTGCTGTTACATCAAGTCTGTTGCGACTACCTCCGTCTTCAATATAGGCAATTGAATCATACGCAAATTTCAAAGGCGGACGGTCATTAATGTCAAATTTTTCAAAAAAACTTGCTTTCAGTATATCCCCAACTCCAAATACTCCTTCATATGCATTCAACAGCTTCTTCCTTGAATATTTCAGATTCGTGCGACATCTCAAAAAAGTAACATATAGCCTATGTTTTTTCCCCTTCGTTGTTGACCACATATATTTGAGATATTGCATATACTCCTTATGATAAATCAGCTCGTAGGGGTTACTTCGATGACTTACCCCTTCATCGCCGCCATGTCCTGTAAAAATTACTCTGGCGCCTTTTTTATTAACATACTCTGCCGTATTGCAAATTTGTATCGTATTGGTATATGGTGGCATAATATATGCATTTACAAATGCCTTACTAAAATCAATATCCAAACCAATCTGATTCATCTTCCGTGTAATTGTACTATCCTCATCAAATGCAATTTTTGCATTGGAATAATCGCATACTATACTCTCTTGGTTGCAAATATCCTCTATAACAATTCTTTCATCATATTCTGCCATTGGAATTTCATTCGGAGATACTGACCATGAAAAATATACTGCTTCTCTTCCAAACCTGTTAATAAGTATATCTATTACCCCCGAATCTAGTCCACCTGAAAGCTCTGCCCCGACAAGTCCTGTCACTGCAGCAAGCCTTCTCTGTACAGCATCTGTAATCAATTCCCGCAACTTATCTATATATTCTTCTTCCGAACGCATACGAATCTTTTTACTGCCTAACTTCCAGTATTCCTGTTTGGTAAAATTAATCCTTCCGTCGTTAACACTGAATGTCATGTATGTAGCCGGTTTCACACAAAAAATATGTGCAAACTCGGTATTCTCCGTACTCATGCTTCCGTCTCCGACTATCTTACCCCAAAGCCATCTTTCGCGCACAGATACATCCACCTGCTCCATTGCCACAAGTCCTCTTATATCTGTAGAGAAAATGACTTTGTTATCATCTGTATAATAAAATAAAGGTCTAATCCCCATGTGATCCCTGAAAAGAGTCAGCGTTGATTTTTCTTCATCATAAATTGCACCGCTAAAATCACCATTGATGTCTTTAAGACCCTCAAATCCAAACTTATCAGTATATAAAAACAATAATTCCTCATCAGAAAGGTTGGACTCAAATTCCCCTGACTCTATAAGCTCTTCTCTGTTATAAATCACTGCATCTACAACTGCATATCTGCTACCATACTTTATGACAGGCTCACTTACATATGCATTCTCTGATAGCTTTTCACAAAAGCATCCCAAAGAGAAGCCTGTACCTTCAAATAATTCTTCCGACTTATCTCCATATGCTTTATTCCAAAGTCTCAATTTATTAACATCCTGGCTACCGCTTGCCGCTTTATCAAACGGATCCCAAAATCCGTAAATTCCACTCATTTTCGTCTCCACACATATATAAATTATATAAATTTATATTACAATACAAAAAAAGTCCTTGTCAACAGAGTGCAAGGACTTTATCGATTATTAAATTAGCTGTTCTTATTCTCCGGTGTATCACCCTTACCGTCGTTATGTCCTGTTAAGGGGCCATGATTGTCATCATTTCCGCAAAGGCAATCTCCAAAGATTCCTTCATACATTGCCGGAAATAATCCGTCTGCTGTCTCATTGATATTTAACTCTGCTACCATAGGGTTTTCCCACTTTTTCATTTTAAGTACCTCTTTCTTTATAATATTTTCGAGCTCTTAGCTCTTATTCTTGTAATCATAATAACACTTAAAAAAGCAAAGTAAAGAAATGTAACAACATTGTTAGAATTTATTTTCTAACCGTACCGGCAATCCTAAAAGCCTCTTCTGCGACCTGCTTCGTACTATCGCCTTCAATCGGTCTGGCAATACGATATGTCGGCACATTTGCAGCCATCTCAATACAAAGCTGTCCAAACTCCGGATTATACTTTCTCTCTCTGAGCAAATGTCTTAAAAATAAATTATTTGCATAAACTATAAACTTGTCAAAACCGGCAATCTCCTTAATCTCAACCTCCTCATTATTTGTAAGTCCAAGCATTATAAACGCCTTCACCGGTATCTTCTCTAGTCCAAACTCTCCCTGATACGGCACCATAAATTTATCCTTATCTTCGTTAATGTATATTAAATCATCAAGATTATAGCCCTTCTCTATCGCTACATTCCTGCACAGCTTCTGAAAAGGAAACGCAGGATATGCATATGTAAGTTTCTTATCAACAGTCTCAACAAATGCCATATCGTCTGCCATAAGGTGATATCCACGCTCTAAAAAAGCCGTGGTAAGTGTTGACTTACCTGCCCCACTTTCTCCTGCTATAAGCACTGCTCCGTCTCCGTCTGCAACAGCACTGCAATGAATTGAAAGAATTCCTCTCTGCGCGGCAATCATGGACATACCAAAACCCAAAATAAAATTTCTAAGAGCCTGTACTTTACCGCCTTCCTTAAGACGATACCCTATTCTATTTCCATTCTCTACAATAAGCCATGTCGTAAGATTAGAAAGCCAACTAAAAGTTGCACCAAAATCATACTTCTTGTCACTAATATGTTTAATACTCTCCGGCACTTCACAAACTCCGACATAAATCTCCGGAGCCCCCTCCATATCAGCAGTCTCCTCGACGAGCTGCGGAAAATACAAATCAGATACTATACTAAGACCATATAAACGATATCGATACATTCTATTCTCCTTATCTCTCATATGTGTATAAAGCGACAGATTAAATCTCTGTCGCTTTTTTATTCTCAATCATTATCTCTTTATCGCAATACTTAAGAACGCTCTTCCTATGCGTAATTACCATACAGGTCGGCTTCGGCTCAAACTTTGCAATACCTTCAAGCACGGCAAGCTCTGTTGCCTCATCCAGCGCAGATGTAGCTTCATCCAGAATAAGGAACGGTGCACGTCTGATAAGTGCTCTCGCAATTGCAATTCGCTGGGACTGACCTTCTGAAAGACCGTGTCCCTTCTCACCGATAACCGTATCAAGTCCCTTCGGAAGCTTCATAATAAAATCATATGCCGCTACCAGTTTAAGAATCTCTATCATCTCTTCTTCTGTGGCATCCAATCGACCCATACGGATATTTTCACGGATGGTTCCGCTTATAAGCGTATTACCCTGCGGCACATATGACATAAACTGCCTACAACCAGCATTAGCAGTCTCACTCTCGCCTGCCGAATTATAGAAAGTTATCTTTCCTTCATCAGCATCCATAAATGACATAATAAGACGTATAAGCGTCGTCTTCCCGATTCCCGATTCACCGACAACAGCAACTGTCTCACCCGGCTTAATGTCAAGATTGACATCCACAAGCACCGGTTCGTCCGTATATCCAAATGATACATGTTCAACCTTAATGCCGATATTCTCTGCCGTAATATTCTCTGCCGTATATTCCTCTTCTTCAATATTTTGAAGTTCCATTACTCGTCCTGCAGAAGCAAGTATGGATACAATCTTCGGTATATGCTGTGCAAGCTGCATTATAGGCGATTGCACTCTGTTAACGAGTGTTAAAAACACCGACATTGTTCCGTATGTAATTACTTTAGCCGCTATCTGGAACGCACCAACCGTAAATGCCACAATATATCCAAGCTGAAATGTCATGGACATAATTGTCGAAGACACCATGCTAAGCTTAGTTCTCTTATATACCCAGTAAAACCTGTCTTCTCTAAGCCCTACAAGTCTGTCCGATGCATACTCTTCATTGGTAAAAGACTTCATGATAAGAAGATTGGCAATACTCTCCTGCAAAAAGGAACGGTATGCCGCCTCTGACTCCTGTACTTTTACCTGGAGCTTCTTCATCTTACCGCCAAGCAACCAACTCACAACAGCCGCAACAGGTGCAATAAAAAGTGAAAATAGTGCCAATAACGGCGAATAATAGAACAGCGTAAAGAACACAAGCAACAATTCAATTATCAAAGTAACAATGGACGGAAGTGTTGTTATTATTCCATCCGCGATATTGCCCGCGTCACTTGTAAGTCTGGTCATTAAATCGCCCGTATGATACTTTTGAACATCAAGCCACTTGGACGCCAGAATTTTATCATAAACCTGCTTACGGATTCCGAAAGTAAACTTCTCGTTTAACATTGTTTTGACCATAACCCATATAACATCAAACACCTGCATCAAAACAATCATAGCGAAATAAATCACTATAAGCATAATAAGCATATTATCCGTTCCGGCTATTGCATCATCTATAATCCTCTTAGAAATAAGGGTCATCAACAATGAAATGCCCGTTCCCAAAAGACTGAATAACATCATAAATATTATTCGTCCCAAATACGGCTTGGAATAAAGAAGTAGCCAGCGCATATATCGCATCTGGTTATCCCTATCCTTCCATAAAGCCTTTGCTTTCTCGATTTTACCCATAACCTAAGCCTCTCCGATAATACCGATACTCTCCAAACTATTAAGGAACTTAAGTACTTCCTGCTCACAAACCTCTTCAGTAACATCATATTCTGCCATAAGATTTGCAATAATCTTCTCTACTGTAATATTCTCTTCAAGCATATCCCAGATATCATTACCGACACCTTTAATCATAAAATACTTGCCGTTCTCAAAATCCACCATGACCTTCTCTCCTGCAAGGTCCGTTACATTTAAAACTCTTTTGATTGTAATAGTTGATGTTCTGTTCATCATTATCCTCCTCAATCCCCAATATAAAATAATATAATAATATTTTACTACAAAAAAGAATACTTGGCAATGATTGTTTAATTTGTCCGATTTTCACCATGCATTTTTAAGAATTGCACCAAAGAACTAACCACTGCAAGCTTTGCAACAGTCCCTTTATCCATGTTATGCTCTTTTTCTTTTGCCTCACTAATCAGTTCGTTGATTTTATTTTCATCAAAATATTCTTTTAGTGCTGCATCATTAATAATTCCCAGCACATCTTCACGGATCTTATCCCAGTCACGATTAACGCGATAGGCAAAATCTGCTGCTTGCATACCCCTTCCGAGATGATTATCAAGAATTCTGTCAGGGACATAGCCTTTCATATAATCCCTAACTGCACGTCGCTCTTTACCATCTTTAACAAAACATTCAATCGGCATGCCCATGCACAATTCTATCATGTCCGTTGTAAGTGTGGGATCCAAAGAAATCATACCGAATTTGAGCCCTGAATATGTATCAAAGAAACCCATATGCTGAAAAACAAGTGGCATAAAGCAAAAATTAATGTGTTGCTCCTTTGAATCAATAAAGCCTGTTCCCTGTTTCTTCTCAATTCGCTTTGTAACCTTTTTAATATTATATTTTTCGATATCTTTTTCCTTTAAAAAACAATCTGTTCCAAAAGAAAATTTCGTAAAATGCTTTTCCTTAACAGCATTTAAAAATACCGACAGCACTTTTTTCTTAGATGCCCCTCTGAATCTGCAAAAAGCTTTAGCTTCCCTGTATACCGAAAGAAAATGTCCGCTAAGACACTTTTGGTATATAAACGTAAGAATATTGCCGTATGATATTGTGGCATTGCCATTTTGCCCGGACAAAAGTACTTTACATCCGTCTGCCTCAGCTGCTTTAGTCATTCCTACTATACTTGGCATATTAAGCACCGGCTTTACGGGTGCCCTATGCAACCTCACATACTCTTTAAGATTGGTAAAACAATTATCAGTATCGGCTTCAATAAATCGCGATATAATATTGGGATGCATCTTGCTGTGTTCAAGAACCATGTCAGTCTCGTTCTCAATAAAAAACTTCGTATTTTCATATTGAAAATCACTGCCCGGCACCGACGTATAGCTATATAGCTTCTTATTGCCCTTAGCAAGTGTTATTGCCGCAAACGCCGCAACAGCAGAAGAATCAAGACCACCACTAAGCATTATGCCGGTCTCTCCGGCACTTCTAAGCATACTTTCAACAGTTTTACTGAATGTATCTATAAAAAGCTTCTTATATTCGTTATCCGACATCTTAGGCAGGCTTTTTATCTTTTTTGTCGGGTTATAATAACAGATATTCTCTATTCTGTTGGTTGCAATATTAATCTTCACATAATGCCCCGGCTCAACCTGAAATACATTCTCATATATCGTAACTCTCGGAAGCTTTACCGTATCGGCAGTACAATCCGAATAAGCTGTACACAACCATTCCCTGTTTATACTGACATTATTGCCCAATAATTCCAGTATCGGATGATATACGCTCGCAAAACACATTACAGACTCATCATTATAATACGCAAGATATCTGCGCGCCAGATGATCTGTATACATCAATATATCCTTCTCCAATTCCCGATATATTACTATGGAAAAAGCACCCTTAAGCTTTTCTATAAATCTCTCTCCAAAACATTTGTAGGCCCTGTATGACAACATTGCATCGCCGTTTTTTTCCAGCATCTCTTTAGTAACCGTTTTATCGGTATTTAATATTTCATCTATTACCTCTGTCCGGTTATACAGGTAACAATCTGCTGTAAACCATGTTTTTTCAGCCTCATCATACACAGGTGAAACATCCGTCTCCGATTCAGGTGTTATATGCTGATGCCCACAGGCAAAATATGCATTACCCCTTACAATGCTTTCATATCTATCAATTCTAAACTCTTGCATGCTCTGCTGCATTCGCTCTACTGTTTCTGTCAAAACCGCTTGTCTCTTATCTATTACTCCCCAAATCGCGGACATATAGTCCCTCCTCTTTATGTAGTGGCATTCTGCTTTACAATATCTATAATCTTATTACAAATCTCATCAACCGTATCCTTGCCGTCAGGTCTCTTTATTGTATACATCTCAACCTTGCCTGCAAGCTCAAGACAGCGTTCTCTCTCACCCGGCGGGAAATCAAGTGACATATATGCATCCAGCAAAAACAAATTCCTTGCAACACCATTCCACTTTGCAAGTCCCGTCGTTCTTTCAAAAATAAGTTCGCCACCATCATATCTGTCAATCATAAAAATCGTTGTAAGTTTACGGGGCTCCGGACAAAAATCCTCGTTATTTATAAAAGCAAACTTATCCTTTTTCTCATTAATATAAAACAGACTGTCCGATTCCATATTCTCTGCCACATTCCTACATACCTTCTGTTGAGGGAAAGCCGGCTGTATCATCAAATCATCCTGCAAATCCACCATTGCAATATCATCTGCAAGATATCTGTATCCTGCTTTAAGAAGGGCAAGCGTCAGGGTTGATTTGCCCGCACCACTGCTTCCCGCTATAAAAACCGCCTGATTATGCATCTCCAACGCACTACAATGTATTGCAAGCATATTTCTTTGTTGAAACAAAAAAGCAATACACCACCCCAAAACAAAAGATGCTATATCATTATCATCCGCTTCCTGGTACGGCTCTATCAAAATCTTATTACCATCAGAAATTACAAAGATACCGATATCATTACGGAACCAGACACTTGTTCTTGCCATAGAACTGTTAATACCCTGCCCTATAAGCTGTTTGATACCTTCATCCACTTCTCCGTAACGTATAAATACATCTTCTTTTGAGCTGTCATACTGCTCCAGCTGGTATAGTTTTACCTCTGATTTTATATCCAACCCATATATATAATAACTATACATTCCCACACTCCTAACAACATCTAACAATTTTGTTACATTTCTTTACACATATATTCTCATCTGTTATTATAGCATCATAGAGTTTAAATAACAATAAATTTGTGAAGAGGAGAATAAACAATGAAAGCTTGGGAAAATGCAGAATTAGTAGAACTTGAAATCAGCGCAACAGCACAGGGTGGAAAGAACCTTGATCAGATTGACAATTATTGGACAGACAAGAACACAGGTGACCTTTACGCTTCATATGCAAGTGGCGGAAACAAAACTGGTGAAGAGTTCGAAGTAATCAAATAATTAATCCAAAAACCAAAAGCGAGGCAAATGCCTCGCTTTTCTATTACATATAAAACTTATCCACCATAGCATAATCCGCTCCGTTACCGCCGGTAACATACATCTCTCCTACACGAAGCCATGCATGAGCAACCATCTTGCCTTCTTCAAGTCTGCAACCAAGATACATCGTTGAATGTATATTTTTTCTCTTAAGAAGCTTCTGTGCCGTAAGAGCTCTTACAAGGCACTTACTCTCCCATGAAGTCTTGGTACAGATTCTGTTAACAATACGAGACACACTTGCCACATATTTGTAAATATCATGAGTCTCTGCTTCCGGAGATTCTTTACCTTCCTCTCCCCAGTGCTTCTTAAGATACTTGGGTTTAATAAGAAGAATCTGCAAACGAAAAACCGCAGAATACCAATATGATAAAAGCGTCTCCGCTTTGAATTTATTATCTGTAATAAAATTTTTAAGACTTACCTTCATGGTTACTCCTATTTAAAACGAAATTCCATCTCATGATATATATTCTGATATATCTTAATGTTTTCCTGGTCGATTTCTTTAATCATATGGCGCTTGTCGGTTCCTTTTTTCTTAAAAACTCCGTTAACCGCCCTAATCACCCACGCAAGCGGAAGTCTGCGCGGATGTTCTTCAAGCCAAGGATAATACTCCGACATATAATGAAGCGGCGGAAACCAGTACCACCATTTAAGTTGTAAACGACTAGGTTCCTTATCCTTCATCTGTTCCTCACAAAATTTATTCCAGATACCGTTCTCATCCTTACCGTAAATACCGCTGTCGAGCATGTATTCAAACAACTGGTCATAGAATTCATCGCCTTCTTTACCGCACAACCAAATCTCCGCAAGATTCTCCATATGCTTGGTAAAAGTTGAAAGACCGAGCTTTGCAAGTTCCTCTGTCACATACTTGTAATCCATCACATCGGCAAACTTCTTACGATAAACATAGATATCAACGATATTACGTATTCCACAGCCTTTGGCATAGAAATGCTTCGCCATATGTGCAATCATGTAAAGATAAAAATCCTCTGTCGTGAAATCATATATGTACGAACAGCCTTCTCTCAATACCGCTTTGGACAAATTAGAAAAATACTCATACTGCGTATAATCAACCGTCTTGTCATACATTGCACGATGCGCCTCTATTACCATATGCGGGGGCTTCTTATAAATATCATGATGCTTGATTGATTCATCAAGTACGTAGCCCATACTCTTCAGTTCTTCAGCCGCTTTGTCAAATGAGTCTTTATGAATTAAAATATCAATATCGCTCATCTCTCGCATCTCCGGTGCCGGATAATAAAACTTCATTCTCGCACCTTTCATAGGCTGACACGCAATCCCATTCTCTTCAAAGCACTTTTCCATCTTCTTAAGTTCTGTTACCTGTACACCTGTATGCATAATACTTCTGAGCACTTTTGTCTTAACAGCATTAAGCCAATCTTCAGGGAAATTATCCGTACGAAGTAACGGACCTAAAAGCAAATAATTCATATGATTTTTCTGCGCAATCTGAACTATCTCTTCAACAGTAACCTCCTCCGGAATAGGGGTAGGTTTAGTATTTTCCAACTGCGCACGAACTAATTCTGATAAATACTCCGCCAATACATTCATTATGATTATGTCCTTTCATTCTGTAACATTAATCTCTTGAAAAAATATCTCTTGTATACACTTTACCCTGTACGTCATCCAGCAACTCAGAATAACGGTTAGCCACAATAACGTCCGAAGACTTCTTGAACTCTTCAAAATCGTGACTTACCCTACTTCCGAAAAACTCCTCATCTGCAAGTGTGGGCTCATAAATTATAACCTCGGCACCTTTAGCTTTAAGTCTCTTCATAACACCCTGAATACTGGACTGTCTGAAGTTGTCTGAGCCGGCCTTCATAATAAGTCGGTAAATACCGATAGTTACTTTCTTACCTGATACGCCACCTCTGCCACCGTCATCATCGTAATAACCGGCCTTTTCAAGAATTCTGTCCGCAATAAAATCTTTTCTGGTTGAGTTAGAAGATACTATGGCCTCTATAAGATTTTCCGGCACATCCTGATAATTGGCAAGTAACTGCTTGGTATCCTTCGGGAGGCAATATCCACCATAACCGAATGAAGGATTATTATAATGATCTCCGATTCTGGGGTCAAGACTTACACCTGCAATGATGTCCTTGGTATTAAGCCCTCTCATCTCGGCATATGTATCAAGCTCGTTAAAGTAACTTACTCTAAGTGCAAGATATGTGTTAGCGAAAAGCTTTACTGCCTCTGCCTCTGTCGGCTCCATAACAAGCTTTGCGATATTCTCCTTAATAGCTCCTTCCGAAAGAAGTTCTGCAAACTGCTCTGCCTTTTCAACAAGTTCAGGATTGTTCTTCTTAACTCCGACTATAATACGTGAAGGATACAAATTATCATAAAGCGCACGACCCTCTCTTAAAAACTCCGGCGAGAAAATAATTCTGTCGGTATTATATTTCTCATGCATCTTCTCTGTAAAACCTACCGGAACCGTACTCTTAACAACCATAACAGCCTTGTCGCTTGTTTCTAAAACATCCTTAATAACCGATTCTACCGACCCTGTATTAAAATAGTTAAGCTTAGGATCGTAATTAGTAGGAGTAGATATAATAACGTAGTCCATATCCTTATAGATTGCACGTCCGTCAAGAGTCGGCGTAAGGTTAAGAGGCTTTGTCTCAAGATATTCCTCTATCTCCTTATCTACGATAGGAGACTTCTTGTTACGAAGCATCTCTACCTTCTCCGGTATTACGTCTACTGCGTATACTTCATTATTTTGCGCTAATAAGATGGCGTTGGAAAGGCCAACGTATCCTGTGCCTGCTACTGCGATTTTCATACTCTTCCTCCGTTATAAATAGTATAAAATTTATCTTCACTTAAACAAACTATGTCAATAAATATAACCAATGCAGCAAAATACACAACTTATGTTTTATACAATATTTTGCCACACATTTCTTAAACTCTTTTACATTGTATTGACTTACATATCGTTGAACATCTTCATCTCTACAGATTTTAGAAATCTCCTGATATTTTCTTTTATTATCATAACCGGAATCTGTATACACCTTTCTCAAATATGCATAAATCTTTTTAATGAAAAATTCCTGTTGTGCATCAATTAATATATTTGCCTGATTATCAGATATATATTCCGACAAACAACTATCCATGTATTTTAAAGCTTCAAAAAAATTAGCATGAAATTTATGTACCAAATTGTTTTGTGATTTAAAAACATAATTATATACTGCATCATTCAAAACAACTATCTTCTTGCATGCTCCTAATACTTGTATGGAAAACGCCAAATCCTCAAGTATTGATATTTTTTCATTAAACTTTATTCCTCTTTGCTCTATAACACTCCTCTTTATCAACTTGTTCCATGGCGGATTAAATAAATCACGTTGAAACATGTTCACAAAACATTGTTCAATCAATTCACTGTTATTCCCTGCGAAATAATTATCGGGAACATTCTCAACATAGCTATTGTCTTCAAACATTCTGTAATAAAATCCGCAAAGTACCACATCTGCCTTTCCCTTATCGGTTGCATCAACCAATTTCTCCAATGCACAAGATTCCAAATAATCATCACTGTCAACGAACAGTATATAATCTCCTGTTGCCTCTTCTAATCCCCTATTTCTTGCTGAACTTACACCACCGTTTTCTTTATGAACAACCTGTATTCTTTCATCATATTGAGCAAACGCATCACATATTGACGGTGATTCGTCTTTACTTCCATCATCAATCAACCACAAGTCCCAGTCTTTATATGTTTGTGAAATAATACTGTCGACGCATTTACCTATATCTTTTTCAACATTATATACAGGCACTATAATACTAACTTTTTTCATCGTTACACTCCACTCACTTTTGTGTTTGTCTCCTTAACAAATCTTTTCTTTCAAGTCTACATGCATAAAAAATTGCTATTGCTATATTCATATATTTTAATGTTTGCAAAGCATCAACCCACCACAAATTGAAAAAGTAGCAAAATCCTCCGATTAATACTATCTTAGATAATGCCGATTTGCTCTCAATTATATCTCGTATCAAAACGCAAAGTAGCACAATCATAAATAAGATATACGATATCATACCCGGATACGCATATTTTATATATTGCAATACATAATAATTATCAATTGAATGAATATAGATTCCATTTATCTCAGCTCCACCAAACCCCTTTGCACCTCTGCCTACAATCGGATTTAACCAATCCAATTTAAAAATCTCCGGCAATACCTCTCTATATTCCGAACTGTTTTGTAATGTCTCCGTTGACACTCCAAATTGCGCCGCATACTCTGTACCTAAAAACTGATCCACAACACTTGTAACTTGTCCTAATATATATCTGCCCATACTTGATTGATGAAAAAGCAATAAAAACACTGCAAGTACCGTTATTAACCCAAGCACTCCCAACAAACTCTTTTTAATATTTTTACGCTTACTAAAAAGCAAAATAATAATCATTTCCAATACTGCAATTCCGAGCGTTGACCTCGAACCCGTCAAAAAAACATTGCAAAACAGCATAAAAAGCAACACTGGGCGTTTTAGCAAATTAATCTCATTACGCTCCTCGTCCAAGCACGCAAATGCTATAAACAAAATTAATACCAGACCATATGCCAACGCATGCCCACACGGTCCCATAATACGATAATGCCCGGAACGATAAGAATTACCTACAGCTGTCGCCATTGTTTTAAAAAATTTAAGAAAAAGTGATTGGTCACAAGCATATTCTATAAAACCATAAACGCTTAAAAAATACGCACAATAAATAACCCATTTTATTGCTCTCTTATATCCAACTACATATCTTATACCGTATATCAGCATAAACAGTGTTAACATTTCAAGAAAAACAAGAAAAAAAGCATTAATATCTACACGAAATACCATCGTATATCCCGCAACGCACAAATATAACGCTGCCGGCCAAAAAATAGCACATTGAGCCGTAACTTTACAAAAATGCGTAAATATCTTTGGACTGCAGACCATATAAATAATAATAAGCAAATTCGCAAATCTTGAACAGGTTATGTCATAACCGATATGTATTCCAAAATACTGAGGCATAACAATTCCCGCAATAATAAGAAATGCATACACAAAGAAAAGGCCCTTCAGATTCCGAAGTTCCGGTTCTTTCACCAAACTATTCATTTTTCCTTTACTTTGCATGTTTATTCCGATAACCGAACTTTTCATCTACTTCCTCAATTTCCAACTCTATCCTGAAATACATACTCGCAACCAACAAAATGATATCTTATAAAGCAATTATCTCCGCAATTTGTTTTCTTAAAAAATCCGGAAAATAATAACTTATATCCGAATGATTGGCATAATCCGCAACATCCTCTATCACATTATAATCACAGTTTTTTAGGTCTGTAAGCATATCTTTAATATGCTCCCCATATGTATGTTCTTTGTTTGAATAATGCAGGTAAACTCTCTGTGTTGCCTTCTTATCATTACCCTGTATCTTCTCTCTCAAATAAACATTAAGCTTCTGTTCCTTCTCCTGAGTACTTTCACCCACAATATGTTCCAGTGTGAATTCATTACCTTGCTTTAAATAATCTGTAAGAAAATACTGCGGTCCGCCTACCACCATATGTGAATTATCAAACTTCATACCAAAATTAAGTGCCGCATATCCGCCTTTGCTGGAGCCGCAGAAAACAGTCTTCCTAGGTGCAAATTCCGCAATCACTTTCTTGATAAGCTCCGTTACGGCAACTTCTTCATTGAACCTAAAATCACGCCCCATATAATATGAGCCCCTGCAATCCTTTGCATAATCATCAAGTATATACAATCTGTTACAATCAAGATTATTAAGCGTCTTAACATAATTATATCTTGCCTTCAGACCTTTGCGTGTACACGCACTGAAAACAATTACAAGTGTATCTGCTGCTTTTTTCTTCTTGAGAATATACTTGACGGTAACGTCCTCATAGTGAAAAATCTTCTGCTCCCACAATATCCTGATTTTTGTAATTACAAACTCTACATACTTCCTTATAACGCGTCTTGCTTTATCAATCATCTTTTAGCCCCTAAATTATATCAATGTCTGTAAATATTCTTCAATAGACTCAATTATTACATGTGTATTGGAAACATATGGTCTGAACTCTTTATTATCCAAGTCAATATACATCTCTCCGAGTTCTTCCGTATCATAGCATGCACATATAATATTTAGCTCATCGAACTGCTGTAACAACTGCAACTGATGGTCGTCTACATGCTCCCCATACTTTGCAAGTCTCGGAACGGCAATAACTTTTTTCCCTTTCTTAACCGCACCGATAATTACACCTGTTCCACCATGCGTAATTACAACAGAACACTCATCCATGGTAGCAGCAAACTTCTCTCTATCCATAAAGTCAATATACTCATAATTACGCGGAATATATGTACTGGCTCCGATCTGCGCCATAACCCTATCTATAATCACGCCGGCATCAATCAACTCGTCTATCTTTTTCAGTAGTCTGTCAAACTGGAATTTCTGTGAACCAAGTGTTACAAATATCATTAATATATACCCCCTTTATAAATTGCATTAGGGTATAGTTTCAGCATCTCTTCCCACTGAACATAGAATCTGTCGGCATATTTATACAAAAGCTTGCCACTCAAAGTCTTAGACGTAACTTTGGCAAATGACTCTATGTAAATCAGTTTCTTCTTAAATAACTTCATCAGCAAAGCAAGAGGAATTGTCGCCAATACCCCTGTAGTAATCATAACATCCGGTTTTTCTTTGATAATAATTCCAAGAGATTTAAAGCTGTTAGCAATAAACTTAGGAATAAACAAAAGTTCTTTTCTGTTAATCTGCTTTACATAATATGTCTTAACATCAAATTTGCCGGCACCGTATCCTGTCTTCTCTGTTACAAGAACACTTTCATGCTTATCCATAAGCGGTTTAAGCATAAGAAGCTGTTCAAAATGCCCTCCCGAGGATGCCGCAAAAAGAATTTTTAATTTATTATTTGTCATAAGGTAAAATCCCCAGTATTAAATCCTTGTTCTGCTCACACTGTGCAACACTGTATACATAGGCCGATAAAAATTCTTTTACAAAAATGATACCTGCAGTTAATACACCTGCCGCTGCCGCAAAAAGAATAATATACAGCATTGGATTAAGGGACTTATATGCTCCGTATCCTGTCGCTTCATCCAACACCTGCAATGAACTGGTTCCGATAAAATCATTTATCTCATCAACAAAAGCTTTCGCCATTGCATTGGCAATCTCAGTGATATGTTCCGAACTTGAAGAATGCACAACTAATGTAAGTTTATAACTATACGATCTTGAATCACTACTGGCACCTGCTAAATATATTCTGCCACTATTAGCCATACTTTTAAGACTTGCCGCACTTAAATTATATCCTTGCAAAGTTGCCGCTGCCCTCTCGCATACTCTTTGACTTCCAAGCAAACTGGCATAAGTATTCATAACTGCAACACCATCTGCTGAATCTTCATAAGAACCATATGCCGCACTATATATTGACGCAGTAGTCGAATAGTAAGTTTGTACTCCCACAAGCCCGATATAAATAAAAGATGCCATTATTCCGACAAATGTCATTATTATAACTATAAGTTTCTGTTTCCACAAGCGATAAAAAGCTGTTTTTATATTCTCTAAAATATCATAATCCATTGATTCTAACTCTCGAATATCCATGCTCATTTGTCCTCCTACTTATTTTTTCTCAATACGATAATAACTGCAAGGAAAACAACAAGAATCAACATTCCGCCTATTCCCAAAAAGAGAATATTTTTCATATCCTCATTACTTGTATCATCTGGCAACGGTTCAATAATATCATCCGGTGTCTCTGTAACAACAGAAATAATTGCCGAAGTAATAGGTATAATCTTTTTCTGACCTTCTTCATCAACATACTCAAAATTTAAATCTATTACATGCTCACCAACATCTACAAAGCTTAATAATAATTGCTGTGTCTTGGTAAGTCCCGGTGACAGAATACCAATCTGACTACTTCCGATAAGCACATCCCCAGACATTGCTGTAAGCACAACATCCTTAACTCTTTCTTCACCAAGTACCTTAAAAGCAATAGAAAGAGTAGCCAAATTATAAACTTCCACTTCAGATGGTGCAGTTACACCGATAATGCTAAAAGGTGAATCCACACCTACCGGAACTCTTAAAATTACATAATTTTGATTAGCATCAGTTACTATGGTCACATTAAAATCCAATGTATCACCAACAATTGTTGTCCATGAATTGTACTCAATGACAACTTCCTTACTCTCGCCCGCTCCGATATCTCCGATATATACCTGCGACACCGTTCCGTACACAGGCGCAACTCCGACAGGATTACTGATATCCACCAATACCCCTGTTGCCGCCTGATTCAAACTATAATTTTTAAGCACCATCTTCAGAGTAAAATCTTCACCCGGCACAATCTTTTCATTAGTAATTTCATAATAATCAACTACAATTAAAGGTGCTGCAAAAATCTCAGTCTCCGCAGATACTTCCGTTTGTGATTCTTTAGGAAGCTCCGTCTGTTCCGTTGCATTTACCCTTATTGTGCTCATCGCCAATATAGTAAATGAAAGTGACAGTGCAAGCATTCGTCCGACTACATTTTTTAAAAATTTCTTATTCATCCTCCTGCACGCCTCCTGTCTGTGCTACATTCTTCTTATATTTCTTATAAGCCGCATTACCTTTAAATTTCTGTTCGCCTTCCTTATCAACAAAATAATAATTGTAATCTCTTACATTCTTCTTATAAACATCAAGACGTACTTTATTAATTATCATCCCATAATACTTATCCAAATACGGAGCAACCTTCATCTTTGCTTCTTTAATTTGCTTCTTGCGTGTTTCACCTAACGCGGCAAGTAAAACTATACCATCCACCTCATTGAATAAAATCTGTGCATCAGGAACAACTGCCAAAGAAGGAAAATCGAAAATCACACAGTCAAACTTATCTCTAACCGCCTCAAGTAACCTTTCCATTCTTGTCGAACATAAAATTCTTGTTGAGCTCTCATTGCAATTACCGCAAGGTATGTATGAAAGATTACTGATATTGGTAGCGTAAATAATGTCATCAATCTGCAGGTTCTCGTCATCAACATCCTGTACCAGATAATTTGCAATTCCCACGGATGTCTTATCATTTAACTTTTTATACTTAATTGACTTTCTCACGTCACAATCAATAAGCAGCGTTCTTCTCTGTGTTGTCGCAATCGCAATACCGAGTCCAATACATGTTGACGTAGTTCCAACAAGCGGAGAACACCCTGTAAGCACTATAGTCTGAGCTAACGACTCTTCCTTTCGCTTATTAAAAATTTCTACAACAATCTTATCAACCGCATCAGTTGTCAGCTGATTTTTACTTTCATATAGCTTTATAACTTTAATTTCGTCTGCCATAAACTCACCCTTTCAACATCTATAAATACATACAAATATCTCATTTAATTTTATCACAGTAACGCTATAATGTAAATAAAATTCATTTATAACATTCTTACAAATACCTTGCATTTATCCTGCAACCCTTTAGTCAGTTGACACGAACTTTCGGCAAGTGTATAATTTATAAGTAGTCAATATAATCAGGAGGATTATAGAATGAATGAACTGATTTCAGTATTGATTCCGGCATATAATGTTGCTAATTATTTAGCCAGATGTATTGAAAGTGTATTAGCTCAGACTCATAAAAATCTTGAAATAATTATTGTGAACGACGGATCAACAGATGGAACTGCAGAAATATGCGATAAATATGCAGAGCAATATGAAAACATCCGAGTCTTGCATCAGGAAAATCTAGGATTAGCGGAAACAAGGAATATTTTGCTTAGAGAAGCAAGTGGTAAATACATATGTTTTGTTGATTCAGATGATTGTATACACCCTTTATATTGTGAGAAATTGTATCGAATGATAAAAGATGACGGGGCTGATCTTTCTAAAATAGCCACATTAAAATTTCAAAAAGAAATACCTCAGATAGATATTGATAATTATGGCAAACCGATTGTATGTAACAAATATTATCCATTGGAACAAATGTTGACGGATTATTCATGGCTCACTTCTTGGGGAAAGATGTATAAAAAAGATTTGTTTCAAGATATTACTTATCCTATCGGGGCAAGTCACGAAGATGAATTTATCACATATAAACTTTTTTATAAATGCTCGAAGATTGTGCATAGTAAAATACCCTTGTATTTTTATTATACAAACAAAAACAGCATTATGAACAGAAAATTTAACCCGTCCCGGTTAAGCGTATTGCTCGCATTAGCGGAGCGGAAAGTTTTTTTTGAAAAGCATAATGAAGAAAAGTTGGCACAGTTAACAACCCTAAAACTTCTTTCCATGTGTAGAAGAAATTATTTTCTTGTAAAGCAAGAGTTAGGCAATGAATCTGTCTGCCGAAAGATTAAGGAAGGATATATAAAACTGTTTCGTGAGAATAAAAAGAGATGCGGCATTAAATTCATTACGTACCCTGAGCTTTATATCATTCCATATCCTGCTCTTAAATATGTCTGTATGTTTATATATCATATTAAACTAAAACTGGGTTTGAAGTGTTGGTAATTACAACGTATACAAAGAAAATATATAGAATGCGAGGATTTTACTATGGATGAGTTGATTTCTGTTTTGGTTCCTGCATACAATGCAGAAAAATTTTTGAATAGGTGCATTGATAGTATTTTAGCTCAAACATATAAGGAATTAGAGATTATTATTGTGAATGACGGTTCTAAGGACAGGACCGGAGAAATATGCGACGCATATGCTGAGAACTATAACAGGATTAAGGTATTTCATCAGGATAATGGCGGAGTTTCGAAAGCACGTAACAAAGCACTTGACAGCGCAAGCGGAAAGTATATTTGTTTTGTGGATTCGGATGATTGTGTTCATCCCATGTATTGCGAAACTTTATACAATATGCTCAAAAAAGGAAATGCCGATATAACACAGGTGGGATATTTAAAATTTGACGAAGAAATCCCCTTAGGAAAAGTTGTTGAAGAATATACCGTATGTGACAAATATTATCCCTTAGAGCAAATGGCTGTAGATTATGCGTGGATTGTACCATGGGGAAAACTATACAGGAGAGAAATATTTGAAGGGTTACGCTACCCGGTGGATGTAAATCATGAGGATGAGTTTATTGCTCATAAGCTTTATTATAACATTTCGAAACTTGTATATTCAAAATCACCCTTGTACTATTATTATACAAATGAAAACAGCATTATGCGCAAGCAATATAACCCATCCAGGTTGAGTGCATTAAAAGCCTTGAAGGAACGCTTAGCTTTTTATGAGGAACACAAGGAGGAAAAATTGGCACAGGTAACCATTATGGAATATCTTGCAATGTCAAAAAGAAATTATTATTTGGTAAAGCAGGAATTGGGCGATGAGAAACTGTGTGATAAGATAAAAGGAGAGCATACGCGATTATTAAAAGAGAACAAGAAGAGATGCAACATTTATTTTATATTTTATCCAGAATTATATATTATACCATGTCCGTTAATTGAACGTGCATGCACGATAGTGTATCGTGCAAAACGAAAGCTCGGACTAAAATGTTGGTAATAATGCAGAGGCATAGGTGACGCGAAGTATGAAGAATAATCGTACATCGAATGGTATCAGAAACATATTGATTGTTTTTGGCAGTACTATTTTTAATATTATATTCCAGTTTGTTAACAGGGCTTTTTTTGTCCGTCTTCTTTCAACAGAATATTTGGGAATAAACGGTTTGTTTACGGATATTTTAAGTGTATTGGCATTATCCGAATTAGGCGTAGGAAGCGCCATGATGTATGCACTTTATAAACCGGTAGCAGAGAATGATACCGAAAAAATTAAGAGTATCATGCAGTTATACAAAAAATTATATAGAGGAATCGGAATCATTATTCTTGTTGTCGGTACAGTGCTGACTCCCTTTTTACAATATTTAATAAAAGAGATGCCGGACATCCCTATGATTCGGGTTTATTATTTGTTGTATCTTATAAATTCCGCCATTTCCTATTTCCTTGTATACAAAAAAACACTAATCATTTGTAATCAAGAAGAGTACGTAACAGTATTGGTATCTACCAGTGTTTCTGTTTTATGCAAGACAATGCAAATTATCTTTTTGTTCCTAACACGGAATTTTTTGGTGTATTTGCTGATTCAAATTTGTTTTTCCTTTCTGGAGAATTTGATCAATTCTTTTATAGCGGATAAGAAATATAATTACTTAAAGAGCAAAGATGTCAAACCGCTGGACAAAGAAGATGTCAACGAAATCAAGAAAAACATCAAGGCAATGATGACTCATAAGATTGGTACAGTTGTAGTAAACAGTACCGATAGTATTGTTATGTCCAAGCTATTAGGTTTGACCGTATTGGGAATTTACTCAAACTATAACCTGATAATTTATAATATTTCTTCTATTCTCAGAAAAGTGCTTTGGTCTTTAAATGCAAGTGTCGGAAACATGGTTGCCGAGGGCAATAAAGAACGGAGTGAAAAAATATTTAACAATATTTTATTTGCTGCATTTTGGGTTTATAGTTTTTGTGCTACCGCAATATATACTTTGGTACAACCGTTTATTACATTATGGGTAGGAAAAAATACTCTATTCAACCAAATTGTTGTTTTGGTGTTGGTGATTTGCTTTTTTTTGGAAGGTATTAGGCTTCCTGCACTTATAATGCGAGATGTAACAGGAGTATTTTATAATGACCGATACAAACCTCTTTTAGAAGCATCCGTTAATTTACTCACTTCTATACCTTTAACCATAATATTTGGAATTATCGGTGTAAAATTAGGTACAATCATCAGCTATGTTTTCGTTGCAATTTGGATAGAATCTTATGTGTTGTATAAAAATTATTTCAAGAAATCCGTTTTTCCATATTTGATAAAATTACTATTTTATTTCCTATTGATGATTCTCTTGTGCGTTTCTACAAACTATATTTGTGGACTATATCAAGGCCCGGAAATATATCAATTATTTATTAGAGGCGGAATATGTTGCATTTTCCCCAATCTGGTACTTTTTATATTGTTTAGAAGAAAAGAAGAATTTACATATTTGGCAAATTTAGCAAAAGGAATATTACACAAAATCAAGAGGAATTAGTTTCAATAATCTCAAAAAGGGGTCGATATTTGTAATATCGACCCCTTCATAATTCATAAAATTTTCTGATATGTTTTCTCTTGCATCTCTTTCTTAGTTATTATATGCTCCCAATAACTCATTATTATTATGACATATATTAATATTTCCCCACTGTTCCGATGTTCCGGCATATTTTACAGTAGCGAGAGACGTTCCGGAAAATGCATATCCGCCAACAAGTTCCAAACTTTCAGGCAAACTAACTCCTTTTAACCCTTTACATCCAAGAAAAACATTCACACCAATTTCCTGTACACCTTCAGGTATTTCTATCTCCTCTATATTGTCACTAATTCTCAACAACTGATTTCCCAAACGCTCAATTCCCTCTTCAATAATAACCTTTTTTATATAGTCTCTCTGTTCGAACCAAGGTGCTAAATTTGCCGAATGATAATCATATGTTGAACCTTGACCAAAAATAATCAATTCACCGGTTTTCAAGAAAATATATTCACAAGCTTTACCGCAAACACCTCTACCCAATATTTCTTCGTCAGCATATACCTTCTCACTGGCTTTCAATTCTATATCGTCCAAACCAACTTCTACAAATTCAACTTGTTCCGTCAATATATTGTTACTTCCATCAATCTGAATTAAATCCCATTCCGCCTGACTTCCGTTGAAATATACTTTTTCAATAAAAACATTGCTGAAAGAATTATATCCCACTTCATACAATGTCGATGGCAACTCTACAATTTCCAAAAAAGAACATCCTTCGAAAACTCTTGTTTTTATTGTCTGCAAACCTTCTGACAAATAAACAGCATTAAGTTCCGTACAGTGTCTAAACAACTGATCTCCCAATAATGTTATTCCTTCTTCAACCACAACAGTAGTAATGTATCCTTTATAATCATTCCATGGAACAGGTTTTTGAGAGTGATATGAGTACGTCGCACCGTTTCCAAATATAGTAAGTACACCCTCACTACTCAATGTATATTCCGCATTCTGTCCGCAACATCCGGATGCTATGATATCATCAGAACGATAAATGTTATAACTTGAGATTTCTTCCAAATAGTCTCCCGGCAAATACACATTTTCATTTCCCCAATTCATAAAACGAATTTGTGTTACCTTATTCTCTGTTGAAGCATCAAAACATACAACATATTCACAATCTTCCGGTATTTCAATCTGTATATCAAAAGGATAATTTGAAAAAACCTTTTCCTCGTCTACTGACGGGCATGCCGGTATCAAATAGGAATATGTATTATTTTCAGTGTATATCACAAGCACTCTATCCAACAAGGTATCATTGGATACACTAACATATGTCTTTGCATCCTTTTTCCACACAGAACTTACATATAACGTGTCTGTTCCTGTAACCTCTTCAAATGTAACCCCGTCGCTAACCTTAGGATATATTGCACCAAATCTATTTGCTGAACCTATTCGTATATTTTCGAACAACACATTTGTTAACACAAGATCTTCACTTCTGCTTACTGCATACAAACTATAGCCACCACCGTTTAATATACAATTCGTAAACGATAAATTATTGGCATTACTACGCTCCATTTGTAACATAATACATGCGTTAACTCCCGCACGGTTATCCCCCATATCAATAGCCGGAATCTCAAATCTACAATTATCAAAAAAAACATTTTCTACATCCAAACCTGAATGTCCATATATCTGTGTTCCATCAGTGTGTATCCCCTTTCCTGCAGGATCATCTGCGGTCTTGTCAAAAAAATAGCATGATTGCACACTGACATTTCGAAAAGGTACCATTCCATCAGAAAAACTACCGGTAAACATACATTTATCAAACTTTGCATTACTGCCGATAAAATTAATAAAAGTACAATTTTCAAATTCATAATTAATAGAACAGTCTGCTTTCCCTGAAATGAAATTTGAAAATTTACAATTCACGAATCTAACTGTAATATTACGCGTTACACCCGACTCATTATATGCTGCAACAGTCCACTGTGAGAAATCATAATTCTTAAAAACAACTTCTCCTTCAACATTCAAATTACGATATGCAAAATCCAAGCAATTATACGTATCATTATTTCCCGATACAAATTGAATACCATCTATCACTGCACCTTTTTCTGCGACTTGCAAATTACCCTTGGCGCCGGTATTATACTTATCCGGAATAACTGTAATATCGTCCTCAGTATGCTCAATCAAAACAGTTTCCTTAATTTCTTCCGTTGTCGTTTCCGCAACAAAAGTATCCTCTGTACTCCCGGTTGTCTCCGCATAAGCTGAATCATAACCCATCTCTGTTGTCGCAGTCTCAATCACACTACTTTCCTGATTGTAGGCTTCAGCCGCATAAGTCATACATGCTGCCGCAACTAGCATTACCACCCATAAAAATAAACTCGCAACTCTCATAAATACCTTTCTCATCTTCACAACTTTACCTCCAAATGATTGTTCATCATCAGATAAAGCGTGTAATTTCCAAAAAAAGCCTTTGTCAAAATAGACAAAGACCCCATGTAAACACACGTGGCAACCGGCTGTCATGACACTGTCTGTTGTGCTTTAGACCCTTGGCTTTGCGTCATTGTTTTTCAACAATTTTGCCTTTATCTGTGAATTATTTAATTGTTCCAAACATATAATAGCACCTGTTGCATTATTTTGCAAGAAAATATTGTATTTTTTTTACAAAAAAACATTGCTAATATTGTCTTCCATGAATATATTCTTTACAGAATATTTTCCTTACATATTTTCTTACTTTTTTTAAATTACTTTTCTTACTCTTTTCTTTCTTAAGATACCGTGCAATATTTTCTTCTCTTCCTTCTACCTGAATACTATCAAAGAATTTGCATAATTCTTGGTTTTTTTCTATTGGTTTTCTGGCCACCACATCATTGTCATCTTTTTCAACATTATAAATAAAAATTTTATCTGATATTACCCCCTCATTTGCAATAAAGAGGATTTCATTATCAGCATTATATGATTTCAAAACTTGCATAATCCACTCATAATTATCTTCTATCCAAATTAACTCTTTTGATTTTCCATTTTCAAGCTCTTCATCAGAAATATACCGTATAAATAGTGTCGGTTTCGAAATTGTATCATAAAATCTTGCTATTCTTCGATTATATTTATCTTTAACAATCGGAAGTTTCTCTTCTAAAGAAGTATATTTGTCAAAATCATGATAGAAATGTACATTATACTTACTGTTTTTATATATTTCATGCTTTTCTTTATTTTGAAACAACAAATCATACTCTAAAAAATCTTCAAACTTGTCATCAATAGCTTGTATAACTCCCTTAAAATCAGAAATCAACCAGTCAAATGGCGACGATTCCTTTCTTAAGCCTAACCTTTCCAATTCCATTGCAACAGAACAAAAAAAGCCCAACGAAATATAATTCATTACTTTACCCTTTCCTTACCTATACATAACAAGAATACAATTATTATAATTTACAACAAAACCCAACCGGTTTCCCGGTCGGGTTCATTCTTTTAAATAACAAAAAACAAAAGTTCAGATTACATTCCCATCTGCTTTGCAACTTCTTCTGCAAAGTTCTCAGACTTCTTCTCAAGACCCTCGCCTGTCTCGAAACGAACAAAGCCTGCAAGTGCAAAGTCTACGCCTGTAGCCTTAGCAACTTCTTTGATGTATGCGCCAACTGTCTGCTTGCCATCCTCAGCCTTAACATATGTCTGATCTAACAAACAGATGTCCTTAAGCTGCTTAGATACACGACCGTCAACAAGACCATTAAAAATTTTATTCTCAGAGATTGTTGCTCTGTCAGCGATAGCAAGTTCTGCCAATGAAGCCTTTGCTTCTTTAGTAAGGAAGTTGGGTAAATACTTCATGTTATCCTTCTTCTCTTCATACATTGCAATATCTTCATCGCTCCATACCTTATCATTAACTGCCTTTGCAATTAATGCGTTTAATACCGGCATGGGAAGTGTAAATGTATCATTTAATGCACTGTCAACTGTGATTTCTCTCATCTTAGCAAGTTCAGCAGCTGAGATCTCGTCTCTGCTTGTATACTTCGGGCTAAGTGCAGCAATCTGCATAGCGATGTTCTTAAGAGCTTCCTTAACATCATCATTTGCATTATCTGTTGTTGCTTTTACCAATACACCAATCTTGCCGCCTGCATGGATGTAAGATACTACACAACCGTTATCAACTGCAGCCTTCTCGAATCTTCTGATTGAAAGGTTCTCACCGATAACTGCAACCTTCTCTACCAATGCATCCTTAACTGTCTTAGCTGTATCTGCGTTCCAAGCCTCTGCCATGAAAGCGTCCATGTCAGCTGCATCTGAAGCGAGTGCCTGCTTTGCAACGTCAGCAACAAAGCTTCTGAACTCTTCGTTCTTAGCAACGAAGTCTGTCTCGCTGTTAACTTCTACGATTGCAGCAGTCTTGTCATCTGCACTGATAATTGTAGCAACGATACCTTCTGCAGCGATTCTTCCTGCCTTCTTCTCAGCCTTTGCCTGACCGTTCTTCTTTAAATATTCTACAGCCGCATCCATATTACCGTCTGTCTCTGCAAGAGCTTTCTTACAGTCCATCATACCTGCGCCTGTCATCTCTCTTAACTCTTTTACCATTGAAGCTGTAATATTTGCCATATTCATATCCTCCGATAGTTAATAATTATTCCGCGTCTTCTGCAGCGATTTCTTCGATATCCTCAGCCTCTGCAGCTTCGAACTCGTCGTCATAGTTAACCTCGCCCTGGTTAGCCTCGATAACAGCATCTGCCATCTTAGCAACAATTAATTTAACGGCTCTGATTGCATCATCATTACCGGGGATTACATAATCTAACTCTTCAGGATCACAGTTTGTATCTGCGATACCGATTAACGGAATACCAAGTGTATGTGCTTCCTGGATACAGATTCTTTCCTTCTTGGGATCTACTACGAAGATAGCATCCGGAATCTTCTTCATCTCCTTGATACCGCCGATATTCTTCTCTAACTTTTCCCACTCTTTCTTAAGTACAGCAACTTCCTTCTTGGGAAGAACATCAAATGTTCCGTCTTCAGCCATTGCCTCAATCTGCTTTAATCTTGCAATTCTTGACTGGATTGTCTTGAAGTTAGTAAGCATACCGCCTAACCATCTCTCGTTTACATAGAACATACCGCAACGCTCTGCCTCGCTCTTAATAGCATCCTGAGCCTGCTTCTTTGTACCAACGAAAAGAATTGTACCACCTTCTGCTACTACATCAGAGATTGCCTTGTAAGCTTCGTCAACTTTACCTACTGACTTCTGTAAGTCGATGATGTAGATACCGTTTCTCTCTGTGTAAATGTACGGAGCCATCTTAGGGTTCCATCTTCTTGTCTGGTGTCCGAAATGTACACCTGCTTCCAATAACTGTTTCATTGAAATAACGCTCATTATTTCTACCTCCATTTGGTTTTGCTTCCATGCGCCTCACCGTCGGGTTACCATAGGCACCATCCCGATTAGCAACGCATGTGCTTTCTATTTTTGGGCATAAAGCACCGCCCAATATCATAACACAATACCGGACGGTTGTAAAGTCTTTTCTTAAAATTTTTAATTTCATGTCCTCCCGTAATAAACTACGGCTGTATGGCGCCTTTTAGCAGGTGATAATTATTATTTTTCGCAGACAACATAGGTTTTTTAGAAAAACTTAGCTTTTTAAGCTTTCCACCTAATTGTGCCGCGCAGAGTTGTCTGATTGGAATTGAATAGAAGTTCTGAATTGTTGGGATTTAGTTATATTTTTATTATAGTTTTGCTCGCAACTCTACGCCCTTAAGCAGAACTAGACTTTACATGCTTCGATGTTTTATTGGCACGCCTCTTCGTTAACTCCTAAAAAGGCGGCTCGCTGTTTTTACTAATCTATTACTAAAACATATAGCCGCCTTTTTACTCAAACAAGCGCTGCGAGGCGTGCGTCATTGAAGCATTTGTAAAGTAAGTTCTGCTAAAGCGCTATGTTGTCTTCGCAAAACTATAATAAAAATATAACTAAATCCCGACATTCTTGAACTTCTTCAATTCCATGAGTTTCTCGGAGCGGCACATAATCGAAGGGCGGAAAGCAAAAAGCTGTAGTTTTTCTTAAAACCGTAAAGTTGCAAGAAAAATAATAATTACCACCACTAAAAAGTGCGCCGTACAGCCGTAGTTTATTGCGATAGGACATGAAAGTACAATTTTTATTCCCACTTAAAAATTACGATTCCGGCGATTGCAAGAAGCATACCTATAACTTTTTTCCATTCAAATCCGACCTTTTCCACGCCGAATATTCCGAACACTTCTATCAAGTATGCAACAAGAAGCTGTGACACCACTATCAGCAGGACTGCCTTTGCAGGGCCCAGCTGTGACATACTTTTTACTACGGTAAAAGTTATGAATGCACCGATAACACCGCCGAGAAGCATATATTTGTTTTCGAGTTTAAAAAGACCTCCAAAGCTCTCCCTGCCCGTTACAAACCAGCCCACAACACATACAAGAAGCGCCGTAATCTGCACCCAAGTATTTGACACCCACATGCTCGTGTTCTTCGTAACCTCGGTATTAAACACACCCTGTATACTCATTAATGCGCCTGAAATAAGGGCAATCAGTATTCCCCACATAAATCTTCCTCCGAAAAAATATTATGGAAATAGATTGCCCTTAAAATAATTTTTTATTCTTATTTAACTTCTACTGTCCAACCAAGGTCATCTGCAACCTTACCTGTCTGGATGCCTGTTACTGTATCGTAGAATCTCTGGCTGAATTCACCGATTCCGCCATCCTGTACCTGCATGATATGGTCTTCCCAACGAAGTGTACCAACAGGTGAAATTACGGCAGCTGTACCTGTACCGAATACTTCTTCGAGCTTGCCTGACTTGTGAGCCTCGTAAATTTCCTGGATAGAGATTCTTCTCTCCTCTACCGGAACGCCCCACTTCTTGCAAAGTGCAACAACACTGTTACGTGTAACACCGGGAAGAATACTTCCGTTGAGTGCGGGTGTGATAACTGTTCCGTCAATCTTAAAGAAGATGTTCATAGCGCCAACTTCTTCGATGTATTTACGCTCAACACCGTCTAACCACAATACCTGTGAATAACCTTCTGCATGAGCCTTATCCTGTGCCTTCATACTTGCAACGTAGTTAGCACCTGTCTTAGCCTCACCTACACCACCGCGTACTGCTCTTACATACTCATCCTCAATCCAGATCTTAACAGGATTAAGTCCTTCGGGATAGTAAGCACCAACCGGTGAAAGAATGATGATAAATAAATATGTATCTGACGGACGAACGCCAAGGAAAGGATCTGTTGCAATAATAAACGGACGAATGTATAAAGATGTTCCCGGCTTTGTAGGAATCCACTTCTCATCTGTCTTAACAACAGCCTTGATTGCCTGTAAAAAGTCCTCTTCAGGAATTGTAGGAATACAAATTCTCTCATTAGTTCTGTTAGCTCTCTCAATGTTCTTCTCGGGGCGGAACAACAATGTTCTGCCATCGTCTGTCTTATATGCCTTAAGTCCCTCGAACATTTCCTGTCCGTAATGGAATACCATTGCTGACGGCTCAAGACTGATCGGTGCATAAGGAACGACTCTTGCATCATGCCAGCCCTGTCCCTTTGTATAGTTCATTACAAACATGTGGTCTGTAAAAATTGTTCCGAATGTCAAAGGATTATCCTGTGTCGGAAGCGTCTTAGGATTTTTTGTTAATTCATATCTGATATCTAACATAATTATTATGCCTCCAGTTTTTATTTTGGAAAACTTCGTTCCCAATTTTATTTTTCAATTATTTATCAATATTTTTAAAAAGTCAATACTTTCGTTCATATTTTTGAAAATAATATTCCACATCAAAATATGTCTGCTCATCACTTTCGGCAGTCATTTCCCACTCAGGATCCTCTGAAAGATTCGGAAAATATGAGTCTGCCTTGTACTCATAATCAATCTTGGTGAGATGTACCGTATCACAGTACGGCAAAAACTGCCTGTAGATACTCTCTCCACCGATTATAAATATATCTTCTTTTTTATACTGTTTAAGATATTCCAGTGCATCTTCCACGCTGTGTACGCAAACTGCGCCCTTAACCTTAAACCATTTATTTTTTGACAAAATAACATTTATGCGATTGGCAAGTGGCAGACCATTAGGAAATGTGGCAAGGGTCTTGCGGCCCATAACTATTACTTTTCCCGTAGTCATCTCTCTAAAAAATTGTTGGTCCAGAGGAATCCGGACCAACAAATTTCCCTGATAGCCAATCGCCCAGTTACTGTCAACTGCAGCTATCATATTCATATTAATTTCTCCTATACGGGTACTGCTTTGCTTTCAAGATATTTGCGGATATTTGAAACATTTACATATTTCTTGGCTACTCCATTCTCGATTACCACAAGTGTAGGAGCCTGCATGATTCCGTATTTTCTTGTTAATTCCGCATTTTCTTCTGCATCAACAATCTGGTATGCCTCACCCTTCAAAAGTTCCTTTGCGATAACACAGTTAGGGCATGTCTTTGTTGTGAAAAGATACAAACCGTCTGTTGCCTCTGCAGTGTAAGCAGCCGCCTTAGTCTCTGCCTCTGCAAGCTTTACTCCTGCTTTTTTAAGAACAGAATTCTTCATATCGTAAACCTTACGGTTCTTGTATTCCTGAAGCTTACCATCGTTCCAGTTCTGTACCGGACGATAGTAACCTGTGATACGGCTGTAAACCTCTGTCTTAGCCTTACAGATAGGGCACTCATATTCTTCACCGTTGATATAACCGTGTGTCTTACAGATTGAATATGTGGGTGAAAGTGTATAGTAAGGAAGCTTAAAGTTCTCTGCAATTGTTCTTACAAGCTTAGCTGCTGCAGCCCAATCCGGAAGCTTCTCACCAAGGAATGCATGGAATACTGTTCCTGATGTATAAAGTGTCTGAAGCTCGTCCTGAATCTCAAGTGCATCAAAAATATCTGATGTATACTCAACAGGAAGATGTGAGCTGTTGGTGTAGTAAGGTGTATCGCCTTCTGCACCTGCTGTCTTAATGTCCGGCCAATGCTTTCTGTCATGCTTAGCAAGACGGTAGCTTGTTGACTCTGCAGGAGTAGCCTCGAGGTTGTAAAGATCCCCGTACTTCTCCTGATAATCCGAAAGTCTCTCTCTCATATGATTGAGTACTTCTTTTGTAAATTCCTGTGTCTCTTCGCTTATCATATTGCCGCCGAGCCACTTAGCGTTAAGTCCCACCTCGTTCATACCTACAAGACCGATTGTTGAGAAATGGTTGTCAAATGAGCCAAGATATCTCTTGGTGTAAGGATATAAGCCCTCTTCCATAAGCTTGGTGATAACACCTCTCTTAACCTTGAGTGAACGTGCGGAAATATCCATCATCTTATCAAGTCTCTCAAAGAACTCTTCCTTGTTCTGTGAAAGATATGCAATTCTAGGCATGTTGATTGTTACAACACCTACTGAACCTGTGCTCTCGCCCGAACCGAAGAAACCACCTGATTTCTTACGAAGCTCTCTAAGGTCAAGTCTTAAACGGCAGCACATACTTCTTACATCACTGGGCTCCATATCACTGTTGATGTAGTTAGAAAAGTAAGGTGTACCGTATTTTGCTGTCATCTCGAATAACAATCTGTTGTTCTCTGTGTCTGACCAGTCGAAGTCTCTTGTGATTGAATAAGTAGGAATCGGATACTGGAAGCCTCTGCCGTTAGCATCACCTTCAATCATAATCTCGATGAAGGCCTTGTTAACCATATCCATCTCTGCTTTACAATCTTTGTATTTGAAATCCACTTCCTTGCCACCGATAATACAGTTAAGCTCTGCAAGGTCGTTCGGAACCGTCCAGTCCAATGTGATATTGGAGAAAGGCGCTTGTGTTCCCCATCTGCTCGGTGTGTTAACGCCGTATACAAATGACTGAATACACTGTTTTACTTCTTTATATGATAAATTATCAATCTTAACAAAAGGTGCAAGGTAAGTATCAAATGATGAGAAAGCCTGTGCGCCGGCCCACTCGTTCTGCATGATACCGAGGAAGTTAACCATCTGGTTACAAAGTGTTGAAAGATGGCTTGCAGGTGAAGATGTAATCTTGCCCGGAATTCCGCCAAGACCTTCCTGAATAAGCTGCTTAAGCGACCAACCTGCACAGTAACCTGTAAGCATTGACAAATCATGAATATGAATGTCTGCATTTCTGTGTGCACTTGCAATCTCTTCATCATATATTTCTGAAAGCCAGTAATTTGCAGTTACCGCACCAGAGTTACTAAGAATCAAACCACCAACCGAATATGTAACAGTGGAATTTTCTTTAACTCGCCAGTCCTCAACCTTTACGTAGCTGTTAACGATTTCTTTATAGTCTAAAATAGTGGACTTCATGTTACGGATTTTTTCTCTCTGCTTACGATAGAGAATGTAAGCTTTAGCAACATCCGTATAGCCAGCCTGTTCAAGTGTAACCTCGACAGCATCCTGAATATCCTCTACATGAATACCTTCGTTATTAATCTTGCCCTGGAAATTAGCTGTAACCCTGAGAGCCAAAAGGTCGATAATCTCCTTGCTGTAATGCTTGTTTGTTGCACTGAATGCCTTGGCAATGGCATCACCGATTTTGTTAAGATTGAAGTCTGCTACTTCGCCGTCTCTTTTTAATACCTGAAACATTTTCGTTCCCCTTTCTGCTACTATATATTGTACACCCTGTATACACCTTCTCTGAATGTATTCAAATGTGTTTCGCTCTGTAAAACATAATACCAAATCTAGTTGTATTAGTCAACAGTTTAACCACAATATCTTGTGTTTTAGTACCTACTTCCTACATAGATGTTGTTGACATAATCCTCATTACTGTTTACCTGTTTTCACTTGAAATCCGCTTAAAATCTAGGTTTTTTGCAGTTTTACAGTACTTTTCAAGACATATTTCGAGTATCCCGATAAGGCTACGCAGTACCAGGTCAACCACAAGATATTGGGGTATGACCGGCAGTGTCTGCAACATAAAAAAAGTAAAAACTTAAGCAAAATCCAAAAAGTCGCGAGGTTTTCAGATTGTAAAAACAAATAGCTGCTGATATAATATAAGAAGACAGTTTTAGGAAAGGATCAAAATATGAAAATTATATCAAAAAAAACGGCAATACTGATAACAGTATTTCTTCTTACCACAACAGGTTGTGGCAGCAATAGCAAAGGCAGTTCCGACAATACACAGGGACTTTCATATTATAATAAAGGACAGTATCATTCAGCGGTGACATCTTTTGAGGCAGCGATTGCCACCAACAAAAAGAATCCGGATTATTATGTAAACTTAGGTATGACATATATCGAGTTAGAAGATTACGAGGAGGCTCTTACACAGTTTAATCTTGCACTTAAACTTAATTCAGAGCATCGCCTTGCCAAAAGGGGAATCGGAATAACCAGACTTGCCCTCGGAGAATATGAAGAAGCTATTACTTGCTTCCAAGATGTTCTTCTTCAGGCCAACGGAACCGTCGGCACTCTCGAGCTTGATCTTTTGGATTACCGCGGAATAGCCGAGACCAAGCTCGGCAGATACGATGCCGCAATTGAAACCTACACTACTCTCATTGAGGTTAACTACAATATTAAAGAACATTATTACCAGCGTGGGCACTGCTATCTTCTCAAAGGTGATTATGAGCCAGCAATCAAAGATTTTGAGGTTGCACTCAATGATTCCGATTTTGACTGTTCAATTTATTTGAACATTTATCATGCACTTGACTCCGCAGACTATAATGAGGAAGCAATAAACTTTCTCGGCAAAGCACTTACCTCACCGTCTGCCCAAAAAAGTGATGATTTTTCACTCGGACTTATCTATTATTATTTAGCTGATTACACTAATGCAATTTTGAAATTTAATGAAGCTTCTTCAGACAACCACGAAGCATTGCTGTATTTGAGTAAAATTTACCTTTCACAGCACGAAACCATAAAAGCCAAAAACTCTCTTTCCGAATATCTTACATACGATAATTCAAACGGAGAAGTTTACAACCAGCTTGGTCTTATAAGTGTCTCGGAGGGTGATTATACGACTGCTCTCACACATTTTCAGAACGGTATTCTTACAAAGGGAACTACAGTAATGAAAGATTTGAAATGGAACGAAGCCGTGTGCTATGAATACCTTGGAGATTTTAGTACCGCCCGCACCAAGATAGAAGAATTTTTGAAAGCATATCCCGACGATGCTAAAGCACTTGCGGAATACGAATTTTTAGAAACACGCTGACATATTAACTCGTCAGCAGAACGGAGTAATTATGAGTGAATTATACGATATAGAAAAGCCTGTCGAGAAGGTAATTCTTGTCGGGGTTGCCACTGACAATACCGAAGAAGTTGTTGCTTTATTAAAAGAACTTGAAGAACTTGCTGAGACAGCAGGGGCCGAGACAGTCGGAACACTGATTCAGAACAGAGAAAGAATTCATCCCGGCACTTATCTTGGCAAAGGCAAGCTTGATGAACTTAAAGAAATGATTGCAGAGTTTGGTGCAACCGGCATCATCTGTGACGATGAACTTTCCCCCGCCCAGCTTCGCAACATGGAGGAGATTCTCGACACCAAAATCATGGACAGAACACTTATTATTCTTGATATTTTTGCGCAGCATGCTTCTACACGCGACGGTAAAATCCAGGTAGAGCTTGCTCAGCTTAAATACCGTTCTGCAAGACTCACGGGTCTTGGCAGTTCGCTTTCAAGACTCGGTGGCGGAATCGGTACACGTGGACCGGGTGAGAAAAAGCTCGAGATGGACCGTCGTCTTATTAAAGACAGAATCTCGCATCTTTCTGAGGAACTTGCCGGAATCCGTAACAACCGCGAGACAGCCCGCAAACAGCGCATTCAGAACCGTATGCCGGTAGCTGCCATCGTAGGCTATACCAATGCCGGTAAATCAACTTTACTCAACACACTGACAGACGCCGGAGTTCTCGAAGAGAACAAGTTGTTTGCGACACTTGACCCTACAACACGATGTCTTTCGCTACCTTCAAAGCAGGAGGTGCTTTTAACAGACACAGTCGGTTTTATAAGAAAGCTTCCCCACCACTTAATAGATGCTTTCCGAAGCACACTCGAAGAAGCCAAGTACGCAGACATTATCATTCATGTCGTAGATTCTTCCAATCCTCACATGGATGCGCACATAACTACAGTATATGACACACTGCAACAACTCGGTGTAGAAGATAAACCGATCATCACACTTTTCAACAAGCAGGACCTTGTGGAAGACGCACAGACACTTCGCGATTTCAAGGCAACCAAGACTCTCTGCGTATCTGCCAAGCATGGTAACGGACTACCTAATCTGCTTGAAACAATTGAAGAGATTCTTCGCTCACAAAAGATTTATTTGGAGCATCTCTTCTCCTATACCGAAGCCGGCAAAATTGCCGAAATCCGCAAGTACGGCCAACTTCTTAAGGAAGAATACCAAAACGACGGAATTTATGTCGAGGCATATATACCGCACGCGGTACTTGGACAGCTTGGATTGTAGAATATCCAAGCATACTTTAGCTAATATACTTTCCTGACAAAATAATGTAGCTGATAACAATTTTGAAAATATAAAATAACCGCGACTTATATATTCTCTAAAGACCCTATAAGAGCGTCGGCACTTAGCGAGAGAATTCATTCTCGAGCTTAGTACCGTTACGCTGTTATCGGAGTGCAAACGCGTCTTTAAGAATATATAAGTCGCGGTTATTTTATATTTTCAAAACTATTTATATCTATATCTTTGTCAGGAACGCATGGAATCCTTTCTGTGCCTCATACACATCAGCCTTGCTCACAATCTCCCAAGGTGAGTGCATATTAAGTACAGGCACACCGCTGTCGATTACCTGCATGTTGTATACGGCCATGAACTTGGAAATAGTTCCGCCGCCGCCCTCATCAACCTTGCCAAGTTCTGAGGTCTGGTAAGAAACCTTATTTTCTTCCATCACTTTTCTTATCTCGGCGATAAATTCGGGGTTGGCATCGTTAGCGCCGGATTTACCTCTTGCACCGAAAAATTTACTGAAGTTAAGGCCGCGTCCAAAGTATGAGGCATTCTTTTTCTCATGGACCGAAGGATAGTTTGGATCAAAAGCAGCCGATACGTCGGAGGACAACATCTTCGAGTTGGCAAAGGTTCTTCTAAGCTTAAGCTCAGAGTAATCGCCCAAGCAGTTCATAACTTCCGCAACTGCATTTTCAAAAAAGCGTGATTCCATGCCTGTCGCGCCGATACTGCCTATCTCCTCCTTGTCCACAAGAAGACACACGCAGGTCTTCTCACAACTTTCAACGTCAAGCTGTGCCGTAAGCGAAGTGTAAGCACATACACGGTCATCATGGCCATAGCCTGTAATCATACTTCTGTCAATTCCAAAATCTCTTGCCGCTCCCGCAGGTACAATCTCAAGTTCTGCCGACAAAAAGTCAGTCTCTTCCATGCCATACTTGTCGTTAAGAAGTCGCAAAATATTCGCCTTTACAGCATCTTTTTCTTCGCCTTCAAGCGGAATGCTGCCGATTAAAACATTAAGGTCTTCGCCCTCAACAACCTTGTTGGCCTTTTTCTCCATCTGCGTAGCCGCAAGATGAATAAGGAGGTCTGTTATTCCCACAACAGGATCATTCTCATCTTCACCGATTACAATCTCTTTTACCGTACCATCCAGAAGACAAACAACACCATGAATTGCCATCGGAAGCGTAACCCACTGATATTTCTTAATACCGCCGTAATAATGTGTGTCAAGCAGTGCCATCTCCGTATCCTCATACAAGGGATTCTGCTTAACATCAATACGCGGCGAATCGATGTGTGCACCAAGAATTCTCATACCGGCTTCAAGGGGCTCACTGCCTATATAAAAAAGCACAAGTGCTTTGTCCATGTTGTTATAATATACTTTATCGCCTGCCTTAAGACTCTTACCTGTCTCAATAACAGCCTTCAAATCACAATAACCTTTACTCTCTGCAAGCCTTATACTCTCCGCAACACATTCTCTCTCTGTTTTACACTTAGAAATAAACTTGCGGTAATTTTCGTTGTACTCCATGACTTTTATAAGTTCCGCCTCATCATATTTAAGCCATGTGTTCTTTTTCTCTTTAGGAAGATATTTAGAATTAGTTGTTCCCATACAAAAACCTCTCTGTCAAAAATTTAATATTGCAGAATACTATTTCTAATATTCTGCAACATAATTGGTCTGTTATTCTTATTTCAAATAAAATACTTCAGGCATAAACTTAATCGGCACTTCGTCATTAAAGTCGAAAGAACCTTCAACCATCTTAGATGTGATTGCGTTCCAACGGTTACAAGCCTCGCTGTTAGCGATGTACTTGTTAGCATAGTCGATATCATCGCACTCGAAGCAATAGAAGAACTGATTACCGTTCTGGAAAATAGAATAGTTCTTGTAACCTGCCTTTGTATGCTCCTCCATAATCTCCGGCCAAGGATCAAGATGCATCTTCACATACTCGTCAAGACATTCAGGCTTTACATTCCATGTCCATGCAAATTTTTTACTGTGTTCCATTTTGTTTCCTCCTAAAAATTAACTCTATATTTTATAAATTACATCGGTAATTCATAACTGTCAATTATAATATTTTACACCAGGAATACTTAAGAAATCTCTTCTCAAATTCCTTTATCGGCATCGGATATCCAAAATAATAGCCCTGTATTACCGAAATTCCCAATTCTTCGAGCAACTCACACTGTTCAGATGTCTCAACGCCCTCTATACATACACCGGCATTTATAGTCTCGGAAATCTCTGCGATAAATCTTACAAAGGTCTTGGCATACTCGCTATCCACAATATCCTGCACAAAGCTCTGTCCGACTTTGATAATATCAAAGGCCATATCCTTGACATAACTAAGCGATGAATAACCCGTTCCAAAATCATCAAGCGCAATCTTTACGCCAAGCGCTTTCAAATCCCTGACAATTCTCTTAACACGTTCTATGTCATGAAGCGCCAAGTTCTCACGAATCTCAAGTACGAGATTGCTTGGAGTAAATTTATACTTTGATATACACTTCTCAACCTTGTCAACAATATTATTCTGCAGCATCTGTACCGACGAAAGATTCACATGCATAACCATATCGTTTTTGCCTTTACTCTCCCACTTTTCAAGAGTTTGACAAGTACACTCAAGAATCCTGTCACCTATATCAACTATAAGTCCCAAGGACTCTGCAAGCGACAAAAACTCACCCGGCATCAACAATCCCATCTCCGGATTATCCCAACGCACCAGCACTTCTCCGCCTATGCACTCCTTCGTATCAATATTGATAATCGGCTGAACATACGGCAAAAATTCCTCACATCCTGCCGAAACTGCTTTTCTCATATTGCGCTCAATATCAAGTCTCTTAAGTGTTGATACTTCCGTACCCGAATTATAAAACTGATACTGATTCTTACCGTTACGCTTGGCACCATACATTGCAATGTCAGCTTTCTTAATCAGTTCATTAACATCCCAGCCCTCTTCCGGGAAACGCACAATACCCATACTCATGGTAGAGTAATATTCCGTCCCCTCCAAATCCCAAGGGGTATTAAACAATTTGACCACACTTGCCAAAATTGAATTAACCTTAACATACTGATCATATGTAACAAGTACAATAAATTCATCGCCACCAAGACGATAACAGGAATTCTGAATTCCGTCTATATCGGTCAGACCCTCTGCAATCTTTTGTAAAAGCAAATCTCCGAAGCGATGTCCAAGTACATCATTAATATTTTTAAAATCATCAAGATCAATAAACATAATGAGACCCGTACCACGATTACGCTCCGCATCACGCACAGCAACAGCAATATCCGCTTCACATCTCATTCTGTTATAAAGTCCTGTAAGGAAATCGTTATTAGCCTGTTGTTCAATCTTTTCCTGATACTTCTTCTGAGCAGTAACATCTTTCGCAATACAAAGAATAACTTTCCTTCCGTCAACCCACACAAGTTCCTTGAATGTCAACTCGAACCATGTCTTATAAGGTTTGGAATAGTACTCTACAACCTGCGCAAAAAGGTCGTCCTCAAGCCCCGGACGTCTTATGCTTTCATCATAAAACCCGTACCAACCCGAGGCATCATCCTTAGTAAGCATAAAATGCTCCTGCATAACCCTATTGGCCAAAAGTATTTCCCTGCTTTGCCTGTCAAGAACAATTACACCGTTGGTACTGTTGTCAATTATCTCCTTAAGTGCAGAAAAAGAACGAAGCATTGAATTCTTGGACAAACGTCTACTCAAAATACTCTGAATAATCTGCCCAGCTGCATTGATAAACTGAAGTGTAGACTCTCCCCACACACGATCCGCATCGTTATGGCATACATTGATAAGCATCTCCACCGCACCGTTAATGCGAAGCGGCACTGTCACACATGCTTTCACATCCACAACATTCGAAAAGGCTATGTATTCTTCCGGCATTTCACCGGGGTTAACTACTTTTATGGAATCCGGCACATAATCCGCCGTCAACTTCACCGGACTACTGCCGCTAACTGCTTCCGCTACCGACTTACCATACTCCGACATCCACTCGGAAATAAGTGCAAAACCCGTACGGTCCGACCTTAATTTAAGGAAATTAATATTCGTCACATTAAGATATTTGCCCATAACCTTAAGAGCCTTGGAAACAATAATTTCAAAGCCATCGTTCTCCCCTAGAAGCTTTACTATCTCAATGGTTGCTTTATTCCTATTCAGTTCATCCTGTAATAACTCTTCTCTACCCATAACTACCTGTCCCCAATATTATATAACTCTCTGACCCGAAAAATGATTTTTTCTCGGAACAGAATAGAATTTTCCGTTGGCACAAATACAATTTCTGCCCATATCCTTAGCCATATACAGGCAAGCATCAACCTGGCTCTTCATCTCCTCAAAGCTCGTGTTTTTGCACACATCATAACTCATAACACCGATACTGACAGTTACATTGGCAAAAGGTGAATTATATGCATGTCTGATTCCAAGCTCCGCGATACTGTTCTTAAGATAATCCGCCCATTCAATAGCAGTATCGTCGCCCATACCCGGCATCACAACAAGAAATTCTTCTCCTCCAACTCTTGCCGCAAAATCCGTACGCCTTCTAAGGCATGAAAGTATAGCCTCTCCGATTTTCCTGATACATACATCTCCCTGCGGATGTCCGAAAGTATCGTTATAAAGTTTGAAATAGTCAATATCCAACATTATAACCGAAATTCTGCAATTCTCCCTCTGACAATACGGCCATATTGCCTCTATATTCCTTGCAAGTCCTCTTCGATTCAACAAACCGGTAAGTGCATCAGTCTCCGACTCTTCAATGAAATTCTCAAGTGCCAATCTGTCACTAATATGCTTACTTTCAAGATAATAACGCAAAAACGAAACCGCACAACAAAGAATCACCGGTGTAAACAGATATATTCCCTGTTCCACACTATATCCTGTCGACATAACAATCTTAAGAAAAACAAAAAACTGCCCCGAATAAAATACAGCAGCAGAATAATAACTAAACACCGGGAATGCACACAAAGATACCGCAAGCACTGCTGCCACCAAATAAAGCGTAAAAAAGTCTCTTGCTTCCTGCGCCGCAACAATAAACAATATCTCATACACTGCCCAGAACAATATATAAAAAGGAACCGCAAGCAATTTTCTCTTACGTGTTCTTATGTAATACGCACTTACAAGTGAAACCGTACAGCCCATCAAAAACAGAGCCATACAAAGAATCACTTTGGATGATCTTAAAAATTCATTACCCGCAATAATGCCAACAGCAAATAAAAGCACAAAAAGAACAGCCAAAACGAATATCGCCATTCTGGTATGTTTCCAGTTACTTCTTACAAGTATTCTCGATATGTGCTCCTTCCCCCGTCTGTCATTCACTATATATGTCCCTCCCAAGAACATTAATACCGTGTGTATTATAACATATATAAGGACTTTTGAGAAGTAAAAAGAATTCCATCGCATTTATTTTTAGTACCAAAAGACTATCATATGGCATTATTCACAAAATCCTTGTAACATTTTCTTAATATTTTGCTATTTCGCTATCCTTTTATATAGGATATAATACTAGATAATATGGGATTTGACTTTCCCCACTCTTCACAGAAAGGAATCAGCTTATGAAAAGAAACAATATATCCGGCAAAATTATGACATATCTATTATTAGGTGTTTTTTCCATAACCTCACTAAACGGATGTGCCCTACTTCCTCCGGAAGATGCCAACCGAACCGTTCCGACAGTTTCTTCACAAACAAAAAAAGAATATACAATGGAGGTTGTCACCAGAACAAATATTACCGACTCAAAAACCTTCTCTTGCAATTATTCCGAAACCGAAAGCATTGACCTTTCTTTTGCAATCAGTGGCAAGCACTTCGGCAAAGTATATGTCTCCAAAGGCAGCAAAGTCTTAGAGGGCGATTTACTTGCGACCCTTGAAACAGGTACCTTGGAAAATGATATACTGCAACTTGAAGAAGCCATTGCAGCCAATGAAAAATCCTTGCTCCAGTCACAAGAATTAATGAATCTGGAAATTGAAAAGGTCAACACAAAATATAAATACGGTATGATTAGCACAACCCAAAAAGAAAGTGAACTCGAAAGAATTAACGCTTCCTATAAAAACACAACCAACAAACTTGAAGAAACATTGCGTTTGGAGTACCTTGAATACAACACTCTGACCAAAAAACTTGAGAGCTACTGCATATATGCTCCAATGGATGGAGTAATAACCTATGTAAGCAGTGAATTCGGTAACGCCGACAAGATTTCATCACAGGGCAAAACGATGATTTCCATAGCTGATGATTCAGAATGTGTATTTCAAGCAAAAACAAACTATGCATCTTATTACAAGGACGGAGACATCATCACAATGACCATGTCTAACGGTTCCGGTGTTTACGAAGCAATCGTAGAACTTTCAACCGAAAACGAAAACATCTTGTACTTGCATCCCACAGAAGAAATTGACGGCCTAACCGTCGGTGCCCGTGCATATATAGTACTGACACTGGACAGCAGAGAAAATGTCCTTGCAGTATCTAATGAAGCAATTAGGGATGCTACTGACTTCCAATATGTATACTACATAAACCCGGACGGTATACGTGACATAAAAATTGTAGAGACCGGACTCGTAGGTGATGGCATGACCGAAATAATCAGCGGACTTGAATTTGGCGAAGCCATCATCAAGAAATAATTTAGGAGGTTATTGTAAAACATGAAAAAAAGTATTTACTCAATCATGGCACTTTTACTTGCCGCAGGTACCATTACCGGGTGTAGCCTTCAAGGTTATCAAGCAATCGCAACAGATGCTCCGGCTCTTTTAAAACCGATTGACATTCCTGTTAACACTGCGGAGATTACATATCGTGACATAGCCATGTCTTCATATTATGAAGCTACTGTTGTTCCATATGTTGAGGAATATGCATTCCCTATATCAGGGACCGTAAATGCAGTTTATTACCGTGTTGGTGACACCGTTGCCGCCGGTGATTTACTGGCAGAAATCAACCATGATTCCATCGACAAACGTATTGAAAATCTTGAAGCCAAGATTTCTTCTGAAACCGAATATATTACCCTTGTAAACGAAAAATACCGACTTACCATCGAAAGCCTAAAGCAAGACCGTTCCAGGCTGTCGCAGTCGGATGCAGGCAAAATCGCCCTTATAAATTACGATATAGCAATATATGAAACAAAAATCAAACAAAATAATGAAAATCTTACCGAAAAGCTTGAACCCCTTAACCTTGAGCTTGAGGAATTAAAAGAAGCTTATTCCGATTACTTTATTACGCTCCAATGCCCGGCCAAGTTATATATACATGTTATTCGGGTAGCAAACTGTCAAGCAGTGATACAGCAATCGCCATAGCAGACACCACCACAAAATATTTGCAAACCACTGCCATTGATGAAGTTCTTATCCAATCGGCAAACCGCGTATATGCAATGTGTGGGAACGAAGCCTATAATCTGCGTTATGTACCTTATGTATATGACTCGAGTTCCGGCCGCCTTATCAATCCAAAAAAGAATTTTTCAAACTTCACACTTAGTGACAGCACCATCTCCAATAGCATTTTTGGCTTTGGTGATTTTGTACTTATTGTAATAGAAACAGACTATATCAGCAACGTATTAACCGTTCCAAATACAGCTCTTAACACTGACGACACAGGAACATTTGTCTATCTGATAAGCGCAAGCGGTGCAAAGGTCCGCAAGGATATAATTATAGGTAATACCAATTCCATATACACCGTGGTTGTTGACGGATTGGAGGAAGGAGATCTTGTATATGTCCCGAATTAAATACATCAAAGCTATAGGCATTCCGGCATTTATAATATGTGCATCTCTTTTTTCCGGTTGTACTTCTAAAGCCGGACAGGAACCAGTAAAGAAAGTCGAAGAAATGTTGAACTTTAACGTTTCTTCAGGTTCTGAAACATCAGAGGTATACAATACAGTAGAGGTCACAACCGGCGATATACACGAAATTGAAGCCGCACTCGGTTCAGTATCTTTCCCCATATCATATAACCTGTCACATGGGATCACAAACGGAACCGTTGCTTTTAAAAATTATAATATAACAATCCTGGGCTCTACTTTTGTTACAGAAGGTGAGATTATAGCAACTCTCGAACTTATAATAGATCCTATTGCAAAAGAAGAAGCTAATATCAAATACGAAAAAGCTCTCCAGTCTTACGAAAATGCTCTCGAGCGAAAAAACAAGGATTTGGAAAATCTTATGGAAGATATAGAAGATGAAACCAATACTTATCAGAAGCAAATTTTAGAGCTTGATTATGAAGTTGCGCTTGAAGAATACAATACATATATTGAAGAGCAAACCGAATATCTTGCCGAGCTTAAGGAAAATGTAGACCTTTACAATCAAGAATCAACCGATATATATATTACAGCTCCTTGTGACGGTATTTTAAGTGCCGGACGTATATCAAACAGTGCCGGCGCCGTAGTTGCACCCGATGCGGTATTGGCGACCATATATTCTTTGGAAGAAATTGTCGTAGTTGCCTCAAGAACTACAGACCTTAAATATGGCAATAACGTTGAACTTACAATTTCCTCAGTTACTCCTGCCATAACATTGCAAGGTACAGTTATTTCTGCTTCTAATTTATTATATAATGCGCCTTCACTGATGACCACAATAAAAATAACATCCGCACTTCCTGATTTTTCTTCTTTAGGCAAAAATGCGCGTGAACGCCTAAGTATATTGGCAAGAAACACTTTCGTTGAAGACGATATTATAATTCCCTCCAGTGCGCTTAGCAATGTCAAAGGCAATACCGGCACCGTATATGTACTCGAGAATGGAACCCTTACAAAGAAGAACGTCAAATTCGGCTATAAAGGTTCTGATTACACATGGATACTTGAAGGTCTTGAACCCGGACAAAAAGTAACCGTTAAATAACAATTATTTGCAGAAAGGCAGGAAATTCTATTATGCTACGTTTTATGTTTCAAAAGCTTATGCATAAAAAAGGGTTGGTATTCAGTTTACTCATAGGTAATATCTTACTTATAGCTGTAGCCGCAAGCCATTCGATGTACAAAAGCTCTTCTCTTCAGCGAATGTTGACAGACGAATTTGCACAAGTTGTTGAAGAGACTAATGAACACCCGTTAATGGTCACCCTTACATATAGTGTCAAAAAGTTAGTCCCTACCACACCATTTTGGGAGACAAAGCAATTAGCCGAGAACCTTTGTGATATTTTTGGACTTCCCGAGGAAATCCTTGTAAGCAACTACTTTTTCTCAGGTGCAACCATGTCACAACTCGGTCGTAACGACAGTATCGGTGAAAAAACAATTCAGTTGTCTTCTTTGACTGATCTCGAAAATCATATCGAAATCGTAACAGGACGATTATATAATAAGGAACTCGACGAAAATGGCTGTTTTGAAGCCGTCATAAGTGAATCTGCCCTTATCAAGTTAAATCTTCTCGTCGGAGAAACACTTGAATTTCTTCAGATTACTGACCGAAACAACAACCCTATTAAAGTAAAAATCGTCGGAGTTTTCCGTAACAGCAGCGATACAGATCCCTACTGGGAGAAAAGCCCGAGCGAATATAATATTGCATGTTTTGTAGATTCAGATTTATTCTATGAACACTTTTTAAAACCAATTGAGGACGGTTCCGAATCAGACTATTTCCTCAACGCAACATGGTATGTCCAGATGGACTATCGTGCACTTACAAGCGATATGTCAGACCATATCATTAATAAAACAAACGAACTTGTTGCTGCTTATCCCGTTACTGCCGCATCACAGGTTTCTCTTGAAGTGACCGACCACTGCAAAATACTTGAAGCCTTTAAGCTGACAGAAACGAAAATAAGCGCGACACTCATTATTCTTGAAGTACCTGTTTTAGCTTTATTGTGTGCATTCCTTTTTATGATTTCAACACAGTTAATACAACTTGAAGAAAATGAAATCTCACAATTAAAGAGCCGTGGTGCAAGCCGCTTCCAGATATTCCGCCTTTACTTAATGCAATCGACACTTCTTGCATTACTCGGCATCGCCGGAGGCGTACCTCTTGGAGGTTTTATATGTCAGGCACTTGGCTCAGCTAATGCATTTCTTGAATTTGTACAGCGCACCCCGCTAAAAATTCATTATTTTGACAAAGAAGTTATTATTTTTATTGTTTCTGCGGCATTACTTTCAGTTATAATGACAGTTTTGCCTGCATTCAAGCACAGTAAGCTTTCAATTATTGATACAAAGCAGAAAAAAACGAGACGACCCAAACCCATTTGGCAGAAGCTTTTCCTTGATGTAATAATGCTTGGAGTTTCATTGTACGGATACTACACCTTCAATAAACAACGTGATGATTTATACCTCAAGGTTCTTTCAGGCGAATCAATGGACCCTCTCTTATTCCTGAGTTCATCCCTGTTTATTTTGGGTCTTGGATTATTCTGTTTAAGAATTCAGCCATTGCTTGTAAAACTTATTTATGCAATCGGCAAGAAGTTTTGGAAGCCTGCCAATTTTGCTTCATTACTTCAAATTATAAGAACCGGAAGTAAACAGTATTTTATCATGGCATTTATGATTTTTACGGTATCACTCGGTATCTTTTTTGCAACCGTCGCGCGTACCATACTTACAAATGCCGAAAATAATACCTCGTATGCACTCGGTGCTGACCTAATTATCAAGGAAAAATGGGCAGATAACTCCTTGCTTGTAGAAAGTTCTGATCGTAACATGGAACTTGTTTATTACGAACCTGACATAAACAAATATCTCAAATTGCCGGAGATTGAATCTCTTGCTCAGGTACTTCGCATGAATGTAAATTTCCGTAACAAAGAGAATGTGCGCACCCCTGTGGAAATGACGGCAATCAACACACAGGACTTCGGTAATACTATTTATATGCCGGACAATTTATTAGTTACTCATATTAACAATTACCTTAATGTATTATCACAATCGCCCAACGGAATCTTAGTATCCGAGAACTTCAAAACCATCCTTGGTTACAATCTCGGTGATTCTATTGATATAAGCGGTTCAGGAAATTCAATGCGTGTTCAGATTCTTGGTTTCTTTGATTATTGGCCCGGTTACATACCTGAAACCATTTTATATAACGCAGACGGATCTCCCACAACGCAAAATAACTTTCTAATAGTTGCCAACTGGGGCACCATACTTGAGAAATGGACTCTTGCACCATACGAGCTATGGATAAGAACCAATGGCGACACCGATTTTATATATGACTTCATCGCAGAAGACGGTGCAAAATATACACGTTTTGATGATTTATCAGCCGACATCGTAGAGATTCACAATGAGACTCTCTTCCAAGGCACCAACGGTATTCTTACCATGAGTTTTATCGTTATTCTCATACTTTTTGCAATCGGATTTTTGATTTATTGGATTCTTTCCATCAAATCACGAGAATTGCTTTTTGGTGTACTTCGTGCCATGGGTATGAGCCGTTCCGAGATTATACATATGCTCATCAATGAGCAGATTTTTACAGGCTTATTCTCAATAGCACTTGGTTGTGTAATAGGTTTTGTTGTTTCAGAACTTTTTGTACCGCTTATTCAGATTTCGTACTCAATCAACAACCAGGTATTACCGCTCGAACTTGTTACAAGCTCAAGCGACATGGTTAAACTTTTTGCCATCATCGGAATAACACTTGTGATTTGTATGGCAATACTTACACGTATCGTATTCAGCATGAAGATTACACAGGCACTTAAGCTTGGTGAAGATTAAGGAGGGGCTATGAGCGAATATATTATTGAAACAGACCTTATAAACAGATATTTTCCCGTAGCCGGCGGTGAAGATTTCCATGCGCTTAAAGATATTTCCATACAAGTGCCTGCTCTCGCACTGAGCATCTTAAGAGGTCGTTCCGGTTCAGGTAAAACAACACTTATGAACATCCTCGGTGCACTTGACAAACCCACAAGCGGAAAAATATTATTTGACGGCAAAGAAATTACAAGATTGAGCGAACGTCAACGTGATAAATTAAGACGTAAAAAAATCGGTTTTATCTTCCAATCGGTATCACTTATTCCGAACATGACAGCCTATGAGAACGTTGAATTTTCATTAAGGCTTGCCAACTATAAGGGCAACAAAAAAGAGCGCGTTACCGAGTGCCTTAAGCTTGTAGGACTCGGCACACGTATGCACCACATGCCTCATGAGCTCTCTGGTGGTGAGCAGCAGCGTGTTGCCATCGCAAGAGCAATTGCCCATAAGCCAATGGTTATTTTCGCAGATGAGCCTACGGCAGAACTTGATACCAATACTGCTCTTTCGGTTATGAAGATTTTCAAAGAACTTGTGGCAACAGAAAAGCTTACCATCGTCATGACAACCCATGATACGATGCTTATGGACGCTGCCGATTACATATTCCACATAGAGGACGGTGAGATTGTAGATGAATAACGAGGTAACAACAAACGAAACACAACCCATGATTTTAGCTGATAACCTTGTTAAAATCTATAAAACAAAAGACCTCGAGGTTTTGGCACTTCAGGGACTTGACCTTACCGTTAACAAAGGCGAACTTGTTGCAATTATCGGTACCAGCGGTAGCGGTAAGTCGACCTTCCTTAACATGCTCGGCGGCCTCGACCGTCCGAGTGCCGGCAAACTTTTCGTTGACGGCAAAAACCTGTTCAAATTAAGTGACAGAGAGCTCGTAGACTACAAGCGTTCCACCGTAGGCTTCGTATGGCAGAATAACGCAAGAAACCTTCTGCCCTATCTTACAGCTTACGAGAACATCATGACACCGATGCTTCTTAGCAGCCAGAAGGCAAAACGAGAACGCACATTACAGCTTCTTGACCTTGTAGGAATGTCACACCGCAAGCATAACAAGCTTCACCAATTATCAGGTGGCGAGCAGCAGCGTATCGCTATTGCTATCGCACTTGCCAATAATCCGAAGCTTCTTCTTGCCGATGAGCCCACAGGTTCTGTTGACAGAAAAACGGCTGATTATATCCTCGATATGTTTAGAAGCATTAATCGCGAAACAGGCGTTACAATTGTTATCGTTACACATGATGTTACTTTGTCAAAAATGGTTCCGCGTGTTGTTTCAATCCGAGACGGTAAGATAAGCAGTGAGCGTACATTAAAAGAACAGTTCGCACTTGATCTTGAAAACAGAGAACTGGATTGGCATGCAGCTACCGAGACACAGGAAGAATTCGCAATTGTTGACCGTGCAGGTCGAATCCAGATTCCGAGAGAAATTCTCGACACGATGGGGCTTGACGAGAATAAAGTTAAGCTTGATTTTAAGGATGGGCAGGTTATTATTACGAAGCCTTAATAAACAAAACAGGCAGTTGCTAAATGGCAACTGCCTGTAGTTTTATAACAAATGCTCTCTCTTAATCAAACAACTCTTCCACAATCTCTCTATCTGTAATGGTTGAATCTTCATTAAGTCTATCTGCTATCCTACTGATAACTTCTATGTCTTCGTCCAATATATCAACCATCTCTTCACAACTCATGCCTTTTAGAAGCATTCTACGAATAACCGAAACCACCTTAAGAAGCTCTCCACGTTCCATTCCACGCTCCATTCCACGCTCCATGCCAATCTCAATACCATCTTCCCTATACTCTTCCGCAAGCATCGCCAAAACAGCCTCTTCATCATATTCATATATACTCATGGCGATAACCTCCTTCCTCTGTGCAATCAGGAAATCCCGAAGAATCCCTTCCTTAATGCACTCTTCAACAGCACATATAACTGCTTCCTTAATAGGCATAGTCTTGTTAAACTTACGAACCTTATCAACATATATCGCATATTCCTTAAGTGACCGGCACTGCTCCACAAGTCCCTGATTGTGCCCTAAATTAATATTATACACCGTCACCTTAAGCTCCAACTCCGGCTCAGTAACCGCAGGATTATACAAGTCCGAAAGCTTAAGTTCAAACTTATCCGACAGCTCCTCCGTGCCGTTATACAACATCACAAACTTCGGTGCAGGTATGTATATCTTCTTCGAAGAATAAAATCTCCTGTTATCAATAAGCTTCTGATATTCCTTAGCCACATAAATCAAATCCCTAAGCGGCATATTAGGATTATTAGTCGACTGATGCTCATAAACATTAAGACTGAACGCCATAAGAAACGCCAAATCATTCTTCATATTCATGTAGATTGCATTCTCGAGTGTGACAATCTCAAGTGCCTCCGGGTCCGAATGAAATGTCCCATTAATGGCATTATAAAGTTCCAAAAGCCTTCCCTTATCACTGAAAAGCTTCCTAAAAACCGTATCCTTATGCTTACGGTTAGTCTCAGGCATGTCCAAAAACATGCCGTGTAAATTATTATTCATTTGGCCTCCTCTGCAGAGGA
>SVEG01000011.1 GCA_015057505.1 Lachnospiraceae bacterium
TCCTCTGCAGAGGAGGCCAAATGAATAATAATTTACACGGCATGTTTTTGGACATGCCTGAGACTAACCGTAAGCATAAGGATACGGTTTTTAGGAAGCTTTTCAGTGATAAGGGAAGGCTTTTGGAGCAGTGTCAGCCGCTTAAGGAATATGCATTATATGTTGATAAGGTTCGTAAGTTTAATAAGACTATGCTTATTAAGGAAGCAGTTATATGCGCTGTTGAGGAGTGCATTAAGGAAGGGATTCTTAAGGATTTCCTTATATCTCAGAAAAGGGAGGTTATTGCCATGAGTATATATGAATATGATGAAGAGGCTGTTTTGGCGATGCTTGCGGAAGAGTATAGGGAAGATGGTATTGAGATTGGAAGGACCGAAGGAAGAGCAGAAGGAAAAGCAGAAGGACTGGTTTCGATTATCCGCAGAATGCTTACAAAGGGCATGAGTTATGAAGAGATGGCAGATATATTGGATGAAGATATAACGGTGATAAGTAGGATAGCAGACAAGATTAATGAAGATTCGACTATTACGGATAGAGAGATTGTGGATGAATTGATTATTTGCGACAATGCGTAAGTATATACGGATAATAAATGTTCTTTCGTCATTTTCCACCATTTCACACCACACTAATTGTGCGAATTTCACAAAAACAACAAAAAGTAAAAATAATTTCAAAAATGTCACGGAATTGTAAGATTTGTGTGTTATGATGATTCTTGTGGCAATCAATAATCTAAAGCAAATGATTCGTATTTATATGATGTGCCTGCTCCTATTCATGCTACGGAGTCGGGACGGTCTTTGTGCAGACTTCCAACGGCCACGGAAGTGTACGCAAAGCAGGATCATATTGACGTATTACGGACTGTTCTGTATTGGAGGGAGATTACCTGCTTTTGAGGCGGCTTACGTAACCACCCCTGCATAAGCACTCAGAGGCCAAAAGGAGAGATTTACAAAAGGAGTTGTAAATGTCTCTTTTTTATTTGCTTTAATAACCTGCGCCGACGCTTTTTATATGCGCTTGGGCGGAATGCTCACAGAAGGCTCTGCCTGATATATCGGTTTTCGCAGACAACATGCAACCTTTAGAAAAACTTTGCTTTTTAAGCTTTCCGCCTAATTGTGCCGCACAGAGTTGTCTGAGTGGAATTGATTAGAAGTTCAATAGCTTGGAAATATGTAAATTATATATGCAAAGGTTATAAGGCACGCTCTCGCTACGAAAAAAACCTAGCGCTACTAGGCTTGCGAGACGAAACTCTAATTTATTGGATATATAATTTGTTATAGTTTCGTCTCGCGAGCCAAGGAGCGAGGTTTTTTAAGTGCCTTTAACCTTTGCATATATAATTTACATATTTCCAAGCTACATGAACTTCTTCAATTCCATGAGTTTAACGGAGCGGCACAAAATCAAAGGGCGGAAAGCAAAAAGCATTAGTTTTACTTAAGGTTGTAAATTGTTGCAAGAAAACCGATATATCAGGCAGAGCCTTCTGTGAGCATTCCGCCCAAGCGCATATAAAAAGCGTCGGCGCAGGTTATATTTTATTTGCAAAATATAGCATATTCGGTTAAAATAAGTTAGATAGTGTTTATTTATAGGAGGACTCATAACATGGCGTCTATCGACCAGAGTAAAATACGTAATTTTTGCATCATAGCGCATATTGACCACGGTAAGTCAACCTTGGCTGACAGAATCATTGAGAAGACAGGTTTGCTTACGGACCGTGAGATGCAGGCGCAGGTGCTTGATAATATGGATTTGGAGCGTGAGCGTGGTATCACGATTAAAGCGCAGACTGTAAGAACTATTTATAAAGCGAAGGATGGCGAGGAGTATGTTTTTAATCTTATCGATACTCCCGGCCATGTGGATTTTAATTATGAGGTGTCGAGAAGCCTTGCGGCATGTGAGGGTGCGGTACTTGTAGTTGATGCGGCTCAGGGTATTGAGGCACAGACACTTGCTAATGTGTATCTTGCGCTTGATCATGACCTCGAGGTATTTCCGGTAATCAATAAGATTGATTTGCCGAGTGCTGAGCCGGACAGAGTTGTTGCGGAGATAGAGGATGTAATCGGTATCGAGGCAGAGGATGCGCCGAGAATTTCTGCTAAGACAGGCCTTAATATTGAGGATGTACTTGAGGCTATAGTTGCGAAGGTTCCTGCACCGAAAGGTGACCCTAATGCGCCGCTTCAGGCATTGATTTTTGACTCGGTTTATGATTCATATAAAGGCGTAATTGTATTTTTCAGAGTCAAAGAAGGTACAATTAAAAAGGGTATGAAGGTTCGTATGATGGCGACAGGTGCCACGGCGGACGTTGTTGAGGTAGGATATTTCGGAGCGGGACAGTTTATTCCGTGTGATGAACTCAGTGCCGGTATGGTTGGATATTTTACGGCAAGTATTAAGAATGTTAAGGATACTGCAGTCGGTGATACTATTACGGGCGTTGCTAATCCTTGTAAAGAAGCTCTTCCGGGATATAAGAAGGCTAACCCCATGGTATACTGCGGTATGTATCCTGCAGACGGTGCGAAGTATCCCGATCTTAGGGATGCTTTGGAAAAGTTACAGCTTAATGATGCATCACTTTATTATGAGCCGGAGACTTCGGTTGCTTTGGGATTTGGTTTTCGTTGCGGTTTCTTAGGACTTTTACATCTTGAGATTATCCAGGAGAGACTTGAAAGAGAATATAACCTTGATCTTGTAACGACCGCACCAAGCGTTATTTACAGGGTTCATAAGCTAGACGGAGAGGTTATCGATTTGACTAATCCGACGAATCTTCCTGACCCGACAGAGATTGACTATATGGAGGAGCCGATGGTTACTGCGGAGATTATGGTAACGACTGAATTTATCGGCCCGATTATGGAGCTTTGTCAGGAGCGAAGAGGTATTTATCTTGGCATGGAATATATGGAGACAACGAGAGCACTGCTCAAATATGAGTTGCCGCTCAATGAGATAATTTATGACTTTTTTGACGCACTCAAATCACGCTCAAGAGGCTATGCTTCTTTCGATTATGATTTGAAGGGCTATGTTAAATCAGACCTTGTTAAGCTTGATATTCTCATTAACCGTGAGGAAGTGGACGCACTTTCGTTTATCGTATTCAGCGGAACAGCTTATGAGCGAGGAAGAAAGATGTGTGAGAAGCTTAAAGGAGAGATTCCGAGACATCTTTTTGAGATTCCGATTCAGGCAGCAGTCGGTAGCAAGGTTATTGCCCGTGAGACTGTAAAGGCAGTCCGTAAGGACGTTTTGGCGAAGTGTTACGGCGGTGATATCACACGTAAGAAGAAGCTTCTTGAGAAACAGAAGGAAGGTAAGAAGCGTATGAGACAGATTGGTAACGTGGAGATACCACAGCAGGCATTTATGAGTGTATTGAAGTTGGACGAGGACTAATGAAAAAAGACACTTTGGGAATTTATATTCATATACCTTTTTGTGTGCGTAAATGTGCGTATTGTGATTTCTTGTCGGCTCCGCCTGCGAGTGCAGGGGCGATACAGGAGTATGTTGATGCCTTGTGCCGTGAAATCGCTATAAAAAGTGAGATTTATGCTACAAATAACAACAAAGCGACGATTGTGGACACCGTTTTTTTTGGCGGCGGCACGCCGTCGCTTCTTGCGACTGAGGATTTGGGCAGGATTCTTTGCACGCTTCGCAGATATTTTACAATTGCCGAAGATGCGGAGATAACGGTGGAATGTAATCCTGATACAGTCGATTTGGAGAAACTTAAGTTTTATAAGGAACAGGGCGTTAACCGAATAAGTTTTGGTTTGCAATCTGCATGTAACGAGGAGCTTAAGATGCTTGGCAGGATTCACAGCTATGAGAAGTTTCTTGAAAGCTTCGATGCAGCAAGAAAAGCAGGTTTTACGAACATTAATGTTGACCTTATTTCAGCGATTCCGGGCCAAAAGCCGGAGGGCTGGGAGAGGAGCCTTAGGAAGGTGGCAGAACTTGCGCCCGAGCATATTTCTGCATACAGCTTGATTCTTGAAGAAGGGACAAAGCTTTTTGAGGAGCAGGATAACTATACATTCCCAACGGAGGACGAGGACGCCAAGATGTATGAGGCCACGGAGTCGATTCTTCGGGAGTATGGATATAAGCGCTATGAGATATCCAATTACGCAAAAGAAGGTTTTGAAAGTTGTCATAACAACAGATATTGGAAGAGAGAAGAATATCTCGGTTTTGGTGTGGGAGCGGCTTCTTTTGTGGATAATGTGCGCTTTACGAATATAAGTGATGAGGATAAGTATTGTGAGTTCTTTACGGAAGAACAAGAGACACTAACACCTTCAGAGAGCATGGCTGAGTTTTTCTATCTCGGACTTCGCCGAATGGAGGGCGTATATTTTGTGGATTTTGAAAAGGAATTTGGGACATCTCCCTTGGATATTTACGGAGATGTTATAAGTAAGCTTGTCTTGCAGGGACTTCTTGAATATATAGAGACTTTAGACGGTAAGAATATCGGTGTAAGGCTTACTAAGGAAGGGATTTTCTTAAGTAACAGGGTGTTTGTGGAATTTGTATAGTGCGTGAGGTGCTTATGGAGCAGAGTATAACTAAGAAAAACAGAATCAACTGGATTGACAATGCAAGAGGAGTATCTCTTGTAAGCATGATACTTTATCATTTTATGTTTGATCTGGTATATATTTTTGGGGTTAATATCGGTTGGTACAGAGGAACGCCGGGGTATTACTGGCAGCAGTCGATTTGTATTACGTTTATTTTCCTTTCGGGCATCTCATGCGCTTTTGGCAGAAATAATGTTAAAAGAGGCGCGATAATATTTGCGTTCGGAATGCTAATGACCTTGGGAACATGGGTTGCACTTCCGAGTCAGCTTATTAAGTTTGGAATTCTTCATTTCCTGGGACTTGTAAGAATAGTGTTTGGACTTTTAGAGAAACCACTTAAGAAGATAAAGCCGGAGATAGGATTTGCGGTGTTTATTCTTTTATTTCTTATGACCAAGACTGTTCCGGAAGGGTATCTGGGCATCGGTGATATAAGACTTTTTGAGCTTCCCGATGTGCTGTATTCGTCGAAGCTTTTGTTCCCGCTTGGTTTCCCGCATGCAAGTTTTTGGTCGGGCGATTATTTCCCGATGATACCATGGTCGTTTTTGTTCCTTTCGGGTTTTTATTTTTGGGGAATTCTTGTTAAGCTTGGTAAAAAAGGTGAGCACTTTAAGGCATGGCCGGTATTCAATATGCTTGGGAGAAATTCACTTTTTATTTATGTGATACATCAGCCGATTTGTTACGGGCTACTGCTTTTGTTGGACTTTTTTTCGGTACTGTAATTAGTACTTAATGCACGGATTGACAGAGGTGTCGGTGCGAATATATAATTGTTTTTATAATGACAGAAAAGAGTTGATTTTATGAAATATGCGAAATATTTTGACCATACAATACTTAGTCCCGAGGCTTCGGCGGCAGAGGTTGACCGCATATGTGACGAGGCGCTTGCCAATGATTTTGCGTCCGTATGTGTTAATCAGTACCGCACGGCGCAGGTTGCTGAGAGACTTAAGGGTACAGACGTGCTTACATGTACGGTTGTAGGTTTTCCTCTCGGAGCGGTTGCGACTGAGGTTAAGGTTTTTGAGACGGAATGTGCAATCAGGGACGGGGCGCAGGAGATAGATATGGTGCTTAATGTGGGTGCCATGAAGGATAAGGATTATGATTATGTGCTTGCAGATATCGCGGCTGTTAAGAAGGCTTGCGGTGACAAGGCAGAGCTTAAGGTGATTATCGAGACTTGTCTTCTTGATGATGAGGAGAAGAAAAAGGCGTGTGAGCTTGCAGTCCTTGCAAAGGCTGACTTTGTTAAAACATCAACCGGCTTCTCGAAAGGCGGAGCGGTTGCGGAAGATGTGGCACTTATGAAAAATGTTGTTGCCGGCAGGGCAAAGGTTAAGGCCTCAGGCGGAATCAGGGATTATGAGACGGCACAAAAAATGATTGCCGCAGGTGCTGATCGTCTCGGAACCAGCAAAACCCTGGCAATCATTAGTGAAGCGTAATTAATCTTCTTTTTGTTTCTTATCGCGCATGTGGCGGTAAGTAAGAATGTAGGCATATATCATTATGGGTACAACCACGCATAAGAACAATGCAGCTTTGAAATAAGACTTATCTGCTGTCGGGTCGACAAAGGCAAGTACAAGTGTTGTAATAAAAAGTGCGATTAAAAGCACTATACCGATTATGGCAAAGATTCGTTTTGATAATTTCATAAGTGTTCTCCTTGTTGCTTTTGCGTATATTATACAGGAATATTCTTTTATTTACAATAGAAGAATGTCTACGGGGTAAACGGCGTGTGCGCCGGAAAGGAATATGAATATGAGAAAGATTAGAAAAATAGTGTTGCTTATGGGCATGATGCTCCTTATTGGAATGTGTGCGTGTAATAAGCAGGATGAAGGTGGTAATACCGATAACGGCGAGACTGCAGAAAACGGCGAGAATATAACTACAACCATCTCGGATGTTGAGATTGATGTGGATGTAGTTCCTACAGGTACTTTTATTGAGGAACCCGAGGAAACCACACCGGAGGAGACTACTCCGGCACCGTCTTCAGATGATACTTTTAAATATTTGGTGGAGGAAGCAGGCGTTGTAATTGTAGGCCTTTCGGAAGGTACGGTTGCAGAGGAGATTATTATTCCGGCAACAATAGAGGATATTACAGTTGTTAAAATTGCTGACGAAGCCTTCAGACATAACGGCAACTTGAAAAGTATCGTTTTGCCGGAGGGAATGCTTGAGATAGGAGCAAGAGCTTTTGATGACTGTAGTGCGTTAGAGTCCGTAACCTTTTCCGATACGGTTACACATATAGGTAACGGAGCATTTTCAAAATGTAAGGCGCTTACGGAGATTTCTCTGCCGGACAGTATCAATTCGATAGGAAACTCGGCATTTGCAGATTGCGGTGCGCTGGAAAAAGTTATACTTAACGATGGGCTTTTAACGGTCGGTGCATATGCTTTTTCGAGATGCACGTCGCTTACGGAGATAGTGATTCCGGATACGGTAAGTACACTTGGAAGTTGTGCCTTTTACCACTGCGAAGCCCTTGAGTCGGTTGAAGTTTCAAGGCAGTTAATAACAATTGAATTCGGCACTTTTATGTATTGTAAGCTTTTAAAGAAGATAAGTCTGCCTGACAGTGTAGAAGTTATAGAGCACAAAGCTTTTGCAGAGTGTATTAATTTAAAAGAAGCTTATATAACTGATGTAGTTTACTTTATGGAAAAGGATGTGTTTGAGGGGTGTACGCTTGTCACAATAATGACACCTGATGAAGCTTATGCTGCAAACTGGGCTAAAGAGCACGGTGTGAGGCAGAAGAATTATTATTAAACGTGACGCTGAAGAATATCACAGTTTATATAAAATGTAAAACTCTGTGAGGCAACGGCTTGTATTATTTTGTCGGCTGTGGTATATTAAATAGGCTGACAGTCCAAATTTATGATAAGATAAAGAGCCTGCAGCAATGCCACAGGCTCTTTTCTAAAAAGGGGAGGATAAGTATTTATCTTTTCTTTTGTTAAGTTAATGGAGCATTATGCGATATAATCCGAATGAATATGAGGCTTCATTACGGATTAATCATAGTATTTACTTGTTTTTAAGTATTATTCATCAATTGTAAAGGAAGGCTTATATTATGACTTTATTAGAGAAGTGGAGAGAGATGGCTTACAGCAGTGAGCAGGATGAGAGAGAAAGCGCAAAGTTTTGGAACAACTATTTTATTATTGAGCAGGGAATTTATGAGAAGATTCTTGCCAATCCCGATGAAGTAGTAGAGGGAACTGTTGCTGAACTTGCGAAGAAGTTTGAGTGTGAACTTGATATTATGGTTGGTTTCCTTGACGGTATTAACGATAGTCTTGTTAACCCCAATCCTATCGAGGAGATGGATGAGAAGACAAAGGTTAACCTTGGTTTTGACAAAGAGAAGCTTTATTATAACATGGTTGCCGCAAAGGCAGAATGGCTTTATAACTTGCCGCAGTGGGATGATCTTCTTACTGCTGATAGAAGAAAAGAACTTTACAAGGAACAGAAGTCTTCCGGTACGGTGGTTAAGGCAGATAAGGTATACCCTAACGATCCCTGCCCGTGCGGTTCAGGCAAGAAGTACAAAAAATGCTGTGGTAAGAACTAATATATTTGACTTTTACATGGCGCTGTGCTATGCTTGAAAAGGTTGCAGCAGATGCTGCAAACCCACATTTTTTGGAGGTATTGCAATGAGCAAAGGTACAGTTAAGTGGTTTAACAACCAAAAAGGTTACGGATTTATTTCCGACGCAGAAGGAAAGGACATTTTCGTTCACTATTCAGGTTTGAATATGGAAGGATATAAGTCTCTTGAAGAAGGTCAGGAAGTTGAATTCGAAGTTATCAACGGTGAAAAAGGACCTCAGGCAACTAACGTAACCAAATTAGCATAATCGTAGTATTTGATATTGTGCCTTTTCATTAATATAGAATTTCGGTTTTTATTATGAAGTAAGCATTAATTATTGAAACAGATTATCAAAAAGGGCTATCGCAATCGGCGGTAGCCCTTTTTTACATCTTAAGTTTTGCGATATGTTCGTATTCACGGCTATACCCAATGAGGATATCGGGGTAATGATTGTGAAGACATTCGAGGACATTATCTGTGTTGGTTTTAAGGTTATGCGGCGATATCAGCGAGACATTGTGCTTGCCGTATATGCATAGGGTATAGGTGATTTTACGGTTTTTGTATTTGAACGGGCGGTACGAACTGAATTTATATGCCCAAACAATGTTGTTAAGAGGTATAATCTGAAAATCATCTATTGAGCGAATCATAAGATAATTTCTTGTGATTATGAAGTGGCCGTCGTTTAGTAGCAGATCTTGTTTAAGCTCGTCATTAGCCAAACGTATATGTTCGCGAATTTTACCGTAATGTCTAAGCTTTATGACTGATTTGTAAAGGTACGGACAGCATATACAAACCAGAGAATACAATATGAAAAGTGCTGAAATTATAGTTAAAACTAAAAGGATAATAAATATAACAAGTGTTTTTATGAAAGGGAAATCAGGTTCACTTATTATATATCCGGACGTGCTGTTGTCCATACCGGTGTGGGTCCAGGAAAGTCCATGTGATACATGAGCAATTATTTCATGCATAACCTTAGGATTGTTTTGTATGGCAGCGTTGACGGTAATATTGTCCAGAGTGGACAAGGAGGATCCGTTTTTCTTGACATAAGAATCTAGCTGCTTATTTGATATCAGAAAAAAATAGCAATAATTATTCTCAAATGCATAGTAGTATCGTCCGACTTGCTTGCCGTTGCGAACACAATCCAGTCCCGAATCATATAATGTATCTACGGTCACGTTGACATAATTATAACCTTGACTGTAGGTGGAATATAGGTCGGAAAGCTTGTTTGTACGAATCGGGAACATTATGTTATATGTATGAGAGTTAACATAATACATTATTAGTAGTACAAGTAGTATACTTGGAAAAATCATATTGATTATATTTTTGAGCCGAATTGTATTAAGTATATTGCTTGAACGCATAAGCTACTCATCTCCTTGTGTAAGTATCAGTATACAGAATGTATGAGTAATAATCAAGACGTGCGCCGGAGTTTATAAAAAAGAATTTGCTGGCTTGATTATTATTAAAAATGTGATACAATGAGAAATTGTTGAAATTTGTAAAAAGAAAGCAGGCTATAAAAATGGTTTGGATATTATTGGTTTTGTTTTATGGGTTGTCGAAGGGCGCAAGAGAGGTAATGAAGAAAAAGGCACTTCAGAAAAACTCGGTAATAGAAGTTTTGGTTGCATATACGGTTCTTTCATTTGTGTTTGTGGCACCTACTGCGGGACAGGCGATGGGACTTGAAGGTAAGTGGCTTTTTTGGATAGCGGTGAAGTCATTTGTGATTTTTGTTGCGTGGATTGTAAGTTTTAAAGCAATAGAGAAAATGCCGATAAGCATATATGGCGTACTGGATTTGTCGAGAGTGCTTTTTTCTACTTTTTTGGGTGTAATAATTCTTAAGGAAGAAATGACTGCATACAGGACAATAGGTCTTGTGTTTGTTATTGTGGGCCTTCTTATGCTTAAGTACAAGAAGAAGGAGAAAAATATTTCAACAGAGGCTGTAGGTGCAAAAGCAGTGGGTACAGTTACACTTGATGCTGTAAAAAGGACGGATTCTGTAGCGATGATTTATGTTTTTTTTGCAATTTTGTCATGTATCCTGAATGCGGTATCGGGTACGATGGATAAAGTGCTTATGAAGCATATGACAACAACTCAGCTTCAGTTTTGGTATATGCTTTTTCTTGTGATTTACTATTTGATGTACATGTTTATAACGAGGGTTAAGGTGAACTGGAAAGCACTTCTTAAAAATTATTGGATTATAGTGCTCAGTGTGCTTTTTGTACTTGCGGATAAGGCGCTTTTTATCGCTAACGGAATTGAAGAAAGCCGTGTTACGGTTATGACACTTATAAAACAATCAGGTTGTATTATGACCATTCTTGGCGGTAAGTTTGTATTCCATGAGAAAAATATCGGCTACAAGCTTGTGTGCGCAGGAATAGTAATAGTCGGAATTATGATAGGTGTCGTAGGGAGCTGATAGGGTATGTTCATATTGATAAAATCTCATTGCTAAAAAGCATGGAAAAAATCAATTTTCTTATCGGAAAGTGTAGAAAAATTCAAAGTAATATGCTATAATAATTGAAAACAAAGTCTTTATTGACGCATATAATAGAGAATTGACCAAGGAGGGACTTAATTATGAAAGATAACAAGGTTAAGTTAACTAACAAAATCGGCACCAAATTATTGTTGATGTCAATATTGCCCATAATTATTGTGGCAGTTGCACTCGGCTTCTATTCCTGCTCGACGGTAAGAAAGGCAGTAAGCGAAGAAGCGATAGAATTGTTACACTCTACAGCTACCGCTGTACAGGCATCATTTGCCAAGCTTAATGATGAGAATTTTAGCATAGATGCTACCGGCAACATGATGAAGGGTGAATATAACATCAGTGAACATATAAAGGATTTGGATGCCTTTGTTGAAGGAACACATACGGAGATAACTCTTTTTTATGGAGATGTGCGTAAGGCAACAACTCTTACGGATGATAGCGGGAACAGGATAGTTGGAACAACAGCTAATGCAGAAGTGACACAGGCAGTTCTTAAAGGCGGACAGGTTTATACTTCATATGATACACAGATTCTTGGTGAGAATTATTTTGTATATTATATGCCGCTTAGGAATCCTGATGGTTCAATTGTGGGTATGGTATTCGCCGGAGAACCCAGTAGGGATATAGACATTCTTGTTAATAAGAAGATAACCAATATTACTGCGATTGCAATTATTTGTTGCATTATTTTTGCAGTTATTTCTATTGTTACTTCTGTAGGAATGACTAAGCCTCTCAATGCAACGGGACAGGTTCTTGAGAGAATTGCAGTGGGCGATTTGACGGGTGATATTGACAGGAAGCTTCTTGCAAGAAAAGATGAGATTGGTCTTATGGGAGCTTCTCTCAACAACCTGAAGACAGAGTTGACACGGATTATGGCTAATATTCAGGCGGCAGCGGATAAGGTTCTTGCAGACGGTGAGAAGCTTGCGGATATTTCAAGACAGAGCAGTGCAACAGCTGATGAGATCGGACTTGCAATCAATGATGTATCTAAGGGTGCAATGTCACAGGCAGAGGATACTGAGACAGCAACAGGTAAGATTAGCGATATGGGTGAACTCATTGAGGTTATCGTTGCCAATATAGATGAACTTAACAAGAAGTCAATTGTAATGAGAGAGACCGGTGAAGAATCTTCTGCGATAATGAATGAGCTGAGTGATTCCAATGATAAGACGGCAACAGCTGTTTACAAGGTCGCAGAGAATGTAAGGGCAACTGATAATTCGGTAAATCAGATTGAGATGGCAGTTGAGCTTATTACCAATATTGCCAGCCAGACAAGTCTTCTTGCACTTAATGCATCTATTGAGGCGGCAAGAGCGGGTGAAGCAGGTAAAGGTTTTGCGGTTGTTGCAACTGAGATTTCCAAGCTTTCAGAAGAATCTAATGCATCTGCACAGCGTATTTCCGAAATTATTAAGGCACTTGCAGATGATTCCAAGAACTCTATGGCTATGATGGAAGAGGTTACAGGCAGAATTAAGGAACAGCAAGAGAAGCTTGCAGCTACTAAGGCGCGTTTTGATGATGTGATAAGCGGCATAGAAGAAGCAACCAGAGAGACTGCACGTATTAACGGTCAGGCTAAGGAATGTGACGAAGCAAGACAGGTTGTTGTAGATATTATTCAGAATCTTTCAGCGATTTCTGAAGAGAATGCTGCTGCAACACAGGAGACTACGGCATCAATCGAAGAGCTTAATGCAATGATTAATATTCTTGCGGAAGCAGCAGACGAGACCAAGGGCCTTGCTGAGAAGCTTGAAGAAGATACGAGATTCTTTAAAATTTAATATATCCCGGTTTATTCAGGAGCCTTGCATTATTGAAGTAATGCAGGGCTTCTTTTTTTACATACAAGTTGTATGCGGTGAATTGCAGTATAAACACTTGTGCAAATTTCATGGAATGTTTATAAAATTTTGACGGTGCCGTGCCGATAAATAAATATATGTAAGATACTTAGGGAGATGAATTACAGCATGAGGATTCAAAGTGACTCTAATAATATTAATTTGAATAATACGACAAAATATAGTTCCGAAGAAACGAGTGCCAAAAAGATGGGTAATGAGCCTTCTGAGGGCAAGAGTTTGGTTGTGAAGGCAGGCAATCTCAACCTTGGTACAGAGACGATTGAAGAAAAGCGTAAAAAGGCACAGCAGATGGCACTCGGAATTGTGTCGGATGCATTTGAGGGTGACAGGAAAATTGACGAGGATCTTGATGCAAGAAGACAGCATATCAGGGATTTGAATGCAGAGAATTACGAATATGCGAAGGAACTTAAGCGTATAGATGAACTGCGGGCAGATGTTATCGAAAGTTACGGTATTACAGAAGATAGTCAGGAGTATGCGGATTTGGAGCTTTTACGTAAGGAACAGGGAGGACTCGAAAGAACTGCTCATTTGCCGATTTTAACGGAAGAGGAGAAGGCGCGGCTGGCGCAGATAAAGAAAGACGGACTTACCGATTATCAGCAACAGATGCTGGACCTTGATAAGCTGCAGAAGCATTGGCAGGGAGAAATCGACAAGAATATAGAGCTTATTAAAGAAGAAAATGCAATTATATCGGGAGTTAAGCGTGAGCGTCTAAAATCGCATGAAATGGTTGATGCCAAGAAGCAGAGTGAAGATGTACTTAAAGCAGCAAGTGCATCCATTATCGGAGAGCTTATGGCAAAAGCCAAGGAACATGTTGACGAGGAAATCGTTGAGGATAAAGAAAAGGCAGAGGAAGCAGAAAAGAAAGCTGAGGAGATGAAAGAGAAGCTTGACGAAGCACGGGCAGAGCGTAAGGCAATAGAGGAGCAGTTTGAAGAAATGTGCGAACTTGAGTCGGTACTTGATGAAGTGAGTCAGGTAAAGCAGGCAGAAAATATGCCGGATGTGAAGAAATCACTTGAGAGTATTGTGGCTGAGCTTAAGCTTACGATGCAAGATCTTTCAGGAGCGGTTGTGGATGATGTTGTATAGTATAAAAAATAATAAAACATAAAGATTATGGGGAATGGCAAGAAATGCTTGATGAAAAGCATTTCCTGCTATTCCCTTTTTTGTTAAAAATGTTATAATGTGAACAACGCAAAAGAAAAACAAGGAGATGTACTATGAGCTTTATTATAGAACATGGTGACAGTGTAAATATTATTTATGATTTTGCGGAGGCTGAGGCAGTCTCTATTGCAATTAACAATCTTAAGACGGATTTGCAGAGAACAGTAGGTGTCAGACTTTATAAGGGTAACGGTAATCTGTTCGGTAATGCGACGGATATAATTGTCGGGACAATAGGTGTGTCGCAGATTATCGGTGCTTTTGATGTGCCGGCGACAATGTTTGATGAGAACGGTAAGCTAAGGAAAGAAGCATATACAATTATGGAGTTTGGCGACAGTCTTGTAATTATGGGCTCTGACAGGCGTGGAACGATTTACGGTATATATGAGTTTTGTGAAATGCTCGGAGTGTCTCCATGGTATTATTTTGCGGATGTTCCGGTTAAGGAAAGGGAAAAATTTGAACTTGAAGACGGTTATGTGAAGACAGATTATCCGACTGTCGAATACAGAGGTTTTTTTATAAATGACGAAGAGGAACTTGAGCACTGGGTTCAAAAGTATCTCGGTGAGGAGACTATCGGACTTAAGGCTTATGAGAAGATTTTTGAACTGGTACTTCGTCTTAAGGCTAATTATATGTGGCCTGCGATGCATGTTAATTCCTTCAATATGAATCGCGAGAATGGCGCACTTGCTGACAGAATGGGCGTGGTTATCGGAACTTCTCATTGTGATATGCTCATGCGAAGTAATAACAGGGAGTGGAAGCCGTGGAAGGCTAAGAAAGGCTACGATGATGCAATGTATGACTATTCCGTAGAGGGTCGTAACAGGGAGATTCTTAAGGAGTACTGGCAGGAGAGCATTGAGCAGAACAAGGATTTTGAGGTAAGTTATACTCTCGGTATGCGAGGCGTGCATGATTCGGGCTTTGAGATTCGAGGTCTAAAGGATAAGACACCCGAGGAACTTACACAGGCAAAGGTTGACCTTCTTGAGGAAATTATCAATACTCAAAATGACATGCTCAAGAACATTCTGGATTATAATCCGGTTAAGATTTTTGTACCGTACAAGGAAGTGCTTCCGCTTTATGACTTCGGTCTTAAGGTTCCGGAGGATTTTACGCTTATCTGGTCAAACGACAACTATGGCTATGTGCGCAGATATCCGTCAGAGAAAGAGAAGTTAAGAGTCGGCGGTAACGGTATTTATTATCATAACTCGTACTGGGCACCTGCGGGACGCTCTTATGTATTTTTGTGTTCTACACCTCTTGCCCATACTAAGAACGAACTTAGCAAGGCTTATGCAGAGGGTATCCGCAAGCTCTGGGTTATGAATATCGGTGCGATTAAACCGCTTGAGCAGGAGATGAGCTTTCTTGCAAGGCTTGCTTGGGACATTGACAAAAAGGACGTTGATGTTGACGAGTTTGTGACGGAGTGGATTAATAAGACTTTTACAGGTGGTCACGGCGCGGAGGTCGCAAAGCTTCTTAACAGCTTTTCACAACTTGCTAATATAAGAAAAATAGAGACGCTTGATAATGATATTTTTTCACAGACGGCTTACGGTGATGAGTTTGCGGCAGTTGTAAATAGTCTTAAGACGATTTACGACAAGGCGAACGAGATTTATGAGACTATTGCGGATGAGGAAAAGGATGCTTTTTGCCAGATGGTGATGCTTCGAATCCATGCTGTTTACTATACCTACAGTCAGTATTACTATGCGGACAGAAGCAAGCTTTGCTGTAAGCAGGGCAAAATGCAGGCGGCGAAAGTTTATACGGAGTACTCCAAAGCATTTGATGATTTAAGAAGAAAATTAATCTGTTACTATAATAACATAATGTCAGAGGGTAAGTGGGACAGAATGGTTACGCCTGAGGAATTCCCGCCGCCTAAGACGGCAATGCATCCGGCATGTATGCCGCCGCTTGCGATTGGCGAGAGAAAAATGCTTGTTAACTTATGGAATGATGAAGACAGCTTCTGTTTTGTAAGAAAAGCATCTAAATGGTTTGAGATTGCGAATGCAGGAGCAGGTGAATTTGAATTTAAGGTGGATGCTCCCGAGTGGCTTGAAGTTTCGGAAAGCACGGGCGTGGTTTCGCATGAGAAGAGAATTATTGTAAGTGTCAAAGATTTTTCAGAGGACAGACAGGGCACGATTACGGTGACTAATGTTACCGATGGTGTAAGTGAGACATTTGAGGTTAGAGTATCTTCACTTATTACTAAGGTTGAAAAGGACTGTGTTGCGATAGAGGACGGCGGAATCGTTGTCGTTAAGGCAGAGGATGCATGTGCTGCACAGGGCTGGAAGACTGTGAAGAGACTAGGACGCGGCGGAGGAAGTCTTCTTGAAGCAGCAGAGCCGGACAGCATAGCAACTTATCCTGTATACTTTACAAGTGAGGGAGAGTTTAAGTTAGAAATTCACAGATTCCCGTCGCTTAACTCTGTCGGAAGAATCAGGGTAGCTGTAAGGATTGACGAGGGCGAGTGGAGTGTTATAGAGTCTGAGTCAGTTGATGAGCATAAGGGAACATGGGGAAGCAATTCTCTTAATAATGTGGACAAGCTTTACTTTGATATGCAGGGAATTGTTGAAGGTTTACATAATATATCGTTTAAGGTGATTGATAAGTATTTTGCGTTTTCAAAGTTTGTTATTTATACAAGGGAGCGTAAATGCAATAATCTGGCATTGTTCTGCAGTGATTATAACAGTGATACGGCAGATGGCAGTAATGCAGGTTGTGACGGTGACGAGATTTGTGCTTTTGCAGAAAGGTTGCCGGATATCCAGGACTTTGACAGACTCGCGGCAGACTTATACGGTGATATTACATTAAGGCCCAGAAGGGTATATTATGCCGAGAAACCGTATAACAATGATACATTGGTACTCACGGACACGATTATATATCCTGAGGGTTATGGCAATACAAAGGAGCCTGCGGACATTCTTGCGGCGGCCGATAGTGTTTTTGCAGAGCAGGCCGGAAGTGTTAAAATTGATGCGGTTACTGCAATTAAGCAGACAGAGAATGCATTTACAACTAACGGTGCATGGGAATACTGTAACAGTGAGTCCTACGGAAGAAACGGACTTGCGGTGTATGTGCCCGAGGGTGTGATTAAGGACGGTGAGCCGGCACCGGCGATTAACTTTAAGGTTAATTGTACAGGCGGCATGTATACTGTATGGACGTATATGCGTTGCCATCATATAAGACCGTCGATATGTAAGGTGGATATTGATAATGTGCGCCTCGCGGATGAGCAGATGTATAATAACGGTAAGAGAATCTGGCGCTACGAAGCAGAGTACATTTGGAGATGGATACCACTTGCGGTGACAGATTTAAACGAGGGAGAGCATTTACTTACGATTGAATCGCAGCATGCAAGTGTGCGCTTTGACAGAATTTATCTTACGAAAAATTCGGAGTTGCCACCGCAGGACACTTCGTGGTAGAATAGCGGGTGCATGGCTTTGTTGATGCCATGATGGTTGCGATGTAATTATTACAGACAGTTAGGCTAAGGAGCAGATATGAGTATTTTAAATGTTGAAAATTTGAGCCACGGTTTTGGTGACAGGGCGATATTTGAGAATGTGTCATTCAGACTTTTAAAGGGTGAACACATTGGTCTTATCGGAGCCAACGGTGAGGGTAAATCTACTTTCATGAATATTATTACAGGTAAGCTTATGCCTGATGAAGGTAAAATTGAGTGGGCAAAAAATGTCTGTGTAGGTTATCTCGACCAGCATACCGTGCTTGAAAAGGGCATGACTATAAGAACCGTGCTCGAAAGTGCATTTACCAAGCTTTTTGATATGGAAGCAAGAACGAATGAGCTTTATGATAAGATGGCGGATTGTACGCCCGAGGAGCTTGAGGAGTACATGGAGGAAGTCGGAACTATCCAGGAGCTTCTTACGGCGCATGATTTTTATATGATTGATTCTAAGATAGATGAGGTTGCAAGAGCCTTTGGAATTGATTCGCTCGGACTTGACAGGGATGTTACGGAACTCAGCGGTGGTCAGAGAACCAAGATTTTACTTGCAAAGCTTTTGCTCGAAAAGCCGGATATTCTGCTTCTTGATGAGCCGACGAACTATCTTGATGTGGAGCATATAGAGTGGCTTAAGAGATACCTCAATGATTATGAGAATGCATTTATTTTGATTTCGCATGACATACCTTTTCTCAACAGCGTAATTAACCTTATCTACCATATGGAGAATAAGGAGCTTAACAGATATGTGGGTGATTACGACAAGTTTCAGGAAGTGTATGCTGTTAAGCAGATGCAGATTGAGGCGGCTTATAACAAACAGCAGAAGGAAATTGCGGATCTTAAAGATTTCGTTGCGAGAAATAAGGCAAGAGTTGCGACGAGAAATATGGCGATGTCCAGACAGAAGAAGCTTGATAAGATGGATGTAATTGAGCTTGCGCAGGAAAGACCGAAGCCAGAGTTTAATTTTAAAGAAGCAAGAACACCCAGTCGTTTTATTTTCCAGACAAAGGACCTTGTTATTGGATATGACGAGCCGCTTTCCGTACCGCTTAATATTACGATGGAGCGCGGACAGAAGATTGTGCTTACGGGTGCGAACGGTATCGGTAAGACAACGCTTCTTAAGAGCTTGCTTGGTCTTATTAAACCTTGTTCAGGTGAGGTTGAGCAGGGCGATTATCTTGAGATAGGGTATTTTGAACAGGAGGTAAAGGGAAGCGATAATACCTGTATTGAGGAAATCTGGCAGGAATTCCCGTCGCTTTCACAGTATGAGGTGCGCTCAGCACTTGCCAAATGCGGACTTACAACAAAGCATATCGAGAGCCTTGTCAAAGTACTTAGCGGTGGTGAGCAGGCAAAGGTAAGACTTTGTAAACTCATGAACAGGCCGTCCAATATTCTTGTGCTCGACGAGCCGACGAACCATCTTGACGTGGACGCGAAGGATGAACTTAAGAGAGCGCTTAAAGCTTACAAGGGAAGCATCCTTATGGTTTGCCACGAGCCTGAGTTTTACGAAGGGCTTGCGACAGATGTTTTGGATTTTAACAAGTCAACGAAGAAGTTCTTATAAAAAATGGGCCGTTGCAAAATCTGCACGGCCCTATAATTATGCCCTCCACCGCCCCGAATCCGATGTGTTTGTGTTTAGTTTACGCAGGCAACAAAAGGCTTTTAGAAGAACTTAGCTTTTTAAGCTTTCCACCTAATTGTGCCGCGTACGTTTGTCTGAGTGGAATTGAATAGAAGTTCAGCGGTTTGGGGATTAGGCAGATTTTATATGTAAGGTTTATAAGGCACGCTCTCGCTACGAGAAAAGGCGTAGCGCTACTAAGCTCGCGAGACGAAACTTCGAATATTCCTATTATATAATTCCTTAAGTTTCGTCCTCGCTTGCTAAGTAGCGACGCTTTTCAAGTGCCTTTAAACCTTACATATAAAATCTGCTTAATCCCCAAAACGCATGAACTTCTTCAATTCCAACGAGTTTAGTTAAGCGGCACAAAATCGTAGGGTGGAAAGCAAAAAGCTCTAGTTCTTCTTAAAGCCGTAAAATGTTGCAAGGAAACTAAACACAAACACATCGGGTTCGGGGCGGTGGAGGGCATAATTATAGGGCTGCGCATAGGTTTGCAACAGCCCTGTTGTTAATTAATAGTTTTCTTTGCGTACCTCAAAGAAGCTCTGAGGATGTGCACATACGGGACATGCGGCGGGAGCCTTGTTACCCATAACAAGATGTCCGCAGTTGCGGCATTCCCACATAGTCATTTCGCCTTTTTCGAAAACCTGTTGCATCTCTACATTAGAGAGGAGCGCACGGTAACGCTCTTCGTGAGCTTTCTCGATTGCAGCAACCATTCTGAACTTAGTTGCGAGTGCGGTAAAGCCTTCTTCTTCAGCTTCCTTAGCAAATGTCTCATACATATCTGTCCATTCGTAGTTCTCGCCGTCTGCTGCAGCCTTGAGGTTGGCGGCTGTGTCACCTAACTCACCGAGAGCCTTAAACCACATCTTGGCATGCTCTTTCTCATTCTCTGCTGTCTGAAGGAAAATAGCTGCAATCTGTTCATAGCCTTCCTTCTTTGCAACACTTGCGAAATAAGTGTATTTGTTTCTTGCCTGGCTTTCGCCGGCGAATGCTGCCATTAAATTGGCTTCTGTTTTACTTCCTTTAAGTTCCATTGTAGAAACCTCCTTAACAATTTTTTGCTATATCAATTATACAATTTTTGGTTTATTTTGTACAGACAGAAATTATATTTTTGTTTGGTTATGAAGCGGTCCTTAGTACTTGAAATACATAGTAAATTTTGTTATGATTCAATTAATTTATTATTACTGTAATATATAATTTTATACGAGATAAATATTTCAGTATGGAAACGGAGAGAATAACAATTATGCATAAAACGAGTAGATTTGTTTTAGCTATAGCGACTATAGTAATGGGAGTAGTCCTTTTGTCAGGCTGTAACAAGGGAGGAGAAGAGGATATGACAACAACACCGGTAGAGGCGACAACGCCTGTGGAGACGACAACACCTGTGGAGAGCACTACACAAACACCCGAACCGGAAGTTCCGCTTAGGACAATCAATATTAAAATAGATGCTTCAACAAGGTCGCCTTTTAACGGTGGTAAGTTCGAAGGTTGGGGTACATCACTTTGCTGGTGGGCTAACAGACTCGGATATTCTGATTCTCTTGCACAGCAGGCAGCTACATTGTTTTATGATGCAGAAAAGGGACTCGGCATGAATATCGCCAGATATAATATCGGTGGTGGTGACGACCCGACGCATGACCATATAACGAGAACGGATTCGGAGGTGCCGGGATTTCTTTATTACAATGAGGAGAGCGGTAAGTTTGAGTATGACATAAATGCTGATGCAAACCAGCGTAATGTACTTCTTAAAGCTATGAAAGCTGCCGGAGATGATTTTATTGCGGAGGCATTTGCCAATTCACCGCCATATTTTATGACGGTGAGCGGTTGTACCTCGGGCTCAAAGGATGCAAGCTCCAACAACCTTAAGGAAGACTGCTTTGATGATTTTGCAGAATATCTTGCAGAGGTTGCGTTGATTTATAAAAATGAGTACGGTGTTGATTTTCAGAGTATCTCGGCGATGAACGAGCCGACGACCAACTACTGGAAGGCAAACAGTAATAAGCAGGAGGGCTGTCACTTTGATGCAGGTGAGACACAGTCAACGATGTTTCTTGAGCTTAGTAAGTCACTTGCCAAGAGAGACCTTCAGGACATCCTTGTGGTTGCCAGTGATGAGACGAGCATTGACAGCCAGATTCAGGCTTTTAATAAGCTGTCAGATGAAGCAAAGGCAGTAGTTGCAAGAATTGATACTCATACATACGGCGGTTCAAAGCGTAAGCAATTAAGAGAGGTTGCTGTCGCAAATAATAAGAACCTTTGGATGTCGGAGGTTGACAGCGGCAATACCTTAGGCGGCACTGCGGCAGGAGAAATGGGTGCAGCACTTTTCTTTGCAAGAAGCATTATTGATGATATGAACGGTTTGCTTCCTTCGGCGTGGATTATGTGGCAGGCAATTGATAATCATGTATGCGCGGAAGGTTACAATGGCAACAAGGATTCGGGTATGCCCAATCTCGCGGGTGGTTTCTGGGGACTTGCAGTTGCCGACCATGACAAGGATACGATTGTTCTTTCTAAAAAGTATTATGCTTACGGACAGTTTTCAAGATATATCCGTCCGGGTTACACAATTCTCAGTACTCTCTCGGAAAGCGCAATGGCAGCTTATAGCGAGGAGAATAAGCAGCTTGTTATTGTTGCGATTAATAAAGATTCCGATGCCAAGATAGCAAACATTCCACTTGATGGCTTTGTGTGGAAGGATGGCACAAAGGCTTCCGTAATCCGCACAAGCGGCGATATGGCGACCGGTGAGAACTGGGCAGAGCTTCTGGCAGTAGAAGTCGGAGCAGAGGGACTTAGTGTGGTGCTTAAGGAGTTCTCGATTACGACGTATGTGATTGATGGGATTGAATATAAGTAAAAATTAAAACTCAAAACGACGAATATTTTTTTGTTGTTTTGAGTTTTTTTTATTATCTAAATAAAAAACCATTTTCTGCGCAAACTAGCTCTATACGAGGATTTATTTTGCAAGGAGGGAAAATTTTGAAGATTAATGTAAAGAGTGAAATCGGGCCCTTAAAGACGGTAATGCTTCATCGCCCGGGCAGAGAGCTTAATAATCTGACACCGGAAACGCTGGAAAAGCTTTTGTTTGATGATATACCGTTTCTTGAGGTGGCGCAGAAGGAGCATGATATTTTTGCGCAGACCTTAAGAGCGCAGGGTGTAGAGGTAGTTTATCTCGAGGACTTAATGACGGAGACGCTTGACGAGAGTACGGCAATCAGGGAAGAATTCTTAAAGCAGTGGATTGAAGAGGCAGGCATAAGAACAGAGAAATATCAGAGCATTATATTTGAATACATGAATCGTTTTATTACGAATAAGGAGCTTGTTTTAAAGACGATGGAGGGAATCGCACTTAAAGAACTTAAGTATGACAGGAAGTCATCTTTGGTGGATTTGATGAGCGATGAATCCAAGCTTGTGGTTGACCCGATGCCCAATCTCTATTTTACAAGAGATCCGTTTGCGAGCATCGGTAACGGTGTGAGCGTCAACCATATGTATTCGGAGACACGAAACCGTGAAACGATTTATGCGGAGTATATTTTTAAATATCACAGGGATTTTAAGGATAAGGTACATCTGTATTATGAACGTTATGACCCGTTCAGACTTGAGGGTGGCGACATCTTAAATCTTAACGAAAGAACGATAGCGGTCGGTATTTCGCAGCGTACATCGTCCGATGCCATCGAATTTCTTGCCAAGAATATTTTCGCGGACGAGACCTCGAAGATTGATACGGTGCTTGCTTTTGATATACCGGAGGCACGAGCATTCATGCATCTTGATACGGTGTTTACGCAGATTGACTACGATAAGTTCACAATTCATCCGGGAATACTCGGACCCTTGGTTGTATATGAGATAAAGAAGGGCGATGCGAAGGGCGAAATTAAAGTGGAGCGCGTAGAGACCCATCTTGAAGCGATTTTAGAGGAGTATCTCGGCATAGACAAGGTTACACTTATTAAATGCGGCGGTAACGACAGAATTGCTTCTGAGAGAGAGCAGTGGAACGATGGTTCCAATACACTTTGTATAGCTCCGGGAAAAATCATTGTGTATCAGCGAAATGTCGTGACCAATAATCTTCTTAGAGAACACGGTCTTGAAGTAATTGAGATTCCAAGTGCCGAGCTTTCAAGAGGACGTGGTGGCCCCCGTTGTATGAGCATGCCGCTTGTGCGTGAGGATTTAAAGTAAAAGATTATCAGAGAATGGAGAATAAATAATATGGCAGTTAATTTAAGAGGAAAGAACTTTTTAAAACTACTTGATTTTTCTAAGGACGAGATAAGATATCTTATCGATTTGTCCAAGAATTTTAAGAATATGAAGCGTGCGGGTGTGCCGCACCGTTATCTTGAAGGCAAAAATATTGTATTACTTTTTGAGAAGACATCCACAAGAACAAGATGCTCCTTTGAGGTTGCCGGTATGGACTTGGGACTCGGTGTTACTTATCTTGATCCCGGAAGCTCCCAGATGGGTAAAAAAGAGAGTATTGCTGACACCGCAAGAGTACTCGGAAGAATGTTTGACGGTATCGAATACAGAGGTTACAGCCAGCAACTTGTTGAGGAGCTTGCAAGATATGCGAAGGTACCTGTTTGGAATGGACTTACAGACGAGTTTCATCCTACACAGATGCTTGCGGATATGTTGACTATAGAAGAGAAGTTTGGAAGACTTGAGGATCTTAATTTCACTTATTTTGGTGATGCCAGAAACAATATGGGTAATTCACTCATGGTAACATGTGCGAAAATGGGTCTTAATTTTACTGCGTGTGCGCCGAAGGAACTTTTTCCTGATGAAGGACTTGTAAATAAGTGCCGTCATATTGCCGAGCAGAATGGTTGCAAGATAACTCTTACCGAGGATGTGTCCGAGGGTTGCAAGGGAGCACATGTTATTTACACGGATATCTGGGTATCAATGGGTGAGCCTGAGGATGTGTGGGAGACAAGAATCAAACTTTTAAAACCTTATCAGGTAAATAAGCATGTTATGGAGAGTGCCGCAAATGATGCTATTTTTATGCATTGTCTGCCCTCATTCCATGATACCAATACAACTATCGGTGCCGATATTGCAAACAAATTCGGTATAACCGAGATGGAGGTTACAAATGAGGTGTTTGAGTCAGAGTGCTCGGTTGTATTTGATGAAGCAGAAAACAGAATGCACACAATTAAAGCAATTATTTATGCAACGCTTTGTTAGGGGTACTGTTTGTGCCGGAAACGATGGCAGATGTTACGGAGGTTTATCATGAAAAAGAAAAAAATAGTAATTGCTCTGGGCGGAAATGCGCTCGGCAACAATGCGGAGGAGCAACTTGAACTTGTGCAGAATACGGCAGATGCAATAGTTGATTTGATTGAACACGGGCATACGGTAATCATCGGGCACGGTAACGGTCCGCAGGTCGGAATGATTAATCAAGCGATGGAGTTTTCGGCGGAAAACGGCGGAGAAACTCCGTCGATGCCTTTTCCCGAGTGCGGCGCAATGTCGCAGGGGTATATAGGCTATCATTTGCAGCAGGCGATTCAAAAGGAGCTTAAAGAGCGTGAGATTGACAGAGAGGTTGCAAGCGTAATAACTCAGGTTGTAGTAGACCCTAAGGACCCTGCTTTTAATTCACCGACAAAGCCGATAGGCTCATTTATGACGAAGGAGGAGGCTGACGAAGCTGCAAAGGATACGGGATGGCTTTTTAAAGAGGATGCAGGCAGAGGATGGCGAAGAGTAGTTGCGTCTCCTGAACCGCAGAGGATTGTTGAACTTAATGTGATTAAGCAGATGGTTGACAAGGATGTTGTGGTTATTTCGGCCGGTGGCGGAGGAATTCCTGTTATAGAGAAGGATGATGACAGCCTTGAGGGTGTGGATGCCGTAATCGACAAGGACAAGACCTGTGCTCTTCTTGCGGCGGACCTTGATGCGGACGTGCTTATTATTCTTACGGCAGTTGATTATGTGTATGTCAATTTTAACAAGTCTGACCAGAGACGTCTTGAAGAAGTTACTGTTGAAGAGATGGAACAGCACATCAAAGAAGGCCAGTTTGCCAAGGGAAGTATGCTTCCGAAGGTAGAGGCGTGTTTAAGATTTGTGCGTAGCAAAGGGAAAAAAGAAGCAATCATCACTTCACTTGAAAAAGCAGGACTTGCCGCAACGGGTGAAATCGGAACAAGGATAATTGCAGACAGGGGGTGATTGTTTGGGCACCAAAAAACGTGAATTTCAAATGCCGACGGCATATACGATTCTTCTTGGACTTCTCATTGTAGTTGCAATTATAACGTGGATTATTCCGGATGTAAGAAATGCAACTGTACCTGATATTGTGATGTCTCCGGTAAACGGTTTTGTAAGTGCGTTTGATGTCTCTCTTTTTGTTATGTTTCTGGGAGGTTTCCTAGGGGTTGTCAACGAGACGGGTGCACTTGATAACGGTATCGCGGCAATTGTAAAAAAGCTTAAAGGAAAAGAGCTGCTTTTGATACCGATTCTTATGATATTCTTTTCGCTCGGCGGAACAACCTACGGAATGGCAGAGGAAACAATTGCATTCTATGCACTGATTGTTGCTACAATGGTTGCGGCGGGTTTTGACAGCCTTGTCGGTGTTGCCACAATAATGCTCGGTGCAGGTATGGGAGTTATCGGTTCAACCGTCAATCCTTTTGCAATATCTGCGGCAGTTGATGCTTTGAAGTCAGCATTTCCGGATATTGAAATTAACCAGACGGCGATTATTGTAATCGGTGCGACCTTGTGGGTAGTTTCTCTTGCGATAGCTATATTTTTCGTTATGCGTTATGCAACACAGGTAAAAAAAGATACCGGCAGAAGTCTTCTTACTCCGCGTGAACGTGAGTGGATGCATCACACTTATCACGGAGAGGAAGAGAAGGATGAGGCCAGGTTTACGGGAAGGATGAAGGCTGTGCTTGTAGTATTTGCAATTGCCTTCAGTGTCATGGTTATCGGCCTTGTTCCGTGGGAAACTTTCGGTGTTACGATTTTTAACAAAACGTCTTTTCTTACGGGTGCCAATCTTGGTGAATGGTATTTTGCGGAGCTTCAGGCATGGTTCTTTCTATGTTCGATTATAGCCGGAATAGCAGGCGGCATGACAGAGAGGCGTCTTGTCAAAAGCTTTGTGCTCGGTGCATCAGATATGTTTGGTGTTGCGCTCGTAATTGCGATTTCGCGAGGTATCTCAGTTATTATGGGAAGCACGGGTCTTGATATGTATGTTCTTAATAAGGTGTCTGCGCTTCTTACTAACGTTTCTCCTACGGTATTTGCAATCGGTGCGTATATAATCTACATCGGGTTGTCATTTCTTATTCCGTCAAGTTCGGGTCTTGCCGCTGCGTCCATTCCGACCTTTGGAGGCCTTGCAAGTCAGCTTGGCTTAAGCCCCGAGGTCATGATTATGATTTTCTGCGCTGCCTGTGGTCTTGTAAATCTTATTTCACCGACAAGCGGTGTTGTAATGGGTGGCCTCGGAATTGCTAAAATTGAGTGGACAACCTGGGTTAAATTCGTGCTAAAAGTACTGGGAGTTTTGTTTGTGGTTAATCTTATCATACTTTGTCTTGCGATGGCATTTTTGTCATGATTTTTTTTGAAAAAGTACTATTGTTGAATCAGGATTTTACAGGTGGTATTCGTCTGCCTCAGTCCGAATTTGGCGGTAGTATTTTTTTGTGAAAATTTTTTGGTGAAAATGTAGTATTCAAGGTAGTGTTTTTTGTGAAGATAGAAGATTGATATTAAGTTTGAAAACAGATATAATTATATCAATACGGAATTGAAGTATTACAGAAGTATTACAAAATGGAGGGTAAAAATGAAAAAGATTTTAGCACTTGTTTTGGTGCTCGCGATGGTTACTCTTACGGCATGTCAGAAGCAGCCTGCTGAGACGACAACCACAACGGCACCGGCGGAGACAACTACAGAGACACCTACTACGGTTCCTGCGGAAACTACAACTCCCGAGGAGACGACTACACAAGCTCCTGTTGTTGAAACTCCCAAGAAGGGTGAAATGCAGGTTTTTGAGCAGAGCGCAGATGTAGTTGCGACTAATCAAAAGCTTTGGGAGAATCGGGAATTTACAACACGCCAGATGGAGAATATCGGCAGAGGACTTGTAGCCGTTAAGAATGATATGGGCGTATTTGTTTCATGGAGATGGCTCGGAGAGGAAACTAACACCGTTAAGTATAATCTTTACAGAGACGGTAAGAAAGTTAATGCACTGCCTCTAAATGTAACTAATTTTACAGATACAAGCGGTAAGGCAGACAGTACATATCAGGTTGCTGCGATTATAGACGGCGTTGAGCAGGATAAGTGCGAGGCTGTTACGGTGTGGTCTGCAAGCGGTTTTGATATAAAGTTGGCTGAGAAACCAATAGCTTATAATCAGAACGGGACAATAAAGAAAGAAACGGAATATTATCCTAATGATTTGAGTATTGCGGATCTTGATGGTGACGGCGAATATGAGATTATATTAAAATGGGAACCGTCTGACAGTAAGGATAATTCACAGGGGGGATTTACTTCTCCGGTTCATCTTGATGCATATAAACTTGACGGAACCCATATGTGGAGAATTAATCTGGGGTATAATATAAGAGCAGGTGCTCACTATACTCAGTTTATGGTTTATGACCTTGACGGTGACGGTAAAGCGGAGCTTGTGTGCAAGACAGCGGATGGCACCACGGATGCAGCCGGTACTGTAATCGGTGAAGCAGATAAATTGTGGAGAGATGGTGGAGGATATATTCTTCAGGGACCGGAATATCTTACTGTGTTTGACGGAGAGACAGGTACAATTATTGATACGATTGAATACGAAGTGGGACGAGGCGATGTTACTGCATGGGGAGACAGTTATGGCAACCGTGTAGACAGATTCCTTGCGTGTGTAGCGTATTTGAATGGATCTACACCCAGTGTTGTTATGTGTAGAGGATATTACACAAGAGCAGTGCTTGTAGCATATAATCTTGTTGGTGGCAAGTTTCAGAAGGTTTGGACATTTGATACAGATGTTGCCGGAGGTGAGGCAGCAGGACAGGGTAACCACAGTGTTACGGTAGCTGATGTCGATATGGATGGCAAGGATGAAATTATCTATGGTGGAGCTGCTATTGATGATGACGGAACCTTGTTGCATTCGACAGGTCTTGGGCACGGCGATGCACAGCATACCGGTGATTTGATTCCGGAACGTCCCGGTTTGGAGATCTTCTCTGTGCATGAGAATGGCTCTGTTAAGTTTGGTATGGAAATGAGAGATGCCATGACAGGAGAAATTCTCTGGGGTTCTTACGAGGGTACAGATGTAGGTCGTGGTGTTTCTGCAGATATTGATCCGAATTATCCGGGTAATGAGAGCTGGGCTGCAGGTAAGCTTGTTGCTTCTACAGGTAAAGTAATTACAACTAATTTCTCGATTTCAAGCAACTTCCGTATTTACTGGGATGGTGATTTGGGAGAAGAGGTTCAGGACGGTAACCATATCGATGACTGGGTAAGCGATAAGAATATGACAACACTTCTTATGACTCAGAAGGGATATGTTGCATGTAACGGTTCAAAGGCAACACCGGGTCTTACGTGTGATTTGATCGGTGACTGGAGAGAAGAGACGATTCTCTTTACCGCAGACGGCACCAAGATGACAATTTTTACAACAACAATTCCTACGGATTATAAGGTATATACCTTGATGCATGATTTACAGTATCGTACATATATAGCAACACAGAACGTTGCATATAACCAACCTGCACACACAGGTTATTATCTCGGATTTGATACAACAGAGATTCCGGTTCCTCGTATTCAGTGGGCAAAGGAAGGACAGACAGTTGTTAATCCTGATCTTGCAAACGGTGTGAAGTTTTACGATATTAATACGCTTAAGAGAGATGAGAGTGTTGCATTAAAGATTGGCGTACTTAATGCAATGGTTAACGATTACATGCAGAGAGTTGACAGACAGGGTAATGTAATTGCGCCTTACTTAAGCAATGGTGTGGCATATGTTCCGCTCAGCTTTATTGAAGAAGCTTTTGGTGTTTCCACGGACTACAGAGTGGATACACTTAAGATTGATGGTAAGGTTGTTACGCTTACATCAGCAGTTGAGACGGTAAATGATGTTCTTTGTGTACCGGTTACCGCAGTTGAAGTACTTGGTAAAAAGGTTGTAATGTACGATGATACATTGATTTACATAAGTAATACAGATGTTGTACTTGATAAGGATGCACAGAAAATTCTTACAGATACAATTTACAATTATGTTGAGCCTGCGAGCGTGGCAGCATCACTTCCCGTATCTTTTGAATCACTTCAGGCTAAGTCAATTCCTGTTAAAGAAGCTACGGCAAGCACTGACGAAGGCGGCAATGTTGCAGCAGGTGCAGTGGACGGGAACCTTGAGACAAGATGGAACGGTTGGGACGACGGGGCAACTCTTACTGCTGATCTTGGCGAGGCAACGGATGTTGCGGCAGTGGCTGCTACCTTCTACAAGGGTAACGAGAGAAACTACTACTTTGACATTGAAGTATCGGTTGACGGAGAAAACTGGACAAGAGTTCTTGAAGCTCAGTCAAGCCCGATAACACTTGACAAAGAGTTCTCAATGTTTGTATTCCCTGAGGTTGTTAAGGCACGTTATGTAAGATATGTAGGACACAACTCATCCTCTAACAATGCCAATAATATTTGGGAATTCGTAATTTTGAAACCCTAATTTTTATTTTTGAAGGAGCTCTGAAAATATTGTTTTCAGGGCTCTTTTTATAGGGTAAAATGTTGATTTTACGGCTTCAGGGGAGTAAAATAAGTTTATATGGATTGTACGGAGATTATAATGTTGGCAGGAGGATGTGTAATGAATTTTTTGCATTTTAAATACGCGGTTGAGATAGCAAAAACTAAATCAATAAGTCAGGCTGCAGAGAATCTTTATATGGGACAGCCCAATCTTTCCAGAGCAATAAAAGAGCTTGAAGAGAAACTTGGAATCACAATATTTTTAAGAACTTCAAGAGGAATCGCAGTTACTGATGAGGGCGAGGAATTTTTGCAGTATGCAAAGAAGATTGTAGCCCAGGTAGAAGAGGTGGAGCAAAGATATCAGGAAGGAATTAAAAAGCAGCATTTTTCCGTATGTGTTCCGAGGGCAAGTTATGTTTCATATGCGCTTTCAGAGTTCGCGGGACATATTAATCCGGACGCACCGGTCGATATTACTTATAGGGAGACTAACTCTATGAGAACATTGCAGACATTAATAAAAGAAGAATGTAATCTTGGTATCGTCAGATACCAGGCTGCTTTTGATAAATATTTTAAGAATATGTTCGAGGAGAAAAAACTTGTTTCAGAGCTTGTGACAGAATTTTCTTATGTACTTCTTATATCAAAGGAACATCTGCTTGCAGATAAGGAAGAGATACTTGCGGAAGATTTAGAGGGTTTTATTGAGATAACACATGCCGATCCTTATGTTCCGTCTGTTCCGATGACGGATGTTAGGAAAGCAGAGTTTTCCAAGAATATTGATAAGCGAATTTATGTTTATGAGAGAGCAAGTCAGTTTGCTTTGCTCGAGAAGGTACCTACGACATTTATGTGGGTGTCTCCGATACCGCAGGAGCTTTGCGATAAATACGGGCTTGTGCAGAGGGAATGTAAATTTAATAATAAGGTTTATAAGGATGTTATGGTATATCGTAAGGGATATAAGCTTACAGATTTGGACAAGAGATTTATTGAACATGTATGTGAGGCGAAACGCAAATATATAAAATAAATCAGCTATATCAAAAAAGATATAGTTTCATGCACATAAAGCATTTTACAAGCATATCAAAGATTGTTAAAATATTAACGAAATCAGGAAGATGAAAATTTGACAAAGGCAAAGGAGATAATCAAATGGAAATCCAAAACGTTGAACAGTTGGCAATCGCGATAAACAAGGTAAGAGAGGCGCAGAGAATTTTTGCAACCTATACACAGGAACAGGTTGATAAGATTTTTCAGGCTGCGGCACTCGCTGCGAATAAGGCAAGAATTCCGCTTGCTAAGATGGCAGTTGCAGAGACCGGAATGGGAATAGTCGAAGACAAGGTAATTAAGAACAATTATGCGGCAGAGTATATTTACAATGCTTACAAAGATACAAAGACTTGTGGTGTTATTGAAGAAGACACTGCATACGGAATTAAGAAGGTTGCGGAGCCCATCGGTGTAATCGCTGCGGTCATCCCTACAACCAATCCTACATCAACAGCAATTTTTAAGACACTTATTGCACTTAAGACACGTAACGGTATTATCATCAGCCCCCACCCCCGTGCAAAGGGTTGTACAATTGAGGCTGCAAGAATTGTACTTGAGGCGGCTGTAAAGGCAGGTGCTCCCGAGGGAATCATTGACTGGATTGATGTACCGTCACTTGATATGACCAACATGGTTATGAAGGAAGCAGATATTATCCTTGCAACAGGTGGTCCGGGTATGGTTAAGGCTGCTTACTCAAGCGGCAAGCCGGCACTCGGTGTAGGTGCAGGTAATACTCCGGCAATTATTGATGATACAGCAGACATTGTTGTTGCAGTTAACTCAATCATTCATTCCAAGACATTTGACAACGGTATGATTTGTGCCTCAGAGCAGTCAGTAATCGTACTCGATAAAGTATATAAGGCAGTTAAGAAGGAGTTTGCTGACAGAGGCTGCTATTTCCTTAATCCTGCAGAGACAGAGAAGGTTCGTAAGACAATTATCATAAACGGTGCACTTAATGCCAAGATCGTTGGTCAGAGAGCTGCTAAGATTGCAGAGCTTTCAGGTGTTAATGTTCCCGAGAATACCAAGATTCTTATCGGTGAAGTTGAGAGCGTTGATATTTCAGAGGAATTCGCACATGAGAAATTATCACCTGTACTTGCTATGTATCGTGCAAAAGACATCAACGATGCTTTTGAAAAAGCAGAGCATTTAATCGCAGACGGCGGATATGGACATACATCTTCAATCTACCTTAACGCGACAACAGAGAAAGAGAAGCTTGCTGAGTTTGCAGCACGTATGAAGACATGCCGTATCTTAGTTAATACTCCTTCATCACACGGTGGTATCGGTGACTTGTATAACTTCAAGCTTGCTCCGTCACTCACACTTGGTTGCGGTTCATGGGGCGGTAACTCAGTTTCTGAGAACGTTGGAGTTAAACATCTTATCAATATTAAGACAGTTGCCGAGAGGAGAGAGAATATGCTTTGGTTTAGAGCGCCTGAGAAAATTTACATTAAGAAGGGCTGTCTCCCGGTAGCACTTAGCGAGCTTAAGGACGTTATGGGCAAGAAGAAGGCCTTTATCGTAACAGACAGCTTCTTATATAGTAACGGCTATACAAAATGCATTACAGATAAGTTAGACGAAATGGGAATTCAGCATACAACATTTTATAATGTTGAGCCTGATCCGTCACTTGCATCAGCAAAAGAAGGTGCTGAGCAGATGAGAAGCTTCCAGCCTGATACAATCATCGCACTTGGTGGTGGTTCTGCTATGGATGCCGCTAAGATTATGTGGGTTCTTTACGAGCATCCGGAAGTTGACTTCCTTGATATGGCAATGCGTTTTATCGATATCAGAAAGAGAGTATATACATTCCCTAAGATGGGCGAGAAGGCATACTTTATTGCTATTCCTACATCAGCAGGTACAGGTTCAGAGGTAACTCCTTTTGCAGTTATCACAGATGAGCAGACAGGCGTTAAATATCCTCTTGCAGATTACGAATTGCTTCCCAATATGGCAATCGTTGATGCAGACCTTCACATGAGCGCTCCTAAGGGACTTACGGCTGCATCAGGTATTGACGCGGTAACACATGCTGTTGAAGCATACGCTGCAATGCTTGCTACAGATTACACAGACGGTCTTGCTTTACAGAGCTTAAAGGTTATTTTTGAATATTTGCCGAGAGCTTACGAGAACGGACAGACAGATGTGGTTGCAAGAGAGAAGATGGCTAACGCAGCAACTATGGCAGGTATGGCATTTGCCAACGCATTCCTCGGTGTTTGTCACTCAATGGCACATAAGCTTGGTGCTTTCCATCACCTTCCTCACGGTGTTGCCAATGCACTTCTTATCGATGAAGTAATTCGCTTTAATGCAAGTGAAACACCTGTTAAGATGGGAACATTTTCACAGTACGCTTATCCTCATACAAAAGAAAGATATGCTGAGATTGCAGATGCACTCGGGCTTAAGGGTAAGAATGTAGACGAGAAGTTAGAGAACCTTATTAAGGCTATTGACGAGCTTAAGGAAAAGGTAGGAATTAAGAAGACAATTAAGGATTACGGTATTGATGAGGCTGATTTCCTTGCACGTCTTGACGATATGGTTGAGCAGGCATTTGACGACCAGTGTACAGGTGCCAATCCCCGTTACCCGCTTATGAGTGAGATTAAGCAGATGTATCTTAACGCTTACTATGGCACAAGAGAGACAGTATAATATAACAGGAGGATATAACTATGAATTTAGAACGTGTAATTGCAGTAAGAACAGGTAAGACGATTTATCGTGACGGTGATCAGGTAATAAAAGTATTTGATAAGGACTATTCTAAAGCAGATGTTCTTAATGAGGCACTTAATCAGGCAAGAATCGAGGGAACTGACCTTAATGTTCCCAAGATTTTGCAGGTTACAATGATAGACGGCAAGTGGGCAATTATTTCAGAATATATCAAGGGTAAGACACTTGCTGCCATTATGAAAGAGAATCCTGACAAATATGATGAATATCTTGAGAAATTTGTAGATTTGCAGATGGAAGTTCATTCCAAGAAGGTGCCGCTCCTTAATAAGCTTAAGGACAAGATGAACCGTAAAATTACAGAGACTGACCTTGATGCAACCACAAGATATGAGCTTCATACACGTCTTGAGGGTATGCCCAAGCATGACAAGGTATGCCACGGAGATTTTGATCCGTCCAATATTATTATTACGGACGAAGGTAAGGCATATATCCTTGACTGGGCACATGTTACACAGGGTAATGCTTCTGCAGATGTAGCAAGAACATATTTGTTGTTCTGGCTTGCAGGAGATATTACAGGTGCAGATAAGTACCTTAATCTTTTCTGTAAGAAGAGTGATACTGCAAAACAGTATATCCAGAAATGGCTTCCCATTGTTGCGGCTTCACAGTCCGTTAAAGGCAAGGAAGAGGAGAGAGAATTCCTGCTTTCATGGGTTAATGTTGTAGATTACGAATAATTAGGAGGAGAAACGAATGAAGATTGCTATTTGTATTGGAAGTTCATGTCACTTAAAAGGTTCAAGACAGGTAGTTGAGGAATTGCAGTACCTTGTTGCACAGAACAATCTTAAGGACAAGGTAGAGTTATCAGGTACATTTTGTATGGGTAACTGCCAGAAGGGTGTTTGTGTAACCGTGGATGGAAAAGATTTTTCCTTAACACCCGAAACTACAAAGGAGTTTTTCGAAAAAGAAGTATTGGCGAAGGTGTGATAAAAGATGATAATTCAAATTTGTATTGGCAGTGCCTGCCATCTGAAGGGCTCGCATGAGCTTGTTGAATTACTTCGCACCGCACTTAAAGAGAATAATTTAGATCATGAGGTTGCGCTTGCCGGCAGTTTTTGCATGGGTAAATGCAATCCAAACGGTGTTACGGTGCAGGTTGATGATACAATTGTTACGGGAGTTACAAGAGAGGGATTTAGAGATTTTTTTAATGAGTATATTCTCGGAAAAGCATAAAGCAGAAGGAGTCGCTTGACATGGGTGAATTTTTAACGCTAAAAAAATCAAATTGTAAAAACTGCTATAAATGTATACGAAACTGCCCTGTAAAGTCCATACGTTTTTCAGGTAATCAGGCATATATTGTAGGTAATGAGTGTATTTTGTGCGGTCAGTGTTTTGTAGTATGTCCGCAGAATGCAAAGCAGATTGCCAGCGAAGTTGAGAAGGTAAAGGTTTTGCTTCAGGGAACCGAGCCGGTTATAGTAAGCCTTGCTCCATCGTTCATAGCCAATTACCATGATGTGGGTATTGAAGGTATGCGAGAGGGCCTTAAAAAGCTTGGCTTTGAAGATGTTGAGGAGACTGCAATCGGAGCAACCATTGTAAAGAATGAGTATACAAGAATGCTTAAGGAGGGTAACAGGGATATCCTGATTTCTTCCTGCTGTCATTCGATTAATCTTCTTATACAGAAGCATTTTCCGTCGTCACTTCAGTATCTTGCTGATACGGTATCACCTATGCAGGCGCATTGTATGGATATTAAGAAACGTTACCCTAATGCCAAGACAGTATTTATCGGACCGTGTGTTGCAAAGAAGGACGAAGCAGATTACTATGGTGACATTGTGGATGCGGTTCTTACTTTTGAAGAGTTGACCAATTGGCTTAAGGAAGAGAATATTGAGCTTAAAAAGGGTATTGATGACACAAATAAGAGTAAGACAAGATTATTCCCGACAAGCGGTGGCGTTATTGCGACCTTTAAAGAAAGGGTTCCCGGATATTCCTATATAGCAATTGACGGTGTAGAGAAATGTATGGAGGCCCTTAAGGATATCGAAGAAGGCAATCTTCATAATTGTTTTATAGAGATGAACGCCTGTGTGGGTGGATGTCTCGGAGGTCCGGTAATGGAAAAGTATCATCATTCTCCGGTAAGGGATTTTATTGCGGTTTCCGAGTATGCCGGTAAGGAAGATTTTGAAGTGGGAATGCTTCCTACTGACAAGATGAAAAAGCATATTGAACCTATCGGAAGAAAGCTTAGAACACCGGATGAGACAGAGATTAGGAATATACTTACACAGATGGGAAAAAAGAAACCGGAGGATGAGCTTAACTGCGGTTCCTGCGGATATAATACATGTCGTGAAAAAGCTATTGCGATAATCCAGGGAAAGGCAGATGTGTCAATGTGTCTGCCGTATCTTAAAGATAGAGCAGAGAGCTTTTCCGATCAGGTTGTTAATATGACGGCCAACGGAATTGTTGTTTTAAATGAAAAATTAGAGGTGCAGCAGATAAATAAGGCGGCACTTAAGCTTATGAATATACAACGGGCTTATGATGTAATGGGTGAGCCTGTAATACGAATTCTTGACCCGGCGATATTTATGAAGGTTAGAGATACCGGAAGGGCTGTATACGGCGAGAGAGTATACCTCGCCGAGTATGGCCGATATGTTGAACAGACCGTTGCATATGATAAGGATTACAAGATTATAATTTGCAACATGCGTGATGTAACGGAGGAAGAAGCACAGAGAGGTCGTAAGGAAGATATCAGTAAGCAGACTGTTGAAATTGCGGATAAGGTGGTAGAAAAACAGATGCGAATCGTTCAGGAGATTGCATCTTTACTCGGTGAGACTGCAGCTGAAACAAAGATTGCACTTGCCAAGCTTAAGGAGGCGATTTCTGATGAATAATCTGTGTGCGGATATAGGATACAGAAGCGTCAATCATTACGGGGAAGAGCTCTGTGGGGATCATGTGGATGTCGTAGAACAGGATGACAATTCGACGGTAATTGTTTTGGCGGACGGTCTCGGAAGCGGCGTTAAAGCAAGTATTTTATCTACGCTTACATCTAAGATTATTTCAACAATGGTTGCTGCGGGACTTGCCATTGAGGATTGTGTTGCGACTATAGCTGCAACACTTCCCGTGTGTTCCGTACGTGGAGTTGCATATTCAACATTTACGATTATCCGTCTTGTTAATAATGAAGAAGCTGAGATATTCCAGTATGATAATCCGCATGTGATTCTTCTGAGAGACGGCTCGTCGTATGATTATCCCAAGACAGAGATGAACATAGACGGTAAGCGTATTTACAAGTCGAGAATCCGACTTAAGGAAAATGACATTTTTATAGCGATGAGCGACGGATGTATATATGCCGGTGTCGGCAAGAGTCTTAATTTTGGCTGGCAGAGAGATGATATTATTTCTTTTATGGAAACCTTTTATGATGTCGGCTTTACTGCAAAGACATTGTCTACGATTCTTCTTGAAGAATGCAACAGGCTTTACGAGAATCAGCCAGGTGACGATACGACGGTATGTACGGTTCGTATCAGAAAAAGAGAGCCGATGAATATGTTATTTGGGCCACCATCCAATAGGGATGACTGTAATAAGATGATGTCGCTGTTTTTCTCAAAGGAAGGTAAGCACATTATATGTGGTGGAACAACATCCTCGATTGCGTCCAAGTATCTTGGTAAGCAGCTTGTTCCGTCCATGGATTTTCCGGATCCGGAGGTGCCTCCTATTGCGTCGCTTGACGGTGTAGACCTTGTTACAGAGGGTGTTATTACGGTTAATAAGGTACTTACTTATGCCAAAGATTATCTGGAGGATAACGAAAAGTATCAGCATTGGACCAATAAAAGGGATGGTGCGTCGCTTATTTGCAGATTGCTTTTTGAAGAAGCAACAGATATTAATTTTTATGTGGGAAGGGCGATTAATCCGGCGCACCAGAATCCGGATTTGCCGATTAATTTCAGCATTAAGATGCAGCTTGTAAATGAACTGTCCGATTGTTTAAGAAAGATGGGCAAGAGGATAAAAGTCAGTTATTTTTAGGAGGCACTATGAGAAAATTTGATACGAAAGTTCAACATTTGAAATACAAGGTACTTCGCGAGGTTGCAAGACAGGCATGGGCAGACAGGCTTCTTGAAACGGCACTGGATATTCCGAAAATGATTGTACCCGGTAAAGAACCTACGATGAGATGTTGTGTATATAAAGAACGAGCAATTCTCGGTGAAAGAGTTAAGCTTGCAATGGGTGGAGACAAAACCAATCCCAACGTAATTGAAGTAATTGATATAGCATGCGATGAATGTCCTGTAGGCGGATACGAGGTTACAGATGCATGCCGTGGATGTCTTGCACACAGATGTGAAGATGTATGTAAGAGAGGGGCTATTTCTTTTGACCGTTATCAGAGAGCTTACATAGACAAGAGCAAGTGTGTTGAATGCGGTGCATGTGCAAAGGTCTGTCCTTATGGTGCAATTGCAGATCGTAAGCGCCCTTGTGAACGCTCTTGTAAGATAAAGGCGATTTCCATGAAGGAAGACAAGACGGCATTTATTGACAACAGTAAGTGTATTTCCTGCGGTGCATGCGTATATCAGTGTCCTTTCGGAGCTATTTCAGACAAGTCATTCATTTTGAATGTAATCGATATTATCAAAAAGAGTGAGAACAACACAAAGTACAAGGTATATGCGGTTATTGCACCTTCAATTTCAAGCCAGTTCCAGTATGCAAAGCTTGGTCAGGTTATAAGTGGTATCAAGGCTCTTGGTTTCCATACTGTTGTAGAGGCTGCACTCGGTGCAGATATGGTTGCTTATGAAGAGTCAAGAGAACTTGTTGAAAAAGGCTTCCTTACAAGTTCATGTTGTCCGGCATTTGTTGACTATGTTAAAAAGCAGTTCCCGGATTTGTCGCAGTATATTTCTCATAACCTGTCACCTGCAGCAGTTATTGCAAAATACATCAAAGATACTTCAAAGGATGCCAAGGTTATCTTTATCGGACCGTGTACGGCCAAAAAGATGGAATTCCAAAAGGAAGAGGTTCGCCCTTATATTGACAGTGTAATCACATTTGAGGAATTACAGGCATTGTTTGACAGTAAAGACCTTGAGATAATGAGCATGGAAGAGGATGTCCTTGACAATGCTTCCTACTACGGACGTATCTTTGCAAGAAGTGGCGGACTTTCAGATGCAGTTGCGCAGGCACTTAAGGAGCAGGGAATCGACAACTTTGATCTTAAAGCAGTACCCTGTGATGGAATTGAAGCATGTCGTGTGGCACTTCTTAAAGCAAGCAAGCGTGTTCTTGACGGTAATTTTATTGAAGGTATGGCATGTACCGGCGGATGTATCGGTGGCGCCGGCTGCTTAACCCACGGCGAGAAAAACAAAGCTGAGGTAGACAAATACGGCATGCAAGCCTACGAAAAGACTATCGGAAGCGCTATCAGCGTATTAGAACTCAATAAACCCGAATAAATATAACGGACTGTCGCATATACTGCGCAGTCCGCTTTTTGTCCCTGCACTGCGGCGTTATACTCCGTGTATATTGCATATTTAGTTTTCGCAGGCAACATAGGTTTTTTAGAAGAACTTTGCTTTTTAAGCTTTCCACCTAATTGTGCCGCGCAGAGTTGTCTGAGTGGAATTGATTAGAAGTTCAGGAATCTCTGGATTTTGTATATTTTAATTTATGATTTTACTCGCAACTCCACGACCTTAAGCGGAACTAACACTTTACGCGCTTCAATGTTTTATTAGCACGCCCCTCCACTAACTCGTAACAAGGTGATAGTAAAATCAAGGCATGTTAACGATATAGAATCACCTTGTTACTCAGACAAAACTTGCGGGGCGTGCTTCATCGAAGCGTTCGTAAAGTGAGTTCAGCTAAAGGTCTATGTTGCCTTCGCAAAATCATAAATTAAAATATACAAAATCCAGAGATTCCTGAACTTCTTCAATTCCAACGAGTTTCTCGGAGCGGCACAAAATCGTAGGGTGGAAAGCAAAAAGCATTAGTTCTTCTTAAAACCGTAGACGTTGCAAGAAAACTAAATATGCAATATACACGGAGTATAACGCCGCAGTGCAGGGGACAAAAAACGGACCATGCAGTATATGTGATGGTCCGTTGTGTTTATTTGGGTTTAGAAAGCTACGATGATACCGCGGTTGCCTGCGTACATGGTGCTTACGCCACGCATGTCGAGAAGCTTGATTTCGGCGGCAGGGTATTTTTCGTTTATTTTATCGCGCAGGAATTCGGCGCGGTCAAGGCTGTTACAGTAGGAAATGTAAAAGCGTGACGGTTTAGAGTTTTCTGCGAATTTGAGGACGTTGTCAAGTAATTCGGCCATGGCTTTTTTTACACCGCGAGCCTGTCCGAGTTGATAGATTGTGCCTTCGGGTGTGGCAGCAAGTATCGGTAGAATGTGAAGCAGGGATGCTGCAATGTATTTAAGGCCTGTAAGGCGTCCGTTTCGTTGAAGGAAGCTTAAGTCTTCAAGTACAAAAACCGTGTTCATGGAGTCAATGTATTCTTCGACGGTCCTGACAGTTTCTTCAAATGACATGCCGAGTTCTTCACATTCGATTACCTTGCGTGCAATAAGTGTCTGTCCGACGGAAGCGGAGCAACTGTTAAATATGTGAATCTGCTCTGTTGCATCTTTGCCGGCTGCAAGTGATTTTGCAAGAGCCGCACTGTTGTAAGAGCCGCTTAAGTTTGCTGAAAGAGTAATAATATAAATTCTTTTTGTATCGGCTCTGAAGGCACTTTTGTAGAGCTCAGGTGAAGGACAGGCTGAACGTGGGCATGCATCAGTGGATGCCACAAGTTCAACAAATTTGGTCTGGTTAAAGGTTTCATCATCTGTAATTTCTACATCTCCGACCTGAAGGGTAAGGGGAATTGAAGATATAACACCAAGACTTTTCATTTCATCGGTTACTTCGCCACAACTGTCCATTAATATTTGATATTCCATAAGGTACTCCTAACTAATAATTTGACATATTTATTAATATAAAGTATACTGAAAAAGTGTCAAAATACAATCATCAGCTTATCTTAGCGTGTTGCAGAACCGACATTTTTTATAAAAGTGTTGGGTTTCTATAAAAGTTTTATATTTAGAAAGAATGGTGTTTTTAGTGAAAGAAAGCAGGAGAACGGTGCTTACCAGACGCCTTTTGAGAGACAGTCTGGTAGAACTTATGCAGACTGAATCCATACATAAGATTTCAATTAAGCAGATTTGTGAGACGGCGGATGTTAACCGTACTACTTTTTATGCACATTACTGTGACAGGTATGAGCTTTTGGAGGATGTCGAGAGGGAGATTGCAAAAGGTATAACGGCAGAAATTGACAAGCTTACAGACGATAATGAGCCTGAGAAGCAGCTAGAGAGGTTTTTTAAATATATTATTGATAATATCGAACGTTTCAGGGTTTTGCTTAGGGATTGTAAGGACAACACTTTTGCACTCGGATTGGCACATCTTTCGATAAAGCGTTTTATTGCTGATGAGAAGTTTGTTAAGATGAAAGAGGATGCAAGGGAGTTCATTTATCAGTATATTATTACAGGAAGTCTTAATATTATTGAGAAGCTTATAAAGAATGAGATAGATAAGAATCCCGGTGAGATTGCCAGAATGTTTAAGACAGTGGTAAGTGGTAGCATAGGTGCGTTTTCTTACGCATAGGAGGGTTGTAATGGAGAATAATAAGGTCGCATTTTTATATCTGATTTGGATAGGTATAGTTAACATAATTGTAGCCGCTATAAAAGCATTGGAGAGAGTATCTGCGCGTTTCGGGACAACGATTTCGGGTGTTTTGGAAGGGTTACTAGAGTTTTCGGAGCCTTATGGAAAGGTTATTGCGTCGGTGCTTCTTTTGATAGTGTTTTATATCGTGTCAAAGAAGAAGAATCCCGGCAGACCGGTTACGCTGCTTAATATCTGGGGAATTGTTTTTGTCGGAGTTCAGGTATATTACTACCTTGAGATGATATTCTATGACAGGATTCTTGAGGATTATTTTGAGCTTGCAAGTGGAGAAGCATATACAGCGTTTTATGCGAGTACGCACGGTTTTAAGTATGCACCGATGTTTGTCGGAATCATGTTTGGAATTGCGATGACAGGAATTATGCTTAAGGACAAGTACATTAAGATTACTGTGTTGGTGCTCAGTGTGCTTTATCTGTTTTTCTTCGGATTCCAGGACATGGCGTTTTTGTCCTTCCGTAACACAACTGTCGGAATAGTACTTTGCTCGGCGCTTTTTCACGCGGTGCAGACTGTCGGAATTTTACTTCTCGGTATATATCTTAAGTTAAAATATCGCGAATAGGCGGAATGATTATGATAAAAGCAGTTATATTTGACATGGATGGAGTGCTTCTCGATACCGAGAAGCACTTTGAATATTGTTGGACTAAAGCAGCGCGTGAGGCGGGATTTCCTTTTGAAAAAGAACATGCGTGGATGCTTAGAAGTCTTGCGGTTAAATTTGCGGAACCGCTTATGAAAAGCATATTTGGGGACTCTTTTGATTTTAAAAGTGTTCGTGAGAGACGTAAGGAGCTTATGAAGGAGAGACTTTCTGAGTATGGTCTTGAGAAGAAATACGGAGCTGATGAGATACTTGATTATCTTAAGGGACTGGGGATTAAGACCGCTGTTGCTACAGCGACGGAGCCCGTCTGCGCAAGAGAGTATCTTGAGAGTGTAGGACTGTATGACAAGTTTGATTATGTGGTAAGCGCCCATACTGTTGCAAACGGTAAACCCATGCCTGATATATATCTTTATGCATGTGAGAAGATTGGTGAGAATCCTGTGGACTGCCTTGCGGTGGAGGATTCACCAAATGGTATTCTTGCAGCAGTGAGAGCAGGAATCCCTACGGTTATGGTTCCCGACAGAACTATGCCTGATGAAGAGCTTTTGGCAATTTTGCACTATTGCGCAGTTGATTTATTGGAAATAAAAGCGATTGTTAAATAAGCGTCTGTATTTTATAATATAAGCAAGGTATTACAGAAATATTACAAAATCGGGAGGACAAAAAATGAAATCAGGAATATTTGCAGGCTTCAGACGTGCGGTTGCCATAGTTATGGTTTTATGTATGGTGATGCTTTGTGCATGTAACGATAATGCGAATGTTGTCGATGAGAGCACTACAGAGACAACCACGATGGCTGTTGATCAGGAAGTTGAGATAACGGGGCTTGCAGTAAGTAATATAACGGAAAGCACGGTAACTCTTAAGTGGGATGCTTGCTCTGACGAGAGAGTCGACGGCTATTTTGTTTATTGGGCAGATAAGGATACGGAGACAGTGGTATATGAGCAGATAGCTTTTGTGGAAGCGGGAGTTACTACATATACTTTTGATATTGCAACTAACGTAAATCACTATTTTAAAGTTGCAGCTTCTCTCGGAGGAAAGGAAATGTCAGCCATGTCCGCAATGGTTGTTTCCGATACCAAGGCTGAATTTGTGCTTAAGCTTGAGGCACTTGGCAGAGGTATCATTGCGGCTAAAGAGGATAACGGTGTATTTTTAAGCTGGAGACTTCTTGCTAATGAGGTTACAGGGTATGGCGAGACAGGCCTTACAGGTGTGAATTTTAACGTATATAAGAACGGTGAAAGGGTTGCAAATGTTGCAGATAGCACCAACTACCTTGTAAAGGATGCGCAGATTACAGATACTTTCCGAATTGAAGCTGTTTCGGCAGATAATAAGGTTCTCGGAGTTTATGAGGATGTTATGGTTTGTACAACCGACAATTATTTTGATATTCCTCTTCAGGTTCCTGCAAACGGTACAATTGACAGAACTGTGGTTATTGAAGAATATCCGCTTGAGTATACGTATTCGGCTAATGATGTAAGCGTCGGTGATGTTGACGGTGACGGAGAGTACGAGTACTTTGTAAAATGGTATCCTGATAATGCGAAAGATGTTTGTCAGAGAGGTTATACAGGTAATACATATATTGACTGTTATGAGCTTGACGGAACATTGTTATACAGAATTGACCTTGGTGTAAATGTACGTTCAGGAGCACATTATACACAGTTTGTGGTATATGATTTTAACGGTGACGGTAAAGCAGAAATCAGTATGCAGACAGCACCGGGAACAAGGATTATTAAGTATGTTGACGGCAATCAGACTAAGGGTATCGCGTCAGAGACATATATAACAATTCCTGCGGAGGATGTGGCAGAAGGAGTTACTAACGAAGATAATTATATTTTGGATGCCGCACAGTATGCAGAGTATCTTGTTGACATTTTCATGGACTGGGGTGTTTGGGCCAACGATACTGCAGATATGAAGGCAGCCAAGGCTACATGGGATAAGAATATCGAAAATCTTTGGGGTGTTCCAAATGCAAAGCAGAAGATAGGACATGAAGGCCCTTATACAAAAGATGAAGCACAGATTTTGGTTGACTACTTTATAGATGTTTATGCTGTCGGAAGAAGCGGCAACAATAAGCTTCGTGAGTTTGAAGGCTTTAATCTTTATGGACCTGAATATCTGAGTTTGTTTGCGGGTGCTACCGGAGAAGAGATGGATACTATTGCATATCCTGTGAACAGAGCCGACGACGGTCTCCTTTGGGGTGACTATGCCATGACAAGAATAGAGCCGGGTAACCGCGTTGACCGTTTCCTTGCAGGAATGGCATTCCTTGATGGCGAGAATCCTTATCTTGTTCTTGGCAGAGGTTATTATACAAGAACTACAGTTACGGCTCTCAGTGTTAATGCGGCGGGTAAGTTTGAGACATACTGGAAGGTTGACAGTGGCTGGACAGTTATGGATAATCCGTTTTACTGTAATCCTCACAGCATGAATGGAAGCGATGCTGTGTTCGGAAGCATTACATGTCAAGGCAATCATCAAATTAGTGCTGCCGATGTTGACGGAGACGGTTGTCAGGAGGTTATTTACGGTGGCGCAATCATCGATAATGACGGTGGCTTCTATAGTAGCGGTACTGACAGACTTCCGAGTGGTAGCGAAGCTAAGTATGGTCATGGAGATTCTCTTCATATAACAGATATTAATCCAGATAATCCGGGACTTGAGATTTTCTCATGTTATGAAGGTGGAGCAGGAGCACCTTTTGGTACAGCACTCCGTGATGCAAGAACCAATACTACTATTTTCGGTAATTATACCGGTAAGGATACAGGACGTTGTATGATAGGTGATATTGATCCTGCAACACGCGGATTGGAGACATGGGGATATACAACAAGAGATGCTTATGGTAACTCAATGGTAAGATTGCAGACAATTGGGACAAATCAAAGTGCCAAGTATGCTGCAGATATGACAACGCAGATAATTACGAGTTCATCTTCAACAAACGGCAATGTTAAGGTTGCGAGATTGGATGAGAAAGGAAATATAAGAACTCTTCAGGATTGTGCAGAAACTGCGACGAACAATGGAACAAAAGGGAATGCGTCGCTTGTTGCGGATGTACTTGGCGATTGGAGAGAAGAAGTTATATTAAGAACAACAGACAGTTCGGCATTGCGTATCTATGTAAGTGATGAGGTTACGAATCATAAGTTATATACGCTTATGCATGATGCACAGTATCGTGCGATGGTAGCTTGCCAGCAGACTTCATATAATCAGCCGTCATATACAAGCTTCTATTTTGCGTCTGACATTGACTGGAAGTATGTGCCTGTTCCTAAGGTGGCAACAAAATAAATTATAAATGAGGCTGTGCAACGGAGTTTGCACAGCTTTATTTTATGCCATATGTTTTACTTTTTGACTTTTATAAAATATGGTGCTAGAATATAGGCATAACAAAAAAAACAGTGTGATTATATGGGAGGATAAATCATGTTTTGTAAAGTATGTGGAAAAGAACTTGCAGACAGCGCGATTTTTTGCGGGAACTGCGGTACGAAAATTGAGAGAGAAGTTGTAGCCGAGAAGGTTGAAGAGGTTGCAGAGGCAGTAGATGCGGTTGAAGAGGCGATTGTTGAAGCTGAGGTAAAGCTTGAAGAAGAGGTTACTGCAGTTTTTGAAGATGCAGAAGATAAAGTGCAGGGTGTTGTTGAAGAAGCAGTGGCTGTGGCAGAGGAAGAGGTAGTCGCACCTGTAGAGAAAACTGTTGAGGCAGTAGCAAATGTGGTTGAGGAAGTAGCAGATGCTACGGTTGCATCTGTTGATGACGTAACGAAGACTGTAGAAGTTGCACCTGCGGTAGAACCCGTGGTTGTGCCTGCACCGGTGGTTCCTACTGCACAGGAAATAGAAGAAGTTAAGGCAGAAGCTAAGGTGGCAAAGGAAGAATTCAAGGCTGCGAAGGAAGATATCAAAGCAGCTAAAGCAGATATTAAGGCTGCTAAGGCAGAGGCAAAAGCTGAACGTAAGAGACTTATGGTTAAGAGAAATACGGTACTTTCATCAATAACATGTGTATTTCTTTCACTTGTGGTTACTGCTGTTATGTTTGCGACAGCGGCTGTTGCGGTACTTTGTACCAAGGAGTTTGATGATTTCTATTACGGATTTATATCCAATAACCGTGCTGAGTTTGATGTTTTCTGGATTCTCACATCAATATGGTATCTGTATGCGCTTGCAACGGTTTTGGCACTTCTTGTATTGTTGATTCTTTCAATGATAAAGAGAAGAAAATATGCAATTTTTAACTATATAGGTATTCCGATGGTTATAAACGGTGCGGTTTTTGCTTTGGTTGCACTTCTTAACAAATGGATCGTTAAAACATTTGAATTGCCGGTCATTTTAGAAGAGCTGTTTGATGTTATAGGTGATGAAGCAAAGAATACAGTATTGTTTGCAGGAATTATCCTTCTTGCAGCAGGTGCATTGTGTATACTTATCTATGTTCTTGTATCTGTTATACATAAAGCGGTATATCGTAAGAAATGCATGAAGACAGAACTTAATTAATAAATGGTAATAGCGGCAGTATTGATGTGATAAGAACTATCGGTACTGCCGTTTTTGGAGGTATATTATGTTAAAGGAGATAAAGAGCCCTTTTTTCAGGGATCCTGTTTTTGACGGTGCGGCAGACCCGGTTGTAATTTGGAACAGAGAAGAGCAGGAGTGGTGGCTTCTCTATACTAACAGGCGTGTGGGTACGCCTTCATCGGGTGTTGAGTGGGTGCATGGAACTGATATAGGAATTGCCTCTTCAAAGGATGGCGGACATACATGGGTTTACAGAGGGATTTTGCCGCTTAAGGATATCAATCCGGGACGTAATACTTTTTGGGCACCGGAGGTTATCTTTGAAAATGGAAGATATCATGTATATGTGTCTTATGTAAAGGGCGTGCCGGCTGACTGGGGACATCAGAGATTTATCATGCATTATTCGGGAACGGATTTGTGGGAGCTTAAATATGAGTCGACGCTTGAATTGTCTTCTGATAAATGTATTGATGCATGCGTGCACAAAATGCCAAACGGCAAGTATGGTTTGTGGTATAAGGATGAGAGGCATGGTTCACATACATATATGGTAGAGAGTGAAGATTTGTATACATGGAACAATCCAAAGCCGGTAATAGAGGTATTCAATCATGAAGGTCCCAATGTTTTTTACTGGAAGGGCAGATATTTTATGATTGTTGACCGTTGGAAAGGACAGGGCGTGTTTGTATCAGAGGATTGTGAGAACTGGATGCAGCTTGATGATATACTGGCAGTATCAGGTGAGGGCATAGATGATTTTGGTAACGGTCTTCATGCAGACGTGCTTGTGCAGGGGGAAGAGGCTTATGTTGTTTATTTTACACATCCCGGCAGAAAGATGGGCGAGACGGTGCCACATGAACTTCAAAGAAGTTCGATTCAGATGAGACGACTTAATTTTGATAGTAAGAATGTGATTTGTGACAGAAATGAAAAATTTGTCTATGACTGGCAAGGTGAAGGTTGATGATAGATATTGCGAAATTACTTGGTGAAGCCAAGGAACTTGGTGCATCCGATGTGCATATTACGGTAGGTGTCCCTCCTAAGATGAGAATCCAGGGACAACTTAAAAGTATGGATTTTGACAGGATGATGCCTGATGAGACTGAGAAGCTACTTACGGATATCATGACAGAGGAACAGAAGGCATATCTCGATAAAAACGGAGAAGTGGATTTCTCTTTTGCAATACCGGTACTGGGGAGATTTAGGGCTAATGTTTTTAAGCAGAGAGGCTCTTATGCGGCGGCATTTCGAATCGTTCTTACGGAGGTTGCTGATGAGGATGAACTTGGGCTTCCCAGGGAAATTACAGATTTAAGTATGCTAAAAAGAGGACTTGTGCTTGTGACAGGTCCTGCCGGAAGTGGAAGAACAACAACTCTTGCGGCACTTATTGATAAAATTAATACCTATCGTGAAGTGCATGTAATAACTCTCGAAGATCCCATTGAATATTTGCATCAGCATAAAAAGGCAATCGTTAATCAGAGAGAGATAGGCATTGATGCTGAGTCGTATCCGAAGGCATTAGGAGCTGCACTGAGAGAAAATCCGGATGTTATCATGATAGGTGGCATGAGGGATAGTGAAACTGTGCGGCTTGCACTTACGGCGGCAGAGGCCGGATATCTGGTGCTATCATCTCTTCATACGGTCGGCGCAGGTAATACCATACAGCGTCTTGTGGAGATGTTTCCTGAGGGCAAGCAGCTTCAGGTAAGGCTCCAGCTTGCAGGTGTACTCGAGGCGGTGGTTTCACAACAGCTTCTTCCTGCCGAGACGGGCAAGAGAGTACCTGCTTTTGAAATAATGAGAATGACACCCGAAATCCGCAGCCTTATAAGAGATGGACGAATATACCAGATAACGGGTGCAATACAGGAAGATAATAAAAACGGTATGCAAACTATGGATGAAGCTATTTTAGAACTTTATCTTAGGGGAATGATAAGCAAGGAGACTGTTCTTGCAAGTGCGGTTGATGTATTTTCGATAGAACGCAAGCTTTTATAAAAGGGCTTGCGTTCTATGTAAAAATATGGTAATATATACATGATTTAATTCTAATTTCTTTCGGCATTCGCCGATATTTTCCCATTTTTTCTATTTTTAGTATAGCGAAGGAGTGATGTTTTTTTAATGTATTGTAAGGTTTTAAGCGGTGCTGTGCACGGAATCGGAGGCTTGCTTATACAGGTTGAAACTGATGTGAGTGACGGACTACCCGGGTTTTCAATGGTAGGAATGTTGTCTTCAGAAGTTAAAGAGGCGGGAGAGAGGGTGCGGACGGCTCTTAAAAATTCAAAGTACAAAATTCCGCCGAAACGTATAACGGTGAATTTGTCGCCGGCGGATATAAGAAAGGAGGGGGCTGCATTTGATCTTGCCATTGCTGTGGCAATTCTTGTGAATCTGGGCTATATTCCGCAGGAGAATCTTAAAGACGTACTTGTGATAGGCGAGTTAAGTCTTAACGGAGATGTTAACAGGGTAAACGGAGTGTTACCGATTATATCGGAGGCAGCAGGCCGAGGTTGTAAGATTTGCGTGGTTCCGGAAGAGAATGCGAGGGAGGCGTCTGTTGTTAAGGGGATGAAAGTGTTTGGTGTTAAAACATTGCGTGAAACAATGGAGATGCTTATGGCTGCGGATAGTGGAAAGTATGCTTATAAAATAGGTCGCGGGGAAGGTAATTACAAGGAGAACACTGCTGATTTTTCTGAAGTGATAGGGCAGGTAGCTCTTAAACGTGCGGCAGAAGTTGCGGCTGCAGGAATGCATAATTTTCTTATGGTAGGGCCGCCGGGTTCGGGTAAAACAATGATTGCAAGCAGGATACCGTCAATTCTTCCGTCACTTGGCTTTGCAGAAAGTATTGAAATTACCAAAATATATAGTGTTGCAGGAAAACTGGACAGTGAAAATCCGCTTATAACAAACAGACCCTTTCGGGCACCGCACCACACAACAACAAGAAGCGCCATGGCAGGTGGTGGAAGAAAGGCTTTGCCGGGGGAAATAACTCTTGCCAATCACGGTGTGCTTTTTTTGGACGAACTTCCTGAGTTTGATACGTCTGTTCTCGAGATATTGCGGCAGCCGCTTGAGGAAGGAAGAGTCGAGTTGGCGAGAGTGTACGGTAATTACAGTTATCCTGCGAAATTTATGCTTGTAGCGGCTATGAATCCGTGTAAATGTGGATATTATCCCGATATGTCACGTTGTACATGCAGCAGTGAACAGGTAAAACGTTATTTGAGGCGAATAAGCCGACCATTGCTTGATAGGATTGATATTTGTGTAGAGGTGCCAAAACTTGAGTTTGTTCAGATTGCGTCAGAGAAAAAGGAAGAATCATCTGCAGACATAAGAGAACGGGTTGAGAGGGCAAGAATTATTCAGAAGAAAAGATATGGCAGTAATGTATGTTATAACAGCAGACTCAATGCCTCCGAGACAAAAAGATACTGTAGTCTGGATGCAGAGTGTTCGGGACTTGTTGAAAAGGTTTATGAGAGTATGGGGCTTACGGCGAGGTCATATCACAAACTTCTTAAAGTATCGAGGACTATTGCAGATTTGGACGGAGGTGGTCCGATAACAAAAAAGCATGTGAGTGAAGCATTGCTTTATAAGGGTTTTTTACAAGGGGAATTGAGAGGTGGAGGTTTTGGCAGATAAAACTGAAATGCACAGAATATATTGGTATTGGTTATGTAATATTCCGGGTATAGGAAGAAAGAAGATTGAAAGACTACTTGAGGAATTTGGAACGCCGGAGGAAATATGCAGGCAGAAGAGAGTAGAATGGTTTACAGAAAAAGAGCAGGCGTCTTTTGAGGAAAGTAAGAAAATAAAATGGCTTTTGAAATATCGGCAGACAAAGGAGAACGGAATAAAAATTATAACCTGTGAGGATGAGGACTATCCGAAAAGATTAGTATGTCTTCATGACAGGCCATATGTGATGTATGTGAAAGGCAGACTTCCCGATGAAGAAAGGCCGACATGCGCGATTGTGGGGGCAAGAAATTGTACAAGGTATGGAGCGACTCTTGCAAGAGAACTTGGCGGATTGCTTGCAAAGAACAATATACAGGTTATAAGCGGTCTTGCAAGGGGAATTGACGGAGAAGGTCAATTTGGTGCGGTCAGAGAAGGCGGTGCAAGCTTTGGAATACTTGGATGTGGGGTGGATATATGCTATCCGGAGGAAAATTTTAAATTGTACGAACAAATACAGGATAGGGGAGGACTTATAAGCGAATTTGCGCCGGGGACAACGGCACGTCCCACGCATTTTCCGATGCGTAACAGGCTTATAAGTGCATTGTCTGACAAACTTATTGTGGTGGAAGCTAAGAAAAAGAGCGGTTCACTTATAACTGTTGACTTTGCACTTGAGCAGGGCAAAGAGGTTTTTGGTGTTCCGGGGCGTGTTACGGATGCTTTAAGCGAGGGCGTGAATAATCTTTTGCGTATGGGTGCGGGAGTGCTCTCGAGACCTGAGGATATCCTTGAAGAATTTGATGTAAGTAATGGAATGGACGGTGCAAAAGATAAGAAAAATAATTTTATGCTTGCAGAAAAAGAAAATATGTTGTATAGTATGTTAGATTTACAGCCTAAAAACATTCAATATATAATAGAAGAAACAGGAATGGATGTTACTGCGGTTTCGGAGATACTTTTGGAGTTGCAATTAAAGGGGCTGGTTTTAGAGTGTGGTAAAAATCACTATGCAAAAATCAAAATATAGTATAAGGGGTTTTTTAAATGGCAAAATACCTTGTTATTGTGGAGTCGCCCGCAAAAGTGAAAACAATTAAAAAGTTTCTCGGAAGCAATTATGAAGTATTGGCTTCAAACGGTCATGTGAGAGATTTGCCAAAGAGTCAGCTCGGAGTTGATGTGGAGAATGATTACGAGCCGAAGTACATTACTATCAGAGGAAAGGGCGATGTTCTTGCAAAGCTTCGCAAGGAAGCCAAGAAAGCAGAGAAAGTATATCTTGCAACTGACCCTGACCGTGAAGGAGAGGCAATTTCATGGCATCTTGCGAATGTACTTAAGCTTGAAGATAAGAAGGTTAACAGAATAAGTTTTAATGAGATTACTAAGAATGCGGTAAAGGCATCTCTTAAAGAAGCAAGAGAAATTGATATTGATCTTGTTGATGCACAGCAGACCAGAAGAATACTTGATCGTATGGTTGGTTACAGAATAAGTCCGGTGCTCTGGGCTAAGGTTAAGAGGGGACTTAGTGCAGGACGAGTGCAGTCTGTTGCTTTGAAGCTTATTTGTGATCGTGAAGAAGAAATTAATGCATTTATTGCTAAGGAATATTGGACACTTGATGCAAGTGTAAAGGCGGACAAAAACAAAAAGACGTTTGTTGCGAAATTTTACGGTGATGCCAAGGGCCGTATTGATATAAATTCCAAGGAAGAGATTGAAAAAATCGTAAAGTCTGTTGAAGGTAAGGAGTTTATTGTTAGTGAAGTGAAGAGTGGTGAAAGAATAAAGAATGCCCCGCTTCCGTTTATTACGAGTACACTTCAACAAGAGGCTTCGAAGCAACTTAATTTTTCAACACAAAAGACGATGAGAATTGCGCAACAGTTGTATGAAGGCGTGGATATTGCGGGACACGGAACAATCGGTGTTATCACATATCTCCGTACCGATTCCGTACGTATTGCCGATGAGGCAGAGGCTTCCGCAAAGGAATATATAGGTAGTGTATACGGCGAGGAATATCTTGCTAAGTCAGAGCGCAGTACAAAGAAATCGGAAAAGAAGATTCAGGACGCACACGAAGCAATCAGACCTACGGATATTGCTCTTACACCGCAGGCGGTTAAGGATTCTCTGTCAAGAGATCAGTATCGTCTTTACCAGTTGATTTGGAAACGTTTTGTGGCAAGCAGAATGGCAGGGGCAGTTTATTCCACAACCAATGTTAAGTTCAAGACAGGAGACTATATTTTTACGTGCGCAGGTTCAAAGGTTAAATTTGATGGCTATATGTCAGTGTATGTGGAAGAGGAAGAGAAGCAGGAATCTGACAGTGGATTTGCAAATTTAGAGGTGGGAAGCAAGCTTATTGTTGAATCGCTTGAGGAAAATCAACATTTTACACAGGCTCCGGCGCATTATACGGAAGCGTCTCTTGTAAAGGCATTAGAGGAGCTGGGAATCGGTCGTCCCAGTACTTATGCGCCTACAATTACTACAATTCTTGCAAGACATTATATTATAAAAGAGAATAAGAATTTATTTGTGACTGAGCTTGGAGAGGTTGTTAATAAGCTTATGAACAGGGCTTTTCCTGTTATTGTAGATGTTGAATTTACGGCAAATCTGGAATCTTTGCTCGATAAGGTGGGAGAAGGCACAATAAATTGGAAGACGGTTGTAAGCAATTTTTATCCGGATCTTGATGAGGCTGTTAAGAATGCCGAGAAGGAACTTGAGGCGGTAGAGATTCACGATGAAGAGACAGATGAAATCTGCGAGAGTTGCGGACGTAACATGGTTATTAAATATGGTCCGCATGGTAAATTCCTTGCATGTCCGGGATTTCCGGAATGCCGCAATACCAAACCTTATCTTGAAAAAGTGGGCGTAAAGTGTCCGACATGCGACGGTGAGGTGATTCTCCGCAAAACAAAGAAGGGTAGAAAATATTACGGCTGTTCCAATTATCCGGAATGTGAATTTATGTCATGGCAGAAGCCTTCGGGCAAGAATTGTCCCGAGTGTGGCAAGGCACTTCTTGAAAAGGGCGTTAAGCTTGTATGTATAGATGAACAATGCGGTTATGTAGAAGATAAAAAATAAAAAAAGTGTGTATTTATTATATTTTACTAAAATTGCAAGAAAATATTGATTTATCTATAAATGTGTGTTAATATTTTAAATATAATAACAGAATCGTTGTATAAGAAGTGTTAATGAAGGAGGAAAAAGGCAATGAGTGTGCAGTTATTAGATAAGACACGTAAGATCAACAAGCTTTTACACAATAACAATTCACATAAGGTAATATTTAATGATATTTGTGAAGTTCTTAGCGGTGTACTATATTCTAACATTTTGGTAATCAGTAAGAAGGGAAAACTTCTCGGAATCAGCAACTGGAGTGCCGTTGATGAGATTACCGAATTGATTGTTGATTCGGTCGGCGGCCATGTAGATGCTCTGTTTAATGAGCGTTTGCTTAGTGTTTTATCCACAAAGGAAAATGTTAATCTTGCAACCTTAGGTTTTACGGAGGATAATGTAAGAAAATATCAGGCTATTATTGCACCGATTAATATTGCAGGTGAAAGACTCGGTACGCTTTTTATTTACAAGAGTGATAGCCAATATGAAATTGACGATATCATCTTGAGTGAATATGGTACAACGGTTGTGGGACTTGAAATGATGCGTTCGGTTAATGAGGAGAATGCAGAAGAGAATCGTAAGGTGCAGATTGTAAGATCTGCAATCGGAACACTTTCTTTCTCTGAACTTGAAGCAATATCACACATTTTTGAAGAACTTGACGGTAACGAGGGAATTCTTGTTGCAAGCAAGATTGCTGACAGAGTTGGTATTACACGTTCGGTTATTGTTAATGCGCTTCGCAAGTTTGAGAGTGCCGGTGTAATTGAATCACGTTCATCAGGTATGAAGGGAACATATATCAAAGTTCTCAATGATGTGGTGTTCGATGAACTTAAGAAGATGAATAAGTAATTAATAAAAGAATATTTCTGTGAAAAGGATTTTTACAGTATATAAAAGGATTTATGCCATAAACATAAATCCTTTTTGTTTTTCTATAAAATACCAAACTAACGAAATAAATGGTTTGTTTCGGCATTAAACACTATATGTAGTATAGGAAATTAGGACTAAATACTACATTTTTGGGAATAAATTCCTAAAAAACGACAAATTTACCTTGTGTTTTTGCCAATATATTTTATAATAGTAGTATGGGCATTGTGTCGGAATATGTCTATTTTTGAAGGAGGTACCAAGATGATTAATTCTAATGCTTTCAGTTATATAAATGTTCTTGATAAGGCTGCAGATGCAAGCTGGGTACGTAACACAGTACTTGCCAATAACATTGCGAATGCAAGTACACCCAACTATAAAAGACAGGATGTCAGATTTGAAAGTATGCTTGAGAAGGAGCTTAAGAGAGCAGGTTCGCTTGATAACAGAATAGCTTCACTTAAGCTTAATAATATAACGGCAAGTACATATACGGATATGAGCACATATTCATACAGGCTTGACGGGAACAACGTGGATATGGCGACGGAGCAGGCAGAGCTTGCATCCAACCAACTTAAGTATAATGCACTTAATGATGCTATTAACAGCGAGTTTACCAAGATGAGAACAGCCATGAGCTGATAAAGAAAGGGGATATGCAATATGGCAATGTTTAATGCTTTTAATGTCAGTGCTTCAGGACTTACTGCACAGAGACTGAGAATGGATATATTGTCTGAAAACGTGGCTAATGCGACTACCACAAGAACTTCTGACGGTACACCTTACCGCAGACAGAATGTTGTGTTTGAAGAGAAGAATCAGAGCCCTTTTCAGGCGGTGTTTAATAACTCTCTGGGGAATCCTAAGTTTGTGGGCAACGGTGTTAAGGTGACACAGATAATTGAGGATTATGAGACCGAGATGCCTATGGTTTATGATCCGTCACATCCTGATGCTGACGAGAACGGATATGTTACATATCCCAATGTTAACATCATTACGGAGATGACGGACCTTATTGATGCAACAAGAGCATATGAAGCCAATGTTACGGCATTCAATGCAAGTAAATCTATGGCACTTAAAGGTCTTGAGATAGGAAAATAATTCGGAGGAATGATAAATGGATACGGTGCTTACTTCGATTAGTGGCCTGACTACTGATTATTTATCTAAAGGCAATCAGCCGCAGAAAACAGGTGACGGTACTTTTGAGTCGATAATGCAGGCGGCGATGGATATTGTTAACGAAGCCAATGATTTAAATACGGCTGCAGAATATGAAGAAATGAAGGTAAGTCTCGGTTATGCGGAGAACACGCATGATCTTGCGATTGCACTGGAGAAGGCGGAACTTGCCGTACAGTATACGGTTGCAATCAAGAATAAAGTGATTGAAGCGTACAAAGAGATAATGAATATGCAGATTTAATTTAGGTGGAGAAGGATATGCCGGAACAGGTTCAAAAATATTTAACAAAAATAAAAGACTTTTGGGATAAATTTGAGGCCAAGCAGAAGAAGATTTTTATAAGCGTACTGGCTTTTGTTGTTGTTGCCATCGTTATTCTTGTTTTCGTCATGACGAGGACGGAATATGAGATGCTTATATCATGTTCTTCGGCTACTGAGGCTAATGAGGTTAAGAAGGTTCTTGATTCCAATCCCGATATTGAATACAGGATTACGGGTAGCAACAAGGTGTTTGAGGTTGTTTCGGAGGATTATCAGACCGCTTTCTATCTTTTGGTGGAGAATGACGTCCCTTCCAGTGGATATACATGGGAAGGCTTAACATCGGGCAATAGCTGGAGTACAACCAATTCTGAAAGGAAATATCAGGAGAAGCTTCTTAAAGAGTCAAGAATTGAGACAATCCTTAAGATGTATGAATACATTAAGAATGCTAAGGTGGAGCTTAGTATTCCGGAGGAAAGCTACAGTGTACTCAGCAAGGAGGAAGAGACTACGGCTAATGTTACATTGGAACTTAGTAATTCACTTCCGTCGGGAGTTGGCGAGACGCTTGCCAAGACTATTGCATATATGGTTGGTAATGAGACTACGGACCATATCGTAATTCTTGACACCAAGATGAATATTGTTTTCTCAGGAAGACCGGATTCCAACGATAATTCTTACGAGGTTAGCGAGAAGAATAAGACTACGGCGCAGATGGAGAATTCATTAAGTAGTAAGCTTAATACACTTCTTTTGTCGGTTGGGCCGTATGATGTAGCAACTGTAGTGCCAACGCTTGTTGTTGATTACAGTGTGACCAATACACAGAAGATAACTTACAGTATTCCGGAGGGAAGAGACGAAGGTTATAAGACAGAGTATTATTATACATATCAGGAAGGAAGCTATACGGGCGGAGAAGTAGGTGCGGCTTCCAATGACTCAGAAGAAGGAACGACTTACGAGATTAACGACGGAGGGACTTCAAGCTATTCCGAGACAATTCAGGAGTTGTACGCACTTAATGAGGTTGTGGAGCAGATTCAGGGTGAATCAGGTGTGATTCAGCTGGAGGATTCAAGCCTTGCCATTTCACTTACGATTTACAAGGCTTATGATGAAGATGTGCTTCGTGACAGAGGTGAACTTGATGAGATAAGTTTTGAACAGTATAAAGAAGAGCATGAAGAGATTATTCGGCAGGAGGTTCCTGAGGATTTGTATGCTTTTATAGAGGCGGCATCAGGAATTCCGGCAGAGAATATAGAGATTTTAATTAATCAGATACCTTTCTTCAAAGGAAGTATTGAAGAACCGTTTAACTGGGTGAGATATGTTCCGCTCCTTGTACTTGCAATCATTGTAGGTTTGCTTGCATTTGTAGTATACAGAAGCACCAAGGCTGTGGAGGTTACGGAGATGGAGCCGGAGCTTTCCGTAGAGGCACTTTTGGAGGCTACCAAGCAGCAGCCGCTTGAAGATATTGACTTTATGGAGAAGTCGGAAGCACGTAAGGTTATTGAACGGTTTGTTGATGAAAATCCCGAGGCGGTTGCAACCTTACTTCGCAACTGGCTTGATAACGGTTGGGGGTAATCATTTATGGCAGGACAGACAATGAGAGCATCGGATTTGGACGGTTTACAAAAAGCGGCGGTTTTGCTTATTGCACTCGGACCGGAGAAATCCTCGATGATATTTAAACATTTACGAGAAGATGAGATAGAGCAGCTTACACTTGAGATTGCTAATACAAGAAGTATTTCTTCACAGGTTAAGGAAGATATTCTGAATGAGTTTTATCAGATATGCCTTGCACAGCAGTATATTGCTGAGGGTGGTATCAACTATGCCAAGGAGCTTCTTGAGAAGGCACTCGGAACAGAGAAAGCGATGGAGGTTATCAGCAAGCTTACGTCCTCGCTTCAGGTACGTCCTTTCGAGTTTGTAAGAAAGACGGAGCCGGCACAGCTTCTCAACTTTATTCAGGACGAGCATCCTCAGACAATTGCTTTGATATTGTCATATTTGCCGGCCAATCAGGCTGCACAGGTGGTATCTGCATTGTCACTTGAGAAGCAGGCAGACGTTGCCAAGCGTATCGCTAAGATGGACAGAACATCACCTGATGTAATTAAAGAAGTTGAGCATGTATTGGAGCGTAAGCTTTCATCACTTGTAAACCAGGATTACACAATTATCGGTGGTGTGGATGCTATCGTAGATATCTTGAATACTGTAGACAGAAGTACAGAGAAGCATATTCTCGAGAATTTGGAGATAGAAGATCCCGAACTTGCAGACGAGATCAGAAGGAAGATGTTCGTATTCGAGGATATCTTGTTGCTTGATGATAAGACGATACAGAGAGTTCTTCGTGAGGTTGATAATAACGATATCGCAATCGCACTTAAGGGTGCCAACGAAGAAGTTCAGAATGCAATCTTTAACAATATGTCCAAGCGTCTTGTTGTTATGACGAAGGAAAATATGGAATTTATGGGACCTGTGCGTCTTAAGGATGTTGAGGAAGCACAGCAGAAGATTGTATCGGTTATCAGACGTCTCGAGGATGCAGGCGAAATTGTAATTGCACGAGGCGGAGGTGACGAGATCGTTGTCTAATATAGTCAAATCTTTTTTGATAAATAGTGGTGAAGATAAGCGTGTAATAGATTATAACGAATTAATACAAGAAAAGATAAGACTTGCTGAAGAAGCGCGTAAAGCGGCTGAGTTTGAGCCGTTTAATGAAGAAGGTGAGACCGGAATAGAGGATTTTGACGACGGGTTTACACTTGGACTTAATGCAGAAGTTGTAGAAGTTGATGATGATGCACTTGCGCAACTTATGGCAGAACAGGAGCAGGCACGGGTTGCAGCGGATGATGTTATAGCGCAGGCAAATGCGGAAGCGGAACAGATCTTAGCGAATGCCAAGAAGGAAGCGAATGCAATGTGGGAGAAGGCTTATGCAGAAGCCAAAAGAGACGGTTATGAAGCCGGAATCAAGGATGGACGCATAGAGGTTGACCGCATGCGTAATGATTTTCTTAAGGAAAAGAAACAGCAGCAGAATGAATATGTAGAGATGCTTGAAAGTATGGAGAGCGACCTTGTAGGGATTATGCTTGAGGTGTTCGAGAAAGTCACTAAGGTGCTCAGTGCAGATAAGAAGGACATAATGGTTCACCTTATTGATAATGCGCTTAATCATATTGAGAGCAGTAAGGAATTTGTTATTCGCGTTTCCAAGGACGATTATCAGTTTGTTACAAAACATAAGGAATTTTTGCAGGAAGCCGTTCCGCAGAACGGTTCGCTTGAGATAGTCAAGGACGCAACTCTTGAAAGGAACCAGTGCCTTATAGAGACAGATGGCGGAATATTTGATTGCAGTCTGGATGTTCAGCTTGAGAATCTTATTATGGATGTCAAAGCATTATCCTGCATGTAGAAGGCGGAATATAAGTGGAAAATAATAAGTATGATAAATATCTTACTGTTACAGAACACAGTTTTATAAAAAAACTCGGCAGAGTAGTTAAGATGGTTGGTCTCACGATTGAGTCGCTCGGACCTGATGCTAATCTTAACGATCTTTGTATTATCCGTTCGGCCGAGAATAAGAATCAGGTTGTTTTCTCTGAAGTGGTAGGCTTCAGGGACAGGAGAGTTCTTCTCATGCCATACGGGAGTATGGATGGTATCGGACCGGGTGCGATTGTGGAAAATACGGGCTCGGCATTCAAGCTTAATGTAGGCGAGCATATGCTTGGGCAGGTCCTTGACGGACTTGGAATGCCGCTTGAAGAATCAGACAATTTTACATACGATGCAACGAAATGTACATATTCTGTTGAGGCGGCACCACCGGATCCTATGGAACGCAAGATTATTGATGAGCCGTTGTCACTCGGGGTACGTGCTGTAGACGGGCTTCTTACGGTAGGTAAGGGACAAAGAATCGGTATTTTCGCGGGTAGTGGTGTAGGAAAGAGTACACTTCTTGGTATGTTTGCGAGAAATACCAGGGCGGACATAAATGTTATTGCCCTTATCGGAGAACGAGGAAGAGAAGTAAGGGAGTTCGTGGAACGAGACCTTGGCGAAGAGGGTATGAGGCGGAGTGTTCTTGTTGTGGCAACTTCTGACAAACCTGCACTTATCCGTAAAAAGGCGGCAATGACTGCGACGGCAATTGCAGAGTATTTCAGGGATCAGGGCAAGGATGTTCTTCTTATGATGGACTCGCTGACGCGTTTTTCAATGGCACAGCGAGAGATTGGTCTTGCTTCGGGCGAGCCTCCCGTATCAAGAGGCTATCCTCCGAGTGTATACAGTGAGATGCCGAGACTTCTTGAACGTGCCGGTAATGCAGCGGAGGGCTCGATTACAGGACTTTATACAGTGCTTGTAGACGGTGATGATTTTAATGAGCCGATAACAGATACGGCAAGAAGTATTCTTGACGGGCATATAATGTTGACAAGAAAGCTTGCGCAGAAGAATCATTATCCGGCGATAGATGTTTTGCAGAGTATATCACGTGTTATGTCTCAGATTGTTGACAGGGACCATAAACGAATTGCGGGTAAGCTGAAGAATGTCCTCGCAACATATCAGGAGGCAGAGGATCTGATAAATATAGGCGCTTATAAGAGCGGAAGTAATAAAAATATTGATTATGCGGTTGAAAAAATAGATGCAGTCAATGAATTTTTGTGTCAGGATGTCGATGAAAAGGAGAGTTTTGAGGTCACGATACAAAAATTAGAAGAAATTTTTGCTGAGTAGGTGAAGAAATCGTGAAGAAATTCCGATATAGTATGCAGAATATTCTCGACGTAAAGTACAGACTTGAAGATGTGGCAAAAGGAGAGTATTCGGTTGCACAGGGATTGCTGAATGAGGAACTTCGCAAACTTGATTTACTGTACACGCAACTTCGCGAGTATGAAAAGGAATTAACACTTCTTGTATCGGGAAAGCTTGATTTTCGTGAGATTACTTTTCAAGAGAATGCTATTGAACATAAAAAAAATATGATTAAAGAGCAGAGGAAAAATGTAATTGCGGCAGAGAAGGCTGTTGAGAAGGCGAGAAAGAAGCTTAATGATGTTATGGTCGAGAGAAAGACACATGAACTTCTTAAGGAACGGAGTCTTGAGCAGTACATGAAGGATCTCAACAAAGAAGAGTCTACGGAAGTGGATGAGCTGGTAAGTTTTAGGTACAACGGAAGTAAAGATGAGTAAAGCAGGTGGAAAAAGTGGCGAAGAAAGTTAAGGATAACGAAGAAGCCGGAAGAGTAGGCAGTGCGTTTATGACGCTTTTGATAGTTATGATATGGCTTGGAGTTATTATCATTTTAATAAAGCTTGATATCGGAGGGGTGGGAAGCAATGTGCTTCGCCCGGTTCTCAAAGATGTTCCGATTCTTAAGGAAATCCTTCCGGATGTGACAGATGATGAGCTTCTGTCACAGGGAGTATATCCTTTTACCAATATAGCGGAAGCTATAACTACATATGAATTGATGCAGGCCGAGCTTTTACAGTGCAAGGATACAATTAAGTCACAGGAGACGACTATTGAGGAGCAGGCCAAGGAGATAGAACGACTTAAGTATTTTGAAGATGATCAACTTCGTTACGAGCAGCTTTGGAAAGAATTTCATGATAAGGTGGTTTATACCGACAATGCTCCGGGACTTGAGGAGTATATAGCATGGTATGAGACGATTGATCCTACATATGCAGAGTTTCTTTACAGACAGGCGATTGATCAACTTGCATTTACAAAAGACTTAGCAGATTACGTGGATGCATACAGCAGAATGAAGCCGGCACGTGCGGCAGAGATTATGTTAGAGATGACAGGTAACCTTGATACCGTTGCAACTATACTTGACGGTATGAAACCTGCGGCAAGAGCAGATATTCTCGGTGAAATGGCAAAGCTTGACCCGATTCTTACGGCCAAGATTACAGTGCTCATGGAACCTGAAGAATAAATATTATTTTTAGAAAGGAGGAGCAACGATTTAATGACGGTACAGAATAAGATGGCAGTACTTATGATGTCGGGCGGACTCGGTGAGCTTGGTACAATACCTGAAAAAGCGACGGCATCGAAGTCAGCAAAGACCGAAAGTTTTAATGAGGTTTTTAAGACTGCAGATCGTTCCAATGCCGGTACAGACAGATTTGAGAATGTTAGGTCTGTTCAGAATACTGACGGTACAAACGTAGGTCGTGATATGACTAAGAATGTTGCGGAAGGTAATGAACATGCAAAACGTCTCAAAAGCGTTTTCGAAAAAGTTATATCAGGGAACGAAAAAGCATCCCTCGAGGAAGACGTTGTTGTGACTGATGAAGTGATGGCACTTTTGCAGGCTTTGCTTCAGAACGTATCACAGCAATTGCAGGAAATTCTCGGAATGAGTGAAGAACAGCTTAATCTGGCTGTGGACGGAATGGGAATGACTGAGATGGATTTGCTTAATCCTGACAGTGTAACAGAACTGATAGTTAACTTTAAAGCCGACGGAGATTTTTCTGAGCTGATATCTAATGAAGAGTTGCACAATGAAGTAACTTCACTTGTAAACATGCTTGAGGCAGAGTCGGCCGATATAGCGAAGGAAATGGGGCTTACGGGCGAACAGTTCGAACAGTTTATTGACAAGGCGCTTGAAAATATGGATGCGCCGACAGAGGATTTTGTCAATATAAGTGAAGCCAAGAGTGATGGACAGGCTTTGGATACACAAAGCACACAAGGAACATCAACACAGACTGTTGCGGTGAATAAATCGGAGAATAAGAACGAGGCGTCACAGGATAACATGTCACAGAATAACGGAACGTTATTCGGAGAAGTAATAAGTAATTTGGAACAGAGTGTTGCAGCTGTTACTGATGAACCTCAGGCTGTACAGATTGTAAGGCAGGTAATTGAACAGATTCAACTTAATGCAAGAGAAGGCATGACATCTATGGAGATTCAGCTTACACCGGAGAATTTAGGTAGGGTTAATCTTCAGGTTACTGCAAAGGATGGAGTTGTGACAGCGCAGATTACTACCGATACACTTGCAGCAAAGGAAGCTATTGAAGCTCAGGTAAACATTCTCAGAGAGAATCTTAATGAACAGGGACTCAAGGTTGAAGCTGTTGAAGTAACTGTAGAAAGCCATAAGTTCGAGGCTAACTCTGAACAGAACAGAGAACGACAGTATGAAGAACAAGGCACAAGAAGACATTATATCGATCTTGAGGGAGTGGAAGAAGTGCAGTTTGAAGATACGGCCGCGGCGCTCGCAAGAGAGATAATGATGTCAAACGGTAACCGGATGGATATCGTGACGTAATAAAGGAGGTACATATGGCAGACGTAGATTTATCGGCTCCGATTATTGATGGGCAGGTACAGACTAAACCCACTGCAGACAATACATCCAAGGACAGGACGGGTACGGGAGAACTTGGCAAGGAAGCGTTTTTACAGCTTTTGGTTGCACAGATGAAATATCAGGATCCGCTTAATCCGACATCGGATACGGAGTATATTTCACAGCTCGCTACTTTCTCAAGCCTTGAAGAAATGCAGAATATTAATGAAAACCTTACCTCCGGACTTGAAAGCCTTAATACAACTATGAATGACAGTCATGCACAGAGCCTTGTAGGCAAATATGTAATGCTTACTGTAACTGATGAGAAAGGTACGGTTTCGGCTACAGGTGGACAGGTTGATTATGTTTATACCGAAGAGGGAACGACATACCTCAGTGTAAACGGCAATGATTATCCAATGTCATGTCTTGATTCAGTTGTGAGCGAAGAGTACGTTAAGAGCCTTTCGGGCAAAGGCGAAGGTACGGCAAATGATTTGGCGACGGCTTCTCAACTTGTCGGCAAGAATGTAACAGTAATGGACGACAGAAAAGCGGAGCATGTCGGGGAAGTAACGAATGTTTATATGAATAACGGATATGTATATCTTACTGTTGATTCAGATGATTATATTGATGATTATTTGTATGACAATCTTGTTTCGGTTAACAGAGTTGTTGAGGAAGAAAAACCGGATTACTTGAAGTTGCTTACGATGGACCTTAAAGAACTTAAGGAATTATTCCAAATTGCATCGGGAGTGGAACTTGAAGAAGAAATAAAGGAAAGTATTCAGGACGCAATTAATAATACCGGAAAAACCACAAAAAACGACACACCCTACTAAGCAACAGGGCGCACGGAAGCGAAAAGGAGCAGATGTATGAAGATTAATCAGGGATATATCTCTATTGATCAGATTGCCGGGCAGTATCTTAACAATACGACCAAGAGTGCTAATCAGACATCGCAGGCTTCTAACGTGTCTTTCGAGGAGATTTTAAGAAAACAGGCCGAAGTTAAAGAGAACCTCAAGTTCTCTAAGCATGCAGATAATCGTCTGGCAGAACGCAATATAAGCCTTACAGGCGAACAGATGCAGAGGCTTACGGATGGAACCAATAAGGCACGACAGAAGGGGATTCAGGAATCACTTGTTTTGGTAGATGAGTTGGCATTTATTGTTAATATCAAAAACAATACTGTTGTAACGGCAATGAATCAAGGGGAGAATGATGCGATTTTTACAAATATTGACGGCGCTGTCATAATATAGCCGGACCGAATGGAGGCAAATGCTTCTGACTGACAGAAGAAGCAGGTGACAGCAATAAAGGAGGTCATTTACTATGATGAGATCATTGTACTCCGGTGTTTCCGGACTTAAAGTACATCAGACAAAAATGGACGTTATCGGTAATAATATTTCCAATGTTAATACCGTAGGTTTTAAGTCCAGTTCAGTAACTTTTACAGATATTTTTTATCAGACTTCACAGGCATCAAGCGGACCTAACGCAGCTACAGGCGCAGGAGGAACGAACGCGAAGCAGATAGGTCTTGGTTCATCACTTGGTGCTATTTCAACTAATATAACCACACAGGGTGGTTCTCAGAGAACGGATAACCCGTTTGATCTTATGATTTCGGGCGAGAGTTTCTTCGTTGTAAACGACGGAACTACCAATTATTTTACAAAGGCAGGTAACTTTACGGTTGATGCCAACGGTACACTCGTTACATCCTCCGGTAATTCGGTTATGGGATGGAGAGCAGACGACGAAGGTAATATAATTCAGGACAGAGTTAAATCTTTGCAGATTATGTCTGAAACCAATATGACAACTTCTCCGCAGGCTACAGCATCAGCTACAGCATACGGTAACATCAACAGATCCGATGATGCGTATGCTGTGGGTGGAAGCGGTAATATTCCGTTGTCAGTATCCTTTTACGATAACCTCGGTTATGAGTACAAAGCGAACTTTAATATTACACAGATTGATGCTTTGACAGGTGAGTATAATGTAAGGCTTAAGACGGTTACTCTTGATTCTAATGTTATCTTTGATTATGATACGGCTACGGATGACGTTAAGACCGCAATTGGGGACGATGTTAATTTTACGCTTTTGTTCAACATGGACAAGGGTGATTCTGTGGCAGAGGAGAATGTCCAGCTTGCAGACGGAAGTACAACCGTTTCTACACTTGAGGGTATACAGCCCGGTGGAATGATGAAGGCTGACAATATTGCTACTTTTGATTTTAACGGAATCATATCTTCAATGGGAACGATTGAAATTGACTTCTCAACAGTAACCAATTACGGAAGTTCAACAACCATCGACTCTAAACGAGGTGATCTTGAGGATCTTAACGGCGGTAAAGGTGTTGGTAAGATGTCAAGTATCGCAATCCAGCAGGATGGTAAGGTAGTTGCATCCTACAGTAACGGTGATATTAAGACAGTAGGACAGATAGTTGTCGCAAGCTTTGCCAATGCGGCAGGTCTTGAGAAGGTTGGCGATAATCTTTATGCGGCAACACTTAACTCAGGTGAGTTCAACGGAATCGGTATGGACGTTACTGCGGACGGCGGTAAATTTTCAACAGGTGTTCTGGAGATGTCTAACGTAGATCTTGCGACAGAGTTTACGGACATGATTGTTACACAGAGAGGTTTCCAGGCGAATTCAAGAATTATTACTACGTCAGACAGTATGCTTGAAGAACTTATAAGCCTTAAGAGATAAGAATAGGTTTTAAGGGTGGTAACCCGTTTACCACCCTTTTTGCAATTATTGAAAGTTTTTACCAATTATAGAAAATATGGAGGTTTTGGTAAATTGATACAGGTTACAAGGTTGAATAATAAGAAAATGACAATAAATGCAGATCTTATTGAGATGGTTGAAGAGACCCCGGATACGGTAATTTCGCTTACAAACGGTAAAAAGTTTATTGTAAAAGAGAGCGAAACACAGGTAAGAGAACTTGTGATAGCGCATAAAAAAGAAGTTTTTGCAGATTTGTGTCAGATAATTGCAAAATCTGTACAAATATGATAGAATAGTTATAATAGTATTATGGACTAAGAATATATTTTAACGAATTGCGAAGGATGGCGGTGAATATATGGATTTAGCTACGTTGATTGGTCTGATAGCGGGTGTATTCTTTATTGTTTTTGGTATAGCCACAGGCCCCGAGGGCTGGGGATCATTCAAAGGTTTTTATGATTTACCATCTATTTTGATTACATTTGGTGGTTCTTTTGCGGGTACTCTTACATGTTATTCATTGAAAGAATATATTAATGGTTTTAAGAGTTTTAAGCTTGCGATAAAGAGCGCTAATTTTGATATATCAAAGACAATTGAGGATATCATTCAGTTGTCGAATGTTGCGAGAAAAGAAGGTCTTCTCCAACTTGAAGAGGCAGCTAATTCACTTGATGATCCCTTTCTCAAAAAAGGAATTTTACTTATTGTTGACGGTACAGATCCTGATCTTGTAAGAGGCATAATGGAAACAGAGCTTATGTGTGTTGAAGACAGACATGGCAAGGTAATTAGTTTCTGGGAGACTCTTGCATCTTTCGGTCCTGCATGGGGTATGATTGGTACACTTATCGGACTTATTAATATGCTTGGCAAGCTTGAAGATGTTAGTACTGTTGGTCCGAGTATGGCAACTGCTCTTCTTACAACACTTTACGGATCGGTGCTTGCTAACTGGATAGCAACTCCTATTGCCAACAAGCTTAAGGGCAATAATGCGGTAGAGACCAAGATGAAGGAAGTTATGATAGAGGGTCTTTTGTCCATACAGGCAGGAGAGAATCCTCGAGTTATTGAAGAGAAACTGAAATCGTTCTTAGCACCCAGTCAGAGAAATGACGTGCAGGAAGGTGGAGGTGCGGCAGATGGCGAGGAATAGGAAAGAGCCTGAAGGACCTCCCGGACTTGCACCGTGGATGGCAACTTTCAGTGATTTAATGAACCTGCTTTTCTGTTTCTTTGTATTACTGTTTTCGATGTCGAGTGTAGACGCTGAGAAGTTCCAGCAATTGGCAAATTCCTTTAATGCTACTGTAAGCGTGCTTCCTCACGGTTCAGCTGCTGTCGGTGACGGAATTCTTGTTTCTAATGGTGTAAGTCAGCTTAATGAGATGAGTGAGTATTTCAGTCAGATGGGTGAAAGCGAAGGCGAAGAAGAGGATAAGACACTTCATGAACTTGAAGAAAAGCTTGAAGAAGAGAAGCTTGGCAAGGCGGAGGAATTTGCAGAAGAGATAGAAGAAGCTTTTGAAGAGAATAACATGGATTCGGATGTGGAGGTCAACTTTACATCGCAGTATGTCGAACTGGTACTTAACGGTTCACTTTTGTTTGAGTCGGGTACCGATAAGATAAAACAGGAATCCAAGATTTTATTAAGTAAAGTCGGGGATATCCTTTTAAAATATGACGATTGTCTTATTGAGATAATCGGACATACGGATAATGTGCCGATTCCAAAGTATTTGGCTTACAAGAGTAATTTGGAGTTGTCCTGCGCAAGAGCCATAGCGGTTGCAAATTACCTGAATGAGAAGAATGGTATTTCTATGACAACCATGAAACCTTCGGGGCGTGGTGAATATGAACCGGTGGCATCCAATGAGACTTCGGACGGAAGGGCACAGAACAGACGCGTAGAGATAAAAATACATTTTGATTTAGATTAAGAGGAGCAATGATAACATGAGAAAAAGTATAATTAATATTATAATACTTGCGGTTTGTATTATAAACGTGGTGCTTTGCGGAATACTTGTGTTCGCGATTGTTCCGGCAATGACATCTACCAACAGATTGGTAACAAGCATTTGTGAATTGATAGATTTGGAACTTGAGAGTAACAAGCTTGACGACAACGGCGGCGAAGTTCCTATTGACAAGATTGTGGTACATGATATTGCAGATGAGATGACGATCACACTTAAGAAGAGCTCTGACGGAAAAACACATTATGCCATTGTCAAGGTTTCAATAAGCATGAACAGTACACATGAAGATTATGCAACCTACAGTACGGTGCTTCCGACACAGGAAAGTTTAATTAAGAGTAAGGTTGTCGAAATTGTCAGCAAGTATACGCTTGAACAGGCCAGCGCCTATACAGATGTTGTGGAAGACGATATTTTGGAAGCACTCAGAACGATGTACAAGTCAGAATTTATCATAGATGTTAACTTTAGAGGGCTGACATTCTCATAGGAGCGTATCAGACAGTGCTATAGGAAAGCAGAGGTGAGGTTTTGTGGGAGATACGTTGTCTCAAAATGAGATAGACATGCTACTTAAAGCATTGAGTTCCGGAGAATATGATGCAGAAGCCATGGAGACGGAAGAGAAGAAGATTCTTGACTACGATTTCCACAGGCCGACCAAATTTTCTAAGGAACATTTAAGAACACTTGAAATAATTTTTGAGCATTACGGACGACTTATGGCGAGTAGCCTTCCACTGTATTTACGTAAGAATGTACAGGCAGAGGTAATGAACTCGGAAGCAATTATATACTCGGAGTTTTCCAATGCGTTGTCTAATCCGGTTTTACTGGGAATAGTCAATATAGCCCCGCTAAAAGGTAATATTATCATTGAGTGGGCAGACAATCTTGGGTATACAATGGTAGATAGAATGCTCGGCGGTAACGGTGTTCCTCTTGAGAAGAACAGAGATTTTACCGAGATAGAGATGGCGATAATCGACAGGGTATTCAGGGCTATGGTCGGACTTCTCAAAGAACCGTGGCGAAATGTAGCGGATATAGAGCCGAGACTCGAGAAGATAGAGACAGATTCACAGTTTGCGCAGATAATCGCTCCGGGCGAGATGATAGCCATCATAACTATGAATTTGCGAATCGGAGATGTAGAAGGCCTTGTTAATATATGTTTGCCGTTCGTGTGTCTGGAACCTATTATGGACAAGCTTAACACTAAGTATTGGTACTCGACGGCACAGGAACACAGTGAATCGTATGAGGCTGCGGTAGAGACCTTGATTTCCAAAGCAGAGATACCGGTTATGGCGCTTTTGGGAAGAAGCAGTATTTCGGTAAATGATTTTGTAATGATGCAGAAGGGCGATATTATTAAGCTTGATACGAAGATAAATGATGAATTAGATATCTATACAGGTAACATTAAGAAATTTAAGGCGCTCCCCGGTTCTTCAGGTGAGAATTATGCGGTTCGAGTGACATCAATAATAAGGGAGGAGTAGAGACATGGATGGAATGCTATCACAAGAAGAAATAAATGCTTTACTTGCAGGCGGAGCTTTCGACACCATGGGTACGTCAGATATTGATACTCCGGATGAAATACTTTCCGATGACGAAAGGGATGCCATCGGTGAAATTTGTAACATAAGTATGGGAACGGCAGCTACTACGTTATATTCACTTGTCGGACAACGTGTTGATATTACGACACCGCATGTTGAATGCGGGACGTGGGATGAGTTGCTTGTGGGTTTTGAGAACAGACCCTGCGTTACGTTGCAGATTGGCTACAAGGAAGGTCTGGATGGTAATAACCTGATGGTTCTTCGTGAGCAGGACGTTAAGGTAATAACAGATTTGATGATGGGTGGCGACGGAACTAATACTGAGGGCGAGATTACCGAGTTGCATTTAAGTGCAATAGGTGAGGCAATGAACCAGATGATGGGAAGCTCTTCCACTTCGTTATCGTCGATGATTAACCGTAAGATTGATATTTTGCCGCCGATAGCGCAGATTATTGAACTTAATGACCATTTACAGTTTGAAGAATATGCACCTTTCTTAAAAGGGAAGTTTGTAAAGGTTTCATTTAAGATGACCATAGGTGATTTGGTTGACAGTGAAATGATGCAATTGTTCCCGACGGATTTTGCGAAGAATTTGTATCAAATGTTCACAGGAAACGTTGATGATATTCCGGAAGAGGATTTGTCGCTTGGAATGAACTCAATGATAAATGAGCCGGAGCCGGAGTTTACGGAACCGGAACCGCTTGCACAGCAACCGTACGAACAGCCTGCGTATCAGCAGCCGTATGGGCAACCGCCGATGCAGGGAGACATGCCACAGTACGGAATGCCTCAATATGGCGCACCGCAGTACGGAATGCCACAGTTTAATGCACCACCATACGGAATGCCTCAATACGGAGCAGCACCGTACGGTATGTATGCACCGATGCCGGAACAGCAGGTTAATGTGCAGGCTGCACAGTTCCAGACCTTTAACCCGGATATTGTTGCAAGTAACCAGAGAGAGAATATTGGCTTGATTATGGATGTTCCGCTTGAGGTTACGGTTGAACTCGGAAGAACCAACAAGTCAATAAAAGATATTTTGGAATTTGCACCGGGAACAATCATAGAGCTTAATAAGATAGCCGGTGAGACGGTAGACGTTCTTGTAAACGGCAAGTATGTTGCCAAAGGCGAAGTAGTAGTAATTGAAGAAAGTTTTGCAATCCGTGTAACGGAAATAATAAAATAAACGAGATAGGAGAACAGTATTATGGCAAAAAACATTTTGATTTGTGATGACGCAGCTTTTATGAGAATGATGATTAAGGACATTCTTACAAAGAATGGTTACAATGTAGCAGGAGAAGCTGAGAATGGTGCGAAAGCTGTAGAGAAGTACAAAGAAGTAAAACCGGATTTGGTAATGATGGATATTACAATGCCCGAAATGGACGGTATCCAGGCATTAAAGGCGATTAAGGCAGCAGATCCCGGAGCAACGGTTATTATGTGTTCTGCTATGGGTCAGCAGGCAATGGTTATCGAATCAATTCAGTCAGGAGCGAAGGACTTTATCGTAAAACCTTTTGATAAAGACAGAGTACTTGAAGCCGTTAAAAAAGCAATAGGTTAATCTTATGATTGCGTTAACAAAAACTGACGCATTGGAGAACTTTTTGGAGTTTCTCTATGTCATGATTATTTTTATTGCAGTATTGGCAATCGCTTATTTTGTTACACGATGGATTGGGAAATTGCAAAAAAAACAGTACGGCACAGGAAGCAATCTGGAACTTTTAGAGGCATGCAGGCTTTCGACTAACAAATACATGCAGATTGTACGTGCCGGTAAGAAATATTTTGTGCTTGCAGTTTGTAAAGATACGGTTACCGTAATAGGTGAACTCAGTGAGGACGAATTGGAAGCAACCCGCAAAAACGGTAATGAAAAGCCGTTTGCATCATTTCATGATATTCTTGATAAGATGCGCGGGACAGGTAACAAAGATGATATGGACGGCAACGGTAATTAGAACGTAAAAGTGATAGTGAGATGAGAATATGAAAAATAACAGAAGACATTTTTATAAGTTATTGGGGATGCTTTGTATTGCGTTCCTGATTCTTGTATCACAATATACAAAGCCGGTATTTGCAAGCTCAACTGATATCGGGCTTGAGAACGCTACCGGGAATGCCGGATACAATATCACGATTAATACAACGGATAGTGAAGGTCTTTCAAGCAGTTTGCAGATAATCATTGTACTTACGATAATTGCACTAGCTCCGTCGATTCTTATAATGATGACATCCTTTACAAGAATTATAATAGTGCTTCATTTTACAAGATCGGCACTCGGAACGCAGACCGCACCGCCCAATCAGGTATTAATCGGAATTGCGTTGTTTCTAACCATATACATAATGGCACCTGTTTTTTCTGCAGTAAATACTAACGCTATTCAGCCGTTGTCGGCAGGAACGATAACGCAGGAGCAGGCATTTGAGTACGGTGTTGAGCCTATCAAGGAATTTATGCTTGCCAATACCGATAAGAAGGATCTTAATACCATGCTTGAGATCGGAGGGATTGAGGCGCTTGATGATCCGATGGAATATTCTCTGTCGGTAGTCATACCCGGATTTATTCTCAGTGAATTAAGATCAGCATTTATAATGGGATTTTTAATTTATATACCGTTTATTGTAATTGATATGGTAGTAGCTTCAGTGCTTATGTCTATGGGCATGATGATGCTTCCACCCACGACAATATCGATGCCTTTTAAAATATTGTTGTTTGTTTTGGCAGACGGTTGGAGCCTCGTAATTGTAAATATGCTTAGGACGATTAATGTCTGACGGTAAAGGAGTGGTAATATGACGGCGGAAACCGTTATGGATATTGCGCAGGAAGCGTTATGGATTATTATTAAAATAGCTGCTCCGGTACTACTTGTTACTTTAGTTGTAGGTTTGATAATCAGTATATTTCAGACTGTGACTTCCATACAGGAACAGACACTAACCTTTGTTCCGAAGATACTTGCTGTATTTGTGACTTTGATGCTTGTAGGCGGATGGATGCTTGATCAGATTACGACATTTATGGAATTGCTTTGGTCAGGTTTTGGAGAGTATGTACCATGACAGAGATTGTCAGTACGTTTGATATCGGTAAGTTGGAACAATTCTTGCTGATAATGACGAGAATAACATCTTTTATATTTATCTCACCTGTTTTTGGAATGAGTAATGTTCCTGCCAGAGTTAAAATAGGCCTCGGCGTTATGGTATCTTTTTTGTTATATGGTGTTCTTGAGTATCAGATACCGGAGTATACTTCGCTTATCGATTATGCAGGGCTTGTGGTTTTAGAGTGTGTAGCCGGACTTATCCTTGGATTTGGTGCTTATATCTGCACAACAATTATTTTGTTTGCGGGAAGCGTAATTGACATGGAGATAGGCTTATCGATGGCGACACAGTTTGATCCGATGTCAAAGACGCAGGCAAGCGTGCTCGGAAGCATGTATCAATACATGATACTGATACTTATGATACTTTCAGATATGCATTTGTATCTTTTGAAGACACTGGCAGATTCGTATCAGCTGATTCCGATAGGAAAGCTTGTATTTGGAAGTTCAATGTACAGTACGGTTGTTGGCTTTTTGGCGCAGTACATAATCTTAGGATTTAGAATTGCGCTTCCCGTATTTGCGGCAATGTTGCTTGTGAATATTATAATGGGAGTTTTGGCAAAGGCAGCGCCGCAGATGAGTATGTTTGCGGTAGGTATTCAGATAAAATTATTTGTGGGATTGGCGGTTATATATATAACAGCTACCTTGTTGCCTGATATGGCTGATATAATTTTCGAACAGATACGGCTCATGTTAACGGAGCTGCTAAGAGGAATGATGTAGCATGGATGAAGTTAAATTATTGCTCAGGTATAACCTGCAGATGTTTGCAGACGGCCCCGGCGGTGAGAAGACGGAACCCGCTACAGCGAAGAAGCAGAGCGATACCCGTAAAGAAGGTCAGGTTGCCAAAAGTAGGGATCTTAATAATGCAATCTCGCTGTTGGCATTCTTTGTTGCAATCAAGGTTTTTATAGCATATATCGGCGGAGGTTTTATAGAATGCTTTACGATGGTCTATACCAAGATTGCAGATTTTGGCGACAAGAATAATTTTGATTTTAATATCAACATGGTGCAATATACGATGAAGGAGATTCTTACAAAGATGCTTCTTATCATGTTGCCGATGCTTGCGGTGGGAGTACTTGTTGCATTTGTGTGTGATATTGTTCAGGTAAAATGGCAGGTTACAACCAAGCCGTTGCAACCTAAATTTAGTAAGATGAATCCGGTAAGCGGGTTTAAGCGTATTTTTTCGGCACAGGCTCTTGTAAGCCTTATTAAATCAGTAGCGATTGTCGGAGCGCTTATCTGGGTTGTGTATTCAGAGATGAAGGATGAAGTAGGAGTGTTGTTTAATTTATATAATTACTCCCTTCAGCAGGTTCTTGTGTATATCGGTGATTTTGTAATAAATACCGGTATAAAAATCAGCATAGTGATGTTAATCATCGGTTTTGCGGATTATATTTATCAGAGATTCAAGTTTAATAAAGACATAATGATGACCAAGCAGGAAGTTAAAGATGAATACAAGAATTCCGAAGGTGATCCTCAGATAAAGGGTCAGATTAAGAGGCGAATGATGCAGGCTTCGCAGAGGCGAATGATGCAGAGTGTCCCTAAAGCGGATGTTGTAATCACCAACCCGACGCATTTTGCAGTGGCTATACAGTATGACCCACAGACAGCGAAGGCACCGGTTGTTCTTGCAAAAGGTGAAGATTATCTCGCAGCCAAGATTAAAGATGTGGCCAGGGAACACAATATTTCCATTGTGGAGAATAAACCGCTTGCGAGAATGCTTTATTATAACGTTGATATAGGAATGGAGATACCTCCCGAGCTTTATCAGGCGGTTGCAGAGGTCTTGGCATTCGTTTATAAGATGAAAAATAAGCAGGTTTATCATGCCGGATAGTGTTAAGGTATAAGTCGGTAGGAGGTGTGGACAAGTGAAAAAAGCTAATATAGGTATTGGTTTGTATGTATTAGCAGCCATTGTTTTTCTTATTGTTCCATTACCCAGTTTTCTGCTTGACATATTGATGGCAATGAACATAAGTATTGCCCTTATAGTTTTATTTAATTCGTTATTTGCAAAAGAAGCATTGGATATGTCGACTTTCCCAACAATGCTTTTGTTTACAACAGTATTCCGTATAGGTCTTAATGTTTCATCTACAAGACTTATTCTTACGGACGGGAATCCGGGACAGGTCGTAAAGGCCTTCGGTGAGTTTGTCGGCGGCGGTGATTTGATTATTGGTATGATTATTTTTATCATACTTATAATAGTACAGTTTGCGGTTATTAATAAAGGTTCCGAGCGAGTTGCTGAGGTAACGGCAAGATTTACACTTGATGCCATGCCCGGTAAGCAGATGGCCATTGATGCCGATCTTAATACAGGTGCAATCAATGACGAAGAGGCCAAGGCACGTCGCGAGAAGATTCAGCAGGAAGCTACATTTTTCGGAGCCATGGACGGTGCCGTGAAGTACGTTAAAGGAGATGCTACGGCGGGTCTTCTTATTACGGCAATCAACCTTATCGGCGGTATTGCCATGGGTGTATTGAGGCAGGGAGAAAGCTTCGGTGATGCGCTTAACACATATTCAATACTTACGATAGGTGATGGACTTGTAAGCCAGTTGCCGTCACTTCTTATTTCACTGGCTACCGGTATTATAGTAACAAAAGCTTCAAAGGAAGCCGATATCGGAACAATTGTTTTTGGACAGTTATTTGGCATGGACAGGGTTATGTTCATGGCGGGTGGTGCGATGATGTTCCTCGGAATATTTACGGCACTTCCTACATTTCCGTTCCTTATGTTCGGTATAGTCTTTCTTGTTATAGGGTTTACCGTCAGGAAAAAACAGGGCGTCGAGAATATCGAGGAAGAAGCAAGCGCAAACGAGCTTGAAGCTGAAGAGATAAGAAAGCCCGAGAATGTAAAATCACTTTTGCAGGTTGACCCTATTTTGCTTGAGTTCGGTTACGGCATTATTCCCCTTGCAGATGTAAGCCAGGGCGGTGATATGCTAGACCGAGTTATCATGATTCGAAGACAGATAGCAATGGAATTAGGTGTTATTGTTCCGATGATTCGACTTAGAGACAATATTCAGCTTAATCCCAATCAATATATAATTAAGATTAAAGGTATCCAGGTAAGCGAAGGAGAGATTCTTTTCAACCACTACATGGCGATGAATCCGGGATTCGTGGAAGAAGAGATAACAGGTATTCCGACCTTCGAGCCTTCCTTCCATTTGCCGGCAGTATGGATAACCGAGAATCAGAGAGAAAGAGCGGAGTCCGTAGGTTATACGGTAGTAGATCCGCCGTCCATTATTGCTACACACTTAACTCAGATAGTTAAGACACATCTTGCAGAGCTTCTTACAAGACAGGATGTTCAGACACTTATCGAGAATATAAGAGAGCATCATCCCGCACTTGTGGATGAACTTACCCCCAAGCTTCTTAATCTCGGTGAGATTCAGAAGGTTCTTCAGAATCTTTTGTCAGAAGGTATTTCGGTACGAGACCTTGTAACGATTTTTGAGACACTTGCGGACCATGCGGCAGTTACAAGAGATACGGATATTCTTACAGAGTATGTAAGACAGAGCCTTAGAAGAGCAATTTCGGGCACATATTTTAATGCTAACGAGACAACAAGCGTTATAACGCTTGATCCCAAGATTGAGCAGGAGATAATGAACTCCGTTAAGCAGACGGAGCAGGGTGCGTATCTTGCACTTGCGCCGGAGAAGACCAAGGGAATTATCAAGTCGCTTGAGGAAGAAGTCGGTAAGCTTGAGAGCATGGGTAAAGCAGCCATAGTGGTAACTTCTCCGATAGTGAGAGCATATTTTAAGCGACTTACACAGGATTATTTTAAAGATTTGATAGTAGTTTCCTATAACGAAATCGAATCCAATGTTGAATTACAATCAGTCGGGATGGTGACGACAGAATGATAATTAAAAAATTTCAAGGTGCAACAGAGACAGAAGCTATCCTTGCTGCCAAAGAAGAAATGGGCAGTGAGGCAGTTGTCATGAATATAAAGACAATAAAGCCCAAGGGAATTTTCAGCATTTTCAGAAAAAGTGTTGTTGAAGTAACTGCTGCCCTTGAAGAAAGAGATGCCAAACCGGCGGCAAAACAATTGAATGTGAAGCAAAGATTTGCAGGCAACAGGCAGGCTGGTAATATCGGCACATCGATTAATCTTGTCAGTGATGAGAAGACAGATGTTTATACTGATATTGAAAAAACAGAAAGCACTGCAATTGAAGAAAAACTCCAGAAGCTACAGTCCATGCTTGAGAAGCAAATTGTTAAGGATAAAGCAGTTGCTGATTCTGACAAGAAGAGTGTTTTAAAAGATGCGGAGATGAAAGATGCTTCATTTCAGGATAGTGCCAAAGCTAAGAATTTATCGTGTCTTAAGCTTGTATATAATAAATTAATAGATAATGAGGTTGCAGAGGTTTTTGCAAATCAGATTATCAGTGAGGTTGAGAATTCACTTGTGAAAGAAGCGCCGCTTGATAACGTGCTTGCGGCAGTATATCAGAAGATCGTTTTAAAACTCGGAGAACCTGTTGCGATTGAGGCAGAGCCCGATAAGAAGAAAATTATTTTCCTTGTCGGTCCCACGGGTGTCGGTAAGACAACAACAATTGCTAAGCTTGCTTCAAGTTTAAAACTTAACAAGAAGGCGAAGCTTGCTCTCATGACTTCGGATACATATCGAATAGCGGCAGTTGAGCAACTTCGTACATATGCCAACATTCTTGATGTTCCGCTTTCCGTTGTATACACGGAATCAGAGGTCGAAGAGACACTTGAGAAGCTTTCGGATTACGATATTGTGCTTGTAGATACTGCCGGACGCTCTCACAAAGATACAGAGCAGTGTGAAGAGATTTTTAGGATGGTTGAAGCTGCTGACCCTGAGAAGACCGGCTTTGAAAGGGATGTTTATCTTGTGGTAAGTGCCACAACGAAATATCGTGATTTAGTTAAAATTACAAAGGCTTATGAAGCACTTGGAGATTATAAGATTATTTTTACAAAGCTCGATGAAACCTTTGGTTATGGAAATATAATAAATATTGCGATGCTTACCGGAAAGTCCATGTCATATACGACTTTCGGACAGAATGTTCCGGACGATATTGATGTTATCGATGTTCAGGAGATTGCAAAGCAGTTGTTGGGAGGCGGGGAATAATATGGATCAGGCCGAAAAACTGCGTAATATGATAAAAGAACATAAAGCATCTAAAGCTTCAGAATCAGGCGGAGCAAGGGTTATTACAATAACAAGTGGCAAGGGAGGCGTCGGCAAATCAAGTACGGCGGTTAATCTTGCAATTCAGTTTAGAAAATTGGGATATCGCGTTATGATTTTTGACGCGGACTTTGGTTTGGCCAATATTGAAGTTATGTTTGGTGCAATTCCGAAATTTAATCTTTCCGATGTTATTTACCGTGGAAAGAATCTTGAAGATATAATTGTGGAAGGACCGATGGGTGTCAACTTTATATCCGGAGGTTCAGGGGTCTTTGAGATGACTAACATGTCGACAGATAATCTCAGATATCTGACAGCAAAGCTCAGTCAGCTTGAAGCTATGGCGGATATTATTATCGTAGATACGGGCGCGGGAATTTCAGAGAGTGTACTCCAATTTATTACCGCATGTAACGAAGTTATTTTGATTACAACGCCGGAACCGACTTCAATAACTGATTCATATGCACTCCTTAAGGCGCTCAGTCGTCATTCTGATTATGATAAAGATAATACGGTTATTAAGGTTGTTACCAACAGGGTGTCAGGGGATGATGAAGGTAAATCACTTTTTGCCAAACTAAGTATTGTTGTTAATAAGTTTTTGCAGATAGAATTAAGTCACTTGGGTATAATACCCCAGGATTCACACATTCTTAAGTCTGTTATGCAACAGCAACCGGTATCGATTGCATATGAAAATTCAGGTGCTTCAAGGGCATACGAAGTTATAGCTAAACGTTTGACGCAGAATGAGAAAGAAAAAGTGTCAGAAAAACGAGGAATTTCATTTATGTTTGCCAAAATGTTTAAGTCAAAAACCTGAATATTTGGAGGTTAACAGAATATGTTAAACGAAATTGTGCTTCCCGGTGATAAATTTGACCTGGAAATGATAAATTTCGAGAAAAATTCAAAAAAAATTACGTATTCCAGCAAAATATATGATATAATAGAAGAAGATAAGATAAAAGCAGCCATGCCTATGCAGAAGGGGGCAATTTTACCCCTCGCCGTGAATACACAGTACGACCTGTTTATATATACAGGAAGTGGCTTATATAAGTGTAGCGCAACGCTTACGGAGCGATATCGGGAAGATAATCTGTATGTAATGATTTTAGAGGTATACACAGGTCTTCAGAAATACCAGCGAAGAGAGCACTACAGGCTTAGTTGTAACGTTGATCTTAAATACAGGGTCCTTACTGAAAAGGAAGCCGATTTAATGCTTAAGCTGAAAACGCCACCGGAATATGAGAACTTGCAACAAAATCTGGGTCATATAAAGGGAATAACCTTAGATATAAGCGGTGGCGGAATGCGTTTTGTTTCTGCTTACGAAAGTAAGACAGAGGAATATATACTGGCAGAGTTTTCCGTGCCGATTGCAGGGAAGAGTTGTTCATACAGTATACTTTCTAAGATTATTTCAATGAGAGAGGTACCGAACAAGAAGCATACATATGAATATCGAGTTAAGTTTGAGAATATTTCTTCCAAGGAACGAGAACTTCTGATTAAATTTATTTTTGAGGAAGAAAGACGTTACAGGAAAAATGAAAAGGGTTGATTAAGTGAAGGTCAAAGTATTAATTATTGACGATTCTACGTTGATGAGAAGAATTTTATCGGATGTTGTAAATTCAAATCCGCAGTTTGAGGTTGACCGTACTGCTATAAACGGAAAAGAAGGTCTTCAGATTTTATTGGAGAATCCTACGTATTATGACATTGTTTTATTGGATATTTACATGCCGTATATGACGGGACTTGAACTGCTGAAAGAATTGCAGAAGCATCCGGAGGTTAAATCTAAGATAATTATTTGCAGTACCAAGGCAGATGAGAGTGCAGAAGAGACATTTACGGCGCTGGAGTACGGAGCGTTTGATTTTATAAAGAAGCCGGACAACCTTGTCGGTGCAAGAAATCATACTTTCCACAATGAACTCATAAACCTTTTGTGTGCGGCAGTTGAGAATAAGAGTAAAGAGATTACAAGGACGATTATACAGCAAAGACCGGTAAGAAGGACAGAAGCTGTAAAGCCGCAGATTGCAGTATCCGCGCCTATACAGGCACCTAAAGGTACAGGAAGTAAGATTATTGCACTTGCCTGCTCTACAGGAGGACCAAAGACCTTGCAGGCGGTAATTCCACTGCTTCCCAAGAATTTGGATGCAGGAATGGTTCTTGTTCAGCATATGCCCAAAGGATTTACAAGGACCCTGTCAGCCAGACTTGACAGTATGAGTCAGGTTTCCGTTAAGGAAGCACAGGATGGAGATATAGTTGAAAAAGGATGTGTATACATAGCTCCGGGAGGCTATCAGATGAAATTGCAACAGATTCCCGGTGATAAGTATAAAATAATAATTACCGATGAGCCACCGAGGGATTCACTTAAACCTTGTGCGAACATAATGTACGAGTCACTTGTTAAAACCAAGGTTGACGAAATAGTATGTGTTGTCCTTACAGGGATGGGTGCAGACGGAACGGAAGGAATCGGAGAATTAAAGAAAAGTAATAAAATATATGTAATTGCCCAGGATGAGGAGACGAGCGTTGTATACGGAATGCCTAAGGCAGTCGCCAAAGCAGGACTTACCGACGAGATCGTGCCCATGCAGGAAATTGCAAATACTATTATAAAGAAAGTAGGTGTACAGTAATGGATGTTAGTCAATATTTAGAGATTTTTATTGAGGAGACAAAAGAACATTTACAAACTTTGAATGAACAGTTACTGGTATTGGAAAAAGAGCCCGATAATAGTGAGACTATTAACGAGATATTTCGTGCTGCACATTCCTTAAAGGGTATGGCAGGTACCATGGGTTATAAGAGAATGCAGAGGCTTACCCATGATATGGAGAATGTATTCTCAGAAGTACGTGCAGGAAAGATGACAGTCAGCGCAGAGTTGATTGATATCGTGTTCCAGTGTCTTGACGCGCTTGAAGAGTATCTTGACAACATTGTAAATAACAGTGATGAAGGAACTAACGACAATGAGCCTATCATTCAGAGACTTAATGCTGTTTTAAACGGAGAAAGTGCTACTGTTCCGGCACCTGCAAAAGAAGCCGCACCGGCATCTGTACAGACAGCAGTTGCAGATGTACCTGCGGGGGATGATGAGAAGTTCCGTAATTACAAACTTGCTGATTTTGAAAGTAAAGCTGCAAGAGAAGCTGTTAAAAAAGGCATGCATTTATACGGAATTACGGTTTATATTGAAGAAAGTTGTATCCTTAAGTCTGCGAGAGCATTTCTTATTTTCAAGAATCTTGAACCGCTTGGAGATATTATTCGTTCTGTTCCGTCAGTACAGGATATTGAAGATGAACGATTTGAATTTGATTTTACAATGTATATGATTTCCGGCAAGAGTCTTGAAACAATTAAGGCTACAATACTTAATGTTTCAGAGATTAAGAGCGTTGCAATCAAAGAAGTTAACGTAGATGATTATGCTACAGATTCACCTGGAAATAATGCATCGGCAGTAGCAACCGTAGATTCAACAGAAGTAGGAGCAACTTCAAAATCTTCTCAGGCACCTGCAAAGAAGGCTGATTCCGGTTCGGGTAAGCCTGCAACAAGCGGTGGCAGCAAGCCGGTTGTTAACCGTTCGGTACGTGTTGATATCGAAAAACTTGATGTTTTGATGAACCTTGTAAGTGAGCTTATTATTGCAAAGAACGGTATTGTTTCTGCAAGTGATGCAGAGACAAGCTCAACAACACAGGCAGTACGCGAACAGGTTGAGTATCTTGAGAATATTACAACTAATCTGCACGAATCAGTTATGAAGGTTCGAATGGTTCCGATTGAGAGCGTTGTTAACAGATTCCCGAGAATGATCAGAGATTTGAGCAAGAAGCTTGATAAGAAGATGGAACTTTACATGAGCGGTGAGGATACAGAGCTTGACAGAACAGTTATTGACGAAATCGGTGATCCGCTTATGCACATTCTTCGTAACTCTGCAGATCACGGACTTGAGAGTGCCGAGATAAGAGCAGAGAGAGGTAAACCTGAAGTCGGTTCTATCTTCCTTGATGCATATCAGGACGGTAATAATGTAGTTATTGAAGTACGTGATGACGGTAACGGAATCGATGTTGAGAAAGTTAAGGCAAAGGCTGTTGAGAAGGGTGTTATTACTCAGGAGCAGAGTGACCTTATGGATGATAAGGAAGCAGTTGCATTATTGTTCAGACCGAGTTTCTCTACAGCAGAGAAGATTTCAGATGTATCAGGTCGTGGTGTAGGTCTTGATGTTGTTAAGACAAAGATTGAAGGCCTTGGCGGTAATATCGAAGTAAGAACTGAGCTTGGTGTAGGTTCAACGTTTATCATCAGATTGCCTCTTACTCTTGCTATTATACAGTCACTCATGGTTGTTGTTGGCGGAGAGAAGTATGCAATTCCGTTAAGTGCAATCCAGACAATTGAAGATATTGCCAAGACAGATATCAAGCATGTACGTGAGAAAGAGGTTATCAATCTTCGTGGAGAGGTTATACCGATTATTCGTCTCAGTGAAGTACTTGATATTGAGAGCACCAATACAACTGACAACCTTGTTGTTGTAATTGTTAAGAAGGGAGACAAGCAGGCAGGTCTTGTAGTTGATGAGTTAATCGGTCAGCTTGAAATTGTTATTAAGTCTCTCGGCAAATATATGAATAACTGCAAACAGATTAGCGGTGCGACAATTCTCGGTGATGGTGAAGTTGCCCTTATTCTGGATGCTAATGCATTATTATAAACGGAGGTGTCTGACATGGATGATATTCAAAAACTGGAAGGTGCTGTGAAGAAACTTGATGCAGCACAGTACATAATAGCTACAATCGGTAATGAACAGTTTGGTATCGATATCAGTTATATTGATAACATCGTTCGTATGCAGAGAATCACCAGAGTACCTAAGACACAGAAATATTTTAAGGGCGTTATTAATTTACGTGGAGTTGTAATTCCCGTAATGAGCCTGCGTCTTAAATTCGGTTTGGAAGAAATTGAAGATACAAATGCCACACGTATTATCATTATTAAACCTGATAATGTGACTCCGCTCGGAGTTATTGTGGATTCTGTTGTGGAGGTTCTTACTCTTGATGAAGCGGATATGGACAAGCCTGATAATACAGATCCGAGAATGCAACATATTGCAATGATTGCAAAGCACGGTGATGATTTAATCAGTATTTTAAATATTCCGAGTCTTACGGTTGATAAAGAATAGTCCAAGAGAGGATATAGGATGAAGCTTGAAAATATTAATGAAATGCAATTTGATGTATTAAAGGAAATAGGTAATATAGGAGCAGGTAATGCGACAACGGCATTGGCAAAGCTTATTAATTCCAAACTCGACATGAAGGTGCCCAAGGTCCAGATGGTTGGTTTTCAAGACCTTGCTACCGTTATGGGAAGTGAGGAACACATTATGGTTGCTGTATTGGTAACCCTTTCAGATGATGTGGAAGGTATGATGATGTTTCTTATGGATGTTAAGTCTGCAAAGTATCTCATCAGTCAGATGCTTAAGAGCATGGGTATGGAGATGCCGATTGATGAGAATGCAGAGTTTTCAGAGATGGAATTGTCAGTTGTAAGTGAGCTTGGCAACATTATATCAGGTTCATATCTTGCAGCATTATCAAGCTTACTTCAGCTTGTAATTAATATTTCCGTACCTTATGTAAGTGTTGATATGGCAGGAGCTATTTTAAGTGTTCCGGCTATTGAATTCGGTAAGGTTGGCGATCAGGTATTGCTTATTGAGACTAAGTTCGGAGATGACGAGATTAGCGGATACTTCATATTGATTCCTGAAGAAGAATCGTACGAAAAAATAATGAAAGCATTAGGGATGTAGGAGAACAAAATATGGGTAACATGATAAAAGTTGGAATGGCTGACTTGAAAGTTTGTACTGCCCCGAATGCACTTACTACGTTGGGACTTGGTTCTTGCGTAGGAGTATGTTTATATGATTCAGCTACAAAAGTAGCAGGAATGCTTCATGTAATGTTACCGGACAGCACACAGATTTCGCGTGAGTCAAATCGTGCCAAATTTGCAGACACGGGAATAGATGATATGATTGAACAGATGAAAGCACTTGGTGCATCTGTCGCTAGAATGACGGCAAAGATTGCCGGTGGGGCCCAGATGTTTGCTTTTAATGCCTCTGTCGGAGATTTGATGCGTATCGGTGATCGTAACGTTCAGGCAGTAAAAGACAAGCTTAAGACTCTCGGAATTTCAATTATTGCAGAAGATACAGGCCTTAATTATGGACGTACTATAGAGTTTTCGGCAGAAAACGGAGAATTGCTTGTTAAGTCGGTAGGAAAAGAGAACAAGGTATTTTAATGAGGTAGCAGTTATGGGATTTTTTATTAATTCTTTACCCGGTGTATTGCCGCTAATTGCTGCATTGATTGTATGTATTTTTTCTTTTATTCGCAATTTTTCTACAAGTAAATTTACAATCATTTTGGCAATAGCGGTTGTGGTATTTTATATCATCGGAGTTATTGCCAAAAATATTTTTCGTAAGCACTATGATGCTGCGATAAAAGCTTATCAGGAAAAGAAAAAAGCTGAACTTGAGGCTGAGCTTGCTGCAGAACTTGAGGCTGAGAAGCAGGCTAAGGAGCAGAAGCAAAGAGAAAAAGAGCTTGCACGTCAAAAAGCAGAAGAGCAGTAATATATGAGTATCGGAGGTGAGCGCTGTGAATGAAGCTGAAAAAAATCGTTTGTGGGAGACTTATTCGAAGAGCAGAAATATGGACATACGCGAGAAGCTTATTCTTGAATATGCGCCACTTGTCAAGATAATTGCGGGCAGACTCAGCATGTATTTGGGATATAATGTTGAATACGAAGATCTTGTAAGTTACGGAATATTTGGACTTATAGATGCAATAGACAAATTTGATTATGGTAAAGGTATTAAATTTGAGACTTATGCGAGTTTAAGAATTAGGGGTTCAATTTTAGATCAAATCAGAAAGATGGACTGGATTCCGCGTTCACTTCGTCAAAAGCAGAAGCGTTTGGAAACTGCTATGACTGAACTTGAGACAAGGCTCGGAAGGGTTCCTACGGATGAGGAGCTTGCACAGGAATTGGAGATTTCAGTTGATGAGCTTTGCAGTTGGGAAGGTCAGTCCATGTCATCAACTATGATGTCTCTTGATGAGTTCACGGAACAGGGTGTTGAGCTTAAGGAGACTGCAGTTACTAACAGTCGTTTTGAGACACCGGAGCAGGTTGTTGAGCAGGAAGAGATAAAAAGAATTCTTGCAGAAACATTAGAAACATTAACTGATAAAGAGAAAAAAGTAATTTTACTTTATTATTACGAAGAACTTACTCTAAAGGAAATCAGTCTTGTTATGGAAGTTTCTGAATCCAGGGTATCACAGTTACATACGAAAGGTTTACAGAAGCTCAGACAGAGACTCGGAGTTCATGGGGATGCATTATTTGGATTTTAATATATTGTAGGTGGTGTATGATGAGTAGCAGAAATGCATATTTTCAAATCGGTGTAAAAGAGAATGCAACATATTTGAGGTTATTTCCGGCTGTTGACGGTGGTAAAGACCTAAAAATAGATGAAATATTGGCTTTTTTCCTGAGACATCATATTCAGAGCCATAAGATGGTAGAGATTAATGATATACTTAAAAAGCTCAAGGATTCGCCGATAGAGATGAGAATAGCTGATGAGGCTGTTTTCCCTATATCCGAATCGGTGAATGTAAAAATATCAGAGGATAGAATGATGGCAGTTGGTGTATTTTATCCGCCCAGTACACACGGAATGCTGACTGATAAAAGAAATATTATTGATGATTTGAAGAGAGCAGGCATTAATTACGGCATTGATGAAGCGGCGATAGATGACTTTTTACATAAGCGAGAGTATTGTAAGGAAATCGTTCTTGCAAGAGGTACTAAACATAGAGACGGTACGGATGCGGTATTTACATACTTTTTTAATACTAAGCCCAGCTATCAGCCGATGGAAAATGAAGACGGAACGGTAGATTTCCATAAGCTTAATTTTGTGAGTAATGTGCAGGAAGGAGATATTCTTGTTACACTTGTTCCTGCGGATTTGGGAGATCACGGAAGAGATGTTACGGGTAGAGATTTGCCGCCTAAGAAGATAGTGGATCGTCGTATTCTTGCAGGTAAAAATACGAGACTTGAGGATGACGGTAAGAAGCTTGTTGCTACAATGAGTGGTCACGTTGTTCTTGATATAGATAATAAAGTGGTGGTTTCAAATGTTCTTGAGATTGCAGGAGATATTGATACCTCTACAGGAGACATTACTTATGAAGGTAATGTAATTATAAAAGGTAATGTTAATACAGGATATCGTGTTGAAGCAACCGGTAATATTGAGATAGACGGTGTAGTTGAAGGAGCTACTATAATTGCAGGAGGAGATATAGTTCTTCGTCGTGGAATTCAGGGAATGAACAAGGGCTATCTTAAGGCAGGAGGCAACTTAATGACGAAGTTTATTGAGAATGCATCCGTCGTTGTAAGAGGTAAGATAGAATCAGGTTCGATTTTGCATAGTGAAGTTATTTCAAAATCAGAGATTTGTGTAAGGGGAAGAAAAGGTTTGCTTGTCGGAGGTTCCGTACGGGCCAATGTACTTATTGAGGCGCAGAGTATCGGTTCTAACATGGGAAGTAATACTAAAGTATCAGTAGGTATTGATGCGGAGGTACAGGATAGAATCAGAAAGCTTACTGAGGAGCTTAAAGGTCTTCAGGCCGAGGAATACAGAACCAGACAGCTTTTAGAGCTCTTAAAAGCTAAACAACAGCAGGGAACTCTTACAAAAGAGCATATTGCGGCACTTCCCAAGACAGTTCAGCATTATACAGAACTTAAAGAGCGTATTGAAGCCATAGACAATGAAATTATGGAAGATTCACTTAATATTGAGGACAGTATTGAGAATGCAAGAATTGTAGTCAGAGACAAAATGTATCCGGGAGTTACGATTGCAATTGCAGGTGAATATGCTACGGTCCATGAAATGGCAAGATTTTGCAAGTATATTAAGCAGGGCGGAGAAGTTAAGCGCATACCACTGTAAAGGATGTGATTTTTAATGGCTATTACTCCAATTTATAATAATGCAATGATGCAGAGGACACCTGAACTTAGTCAGATGAAGCATAATCAGGATGTTCGTCCCGTAGTTGAACAGCAGAATATCCAAAAGACAAATGAGCAGCAGGTGGAACGTAATGCCAGACAGATTATTGAGAAAGATAATATTGCGGATAACGGCCAGGAACGCCATGATGCAAAGGAAAAAGGACGAGGTATTTTTTTTGATATAAGAAAAAAGGATAAACTCAGACAGGTCGATGCGCAAGATGATGAAGATGGTATCGTAATTGACAAGAAGAATTCTCATTTTGATATGAAAATATAGGTGAACAATAATGACAGCTTTACAGATTTTTTTGATAATTGCCGGAATAATTATTATAGTTGTTAGTTATTTTATTTCGGATAAAGTGGCTGAAGAGAAGTTAAAAGAGAAAGCCGAAGAGATAGTGCTTGGAAGTGATTCTAAGGAGATTTTGTTAAAGCAGACACATGCTGCAGTTGAGGAGATTCTTGAAAATTTGTCCGATGATGTGACGGTAAGAGCAGAACGCGAGCTTGAGAAAATGTCCAATGAAAAGATAATGGCCGTGCATGAGTATTCAGAGACTGTTCTTGGAGAAATAAACAAGAACCATAGCGAAGTAATGTTCTTGTACAGTATGCTCGATGATAAGGACAAAGAGATTAAACAGACGGTAAGGGATGTTCGCGAGACTATAAAGTCTGTAAAGAGAGTTGAACAGCTTTTGGAGAATCCCAAGTATACGGCAATATCCCAAAATGAAGATGCAGAATCATCATTGTATCCGATGTTTTTGAATGAGGAGAAAGAAGAGCCGGTTAAAGTTAATATCGACATGGATATTACGCCGGAGGATGTTCCGGAATTTGTGACGTCATCAGGTTTGGAAGGAAAAGATAATAAATCAAGAATCATCAGTTTACATAAAAAGGGGTACAGCAATCTTGAAATTGCAAAAACCCTTGGTTTGGGAATAGGAGAAGTAAAGCTTGTTCTTGGTTTGTATCAGGGAGCGAATAAATGAAGTTAAAATATTATTTAAAGGGTCTTGGTACAGGTATTCTGTTTACGTCAATTATTCTTAGCATATCTTTTGCTGTATATGACAGGCAGAATGATAAGAAGACAGAGGATGAAATAATCGCCGCAGCATTAGAAGCAGGTATGGTTTGGCCTGAAGAATCGTCCTCTGATGAAGATACGACACCGGACGAGAATACTCCGGAAGGAACAACTCCTGAAGAGACTACTACAACACCGATAGAGAGCACACCGGAAGCAACAACTCCGGAAGCAACAACCCCGGAAGCAACAACGCCTGAAGAGACTACCACAACACCGATAGAGACTACACCGGAGAAAACTACGACGGTTCCTGAACAGACAACTTCTGAACAGACAACACCTGAGGAGTCTACTACAAAAGAGCCTGAGACTACGTTAAAGAAGGATCTTGATGCATGTATACTTTATAAGGATGCTTCAAAGGTAAAAATTCAGATATTAAAAGGAATGAATTCATATGATGTTGCCAAAATACTTGAAAAGGCAGGAATTCTAAAGGGATTTGCAGATAGGGAAGCGTTTAATGATTATCTGGTTGCAAGTGGATACAGTGGACTTATACTTGTAGGAATTTTTGAAATACCGGTTGGAGCAACTTATAATGAAATTATCAGTATAGTTTGCAGACAATAATGAGTGAAATAGTACCGTTTAGCATGTGAGATTTACAAAGTGCTGCGGTACTTTTTTATTTAGGCAATAACTGTAAAACACTCTTGTAATTCATACTCAAATCCGATAAAATATGAATGTAACGTAACTCCGGAGAACGGAGGAATATGCAAAAAAATTTAATAAAATATGTAGTGCCGATAGTATTGATTATTATTGGTGTTTTGTGGTACTTGTTATCCTCAGATGTATTGCATACGGGAAATGCAACCGGTACAGTGATTAATTTGGGGAAGGATATTCCGGAGCAGAGTGATACATATGAGGTGTCTGAACATAAGGAGACATCGACGAGGCTTATTGCAGTACATATTTGCGGAGCAGTTGTTAATCCCGGCGTGTATCAGTTTACTGAAGAGGTAAGAGTCATACAGGTAATTGAGGCGGCAGGTGGCGTTTGCGATGGAGCAATGGAGGATTATCTTAATCTTGCACAGCATGTAAGTGACGGTGAGCGAATATATGTGCCGTCAGAGGAAGAAGTTTTAACGGGCCAATTTACAGGTGCTTTTGATAACTCAGAAAAGGATAAGCTAAGTATTAATATAAATACTGCATCAAGGGATGAGCTTATGCAACTTCCGGGGATAGGAGAGAGTAAGGCTGATAGTATAATTTTATACAGAAATGAGTACGGCAGTTTTAAATCAAAAGAAGATATAATGCTGGTTGACGGAATTAAAGAAGTGGTATATGACAAGATTAAGGATTATATAAAAATCCAAAATTAATGGCAAGAGGTGCGATATGAAAATCTTGGTGGTAGATGATGAAAAATTAATTGTTAAGGGCATAAAATTCAGCCTTGAACAGGATGGAATAACGGTGGATTGTGCTTATGACGGAGAAGAGGCGTTGGAATTTGCAAGTAGGAATAGTTATGATATTATTCTGCTTGATATAATGCTTCCGAAGAAGGATGGTTTTGAGGTGTGTCAGGCTATCAGGGAATTTTCTATGGTTCCAATAATAATGCTTACTGCAAAGACGGATGATATGGATAAAATAAAAGGTCTTGAGTATGGTGCGGACGACTATATAGAAAAGCCGTTTAACATACTTGAAGTAAAAGCCAGAATCAAGGCAATTTTGCGCAGAAGCGGTGAAACGGCAGGGAATAAAAGATATATGGGAGAGAGAAGCCTTGTTGTTGGGGATATATGCCTTGAGATGGAAGGCAGAAGAGCTTATATAGGAAATAAAGAGGTATTGCTTACTGCCAAGGAATTTGATTTGATGGAATTGTTTGTTACAAATCCTGAAAAAGTTTTTAGTAGAAGCATGCTTCTTAAGGCTGTATGGGGAGAGGGTTCTACGGGAGACGAACGAACGGTGGACGTACATGTGAGAAGACTTAGGGAGAAGATAGAAAAGAATCCCAGTGAACCAAAGTATGTTCATACGAAGTGGGGTGTTGGTTATTATTTCGTTGTCTAAAATCAAGAAGTTTTTTTTAGGCATGCGTTTTTGGCTTTATATGAGCATTTTTGTTGTAGGAGTAATTCCGATTGTTATATGTATGCTGATACTTTCTAATACGTATGAAGAACGTATGGTGGATTTGCGTCTTACACAGATTAGGAATCAATGTAATATTCTTGGTAGTGAATTGAGCGCAGAAGGTTATTTTGACGGAAGAGTGCAGTGGTCAATGGATATAGCCGTTGAACGCTTGGCGAATTTTTACAACGGACGCATATATATTGTTAATACCGGTATGAGAGTTGTTAAGGATACTTATGGAATTAATGAGTACAAGATATTGTCTTGTGAAAATGTTGTGCTCGGAATGCGTGGCAAGACTACCGCAGTTTATGATGAAGATAAGGCTTATATTGAAGTTGCAGTGCCGATTAAGAATACAAATACAGGAGCTGTTACAGGTGTAATGGTTGCAGGAATTCCGACGGATGATTTAGTAAGGGAATTTACTGTAATGAGACACAAGGTGCAGCTTCTTTGTGTTGTTTTTTGCAGTATAGCTTTGCTTGGCGGGGCAATCCTGTCATATCTCCTTGCAAAACCTGTTAAGAGGCTTGGGAATTCTTTCGGTAAGGTTTCAAAAGGACATATTGATACGGATATTCCAATAGAAGGTTTTACAGAAACGCGAGAGATATCGGAGAATTATAATAATTTGCTTGCTAAGTTGCGTAAAACGGAAGAGTCGCGTCAGGAATTTGTTTCAAATGTTTCACACGAGCTTAAGACACCGATTACATCCGTTAAGGTACTTACAGATTCGCTTCTTTCGCAAAAAGAGGCACCTATAGATATATATCGTGAATTTCTTAAGGATATATCGGATGAAATTGACCGTGAAAGCAAAATTATTTCAGATTTGTTATCAATGGTAAGACTTGAAGGCGCAAACTCAGATTTGAATGTTGAGTTGTATAATATAAATGAACTTACGGAAGCTGTTATAAGACGCTTAAAACCTATTGCGGCACAGAATAACATTGAGATTATGTTTGAGGAAATCAGATTTGTGCTTGCGGAGGTTGATGAAGTAAAACTTACACTTGCCGTGACTAACCTTATAGAGAATGCAATAAAGTATAATAAGCCCAATGGTTGGATTAAGGTTACGCTTGATGCTGACCAGTCGAATTTTTCTGTTTGCGTTGCAGATTCGGGCATAGGTATTCCAAAAGAAGCGCAGACTAAGATTTTTGAGCGCTTTTATAGGATAGATAAGGCACGTTCCAGAAGCACGGGAGGAACAGGGTTAGGACTTTCGATTACCAAGAAAATTATTTTGCTGCATAACGGAACGATAGATGTAATGAGTTCTGAAGAGGGTACCAGCTTCATAATAACCATTCCTCTTACCAATGCAGGAAGAACAAAAAGAGAAGCGGACACTTTTGAAGGAATATAAGAAGAAAAAGGTGGAAATATGAAAAGATTTGTAACGGCACTGCTGCTTATTATATTCATTTTTGTAACCGGATGTGGAAACAAAGATAATAGTACTGTAACAGAAAAGACAGTGCTTAATGATAATGAGTACAGAATATACTGTTTGAGCAAAGAGGGCACAAAACTGACTTATTATATTCGTGCATCAGAAACAAAGGAACAGGAAGCACTTATCAATGAGTTGTTTGCTTTTATGAGCGAGGATAGTGGCGAGTTGGATTATCAGTGTGCTATGGAAGAACATGTGAATATACTGTCAACAAAAATTGTATCAGAGCGTTTGTATGTGTATTTAGATGAAGTGTATTATAATATTGATCCGATAAAAGAAGTTCTTATTAAGGCGGCAATGGTGAAAACGCTTACACAGGTTGACGGTATAGAGAGAATAACTCTTTATGTAGTTGAGGAACGTCAAGAACAGAAAAAGAATGTTTTAGTAGGTTCTTTTACAGCGGAGGATTTTATCGATGATACCAATAAAGGGATTGTCGGAAGTGATTCTATTAAGCTGACATTATATTTTACAGATGAGCAGGGTACAAAGTTGTATGCTGAAAGACGAGAGGTTTATATTGATGAGAAAAGTTCAAGAGAGAAACTTGTACTTGAACATTTAATTAAAGGACCTGAGAATGAAACTTTACGGAATGTGTTGCCGGAGGGACTTTCGGTAATCAGTGTTATTACAAGGGACGGTGTCTGCTATCTTAATATTGATGATACACTTCTTACAGGTTCGATAAATGCTATTGAAACGATACCGGTATATGCGATAGTTAATTCGCTTACGGAGATTAAGGGTGTAGATGCGGTTCAGATTCTTATTAACGGTGAAATGGGGAAAGTATATCGTGAGGCTATAAAATTTGATAAGCCGCTCGAGGCCAGGGCGGATCTGATTGCAGACTACAGATAGGAGGAAAATATAAGAAGACCGATTTTATGGATGGCGGCTGCGTTTTTGCTTGGAGAGTTACTCGCAGCCGGATATGCGGCCATCGTAATATGGGGGTTGTTAATTTCGCTCATGCCTGTTGTTATAGGCGGGAGCTTGTGGAAAATAAGAAAAAGAGAAATATTTTTATTAGTTATAATGTTTGTG
>SVEG01000012.1 GCA_015057505.1 Lachnospiraceae bacterium
TAAAATATTTCAATAATGAAAGACCTGCATATGCATTAAATTACAAAAGCCCAGTTCAGTATAGAACTGAACTAGGCTTTGGATAGTTATGCTTTTTTGCTGTCTACTTTTACTTGACAACTTCACATAAAAATATGGGCGGCTTTTTGCACTATTATTTAGTACTTAGTTATAATAAGCATTCAAAATTTCCATAACAGTATCTTCATATCCTCTTAAAATAACTCTTACGTAGGAACCATTTTTTTCAAAAGAAAAATTTATTTTCCCTTCATTTCTCTTATTTATTTCCTCACAAAAGAAAGAGGAGATTTCTTCTGCTTCATTAGAATCTACGCATACATCAATAATCGTGCATATCTCATTTGTGCGCTTTTCATTCTGTGCCAAAAAATCAAAAACGACAGCCTTGTTTTTTGCCTGCAAGCTTGGCTTTACATACGGATTCTGGATAAACTCTGCAAATTCTTCTTCAGTAAATTTCCAAATACCATCTATCTTTTCGCCTTTTAACACATTCATTTTCAAATAGTTTCTAAGGGTTCTTGTCGTCAATCCGGTCATCATTGCCACTTCATTAAGTGTATAATATTTTTCCATTGCATACTCTCCAATCTGTATTTTAGCTAAGCTTAACTTAGTTAAAGTATACCAGATACACTTATATCGTTACAATTTGAAACAGAGCGACTTTTTCATAGATACTAACATTTCCAATTGTTCTCGATTTCCTGACGGATAATCTCAACATAACGTCTCGCCTTATCAATATTGTTATGTATTGTGTAAACGTCACGCTGTGTAATCTCCATCTTACAGCCTCTTGCGGCATAAAGGCTCTTGCGGATATGCTCGCGGAAAGCTGCCTCATCAAGCACAGGGTCAACACCAAGGAAGTTCGGGCTCGGCTTTCTGTGGTAGATTACCTTGCTGCCCTTAAGCTTCTCGCCCATAACCTCTTCCTTACACCAAGGTGAAATAGACACTTTTCTAAGGTTAGTAAGCTTACTGATGCAGTTGTCCCAGATAGGGTCTACCGGCTCACAGCAACCGTATGAAAGCAAACCATACTGCTCCGAGATTTTCTTATAGCAAGGAAAAATAAATTCCTCATACATCGCAGGCGATATACCGACTGTCTCCTGTGAATCCATGAATCCCCATACATCCTTTGTGGTAAAAGGTCTTTTCTCCCACTCGTCCCAACCGGGAAGCTCATTTGTAAAACTCCATGTTCCCTGTCCAACACTTTCAAAACTTGTAGTGGGCATGATAAGTCTCTTTTCTTCAAGCATTCTGTAATATGCCAAAGTATCGTCTGCAATTCTTCCCATCATCTCTTTGAAAAGTTCGGGATAATCATACATTGCAAACATCATGTTTTCCATGCTCATAAAGTGTACAAGCATCTGTGTAGGTACGCTGTAGAGACAATCCATCTGAAGCTTAACAGGCAAAATGTCACCGATTGCTTCCTCGATAGCTTTTCTCTTAAGCTCCGTAGTCTCGAGGTCAACACCGTAGGTTGTCTCCTTAAGCTTGTCATAATCATCCTCAAGGTCCTCTACGATTGACTCAAAATGATGTCCGACGCTCTGATTACCTGCTGCATCAGTAGCATTCTGCTTATTAATCTTGATGCTGAAAAGCACAAAATTAGTATCATAATTAAGCGGAAAATAATCCGGTGTAACCCTGTCATCATCAAACAATTCCTGGTTTAAGAAATTGCAGTAAAGCATTGTCTCAACCTGTCTTGCAAATGCACCCGTACACTTAAGTCTCTGCGGAAGAATCTCCTGTGCAAATGTCCACATCTCAAGATGAATCATCGGACGGTCGCCCTGAAGTGCATTATGCTTATACCATAATTTGATTCTTTCTTTGTTGCTCTCTTTGTTGGCTAACTCCAACTGTTTTTTTGCAACCTCACGCAAAATTTCTTTGTCCTGTACTGAAATAATATATTCCATGTTGCCCCCTGTTCTAAAACGATTCTCGTTTTGAATTAGTATTGTATTTATTTTAAAACATCATATGTTCCATATAAAATTCATTAAAATCCTTGTCTGTGGACAGGCTGATTTCTTCCGAAATCAAAACTATTTTTTCAAGAGCTTTACCGTCCTCTGCCTCTCTAAGATACTTTACTGCACCCGCAAGCGAGCTGTTACCTATTGCTTGCGTTTTGTCCGCAAACTCTTTCGGTAACATACCAATCGCAACAGCCTTCCCTGTATTAAGCTTGTACCCGAAGCCTCCCGCAAGGTATACTTTTGATACTTGCTCTTTACTTACTCCGTACTTAATAAGCAACGTCTCAATACCCGCACGGATTGCCGACTTGGCTAACTGAAGCTCTCTTATGTCCTTCTGTGTGAGCACAATATCCCGACCATCACTTGTCTTTGCAAGCTCAAAACCGTCGTCAAAATACTCATCCGCAAGAAGTCCCGTATCATCCAGTATATCTTCTCTAAGAAGTTCTGCGATTGCTTCCACAACTCCCGTTCCGCAAATTCCAACGGGTTCCTTATCAAGAATAGTATGGCATTTTGCAATGGCACCGTCAAGTTCTACAGAACATATAGCACCGGCCACGCTTCCCATACCCCACTCGATATTACCGCCTTCAAACGCCGGTCCCGCCGCAGTGGACGTAACAAGCAATTTATCCTCGTTACCGAGTGCCATCTCTCCGTTAGTTCCAAGGTCCACAAGAAGTTTTATCTCCTCTGTTTTATCAAAACCACAGGCATACAGTCCCGACACGATATCACCGCCCACATAAGTGGATATTCCGGGAAGAATAACAACCTTCGCATCACCGCTGATTCCGAGTAACGCTTCCATACTGCCCGTTATTATATCAATATTTACCGGCGTAAAAGGGTATATTCCGAGGCTGTCACAATCATAGCCCATCAGAAGATGAATCATAGTCGTGTTACCTGCAATCGCAATGCATGCAACCTTGGACATTTCTACGCCTGTTGCCTTAAGGAGTGCCTGTATTCCCTCTTTCAAATCCTTAAAAATACACTCCTTAAGTTCAGGCTTTCTACCGTCAACAGATGCTTTAATTCTTGTAATTACGTCCGCCCCGTACTTACGCTGACTGTTAACAGTAGTTATTGTATGCTTTATATCGCCGCTTGTTTTACCAAGAAGCTGCATAGCAATCGTTGTTGTACCGATGTCGATGGCAATGTGGTATTCTTTGTCTTCGTCTGCTATACCTTTATTCTCTTTTTTGAGTTCAGGCGCGTTCTCATCACAAGAATCTGCTACTACGCTAAACTCTGTCCGTTCCTTTGGCACAGTAACATCTCCCGGTTCATACTCACTAACCGCCACAAACTCAGACTCATCGCCAAGTTCAAATGACACTGTCAAATCTTCTGTCGGATACAGCAAACATGAAAGTCGCCATCCAACGCCAAGTTCCTCTTTATTAAAGAACTTCTCATCCTCTGCCGTAACAGGTGCCACACCTTTAAGGACACGCACCTTACATTTACCGCAACGGCCTTTGCCACCGCAAACTGCACTTATATAATAGCTGTTCTCAATCAGCAAATCCATTACTGACTGACCTGCCTTATACAGCAATTTTTTTATCTCATTACCCTTTTTGACAGTTATTTCTATGCCTTGAACGTCATCAGGAATATTCCTGTACCTGCAATCAATATTTGGACATTTCCTACAATCATGCTGCGCCTTAAATATATCCGCATCCTCAGAAATCACAAAAACCTGACATGAAGTTTTTACGGGATCAAACATATAGCCACAGCTTATGTCTATACCAAGCGTTTCTTTAAGACTAAGGCTTTCCCAAGCTTCTCTCTGTACCTCCATCGGAATATCATGCGGCGCTTCAAGCCTTTTAAGAATCCCTACACCATGCTCTCCGCACACCGATTTAAGCTTCTCAAGCATTCTTCCTTCCAACGAAAAAAGTGCCCTGTCCGCAATCGCATCAGCAAGCATTCCCCGAACATAATCGCCCTCAGCAAAAGCCCTGGTGCTGTACTGCTTTATCTTGTCACCGACACTTGTCACCGCAAAAATAACCTTTGTTCCGGCCACATATTCGTCGGTCGCCGTTTTATCAGTAAGTTCACCAAACCCAAGAATTCCTGCCGGCTCCGCCATCGAAAGAAGCTCCTCATGTATATCCGCATATTCGTCTACAAATTCTTCATACACGGGATTGTCAGGCATACAATCAATGGCGTGCAACACCAAATCCATATTCAGTTGTGCTTTAAGACCATCAATCAAATAAACCTGTTTCATATTTATCTCACTCTATTTTCTTGCAAGTACTGCTGCCTTTGCTGCCTCTGCTGCTGATGTAGCATCTGCTGTATAGAAGTCTGCACCAATCTGCTCTGCAAATGTATCATTTACGGGAGCACCACCGATCATAACAATATATTTGTCACGAAGTCCTCTCTCTTTAAGTGTATCGATAACAGTCTTCATATAAGGCATTGTTGTTGTAAGAAGCGCTGACATACAAATTGCATCTGCGCCGATTTCCTCTGCCTTATTTATAAATGTATCTGCATCTACGTCTGTTCCTGCATCAATAACCTCAAAACCTGCACCCTTAAGCATCATTGCAACGAGATTCTTACCGATATCATGAAGGTCACCCTTAACTGTTCCGATTACAACCTTACCAATCGGCTCGTTACCGATTTCAACAAGCTTCGGCTCCAAAATGCTGATACCTGCTGTCATAGCTCTTGCCGCTACAAGAACCTCAGGAACAAACACTTCGTTTCTCTTAAACTTGCCGCCGATTACCATCATACCGGCAAGCAAACCGTCATTAAGAATCTCCTTAGGGTCAATTCCCTGTGCCAAAGCTTCCTCAACGAGAACTTTAACATTCTTTGCTCTACCCTTCTGTAAAAATTCCGAAATCTCATTAATAATTTCTGCTGCCATTTTATTTCCTCCTTGATTTTGTGTTTTATTTTATCTTTTCTATATATTTTTTGTATTTTCTATTGTATAATTGGTATAAATAACTTATTTTTGGTAATTTCTTTCGAAAAGGAGCAATTTATTACAATGCAACCACTCTTATATACGATTATTGAAAAACATCATCTGCGCGAATTGCTTGAAACTTTCTACGAATGTGTCGGTCTCCCGATACAGGCACTCAACGAAAACGGTGAGATTCTCGAAAGCTTTGGCTCCACACATAACTACTGTAAAATATTCAAGCGTTTTCTTCCGGCAGACGAATCCTGTGTAAAAATCCACTCCAACGCCGGCAAGTTTGCAATGAGTCTCGGAGAGACTTACATTTTCTCCTGTCATTCAAACTTAAATCATATAATATTTCCTCTTGCCAACAACAACACCTTGCTTGGTTCAATACTTGTCGGCCCTTTTCTTATGCATGCACCGGACTCACTATTACTTTCCGATATCGCTGACAAATATAATCTTCCGACTATCGAGACACTTGAAATGTATGAGGAAGCAGGTAATCTTCCGGTCGTAGAGCCCGCCAAGGTTACGCATATCAGCCGCATGCTTTACTTTATGTGCTCCGGTCTTGTAACTGACAGCAAAACTCAGTTCATGCTCAATCATAACAAGTTATATCAGCAATCCGAAATCAACGAGGCCATCCAGACCTACAAAGCTGCTCCCGAGAGCAGTAAAACTTATCCTTACGAAAAGGAACGCGCCCTTATTACCAAGCTTAAAACGGGTGACATTGCACAAAGTAAAGCTCTGCTTAACGACCTTCTCGGATATGTATTTTTCGCCGAGGGCAACAATCTTGAAGTCGTAAAGTCTCGTGCCATCGAGTTGTCATCGCTTCTGTCACGTGCTGCCATAGAAGGCGGTGCCACAAGTGACAGTATTTTAAAAATCAACAACCGTTTTTTATTGGAGCTTCAAAAAGTACATACTCTTGAAGACTTGTGCTATGAGCTTCAGGAAACTCTCGATGTATTTACGCAATGTATGTTTGATTACATTCCTTCCAAGGGAAGTGAAATCACCAAAAAAGCAATTCAATTTATTTCAAAGAATTTTGCAAATAACCTCACGCTTGAAGATGTTGCAAACGAAGTCCACCTTGCTCCTGCATATTTTTCAACGATGTTTAAGCAATCTACCGGTTCATCCTTCAGGGAATATCTGAACATGGTGCGTATTGAAGAAAGCAAACGACTTCTTATGACCACCGAGCACTCGATAAGTGATATCGCACTCGCAACAGGATTTGAAGACCAAAGCTATTTTACAAAAATCTTTAAAAAGCATACCGGCCTGACACCTAAACAATACCGTTAATTATTTGTTAGCATAGAACTCTTCTGTCGCATCAAAAAATGCCTGAAGATTTTCAAGTGGTGTCATCGGCGGAATGTCACAACCGCTTGACATTACAAAGTTGGGATATTTACTGCAACGTTCAAGAAGCTCTGTAACTTCCTTACGAATTATATCGGGTGTACTGTTGCGGATAATTCCTGCAGGGTCAATATTACCGATAACAAGTCTGTCTGACGGAATAGCCTTCAAGGTTGTCTCGATATCAATCGCATTACCAAAGCTATACGCAACCGCATCAACCTTATTAATATTGTTAATCAACGGCTCAACATTACCGCAGTTATGGTACATAACGATAAATTCATCATCCTCTACGGCTTCCTTGATTCGTTTCACGTAAGGCGTGGAAAATTCATCTATAAGATTCGGTGAAAGAAGTCCTGCCGCCGGCTCTGCCATCGCGATTCCGTTGGCACCCGCCGCTTTAAAGGCCTTCGCATATTCAATAAGGAACTCTGTTGCCTTCTCAAGAACCGTTTCAACCATCTCAGGCTCTTCATAACAAAGAATCATTATTTCGGTCATATCAAGAAGTCTTCCTGCAAGTGAATACGGTCCGATGATTCCTGCAAGTACCGGCCTGTCAGTGATAAGCTCACAGGCTTTTTTAATGCCTGCAACACACTCTCCCGTTCTTCCGTCACCGACCTTCGGAACTTCGAGTGCTTCTGCCTCATCCTCATCATGAATCAATGTACCGTTTACCGTCGGAATATCATCCGCACTGTAATGCACGGGACTTCCAAAGGCTTCTGCTTCTACCGACAAATCCATAAGGCTAAATGCAACACCTGCATCAAAACGGTCTGCAATCGCCTTCATGCACTGTGCCTGCAGTTCTCCGCTTCTTACAAGCTCCTCTACCGTATGCCCGATTATCTGAACACCCGGAAAAGAAAGAATCGGCATCGCCTTCTTTTTAGGGCTCGCCATATATTCTGCAATCCACTGCTTCATGTTTCGTTTCATGTATCTTCCTCCCACTTCTTATTTTAACATCATTATAAAAAAAAGCAAAAATAATTACCATGACTTATTATTCTTTTTTGGTAATTTTTTTAGGTGTTATACAAAAAAAGCATCCGCACACTTTATAAAAATGCGCGGATGCTTTTTTACAGTTGGATTTTACATTATAATTTCTACATGAAAGTATTGTTCTTGAAATTCAACCTGCTTCATAATTTCATCTTTTGTAAAAGGAACTCCTTCCGGTGCCACTACCCATTTTTCCTCTACATCATCAAATCTATGAATAAGTGCAATTACTCTTCCAACAAATTCTTCAACAGGCTCGTTTACACCAAGTATGTATGCATCCTGCTCCTCTCCATCAGGAGCTATAATCCCCTGAATATAACCATAATTGACCGAATAATAGATATCCTTATGTATTGGATGATATGTTCCTAACGGTCTGTCAACAATTACCTTTACGATGTTTCCAAGCATAATTATCTCCTCTCTGCTTCTCATCTGTAGTATATAACTATCATTATTTAGCGTCAACCAAAAACGCTTTTCACACTCCAACGCAATAATTGACAATAATATCCATTTTATCTCTTGCATTATTAATATGGCTATGTTATACTAAACTTATGCACATGGTAAATTTTTACACATGCATTCAATATAACCAGATATGTCATATCTATAAATCTAAAATCTGTATTATCATTATTTTTCCAAATTAAGGTAAGAAATTGCACATTGATAATTGAATAAAGGCTTACATTATGGTATAATACCACTTGAAAAGGTGGTGAAAATATGGAGTGTGATAGCATGAATCAAAATGAATTAGCAGTGTTTGCTTATGCTTGCGAACTATTACTCGATAATAAACTTTATGATGATTTGCGCAAACTCTTAGAATTTGCCAAAAATAAGGGCGTTGTTGTAATTCCACCGACAGAAAAACATAGTAACTGATTAAACCAGACCTAACGTGTAAGTCTTTATTGAATTATTAACAAAAAGCATCCGCACACTTTATAAAAATGCGCGGATGCTTTCTTACATTTCCCATATACTAAGCTTACCTTTTGCCGGTATCGGTTCTATTTTTTCTATATTATCAAGCTTAAAACCATACCCGTCCCACTCAACATGCTTAATTATACTGTTATAAACCTTCGGATTTTTTTCAAATAAAACTTTTCTGAATTCATCGTCAACCTTTATACAATCAGATAAATTAGCCTTTGCAATAATGCATCCACTCGGATATTCCAAGCCATACTCTTCAAATTTTTTCATAGCCTTTTTATCTATGCCCTTGCCCGCATGAATTAAGATTTCGCCTCTATATTTTGTTTTCCAGGTCCTGAATTCATATTCTTTTATCCCTGCCGCAATTAACGAAGCAAAGGGCTGCTTTATTGTAATTACTTTCATAAATCACTTCTCCAATTTTTAAGTTCATTCTGAAGTTCAAGCAATCTCCTGCGATTCACTCGGAATTCTATTATTTAAAAGTTCTGTCAAGATCCGAATAATATCTTTTGTGAAAAACATATCCTCTGATTGCTGTATCTCCTCAATTGACCACCATTTTCCTTCAAGCATCCGCTTCTTCTCACTATCAGTCCAATTAGCATACGAAAACTGCTCATCTTCTAAGTAAACAAGAAAAAACTTTTCTATACTCTGCACAATCTCGCCACTCTTCAAAGTATATAACGGATTTCTATAATAAATCTCCAAGCAGTCATTATCCAATTGCACTCCCATTTCCTCAAAGAGTTCTCTTTTTAATGCGTCCTCAAAAGATTCGCTCTCTTCCAAGCTTCCACCCGGAGTAATCCAAATCGTTTCGCCATCAGCCAAATAGTCAAACCTATATTGAAACAAAAATATTTGATTCATCTTATTCAAAACAATTGCTCTACTGGATTTTCTTGTCTGCATAGTCATTTCCTTACGCCTAGTAAATCGTGATTTTATAAATAAAATTTTATTTCAACACTTCTATCCATTTGCCATTTTCTTTATAGAAAAAATATTCGCTTATATTCTCATCCAAGAAAACTTCCAGCATTTTATCCATTCCACCCGCCAGTTTTGCTTTCTTCATCTCTTCTAATTCAATCCAATGAACTTCCCCTTCATCAGATGAGGATAACTGCCCCTCAAACTTATTGGTTTTGTAGAATAAAACCATATATCTCGACCCGTCATCATTTGACCAATCTTTTATTCCGCATAATACAGGTGAAGAAATATGTAACCCTGTCTCTTCAAATACTTCACGAATTACTGCATCCGTAAAGGATTCGCCTTTTTCAACATGGCCTCCTGGAAATGTTATCCCACAATAATCATCGTCAATTTTTTCCTGTACCAAAACCTTACTTCCATCATATATCATACACATATTTGTTATTGTAACTACTTCTGTTCTGGCCATTTGGCACCTCCACAAACTAATTTTTTTCCCTATAAATTAGCATTTAACAACCGTTAAATGCTTTGCAAATATTCATTCAATATACTTAATAATATCCAACGGTTCTTCTGCCACCAAAAAACCATTTATATTATCACGTTTTTTAGGATGCTGATTCGTATACCATTTTGCCTGAATTGCCTTCATTCCAACATTTTTGGCTCCCACAAGTTCATTACTACCTCCATCTCCCACAAAGATACAGTCTTCTAAATCAATGCCTAACCTTTTTGATGCTTCCTCGTAAATACAGGAATCAGGCTTTTTCATATGTACTTCGTAAGATAATACTACCTCATCAAAGTATTTATATATTTCTGCTTCTTTAAGTACCCTAACTTCTTCTGATGAGCAATTACTAATAATAGCTGTTTGTAATCCCATCTCTCTTAAAGTTTTCAATAAATGAAATACCTCCGGATGCACATACTCAAAGCATACAGATTTTGTTTTTATTCTTTTATCGATGATATTAGATATAGTCGTATTATCAACGTATTTACCGCATTTTTTACTGACATATAAAATTGAATCTTCAAAACTTAATTTCCCTACATATCGATCTTGTTCCTTCTCATCCCAAAAAACATCAAATTCCGCTCTTTCAATACCTAAGTCTGCACACATCTCATTCTTGGTATATTTTTTATGTCCCCATTCCGTAATTAAGGTTTCATACAAATCAAAAATGACTACTTTATATTTCATAAAACCCTCCTTTAATGTGTTTATAAAATTCAAAGTTATTACTTTCTATTTTTCAAAATACTACTATGAAACCGAAATTAGTCGTGTTAAATATTAACTTCAAATTTTCCCCTACTCCATAACCACATTGGTGTGTGAACATCTATCGGTTTTAAATCTGTCCCCTTAAGTAGCTCTTTCCATCTCTCAGCAATTATAATTTGAACATTCGATAATTGCGATTCTTCCTCGGAAATAACTCCCAGTTTTTGACTTGCCTGAATAACATGAGTATCAGGTGCCACTGTAATATTTTCTCTATCAACAAATTTTACATCTGTATATTGTTCAAGCACATACAACCAATAATTACAGATTTTATTACCGCCCAAATACGGGAAGTCCTTTTTATTGTTTTGTATGTATTCCTTTATCTTTGCCACAGAAAAATTATTAAGAGTAAACAAATTACGAATATCCCCTTCAAACTTCTTCTCGATAGTTTCACATATCCTTTTCCAAATTATAGGCTGTTTATTTGGTTGCAACGCAACTTTATATTTAACAAGATATTTCTGCAAAACCGTTTCTGACATCGAGCAGACCGTTTCACTATCAAAAACAATTCTTGCACATTCATCCTCATACATTCTGTTTGCACACTCCCACAAAACATACGAATTTCTTTGATAGTTTAAAGCCATTGGCAATGTAAAATACATATAATTCTGTTTAGAAGCCTTGTCTAAATGCGGATTTTCATCTTCCGGCATCTCTTCACCGCCCAAAAAACCCTGTTTATATGCACTGACCAATCTATTTACTTTCTTTAAAATTTCATCGCCGTTATTCATTCAATCACCTTATAGTTTTTCTCTAACAGAATTCGCGCTACTCCTCATCTGTAGTATACAGCTACCATAATTTAAGGTCAACAAAATATCTTTATTTTCCAAATTTAGGTAGAAATTGCATATTGATAATTGAATAAAGGCTTGCACTATGGTATACTATAACCATTACTTGAAAAGGTGGTGGCGGAAATGGAGTATAATATGAGTGGTAAAGAAGTTGTTAATCTCATTCGAGAATTGCGCAAAAAGGGCATGAGCGACACCGAAATACTTGACTTAATTGAATTTATTGAAACTCACGACCCACAAGAGGACACCTCAAAACATAGTAACTAATTAACCTACTACCTACGGTGTAAGTCTTTATTGAATTATCAATAAATGGCATACCACAATTTTAGTTAAGCATTATAGCAAAGCACCCGTGTACTTTTATTACAAAATACACGGATGCTTTTTTAATCACAAATCTCAACCTTCAATCCCGGCCTTAAACGCTTCAAACACTTCTGCCTCGCAAACGCCCTTAATCTTACTGAGGATTGACTCCTTCTTTTCGGAAGTTACATACTTCTTAACTTTCTCATATTCCGCAATCGCACCGCTTGCATCTTGGGCCTTCATATATGTCAGCACCATCAAAAAGCACCATTCCCCAAGAACATAACTCATATCCTCGCTCAAATATTCACGCTCAAATAAAGTCATCATTACCTTTAAGCCCCAGTCTCCGAACGAAACCGCCGATTCCTTATCCGCAAAATACGCATAAGTCTCCAAGTCATACAATATCTTAGAGCCAATCGCTTTGGTATAATGTTCAAAATCCTTTTCGATTACCGCTTTTGTATTTTCTATACCCTTACTAAAATCACCCTCAAATAGCGCCAGCTTTGATAAAATGTTCTCCTGCAATCTGTTAGACTTAACCGACGGAAGTGCTTCGATATGCTCTCTCGCTTTCTCGTAATCCTTCTCGTGAATATATATCCATGCAAGCGCCCAATGTACCTTATCTACCAAATCTCTATTTCTTGCATGCTTCATAACAATGATTGCCTTCTTAATACCATCCTCGCGAAGCTTTTCCCATGTATCACCTGAATCATTTAAGAAACCGTTAAAATCAACATACTTGCTGAGTCCCGCAATTTTCTCAAGATAAAGCGCAAACAGTTCATAGCAGGTTGGATTCTCCGCGATTTCCCCCTTTAAGTAATCGCAAATCTTAAGCATGCTTTCCGGCTTATTATTCTCGTCATAAAGCGAATTAATATACTCCTTTACTTTGTCAATCTCAAGCTTGTCATACACGATTTCTTCCATACCGAATAATGTGTCAGTCGTTACACCGAGATTCTGTGCAAGCGGCACGATGAGCGAAATATCAGGCATTCCTGCACCCGCCTCCCATCGGCTCACTGCCTGTGCGGTAACACCGAGCTGCATTGCAAGCTCCTCCTGGGTAAAGCCTTTAAACTTTCTGTATTTTTTAATATTTTCATTGATATAATTTTTCATGTTATTTCGTCCTTTCAGAATTGTTATCGACGTCGTATCTTAATTATATCAGTTCCAGTCAAAATGTATAGCAAGTCATTATTGTATAAAAAACAACGCACACTTGAATTTTTCAAGTATGCGTTGTTACTCTATCTCAAGCACTCCAAAATAGGCTCTATATATTTCCTATCCGAAATATCATACGAGGACGAAATCATCTTTATCATTATCTCATCTTCCTCAGTCTTATCCTTCTTGGCCTTCAATGCCTTTATAAACATCTTCATCATAAGCTTCGATGGAGCCGACATCTTATCATAGTTAAAACCACCCGGACAGTAAAACACATTTACCTTCTCCCACTCTGCATCACTAAAATTCTTCCTGAGTGCTTCCTCTATCTCAGGATTTTCTATAGGACTTCCGCCCACACAAAAAGCAATAAGCTTCTTACTGTTCCATTTATCAATATTGCCCTTAAACCAGCTAAGCTTACTGATTCCACCGGCGCATGCCCAACCACCAAAAACAATAGCCTCATATTCATCCATGCTCTTCTTTTTAGCCTCTGCAAGTGCAAAACAATCAGCTCCTGTAGCCTCTGCAATCCATTCCGCATATCGCTTTGTAAAGCCTGTCTGTGAATTATAAACTACAACTGTTTTCATAATTATATCTCCTTCATATTTTTTAAATTATCTTCAATTTTAGAAATGATATTGTATGCACTGTCTACTTCCTCTTCGGAAATACCTTCATACAAATAGTTCATAAAATCTGTTTCCTTCTCACGATACTTAGCTGCCGTAAGCATCGCTTTCTCTGTCAAATACACTCTCTGCTTTCTCTTATCTTTCGCATCGGGCTCCAAGCGAATAAATTGCTTTTTCTCAAGACTGTTAAGAATCTCTTTAACATTCTGTCTCGTGCAACCCATTGTTTTCGCAAGTTCATTCGCGGTAGGTGCCTCATCCTGATACAAATTCATGCAAGCCATCAAAAAAAACTGCTTGCAGGTAATCTCCTCATAAAACGAATCTCCCACCGCCTGAAGCCTGTTATGAAATGCGAAAAAAAGCCCAAATAAAGCATATTTGTGGTCCATCATATGTAACACTTCTGATGCATTCATTGTTGATTCTCCTTTATGCAATATATTGCTTATTTGTATAATAGTACATCATATTGAAAATGTCAACAATACAATATTTTTACACACTTTAATGCTAAACTAATGTTTTATAAGTTCCGCCAATCTTGTTAAAAATATCAATCCATGACTCTAGTTCCTGTTTCTCCTTCATACCTCTTCTGTTTTCTTTTAACCACTCGTCTAATAATTTCCATGTATTACCTGTCAACATTACGCTCCAATTCTTCTTATAATCATAATTATCATTATAAGAAATATTGTCGTATCCAATTCTTACAAATCCTGTTTCTGTCCGTTCTGCCATTCCTACAATTTCAAAAGAAGCCCAAATTCTACCTTCCTCCCGACTGTTTATCAAGTTCGGATAACGATTATAATATTCTTCAGCCAAAGCATTATATTTTGCTGCATCTGCTTCATTCCTAAGAAGAACTTTACCTCCTCTGCCTTCATCGCCCGGTCTCATCACATACTGTATTCCGGTCCCTGCGTGTGTTCCGATGTAATAACCATCAAGCACAACCTCAGGAACACTTTCGATACCCATAGCTTCAGCCAAACCCTGTTCCAATTCTTCATTCACAGGAATTGCATCATACCATGCACCGCCAATGCCTGCAATTTCACTGATTAAAACTTTTGTTCCTGTCTGTTCATCCACTCTGATTTTCAAGTCATCCATAGAAAAAACAGCTACACTTTTACCGTCTACCAAAATTCTTAAGCCACCTTCACCAATATCAGGTTCAGGCACAAACTTGTAGTTTTCTGTTTCGTATTCCATCAAATCAGCTTTTTCCAGTTTCTCAAAACGTTTCTTGTGTTCTGCGCGCATCGCCTCACGCATTTTGTCAGAAATATCATCCACCTTCTCAAGCATTTTATCCCACTCGTCTTCCGTAAGAGCCAGTGCCCCTATCTGATAACGCACTTTAGTATCATTGTTCTTGAGCTTCTCATATATCTCCATTTTCCTCTCAGCGATAAATTTCCAATAATCCATGTTAGCCAAGTCCTGCTCATCAGACTCTTTAGATTTACCGGTATTTTTCATACTGAAAGGCTCTGCTTGTGAACTTGTTTTTCTATTCACATTGTTGTAATAATTGACTCCGCCAACTTCTCCGGCAATGCCTGATATTGACATATAAACTCCTTTCTGCAATCCTTCTGTCAGTCCGGATTGCACCACTTTCCAAAAGGACCAAGTGGCTTATTTTTATTTAACAAAAAACAGCGTCTATTTTACAATCAATCCGTTGAAAATAGACGCCGTCCTTAGCTTGTAGTATATATCGGCAAAGCAATCTTATTTATTAACCCCTATAACAACCGCATTCTGTCTCCTGTATGTATCGTTATTTTTCTGACTTAACTCCGCTTCCACCTGAGCTAATTTTTTCTTTAATTCTTTCACTTTATTTTCATCTGTTTCAGCCTGTATCTGCTGTTCAATTTGACGTTTTTTCTCTTTTAACTTTTCAATTTTTCTGTCAACCTCATCCGTATTTGTGATACATTCTTCTGCTTTTCCGGTAGCAGACTTCTTTTCCGCTTTTTTAGGATCATCATACAAAACCTTTGGATTGCCATTATCATCCTGTCCCATACGATACAGACCACTAGGCTTATTACCACTTTTTTCACTACTGATATACTCATCCTTTGGAACCGGAATAAGATTACCATTTATTTGTTTTTCCATTTTCTTTACCGGTTCTGCCTTTGACTGCACTTTCTCCAAATATTCTGTTGAATAACCCGGATTATTCTCACCTATTTTCATTGGCATAAATATCGCCTCCTATATTTTCAAATCTAATCCTGATATCATAGATACCGATATATTGCCGGACATCATTCTCTCTGTCATTATTTGTATTATACTTTCCACACTAGAGCCTGTAAAAGTCAGCTCAAACTTGCCAGCACTTTCAGCCTCTTTCTTTGCACGCTTTTCAGCCAATTTTTCCTCGGCTTCTTTCTTCTCTGCTCGTCTCTTTTCTGCTTTTTCCTCCGTAGCTTTTTTCTCCTCTAGCTTACGCTGTACATTTTCTCTGGCAATCTTTCCATCCGGATCATTCGTACAACCGCTTGTCATAGTAATATTGCCATTTTCATCAAAAGAAACATTACAATATGTCATGACCGGATTGCCCGGCATTGTTTTTGTATATTCTACAGAACGCTTAATGCACTCCGGGATAGCCGCCAAATTCTCTTCCAAATATGCAGCTTTCTCAGGATTATCCATACACTTCTTTAAAAAGGAACCCGAAACGCTTACTGTTACCGGAACTCCCTGCATAGATGTTTTCCCTGTATTCATATAGCTGTACTTTTCCTGCAAATACTTAGAATAATCATTTGTATTTTTAAATCCGGTCTTGATTTCCTCTTTTCTTGTCACTCCCGGCGTAGAAGTTTTTAAATCCATAATCTGCGATGTGACACCGTTATTTGTGCTATTTATTTTCATCGACATACCTACTACCTCCTATACCCTCATATCGAACCCGACCACAGAACTCGTTACAGTGCTTAAAGAAGACATCCATTCAATAAAACTATCCGTAACACTCTTTAGGTCTGCTCCTTTAAAAGTATATTCTTCTGTTCTCTGCTCTTTCAGTCTTTCCTCAGCGGCTTTTTTCTGTGCTTTCTTTTCAGCATTTTTTTGTTCTTCCTTCATTTCCTCAACTCTCTCAAGCCACTTATCAATATCCTCATCAGTTCCCGGTGTATCTGTAATCACACAAGTATACATTGTTGTATACTCTTCACCAAATTCAATAGATGCGGATACCAATCTCCACCCACGTGCACTCGCAGACTGTTGTGCATTTTTTATATAATCAGGTGCTTTAGCGAGTTCTCTTTCTAACCATTGTCCTGTTTTCTCGTCACTAATTGCTTTTTTTAACAACCCTGATGTGACAGATACCGACACATTATTTCCCGGTGTCAGGCAACTATATTTCTTCAATAAGTAATTTGAATACTCCCGTACGCTCTTATATCCACCTGCCTTTGTTGTATTATTCTGATACATGTTACCAATTCCCATATTATTTGCGATTGTCATAGACATAAACATCACCAATCCTTTCAAAATTTACTGCGTCTACATCCGTTATCGGAACCTTACAACATGAATTTCATAGCAAGGGAGTGAACCACCGCGTTTGTGGTGTGAAAAACCTGTCCGGTCTATGGCCCGACAAGTTTTCCATTCAACATTATTGTAAGATTAAATATCTTCTGCTCCTTCTTAGAAGTATCAATGACAATATCAATATCGCCTCTATATTTCCTTGCACATCTTTGTATATTGGCAAGTCCCATTCCATGAAAATTCTTATTTGCTTTACTGCTCTCCGGCAGACCACTTTCTTTGTTAATTACACTTTCTCTCGCAAAGCTGTTTTCCACTTCAACGAAGAAAAGATTTCCCTTCACATAAGAATGTAATGATACATATTTTTCTCTTTCCGGCAGTGCCGCAGCTTCGATTGCATTTTCCAAAGCATTATTCAAAATCACTCCAATATCATACACATCTATTTGAAGCTCTTTCGGATAACTAAAATCCACAGAGAACTTTACTCCTGCTTTGTCAGCCTCCTGTTTCTTCTGATGAATAATAATGTCCGTAATCGGATTCCCTGTCTGATAACCAAAATCCAGCCTGCTTACTGTTTCCTCCATATTTCTGATATAGTCATTCAATTCTTCGGCATCAGCATTGTTTTGTTTTTTCACATACTGCGTGATGTTATTGATATGACCTCTCAGATCATGGCGTAATCCACGCATATCTGCATAAATATCCTGTATCTCTTGTACTTCTTTTTGCATCTGTTGTATCTGATTTTCCAACAAAGTACGCTTTCTGTTTTCTTCATGATACTGCACTACATTCTGAAAAAGTATGACATTGGCTATAACTGCCCCTAACAACAGAACACATATCACGGGAATCCAAAACAAGGTTGCCGGAACAGTATCATAAATAAGAATTGTAGTTCCGTTTTCCACTGTAATAATCATCATTTTCAGAGTTATGGAAATGCAGATTGCCGCAATATTTGGCAATATCAAAAATATATTTTCACGGACTTGCAGCTGATACTCTTTTCTTACATATTTTTTGTTAATCAACAACAGATAGATCCCCAAAATCAAGGCATACAGAATAGCACTTGCAAAAGACATTATAAATATCATAATATTGTTTGCTACCTCTACCTGAGTGCTTGTAACAATTTTCCCCTGCATTATGAGTGTATTCATACAATTCGAACCAACTACACCCAATGCAACATTTAATACACTGGCAATATACTTTACAATCTCTTTCCCTGCCACAAAGCTAAAGCATACAAACAGCTGAATTGACGCACTCTTACTAAAAAATGCCCATTGCATACCTACAAGCAACAATACATTGATAATAACACCTGTCATACTGCTAAATGAATAGAAGCTGTGTATCACATCAAAAATAACCATCTGAACCATAAAATATATGGCAGACCACATGATAACTGTTATTTTTTTATTATTTTTTGCATTTAGAAACTGACCTGTATATATCGCACTAAAAATACTGTTTACTATATGTATCAACATGGACAGCAAACTAAACATTTACAATTCCTCCGGTCTTTGCATATCGCATATATGCCTTGATAAAATCTGAATATTTCTTTTGTGCAAGAATGAGCGAATCCCCATTGATTACATCTATGGTATCCGCATTGTAGGCTGTTATTTTCTCCAGATTGACAAGATATCCTCTGTGACACCGATAAAATGAATCACTAAGCTTGCTTTCCCAAGCATCCATTCTGCCATAAGTATCCAGCTTTCCATCCTTCGTATGAAACACCACTTTTTTATTACTGCTCTCAATATAATAAATATCCTTCAGTAAAACTTTTTTCTGCATACCATTATGTTTTACAATCACAGAAAGTTTCTTCCGTTTTGTTTCCACAGATACTTCTCTCAATGCACGACTGAAAACAGTATAGAACTTCTTTTCATCCACAGGCTTTACCAAATAGTGAAAAGCATTCACATCAAATGCATCCTCCATATACTCACGATACCCTGTCACGAATATAATAATACTCTTTTCCCTTCCTATTTTCTCCTGTTCTTCCCTAATATGCTTTGCAACATCTATACCTGATATTTCTTTCATTTCTACATCAAGAAAATAAATCGCAAAATTCTCCTGCGATTTTATCATGTCCTCCCCTGCTTCAAAGGTAATAATCTCCGCATCCGACTCATGTTCTTTTATCAAAGAAGCAATTTGTTCCCTTGTGGTTCTGTCATCATCACAGACTGCTATTTTCATAGTTCCGCCTGCCTTTCTCTGATTTTTGAATATACATATCCATTCTTTTATTATATCGTATCTTTGCAATAAATTTGTGATGTTGAGGTGTGAAATACTGAATTTCGGGTGTGAAATATTTTCCTGTTAACAAAAAAGCGCATACAACTCTTGTCGTATACGCTTTCTTCTATTGCTTTTTATTTAATATGTTATTCAAAATCCACCGGATTTGACCAGTATCTCTGATTATAAATATCCGTAAAGATATAAGTAAACTTCGCCGCATCGACATCTACATACACGTCACTGATTACAAGGTCACCTTTAACAACAAGCTGCTCTCCGAGCATATAGCTGTCAAGATATTCTCCGTCATAGCTATAATAATCACAGATAAAATCAATCTTGTCACCGTCTGTAACAGTGTCCATAGTCTTGGCAACCGTTGTCGTCTCACCGTCTGTGTAAACTCTTCTTACACCAACGATTCTTCCTTTGGGTGCAGCATTAGAAAACTCGGCAATAAGTTCTGCCCTGTCGCCGTTGTAAAGAATCGGAATACGTCCTGTAATACTGTAATTCTCACCATCATCAACTGTAGACTCGTGATAATATGCTACCGGCTGTTCGTTGATTGCAAGCCATGTAAGCTCTTCCGGTGCAAGGAGATTACCTTCTTCGTCAAAATCATAAACCGTATCTAAACCGAGGTCAATAAAACCTTCACCGTCATCATAAAACATGTTAGCATGAAGTGTCTGTACAAGTTCCCATTGCTTTTCGGGAAGCACAATCGCAGAACCACTCTTGGTATCCTTCCAGTAAAGAAGACTGCCGTCGAAAGAATTCTCCGTGAAATACTCAACCATCTCTTCTTCACTTAATGCACGACCGCTTAAGAAGTTGGTAGCACCTCCAAGCAAGTCAGTAATTCCACCGCCACTTCCACCAAGGAAGCTGCCGAGTACCTGTCCGATAAGGTCAGAACTGTTACCCGAACTGCTGCCTCCTGCAGAACCAAGCATCGTAAGCAATGACGGAAGCGGTGATGTTGTACCGCCGCTCACTGCCTGTCCGCTGACTTCCATGCTTGCAAAAGCCTGGATACAACGTGCATACTCATCATCCATTCCGATATCTTCATAAGTGTTAACCGCAGTATCTACCATTGATGCCTTACGGAACGGGAAATAAATCGACAATCCGTAGGAATTGGTCATATTGGAAGAGGTACGGTTATATTTTACTGCACTAAGAAGTGCCGAAGCCAATGCATCGCCCTCTTTGGTATTCATATTCTTCGCGAGATGAACAAGGTCAACCTGGTCAATCTTACTTGTTGCACCAAATTCTCTTGCATCACTTCTTGCATTAGATACCTGTGCATATTCTTCGTTTTTAATAAGGTCATATGTATCATTTGAAAATGCTGCTAAAACTGCAGGCACCTTCGCTTCTACTTCCGCCAAGTCAACAATTGAAAGTGTTGTAGACTGTCCCGCACATTTTCTCGCGCATGTATCAATGAAATCATCAATGATAAGCTTACCTATCTCAGGAGTTGACATTGATGTATTCTTAGACAATTCCGTAAGCCAGTCAGTATAGTACCAACCGATACCCGGCTCCGTCTCCTCGCTCGCGATCATATAGTCCGCATACTTTGTGAGCATGAGTGCATTTTCTGTTGTAGCCATAAGACACGCATCAAAACCGACAAAATCAAACTTAACTCCGCCTGATTTTAATGCATCATCAATCTCAGCAAGACTCATCGAGCCGCTTGAAGCAAACTTCTCATCATAGCCGAAACCACTTACTGAACCACCGCCGTGATCCCAGAAAATAAGAGAATTACGGTTAGCCGGAAATTCCTTCTTACACCACTTGATAAACGAAACAAGTGTGTTAGGGTCAGTCATGGACTTGCTTCCGAGGTCCTTTTCAAGGCAAACAAGCCCGCCGTCCTTTACCTGCCAAATCTGATTCGTCTTACTGCTAATTGAGTTATTCTGCCAGCTCTTACAACCGCCCGTATATACAAGCAGATTAACCTTGTCAGAAATAGTTGCATTTATCATTTCCTGCAAATCAGAGGTTGCCATCTTGCTTCTGGACTCAAGGTCCGTACCGCACATGTACACCATAATGGTCATCTCATCTTTGCCGTTACCCTTAATGCTTGTATACTTTGAACGAGAACCGCTTGCCACGGTAGTATCAAGCTTACCTGTATTGCTTGTGTTATCCCAACCGGTTGAAACACTTCCTCCGCCAAGATTGCCAAGCAAAGATTCCAGTGCTCCTCCGAGAATATCCGAACCGCCCTGTGACTGCTGCTGACTTGTACCACCGCCAAGCAAACCACCAAGAACGTCTCCAAGTCCGCCACCGCTAAGAAGGCTTCCGAGTCCGCCACCGCCGCCAAGCAAGACAACGAGGAGAATAATAATAATCTTAAGTCCTCCTCCACCACCGCCTGCGCGTGTAGTTCTCCTTCCCGAACTGCTGTTACTGCTTCCCTGATCCTGATAGGATGTACCTACCGGTCCTGTTCCGAGTCCCGAACCTCTTCTTTTTATTGCTTTGCCCTGACCGGTAACATTCTTTACGCGGCCACGAGGTCTGTTTGCTGCCATATATATCCTCCCGTTTCTTATAAAACATTTTTTATAAGTATAACACATTTGTCGACAAAAACAATAAAAATACATATGGTTTTTTCAATTTGTATCCGTAAACTTTTACATACAAAAAGCTTTTATTGCTTCATTCACATATTCTGCCGTTCCTGTGCCACACTTATCAATATTGTTCTTAAAACGCTCATCGACAACATACATCTGTCCGAGTCCTGCAAGAATTTCTTTTGTGCAAGTGTAGTAATTCTCCGTAATATAATCCTGAAGCTTCCCTGCAAGCTTTACTGCTTCTTTAGAATCAGGAGCATTACCGTTTTCCATACAAGCCGCAAATTCCTTAAAAATATCCTCCATACCGGCATTTACATCCTGCCATTTATCCTTGGAGTAATTCTTTGTTTTCTCTGCGTGCTCCTTGTAGGCATCCGTCTTGCCCCAGCGCTCTTTTGCTTCTGCCTCATACTGCTTGCGCGCTGTTTCAAATTCACTATTATCAAATGCTTTCATAATATTCTCTCCTTTTCCCACACCGTCAAGAGCGGCGATTATCTTTTCCAACCGTTCCTTTTTAAGAACCAGCAATAGTCTCTGCTTTGATAGTACGCTTTCTCTGTCATAATCAGGAGATGACACAATCTCACAAATGCTTTTCAGCGAAAAATCCATCTCACGGTAAAACAGTATCTCCTGCATACGTTCAAGAGACACCTCATCATAAAAACGGTATCCATTTTGTTCACAGGTAAAAGCCGGCTTAAGCAGACCGATTTCATCATAGTAGTGCAGTGTGCGCACACTGACACCCGTAAGCTTTGCAAATTCATTAATATGCATCTTCATGTTATCACCTCATAATGCATATTATAAACTATGACGTTACGTGAGAGTCAATATATTTTTATAAAAAATAGGACAAAAACTTTCGTCCCTGTCCTATGTATTCCCTATTCTTTTGGCTGCTTCCAATAATTAAGCTTCGGCAACTGTGCTTCAAAATAAGTCCTCGCCTGCTCCTTAGGCCAATTTTCATTCGACATATGCTCTACAAGAAAATCCGTCAACTTCTCAAGACTAGCATATACAAATTTGCCCTCGGTATAGCACCACTTACAATACTCCTCATTAAATTCGCCATCCGGCTCTTTACTGATGGATGAATCATCAAGCGGCATACCACAACATTGACAAATCAAATTCCTCGGAGAACCCAAAAGCGTATTGATAGAAACATCAAATAACTTCGACAACAACTTTAATGTTTCGGTATTCGGTATAGTTTCACCGGTTTCCCAACGTGATACAGCCTGACGTGTAACATGAATTTTTTCCGCGAGCTCATCTTGAGATAATCCGTTCTTTGAACGGAGTTCTAATATAACTTCTTTTGTATCCAAATTAATCACCTCTTAACAATATAATATCACTATTGTTTTGGTAAAACAAGCAACACGCTGTTGCTGTTATAAAATAAAAAGTTATCCTATTTTATTCAACAAAGCATTCTTCTTTGCAATAATTTCATTAACAGGTTTACCTTCTGTAAAACTAAAGTACTCCTTAAGAACAACCAAAACTTTATCATAATATTCAATAGCCTTATCATACTGTCCCCTAATTTGATAAATTAACGCTATTGATTCAAGTGCATCTGTATATAACGGCGTCTTTCCCTGTTTTTTATCTAAATCAAAAGATTTCTCATAATAGCATATCGCCTTATCATATTCTAATGTTTCCGCATACAAATCAGCTAATAAAAACATAGCCATTCCGTCATCAGCATATTTTTCTTCTAACTGATTTATCTTCTGTTTCATAAGGTCCTTATCGTGCTTGGCATATGCGATTTTCCAATCATAATATAATCCTCTGTATTCTTCACTATCTTCCTGCTGCCTATAAAGTTCCAGATACTTAGACGCTTCCTCTGTTCGGTTATCAGCAAGCAGATTATCCATTAACTCTAAGTAATTATATAATTCTTCAGGATTATCATTGACCAGCTCCTTATAAAATTCAATAATACCGCTATGATTTTTTACTATCCAATCTCGTGATGTAGCTCCCTCCGCCTTTTGAAGCAACCATTGACAATTCGAGATACCGGGTTGCATTGTTAACGCTCTTTTAGCATACTTACTTACTTTTTCCGAATCACTTACCATTCTGTGATGATACAAGTGTGCCAAAAAATTATATATTTTAGACGCATTATCTGTAAGCTCTAATTGCTGATGTAAAAACTCTACGTTTTCTTCAAAAGTCTTATTCGGAAGCTCTTGCTCCATATCCAGCATATTTTCAATTCGATGTAGTTTTTCATCTGTCGTTAAATCAAATAACTCATCAATTGATATACCAAAATAAATCGAAATCCGCGGAAGCATCTCTATATCCGGTGTACAAACATTGTTCTCCCATTTTGAAATCGTTTGAAAACTAACACCAAATTCATTTGCCAAAATCTCCTGCGTGATACCTGCCTTCAAACGTAACGCTCTAATTTTACTTCCCAAATTCATATTTTAAAATCCTTTCACAATATATTTGTAAGCTTACAAATACATTATATCTAATGGATTATTTAAATCCAATAACGTATTTTTTTAATCAGCTCGCTTTATGAGCGAGTTTAAGTAATTTCTTTTATTTCAAAAAGTCACTAGGTTTTTGAAATAATTACCGTCTTGCTACAATCTTTATTTCAAAAATTATTTTCTATATTCGTCCAAGCCACTTCGAAAAAGCTTCGCTTTTCCTCAGTGTTTGGCTTTCGCCAAATAGAAATCACTTAATCCGTGCGGCATTCGCAATCCGCTTCGCTACTTGCTCATGTACGGCTTTCGCCGTATGTTGGTACATCGAAAAAGACTTCATGGTAAGCAAGCTTCCCAGAAGTCTTTTTCTCGTCCCACCGCACGGACTCAATGCTCCAGCATATTTTCAACAAAAATCCCATACCCTCTCGTTGGGTCATTTACAAGCACATGTGTCACCGCACCTATCAGTTTATCATCTTGAATAATTGGACTTCCGCTCATTCCCTGCACAATACCGTTTGTAAGCGCCAAAAGGTCCGGGTCGGTAACCTTTATCTCCATGCCCCTATTCATACTGAGTGAAGAAGTATTTATCTTTGTTATCTCCACTTCATAATCTTTTACTTCTCCGTCTACACTGCAGCGCACATATGCTTTACCAAGCTCAACATCCTGTTTCAAGGCTATATCCATATACTCGCCCTCAGCCATATCAACGAGCCCGTCATATCCGACGCCGAAAATGCCCGCACTCGAATTGACTTCTATATCGCCAAGCTTATTATTATTGCCGTAATGAATAATTCCTGACAAACCTCCGGGTGTGCCTGCTTCACCTTTTATAATTGACAAAATCTCGCTCTCATAAAGACTGCCTTCCTTACATTCCATAAGGGCTCCGATATCAACATCACTTACCCCATGTCCGAGTGCACCGAATCTTCCGTCCGCTGTAATATAGGTGAGTGTCCCGATTCCCTGTGTATCGTCGCGAACCCACACACCCAGTTTGTACTTCCCGTCTGTGTCCTTTGCAGGTGTTATACGAACCTTTGACACTTCCTCATTTCTTCTGATTGTAAGAATCATTTCTTCGCCCCGTGAGGCTTCAAGAATTCCCACAAGTTCTTCTTTGCTTTCAAGTTCTTCGTCATTAACCGCCAAAACATAATCTCCCACATTAAGCACCGAATGCGAAGGCTCCTCAACTATTCCGCTTGCTGTAGTTACTTTCTCTGTCCCTACTACCAATACTCCGTCTGTTTCAAGATATATTCCGATTGGAAAGCCACACACCAAAACTTCAGTTTCTCCGATAACTGAAACCTCAATATTTTTTATCGGGAATACCCCGAAAAGCTTCATCGCCAGCGTGTACTGCCCTTTTTTATCGGATATTACAGAAAAAGCATCTCTTCGCTCCAAAGACAAAGTATCGCTCCACACCTCTGAGCTCCCTGCCAAAACCACTGCTTCATCCATAGATATTATTTCTGCCGCAATCGGCAGTTCAAAATCAAATATACCGACTTCATTTTCAATCACATGAATTTTATTTGGTATATTTTCTTCAATATAGTTATATGCATAATATCCGGTATAAATTATCGTTACCAGTAAAACCATACACAAAACTCTACGGTATAATTGTTTTCTGCTCATATATTCGCCTCCTAGTTTTACAAAATAAAAAGAAGGAAACGTCCTTTGACATCTCCTTCTTAGTATGCTTTGAATATTAAATTTTAAGTCTGGTATTATTTTATCCGAACATCCAATTTTTTCATTTCTCTTGCTGATTTTAAAACTGCCTCAGTAACCTGCGCACCACCGATAATTCTCGCAAGTTCAAGGATTATCGCCTCATCATCAAGCCTTCTAATCTCTGTCACGGTTTTACCGTCCTTTACCATTTTTTCAATAAGAAAATGTTGGTCTGCGGGTGCTGCAATCTGCGCAAGATGTGTAATACAGATTACCTGACGGTTAGCGCTTATGCTCTTAAGCTTTTCTGAAACCGCCTGCGCCGTAATACCGCTGATTCCTGTATCAATCTCATCAAAAATCATGGTATCAACTTCGTCCTTGTCGGATAAAACATTCTTTATTGCAAGCATGATTCTTGAAAGCTCACCACCACTTGCTACCTTACCAAGAGATTTAAGACTCTCTCCCGGATTAACGGCAATCATAAATTCAACTTCATCCTGTCCGTTTGCACCAAATTCAGAAAGTTCCCTTACTTCAACATCAAAATGCACCTCGAGGAAATTGAGTTCCTTAAGACCTGCCTCAATCTCTTCTGCAAGTCCTTTTGCCGCTTTTTTACGTATAGAAGAAATCTGCGCCGCATATACCGAAGCCTCTTTATATGTAGCCTGCATTTCACGTTCTGCCAGTTCTCTGTTTTGCTGATAATTTTCAAGAACCGCAAGCTTTTCTTTACGCATATCCAGATATTCCAAAATATCCGCAACAGTCCTGCCGTACTTACTCTGCAATTTATGAATCAGTTCCAGTCTTTTCTCAACTGCAAAAAACTCTTCTTCGTCAAATTCTCCCGAATCGATATAATCGGTTATATCTCTGGAAAGATCACTAAGTAATGCATCCAAATTCTCAAGTTGGCTGTATATACCGGTAAGTTCTTCATCATATGTAAGTGCCGATGCGACTTCTTTGAGTGAACGACCTATACCGTCTATAGCGCCTTCTCCATGACCACCCATTATGCACTCAGATACCGTTGCCATGGCTGACATAATCTTCTGACTATTAGTAAACTTACGGTGTCTAGCCATAAGTTCCTCTTCTTCACCCTCTAAAAGATTGGCCTCTTCAATTTCATTTATCTCGAACTGATAAAATGAGCATTCCCTAAGCCGCTCATCTTCATTCATTGTAAATTCTGAGAGATTTTCCTTTGCTCTTATATATCGTTTATACGCCTCTTTTAAATCTGACTTCGGCTTATCAATCTCAGATTTAGCATATTTATCAAGAATTTCCAAATGATTTGACTTATATAAAAGTGACTGATGTTCATGCTGTCCGTGAATATCGATAAGTATGCCGGTAACGGCCTTTAACGTACTCACATTCACACTTTCACCGTTAATCTTACTTACACTGCGACCTTCGCCAAAACGCCTGGTAATGACAACCTGATCATCCTCCATAAGAACATCCAGCTCTTTAAGTCGCTCAAGCTTGTCCTTACTATCCACAATGAAAGTCATCTCAACAAGTGCATAATCCGCGCCCTGTCGTATCATCTCTTTTCCGGCTTTTGCACCAAGTGCAAGATTTACTGAACCGAGAAGAATTGATTTGCCGGCGCCGGTCTCACCTGTTAAGATATTAAGACCTTCGCCGAACTCCACCTCTGCCTCATCAATCAAAGCAAGATTTTTTACATACAAATTTTTTAACATGGTATCACACCTTCCTACTCTCCAAGTACAGTGATATCCCTTTATCTTACAGACGTTGCAATTTTCTTGATTCTGTCAACAATCACAAGTGCATCGTCCTTAGTTCTGATTGCGCACATTACAGTATCGTCTCCGGCAACACAGCCTACAACCTCGTGCCACTTCATGGCATCAAGCGCCGCTGCAAAAGCCATCGCCATACCTGACACAGTCTTAACTACGGCAATATTCTCCGCACGGTCAATTGAAATAAAAGCATCCTTAAGAACTCTTAAATACTTCTCGTTAAGCTCGTTGGTATCGTTCTGAATGATTGCATATTTCTGACGTCCACCGTCAACAGGCATCTTCGTAAGCTTGAGAGCCCTGATATCTCTTGAAACAGTCGCCTGTGTTACCGCAAACCCTTCTGCATTAAGACGGTCCGCAAGCTCCTCCTGTGTCTCAATCTGATATTTGTTAATCAACTCGATAATTTTCTCATGTCTGGCTGTCTTCATATTTTCCTCCCAATAAGTTCATTACTTGTTACCCATTTTATTTCGTAGCTGTTCAATAAAACTTATTTTCTTAATTCTGATTATCCTTGTGTTCTCTGTTGCCGCCTTAATCTCAATACTGTCACCGGCACGGAGATTAAAAACATTACCGCCGTCGAAAGAAAGCTGTCTCTCATCATCAAAGCCGTTGCGATCGGCACATACTTCAACCTCAATCGTATCGCACTCGGGAAGCACTATACTTCTTGAATTAAATGTATGCGGACAAATCGGTGTAAGTATCATAAGCCTTGCCGCAGGTGAAACTATCGGTCCCCCTGCTGACAAATTATATGCCGTTGAACCCGTGGGGGTCGCAACAATCATACCGTCCGCAGAATAATTATTAAAATACTCACCGTTAAGATATATCTTAAAATCAACTACTCTAAGTGTTCCCGCTCTTGCAAAAACAATATCATTAAGCGCGATATTTTCCTCGACAATCTTACCGTCCCTTATGATTCTGCCCGCAAGCATCATTCTGTCCTCAATATGATAATTATCCTCAAACAGAGCGTCAATTGCTCCAAAAACATTGTTACGCTCAACTTCAGTAAGAAAACCCAATGTTCCAAAATTAATACCTAAAAACGGAAGATTATAGCCTGCCAAAGCTCTCGCTGCCTGAATAAGTGTACCATCACCGCCGACAACAAGTACACATTCCGACGCTTTAAGAATTGCGTCGGTCTCTTTATCCATACACCAATCCTGCTCATCATCCGTCCTTATCTTACTTTCGGCAACCGTACAGCTTCCGCCTTTTTTTTCAATATATCCTGCAATTTCTTTTGCGAACTTAAGCCCCGCATCTTTTGCAGAATTGGCTATTATATAAAACTTCTTCAAATTCTCCTACACCATCCCTTATAAAGCAGTATGCGAAGCCTCCACAACTTCCTTTATCATCGTCATATCTACTTCTGATTTATCTGCCTCATTCTTCAAGTACAGCAAATATTCAATATTGCCCTCCGGACCTCTTACAGGTGAAAAATCAAGGTTAAGCACTGAAAACCCGATACTCTCCGCAAACTGCCATACCATCTCTATAACTTCTTCATGTACTGCCTTATCACGCACAACACCTTTTTTACCGACTTTTTCCCGGCCTGCTTCAAACTGAGGTTTAATAAGACAAACCATTCCAGCTTCTTCATTCATAAGCGCCTTGACCGGTACAAGTACCTTGGTAAGTGAAATAAATGATACATCTATTGAAACAAAATCTATCTTATCCGCAATATCCTCAGGTGTTACATAACGGATATTGGTGCGCTCCATACAAACTACTCTCTCGTCGTTACGAAGCTTCCATGCAAGCTGACCGTGTCCCACATCCACGGAATATACCTTAGTTGCACCATTTTGAAGCATGCAATCCGTAAATCCGCCGGTGGATGCACCGACATCCATACACACCTTGTCCTCTAGCTCCACGCCAAAACACTCCACGGCCTTGGCTAGCTTAAGTCCGCCTCTGCTTACGTAAGGAAGCGTATTGCCCTTAACCTCTATATTAACGCTCTCTGCAAACATTGTACCCGCTTTATCCTCGCGCACACCGTCTACAAATACGTTGCCTGACATTATAATTGCCTTTGCTTTTTCCCTCGACTCTGCAAGTGCCCTTTGCACAAGCAGGACATCAAGACGCTCTTTCATTAGTTGTCTCCCTTTATTCTGTCTATAATTTTTGCTGTAACCGACTCTGCGTCAATTCCGCTGTGTTGTCTTAATACCTTAATATTACCGTGTTCCACATATACATTCGGAAGTGCAACGGTAAGCACGTCCGTCTTACTTCCAATGCGGTTAACATATGATACAACCTTTTCACCGTAACCGCCATTAAGCACATTTTCCTCCAATGTAACAAGAAGCGAATGTGTTTTAATAAGCTCATCTATGCATTGCTCGTCAATCGGTCTTACAAATCGTGCGTTCACAAGTGTTACATGGTATCCTGCCTCTTTAAGCCTGTCCCTTACCTCTGTAGCAACCTCAACCATACTTCCGACCGCAAGAAGCGCTATATCCTTCTCACGATATATAACCTCACTCTTACCAAAAACAACCGGCTCCGCAAATTCTTCAAGTCCCTGATATGCTGTTCCTCTCGGATATCTGAGTGCAATAGGGCCACTGTATTCTGCCGCAAACTCGAGACCTTCCTTAAGCTCTCTGGCATTCTTAGGAGCAAATATACTCATATTAGGTATCGAGGTAAGATATGACAAATCAAATATACCCTGGTGAGTCTCACCGTCATTGCCTACAAGCCCCGCTCTGTCAAGCGCAAATACAACCGGTAAATCCTGAATACATACATCATGAAGAATCTGATCATATGCTCTCTGTAAAAACGAAGAATATACCGCAACTACCGGCTTTAATCCTTCGGAAGCCATTCCGGCTGCAAAAGTAACAGCGTGCTCCTCGGCTATTCCGACATCAAAAAACCTGTCAGGGAATTCCTTCTTAAATGCAGCAAGCCCCGTTCCATCCGGCATGGCCGCAGTTATTGCCACAAGCTTGGGATTCTTGTGCGCAAGTTCAATCAACGTGTTTGAAAAAACAGTTGTATAATCCGTCTTTTTAACTTTAAGAGAATCTCCTGTATTAACATCAAAAGGACCTACACCGTGGAACTTCTCAGGTCTTTCTTCAGCAGGCGCAAAGCCTTTACCCTTCTTCGTTATTACATGAATCATAACGGCCTTATCAAGATTCCTTGCTTCGCCTATTATCTCGACAAGTCTCTCAATGTCATGACCATCAATCGGTCCGATATACTTAATACCCATATCCTCAAAAAGCATACCGGGAATAAGAAGCTGTTTGATTCCGCTTTTGGTCTTACGTATCTTGTTAATAAGGAAATTACCGCATCCCGGGATCTTTGAAAGAACCGCAAGCACTCTCTTTTTAAGTTTGTTATAAGTCTGTCCCGTTCTTATATTGTTGAGATATTTGGAAACTCCGCCTACATTAGCGGAGATTGACATCTCATTATCATTGAGAATAATTATAAAATTTCGCTTAAGCTGAGCCGCATTGTTAAGTGCTTCATATGCCATACCGCCTGTCAAAGCACCGTCACCAATTACAGATACAACAGTTCCGTCACTGTCATTAAGCTTATTGGCTGCAGCAATACCGAGTCCCGCAGAAATCGAGGTAGAACTGTGACCCGTATTAAACGCATCACAGGCACTCTCCGTACGCTTCGGGAAACCACTTAAGCCCCCGTATTCCCTAAGTGCCTCAAAAGCCTCTCTTCTGCCTGTAAGTAATTTGTGCGTGTATGACTGGTGTCCCACATCCCAAATAATCTTATCCTTAGGCAAATCAAGCACAAGATGAAGCGCCATCGTAAGCTCGACAACGCCAAGATTGGACGCAAGATGTCCGCCTGATACACTTATTGTATTTATCAAAAATTCTCTTATCTCGCCCGCAAGCTGCCCGTATTCCTCAGGCTTTAACTTCTTAATATCATTGGGGCCGGTAATTCTGTCCAAAATCATTACAATCCCTCAAAATTTTGCTATTTTTCACGATTTACAAGCCAAAGCAGAAGTTCCTTAAGAAAATCCTTCTCCCCCGGTAAATCCTTAAGTAAATCTATTGCTTCATTTGTAAGTCTTACAACCTCTGCCTTGGCATTCTCCAAGCCGTAAAGACTTACATAAGTTGCTTTATTATTCTTATCATCACTTCCGATAGGCTTACCAAGCGCCTCTGCACTTCCGATAACATCAAGTATATCATCCTGAATCTGAAACGCCATACCTATCTTTGATGCAATATTCTCTGTCTTTTTAATGTCTTCGTCCGATGCTCCCGCAAGAATCGCGCCTATAACCATGGAACCTTCAAGGAGCGCACCTGTCTTTAAGTTATAAATAAACTGCAGAGTATCTTTATCAATCTGCTCATTATTCTCGGTTGCCTCAACATCCTTAACCTGACCGCCGACCATACCGTAAATTCCTGCTTTTCTTCCGAGCACCTTAAGTGCACTGATTATCCTTCCCGTCTGTGCACTATCACCACTACCTACATACGAAAAAGCTCCTATTGCAGTCTCATACGCATAATTGAGAAGCGCATCACCCGCCAGTATTCCCATGGCTTCACCGAACACCACATGTGTAGTCTTACGACCCCTTCTGTATTCGTCATTATCCATGGCAGGCAAATCATCATGCACAAGTGAATAGGTATGTATCATCTCCATCGCCGCCATAAAAGGGCAAACAACCTTTCCGTTTCCCGAAAAAAGCTTAAAGACCTCCTGCATAAGAAGAGGTCTGAGTCTTTTGCCGCCTGCAAGTACACTGTAATTCATTGCCTTAAGAACGGTCTGCTGATAACCCTTTTCTTCCGGCAAAAAAGACTTAACTATATCATCAACTTCATTAACCTTATCCTGTAACAAAACATTAAAGTTCATCAGGCAAAACCTCGTTTCCCTCTAAAACTATTATCTTCTTTTCAACCATGTCAAGCTTATTATTGCACATCGAAACAAGCTCCATTCCCCTTTTGTAAAGTTCAAATGACTTCTCAAGTGAAACAGAATCCTCTTCCATATGCTCCATTATTGTATTCAGTTCATCAAAAGCCTGCTCTATACTTAATTCTTCCTTCATGATAACACTCCTTAATCAAGCCTTTTTTCAGATACGGATACTACCTCCGCCATAAGCTCACCATCTGACATTCTTACACGCAGATTGTCGCCTGCTTTAACAGCACTTACGGATGTAACGGCATGCTCTCCGTCCTCCGTAGTAACATATGAATAACCACGCATAAGCTGTTTAAGCGGCGATAAACCGTTAAGACGCTCACTGCAAATCGCAAGTTGCTGGCGTCTCTGCTTCAAAGCATCATGTATATATCTTTCAAGTCTTCCTTCAACATCAAGCAAATACTGCCTTTTCTGCAAAATCTTCTGAGCCGGATTATACAGTCTTAAAAGCTTGAGTCTGTACTGTTCAAGGCGCTCTAACCTGCTGCTGAACTTAGTACGAAGCATTCCTGAAAGTCTGCGCTCATACTCTGCAATCTTCCCCGCAAAAACCTGACAATCAAATACTGCAATCTCTGCTGCCGCCGACGGTGTCGGAGCTCTAAAATCTGACACAAAATCGATAATTGTAGTGTCCGTCTCATGACCAACCGCGGAAATAACGGGCGTCATGCAGTTAAATACCGCCTGTGCCACACATTCCTCGTTAAACGCCCACAAATCTTCTATGGAACCGCCGCCTCTTCCTACAATAAGCACATCCAGTCCCATCTTATCAAGTGTCTCGATTCCCGCAACTATAGTCTCAGCCGCACCATCCCCCTGAACCTGTGCCGGATACAACACAAGTTGCACAAAAGGATTACGCCTTCTCGTTACATTGATTATATCCTGAATGGCTGCACCGGTCTTTGACGTAACAATACCGACCTTACGCGCATACTTAGGTATGGGACGCTTGTATTCCCTTGCAAACATGCCCATCTCTTCTAGACGGTTTTTTAGTTCCTCAAAACGCTGATAAAGCGCACCGACTCCGCAGGGTATAATACTGCTTGCATAAAGTTGGAACTTACCGTCCTTCTCATAAACTGCAACAGTTCCCTCCGCAATGACATTCTGACCTTCCTTAAGATCAAACTTAAGTCCGCGCCTGTGACTTGACCACATTACGCATGCAAGCGTCGCACCGCCGTCTTTAAGCGTAAAATATATATGTCCGGAGCTATGATACTTACAATTGGAAATCTCGCCCTTTATCTGAACTCTCTTAAGCAGGAAGTCCTGCTCAAACATATTTTTTATATAATTGTTAACCTGTGATACCGAGTACACACTTGCCATGAAAAATTACACCAACTTTGCCAATACTCCGTTAATAAATGCAGGTGATTCATTACCGCCGAATTTCTTAGCGAGCTCTACTGCCTCATTAATTGCAACCTTAGAAGGAACATCTTCTTCATACATCATCTCATAAAGTGCAAGTCTTAAAATCGTAATCTCAGCTTTGCCGATTCTCTGGGTTGTCCAGCCTTCGGTTACTGAAGAAATCTTCTCATCAAGTTCTTCCACCTTTTCAAGTAAAGCACTGATTTTTCTTATAAGTTCTTCCGTATCAGCCTCGTTAAGTTCTTCTTGCGACTCCACATAAAGAGGTATCTGCTCCTGCATCTCTTCCTTGCTGTGAAAATCCCTGCGGAATAATAATGTAAATATATGCTCACGCATTTGTCTTCTGCTCATTGTATCCTCCAATTAAATAAAAATCACTTAAAGGGTGTCTTAAAAAGACACCCTTTAAGTTTTATTAATTACTCTTCTCGATTTCAACACCGACAACTCTTACATTTACATCCGTAACCTGAAGTCCCGTCATGTTCTCAATAGCTGTCTTAACTTTATCCTGAACCTTCTGTGTAACACCGGGAATACTGTAACCATACTTCATAAGCATGGAAACCTCAACTGATACCGAACCTTGCAAAACATCTACTTTAACTCCCTTTGCGAGATTCTTGATTCCCTTCTTACTAACCTTGTCATTGGTAATGTTTCCCGCAAGAGAAACAACACCCTCTACCTCTGTAGCCGCAAGACCCGCTATAATGGTTACAACCTCATCTGCAATCTGGACTTCTCCGATCTTTGTCTCATATATTTGTTCATTATCTCTCAAATTCTGTTCGCTCATGGGAAACCTCCTGTGTATCTTTTTGTCCATTACATAAATGTACTGGCTGATTAATTTCATTATATCAAATTTAAGTATATTTGCAAATTGTTTTTATGCAAAATTTAATTATTTATGCAAATCTTTATTCTAATTATTCTCCACAAACGGCATAATTATAATTTTATCTGCTGAAATCTCTGTTTTTCTTTTTACAATATCTTCTATCTGCGCCCTGTCGGCATCACTAAGAGATGACGCATTCACCACAACGTCCACAGATCCGTCAGTAATGCTTACCACAACATCCGTAAAGCCTTTTGCTTCAAGCAAAAGTTCTGCCTCCGCTTCCTTCTGTGAAATATCATTAACCTCTAAAAGCTTACTTATTGCATCCTGCTTCTGAACTTCACTTATTCCGGCATTATTGATAATCTCCATAAGCGATGATTTCTGCAGGGATTTTGACTGTTCTCTCTTAAGTTTAACTGCAACAATTGAGCTTACTGTTGTTCCTCCCGTAAGAACCGCCTCACCCGGCACATTACCGGAGACATCCTGCGGCTCAGAATCCATACTTTCTATGTCAATAAGTCCGTCCTTGTTTTGTACATTTTCCTCACTTCCCTGAAGCACTTCTGTTCCTTCACCCGCCTGCAAATTACCTGTCGCCTGATTTTCAGCAAAAATATCCTCTTCCGAAATATCAAACAGGTTTTGATCTAAATCATTAATGTCTCCGCTGATTACCGACTGATAATCATTCTCATCCCCGATCTTCTGAACATAATTCAGATATCCTGCTATTGCAATCATGATAGCAAGTGCCGTAATAATTACCTGGTTATTCTTTAAAATTTTTTTCACTGTTCCCCCTCCTTAGGAAGATAATTTCATTTCTAATACTTTAATTTTATGTATGGGTACATCAAATAATGCCATAACTGCTTCAATAATATTATTTGCCGTCAAAAGATTTCCTCCTCCTTCAGCAATAACGACAACGCCCTCTATCTCGGGCATTTTTTCCTTTACAACATAAGGGACCATGGAACCATCGTTACTCTTTTCGTATATTACAACTTCCGAGGATGTTTCCTCTTTGGTATCTCTGCTTCCGCCCTGACTATCCGTTTCCATTGATGTACTTCCAGTATAGCCTTTCTCAACCAGTGCAATCCTCTCTCCCGAGGCTTTAACTGTTATCATTACCTCTGCTTTACCCACATTCTTCACAAGTTCAAGTACACTCTTTAAGCGTTTTTCTAAAAGTTTCTCATAATCCGACTCAGTTACAAATACATCCTCCGACATCTGCTGTTTCTGCAGTGTATTGTTCTGCTCTGTCTCACTTTTCTTTGCCCCTAAGTCGTCCGAAAAATCCACAACTGACAAAATAATAAGTAAAACTCCTGCCGCAAGCATTATAAGCAGTTTGTTTATCCCAATGTCCTTCCATGCAATTTTTTTACCTTTTTCGCTCATATCCTACCCCTGTATCATAATATTTATATGCTCTTCTTCAAGATTATAGAAGCCTGCAATTATTTTCTTCATCTCTTCAACTTCCGCCTTAGTATATGCATCTGCTTTTTGCTCGCCGATTGTTACCTTCACAGGATTTATTGTTATCGTTCCATGTGTTCGCTTTTCATCAAGAACTAAATAAATACTTTTTATACTTCCATATTCTTTCATTTCGTTGTCAAGATTCCAACTCACTTGTACATCTGTTATCCTAAAACCATACTCTTTAATGAGCTCCGTTATCTTTTCCGCTATCTGCATGTTGTAACTTTCAATCAGTTTTTCTTCATTCACATTTTCGGTAAATTTAATCATGTCTTCCATATCACTTAATGCCTGTCTCATTTCCTCTATCTCAAAATACTCAACCAATGCTTTATCTGCATCAAACAGCTTTGTTACAGGATTTATTACAAGTATTATAAGAAGCACACCCGTAAAGAAATTTATATATTTACGAAACTTCTTGGGAATAACCTGCAAAACTATAGATATAAGAATCAAATAAACCGCTATATCACAGACCCACTCAAGCATATGACTCATCTTATATACCTCCGTTTGTTGACGCACATATGATTGCAATAGAAACTGCAAAAAGCACAACTGTCATAAAAACAGTCCGAAGAATCAACTTTGCACCTTCACACACACCGCTTAACGCTTCGTTGACACGCTTATCGGATATCGGCTGTAATATCGCTCCGGCCCCCTGATACATAAGAACAAAAACCGCCATTTTTACAAGTGGCATAATTGCTATAAACGCAATTACCACAAGTGCCGCCGAACCTATCCCGTTCTTTATTATTGCACCGGTTCCAAGCATGGTTTCCCATACAGCATTAGCTCCGTTTCCGATTCCCGGTATAATGCTTACCGCCTTTGCAAGTGCAGATTTCTTTACAACACCCGCAAGAGGCATAATTAATCCTTGTATGACATTTAAGCCGAGTGTAACAGCAAGCAATGTATTTAGAAGCCACTTAACAGCCGTCTGCAACAGTTCTGCAAGTTTCGTAAGAAAATCCTCTTTTGAAAGATAATTAACCATTATAAGCACAACATAAACATTTATCATCGGTATCACAATATTTAAGAGAACCTTGTCCACAATAAGAATCACACCCAAAGCAATTTCATAAAAGATAACCGACGTTGCACTTCCGCTTACCATTCCTACGGATATAAAAAACGACGGCACAAGTGCTTCCATAAAGTCTGAAACATCTGAAAGTACCTCTGCCGCCGTATCTGAAACGGTATAAAAAGCTACAACTATAACGCTCACAAGTAAAAGATAGGTTATGTAAAAGGAGGTTTCCGCAACCTGCCCTTCCGCAAAAGCCGAAGATATATTTGCAAAGACCGCAGCCGATACTCCTATCAATATTAACAGAACTATCGCCTCCTTATAATATGAAATGTCCGCAAACAAAGCTTCAAAAAGAAGCTTCCATACTCGTTCAAAGGATAATCCTCCTCCGCCGCCAATCATATCCGACAACACTTCCTTGAAATCCAGCCTGTCCTTTATAATCGTATTATTCAAGACCTCCTGCACCCCTGAAAAATCAAAGTCCGCTTCTATTGTCTCGATTGCCGTGTAAGCAATTATACGTGAATTCACTCTCCCACCTTCTTTCACTCATGTACTGACAAGCAAATTCCTGACCGTTTCAAGAAGTGACGTTACTACGGGCATACTTACGGCAAGTATTGACAATTTACCGAATGTCTCTATCTGCCCCGCAACCGACTGATATCCCGTATCTCTGCATATTCCTGATGCAAACTCTGTAAGGTATGTAATTCCGATCATCTTTATAAGTGTTCCCATATATACTGTATCCAGTGGAATATATGATTGTATGACAGTAATTGTATCTACCACCGTCTCAAGCTTCTTTATTCCGTAAAAAATTATTATTACTCCGGCTGCAAAGCTTATATAGATACCATATTCCGGCTTTACACTTTTAAGCTGAACAGCAAGAAGTACCGCAACAACCGCAAAAATACTTATTTGTAACATGACATCACACCCCTATAACGCAAACAGGTTTTTTATTGTTTCAAATAAATCATATATATAGGGTATTATCCAAAAAAGTACAAGTATTAGTCCTGCAAGACTTGTAAGAAATGCATGCTCTTCACGTCCGCTATGTTTTAATATCTGACTTATTACCGATACTAAAATACCCACAGCTGCAATTCTGAATATTAAATCCACTGACATATGTAAATTCCCCTTTTTATGCTGCTTACTCTACGGCATCAAATAAGTATCAGTATCAAAAACAATCCACCGCAAATACCAAGTGCCTGACATAACTTACTGTTTTTACTGTAATTTGCGTACCCTTCCGTAAGCTCATCTTCTATCTGTTCCAAATAAAGTTCTATAGTACCAAGCTGCATCTCTTTATCAAGATATCCGAGATTGTCGCCAAACTGCATAAGTCTCTCCCAGTCTTTCTCCGACAAATGACTCTCCTTATTTTTTTCTTTATATCCCGTCCATATTGTCCGCAAACTTTTTCCGTTTAACTGTTCAAGCTCCTCTGCCGTGTACAAAAAAAAATCTGCGTACACTCCATTAGTTCTTTTTCCGATAACAGCAAACGCTTCATAAAGCGGAGTGCCCGTATATCGTATTTCTCCTCGTAGCATACCCAGTATCTTTTTTAACTCTTTAAGTTCTTCAAGTCGTAACCGCATATTGTTTCCCATAAAAAAACCCATCCCGGTAGTAGACGCAATTATCAAAACAATACCGCATATTTTTAATCCCGGCATAATTTCTCACCTACCCTTACACGATTTTATTTCTTCATATTATCAAGCCTCATTCCACTTTTGTTATAAACAGCTTTTATATTTCCAACCTTACCGTTATTATCAAGAACAATAAATCTATCCCATATCCCCCTATGTAACATGTCTCTCATATAAGGTTTCTTTTGTATATCTTCCAAATCAGCACCATGCGCGGTAGCAATTAATTTACAACCGCACCCTGCAACATATGAAAGAGCTTCTATATCCGCCCGTCCGCCTATTTCATCAACAGCAAGCACCTGTGGTGACATTGACCTTACAAGCATAAGCATTCCCTGTGCCTTCGGACAACAATCAAGAACATCCGTCCTTATACCTAAGTCATTTTGCGGCAACCCCATATAAGAAGCCCCGAGCTCAGATCGTTCATCTGCAACGCCAACTGTCATCCCGGGGTGTTTTGTGGTTCCATTTGATAAGTTTCTTATAATATCTCGTAAAAGAGTGGTTTTGCCGCATCTTGGCGGTGAAATAATAAGTGTGTGTGCAATGCCGTCTTCAAGTCTGATATACGGCATAATCCTATCCGAACAGCCTGGCACCTGATGTGAAAGTCTGATATTTAAAAACGAAATATGTTTTATACTTCTTATGCTGTCATTATCACAGACAGTCCTCCCGCAAAGTCCTACACGGTGACCGCCCGTAATTGTAATAAAGCCCTGCCTAAGTTCCTCTTCATATGCATATAACGAGTAATTACATATATACTCTACAGTCTCTCTCACTTCATTTTTACGGACAATATATGCATCCTGCAGTTTATTAGTAAACTTATTATCAACCCCGATAAAAAACTCATGGTTATCATAAACCGCTATCAGTGGCGCCTCCGCTCTTATCCTTATCTCCTGAAGTTTTTCATAATCAGGTACTGCCTGTCCGACAACATTACGGAGTGATAATGCAAGTACTCTTAAAACCTCGTCCTTTTTTTCCATAGTTCATACCCTCCCGTCATATATCCTGCCGCAAGCAGCATCCCGGCTCGCACCTCATTTAATTATATGTACTCAAATGCTTGGGTATGTCCTATATTTTTATTTTTGTGTCCTGTACCATGCAAGTAATAAATCCACCATTCTTCCGTAGCTTTTAACTCCGTCTGATTGGTTGTTTGCCTTAAGATATGTATCGTTAACTACATTGGACACTTCCTGTATAACGGTATCTTCAAACTGATTCCAATATTCAGAATTTGCATTAAGATCCGCCCTCACGCCGGGATCGTATGTTTTATGCAGCTCTGTATAAAGCTCCATATCAATTCCCGCCAGCTTGTTGCCGGCATGAATAAGCGCATGCATATATCCACTGTACTGAAATTCAAGCGACTCTGACTCTATACATCCGAGAAAACTTATAAAATTTGCTTCATCCTCCCTCATAAAACCAAAGGAATGTGACAGCTCGTGCATGATTGTGGACGGTATCGAGTAATCCGGTACATCCACATTAATATTGGTTTCCATTGTAAACACACAATACACACCGACTATATCTGTATATGACATCATATGCGAAAACATTACCGGTTTAGAATTCCAACACGGATAATCAAACACCTCGTACTTTTCACCAAGCTTTCCGTAAAGAGCACGTGCTTCTTTTGTCATATCCCTGAAAGACTCGTACGAAGACTTCATTACACCGCTCTCATCAACACTTGTAATTTGACGTCTGGTTTCACTTGCCTGCTTTGCAAGCCACAAGCAAAGCTCATTAAGTTCTTCCTTTGATGAATCTCTTACCTCAAGTCCCGCAATCTCGGCAAATGTATATCTGTAATTATTAACTCCGCTGAAGCAGGTGCTCCAAAATAGGATAATAGCGCCCAGACATAGTGCATTAACTATACCATTAATTATTCTTACAGCCCTCTTGCCCTTGTTTTTTATTATTCCGATTATCCATCTGACAACAATAATTACTGCGACAATCGGGAGCACAATAATACCTAGCTCCATAACCGAAAAAGGAAGCCATCCCGTAAGATTTCCCATTATAAACGCATAAACCCTGTATATCCCTCTCGCAAATACATACTCAGCTATGTAAGTATTACTCTTCACAAGAAACACAAGCAAAAATGTCAACGGTATCAATATTAAAATCCAAAGCTTTTTCCTGTTCATGTTTTCTCCTCTCTAAGAAAAAAGAGCCACACCGTAAAATGCGACTCTCATACTCTATGAATACAAATTCTTCAAAGCATTATATTCTTTATTAATGTACAATACCGCATCAGAATTACCACAGGCATTGTCCGGATGGAAAATCTTAAGCAAATCCCTGTATCTCTTCTTGAGGGTTAATTCATTATTAACACCGACAAAGAACATTCTAGGCATAGCCTCCATCTCCCGTCTGCGAACTTCCTTATTCTTCAGTGCCGCAAACTCTGCCTTGTCCCTCGCAAGTCTTTCCCTGTCATTCGCAAGTCTGCGAAGCTCAAGAATAAGCACTTCCGTCTTCTTGTCAAAAAGTTCTTTATCATTATCAAGGCGCTGGCGCATAAGCGCAAATCTGGCCTTCTCCTGTTCAAATTTAGCTTTTTCCTGCTCGAGACGTCTCTTTTCTTCAAAAATCATATCCTTCTCTTGCTGGATACGGATATTCTCTTTAAAAAACCAGTTTTTCATCTCCAAAAGCTGCTGTTCATCTGCATTCTCAATCGAAGTCACAAAAATACCTCCTTCGCCAAAATCAACCTATCTCTCTTAAACCTTCGTCAACCTTATTCTGCATAGAAGTAAGCAATTCTCTTACCTTTACACAACCATCAACTGCAATATCTCTGCCTATATTAGAAAATATAATATGTGCAAAAAGCGATTCCAGTTTCACAAGACCCTCACAAACTTCCGAAAGCTTCTCTATATCCGGCTTATTCTCAGCTCGGTTTCTCTTATCAAGTTCATTCTCAAGTGCCAAAAGAAGAATCTTATCCTGTTGCGAATTAGACAATCGTATCTTACGCTTCGCACTTTCAATCTCTTCCTTAAGCTGGTCTGTTGTATATGTACTGAAATAGTTTGCCATATTGTCCTCCGCATCTGCTACAATTATTCTTAGTTATCTTTTTTGTTGTTTGCAACGATAACAACTACCGCTACAATTACTCCGATTAAAAGCAAAGCTCCGCCACCGATTACAAGTAAACCCATCATATTAATACTCACCCCACTACTCATCTCTTTTCTCTCCTCTTATTGATTACTAAATCATGAAGCAATAGTATGTATAATCTGCACACAATACCAAATATAGTATAGCACATTGATTTCAGTATTACAAGAACCATAAGCATTGACTTTTTTCCTATTTGTAACTATAATAAAAAATATTTTTCATGCATTTTTATAAACATCGGAGGAATTATTATGAAAACTAAGATTTATATTGACGGCAGCGAAGGAACGACCGGGCTTAGAATCATGGAGCGTTTTGAGGGCCGTGACGATATTGAACTTCTTACTATCTCTTCAGAGCTTCGTAAGGACCTTAATGAGCGTAAAAAATTCATCAACAGTTCAGACATTACTTTCCTTTGTCTTCCTGATGATGCAGCAAGAGAGGCTGTTTCACTTGTTGAAAACGACAACGTAAGAATTATTGATGCTTCTACTGCTCACAGAACCCTTCCCGATTGGTCATACGGTTTTCCGGAGCTTAGTGCGGCGCACAAGGAGAAAATCAAGAACAGTAAAAGAGTTGCCGTTCCGGGTTGCTATGCAACAGGCTTTATTTCACTTGTATATCCTATGATTAGCCTCGGAATCATGCCTGCCGACTATCCGGTAAGTGCATTCGGACTTTCAGGCTACAGCGGAGCCGGCAAGAAAGTCATTGCCGCTTATGAAGCCGACGAAAGACCCAACGACTACAATGCTCCCAGAGAGTACGCTCTCACACAACAGCACAAACACTTAAAAGAAATGAAGAAAATAACAGGTCTTGAAAGAGAACCTTTATTCGCACCGATTATCTGCGATTATTACAGCGGTATGGTTATGAGCGTTCCGGTATATACACATATGCTTAATAAAACTACTACACTCGAGGAGGTTCATGCTGCCATCAGCAAATTCTACGAAGGTCAGCGTTTTGTAAAAGTAATGCCGCTTGATGCTTCTGCCGGCGAAGGCAACATGCTTGCAGGCAATGCATGTTCAGGATGGGACGGCCTTAGAATCTTTGTTACCGGAAACGATGAAAGAATTGTTCTTTCTTCCCAGTTTGACAACTTAGGAAAAGGTGCTTCAGGTGCCGCTATCCAGTGCCTCAACATTATGCTGGGCTGTGACGAAGCTACAGGACTTAATTTATAGTAGAAATATAAATAAAACCGTGCATATATTTTATATCACATTAGACCATTGAAAAACGTCAGTACTTAATGAGAGAAATTGTATTTCTCGAATTTAGTACTGTTACGTTTTTCTCCGAGCGAAAGCGTGTCTATATGTGATAAAAATATATGCACGGTTTTATTATATTTCTAGTCTAACTCTACCGCACCGGTATAAAGTTCGTAATATCTGCCCTTCTGTGCAATCAAATCATCATGGTCGCCACGCTCGATAATTCTTCCCTGTTCAAGAACCATAATTGCGTTAGCATTTCTGACTGTTGAAAGTCTGTGTGCAATTACAAATGTTGTACGATTCTGCATCAGACGGTCCATACCGTGCTCGATGTGACGCTCCGTACGTGTATCGACTGAGCTTGTTGCCTCATCGAGTACAAGAATCGGTGCTTTTGACAATGCAGCTCTTGCGATATTAAGAAGCTGTCGCTGTCCCTGTGAAAGATTAGCTCCGTCACCTTCAAGAACTGTATTGTAACCGTCCTCAAGTCTCATAATAAAGCTGTGTGCACTTGCAGTCTTCGCTGCAGCAATAACCTCTTCATCTGTTGCATCAAGTCTTCCGTATCTGATATTTTCCATAACAGTTCCTGTAAACAAGTGCGTATCCTGAAGTACCATCGCTACGTTTTTACGAAGGAAATCTCTGTCTATGCTTCTGATATCTATGCCGTCAACTGTAATTGTTCCTTCATCAATCTCATAAAAACGATTAAGAAGATTGGTAATCGTTGTTTTACCTGCACCCGTGGAGCCTACAAAAGCAATTTTCTGTCCCGGTTTTGCATACAATGAAATATCTTTAAGAACAGTCTTTTCGGGAACATAACCGAAGGATACATTCTCAAGAACAACATGGCCTTCAATATGGTCCATCGGAACATCCTCATAAGTATCATCAAAGCCCTCGGGATTAGCATCCATAACAGCAAACACTCTCTCCGCACCCGCAAGCGCCGCAAAAATAGTCGAGGTCTGCTGTGTAAGCATATTAATCGGCATTGAGAACTGTCTTGAATATCCTGCAAAAATTGAAAGCCCTCCGACATCAAAAAGATTATTCAAAACGAGGAGTCCTCCGACACCAACCGTAACCGCAAATGAAATCTGACTTGTGTTACCCATTACCGGTCCCATGATACCGCCAAAAAACTGTGCCTTAAACTGTTTATCGCGCATATCGTCATTAAGAAGTGCAAACTCTTCTACACAGATATCCTCGTGATTAAATACTTTTACTACCTTCTGTCCTGTTACCGTCTCCTCTATATAACCGTTAACAGCACCGAGCGCAGCCTGCTGGCTACTGTAATACTTACCGCTTCTCTTGGCAATTGCACCGCCACCCTTAAAGAATATCGGAACAAATGCTACAGTAATAAGTGTAAGCCATATATTTGTAGTAATCATAAATATAAATGTACCGATAAGCGATACCGTACCCGATACAAGTGATGTAAGCGTGTTGTTAAGCATCATATCGATATTGTCAACATCATTTGTAAAACGTGACATTACCTCACCTGTTGACTGGTTATCAAAAAACTTTATCGGAAGTCTCTGAAGTTTTTCAAATAAGTCATTACGGATACGCTCTGTCGCACTCTGTGAAACAACGAGCATAATTCTTGCCTGCACATAGTTTGATACAATACCTACAAGATAAATTCCTGCAAGCATGGCAAGAACCTGTGCAAGATATAAAATACGGTCATCCACGCTTTTTGTCATATCGGCCGCATTATTGATGATAGGACGAAGCATGTATCCGCCAATCAAAGATGTACCCGTACTGCACAGCATACACAAAAGCACAAGTATCAATAAAAACTTGTATTTTGCAACGTATCCTACTAATCTTTTTATTGTATTTTTCATGTTCTTGGGTTTGCCACCCATACCTCTTGGACCTCCGGGGCCTCTTCCCGGTCCACCCGGTCCTCTACCTGGCATTCCGCCCTTCCCGGCAACGGCGGCTTTGTTATATTGCTTTTGTAAGCTTTCAAGATTTCTTCCTGCCATTATGCCATTGCCTCCTTCTTATCCATCTGAGAATAATAAATCTCCTGATACTCAGCGTTATTTTCTATAAGCTCATCATGAGTTCCGATTCCCGTTACTTTTCCTTCATCAAGCACAATTATCTGATCCGCATCAATAATTGATGAAATACGCTGTGCGATTATAAGCTTTGTCGAATCCTTAAGTGTGGTTCTGAAGGCTGTTCTGATTTTGGCCTCAGTCGCAGTATCTACTGCACTTGTAGAGTCATCAAAAATAATAATCTTCGGTTTCTTAAGAAGTGCCCTTGCAATACAAAGTCTCTGTTTCTGACCGCCGGACACATTGGTACCGCCCTGTTCAAGCTCTGTATCATAACCATCCGCAAATGCCATAACAAATCCGTCTGCCTGTGCACTTTCAGCTGCGGTACGAATCTCCTCCATGCTCGCATTCTCATTACCCCAGCGTAAATTGTCTTCAATACTTCCTGAGAAAAGAACATTTTTCTGGAGCACAACACCTACGCCCTCTCTGAGATTGTAAAGACTGTAATCCTTAACGTTTGCACCGTCAATAAGTACTTCTCCTTCATCTGCGTCATAAAGTCGTGAAATAAGCGAAATAAGTGTTGTCTTACCTGAACCTGTAGAGCCTATGATACCAACTGTCTTACCTGCTTCGATTTTAAGACTTACATCATCGATAACCTTTCCTTCGCTGTTCTTGTAATATCTGAAGGAAACATTCTTAAACTCAATCTCTCCGCGTTGTACGGTTCTCTGCGCATCTTCTTCAGAAATATTCGCATCCGTAATATCGATTTTCTCATCAAGCACCTCTGCAATACGTTTACCTGACGCAAGCGCTCTTGACATACCAACAAACATCATCGTAATCATCATAAGTGATGAAAGAATCTGCGTAACATAAGTAACGAAAGCTGTAAGGTCACCTGTCGACATTGTTGAATTAACAAGCATATTACCGCCAAACCACAACACTGAAATTGTGGTTGCATTCATAATAAAAGTCATAATCGGCGATATAAAAATCATTACACCTATTGCTGCACGCCCCGCCATTTTGAGATTTTTATTGGCTGCATGGAACTTTTCTACCTCAAAGTCCTCTCTTACGAAAGATTTTACAACACGCGCATTGGTAATACTCTCCTGAACAGTCGAGTTGAGTCCATCAATTTTCTCCTGCATCTTTGCAAATCTCGGGAAACCTACCGAAATAATAACCGCAACCGTAATTAACAATAGCGGAATTGATACCGCAAGCGTAAGTGTAAGCTTTGCATTCATTGAAACTGCCATGATTACACCGCCGATAAGCATACCCGGTGAACGCAAACACATACGAAGAAGCATATTAATAAAGTTCATCATCTGCGTTACGTCATTGGTAAGACGAGTTACAAGTGAACCTGTGTTAAACTTATCGATATTAGCAAAAGAAAACTTCTGTACCTGGCGAAATAAATCCTCTCTTAAATCTGCCGCAAAATTAACGGCTGCCTTTGCACCAAAATATGCTCCGCCGACACCACCGAGCATCATAAGCACCGCAGTAATAATCATACCTACCATTATTGCTATAATAAACGGTGACTGTCCTCCGAATACATCAAGAAGCCATTTTATAATCTCTGGTGCCTCTGCAATATCCTTCTGTCCCGCGCCGTAATCAATTATATACGACAAAAATCTGGGCATAAGTACTTCTCCGATAACCTCCACAATCATACAAAGAGGTCCGAGAATGAAATACGGCAAATAGGGTTTTATATATTTAAACCAGCGTTTCATTTTTCATCCTTCCTTTCACTTTTTTAGTCTGTTCATCATATTCTGCTTCCTCAAGCTGTCTTAAATTACTTTTCAATATATCAAGCACATCACAAAACACCTTAATCTGATCATCTGTAACGCCCTTAAACATCTCTCTGTCAACAGCATCAAATTCGTTCCTTGATATTTCAACAATTTTCCTTCCCTTTTCAGTTATATTGATGATGTTCTTTCTTGTATCGTCCTCATCCGACACACGACATATATATCCGCTTTTTTCAAGATTCTTCATAGTGTTGGCTATTGCTGCCGTACTGACATTGAAAACCTTGGCAAGTTCTTTTTGCGAAGGAACCTTCTCATTGCGTGCAAGATACATAAGTATCATATGCTGGCTTCTGTGTATTCCCAGCGCCTGCACCCTTTTTTCAATAGAACAATGATGCATTCTGTCCGTATGCGAAATACTTCTGATTATATGCCTAAATTCCGGCACCGCTGCCTGCCTTTCTCTGTCTTCCATGTAATCTCCTTTCTTACATAGTGCCCATTCGCACAAAACAAAATGGTTAACTAGTAAACAATTAACTAATTAACCATTATATGCATCTTATTAAAATATGTCAATAAACTATCTTTTATTTTATACTCTTTTAACAACTACCTGCTCTGCGTTCTTAAAAATACTGTTGGACGGAATAACACCGCGTACTCTTGAAAGAGGGTAAATGTTACTGTTCTTGCCGACAACAGTACCCGGATTAAGCACTGAATTACAACCAACCTCTACATAATCACCAAGCATTGCACCAAACTTCTTAAGGCCTGTTGCTATCTCTTCTTTAGTATCGTATACGTCCTTAACTACAACCAAGGTCTTGTCGGACTTAACATTAGATGTAATTGAGCCTGCACCCATATGTGACTTGTAACCGAGAACCGAATCCCCAACGTAATTGTAATGAGGAACCTGAACGCTATTGAAAATAATAACATTCTTAAGTTCGGTTGAATTACCTACAACAGAACCCTTACCTACAATTGCGTTTCCTCTGATAAATGCGCAGTGACGAATCTCTGCATCCTCATCAATAATAAGCGGTCCGTTAAGACAAGCCGTAGGTGCAACCTTTGCACTCTTCGCAACCCAAATATTATCTCCACGCTGTTCGTAAACTTCCGGATCCAAAGTCGGTCCGAGTTCTTTGATAAAATCACTTATACCCTTAAGAGCCTCCCAAGGATATACAAAACGCGACAAATACTCACCGGCAATCGTCTCGTTCAGTGAATACAAATTAACAATCTTGGCATTTTCCATTATAGTACACCCTTCTCTACACAAAGACTTAATGCATCCTCATCTGCGATAACAATACAATCCTCATGTAACTGTAAAATTGATGCCGGAACCTGCGGCTTAATTGGTCCAAAACATGTATCATATACAGCCTGCGCCTTAGCCTTACCATTTGCAAGAAGAAGAATCTTCTTTGCTGACATAATATTCTGGATACCCATTGTATATGCCTGTGTAGGAACTTCATCAATTGAAGCAAAGAATCTTGCGTTAGCCTCTCTTGTGCCTTCCTCTAATGTAACAAGATGTGTTCCTTTAACAAATTCATCACACGGCTCGTTAAAACCGATATGTGCATTACCTCCGATTCCAAGAAGCTGCAAATCAATACCACCGAGGTCCTTAATAAGCTGATTGTATCTCTCGCACTCAGCCTCGCCGTCCTCTACAATACCGCTAGGTACATTGGTGTTGGCTTTATCAATGTTAACATGATTAAACAAATTAGTATTCATGAAATATCTGTAGCTCTGGTCATGATCACCTGTAAGTCCCTTGTACTCATCTAAGTTAACAGACTTAACTTTAGAAAAATCAAGCTTACCTTCCTCATAACCTTTAATAAGTTCTTTGTATGTTCCGACAGGTGTTGAACCTGTTGCAAGTCCAAGTACCGCATCGGGCTTTAAAACAACTACGCTTCCGATAATGTCTGCTGCTTTTTTGCTAAGCTCTTCATAATTCTTTGTCTTAATAATAATCATTATTATATCCTCCTAATATTATACTGCATGCCCCTGCTTCTTAATAACTTCAATTACTTCATCAACATAGCTTTCGCACTCTTCAAGAGTTGCTGCCTCAACCATTACACGGATAACCGGCTCAGTACCGCTCTCACGAACAAGAATTCTTCCGTCATTGCCAAGCTTAGCCGTAACTCCGTCAACTGCCGCAATAACAGCCGCGTCACCTCTTGCTTCAGGCTTACTCTTAACACGGATATTCTTAAGTACCTGCGGAAAAATCTTAACGGGTGACGCAAGCTGTGACAAAGTCTTCTCTTTGGCAAGCATAACCTCCATAAGCTTAAGTGATGTTAAAATGCCGTCACCGGTGGTCGCATACTTGCTAAAAATAATATGTCCCGACTGCTCGCCGCCTATTCTGTGTCCATTGTTAACCATATTCTCGTATACATACTTATCACCTACAGCAGTCTTCTCATAGTCAATACCTGCCGCCTCAAAAGCCTTATATAAACCGAAGTTAGACATAACGGTCGTAACCACGGTATTATTAAGCAACTTACCTCTTTCCTTCATGTATACGCCGTATATATACATAGTCAAATCGCCATCGATAATTGTTCCGTCACCTGAAACAGCGATACATCTGTCCGCATCTCCGTCATAAGCAAAGCCCACGTCCAAACCATTATCAACCACATACTTCTGTAAAACCTCAATATGTGTGGAACCACAACCTGTATTAATGTTAAGTCCGTCAGGTTCAGCATTAATAACATATGTCTGTGCTCCGAGTGCATCAAAAACATTTTTCGCAATCTGCCATGCACTACCGTTGGAGCAATCAAGACCTACCTTCACATTGCGGAAGGAATGTGTCGCAATAGAAATAAGATATCCCACATATCTGTTACGTCCTGCAACATAATCAATCGTACGTCCTATCTCATCTTTAACAGCAAGAGGTATCTCTCCAGTCTCTCCGTCAAGATAAGCCTCTATCTCAAGAATTGTATCCTCATCCATCTTCTCACCCTGAGAATTAAGAAGCTTGATACCATTATCGTAAAACGGATTATGACTTGCTGAAATCATAATACCGCAATCAAACTCATCCACTCTCGTTATGTAGGATACACTGGGCGTAGTCGTAACATGCATAAGATAAACATCCGCACCTGATGCTGTAAGACCTGCAACGAGTGCATATTCATACATATATGAAGAACGCCTTGTATCTTTACCGATAACAACTCGACACTTCTTACCATTCTTCTTACCGTAATACCATCCTAGAAAACGTCCGATACGCACAGCATGATCATATGTTAAATCCACATTTGCTTCCCCACGGAAGCCGTCTGTTCCAAAATACTTACCCATATAACTATTCTCCTTTTCGGATAAAAAATTTAACGGAGTAATTATATCACTATTGAAAATGACTATCAATAAATTTTTTCAAAAAAAATTACTTTTTTCCGTCTCAATCAGTGCCTTTTCCCAATATTTCTCAGGGACATCAGGCCAATTACATTCACCTTTTTCCAGTTTGCAAAGCTCCATTGCCCTGCCAAGCACTGTCCCGTTACTTACAAGACCATCTCTTAATAATCTCTCCGTGCTTCTACTCCAGGATGGTGCATGAAAAAAGAGGTTCTCTGCCTCCATGTCAGCAATTACCGCATCAACATCGTACTCCAGACTAATAAATTCCTCCTGCCAACTGTCTCCGATACTTTTAAGAATTACAAACTGTGCCTTACCTCCGCTTCCAAGCGGCACTCCGAGTGAGCCGGGATTTAACGCACACCTTCTTTTATGTTCGGTTTTCCCCTGTCTGTGGGTATGCCCGCAAACTATTAAATCAGTATCAGATGCCTCTAAAATTTCACAGGTTCTGTCACTGCCTATAATCATTTTTTCATTTGCATAATATGGCGAACCATGGCATATCGTAAATGGCTTACATCCATCATATACAACCTTCTTCACTATCGGCATTTTCTCAAAAAAATACATATCCTTTTCCGTTAGATTATTATAAGCATATAAAAGCATTCCTGTCGTTGAATCATTATCTTTCCAAAAACGCTTGTGTTCTTCCATCCCCCGATAATTCAACCAGTAATCTTCTTTGTTCCCTCTAATAAACGTACAATTATACTTCTCTCTCATGGTATAAATACGTTCCATAGTCTTCTGAGGATATGCAAGCTCACCTATATAGTCACCGAGAAAGATAAATTCGGTTATTCCTTTAGCTAAAACATAATCCACACATTTGTCTAGCGCTATGTAATTACCGTGTATGTCTGCAAAAACTGCTATTTTCATTTGTTTCTCCTAAAATTTTTTACTCTGTCCTTTACGAAAAACTAAAACCTCATACTACAAGTATTATATCACATTTTTTTATTTCAGTATGCATTTTAATGCCACGAAAACGCCTCTGCACTCAATTCTTCCGTAAAAAGACCAATATTAGGCGGATAGTAAGAAAAAATCATAAAAGCTATGACCAATGCAAATATGATACCCTTTAATATCCACGTCCCTTTATCGTCCTTGCACTTCTTAGCCAAAATATACACCACAATGAATCCAATTATAACACTCACTACAAATGTAAGTATATTAAGCCATGCAAGATTATATCCAAGAATTCCCGAATATGTATAGAAAATAACAGGGATTGCAAATGTGCCGGCGAGAATTCCAAGCATAAATGCTTTAGAAATACATTCTGATTCACCCTTTAGCTTATGTTCCGCAAACAGCGAATACAAAAGCATAGGGAAAAACACAAGCTTCATATGTTCCCAAGTAGATTCATTGACCGGGAAGAAAAGTCCTGCAATGAAATTTTCGCCCGCCAGGTCATATACAAAGTGCCCTATAACTCCCATAACCACTGTAAAAATCACACCAACGATCGAATAACATTTTAGTTTATCCATAAAAACACCCCGAAAATATCACCATTCATAATAGTGTATTATTTTCGGGGTTATCCTATTCTTTTTATTGATTAAGTATCGGCATACCGTTTTCATCCCATTTCACATAACGTACTCTCGCACTTCTGCATGGGTCATATAACGGATCTTCTTTGCCATAACCACATTCTCCCTTATAGCATACCTCGCTTCTGGAATGATAAATAAATACCCAGTCTCCTTTTTCATCCTGAACAAACGAATTATGTCCGGGACCGTATTCACCTATTAAATCCTGCGATGTCAGAAACGGCTTTGCAACCTTTGTCCAAGAATTGAGATCCATAAGATTCGCTGTCTCATCTGCATACATAAGACCTATACAGTATTCAGGCCCCGTCGCTGACGCCGAAAATGCCATAAACACTTTACCCTCATGAATCATTACCGCAGGGCCTTCATTAACAGGAATTGATACCCTCTCCCAGTAATATTCCGGCGTCGTAAGCATTATAGGCTCGCTTGTCAGCTTCCACGGCTCATCAGGATTGATTGTCGCCATATATACATTAGATAATCCGGGCTTCTGTGCCCAAGCCACATAATGTTTACCATTGCACTCAAAATATGTCATATCAAGTGAAAAACCTGTAAACGAGAATCTATCGTTGGCAACAGTTTGAAACTTGCCCTTGTCAGTCCAAGTATCTTCATACGGGTCATTACCGTCACACGCTATTACGTGGCAGTTGATATCCCACACATTACGACTGCTTCCGCTTGCCGCAAAGTACACGTACCATTTACCGTTTATCTCATGAATCTCCGGTGCCCAGATATATCTGTGTGCTGTCTCCGACTCGCTCTCGTCCCAAATAACCTTTTCCTCTGCATCCGCAAGGCCTTCTATAGTCTTCGCTCTTCTAAGTATAATTCTGTCGTAACCTTCGGCGTCTCTTGCTCCGTACATAGGATATGAGGCCGTAAAATAATAATATCCGTCACTGCCTTTTGTTACATATGGGTCTGCCCTGTCTGCAATAAAAATCTCCGTCTCGGTAGCATTTGCCTGCACCGTCTCAGACCTGCCGCTTTCATACTCGGCCTTGACATCCTCTTCTGTAAGCACTGCATTATAAATCTTCACGTCCCTTATAAAGCCCGAATATGTAACATCTGCCGTATATGAAGACTTGCCTATATAGCCTACAATATCTTCTCCGAAATCACTTATTTTCTTCGTATGTGCAACTGTTCCAACAGCCTCACCATTCAAATATACTGTAAGCTCTGTTGGCGTAATTATCGTCACATAATGATTCCAGCCCATATCCATAAGCGGACCTTCTATGCCGTTTGCCGCTGTTGAAGGAGAAAGACCCACTTCTGTCTTATAAGGAGCTGATTTGTTATCACTGTCCGTTATAACTGACTTTAACATACCTGATGCATTACTCGGATTAAGCAACCAGTAATTTATCGGCATTCTCTCCTTTGTTCCGATAAACATCGCGCTTGTATTAACCGAACCCGAATAATTTTTGAGCCATACTGATATTGAAAACGTATCTTCCCCTTTAAACACCTCTGCAGGCATCTCAACGTATGCACCTGAGGTCATAAATACAGAACCCTCTTCATAGTCATCAAACATATTCTCTTTGTTAAAAATTGTGCCGTTATATCCGTTGCCGCTCTCGTCCTTAATAATATTGTCCTCAGGAAGCCCCTCAAAGGAATAATGGAGCTTTAAGTCTTCGGTTCGCGTCTTCGATTTAGATTTGCTGCAACCTATGCACAATATACTCATAGAGCTTAAAATACACACCATTATTACTAATCTCAATTTGGATTTTCTCATTTTACAACCTCTACAGCCTTATTTTCAAGTGTAAAAATAGTCATCTCACCATTTCTCACACGTTTTATAAAATCATTTTCATCGATTAGCGGGGTATTTGATGCCATTCCTGCAAGTCTTTTTATTTTACCTGCGACGTGATTATCGGACCCTGCTGTTTTTAACAACGAGTAGTTGTCTGCATAGTGTTCTGCCATACTGTTCTCCAGGTCGGAACGACAGGCATTAATAACCTCAACTCCCTCAACACATCTTGGGAAAAGGCGAATATGGTCAATGTAAAAATCCTCCCTGTAAGGGTGTGCATGTACTACAAATGCACCACTCTCCATCAAGAATCTGAGTTCGTCTGACTTCTTCATATCCATAATCTGCGGATTCTTAAGATACCATTCCTTATTAAGACCATATACAAGAAAGTCCGTACCAAGATAGGACAGCTCCACACCGCAGAATACCTTGATACCTATTTCTTTGCTGAGTTTAACACCTTCTTCATAATCTGTGAAATAGAAGTTAATTCGTTCCTCGTAAGGACGATTATAATCAATATTTATGTTGCCATCAAGAAAATGGTTGGTTATAAATACTCCTTCATAGCCTAAGCTCTTATAAAATTCCAGAGTTTCTCTTACACTTGCACGCGCACATCTACTGACGGGCGAAGTGTGTAAATGAGTTTCATATCTATACATGTAATATTAATCCGTTCTTTCGTTTTATTTTCCTATCTGTGTATCAAGTTCAAGAATATGCTTTACAAGCCAGTCGGTCACAAAAGTTAGTAACTCACCAATAACAACATCCTGATTTTCTATATCCTCTAAACTATCAAGATTATACTTCTCCAATTCTTCCTCAAAAGCCTTATGCTGAATCTTCTGCGTGAAAAGCTTCTTGTAATTAATCGACTCCATATATGCTTCCTCATCAGCAAAATGTTTTTTGGCATAACCCCTAAGCTTTCCTAGCAAATCAAGTATATTATCATACTTATCCGGAACAAACTCAGCCTTTAATAAATCATATATCTGGTTTGCATAATCAAATAACTGTCTATGTTCATCATCAATAAGCGTAATTCCCGTGAAATATTCTTTTTTCATTTCGTACATAATAAATATCTCCTTTTCTCATGCGATATTCATATTATACCATGTACTCTCTCTGACTGACAAGCATACAAAATCTATTATACAAAAAGGCATTTCAAATCTGAATAAATCAGAACTGAAATGCCTAATTCAAGCTATTTATTAGAACTTACCTGCTTCAGCAGCCTCTTGAATAGAAACTGCAACTGCAACTGTCATACCAACCATAGGGTTGTTACCTGCGCCGATAAGACCCATCATCTCTACGTGAGCGGGAACTGATGAAGAACCTGCGAACTGTGCATCTGAGTGCATACGTCCGAGTGTATCTGTCATACCGTAAGAAGCAGGACCTGCTGCCATGTTATCGGGATGAAGTGTACGGCCTGTACCACCGCCTGAAGCAACTGAGAAATACTTCTTGCCTGCAGCGTTTCTTTCCTTCTTGTAAGTACCTGCAACGGGATGCTGGAATCTTGTAGGATTAGTAGAGTTACCTGTGATAGAAACATCTACGTTCTCCTTCCACATGATTGCAACGCCTTCGCAAACATCGTTAGCGCCGTAGCAGTTAACCTTTGCACGAAGACCCTCTGAGTAAGCGATTCTGTTAACTTCTGTTACTGTATTTGTATAAGGATCGTACTTTGTCTCAACAAATGTGAAACCATTGATACGAGCGATAATCTGAGCTGCGTCTTTACCAAGACCGTTAAGGATAACACGAAGAGGATTCTTACGAACCTTGTTAGCCTTCTCAGCAATACCGATAGCACCCTCTGCAGCTGCGAATGACTCGTGACCTGCAAGGAATGCGAAACACTCTGTCTCTTCCTCTAATAACATCTTACCGAGGTTACCGTGTCCAAGACCAACCTGACGTGTATCAGCAACTGAACCGGGAATACAGAATGACTGAAGACCCTCACCGATTGCTGCAGCAGCATCAGCAGCTCTTCTGCAACCTTTCTTGATAGCGATAGCAGCACCTACTACATATGCCCAACAAGCGTTCTCGAAACAGATAGGCTGAATCTTCTTAATCTGGTCATATACCTCAAGACCTGCATCCTTTGTAATCTTCTCTGCTTCTTCGATAGAAGCGATGCCGTAGCTGTTAAGTACAGCATTGATTTTATCTATTCTTCTTTCATATGATTCAAATAATGCCATTATAGTTATCCTCCTTATTCTTCTCTAGGATCGATAATCTTTACTGCATCAGCAACACGGCCGTACTGACCTTTGGATTTCTCCCATGCTGTAGTAGGATCATCACCCTTCTTGATGAAATCTGTCATTTTTCCAAGGCTTACGAACTGATAACCGATGATCTGATCGTCTTTATCTAATGCGATTCCTGTTACATAACCCTCAGCCATTTCAAGATAACGAGGACCTTTCTTTAATGTTCCGTACATTGTACCAACCTGTGAACGTAAACCTTTACCAAGGTCTTCAAGGCCTGCACCAATCGGAAGTCCGTCTTCTGAGAACGCAGACTGTGTTCTACCGTAAACGATCTGTAAGAATAACTCTCTCATTGCTGTGTTGATAGCATCACATACTAAGTCAGTATTAAGTGCCTCAAGAAGAGTTCTTCCGGGCAAAATCTCTGAAGCCATAGCTGCTGAATGTGTCATACCTGAACATCCGATAGTCTCAACCAATGCTTCCTGGATAATACCTTCTTTTACGTTTAATGTTAACTTACAAGCACCCTGCTGCGGCGCACACCAGCCGATACCGTGTGTCAAACCGGAAATATCTTTAATTTCTTTTGCCTGTACCCATTTTGCTTCCTCCGGAATCGGAGCTGCACCATGAGCTACACCCTGTGCTACTTTACACATTTTTTCAACTTCATGTGAATAAATCATTGTAAGTCTCCTTTCAATTATATATAACATTATTGCTCAACATATTCTCTCACAAAAATCGAAAATAGTCTAGTTATTTTTTTAACTTTCTCTGTTTTTTAACAAATTATTTTTTCCTTAAGTTCCTTTATTCAACAAAATGTACAACATCGAGCTAAGCATCTCTCGGGAAGCAATGCTTCCCTCGCGATTTGGCTCTCGCCAAATAGAACAATAAAAAAGCAGGTTTTGGAATGTAAACATTCCTCACCTGCATTTTCATTGTTCTGCTTAGCTCGATGCTATAATCACTTCTTTGTAATGTAACCCTGTGCCTTAAGAAGCTCTGCGCAAAGAACTGCACCACCTGCAGCTCCTCTTACTGTATTGTGTGAAAGGCCTACAAACTTGAAATCGTAAATGCTGTCTTCTCTGATACGTCCGATTGAAATACCCATACCGTTCTCAAAATCAACATCAGCTTTAACCTGAGGGCGATTATCCTCTTCAAGGTACTGAATGAACTGCTTGGGTGCGCTCGGAAGCTCTAACTCCTGAGGTAAGCCCTTAAATGTTACAAGCTTCTCAATAAGCTGTTCATTTGTGGGCTGCTTTCTGAATTTAACGAAAACTGCTGCTGTATGTCCGTTAAGTACGGGAACACGGATACACTGGCATGAAATCTTAGGCTCCTGTGCTTTAACAATCACGCCATCTTCAATCTTACCCCACAAACGAAGAGGTTCCTGTTCACTCTTTTCTTCCTCGCCACCGATGTAAGGAATAAGGTTCTCAACCATCTCCGGCCAATCCTTAAATGTCTTACCTGCACCTGAAATTGCCTGATATGTTGTAGCGATTACCTCGTACGGTTCAAATTCCTTCCAAGCTGTAAGAACCGGTGCGTAGCTCTGGATTGAACAGTTGGGCTTAACTGCTACGAAACCTCTCTTTGTTCCGAGACGCTTCTTCTGGAACTCAATAACTTCGAAATGCTCGGGGTTAATCTCCGGAACTACCATAGGGACGTCCGGTGTCCATCTATGTGCACTATTGTTGGAAACAACTGGCGTCTCTGTCTTTGCATATGCTTCCTCAATAGACTTAATCTCTTCCTTAGTCATGTCAACTGCTGAAAATACGAAATCAACTTCTGCAGCAACTTTCTCAACTTCATTTACATTCATTACAACAAGCTTCTTAACAGCCTCGGGCATAGGAGTTGTCATCTTCCAACGTTCTCCTACTGCTTCTTCATAAGTCTTGCCTGCACTTCTGGGGCTTGCTGCTACTGTAACAACCTCAAACCACGGATGATTCTCAAGTAAAGCTATGAATCTCTGTCCTACCATACCTGTTGCACCTAAAATACCTACTCTTAATTTGTTATCACTCATTTTGGTCACCTCTTGTGTTTTTCTCTCGCGGACACTTGTCTGTCTTTGAAAGATATTATCACATTTATTTTAAAAATGCAACTATTTTTTTTATTAAATTATTTTTTATTTACTTTGTACAGAAACAAATATTTCCACATAATTTTTTGTGTATTTTATATAGTTTTCTTTCACAAAATACAATAATAATATTCTATAAAATAATAAAGCCTCTGACAACTATCGTCATCAGAGGCTTACTATGCCATGCGTAATATATACCCTTACAAATTAAAGCTTTACTACGTTAGCTGCCTGAGGTCCTTTTTCGCCTTCAACTACGTCAAACTCAACAGCTTCGCCTTCTTTAGCTTCCTTGTATCCGTCCATGTTAAGAGCAGAAAAATGAAGGAAAATGTCGTTGCCATTCTCATCTGAAATAAATCCGTAACCCTTTTTAGCGTTGAACCACTTAACTGTACCTTTCATTACTAAAATCCTCCCTAAAAACTTTAAGAATGTTACCTATGTAACTACGTTTCACATTAACACAATTTACTATTTTTGTCAATATAAACGCAGATTTTTTCGTCAAAAATAACAATTATACTTTAATAAATTTGCTTTCAAACTCATAAGAGGCATAGGCCGCGAAAAAAAGAAGCCCTGTCCGACATCACACTTACTGTTTTTAAGGAATTCAACATGTTCTTCCGTCTCTATTCCCTCGGCAATAACCTCCATCTGCAGATCTTTTGCCATGGAAATCGTATGTGTCATTACTATCTTACTCTTATCCTTGTTGGCTTCGTCCGCAAAAAATTCCTTATCGATTTTGACAGTATCAACAGGAACATTTTTGAGCATGTTAAGTGAAGAATATCCCGAGCCAAAATCATCCATTTCAACCTTGAAACCAAGTGAATGTAATTCCGTCAATACATTATTCAGTTTGTCCGTATCACCAAGGAATATCGTTTCTGTAACTTCAAGCCTTAAATACTGCGGTGGAATTTTATATTTTTTTATAATACCGATAAGATAACCGATAACATCCCCACTGTAAATATGAAGTCTAGACAGGTTAACCGAAACAGGGACCGGCTCAACCCCCGCATCAAGCCATTTTCTGAGTAATTTACAAACCTCACAACAAACATATTCATCAAGTTTGATTATGAAACCATTACTTTCAAAAACAGGAATAAAACTGTCAGGAGTAATAAGTCCCTTCTCGGGATGTTGCCATCTCACAAGCGCTTCCGCCCCCTTGAGTTCACCATCACTTAAATTAACTTTTGGCTGAAGATAAACAACAAACTGCCCTTCGGCAAGCGCCCTATGCATCTCGCTTTCAATTTCCTGCTCCATGATTATATCATTACGAAATTTATCACTGAAAAAAGCATAATATGTAAGCGCACCTTTTTTGATTGTACGCTTGGCAATAAGTGCCCTTTCCCTCATAAGACCGATTGGAAGTGCCTTATCCTCACTACTTTCGGCAACAAACACACCAAAGGAGGTTGTAAGCGATATTTCCTTTGGATTATTATGAACCCTGTCATATATCTTATCAATAACCTTTATAATATCTTCCTTCTTTTTATACTTCATGAAAATACTAAAGGTATCCGCATACATTCTCGAACATACCGCCATTTTCGGCGTAACCTTTTTAAGCACGGAAGCAGTATATTTCAGAATACTGTTACCGGTCTTTGTATCATATACTTCATTTACCACTTTAAATTTATTAATATCAAGAACAATTATACAGTATTTGCTATCAGGATTACTCCTTATAATTGTCTTAATCTCTTTATCAGCCTTCTCATCATTATAAAGACCTGTAAGGCTGTCATACTCTTCATAATCCTTTATCTGCTTAAATGCGGATAACTCATTGTTAACATCCTGAATCATACCGATTTTACGGGTCAGATTACCAAGTCTCTCATCTGCATAATTACAAATTGAGACTCTAAACCATCTGTAAATTTTGTCCTCACACAGGATTCTGCAAATAACTGAATTCATTCCCTGCTTTTCTGTTTCACCAAACAATGAAAGATATACCGCCAAATCTTCCGGATGAATAAACTTAGACGCAACGCCATAATCCGAAATATTTACATTCTCCCATTTTTGGTTTCCAAAATATTTTTCATAAACGGAATTGGCAAACACCATATGATTCTCACTGTCAAGTTCAAAAGTAAATATATCTGCCTGAACAATAATAGTATCATATATCGATTCAAGAATTCCTGTCGTAGTTACGCACATTCCCCCAAATGTACTTTCACTTTTTTTTCTCATAAAGTACCCCACTAACACATTCATCTATCTTACACACGCATATTATTATATCCAATTTTATGTAAATCGTCAATAAAGAAAAGCGGTGATATTTCACCGCTTTTCGATTTTTTTCGACACATTATTGTAACCTATAATGAATTGACAAACTTTTCAAACGATTTTCGTCCCTCAGTGGTACTTTTGTACACTCCGGCATCCTCGAGAACTTTTTCAAAGACAAGTCCAATTTCTTTTTTAAGAATCTCTGTGATATTGTCTTTATTAATATCATCATATTTAACGATAAACTTGTCTACCCAGTCCGCATGCTTTTCAATCATATCATTTTTGCGGATATCTTCTTTGTTAAGGATTGCTTTCTTAAGTTCTTCTATCTCATCCTTAAGGCGCGCAGGAAGAACAGCAAGGCCCATAACTTCAATAAGACCAATATTCTCTTTCTTAATATGATGAAGCTCTGCATGAGGATGATATACACCCATCGGATGCTCTTCCGTAGTAATATTATTGCGGAGCGTTAAATCAAGCTCAAAAAGACCATCTTTGATTCTTGCAATCGGAGTAATTGTATTATGCGGTTCACCGTCTGTCTCAGCAAAAATAAATGCATCCTCATCCGTGTAACCTCTCCACGCTTCAAGAATATGATCTGCAAGCGCTATTATCCTGTCAGAATCCTTACCGCGAAGTCTGATTACAGAAAGCGGCCATTTAACAATACCTGCTTCCACATCTTCAAAACCTTTTATGCTAAAGGTTTTCTCCATCGGTGCCTTTGCCATTGCAAACTCGTAATTACCGCCCTGGAAATGGTCATGGCTCAAAATAGAGCCGCCTACAATAGGCAAATCCGCATTGGACCCAAGGAAATAGTGCGGAAACAATTTTACGAAGTCAAAAAGCTTCACAAAAGCAGCATGTTCTATCTTCATCGGTGTATGCTGTCCGTTAAACACGATACAGTGCTCGTTATAATATACGTAAGGTGAGTACTGGAATCCCCACTGCTGATTATTAATCGTAATCGGGATAATTCTGTGATTATCTCTTGCCGGATGATTTACACGACCTGCATAGCCCTCATTCTCCATACAAAGAAGACATTTGGGATAACCGCTCTGCTTAGCAAGCTTAGCAGCGGCTATAGCCTTAGGATCCTTCTCCGGCTTGGAAAGGTTAATTGTAATATCAATCTCACCATACTTGGTATCTACCGTCCACTTCATATCCTTCTTAACACGGTATGTACGAATATAATCCGTACTCTTGCTGAAATCATAAAAATATTCTGTTGCTGCCTTAGGTGATTCCTTATACAAATCTTTGAACTTACGTATTACTTCACTGGGTTTTGAAAGCATGCAGTTCATAAGCTTTGCATCAAACAAATCACGATAAACTACACTGTCATTCTCAAGAAGTCCGTTTTCCGCCGCATAATCAAGCAATTCTTTAAGTACTTCTTCCAACTCAACATTCTCATAATTCTCTACAGGTTCTTCATACTCTTCGATTCTAAGAAGGTTCAAAATCCTGTTGGTAACATATACAATATCTTCTTTTTCAATAAGCTTCTTCTCCAAACCATAGCAAACAAGCTTCTTAATTGATTGTTCTATCATAGTCCTCTCCCGGTTAATTATTATAGCATCGGATTAGTTAAGCACTCCGCCGCCTTGGCCTACTTCAACAACATAAAAATCCGCAGCATATCCGATAGTATTTTTATACGCTTCGCCTACATTCTTAATAAAATCTTCAACACAATCATTTTCAACAATACTTACTGTGCAACCGCCAAAGCCCGCACCAGTCATACGTGAGCCGATAACGCCCTTCTGCGCCCATGAATTCTCAACAAGAGTGTCAAGCTCCTTACCTGTAACTTCATAATCATCACGAAGTGATACATGTGAAGCATTCATAAGTTCACCAAACAACTTAAGGTCACCGTCCTGCAAAGCTTTAACAGCCTTGATTGTTCTCTGATTCTCATATACGGCGTGCTTAGCTCTCTTTTCCCATACAGGATTGCCGATAAGTGCTTTATTAGCCTCAAATTCCTCCTCTGTAAGTTCTCCGAGACTCTTAATTGAAAGCTTCTCCTGGAGCTTTGCAAGGGCTGACTCGCACTCGCTTCTTCTCTCGTTATATTTTGAATCACCAAGTCCTCTCTTTTTGTTACTGCACGCAATTACAATCTTGGCATTTTCAAGCTTAATAGGGGCATACTGATAGGAAAGATCCGCAGTATCAAGGAAAATAGCATTGTCCTTCTTGCCCATTGCGATTGCAAACTGGTCCATAATTCCACAATTAACACCATTAAATTTGTTCTCTGAATACTGGCCGATAAGCGCAATGTCAATCATGTTTACATCAAAGCCAAACAAATCCTTAAGAATAACACCTGTAATTACTTCAACGGATGCAGAGGATGAAAGTCCCGAACCGTTCGGAATATTACCGAAAATCACCATATCAAAACCGTAGGGAACATCATAGCCTTTCTCCTTAAAAGCCCAAATAACTCCTTTCGGATAATTAGCCCAGTTATCTTCCTGCTTATTAACAAGTTCATTAATATCTGACTCAATTACACCGAGTCTCTCAAAATTCATTGAATAAAAACGCAATTTACTATCGTTACGTTTTCTTGCAACACCGTAAGTACCTATGGTAAGTGCACACGGAAATACATGTCCGCCATTGTAATCAGTATGCTCACCAATCAAATTCACTCTTCCCGGTGCAAAATATGAACGGATGTCTCCGTCCTGTCCAAAAATCTCCACAAATTTGTCAAAAGTTTTTGTTCTCATATCCTTCTCCTTTACACAACAATTATATTTATAGTAATACACCGACCAAATTTCGTAAATGTATTATTTTATCCATTAATCAAAGCAAAAATTAATATATTTTTTGTCAAATCTTATATTTTTTACAATTTTTTCCACCTGTGCCGTATTCGCCATCATTGCATATGGCACTGTATGGAAGGGATATTCCTCAAAAGGCTCCTTAATATTCAAAAACCTTACCCTATCACAATTATACTCAACTGCAATTCTATATACAACAGACAATTTTAGATTTGTCTCTCGTATCTGCAAAACCTTACCGTCGATATCGCCTATTATATACGGTGTTGTATCTCCCAAAGCCGATACATCAGTCTTGTCTGTTGCCTCACTATCACTTGCAATATTCCAAGCAAATCCGTCTGAGTACCTATTTTCTTTTATCGCAAATTCAAGATTATCCGCATTCCATAAAAAAGCATTGCTTCCGTATGCTTCGTTTCTTGCCTTTATCAAAGTCTCAATGTTAATATCTGTCTTTTTTATCCCACCAACAAACTTCTTGGAAGGATCAACACTTATTTCCTGCTCCGTACGTACAAACACATCCATAAAACCTCTCTGCGCATAATACTTTCGAAGCTTCGACGAGCTCGGAACAAGACATAGTTCTGCATTGTCTTTTCTTGCATAGACTTTAGCAAAATCAAGCATTTCCTTTGCGATTCCTTTACCTCTGTATTCCTCATCAACACAAAGCGCATATAAATAATATGTTTTTATATCCAAATCACCATCGAAAGCTACAAGCCTTCCCGGCATAAGAAACATCATACCGGCAATTTTCTTTTCTTCGCGATACAAGAAAAGCGCATTTTCAGCAGGACAATTCTGAAGAAAAAATTCAACATAGTGCCTCTCATCATCAAAACACTGCTGCCATAAACGAATTACTTCTTCCCTGTCTGCTATTAAATGCGCTCTTTGAATCATTATTTCGTTCTCCCTTCAAAACTATTGTTTCAAAGTAGTACTATTGCTTAAAAACTGCTGCAAATTTCTCGACCATAATATCCGGTCCGTAAGAAAGCTTCGCTTTGCGAAGTCCTTCCTCACCCATGTCTTCTTCCCGATTAATATAACGATACTGCTGACAGCAATTTGCAACAAACTGCTGATTTATCATGGGGTAAGCACCCTGAATATCCGCAAATGCCTTTTCAAAATGCACAACTAACATGTCGTCAGTGATTGCTTCTCCGAGTGTATATGCAATAACCTTGCCGCCAAGTCTTAAAAGACCTCCGACAAAGCCCAACTTACGGTAGTTGGCAAATGCGCACCTTACAGCGCATTCTTCCTCACTAACACTCTCTGACTTACCCGCTGAATAACGTCTGCACCACTCATTATTCATGGCAATACACTCGTCAAAATTCTCTTCGGAAATCACTTCGAATTCCCAATTATCGTTATCCTTAAATCTTGCGATATGATTCCTCTTGCCATGCAGTTTACTGCCGGAAAGCTTTGTCAGCTTCTCAGTCGTATAGACATAATCCCAATCATCCCGACAGTCCTTAAATTCAAACATACCGGGAAAGAAAGCTTCAAGCTCATCCTTGCATGGACTTGCAATTCCAAAAAAACCAAATGGCAGTCCACGCTCTTTTGAATCCTCCATCAAGGCAAGGAGCACCGCTTTGGTGTCTCCTTCCCCGAACGGATATAAATACTCTCTAAAATCTTCAAAATCATTTACAATACAGCACATACCGCCGACATAAGCAATTTTTACATGATATGCATTTTTCCAGATAAACAAATTGCCTGCTGAGTACTCACATGCAGTATATCCTGACACTTTATTACACTGTCTTATCCGGTCAATGTCCTCGCTCGTCATACCACGAAACTCTATCATATAAGCCTCTTCTTTCACTATAAATCATTATTATTTAAAATACTTAACACCTGATTCAAATATCTTAAGATCCTGCTCGCCATAGATGTTAATAGCTACTGCGTTATCTCTACGCTCTGAGTGAGCCATCTTACCAAATACACGTCCGTCAGGGCTTGTAATACCTTCAATAGAGCAGTAAGAACCGTTAACATTCCACTCTTCATCCATTGAGATATTGCCGTTAGGATCACAGTACTGTGTAGCTACCTGTCCGTTAGCAAACAACTTCTTAATCCACTCATCGTTAGCAACAAAACGGCCTTCACCATGTGATGCAGGGTTTGTATAAACGCCACCGTTTGTTGCAAGCTGCAACCAAGGTGATTTGTTGGAAACAACCTTTGTATAAACCATCTTAGAGATATGGCGGTTAATTGTGTTAAATGTCAAAGTAGGAGCGTTCTCATCCTGTCCTGTAATCTCGCCGTTAGGAACAAGACCAAGCTTGATAAGTGCCTGGAAACCGTTACAGATACCGAGCGCAAGACCATCTCTCTCGTTAAGGAGCTTCTCAACTGCTTCCTTCATCTTGGCATTTCTGAATGCTGTAGCGAAGAACTTAGCTGAACCATCGGGTTCGTCACCTGCACTGAATCCACCGGGGAACATAATAATCTGAGCCTTGTTGATTGCTTTTTCAAATTCATCAACTGATTCTCTGATATCGTTTGCGCTTAAGTTGCGGAATACCTTTACGATAACGTCTGCGCCTGCACGCTCAAATGCCTTCGTACTGTCATACTCACAGTTTGTACCAGGGAATACAGGAATAAACACGGTAGGTTTTGCCACTTTATTCTTGCAAACGTAAATCTTATCAGCATTGTATACAGGTGTTTCTACCTTTGTTGTCTCTTTAACTGCCTTTGTGGGGAATACTTTTTCAAGCTTCTTAGTCCATGCAGTCAAAGCTTCATCCATAGAAATCTTAACATCCTTGTAGATAATAGCCTGTGCATCGTTAACCTCGCCGACTAACTCGTAAGGAACGTTAATTGCAGCCGTATCGGCCACCTCGGCAATGATGTCACCGTATGCCGGTGCAAACAAATCATCTGCCTTAATATCATCATATATTGTAAATCCTAATTTGTTACCGAAAGACATCTTACTTACTGCCTCTGCAATACCGTTGGCACCGAGTGCGTAAGCTGAAACAATAACCTTCTTCTGCGCAAGTGCATGTACAGCTTCATACAATGCTGTAACCTTCTCAAATACCGGAACATCATACTCGTCCTTAGCGATGCTGAAACGAACAAGCTTGTTGCCGGCTTTCTTAAGCTCAGGAGTAACGATATCCTGATGTTTTGCAATATCAACTGCAAAAGATACAAGTGTCGGAGGCACGTCAATATCCTGGAATGTGCCTGACATACTGTCCTTACCGCCGATTGACGGAAGACCGAAACCGATCTGTGCCTTATATGCACCGAGAAGTGCCGCAAAAGGCTGGCTCCAACGCTTAGGATCTTCTGTCATACGTCTGAAGTATTCCTGGAAAGTAAACCTAATCTTCTTATAATCACCACCACCTGCAACAATCTTGGCAACTGATTCTACAACTGCATAGATTGCGCCGTGGTAAGGACTCCAGCTTGAAAGATACGGGTTAAAACCGTAGCTCATCATTGTTACTGTATCTGTCTTACCCTTAAGAACAGGAAGCTTAGCTACCATTGTCTGTGTCTCTGTAAGCTGGTACTGTCCGCCGTAAGGCATAAGAACGCTTCCTGCACCGATTGAACTGTCGAACATCTCAACAAGTCCCTTCTGAGAACAAACATTAAGATCTGATAAAGTATCAATCCACTTTGCTCTTACATCATCTACCTTCTCGTTAACAAAGTACTTGCTGTCTACATTAGGCATCTCAACATAAACATTAGTTTCCTGATGTGCACCGTTAGTATCAAGGAATGCTCTTGAAATATTAACGATCTCTTTGCCTCTCCATGACATAACGAGTCTCGGGCTCTCTGTAACAACAGCTACTTCAATTGCCTCAAGATTCTCTTCTGCCGCATACTTCATAAATTCTGCAACATCCTTGGGTGCGATAACCACTGCCATACGCTCCTGTGACTCTGAAATAGCAATTTCCGTTCCGTCAAGACCTTCGTACTTCTTCGGCACTTTATCAAGATTAATATCAAGTCCTGCTGCAAGTTCACCGATGGCAACTGATACACCGCCGGCACCGAAGTCATTACACTTCTTAATAAGGCAGCTTACTTCAGGTCTTCTGAATAAACGCTGTAACTTTCTCTCTGTAGGTGCATTACCCTTCTGAACTTCTGCACCACATGTCTCGATTGAAGCTTCTGTATGAACCTTTGAAGAACCTGTTGCACCGCCACAACCGTCACGGCCTGTTCTTCCGCCAAGTAAAATTATGATATCGCCCGGATCTGATGTCTCACGGATTACGCTCTTTCTGGGAGCTGCACCCATAACTGCACCGATTTCCATTCTCTTCGCAACATAGTTAGGATGATAAATCTCTTTTACATAGCCTGTTGCAAGACCAATCTGATTACCATATGAGCTGTAACCGTCAGCTGCACCGCGAACAAGCTTCTTCTGAGGGAGCTTACCCTTCATTGTATCATCAATAGATACTGTCGGGTCTGCCGCACCTGTTACACGCATAGCCTGATATACATAAGTTCTTCCTGAGAGCGGATCTCTGATCGCACCGCCGAGACATGTAGCGGCACCGCCGAAAGGCTCAATCTCTGTAGGATGATTGTGTGTCTCGTTCTTGAAGTTAACAAGCCACTCTTCTTCAACTCCGTCAATCTCTACGGGAACAACGATACTACATGCATTAATCTCTTCTGACTCTTCCTGATCTGCAAGCTTGCCTTCTGCTTTAAGTCTGCGCATTGCAATCAAAGCAAGATCCATAAGGCACATGTACTTGTCGTCTCTGCCCTTGAAAATATTCTCTCTGTCTTTTACATAAGCGCCATAAGTATCTACAATTTCTTTGTTGTAGAAGCCCTGCTCAAACTCGACATTCTTAAGCTCTGTTGAGAATGTTGTATGACGGCAGTGATCTGACCAATATGTATCAAGTACACGAATCTCAGTCATGGAAGGATCACGTTTCTCTTCTGCCTTAAAATAATTCTGAATATGGCAGAAATCCTTAAATGTCATTGCAAGTCCAAGTGATGCATATAGCTCTTTAAGCTTGTCTTCTGCAAGATCACAGAAGCCATCAAAAATACTTACATCTGCCGGCTCATCAAATACTGTTATAAGAGTCTCCGGCTTAACCATATCTGTCTCTCTTGAATCTACAGGGTTAATACAATATTTCTTGATCTTATCAAATTCTTCGTCAGTAATTACACCTGTAATAACATATGTTACGGCCGTTTTGATAACAGGATTCTCTTCCTCGTTAAGAAATCTTACACACTGCACCGCAGAGTCAGCTCTCTGATCAAACTGTCCCGGTAAATATTCAACCGAAAAAACTCTCGAATTATCATCCATCTCGATGTTCTCTTTAAATAAAGTATCCACCGGCGGTTCTGAAAATACTGTGCTACATGCTGTTTCAAATATCTCATCAGAAATATTCTCTACGTCATATCTGATTAATACACGTACTTTTGTTACCGAATTAATTCCAAGATAGCTCTTAATCTCTTCTGAAAGTTCTCTTGCCTTCCCATCAAAAGGCGCTTTTTTCTCGACATAAACACGTCTTACTGTCGCTGTACTCATATGTTCCCTCCGTAAATTTTCTTTACCCGGATTATCTATGTTAATTCCGAGCTTTTGTAGATAACATTTTATCCCTATATACAATAATAACATAAGATATATCATAAGTAAAATCAATATATCTTATGCTATTATTAATTACTGCTTATAATCTGTCAATACTTTACTGACACTAAATTTTAAAGAATGCTAATGCTTCTCTAAGTTCTTCTGTTCTCTTCTCAAGATCCTTGGCAGCAACTTCAAGAATCTGTGCACTTTCCTTCTGAGAAAGAACCGTATCATTAACAACACTTGAAGAAGCCGCTGTCTCTTCTGATACAGCCGAAATACTCTCAATTGCATTAAGAGTTATTTCACGGCTGTTATTCATATTAATAACATTCTCCGTAACATCTTTAAGTTTCTCAAGCAATGTTTCAACACTATTGCTCATGTTATCAAAAGCTTCCTTGGTTTTAGCAACAATAACAGCCTGCTCTTCAAATACATTCTGAGCCTTAACTGTTGATGCAACCGTACCATTGGTCTGTTCCTTAATACCAAGAACAACTCGCTGAATCTCACCTGCAGCTGACATTGAACCATCTGCGAGCTTTCTGATTTCTTCAGCAACTACTGCAAAACCACGCCCTGCATCACCTGCTCTTGCAGCCTCAATAGAAGCATTAAGTGACAAGAGGCTTGTCTGGCTGGCGATATCATTAATAACACCTACAAACTTCTCGATAGACATTGACTGAGCCTCAAGAGCCTTAACATCTTCCATAACTTCTCTTGAAATTTCTGTAGAATATACAGAACTCTTCTCAAGTTCAAGCATAGTATCAATACCCTGGTTAATCATATCCTTGGTACCGTCTGCTATACTCTGAATATCACCGATATCGTTATGAACAACTTCCATCTTATTTGACAAATCATCCATCTGTTCGAAACAGTTCTGAGAATCCTCTGCCTGTTGTCCGATACCTATATCTATCTCGTTAATCGCAGTTGAAATACTTGAAGTAGATGTTACAACTTCGTCTGATACTGCAAGCAAGCGTCCAGATGATTCCTTAACCATATCACTGATATCTGCAACCTTCTCGATAAGACTTCTCATGTTGGTTACAGTATCAGAAGCCGCATTAGACAAATCACCAAACTCATTATTTCTATTAAAATCAAATTGTACCGTTAAATCACCACCTGCAACAATGCCGAGCTTTTTAACAATCTTGTCGATAATTTTGCTCATATTGGTTGCAACAAAAAGACCTGTTCCTACAGATACAATAATTGCTATAAGCACTAAAATAATTGTAATTCCCTTAATAGACGCTGCTGCTCCTACAACAACACTCTTCGGAACAAGTGCACAAACTGATGAATCATTAATTGAACTCTTACTTATTACAAACAAATACTCTACACCGTCAATTTCAACATACTCTGAAGCTGTCATCTCTTCCGCTGCATGAAGTTTCTGATATGTTGCATTTTCAGCAATACCGTATACCTCACCGTTCGCAGTAACTTCTTTACCATCAGCAGTTACAAACGCAACCCTGCTGCCTTCACCAAAATCAAGACCTTCCAAAATCTCAATTATGGCTGAAATATCTATATCACCAACAACACATGCTGTCTTATTAGTAAGATTCTTCATATATGCACATGCATACGATGTACTTAAAACCTTAATATTCTCATCAATATAAGGGTGAGCTCCTACCCAGCCGCCTCCTGAGTTACTCTTAAGCGATGCCGCTTCTGCCTCTTCCAAAAATGTGGCATAAAGACCTCCGACACCTTCTGTATCAGTATATCCGGTAGTCGTAATCATTGCAACATCTGGGCCTGTGATAATATACAAATGTGACAAAAAACTGTTAAATGACACTTCTGAGCTAAGCGCTGTTCTTGTTTTGGATACAAATGATCCCTTATCTGCTCCGGTCATCGTTCCAAATGCATACTTTCTCAAATCACCGTCAGTTGCATAAGATAGAACAACCGATTCTACTGAATCAAAACCATAATCGAGGAACTTTACGGCCATCTCAATACTGTTAGTAGAACTCTCTTCGTAATTAGAAATCAAACCTTCAGATGCAGTATTGTATGCAACAATACCAACAACGATAACAAATACAACAGGAATAAGGAACCCCAAAATAAGCTGAGTCTTAATACCGAAAACCCCGTGTGAAGGCTTCTTTATTGTAACATTTTCTTGCTCCTTATCAACTTTCTTAGAAAATTTCTTCAGACTTTCTTTCTCTGCTCCTGTCTTTTCCTTCTTGATTTTCTTCTCTTTTACCGGTTTTTCCTTAGGAGATTTTTCTTTAACAGGTTTTTCTTTTGCATTGCTTTCCTTCTCTGCAGCCTTTGCTACTTTAGCAGCTTCCTTCTCTGCAGCCTTTGCTGCTTTAGCAGCTTCTTTTTCTGTAGCCTTTGCTGCTTTAGCAGCTTCTTTCTCGGCAACTTTCTTTGCCTTTTCCGCCTCTTTAGCAACCTTCTTGGCCTCTTTCTCCTGTTCTGCAAGAGCTTTGGCAAGAGCCTTCTCTTTTTCTTTATTAGAAGCTACTTCGGACTTATCGGCAGAATCATTACCGATTTCTTCAACACCCTTCTGCAATACCTCTACAATACTCTCGTTATCTTTACTCATTAGTAAAACCCCCTAACTTTTTTAAAAAATAATATATGTATTCATAATATACCTGTATCATATATTAACACATTTTTCAAAAAAAGTATAGCATTTATTTATTTTTTTCAAACTTTTTGTAACTTTTTTGTGACTTTTATGCATTTTACACATATTTCTATAAAAATAATTGTATGAACTCACGTGTAGTCGCCGCAACAGGTAAATTTTCATTCAAAACAGCGACCAATTTACGTTCGTCATACTGTTCGGAAACATGTATATTATATAATCCGACACTTTCTTCGGGCACACAATAATCCGGAACAAAAGTAATTCCCAGTCCAATCTTTGTCAAATCAATCAAAAGGTCATTGCTTGTAAGTTCAAATTCCGGAACAAGTTGGATTCTGTGTTTTCTAAACAGTTGCTTCAGAAAATCGCTCGTCGAGCTGTTTCCGTCCAAAACAAGGAGTGGCAAGCCCGCAAGCTCCTTTATCGAAACCTCTCGTTCACTAAGCTGTCTGTACTTCTCTCCACATAAAAAAACATCCTTAAAAGACTTAAGCTCAGTAAGCTCATATCTGTTACTAATCTGCGCATTGGGATAATTCACTATGACAATATCCACCTGTCCGTTTTCAAGCAGACCGATACAATTCTTGGAAGTCTGATTAGTAATGGAAATCTGTACATTCGGAAACTTTTTGTGAAACTTCTCAATATAAGGAATCAGAAAATATCTGCAAATCGTATCACTTGCACCGATTCTTAGCTGTCCGCCTTCAAGAGGATTTTCCGTTACCATCTGTGCCTCGCCCGCATTAATCAGGTTAATCGCAGGCTCAATATATCTGAACAGCTTCTCTCCTTCCGGCGTGAGCGAAATCTTCTTGGTTGTCCTGAAAAACAACGACACTTCAAGCTTCTGTTCCAACTGCTTAACCGCCTGGCTGACTGCCGACTGCGAAATAAAAAGCTGTCTTGAAGCTTCTGAAAAACTAAGTGTGGATGCCACATAATAAAACACTCTGTACAGTTCAAAATTAACCTTCATTCTTCCTATCCTCCCAAAAAGTCCGTAAAATATCCTCTGCTTCCGTTAGAGTCATCTCCCTGTAATCCATCCATTCCCTCGGAAACATACCGGTATAATCTCTCTCTAAAAAGCGATAATCAAGAAGTATAATCACGCCCTCGTCATCATCCGTTCTTATTACTCTTCCTGCTGCCTGTTGCACCTTATTCATACCGGGGTATCTGTAAGCATAATCAAAGCCCCTGCCACATAATTCATCATAAAAACTTTTAAGTATCTCCCGCTCCGTGCATACCATCGGAAGCCCTGTACCGACTACAATTGCTCCGATAAGACTGTCATTTTTAAGGTCGATTCCCTCAGAAAAAACACCGCCCAATACACAAAACGCCACAAGTGAATGCTGCTTTTGTTCTTCAAACTTCGCAAGAAACTCTTCACGCTCAATCTCTGACATCTCACCCGTCTGCATGATATATTCAATACCCATATCTTCACTTACAAGTGCATAAACTTCCTGCATCATCTTGTACGACGGAAAAAAAGCCATATAATTGCCTCTTTTGGCGGAAACGACCGTCTCAATGTATCTGAATATCCGTTCATATTCACTTGCCGTACGTCTTGTATACTTACTCGTTACATCCTTTGCAACAGCAAGAAGCCTTTTATCCCTGTCAAACGGTGACGGTGCATAAACGGCATAATCATCCTTATTCCCACTCAAAAGTTCTTTATAATACATTATTGGCAAAAGAGTCGCCGAAAACAACACACTGCTCTTGCCCTTATCCATACATTCCTTAAGATTCTTAGCCGTATGAATACAAAAAAGCTTGATTTTAAATCTTCCGTCTTCTTCTATCTCTGTGTAAATCCTGTAATTCTCATCAACAAGGTCATGAATCGCAAGAAAAAACTTTACCTCGAGATAAAATCCGAGAATATCTTTCCTGCCTTCAAATTCCCTGTTGTCCTCAAGAAACTGTTCCATCTCTCCGACAAGTCGCATGAGTCCCATCACAAAGCCGCCTGCGCTCGGAATAATCTCATAACCATTCACACATTCTCGTTTAAACTCCAACAGTATCTTATTACAGTTGTCGAGTGCCCGACTTATCTTCTTAGAACGGTCTCCCAGAATTCGCTTTGTCTCTAAAAAACTCTCCTTGTAAAGAGTTGCACTGTACATTTCCCTGGCACGCTCCACAAGATTGTGTGCCTCATCTATCAAAAACAAATAATCGCCCTTCACACCCTCCGCAAAATATCTCTTGAGTTTGACATTCGGGTCAAAAACATAATTGTAGTCACATATTATTCCGTCCACCCAGTTGCTTATATCAAGGCAAAATTCAAACGGACAAACATCGTGCTTCTTAGCGTACGCTTCTATACATTCACGACTTATCGCCTGCTCATTATTTATAATATCAAACACAGCATTATTAACCCTGTCATAATGTCCCTTCGCATATGGGCAATTTATCGGGTTACAATCTGTCGCCTCGCAAAAACAAAGCTTCTCCTTGGCAGTAATCGTAACTGCCCTGAAATGAAGTCCCTGCTTCTCTCTAAGAATTGCAAAAGCTTCCTCTGCCACAGTTCTCGTAATAGTCTTAGCCGTCAGATAAAAAAGCTTCTCCGCATGCCCCTCTCCCATAGACTTCACTGCCGGAAATACCGTTGACATGGTCTTGCCTACACCTGTTGGTGCCTGAATAAACAATGTCTTCCCACGCTGTATTGTTCTATATACAGACACCGCAAGATCCCTCTGCCCTTCCCTGTACTCAAACGGGAACTCAACTGTCTTTATTGAACTGTTGCGCTTCTTAGCCGATTCACTCTGAAAATCCGACCACTTCTTATACTCTCGTATAAGTTCATCAAACCATTCCTTAAGTTCTTCCATGCTATGTTTTGATTTAAAGCGTCTTATCGCTTCCGTCTCAATATTACAGTAAGTAACTTGCACACCTATCTCATCAAGGTCATTCTGCACAGCATATATATAGGCATACACCATAGCCTGTGCCTTATGTACCCGTAGTGGCTCATCAAGATATACCACATCTCTGTAAATTCCCTTAATCTCATCAATGCAGACCTCGTCTTCATCCGTAATAATTCCGTCTGCACGTCCTTCTATCTGCAAAAAATAGTCCTCAAACTCAATACAGTGCTTTAGTGAAACTTCAGCCTTGTAATTGCCACCCATGCTCTTCTGAATCTTGCGGTGTATCCTGCTACCTTCAAGCATACTGTCTTTATCACCCGAAACAAAGCGGTTATCAATATCACCGCCGCGCATAATAAACTCTACAAGATTACGTACCGAAATCCTTACATCCTGCATAACCGTATGCTCCCTTTACCAAATTAATCATGAAAACAATTACTTAAATTCTACAATATTTTCGCGATAACGTAAAGGCATCAATTGTCTTTGTAACTTATAATTCTTACGCTCTTCTATAGCAATCGTATCAAAGAAGGTCTTCCACAAGTCCTTATAAAATTTCTCCGTCTCAGCACTTACGATTCTCTCCAGCATAAGCGCATCACTTGTAAGACACCAACCACTCTGCTTCCTGTGTATCGCTGCTATCTTACGTTTCTCGTCATATATTATCCAGTTCTCATTAGGTAGCCTGTCACAAAAATGCGGTGCAATCAAGGTAAGCACATTATTAACAGGTGCAATCTTAGAAAACAAAACACCATTATATAATTCCTCAAACCTGATAAACCCAAGCAAACGATGCTGTTCATTACCGACATATCTTGTCAGTTCAAATAACCTCATTACCGCAGGATTCCCAAAATTATAAAGAACTCCCCGTCCACACTTAAATGCTTCCACCAAAAAATGATATATGGCATTCGCCTTATCCGGCTTATCAGACAATGTTCCTCTAAACACTTCACCGAATACTTCTTCCGAAATCTTGTTACGGATTGAGCGTACCACCTTCGCACACTTGTCTTCATCAGCCTGCACTTCCACATATTTCGCAAAAAGTTCAAAATTCCCTGTGCCGACAAGTTCAATCCTGACTAAATCATGCTTCTTCCCTCTGCTAAAGTCCCACGCATCGTATACTGCCGTCATAATTGAAGCAAAATCATCTTCGCAGATAAATATTTTTTTATAAGCAGAAAAATCCTCCATTATTTTTATCTCCGTTCAAACTCTATATCTAACCTTCTCAACTCACACTACATGCCACATATAATCTGCGCTTACATCTCACCAAACACTATACTCTTCTTCTCCTCTACCGTCGGCGGCATATTAATCTTATAGTCCTCAAACAAAGACATCTGTCTGAATTCATTCCCCTGTTGAAGTTCCAGAAGCTTACGCCTGTCGTCATAAACAAGATGACTCGTAATCGCTTCCTCCTGTATCTTAATCGGATACATCATCTTACCTTTACACGTAATAAAATACACTGCTCTCTTAAGCACAACTCCGAGCCGTTTCAGTTCATCAAAACCAAGCAGCATCGTCCTCCGTGCCTGAATTATTCTTTTAGCCGACCTCACACCAATTCCAGGCACCCTAAGAAGCATCTGATAATCCGCCCTGTTAACTTCAACAGGAAAATGCTCAAGATGCCTTACCGCCCAGTCTGCCTTTGGATCTAAAAGCACATTAAAATTCGGCCGTTCCTCGTTAAGAAGTTCTCCCGCTGAGAACCCGTAAAACCTCAAAAGCCAATCCGCCTGATACAGCCTATGTTCCCTAAGAAGCATCGGTCCGTCGGGATTATCCGGCAACATCTTATCCTTATTAACAGCAACAAATGCCGAATAAAATACTCTCTTGAGCGAATACTTCGCATACAAAGCCTCTGCCACCGTAATAAGCTGATAATCATTCTCCGGCGTAGCACCCACTATCATCTGCGTGCTCTGTCCCGCCGGTACAAACTGTGGTGCATGACGATAAATAGCAAGTTCATTCTTACTCGTCTCAATCCCCGTCTGAATCTGCTTCATCGGTGTAAGAATCGTCTTACGTGTCTTATGCGGCGCCAGAGTCCTTAAGCCTTCCGCAGTCGGAAGCTCCAGATTAATGCTCATCCTGTCCACAAGAAACCCTGTCTTCTCTATTATCTCGGAAGGTGCACCCGGTATCGCCTTCACGTGTATATACCCGTTAAAATGATGCTCCTCGCGAAGCTTCTTAACCGTCTGATAAATAAGTTCCATCGTATAACCCGGACTCTTAAGAATACCCGAACTAAGAAACAACCCCTCGATATAATTACGTCTGTAGAATTCCATCGTAAGCGTGCACACCTCATCCGGCGTAAAACTCGCCCTCGGCACATCATTGGACTTGCGGTTAATACAATACTTGCAATCAAAAATACACTCATTCGTAAACAGAATCTTAAGAAGCGATATGCAGCGCCCGTCCGCCGCAAAACTGTGACAGATTCCGCATTCCGCCGCATTACCCATTCCTATACCGTTACCCTTCCTCTCAACACCGCTCGAAGTACACGCCACGTCGTACTTCGCCGCATCCGTAAGGATTCTTAACTTCTCTTGTATACTCATGTGCTCTTCTAAAAACATTGCTCTCACTCTTCTCCTGTAATTTCAGTATTTCCGAATGTATGTTCGTATATTCATTTTACCATACATATGTTCGATTGTAAAGTAAAATGAAGTTTTCCTCAAAACAAAAAGAGTGTCGCATTACGCAACACTCTTCCCACCTATTATTTCAACACTTCCACAATTCCATCCATATAAGGATTATCAGTATCTTCAAACTCGCCCGCATCTGCAAGTTCTGCCCACTTCGGAACAATCGGAAGCTTAGCAAGAACATCCACACCAAGCTCTGCAGCGATTTCATCGATTTTGCTCTGTCCGAAAACGCTTATCTTCTTCTTACAATCAGGACATTCGATATAGCTGTAGTTCTCAACAAGACCAAGGACCGGAATATCCATCTTAACCGCCATGTTGTAAGCTTTCTTAACAATGAGCTTAACAAGATCCTGTGGTGAAGTAACTACCACGATACCGTCAATCGGTAATGACTGGAATACTGTAAGCGGTACATCGCCTGTTCCCGGAGGCATGTCCACGAGAAGAAAATCTAAGTCTCCCCAAATTACATCCTTCCAAAACTGTTTTACAACGCCTGAAATAACCGGGCCTCTCCAGATAACCGGAGCTTCCTCGTCCTCAAGCATAAGGTTAACAGACATAAGTTCAATGCCTTCCTTGGTTGTAGCCGGATATATTCCGAGCTCAGAGCCCTCTACATTACCATGTACACCAAACATTTTCGGAATTGAAGGACCTGTGATATCGGCATCAAGAATACCTACACGGTAGCCCTGTCTTCTAAGTGCTACAGCAAGTGATGATGTAACAAATGACTTACCTACGCCGCCCTTGCCGCTTACAATACCGATAACTTTATTGATGTGATTGAGCTCATTGGTTTCCTCCAAAAAACTTGTCTTCTCCTTGGAAGGACATCCCTCACAACTCTCTCTTGAACATGATGTGTTTGAACACTGTCTCTTTTCTTCTGCCATTACAATACGCTTCCTTTCTTTTACAACAGTCTCTGACCATTTATTAATAATTTAAATTTTAATCCAAGTCGCTCTGCAGACTTTCTGCACAAAATCATACGGTTAAGGAATATTTCAAAATAATCCATTACCGCGCAAAAATCCGTATCAATAGTAAGTGCAAGCTCAATATGTGAATCCTTTACGATATCAAGCTTGGCCTCTTTTACAGAATAATTAACCCTGTCATGTATGTCAAAGCTTGAAAAATCCTGATTACGTACTCTTGAGTAACGCACATCCGTCTTATCCGCAAGAATAAGTGCCGCTGCCACGGGATTCACCGGAAATGCCGTGGACTCATCATGATTACCGATAGCGGTAATTATCGTAGCAATATCCTCCGCATCCATCTCCATCTTATCGAGAATTCTAAATGCCATCACCGCACCACTCTGTGCATGATCAATACGGTTAATAACATTACCGATATCATGAAGATATCCTGCAATACGCGCAAGCTCCGCTTCATGTTCAGAATATCCGAGTGTAATCAAAATATCACTTGCAGTCTTGGCAACCTTACCGACATGAGTAAAGCTGTGCTCTGTATACCCGAGCGCACTTAAAGACTCGTCTGCTTTTTTAATATATGTTTTAACTGTATCGTTAGCTATTATCTGCTGATATGTTATTTTCATCTTAGTCCTCCGCTTGCTATATCTCAGACTCGCAAACCCGCGTTATCGCGCTCTTTCGTCTGCTACGCAGACGGTTTGCTCGTTGAACGCGCAAGAAAAACAAATGTCACTTCGCGCCGCTTGTTTTTCTTTTTACGGGAAACTTCGTTTCCAAAAGCGTTTGCACAGCAAACACTTTTTCTTGCGCTGTTCACATTATACCATGTCTGCAGAAAATCAAGCGGCTGCGTAGCAGACATTTGATTTTACCTGACATGGTAACGAAAGAATCTACGATTCTTGAGTATAATACTCACTTTGTGAGTATTATACCACGTTAAGTATTTTTTTCAAACATATTATATCTCAATTATTATCCCTGTAGACAATTTTTCAATTCGTTCTCCAAGCTTACGCTTAAGATACAAAAATGCAACATCTCCCGTACAGTGTCCGATATAATATCTTGCATTTCCCTGCAAAAAATACTCTGACAATCTATCGAGCCTGTCCTCGGGCTCGCACTCAAAAGTCTGCGGATTGGTCAAATGAAGTCCCCCTATAACCACATCAGGTCTTCTGCCGTAAATGCTTTCAAATTGCTCCAAAATATTAACTATCCCGCAATGAGAACATGCACTCATAAGTATAAGCTTACCGTTCGACTCAACAACAAGATTTTGCTCATGCAAAAAATCATCACCGGCATATTCTCCGTCCCCGGATAATTTCTTAAGTACTGTATTTGCCGCCGGAAGATTATCCTTATAACTCTCACTGTCTCTGTTAACGGAGAAAATACTTACTTCGTCATTAATCCTGTACAAATCCTCCGTATATACAAGTCTCTCCCGGTATTTCTCCTTAAGTTCCTGCTCAAGTCCTATATACTTAAGTCCTGTCTTTCTATGAGAAAAATAATCCCCAAATCCTTCTCTTCTCAAATACACCGGCACATCTTCTTTTGTATTTTCAAAAAAATCATTAAGACCGCCACCATGGTCATAGTGTCCGTGCGACAACACAAGAAACTCCGCCTTTGTCACATCGATACCCATTTTTTCTGCATTTTTACGATACAAGTCACTCATGCCCACATCGAACAAAAAACTTTGCTTCTCCGTCTCGATAAAAAAACTGAGCCCATGTTCAGTATTTAATCCTGTATTCTTTTGTTCTTCACTAAGACTGTCCTCTACAAGTGTTATTACTCTCATATTATATCCTCGCCACATTATCCGTAAAACAACATGCCTCAACCAAGCTTCTCTGTCATCATTAAAACTTGCGAATCATATCCTCCGAATCATCGGTGGACTTATCAATTGCCTTTATCGTAACAAAATAGCTGTACGCATCACTAACCTTAACTTCAACACGGTCGCCCACCTTTTTGCCCATTACAGCCTTACCAAGCGGTGATTCCAAACTTATGAGATTGCTTAATGAACTCGCTCTTACATTAGTCACAAGCTTATAAGTCTCTACTGCATCATCCTCCTCAAAATACAAATCAATGGTGTTGTTAAGACCTACCTCATCAGCATCCGAATCATCAGAAATAACCTCCGCAGTTTTTATCATTCTCTCAAGATAACGAATGCGGCTTTCGTTCATATTTTTCTCACGCTTTGCCGCATAATATTCAAAATTCTCGCTAAGGTCACCCTGAGCCCTTGCTTCCTTTACTGCTTCTATCGCTTCTTTACGCACCACAAGCTTACGGTGCTCTATTTCCTTCTGCATCTTTTCAATATCATTCTTTGTCAGCTTATCATACATAAATATTACCTCCGCTAAACCTTACTATTCTCAATCAAACTCTACCGTAACGTAAAAACCTTTTTCATTCTGTGATACATTAACCACAACGCCTTTGTTCGCATCAAGTCTCTGATTAAAAGGAAAATTGGCAGACATTGCAACCGCAGGCTCCACTACATAATAATAGCTCTTCGGAAGCTTGCCTTCGCTTATCTCAACCACGTCGCCAATCTTTACGAGACCTTCTCTCTCCATCTTAAATTCCATAGTTCTCTTCTGTCCCATAAAACTTCCTCCTTAAGCTTCTGATTCTTCTTTTTCAAGATAAATCGTATAATCACGCTCCATTAATGCCTCACAAATTGCCCCCTGTAAAATATCAAACGGCACCTGTTCCACGAGCATTGTAGCGATCTTAGGTTTAGACTTTCTTGAAATCGGTTTTACCTTATTTGCCTTGGCAATACTCACTATCTCCGGTCGCCAAAGAAGCGACAGCTGGTGTTTCAGCTTTCGCTTAAGTACTTCCTTAGGATTCCTCTGTGCTTCTCGCTCAATCTCAAGGCACAACCTTTTATCTTCACCATAATATATCTTTATAATACCATAAAACTCCGGTACATGCTCCGTTATTTTATCAATATGCTTATTACCTGTAACAATATAACAAAGATTGCAAAATTTACTGTAGTTTTTAACCTGACTTTCAAGACGCTCCAGGCTGTCCCTGTCGCTCTTTATCTCAAATCCTATAAGGCAATTTTCTCTCACAAGGATCGCATCCGCCCTGCTCTTTGCGATGCAGAGTTCTTCAAAAATACGCAAGCGCTCATTAGTAGATTCATAGTAATCAAACAACACTTCACGCATCTCTTTGTCATTCAATTTGTCAGCTTCTCTCATATTATCACCTCAGTTTTAAAAGAGCCGGGACCTTCATCAAGAAATAATATGGCATAGCCATAAGCTACGCCATGTTATTTGTCTTATTCTAAGCTTCTACAGCCTTTTTATTCTTGGTTGTAATAATCTGCTCAGCAATAATAAAAGCAATAATTACGATACCGATAATATCGGTAAGTGTTCCGGGATAAATAAGAAGCAAACCTGCTATAACCGAAACAATTCTGAATACCGGGTTCAAATGCTTTACACAATAACCTTCAAGTCCCATTGATACGCCAAACATACCAACTACCGAAGTAATAACAATCTGAATTACTTCCCAAGCATTCGTCTCAATAAACAACATCGCCGGATTAAGTGCGAATATGTACGGTACGATAAATGCCGCAATGGCAAGCTTCGTAGCATTGACACCCGTCTTCATCGGGTCTGCCTTAGCAATAGCCGCACCGGCATATGCCGCAAGTGCAACCGGAGGTGTGATATCTGCTACAATACCAAAGTAGAATACAAACATATGAGCCGCAAGTCCGGGAATACCCATCTCAATAAGAATCGGAGCACATGTTGTTGCCATGATAACGTAATTAGCAGTAGTCGGAACGCCCATACCAAGTACAATACATGTAAGCATTGTAAGGAACAATGCAATAATCTTATGACCGCCTGAAGCACCTACGATCAAAGTAATAAGCTGGTTACCGATACCTGTAGTTGTGATTACACACGCTACGATACCTGCAACGGCACAAGCGATACCTACCGTAAGAACATTCTTAGCCGCTGTCTCTAAAGCATCAACAAACTTTGTATAATTAATTCTTGTATCCTTGTGGAACATGCTTACAAGAATTGCAACACCGATTGCCACGATAGCCGCAAATGTAATTGTCTTGGAAGAAAGAAGTGCAACCAAAACAATAAGCGGAATAAGTAAGTAACCCTTTTTCAAAACAAGCTTAAAGAAATTCGGAAGCTCTTCCTTCGGAATTCCTCTAAGACCAAGCTTCTTAGCCTCAAGGTGAACCATAAGGAAAATACCGATAAAGTAAAGTGCTGCAGGAAGAATCGCACGAAGTGCAATTGAACCGTAAGCAAAACCTGAATACTCAACCATAAGGAATGCTGCCGCACCCATAATAGGAGGCATAATCTGTCCGCCTGTTGAAGCTGCCGCCTCTACGGCACCTGCGAACTCCTTGTTATATCCGAGACGCTTCATCATCGGAATTGTAATTGAACCTGAACCTACGGTATTAGCAACCGAAGAACCTGAAGCAACACCCTCAAGTGCACTTGCAACTACAGCCGCCTTCGCAGGACCACCTGCATAACGACCGCAAATTGAATTAGCAAACTGTATGAAGAAATCTGCAATTCCTGTCTTCTCGAGGAATGCACCAAACAATACAAACAATACAATAAATGTAGAACATGCTCTTGTAGGTGTACCGATAACGCCCTCTGTTGTAAAGAAGAGATTATACACATTGATTCTTACTGACTTCTGTGTAAGAGCATATGCTATAAACGCACATGCTACGATTACAATCGGAATACCTACCGAACGGCGGCATGCTTCCAAAGTCACAAGAATACCGATAATACCTACTACAATCTCAAAACCGTTAAGCTTAATACCTGCACTGATAATTTCACGACAGTTAGCAACAAAATAAAAGTAAGCAAATGCTCCCAAAAGTCCAAGGATTATATCATACCATGGTATGTAATTAGGCTTTAATTCACCCTTCTTAGTTGCAGGATAAAGCATAAAGATAAAGAACACAACGCATCCTACAAAAGAAGCACGCTCAATACGTGTCTCCCAGTTTGCAAATATGTTAATATAAACACAGTATAATGTAAAAAGCGCCAGCAAATATCTAAGTACAACCCTCGGTACACCTTCATAAAAACGCACATTAGACTCTCTGTCATATTTTTTCATTATAGCTTCCACATCAGCAGCCACATCATGACTATCGGCCGTAATGTTCTCACTAATTACCTGTGAAGATTTCGACTTACTCAAAACAATTCCTCCTTCTATCTAAACTGTGTACTACTCATATATAAAAGATACACTGCTATTTTGCCCACAGAGCTCACGCAGACTTATTTCCGTATTCTGAAGCTCCAATACATGATCCGATACAGTTCCGACAACATATATCAAATCATACATCAAAGTATTGATATTGCTTATAATCATTTCCCCATTTTCACCGTAGCTAAGCGTCTGCTCTCCTTCAAGAGTCGTAGCAACGCCTGCCCCAAAAGCATAATAAAGGCATTCTTCAAGATAAATCTTGTCATTCCTTATCTGATAAACTTCTGTTACCGGACTTTTGTTCACAGAATGTACAAATGTTATTGAAAATGTATCGCCTTCTTTAAGCTGATACCTGGCATACACCTTCCCTGTGTCCAAGTCTCTTAATACAAGTTCTTTATTATCACTTTTTGTAATTGAAATAATAATGCAAAGCATGACCGCGGCGGTAAAAATTACCGCAGCGGTCACTGCAAAATAAAAACGCTTTTTGTTCATCGCAATTATTTTAATGCTCCAACCTCTTTGTAGTACTTCTCAGCACCTGCATGGAAAGGAATTGAAATACCTGAAACTGCTGTATTAACATCAAGCTCGTTACCCTTTGTATGAGCCGCTGCTATAGCATCCTTATTATCAAAAAGACCCTTTACAAATGCATAAATTGTATCTTCGCTTACATCATTACGTGCAACAATTGTTGCCATAACTGCTACAGTCTGAACATCTTCCTTAACACAGCCATATGTTCCTGCAGGAACTGTTACTGTTGCATAGAATCCGTACTTCTCTTGTAAAGCCTTCGCATGCTCATCATCTACTGAAAGCAATTTGAAATCATGTGTCATTGAAAGCTCTGTTACAGCATTGGTAGGTGTACCTGCAACAACGAATGCTGCATCAATTGTACCATTCTTAACACTGTCTGCTGAATCTGCGAAATCCTGATTTGAAACTGTGATATCATCAAATGTGATTCCATATGCTTCAAGAATCTGCTTAGCATTAAACTCAACACCACTACCTGCATCACCAACAGATACTCTCTTACCCTTCAAGTCAGCAATTGAATTAATATCTTTGTTAGCAATAATCTGTACTACCTCAGGGTAGCATGAAATAACTGCTGAGAAATTCTCAATCTTCTCTTCGCCCGCGAACATATCTGTTCCTGTATATGCATAATACATAACATCATTCTGTACGATTGCAAGCTCAACTTCTTCTAACTCAAGCAACTGAATATTAGCCTTTGAAGCACCTGTAGACTGAACTGTAATCTTAAGTGTATCACTTAACTTCTCATTCAAAACCTGTGCTACAATACCGCTGAAACCATAGTATGTACCTGATGTTCCACCTGTAGCCATTCTAAGTGAATCTGCACTGCCGCTACATCCTGTAAGCAGCATTCCGCATGTCATAGCAAATGCCATAACGCATGCCAAAATCTTACTCTTTTTCATTTTAATATCCTCCCTAATAATTCTGCTGCCAACAAAAAATCGACAGCACATCCATTTTACCATAATAGTCACTATTTGTCAATCTAATGCATATTTACTCACTGCAATCATTACATATTGATTGCGCTTCCAAATATCCGGCCATTGTGACTGTCTCACAGGAAAATATGAATCCATATCGCCTATTTCTACGGTACATCCGGGAATTTTCTCCTCTAAAATTGCCCATTCATAATCAATTCCACTCTTTATCTGATATGCCTTTATATTCTTATAACCGGTCAGTTTTGCAATAATCTTGACTATGTTAGATGTATTATTATACAATTCTCCCTTTTGTCCTTTATTCCAGTAGATAACTTCTCCTTTTGTATGATACGAAATATATGCACACAGATTTTCTTTACTCTTTACAAAATCAATTATAAGCTGTGTCTCTTTCTCTGATGCCGGACATTCACCCTCATAATATTTAAAGGAAGGGCCTGTATAAGCTTGCTTTTTTCCGTTATCTGTACCAAATCCCGTAGTTGGAAAATTCCTGTTAAGATCTACTCCCCTTGCATTTGAAGACCAGTTATCTGTATATCCGATTGTAAAAAGCTTTTCTCTAAGTTCTTGGTTTCGTATTGCAAAAAAACCATTCTGACTTATTGCCACACCGTCAGGATTAACCATAGGAATCACATAGATACACACTTTATTAAGAATCTCTTCAAAACTCACGCCATTATATTTTTCCTTGATATTATCCAGATAGTATTCTACCTGTGCCATAACAAGCTGGCTCGATATATACTCTGCTCCATGTATTGATGCTGTAAAAAGCACTGATTTTTCAGCCTCCGGGTTACCTACTGTCAACAAATACATATTCCTATCATCATATGTCGTTCCCAAAACCTCTGACTTAAAACCTACAGAATATTTACATTGTAACCGTTCTATATCCGCGACCATTTCCTCGTATGTATATGGGTCATCTTTAGGCTTTTTACTTGTCGGTTTACTTGAAAAATACTCTCCGTACGAATAAACCTGCACGCCATTAATTTCAAGCAAATACCAACCATTATTAAGTTTTTCAACACATACATATTCCTGATTTATGTAAGTTTGTCCAATAATTTTTCCTTTGGTACTTGGTTTATTACGTATATTGGCAACAGCCGTTGCATATACAATACTCTCACCATCCGATTGTTGCCCTTCTTTAGAAACAGTAGTTTCTATTATCGTTTCCGATGTGGTCGTTTCTATCACTTCAAACTCATTTGTTGTAGTTTCGACGTATATCAGTTCTGTTGCTGTCGGCTCGGTTATAGTCGATTCCGCTATCAGTTCCGTTGTCGACTCTGCTATCAGTTCCGTTGTCGACTCTGCTATCAGTTCCGTTGTCGACTCTGCTATCAGTTTTGTTGTCGACTCCGACGGCAATGTTTCAATGCTACTTGTCTTTTCATAAGCCAAACTTCCCTTATTAACATTCTCACTTTTTTGCAATGCACAACCACTACACATAACAAAAATCGCAATAACCAAACCCAATACCTTAACATTAATTTTTTGCTTCATAACAGGTTTCACTCCACTGTTCTACATTTTACCTTCAATATATCTCTTATAGTAAAATGCGTACTGTTGATATACCCCTGCAAATTCTCCCGTCATCCACGCAGGAATTACTCCGTTATACTCCTCATCAATAATCTTTTGCATCCACGTATCTATCGGACACGCATCAAGCTGATGTAATCCAAAAAGACAAATGCAATTGGCAACCTTCTTACCAATCCCCTTAAAACTCATATAGTACTTAAGAGTTGCTTCATACCCCATTCCTTTTGATTCATTAAGCAACATTTCCTTCGTACATTTTTCACACAATCCCCATATATATTCATCTCTATAACCAAGACCTGCACCGATTATGGCACTCTTATCGGCCGCCTTTAGTTCCTCATAACTTGGGAAACAGTAAATATCCTTTTCTAATTGCTTCCCAATTCCTCTGCAAACCGCTTCTATACTCTTCTTAATTCTAGGTATATTATTATTTTGTGAAATAACAAATGATATGATCATTTCCCATAGTTCCTGGTTAAGAATCCTAATTCCACTTGCTACAGAAACCGCCTTATACAAAAATTTATCATTTTCGTCCACCGCTTTAATAATACTCTCGTAATCAGTTCCCAGATCAAAATAATTATACCAAATATTATCAAAATCTTTTTGAGAACAATCAAACATTACCATTGTTCCACACTGCGAAACCTCTATATATTTCCCAAAAGCAATTATTCTATACCTGTTCTCACCTAATTTAAACCACCTAAAGCACTGCCCTGATTCTGCAATCTGCTCCAAATTAAAAAAAGGGATCTCTTTAGTAATCACTCTAACCTCCAAGAAATATTTTCCTCCATACAATATCTTAATAATTATATCATACTTCTAATTATTTTTCACGCACATTTTACAGTAAAACCATATATCTGATTATCACTTTAACTACCTTGATTACTTTTGCTAAAAATAAAAAGCTGAAAGCCAAGTATTCACCAGACTTTCAGCACTTTTTCAAAGCAGGGGATGAGAGAATCGAACTCCCACCAAAGGTTTTGGAGACCCCTATCATACCATTTGACCAATCCCCTATATTACACTATACAACAAACAATTGTACCTTCAAAACTGCACATTGAATCTACCATCATCCGTTCTATCCGCTTCTAGCTAACCAAGACTCCACCCAGAATCTTAGTCTCTTGCTAACCAAAATTTCTTGCTTCGCAATAAATTTCGGTCTGATTTGGTCAAGCTTTCGACCTATTAGTAACAGTCAGCTGCATGCATTACTGCACTTCCACCTCTGTCCTATC
>SVEG01000013.1 GCA_015057505.1 Lachnospiraceae bacterium
AATGTACATCAATCATAAAGGAATAATACCCAATAATACGCTGTTTTAGTTTGGACGATAAAGGTCAAAACTTCAATAATACAGAGTAATACGGGATAAAGCGTGAACGCTGTGTGAGTTTGGAAGACAAACAGACAATTCTTGCACTCGGTGCGGGTGGTACAACTAAAGTTGTATTTCCTGACGGAGAACGTATAGAGAGAATCGATAATGTCAAAAGCGTTGAGCTTTATATCGAGAGAATTGACGAAATGATAGAACGAAAGAGAAGCTTTTTTGAAAAAAATAAAGGAGAATTATTATGGCATTAGTTAAGAAGCCGGTTACCGGTATGAAGGACATCTTGCCTGCAGAGATGCAGATAAGAGATTACGTAATAAGACTTATTAAGGAGACATATTCGGGATTTGGTTTTTCATCAATCGAGACTCCCTGTGTTGAGCATATCGAGAATCTTTGTAGTAAGCAGGGCGGCGATAATGAGAAATTAATCTTTAAGATTTTAAAAAGAGGCGAGAAGCTTAATCTTGAGACTGCCGTAAATGAGCAGGATCTTGTGGACAGCGGTTTAAGATACGACCTTACGGTTCCGTTATCACGTTATTATTCCAATAATGCCAATAATCTTCCGATGCCTTTTAAGGCACTCCAGATTGGCAGTGTGTGGAGAGCTGACCGTCCTCAGAGAGGACGTTTCAGACAGTTCGTGCAGTGTGACATCGATATCCTCGGTGAGGCATCATACCTTGCGGAAGTAGAGCTTATTCTTGCTACAACAACATTGCTAGGTAAGCTTAACTTTAAGAATTTTAAGGTTCGTATTAATGACAGACGTTTACTTAAGGCTATGGCGGCTTACTGCGGTTTTGTAGAGGAAAGCTACGATACAGTATTTATCATTCTTGATAAAATGGACAAGATAGGTATGGACGGTGTTGCGGCTGAGCTTCTTGAAGCAGGTTTTGAGAAAGCAAGCATTGACAAATATCTTGAGTTGTTTGAGAAGATTACAGGCGACAGGGCAGGTCTTGAGTTCTGTGCAAAGGAACTCGCAGAGGTTTGCGAGGGTGATGCGGCAGAGAATCTTATGCAGATTATGGACTGCGTTAACAAAGTAAAGGCTGCAGATTTTGACCTTGTATTCGACCCTACGCTTGTAAGAGGTATGTCTTACTATACAGGTTCTATTTTTGAAATTGAGATGGCAGAGTTCTCAAGCAGTGTAGGCGGCGGCGGACGTTACGACAAGATGATTGGTAAGTTTACGGGCATGGAGACATGTGCGTGCGGATTTTCAATCGGCTTTGAGCGTATCGTAACAATTCTTCTCGAGAACGGTTTTGAGGTTCCGGGAGAGACTGCGAAGAAGGCATTCCTTATGGAGAAGGGGCTTTCTGCGGATGCTGTTTGCGAAGTAATGAAGGAAGCAGCAGACGAGAGAACAAAAGGCATTAAAGTTTTGGTTGCGCAGATGAATAAGAATAAAAAGTTCCAGAAAGAGCAACTTATGAAAGAGGGCTATACGGAATTTAAAGAGTTCTTTGTGAAATAGGAGGATAATAAAATGGCAGAATCCATGTACGGCTTAAAGAGAAGCCACAGATGTACGGAAGTATCGGAAACGAATATTGGACAGGGGCCGGTTACGGTAATGGGCTGGGTTCAGAAGAGACGTAATCTCGGAAGTTTGATTTTTATTGATCTTAGAGACCGTTCAGGTCTTCTTCAGATTGTTTTCGATGTTAATGATATCGGAGAGGAAGGCTTTGCAAAGGCAGAGACTTTAAGAAGCGAGTTCGTTATCGCTGTTACAGGTGATGTTGTAATCAGAGGTGGCGCAGTTAACCCCAATCTTAAGACAGGTACAATCGAGGTTCGCGCTACAGCGCTTCGTATTCTTTCAGAGGCGCAGACACCTCCGTTCCCGATTGAGGAAGGCATTAACACGAAGGAAGAGCTTCGTTTACAGTACAGATATCTCGACCTTAGAAGACCTGACCTTCAGAAGAGTCTTATGATGAGAAGCAAGGTTGTAACTTTTGTAAGAAACTTTATGGCTAATGAGGGCTTTTTGGAGATTGAGACACCTATCCTTAACAAGAGTACACCCGAGGGTGCAAGAGACTATCTTGTACCGAGCCGTGTACATCCCGGAAGTTTTTATGCGCTTCCGCAGTCACCGCAGTTGTTTAAGCAGCTCCTTATGTGCTCAGGTTATGACCGCTATATACAGATTGCGAAGTGCTTCAGAGATGAGGATCTTCGTGCTGACAGACAGCCTGAGTTTACACAGATAGATATGGAATTGTCTTTTGTTGACGTTGATGATGTTATCGATGTAAATGAGAGACTTCTTGCAGCATTGTTTGAAGAGGTGCTTGGCGTTAAGGTTGAGCTTCCGATTCAGAGAATGACATGGCAGGAGGCTATGGACCGTTTTGGTTCAGATAAGCCTGATTTAAGATTTGGTATGGAGCTTAAAGATGTATCAGACCTTGTTAAGGGTTGTGGCTTTGGCGTATTTACAGGTGCACTTGAAAATGGTGGTTCCGTTCGTGCAATCAAGGCTGACGGACAGGGCACAATGCCCCGTAAGAAGATTGATGCACTTGTTGAGTTCGCAAAGGGCTACGGTGCAAAGGGTCTTGCTTACATGTCAGTGAATGAAGACGGCACATACAAGGCTTCTTTTGCAAAGTTCATGACAGAAGAAGAACTTAAGGCACTTGCGGATGCAATGGACGCACAGCCCGGAGATTTGATTTTCTTCGCTGCAGACAAGAACAAGGTTGTTTATGATGTTCTCGGTGCACTTCGTCTTGAACTTGCAAGACAGATGGATTTACTTAAGAAAGATGATTACCGCTTCTTGTGGGTAACAGAGTTCCCATTACTCGAGTACTCAGAGGAAGAGGACAGATATGTTGCAATGCATCATCCTTTTACAATGCCTATGGATGAGGATTTGGAGCTTCTTGATACCAATCCGGGCGCAGTAAGAGCAAAAGCTTACGATATCGTGCTTAACGGTACTGAGCTTGGCGGTGGTAGTGTCAGAATTCACCAGAGTGATGTTCAGGAGAAGATGTTTGGTCTTCTCGGATTTACACTTGAGCAGGCATATGACCGTTTCGGTTTCCTTCTCAATGCGTTCAAGTACGGTGTTCCGCCGCATGCAGGACTTGCTTTCGGCCTTGACCGTCTTGTTATGCTTATGGCAGGGGAGGAAAGTATCCGTGACGTAATCGCGTTCCCGAAGGTAAAGGATGCATCATGTCTTATGACACAGGCACCGGGCGAGGTTGATAAGAAGCAGCTTGATGAACTTATGATTGCGACGATTAAGGTGGAAGAGTAATTGTAAAATTTTTGAAAAAAGTCATTGACAAAAATTACCAATATATGTTATCTTATGACTACAAGAAAAAATAGTTGTAAAAACATCAAGACTTGAGTATAATATAAGTGAGAACAGAGATGTTTTCCTTCATCAAAGATGAGTCCTGTGACGGTTCTGACAGGACGGTAAAATAAAAATTGACCGAGTGATGAGTCCTGTGACGGTTCTGACAGGACGGTAAAATAAAAATTGACCGAGTGATGAAGAATTTAACGAGAGGTCGTTGACCTCTCGTTTTGTTTAACAGGGGGAATAAACATAAGATTACCGGAAAATGATTATCAAATATTAAGACTTACGGATCTGTTTTATGAGGCGTATCCAAATCCGCCGTATGTTGAATTGTTGGAGAAGAGAACAAGAGCATATAACTGTTTGCTTTTTCAAACACATTATGATTATTATATATGTGTTCCGTTTAGGACAGAGATTACTCATAGATATGCATATAGGTTTAAAAAATCAGTAAGGTCACTTGAACATAAATCAGGGTTGGATTATACTAAAATCATAATTATTAGTAAGATAGAATATATAGATGACAAAGATGCAATAATTGATAATGATGAATTTAATGAGACAATGATAATGCTTGATAAGATAAAACGTGATGCATTACAATTTGTAGAGGATTATGTTGATCATATCATGGGAAAGAAGGAATTACATCCTTCTGAATTTAGAAGACGATACTTATTTTCAACATTACGATATTTTCACAAAGAGCTTGGAATTGAACAAAAATAGGAGGATAAGAATATGAAATTCGAAACAATGCAAAAAGACATGATTGCGGCAATGAAGGCTCGCAACAAGGGTAGAAAGGACAGCATCTCAGCGCTTATCTCGGCTGTTAAGAAGCTTGCTATTGACGAGGGTACACGAGAGGATATTCAGGACGAGCTTGTGGATCGTGCGGTACTTAAGGAACTTAAGACTGCGAAGGAACAGCTTGACACATGCCCGGCTGAGCGTACGGACCTTAAAGCAGAGTATCAGCTTCGTTATGATGTTATCAGCGAGTATGCACCGAAGCTTATGTCGGCGGAAGAGGTTGAGGCTTTTCTTAAGGATAAGTTTGCAGATGTGATTGAGACTAAGAATAAAGGCGAGATAATGAAGAATGTTATGAAGGAACTTAAGGGTAAGGCTGACGGTTCTGTGATTAATAAAGTGGTTGCGGAGTTGTGTAAATAATTATGTGATTGACAAAGGACAGACATGAATATGTTTGTCCTTTTTTTTGTGGTCACAAAACGGTTACAAAAAATATTGTGTTAAAATTTGCGTAATTTAAATACAATAATAAAATTAAGAGTAAAACAGTAAAAAAGAGCAAATTTTTAATAAAAAAGTCGATTTGGTTACAAAAAGGTTACAAAAAGGTTTTTGGCAAAAGCCTTATAAAAAAACGCGAACGGAAAGAAAGTTTTGGGATAATACAATTCTTTGTCTGAAAATAAAGAAATGTAACAAGTGTTTCCGAGCAATTAAAAAACTATTAAAAAGAAAAGAACGAAATATAGTAATAATTACCCAGAAAAGCCAAAGAAATACAACGTTAAAACCTTAACAAAGGGTTTACAAGCTTTTTGTGACATGTGTATAATTGAGGAGACGGTTTCTTATGAATAGGAGTGTATATGCACAAAAGAGTATAGGTAAGGAAACCAAAAATATAGGCGGAATTATTAAAAAAAGGGAGGAAGTCATGAGTTTTAAGAGAAGAATGAACAAAGTTATTTCATCTGTTCTTGTTATGGCAATGGTGTTATCATGTATGGCTAATGCAACACCTGTTTTTGCTGATGATACAAATGTAACAGAGGAAATAACTACAGGATCGGACATTGGTTTGTATGTACAGGATTTTAGCGACGTAACGGACGCTGCTACTGTGGCAACATCTACCAATGCACAGACCAGTCTGTCTATAGGGACAGATGAGGAACATGGTAATTATTTAACATTTAGCACAGGTTCGTTGAATACGCGTGGTGCGGAGATGAAATTTACCGGATTGGATGTTTCAACAAAGGATACATATATTGTTGAGTTCGATGCAGCAATTACACCCGGTAACAATCAGGAGTCATCTTTTGCCGTTTTGGGAGCAGATTTTGCGTATGCAAGCAAAAGCATGAATAATGCTGTTGCAAGCGGTTATTTGCTTAATCTTGTAAATGGCGGAGCAAGTTCTACGGAATATAAGGTAAACGGAACGACGAATAGTGTAACAATTCCGAGTGGCGAATGGTGCCATTATGTGTTGTATGTTGCAAAATCTTTAGGTAAGGTATCCATTACCATTACCGGTGCAACTACAGGAAGCATTATAGAGGATATGATTGTTTCATATGATGGCGCAGGTAATGTGGCGGGCATTCAGATGCGTGCCGGCAGATATTATCCGGTGCAGTCTCTTGATAATATTGTTGTACGTGAAGCAACAACAGACGATGTGTTTGGTGAGGTTGCGACAGAAAATGTAACTGTTACTTTTGAAATGAACGGATACGGAGATGCTATTGAAGCAGTAGAGATCCTTTCGGGAGAGGCAGTAGCAGAACCCACGGCACCTGTTGCGGAGGGTTATGTTTTCAGAGGTTGGTATACAGATGCTGAGTGTACAACAGAATGGAATTTTGCAACTGCAATATCAGAAGACATGACACTTTATGCAAGATGGACAGAGGATCCTGCTGAGGAAAATATTGACGCTTTGTATTATCAGAGCTTTAGCGGAATTACTGATGCAGGTTCTGTAGCAACATCAGCTAATGCACAAGATTATCTGTCAGTTGCAACAGATGATGAACATGGCTATTATTTGACCTTCAGTACTGGGACACAGAATACTCGCGGAGCATACACGAATTTTGAGAATTTAGATGTTGCAGCTTTGGATGAGTATGTTGTAGAGTTTGATGCGGCAATTACACCCGGTAACGGTCAGAACTCAGCTTTTGCAGTAAAAGGTGCGGATTTTGCATATATCAAAGATGCAAGTGCCGGAACAACAGACACAAGAGATGCTTATATGAATAACGGTTTGGCATGTGGGTATTTACTTAATCTCGTTAATGGTGGAGCAAGTAGCACAGAGTATACCGTAAACGGAACAACTGAGACGGTAACTATTCCAAGTGGTGAGTGGTGCCATTACAAGTTGTATGTGGATAAGACATTGGCTAAGGTTTCTGTTACTATTACAGGAGCGACAGGTGAAAGCATTGCAGACCAGATGATTGTTTCATATGACGGCGAAGGCAATGTTGCAGGTCTGTATATGCTTGCAGGAAGATATTATCCTGTACAGTCAGTAGATAATATTGTTGTTCGTGAAGTGACTGCAGATGATATGTTTGGTGAGGTTGAAAGTGAACCCGAAAACGTAACAGTATCATTTGATATGAATGGTTACGGAGATGAAATAGATGCTGTTACAGTTGTTAAGGGTGAGACTGTGACAGAACCGGAAGCACCTACAGCTACAGGTTATACTTTTGGCGGTTGGTATACAGATGCAGAATGTACAACAGCATGGGATTTTGCTACAACAGTGTCAGCAGATATGACATTGTTTGCATTGTGGATTGAGAATGTTATCGAGGAGCCTGAAGAGGAACCTGAAGAAGTTGTAGACGCTTTATTTTATCAGAATTTTGAAGAAATAACAGATGTTAGTTCTGTGGCAACATCTACCAGCGCACAGGACGCATTGGCAATTGCGACAGATGATGTTCATGGTAATTATTTGTCATATGATCTTACGGCACTCAACCCTAGTGGGGGTCGTGGTGCAAATCTGAACTTTACAGGGTTAGATATCACAAGTACTGATGTTTACATTGTAGAGTTTGATATGGCAATTAAGCCTGCAAACAATAAGGCATCCGAGTTTGCAGTAAAAGGCACTGATTTTGCTTATACAAGTAATAATATTAACTATGGCGCAGCAAGCGGATATTTGTTGAAGTTAGCAAATGCCGGTGCAAACAGCACTGATTATACCGTAAATGATGGGGAAAATGTTCTGACAATTCCAAACGGTGAATGGTGCCATTATAAGTTGTATGTTGATACAACTTTGGGAAAAGTTTCTGTAAGCATTACAGGAGATACTACAGGAACAATTGCAGACCAGATTTTGGTAGCATACAATGGCAACGGAGATGTAGCCGGCTTGTATCTTATGGCAGGTAGATACAATGGTGCATTCTCTGTAGACAATGTTATTGTTCGTGCCATAACTTCAGATGATGATGTTGAAATCGAAGCAGGTACAGAGACTAATATAGTTATGGATGCAACAGGTGATGTTACTATAGTTGATCCTTCTGTATTGATTGTTGATAAGAATATTTCAGGTTATCGCGTAACTACTTCTAAAAATGGTGTATTGGTAAGCCAGGAAATCGTAGCTACAGCTCCTACAAGTGTAGATACTACAGGCGCAGATAAGCTTGAGATTACACCGGTATTTTACTATGCAATCGGTGTTGCAGGTGAGAAAGGTACTGCAGGTTATGATATTCCTGTTACTGCAGGAAGCTATGATTTTACAGTATATAACACAACCAGCCGTTGCGACGTTTATGCAAACGACCAGATGCTGGTAAATAACCTTTTACAGTATGGTACAACTCCTAATTACTTTACTGTAAAGGATATTGTAATTGCAGAAGACAATATCAGAATATCAACTACAGATTATACAAGTGGTGTAAGTGCAAGCAACATGAACATCAGTGTTCAGCTTGTTAAGTCTTCTGAAATTGTTAACAGATTGAAGAAAGTATATGTACTTGGCGATTCTTTGGTAGCTGTTTATTACAATGGCTGTAATGAAGAGAATAATTATCAGACAGGTTGGGGCCAGGTACTTGCAGATTATTTGACAGACGATGTTGATGTTGTAGACCTTGCCAACAGTGGTGTTACAGCAAACGGTTTGTATGGTTCTGCATTCTCTCAGATTTTAGGTAGCGCACAGGAAGGTGATATCCTTATCTTAGAGAGCGGATACAATGATAAGTCTTATGATACGGAAACAATCATGAAGACTGCGGTTACAAATATGGTTAATGAGGCAGAAGCTTTGGGTGTAGAAGTAATTCTTGTATCACCAAATGCTTCAGCACATGATTATAAAGAGTCTGTAGCATGGACCGGATATATGGCAGATGTTGCAGAGGAAACAGAAACAGCTTATATTGATCTTTCGAAGTTAAGTTATAATTTCCTTTACAGCCTTTATGGTTCTGATACTACAGTACTTAAAGCTGACTGGAATGTAAGCGATACTTTGCATTCAACCTATAAGGGTGCTAATAAGTGGGCATCTGTTGTAGCTGGCGGTATGTATGATTTAGGTTATACAGATATCGTAGATACAGAGTATGTATATGCATTTGCTGATTCAGAAGGAAATATTATTTCTTGTTCTCCCGTTGGTAAGCTTGCAGAAGGTTATGCGAAAGTAACTTTTGATTCCAACGGTAAGGGTGCAGCAAACAGCTATCAGGTTGTTGAGATTGGTTCTAAGGTTGTTAAGCCTGTAGATCCTACTGCATCAGGTTGTGTGTTTGGCGGATGGTATACAGATGCAGAGTGCACAACCTTATGGGATTTTGAGAATGATACCGTAGAAGCAGACATGACACTCTATGCAGGTTGGGTAGAGTATGATGCGGGTACAATGTATGTACAGGATTTTGGTGCTGTAACAGATGCAAGTACTGTTGCAACTTCTACTAATGCGCAAGACCAGCTTGTAATTAAGAGCGATGATTTTATGACCAATTATTTGGCATATGATTTCTCAGGTACCAGTACAAACAGCCGTGGTGCATACATGAATTTTTCAGGTTTGGATGTATCGGGACAGGATGCATATGTAGTAGAGTTTGATGCTTTACTTACACCGGGTAACAACCAGACTACTTATTTTACATTAAAGAGTACGGATTTTGCTTATATCAGTAATAATATTAACTATGGTGCAGGCAGCGGTTTCATAATGAATTTGGTAAACGGTGGTGGCGGAAGCACTACTTATACCATGAACGGAACACAGACTGTAATTATCCCCAGCGGTGAGTGGTGCCACTATACATTGTATGTGGATAAGACACAGGCGCTTGTAAGCACAAGTATCGTAGGTTCTTCTACAGGTACAATTTTGGATAAAGCAGTTACTGCATATGACGGTGACGGTGATGTTGCAGGTTTCTATATGCTTGCAGGCAGATATTTACCTGTATTGGCAGTAGATAATATTCTTGTTCGTGAAGTCAGCGAACATGATGTATTCGGTGAAGTGACAGAAGAAACACTTATAGGTGCAGAATTCTCTTCACAGCTTAATACTGTTATTAATCAGCCGGCAGAAGGTTCTGCAGTGCATATGCCTATTACTGTTAAAGGTAACGGAAGCTTGGGCGGAGATATTACAGATAAAGTAACTGTAGAGTGGTCTGTAATCGGTCTTGAAGAAGAAGACGGTTATATTTCTCTTACAAAAGAAGCAGGAACAGGCGCAGGTACGGATGGCGAAGCTCCTGACGGAACAACAGCTTACTTTAATGTAAGAAACGGTGTTTCTAACTATTTTGGATATGTTCAGGCTGTAGTTACATATGGTGAAGACAGCTATACAATTACAACTCCTTTTGCAGTAATCGGAGCTTCGGGCGTAGATGCAAATCAGCTTGCACCTGCAGCAGGTTACTATGTAAATATGGATGATTATGCAGATTCTCTTATCGGTTATGTGGGAACTGCAAATGCAATTAACGGAAAAGATCTTATTTTAAATAACTGGTCAATCTACGGTTCAAACGGTTCAAGGACAATGAAACTCGTTAAAACTGATGATGGTAAAAAAGCAATTGAATTTGCTTCAAACGGCGGTAGCGGTTCTACTGTGGCAGTATATCAGTGGGCAGATCAGACCAGTCAGTATGTAATAGAATTTACTGCAAAATTTACCGCAGACATGGCATTTGGTGTATATGCAAATACACCTAACAATGGTACGAATAATCCTGAGTGGACAGCATCATTCGGCTCAGGCGCAATTACTCTGGGTACTGAGACAATTTCAGGTCTTAATACAAATGAGTGGTATCGTATTGTTGTAACTGCAGATGCAAGTGTTCAGAAGGTTGCATTGGCTGTATATGACAGTACAGGTGCATTAGTTGGTGAGATCAGTGATATTGATATGACCAATGATACAAGTACTCAGAAGTACTTCTGCTTCATCGGTACATGGCCTATGTACTTAAACAGCTTCGAGTCATACAGACCTACATTGGCATCAATGACAGTTGGTGCAGGCGCTGACGTAGTAAAGGTTCCTGAAGAAGGTGAAGAAGCAGCAGTTGTAGATTTGTCTGCAATTCTTACAAGTGCAGAAGGCGTTAAGATGACAGGTGCTGTAGAGTGGTCTTTGGCTGAAGAGTATGCAAATGTAGAGATTACCTCTACAGGTGCACAGACAGCGACACTTACAGTAAGTGAAGGTGCATCGGGTGCAGTAACTGTGGTTGCAACAAAGGATGGAAAGCAGGCTGAGGTTACAATTCAGCTTACAACATCATCAAATGTAGTAGCATTTACACAGTCAGCATCATCAATCACAATTCCGTTTACAGGCGAAGATGCAATTGTTTGCAATTTTACTGCAGTAACACGTGACGGTTCAGGTGTTGAGATTGACGGTGGTGTTATTACATATACACTTCTTGCAAAAGATGGTGTAACAGAGACAACAGTTAAGGGAGTAACCTTTAAAAACGGTGTTCTTACGGTTGAAGCAGGTGCATCACCCGCAGTTGTATATGTTAAGGCTGTTAATGAAGAAGGTCTTTCAACAAAAGTAAAAGTTAATATTCATGGTTTATCCTTTGCGTTCGGTTCGGCTGATGCGGCAGAAGGCTATACTCAGGTAACAGATACTTTGTATACTGCAAAGCTTGGTTACGGATTTGCCAATACAGACGGATTGACCGTAAATGCAAATAATGTAACAGGTACTGCTGATTTCAGATTTAAGGCAACTGTTCCGAATGGAAATTATACAGTTACAGTAAATACATCTGCAGCAAGCATGAAGTCAGAAGTTGTTGAATCAGTATCAGCAACAACAGGAATTACAAAGTCCGGTACAACATTCAGCGTTGCTGTTTGTGACGGTGTATTAGATTTGACATTCCCCGCAGATTCAACAGTAACAACAATTGAGATTTCTCAGGCGGCAGAGAAGACTGCACTTGAGAAGCCTATGATTTATGCAATCGGTGACTCTACAACAAAGAACAATGCATCAGGTGCATTGTCATGGGGTAACTGCGTAGCAGACGGTAAAGTAATTGTTCCTTCTGCATTCAGTGGATTTGCTAATCATGGTATGGCAGGTCGTGATTCCGTAAGCTATTATAACGAAGGCAGAGTGGAAGCAGTTCTTCTTGCTATCTGCCCCGGTGATTACGTAACTGTAAATATGGGTATTAACTCAAAAGAGACAGGCGAGTCAGCATCTTACTACACATTAATAAGTGAGTATTATGTAGAAGCTATTCTCCAAAGAGGAGGTATCCCCGTAATCGTAACAGCAACTCCCGACGGTCCTGTAGGTGACAGAGTTGCAACAAATTATGATTCAACCACAGGCACATTTACAAACAGCCGTGGTGATGGTGCAAGAAATGATGTCCTCAGACAGATTGCAGAGGAAAAAGGTCTTAACATCATAGAATTAGGTCAGTGGGGTCAGGATTGGATGAACACTCTGACAGCTGACAGTGTAACTGCATATAATGCAGAATATGGTACTTCATATACAACTGTTCTTGAGATGGTTCAGAGTTGGTATGTAGACCATAACCATTATAAAGAATATCTTGGTATCAAGATTGCCGAATATCTCTTTGGCGAGTTGAAGGATTTGGCTGTAGAGAAAGTATCAGTTGTTTATGACTTCCAGAATGAGACTTCCACAAACTGGGATATGACAGGTGATTTGGCAACAAGTGTTACAATTGTTGATGACAGTGCGATGTCAGGTAATAAGTATTTACAGCTTTACAAGAAAGAGGCTCGTACTACTACAACTACAAAAGTGTTTGCAGATATGCCTAAGATGAATGAAGCAACTATTGATTTCAGATGGTACTTCGGAGGACAGACATCTACAAACAGAGCAGGTTTTACAGGCATTAAGTTTATGGATGGCGAGACAGAGATTCTCTCATTATACTATGGTGAAATGCGTAATGCAGGTGATGCCTCAAGTCTGTATTATTCAACAAGCGGAATTAATGCGAAGGTTGCGGTAGGTGCAACAGTAGCAAACAGTAGTTGGTATGATATCAGCATTGATTTTAATTTTGCAAACGATACCGCAACAATTTATGTTGGCGGAGTTGCCGTTGCAACCACAGCAATCGTTGAGGTTGTTCAGAAAGTTGATGCAATGGCATTTGTAACTTTCGATTTAGATGGAGGTACAAAGGTTACAACTACTACAGGCATTGATGATTTTGCTATCAGCTATGTAGAAAAGACAGCAGCAGATGATGTAGTTACAATCTACTCTCTTGGTACAATTGATAATGTTGTAGTTACACAGGAAGAGTATGAAGCAGGTTACGCTCATCCTACAAGTGTTTCCGCATTACTTACAAATGGTGAGACAATTACTGTTGAGATTGATGCAGAGTCTTGGGTATGCGAGCAGTTTGATGCTTCTGTAAAGGGCGCATATACATGGACGGCAGATATTATTGCTCCCGAAGAGTATGCAAATACTAAGGGACTTAAAGCAACATATGTTATGGAGTACAGTGTTGCTTCTGATGATACACATGATTATTACAATGATTTCACTTTTGAAAGTGAGTTGATTCCTTCTGTTGCTTGGGGTAAAGGTATGGACAGCACTTCAGGTTCAGGCTACTTTACTTTTGTACACGGAACAGATACAAACGGTAACGGATACCTTAATGCAAGTGTTACAGGTAATGGTGATCGTGGATCACGTTTAGACTTGGATGGCGGTATTATTAAAGGTGCGACAGTAAGCTTTGATTGGATGCCGATTAATAATAACGGTAAGGCATACGGACAGATTATGTTTGTATCCAATGCAAGCTGGCATTCATATTTCACACTTCGTTTTGATGAGAATTACAATATTACGGCATTTACAGAGAATCCGTTAGGAATGTGTTCAACAACACAGAATGCATTTGAGGGTTCAATCAGTGCAGCTGATGCTATTGATACAGGACTTGGCGGACAGAATAAGTGGTTTAATGTAAGTGTAACATTTGATTATCTTGCTCATACAGCGGATTTAACAATTACAGATAAGGCTAATCCCGACAATACATTTACTATGACGGATATACCGATTGAGACTGAAGCAAACGGCATCAGAGCAATGGTTATTCATATGAGTAAATTGTCAAGTGGTGCAAGTGTAACTATGGGACTTGATAATGTTATTGCAGATTATGTTAAATTTGATGCAAATGATGTCGTTAAAGTAACTAATCCTGTAAATGTTGCGGTTGCAAAGACAGAGTTCGATGCATTTGAGTTCCCTACAACAGTAAAAGTTGGCTTGGGTGATGGAACAACAATTGAATTGCCGGTTGGTGAGTGGGTATCAACACCTGAGTTTGATGCTAATACAGATGCGGATTATGTATGGACAGCGGAACTTGTACTCGGAGACTACACAAATTACTTCGAATTAAATGCAAGCTTTACAATGACTTATACTCAGCTTCCTTATCCGACTTATGTATATAGCCCTGCAACATTAGAGTTGGAATTCGGTGAGGAATTACCCGCTACATTCCCGACGACAGTTATTGCTCATATGAGTAATGGTAACATTGGAACAGTAGAAGTTGGTGAGTGGACACCTATACTTGAGTTTAACTCAGCAGAAGAGGGTATTTATGTATATGGTGCCAATATTATTTCAAAAGACGGTGTTTATTCTGTTCTTGAAGATAAGATTTCTCTGAATGAGAACCCTGATGATCCGAGCGCACAGAGAGCGGATTATGTATATGATGTTTATTATCGTATAAGCTACTTTGAGAACGAGGGTAACTACAATGCATATACACGTTCAATGGAATATCTTGACAGAGGTGTATACGCAATAGAAAAAGATGGTGGCGTATTTGTGTCATGGAGACTTCTTGTGACAGAGTACGGTCAGGATATTGCGTTTAACGTATATCGTAACGGTGAACTTGTAAACAGCGCACCTATCGATAATAAGACAAACTTCGTAGATGAAGACGGTAAGGCAGGAGATGTTTATACAGTAGGTAAGCTTCAGAACGGTCTTCTTTATAACAGTGATGAAGTAAAGGCAACATCAGAGGATTATGTTGCGATACCTATGCAGAAACCTGAACCGCAGGCAGATAAGAACGGTAATCTTGCTACATATTCGATGAATGATGCAGGTACCGCAGATGTTGACGGTGACGGTCAGTACGAGATTATCATTAAATGGATGCCGAGTGATGCATTTGACTCAGGTAGTGCAGTTGAGCCTTCATCTCCCACAATATTTGATGTGTATGAGATGGACGGAACACCTCTCTTTAGACTTAACCTTGGTCTTGAAATGCCTTCGGGTGCACATTTCAATCCTTTCATGCTTTATGATTTGGATGAAGACGGTAAAGCAGAGCTTTTTGTTAAGACTTCAGACGGTTCCGTAACATATAAGCCTAATGCAGACGGTTTGTTTGATATGACCGATGAGAGCACAATTGTTTCTTATATCGGAGATAAGAGTGTTGTACCCGGAACCAATATCAATTCAAACGGTCATGCGGCAAGTACTTCAAATGAATATGTGACAGTATTTAACGGTATGACAGGTGAAGAAATCAGCACAATTGATTTCGTAAACGTAACAGGCGAATATGCTGACTGGGGTAAGGAAGATGGTGGTAACCGTTCTGCACGTTACAATATTGCAATTGCATACCTTCCTGCAGATCAGAGTGATGAGAATTGTACGGAAACTATTCCTGCAGTATTATTTAACCGTGGTTACTATGATAAGACAACTGTAGCTGCTTATACATTGAGAAACGGAGCACTTAATCTTGAGTGGAACTTCGTAGTAGAGAGCGGTACTGAGTATTCTGGCAAGGGTAACCATAATATGGCTACAGGTGATGTTGATAATGATGGCTTTGATGAGCTTGTAATCGGCGCTATGGCAATTGACCATGACGGCAGTGTGCTTTGGGTAAAGAACGGTGTTGAGGGTCAGGATTACGCAGGTCATGCAGATTCAATCCATCTTGCGGCAATGAATCCTAATAACAATAATTTGTATGTATTTACTCCGCAGGAGCATACAGATGCAACACTTAACTACTCATTAGTTAATGCCGGTACAGGTTCAAGACTTCTTGGCTCATGGTTTACGAAGAAGGATGTTGGACGTGGTGTAGCAGCGAATATTACACCTAATCCGGGATATGAATCATGGGCTGCAGCCGTAGGAAGCGGTATTTACGGTTTTGATGGTTCTATAATATCCACATCTAAGAATGTACCTATGAACTGGGTATTATACTGGGATGGCGATCTCCTCAGTGAGCTTGGAGATGGTGCAAGTACAGAAGGAAATATGGTAATTTCTAAGTACAATTGGGAAACAGAAGAGTGCGATGTTTTAGATACACTTGAAGGTACCAAATTGTGTAACTGGACTAAGAATACACCGAGCCTTACAGCCGATTTGTTTGGTGACTGGCGTGAAGAGGTTGTTGTTCGTAATAATGATGATACAGAACTTCGCATTTACATGACAACAATCGAGACAGATTATATGATTTATACATTGATGCACGATCCGGTATATCGTAATTCGGTAGCTAATCAGAATACATCATATAACCAGCCGACACATGTTGGTATATATCTTGGTGAGGACCAGAGTGATGTTGTTCTTAATATGCAGCTTGATACTGCAAATGTAGAATATACGGTTGATGTGGTTGAAGAAGGCGTAGAGATTCCTGTTGTGGATCCTGAAGATCCTGAGGAGCCGGTAGACCCTGAGGATCCCGAGAATCCGGTAGACCCTGAGGATCCCGAGAATCCGGTAGACCCTGAGGATCCCGAGGAGCCGGTAGACCCTGAGGATCCCGAGGAGCCGGTAGACCCTGAGGATCCCGAGAATCCGGTAGATCCTGAGGATCCCGAGAATCCGGTAGATCCTGAGGAGCCGGTAGACCCTGAAGATCCCGAGAATCCGGTAGACCCCGAGGATCCTGAGAATCCGGTAGACCCTGAAGATCCTGAGGAGCCGGTAGACCCCGAGGATCCTGAGAATCCGGTAGACCCTGAAGATCCTGAGGAGCCGGTAGACCCCGAAAAACCCGAGAAACCTGAGGAACCCGAGAAGCCGGAGAAACCAGAGGAACCCGAGAAACCTGAGAAGCCGGAGAAACCCGAGAAGCCTCAGCAGCCGGAGAGACCGATTATTCCCGAAATAAATATTCCTGAAATAAATATTCCGGGCATTAATATTCCGGGTATCAATATTCCGAGTATAAAAATACCGGCAATACATATACCTGAAATAAAGCAACCTACTATTAAAGAAGTTGTTGTGGTTGCGAGTAAGATACATAATGTATTGAAAAATGCTTTTAAAGGTTTTTTTAGATAAGATAAAGTATTAAAAAAGGGGATGCTTTTGAAGGTGAAACCGGAAGAGGCATCCCTTCCTCTTGGGTAAAAAAGCGGTGATGTATAATTAATGAAAAATAAAGCAAAAAATACTTGCAATTTGTTTTTTAGTGTGATATTATAGTAAAGCTGTGAGAAAACGAGATGGTCCTCTGTCACGAATGTGTTAAGAACATCCAGATATCAAGGAGGAACAAATGAACGATATTATTAAAGCAATTGAGAACGAGCAGTTAAAAGAGAACGTAACAGAATTCCATGTAGGCGATACAGTTAAAGTATACGCTAAGGTTATCGAGGGTAACCGTGAGAGAATTCAGGTATTCGAAGGTACAGTACTTAAGAGACAGGGTACAGGCGCTCGTGAGACATTTACTGTAAGAAAGAACTCTAACGGAATTGGCGTTGAGAAGACATGGCCGGTACATTCACCGATCGTTGACAAGATTGAGGTAGTAAGACTTGGTAAGGTTAGAAGAGCTAAACTTAACTACTTAAGACAGCGTGTTGGTAAGAAGGCTAAGGTTAAAGAGTTAATTAAGTAATTATGTAATCAGGAAGGGACAAGTACGAAAGTGTTTGTCCCTTTTTTGAATATCAAAGGGTGATGGGATTGAAAAGGTACGAACGAAGGATAGAGGATAAGAATTATCTTGTCCTTGTAATGAAGGTTTTAACAGATATTGTTGTGGTTGCGGGTGTTGCTTTATTTTTGTTTGTATATTTTGGTAATACTGCAGTTGTTTCAGGGTATTCTATGGATAATACACTTACCAACAATGATGTTGTCTTGATAAATAAATTTACATATGCCATATCTAAGATAGAACGCTTTGACGTTATTGTATACGGTACAGATAGCGGTAAGTATGTAAAACGTATTATTGGCATGCCGGGTGAGCGAATTAAGATAGAGAACGGCAAGGTGTATATTGACGGAAAAGTTTTGAGGAATGATATCGGTGGTGATGCTATATTAAGTGCCGGTGTTGCAGAGAGCGAGATACTTCTTGGAGAAGATGAGTATTTTGTTCTTGGAGATAATCGTAATAACAGTGAAGACAGTCGTTTTACGACTGTAGGTAATATTAAAAGAGAGAATATAATCGGAAAAGCCTGGTTTGAAATAACCGGCATAACGGATTTTGGATTTATAGAGTAAAGTGAGGACGGCAGAATGAATATTCAGTGGTATCCGGGTCATATGACCAAGGCAAAAAGAATGATGGAAGAGGATATAAAGCTTGTAGATCTTGTAATCGAGCTTTTGGATGCAAGAGTACCAATGAGTAGCCGTAATCCTGATATAGACGAGCTTGGTAAGAACAAGGCGCGCCTTATTTTGCTGAATAAATCAGACCTTGCAGATGAAGCGAGAACTAATGCATGGGACAAGTTTTTTCAGGAAAAAGGATATTTTGTTGTTAAGCTTAATGCAAGAAGCGGCGCGGGTGTTAAGACGGTGCAGAATACAATTTTACTTGCGTGCAAGGAGAAGATAGAGCGCGACAGAAAAAGAGGTATTCTTAACAGGCCTGTAAGAGCAATGGTTGTTGGAATTCCGAATGTCGGAAAGTCTACATTTATCAATACCTTGGCAGGTAAAGCATGTGCCAAGACAGGTAATAAGCCGGGTGTTACCAAGGGGAAACAGTGGATCCGTCTTAATAAGAATGTAGAACTTCTTGATACACCGGGTATTCTCTGGCCGAAGTTTGATGACCAGACTGTAGGTATAAAACTTGCACTTATCGGTTCCATTAAGGATGAAATTCTTAATATCTCAGAACTTTCGCTTAAACTTATTGAGTATCTTAAAGCAGATTATAAAGGTATTCTTGCCGACAGATATCAGGTAAATGAGGATGCCGGACTTGTAGAGATTCTTACAGAGATAGCGGCAAACCGTAACTGTAAGGCCAAGGGAGATGAGCTTGACCTTGATAAAGCGTCGAAGTTAATTCTCGACGAATTCAGAGAAGGTAAGCTGGGTAAGATTACACTTGAAAAGCCAGAATAATACGGAGGATTTTATGGCAGAACAAAAGATTGGGGAAATTAAAAAAATACTCGAAAGCACCGATGTGGAGCTTTTGCCGCAGGTTCTTGAGAACTTTAGGGCGGATGAGCGTGCAGGGGTTAAGACATTGGTTGCAAAGTACGATAAATGTTATGAGGCATTTCTTGCGGAAAAAGAGCGTACAGAACGCATGAAGATGTACGAGAAGAAGTATTCTGATTATGCTTATATTTGTGGTATAGATGAAGCCGGAAGGGGACCGCTTGCGGGACCTGTTGTTGCCGGTGCTGTTATTTTACCGAAGGATTGCGATATTTTGTATATTAACGATTCCAAGAAGCTTACGGAGAAAAAAAGAGAGGAATTATACGATATCATTAAAGAGAAGGCGGTGGCTTACGGAATCGGTATAGCAACTCCTGAGCGTATTGATGAGATTAATATTTTACAGGCAACATATGAGGCTATGCGAAGTGCGATTGCGCAGATGGCGGTTGCACCGGATTTGCTTTTAAATGATGCCGTGACTATTCCTCGGGTACAGACAAAACAGGTGCCGATTATCAAAGGTGATGCCAAGAGTATCTCGATTGCGGCAGCAAGTATCCTTGCGAAGGTTACTAGGGATAGGATGATGAAGGAATACAGCATTATTTATCCTGAGTATGGTTTTGAAGGACACAAGGGTTATGGCTCGCAGAGTCACATAGAGGCAATTAAGACTTATGGTCCGTCGCCAATACACAGAAGAAGTTTTATAAAGAATTTTGTAGATGAAGAGTAGGGGGAAAACTACTTGAATAACGGACAAATCGGAAGTTTATACAACAGTACATACACAAGCCTTGATACAGGCAAGTTTATGCAGAGCGGACAGACGGGTGCGGCTGCCCCGGAGGCTGCTAAGCTTAATGCGTCTGCAAATGAGGCGGGTACTGTTGTGCAGACTTCCGATTCTTTAGTTTCGGCACAGGATTTGACTGCGGGACAGTTTATTTCCAATGCTTTAAAAGAAGCCGGAATTACATCAAGTGACAGAACAATGCAGCTTGTTCAGTCACTTCTTTCAAACGGACAGTCAGTTGATAAAAATACGCTTATGGATTTCAATCGTCTTATAAAAATGTTCCCGGATGTAGATGTTCAGACTTTGGTGAATATGAAGATTAACAATATTCCGGTTAATAACGAAATGATTGCACAATACGAGCAGTACAGTAATAATGCAGGCTATATCATGAAGGATTTGGCGGCGATTGCGGACGGACTCGGTGATGTGCTTAAGTCTCTTACGGCAGAAACCGGTAAAGATGCGGCAGTCGGGCAGCTTGAGAGCATTACGACACTTTTAAAAGATATGACAGGTAATGGTGCTACGACGGATGGTTTGGTACAGAATCTTGGTGGAAATGTCGGAGATTTTTCACGTGGTATGATGGCAACAGATATAGGAACTGAGTCGTTGGCACATATGGATATTAACGGTGCTGCAACTGAGGTGACAATGTTACAAAGTGGTGAGCAACAGGCACAGGGAATTTTCGAAAATCAGTCTGTTATGTCGGGTTTTGGGCAAGAACAGATTGTATCTCAGATATCAGAACAGAATGTACAGGGACAGACAATAGTTGATATATCCGCACAGGTACAACTACAGGGTGGAAATGCATCGGAAAGTAATGGTGCAGGGACTGTTCAGGATATATCGAAAAATCTTCCGCAAGAACTTTTGCAGACGCTTGATAATTTGGAGCAGGAGGCAGCGGGCCTTTCGCGAGGAGAAGTTAAGTCGGACGGAACTTTTTTGGAAAAGCTTACTGTGACATTTAAGCAGATACCGGAGGGAAGCGAAGGAGAATTTTTTAAACTCCTTGATAAGGATGATTTTAAGAAGACAATAAGACAGGAGCTCGAGAGTGCACTGCTTCTTGAACCTAAGGATGCAGCAGAACTTGAAAAAGTGCAGAAATACTACAAGAAGCTTCAGGGAGCACTGGATAATTATATGAGTATGTCAGGACAACAGACAGAGGCGGCCTCGCAGGGTATCAGCAAGACTTTTCAGAATATGTCCGACAATCTTAATTTTATGCAATATGTCAATGAAATGATGCCCTATATACAGCTTCCGCTTAAACTTCTTGACGAAAATGCTCATGGCGATTTTTATGTTATGCGTAATAAGAAGAATAGGATTGAAAACCCCGAGGAATTTACGGCATTTTTGAGGCTTAATATGGAGACATTCGGAGAACTTGATGTTTTTATTAAGCTTAAGAACAGTTCAGCGGATATAGCCTTTAAGGTTGAAAAACAAGAGGTCTGTGAGTTTATTGAGAAGAATATCGTAAGGCTTGAGGAAGGACTTAAGAAAAAGGGTGTAGGTTTAGTTGCGCATGTGTCAAAGAAGGAAGAAGAGTTTTCTTTTGTGAAGGATATAATCGAGGGCGAAGCTTCCGGAGTGATAGAGAAGTATTCGTTCGATATGAGGATGTGATAAAATGGAAAAGGAAAATAAAGCCGCCGTGGCGCTTTCTTACGACCCGAGTAACCAGGCACCTATTGTTGTTGCTTCGGGTGCGGGCGTACTTGCCGACAAGATTATTGAGACAGCGAAAGAAGCCAATGTGCCGGTACATAAGGATGCGAAGCTTGCTAAGTCTCTCATGGGAATAGAGATAGGTGAGGCCATACCGCCTGAACTTTATGAAGTGGTTGCGGAGGTCTTACTTTTTGTTACTGATCTTGAGAAGATGAAGAGTAAAATCGGAGATATATAATAAGAGCATATCGCTCCATGTCTTAAACGATATGCTCTAAAGTATCGATATTATCCCTATAATGCTTGTCTGTAAGTTGCTAAAAAAAATTAATCTTCGTCTTTTTCCATGGCCTGTTTGATTATATCGGGGTCAACACCAAGTTCTTCAAGTTTTTTTGCAAGGCGTTCTTCACCGAGTTGAATACCATGTTCTTCACCTTCTTCATAGCTTATCTTTTTTTCATAATACATAACGGTCTGCATGCTCATATATCGTTCACCAACCTTTGAATCTCTTTTGACGGAGTTTACTATATTATGAATACCTTTTAGGTCGGAATCAACAGCTGTTTCCTCGGAAGTGTTTGAGAAGAACTTGAGTAAGTTAGCAAGTTCATTAGTGCCGCCGATTTTGCCTTTGGTATTCAAAAATAATGTTGTTATACCATCATTATATACTATCTTGGGGTTTTCTGTCACGAAATTTTTTACAGAATATGACATTCGATTATCACCAAATGGATCATAAGACAGAATCCAGATTGAAATGAGTTCGGGCAGGACACCGAAGTCATCACCTGAGAATAGTAATTTAGAATCGGTTAGAGCGTTGTAATAACGATTTCGCCGGGCTAGATTTTTCTCATAGTATGTATTCGGCTCAATGTTATATATTTCGCTTACGGTGTCATTGGTGTCCATGCATTTCACGAGAACATCCAGGCATATTCCGTGTTTATCGGTGTCGGTTCCGTTAAAAGCTTTCTGAGCTTCAACAGTAAAGTTTTCGAGCGTTCGCCCGGTAGCTCTTTTCACTATGATTTTAGTTAATTCCTTAGCATAGTTGGGATTTTCCATCAGAGTTGAAAATAGAAAGTTATCAATTAGATTTAATTCCTCTAATGGTTTGCTGAATTTTTTGATATGATTGTGATTTGAAATCGTAATATTGTCCTTTCCGGGATAATATCAACACTACCAAAATATACCATGAAAAGTTTGCGTTGTAAATAAAAATGTGCTGATTCTACTGTGCGTAAAATGCCAATTGATTTGCAATCCATTGTGTTATGAAATTACTTGCAGTATAATTACAACACAAGGAGGCACAAAATGAGAGATTTAGGAAGCAATATATATTCATACCGTAAAATTAATAATTTGTCGCAAGAAGACCTCGCTGTGATTGTAGGAGTTAACGCAGGTGCTGTGTCAAAGTGGGAAAGAGGCATTTCTGTTCCGGATATTGATATTCTTATCAGATTAGCTGATTATTTTGAAATATCTTTAGATAAATTACTGGGTAGAGGTCAATCATCATGGGTTGATAATTATTTTAATAATCAAAAGGATGCAGACAGATATTATTCTGCATTAGAAATATTGGAATGTTGTTCACTTGCCAGGAAAGAAGGGCTTTTGGCAGTGCAGGAGAATATAAATAATAAAGCCGCTGATGTTAATCCTTTTCTTAAATTTGCGGTTAATTATATTATGCAAGGATTTAATAAGCAAATGTCTCCCGCTGAGTCAAAAGAATATTTACTAATGTATGCAGAAAACGAAACTGATTGTTCGACTGCAAAGATGATATGCGAGGTGATTGTGCGTATGTTTTCCGGTGAAAATGAAACGATCGTAAAAGAATGGCTACGTGCATTTCTTGGCAGAAAATATGCACATTTGATAGGGGATGACGAATTGGAATTACGCTGGAAGATGAGTAGGGAGGATGCAATTGAGTACTACTCTAAGATAAACACAGGCTTTGAAGATACGGGTATTCTTGACGAACTGGAATCGTGTGATAATGTATGTATTCAACAGATTATTAGACTTGTAGATAATGATGATTTTGTTAATGCAATGTTAGGTGCTTCCATAAAGACAAGATATAAATATTTAAATAATCTTTCAGATAGAATGATTATTTTAGTTGGCGAGGATATGCTTAAATGTACATATGATGCCAAACGGGTTGCTATGGCACAAGAAAAGGTTATGCAAATTTGGCGAACAATAAGTTCTGGTGTTAAAGATTGTTAACTAATCATTGATAAGAAGGAAACAGATGATAATGAATGTAATAGAACATTATGATAAATTAATAGATGAAAATAATGATTCATTTCGTGATCCGAAACCATTGCGTGAGTATATGGATAAGTGGGATGGTCAGGAGTTTATAAATGAAATGCAATTATCGGGTAAGGAAAGTGTTCTTGAAATCGGAATTGGAACGGGACGAATTGCTACAAAGGTTGCTCCGCTGTGTTTTGAACTTTGCGGAGTAGATATTTCGCCTAAGACAATTGATAGAGCAAAAGAGAATCTTAAAAATAATAAAAATGTAAAATTGATCTGCGCAGATTTCTTTGAATACAAGTTTGGAGATGCTTTTGATGTGGTGTATTCTTCGTTGACATCTATGCATTTTGAGGATAAGCAGGGATTTATTTTAAAGGTAAATACTTTAGTAAAGCAGGGGGGACGTTTTGTGTTGTCAATTGATAAAAATCAGAGTGATTATATTGATATGAGAACATATAAAGTTAAGATTTATCCGGACAAACCTGAACAAATAGTTTCTTATGCTGAAGCTACAGATATGCATATTGAAAGACAATTTGAGACAGAATTTGCACATGTTTTTGTTCTTTCAAAATAAGTATGCAGGGTAGTTTTATCATAAAAGGAGAAGATATATTTGGACGGAAAAAGAAACAATCGTGCCCTAGGCACACAAAAAGAAAATATAGCCGCCAAATTCCTGCAAAAACAAGGCTATACTATCGTACAAATGAACTTCAGATGCCGTCAGGGTGAGATAGATATTATCGCCACGGATGAGAATTATCTTGTATTTGTCGAAGTAAAATACCGCGCTGACGGACACTGCGGGAATCCGGGCGAGGCGATAGATTATAGGAAGCAGAAGAAGATTTACAGGGTTGCGGAGTATTATTTGTATAACAGTAGATTGCCGCAGGACACACCGTGCCGCTTTGATGCAGTTATAATTGAAGGAGACAACATTACACTTGTTAAAGATGCTTTCGGAAGCATTGGAGCATAAAATATCGTGAAAACAACTTTTAGAAAGATTGGTTTGAAGGTAATTCTTTTTTGTCGCTTGTACCTATGATTGAATGTGAAGGAGGACATTAAATGCAGTATTATACAAGAAGTTTTCATATGAGTTTGCTTCCGTATGAGTTGTTGGATGAGTTTACGGTGCACGAGGAAGCTGAGCAGTATAATGAGGAATTTTATCAGAAACTGTTAGAAGAAAAAAGGGAACAGTATCGCAAAGAAGATTTGTTCTTTAAGGATGGAGATATTTTTTCTGACTATTATACAGCGGGAGTGACAAAATTGTTGTCGGAGGTGCCGGCGTATGTAGGTGTGGCAGACTGCAGAGTGTTTTTTGTTAAAAGCAATGGCACCGTCTGTTTGGAAGTATTTTAAGGAAGAGGCAAGAAAACAGGAATTACGATATAAACTTCTTTTTGAGAAATTAAAAATAAGGGAACAAGAAGATCAGTTAAAAATGCCGGAGCACTGGTTGCCGTTGTTTGATTTGGCGTGGGTAGACGGCGCTTTTATCTTACACGCTGTGACGGCTGATAAAATAACGGCTACGGTGCAAGATGAGTTTAATCAAATAATGGACTTGAACTTTTTAGGAGCAGAGTGGCATGTTCAAGAGGAGGAGGAGATGCCAACGCGTATTTTGTTTACGGAGGTTTTATGGGAGAACGGAAAGCTTCGTTTGAACGTTTTGACTCATACAAATGAGTATTCTATACTGGCAGAGGATGTTAAGTGTGTTTGGGTGGATACAAATGAAATACAAGGAACTTGAGTTGTTGTATACCCTCTATCTGCTAATCAAAGAGTTTTACTTCTGTGACTGACACGGGCACAGAAACAAAGCTCTTTTTTTCTGCCTCAAAACCGGCGACCCGAATCCCGCCCCCACTTTGGATTCCACCTTCTTTTGGTCCGGCAGACAACAAAATCGACCTTGCATAGTTAATTAATATTTTATCTTTTTTCGTAAAAATACCAAAAAGACTTGTGAAACATTCCTTTTTATTTTATACTCATAAGAAGATATATTAATTTGGGTTTGGTGGATTATGAAGAAACGCGGACATGTAATTGCTTCCGTGCTTGAAGGTTCCATCGCAGAAGAGATGGGTATTGAGCCGGGAGACAGCCTTATAAAGATTAATAACGAGACGGTAGAGGATGTTTTTGATTACCGTTTTTTTATTGACGATACGTATCTTGAAGTGCTTATAAGGAAGGTAAACGGCAAAGAGTGGCTTCTTGAGATTGATAAGGATTATGATGAGGATTTGGGAATTGAGTTTGAGAGCAGTCTGATGGACGAGTACCGTTCCTGTCATAACAAGTGTATTTTCTGCTTTATCGACCAGATGCCTAAGGGTATGAGAGACACGCTTTATTTTAAGGATGATGATTCCAGACTTTCGTTTTTACAGGGCAATTATGTGACTCTTACAAATATGAAGGACAAGGATATCGACAGAATCATAAGATATCATCTTGCTCCGATTAACATATCTGTGCAGACTACAAATCCTGAGCTTAGATGTAAGATGCTTAATAACCGTTTTGCAGGTAAGGCACTTAAGCAGATTGATAAGCTTTATGAGGCCGGTATTGAGATGAACGGTCAGATTGTGCTTTGTAAGGGAGTGAACGATAAGGACGAGCTTGAGAGAAGCATCAGAGACCTTTCTAAATATGCACCGTATATGCAGAGTGTGTCGGTAGTTCCTGTCGGTATAAGTAAATATCGTGACGGATTATATCCTTTGGAGCCTTTTACAAAAGAAGAGGCAGAAGAGGTTATTGATTGTATTGAGGGTTGGCAGAAGAAGATGTATGCAGAGCATAACATACATTTTATACACGCATCAGACGAGTGGTATCTGCTTGCGGAGAGAGAAATTCCTGAGGAAGAGCGATATGACGGATATCTGCAGCTTGAGAACGGTGTGGGAATGATGCGACTTCTTCAGACAGAGCTTGAAGAAGGATACAAGAACATGAAAGGCGATAATAGGTCGCATACAGTTACGGTTGCAACAGGAAAACTTGCGGCCCCGATGCTTGGCGCGGCGGCAGAGAGGATAATGCAGAGCTTCCCTAATGTAAAAATTAATGTTTTTGCCATACGGAATGATTTTTTTGGCGAAAATATTACTGTGGCAGGTCTTATCACAGGGCAGGATATTATTGCACAGCTTAAAGGCAAAGAGCTTGGTGATGCGCTTTTGCTTCCGATAGCCATGTTTAAGAGTGGTGAGGAAGTGTTGCTTGACGATTTGACTCGTGAAGATATCGAAAAGGCTTTACAAGTCAAGGTAAATATTGTAAAATCGAGCGGGCAGGATTTTATTGATGCCGTGCTTATGCAGGAAACACCCTGCAAAGAATCAAGAGATGGAGGACGTTACGAACTATGAGTAAACCGATTGTCGCAATAGTCGGAAGACCGAATGTCGGTAAGTCGACGTTGTTTAATGCGCTTGCAGGCGAAATGATTTCTATAGTAAAAGACACTCCCGGTGTTACCAGGGATCGTATTTACGTTGATGTCAATTGGCTCAATTATAACTTTACAATGGTGGATACGGGCGGTATCGAGCCTGAATCCAAGGATATTATTTTGTCTCAGATGAGAGAACAGGCAGAGATAGCGATTGAGACTGCGGATGTTATCGTTTTTATGACGGACGTTAAGCAGGGCTTACAGGATGCCGATGCGAAGGTTGCGGATATGCTCAGACGTTCGCACAAGCCTGTAATTTTAGTTGTTAATAAAGTAGATAATTTTGAAAAATTCATGCCGGATGTATATGAGTTTTATAATCTCGGTATCGGTGAGCCGTATCCGATTTCTGCGGCTTCAAGACTCGGACTCGGTGACATGCTTGATGAAGTTGTTAAGCATTTCCCGGAGGATAAGCTTGAGGAAGAAGAGGATGAGAGACCGCGTGTTGCAATCGTAGGTAAGCCCAATGTAGGGAAGTCCTCAATTATCAATAAGCTTCTCGGTGAGAACAGAGTTATTGTTTCTGATATTGCCGGAACAACACGTGATGCCGTTGATACGCCGATAGAACGTAACGGTAATGAGTACGTGTTTATCGATACGGCAGGACTTAGAAGAAAGAGCAAGATTAAAGAAGAACTTGAACGCTACAGTATCATCCGTACAGTATCTGCTGTTGAACGTGCTGATGTTGTTGTGCTTGTAATTGATGCGACAGAGGGTGTTACAGAGCAGGATGCCAAGATTGCCGGAATTGCGCATGAGCGCGGCAAGGGTATGATTGTTGCTGTTAATAAGTGGGACGCCATTGAAAAGAACGATAAGACTATTTATGAGTTTACCAAGCAGATTAAGGATATTCTTTCTTTCATGCCTTATGCAGAGTATCTCTTTATCTCGGCGAAGACAGGTCAGAGACTTAATAAACTCTTTGATGTAATTGATGTTGTAATCCAGAATCATTCGTTAAGAGTTGCGACAGGTGTTCTTAACGAGATTTTCATGGAGGCTATTGCGATGCAACAGCCGCCGTCAGATAAGGGTAAGAGACTTAAGCTTTTCTATATCACGCAGGTTTCGGTTAAACCGCCGACATTTGTTATTTTTGTAAATGATAAAGAACTTATGCACTTCTCATATACGAGATATATTGAAAATAAGGTGCGCGAGGCCTTTGGCTTTGCGGGAACACCGCTTAGATTTATTATTCGCGAGAGGACGGACAAGCAGTAACATGGAAAGAGTAATATGCCTTTTAATCGGATATGCGTTTGGACTTATACAGACAGGCTATATTTACGGTAAAATTAATAAGATTGATATCAGACAGCACGGAAGCGGTAACGCAGGTATGACCAATGCCATGAGAGTAATGGGCTTTAAGGCAGGTGCAATTACTTTCCTTGGCGACTGCTTTAAGGCTGTATTTGCGGCACTGGTTATAAGACTTATATTTGCAGACAGTGAGATACCTATGGACTTGCTCGTGCTTTATTCGGGACTCGGTGTTGTGCTTGGACACAATTTTCCTTTTTATCTTAAGTTTAAGGGCGGTAAGGGAATCGCAGCTTCTGTAGGAATTATGCTCGCGTTTGATTATAAGATATGTTTGCTTGCGCTTGTGTTGTTTTTTACATGTCTGTTCATAAGCAAATATGTATCCTTTTCTTCGCTTGTCATGATGACATTTTTCCTGGTAATAATAATTGTTTCGGGACAGGTCGGAATTTTTTACGAGGCAGAGGGTGCATTTTTGTATGAAGTGTACGGAGTAGCATTTGTACTTACATTACTTGCGTTTATAAGACATCGCCAGAATATCGTAAGACTGATACATGGCAATGAGAATAAATTTACAATGAAAAAGAAAACGGAGAATGCTTAAGGCGTCCGGTAAAAGGAGAAGTTTTATGGCAAAAATAGGTGTTATCGGGGCAGGAAGCTGGGGAACGGCGCTTGCGGTATTGCTTGCTAATAATGGACATGAAGTTACGATGTGGTCGAAGCTTCAGACGGAAATCGACATGCTTAAGAATGATAGACAGCTTGCGAGCCTTGAAGGTGTTATTTTGCCGGAGAGTGTAGCAGTGGAAGCTGATTTGCAGAAAGCAATGGAAGACAAGGATGTACTTGTGCTTGCGGTAGCTTCTGCGTATATAAGAAGTACGGCAAACCTGATGAAGGAATTTATAAAAGATGGTCAGATTATCGTTAACGTGGCAAAGGGTGTTGAGGAAGAAACTTTGTACACAATGAGCGAGGTTATAAGCGATGAGCTTCCGACGGCTGATGTTGCAGTTCTTTCAGGACCGAGCCATGCCGAAGAGGTTGGCAAAGGAATTCCTACTACAATTGTCGTAGGTGCAACAACGAGAGAGACGGCAGAGATTGTTCAGAGTTATTTTATGAGCAAGGTATTCCGCGTGTACATCAGTCCTGATATCAAGGGAATCGAGCTTGGTGCGGCGCTTAAGAATGTAATTGCGCTTGCGGCAGGTATTGCTGACGGCCTCGGATACGGTGATAATACCAAGGCGGCACTTATTACAAGAGGTATTGCGGAGATTTCAAGACTCGGCACCAAGATGGGCTGTAAAGCGGAGACATTTGCGGGACTTTCTGGAATCGGCGATTTAATCGTTACATGTGCAAGTATGCACAGCCGTAACAGAAGAGCCGGAATTTTGCTCGGAAAAGGACTTCCGCTTGATGAGGTTATAAAAGAAGTTAAGATGGTAGTTGAAGGCGTGTATTCAGCTAAGGCGGCGCTTAAGCTTGCTAAGGAATATGATGTTGAGATGCCTATTATAGAGCAGGTTAATGCAATACTTTTTGATGGTAAAGCGCCTGCGGATGCGGTTATGGATTTGATGCTCAGAGATAAGAGACATGAGAATGCTGACCAACCTTGGGAATAGTGTAGAGCATTTCAACAAATAGAGGAGTGACTGGTTTTGAATAACAGGAAACCTTTGATAATTGCAATAGATGGCATGGCTGCGGCGGGTAAAACTACCGCAGCTTTAAATTTACAGCGAGAAATCGCGAATGAAAGCGGTTTTGTAACACAGGAAGAAATAGAACAGAAAATAAAAATAATTCATATGGACGACTTTTTTCTGCCTATGGAGTTAAGAACAGAGGCGAGACTAAGTGAAGCGGGTGGCAATGTGCATTATGAACGGTTTATGGAAGAAGTGGTCGCAAAGCTTCAGAACACCGTTGGTTTTGAGTACAGAATATTTGATTGCCGTGTTATGGATTATGCGGGAACAGTGAAAGTGGACGCATCGGCAGAGGTAATAATTATAGAGGGCGCATATTCCATGCATCCGTATTTTGGCAAGTACTATGATAAAAGCTTTTTCTATGAAACATCACCTGAGACACAAAAAGAACGCATATTACAAAGGAACGGTGCAAAACAGTGGGAAATGTTTTGCTCACGCTGGATTCCTATGGAAATGCGTTATTTTGAAGCTTATGGTATTGAAGAAAAGTGTGATAGTATAGTGAAAAATTAATTTTGTGCGCATGATGATGCGACATAAGATACTTGAATCTTTTAAAAGAATTTCTCAAGTACATACGCGATACCGTCCTCGTTGTTGGAAACGGTAACGAAGTCAGCCGCATTTTTCACACCGTCAGGTGCATTTTGCATTGCAACGCCTAGTCCTGCGTACTCAATCATCTCGAGGTCGTTGAAATTGTCGCCGAAGGCAATGATTTCTTCTCGCCTGATACCGTAATGCTTTGCAAGACGTTCAAGTGAAAGTGCTTTAGAGACATTTGAACTGAAAAACTCAAGGTATTCACTTGTGGAAGGACATACGGTAATACCGAGTTTGCCAAACGGCTCTGCAAGCTCCTGTCTGAAAAACGCGGTTCTTTCGGCAGTATCATACCATAAGAATTTGGTGATTCCCTGATTTATGATTGTCTCCGGGTCATCAAACAGTACGGGTTCGGTCATGACATTGATTTTATATTTGTCGGCGCGTGCGCCGAGTTCGGTAACGTACAAACGGTTCCGTGACCAGATACAGGCCATGGTATTATATTTCCTGACATGTTCTAAAATTATTGTTGCTTGCTCTTTTGTAAGAGTCTGATTAAAAAATATATCATTTTCTCCGAGAACGACCATTGCGCCGTTGTATGCAATAACTGGCACATTCTCATCAATAATCTTGCGGTAAGGTTCCACGGCAATCGGAGGGCGGCCTGTCGAAAAGGCAAAAATCGATCCGTTCGCCATGGCTTTTTTTATTGCGGAAAGATTCTTTGGTGTAATAATTTTTCTGTCATCAAGTAATGTGCCGTCCATATCGGCGGCGATAAGCTTGTATTTCATAATATTCTCCGTGTTAAATTTTCTATTTGCTATTATGACATCTGTAGTCGGAAAAAACAAGGCTAAAATATTTTGAGAATAACATAATCGGTCCGTTTTTCTCATATACTGTACAAATCATAGTATATACAGGAAGGGCTGCTCATGGATAATTATAATCTGTATAAAGATATTAAGCTTCGTACCGGCGGAGAAATATATATCGGTGTAGTGGGACCGGTCAGAACAGGGAAATCAACCTTCATAAAGCGTTTTATGGACTTGGAGGTATTGCCGGGAATAGAGGACGTACATAGCAGGGAACGCGCGAAGGATGAATTGCCGCAGTCAGCTGCAGGCAGAACGATAATGACAACAGAGCCCAAATTTATTCCCAAAGAAGCTGCAAAAATTAAAATTACGGATGATATCAGCATTTTGACAAGACTCATAGACTGTGTCGGATATATGGTCGACGGCGCGGCGGGGCATACAGAGAATAATTCTGAGAGAATGGTGAAAACCCCGTGGTTTGATTATGAGATACCTTTTACACAGGCGGCGGAGCTCGGAACGCAGAAGGTAATCAGGGATCATTCAACGGTAGGTATTGTCGTGACGGCAGACGGAAGCTTTGGAGATATTTCAAGGGAGAGCTTTGTGCCTGCAGAGGAGCGGACTATTGCAGAACTTAAAAAAATCGGCAAACCATTTGTGGTTATTCTTAATTCAGAAAGGCCTCATGCGCCTGAAACAATGAAACTTTCGGCAGAACTTGAAGAAAAATATAAAGTATCTGTTTTACCGGTTAACTGTGCACAACTTAAGAAAGAAGACATAACAAAGCTTCTTTCTACTTTGCTTGAAGAATTTCCTGTTGTAAAAATTGATATGTCAATACCGAAGTGGGCAGAAATGCTTCCGGCAAAACATCCTGTTAAAGCAGAGTTTATCAGATTTATGAAAAATCTTCTTGGTAAGCTTAGCAGAATGAAAGATATTGAAAATGCGGATGACTGGCTTGAGTGCGCGATAGGCAAGGAATCATTGCAGGAATATGATGCAGATAATATACCGTATACGCAGGAACTTAAGCTTGATAAAGTGGGAATGGCGGATGGAAGTGTGGCGTTCCGTGCAGAACTTGAGGATAAACATTATTATGATTTCTTAAGCGACATGACAGGAGTAAAAATTGACGGGGAATATTCACTTGTTCAGATGATTCGGAATATGGCGGTAATGCGTTCGGAATATGAAAAGGTGGAGGAAGCCTTAGATAATGTCCGCAGAACGGGCTATGGTGTGGTTGCCCCTGCGAAAGAAGAAGTAGAGCTTTCGGAACCTGAGATTATAAAACAGGGCAATAAGTTTGGCGTGAAAATTAATGCAAAAGCACCGTCAATCCATCTTATACAGGCGGATATTCAGATGGAGATTTCACCTATTGTAGGAAGTGAGGAGCAGGCAAAGGATCTTGTCGGGTTTATAAAGCATAACAGCGAAGATCCGGAGGTCGGAATTTGGAATACCAATATTTTCGGCAAGTCGATTGAGCAGATTGTTGAGGATGGTATTCAGTCCAAGATGAATATCATGACCGAAACAAGTCGAAGCAAGCTGCAAGAGACAATATACAAGGTTATTAACGACGGTAACGGCGGACTTGTCTGCATTATTATTTAAAAAGAATAAAAGCAAAAATAAAGTGCACCTTGAATGCCTTGTAATTAGGCAACAAGGTGTATTTTAGTACGTTGAATTATAAGGGTAAAAAAGTATAACAGAACTTTTTTGATATATAAGAAAAAAATAGATTTTATGTCCATATTGTGGTATACTAAAGAGTATGAATGCGGAGGTCTGATATGAACTGTAAACAATTTCAAAAGTATATACCGCAGTTTTTTGCGGAAGAGTTGAATATAGAAGAGACGGAGAGCTTTCTTTTGCATGTGACAGAATGTAAGGAGTGTGCGGAAGAACTGGAGACCATGCATCTTCTTGAAGTAGGTCTTTTGCAGCTTGACAGTGATGGAAAAGATGAGAATTATGATTTTAAGAAATTGTTAAAGGGAAAGCTTGATGCTGCAGAGAAGCGTTTAAGGAAGGCACACAGGGCAAGAAAGGTGCATAACACTATTGTTGCACTTGCCAATATTGCGGCGGCGATTGGTATGATTTATCAGGCGTTTATGATGTTTGGAGGAGAAGAATGGCTGGCAAATTACTTTTAATAGACGGTAACAGTATAATTAACAGGGCGTTTTACGGACTTCCTGATTTAACTAATTCCAAGGGAATGCATACCAATGCTGTCCTTGGTTTTTTGAATATTTTGTTTAAGGTGATGGACGAGGAAAAGCCGGATTATTTGTATGTTGCTTTTGATCTTAAGGCGCCGACCTTCAGGCATAAGATGTTTGCAGAATATAAGGGCACCAGAAAGGGTATGCCCGATGAACTTAGAGAGCAGGTTCCGCTTCTTAAAGATGTGCTTGAAACTATGGGTATCTGCATTGTGCAGAAAGAAGGTTACGAGGCGGATGATATTCTCGGAACACTTGCTAAGCAGGGCGAGAAAGACGGTTTTGATGTAACTGTGCTTTCGGGAGATAGGGATTTGCTTCAGATAGCGACTGATGTTATTAAGGTCAGAATTCCAAAAACTCACAAAGGCACAACAGAGGTGTTTGATTATTATGCGGGGGATGTAAAAGAGCAGTATCAGGTTACACCTGTGGAATTTATTGATATGAAGGCGCTTATGGGAGATGCCTCGGACAATATTCCGGGCGTACCGCAGATTGGTGAAAAGACGGCAGCCAAGATTATTATGGAGTTCGGAAGCATTGAGAATGCATATGAGCATATTGATGAGGTTATGCCGAACAAAGCAAGGGAGACCTTTAGGGAGCATTATGACCTTGCGGTACTTAGTAAAGTGCTCGCCACAATTAAGCTTGATTGTGAGCTTGAAGTCGGGGTACAGAATGGTTTTGCGGAGGCTAAGGTTGGAGATATCTTTACCAATGAGGTTTACGAGAAGTTTTCGCAGCTTGAGTTTAAGAGTTTGCTTTCTAAATATTTTTCAGAAAAAAAGGTACAGGCATCGATTGCAACAGGTTTTAAGCGGATTGATGATTTTAACGAGGCCGAAGCTTTGTTTTTAAAAGCGGAGAATAGTGACGCAGGTATATTTTTTGTGCCGGACGAAGATAATAATGTACTTGGACTTGCCCTGTCCTTTGGTGCAGAAGAGACGTTTTTTATTGAGGCTTGCGGTTTTATAAGTGAAGGTTATCTTAAAGATAAAGTTAACTGTTTGAGACAGCGGGCAGAGGAGAACGGGAAAAAGATATATTTCCTTGATTTGAAAGAGCAGCTTAAGTTTGTTGTGGATAAGCAGTATAAGAGTGATTTTGACGTGCAGGTTGCGGCATATCTTTTGGCACCGCTTAACGGAAGTTATGATTATGTCGATCTTGCAAGAGACTATATAGGAATGACGCTTCCGCTTGAGAAAGATTTACTTTCGGGAATGTCGTATTCCAAGGCTTTAGAGGACAAGCCGGAGGCTTTTTTGGAGGCAGTGTGCTATCATGCGGCTGTTGCGATGCTTGCGGGAAATGTTTTGCCGGAGAGACTTGAGACGGAAGATATGTATGAACTTTATACAGATATTGAGCTTCCGCTTGTGTATACTTTATTCCATATGGAGCAGGAAGGTATAAGGGTTGAGAGAGAAGGTCTTAAGGAATACGGAGAAAAGCTCGGTGTAAGAATTGAAGAACTTGAGCAGACTATATATGAACTTGCCGGAATGCAGTTTAATATTAATTCACCTAAGCAGCTCGGAGAAGTGTTGTTTGAAGAGCTTAAGCTTCCGGGTGGCAAGAAAACCAAGAGCGGTTATTCTACTGCTGCAGATGTGCTTGAGAAGCTTGCGGATGAACACAGAATCGTAAGAGAGGTATTGGAATACAGACAGCTTGCCAAGCTTAAGTCCACATATGCGGACGGTCTTGCGGCATTTATAAGTGAGGACGGAAGAATTCACGGTAAATTTAATCAGACGATTACGGCGACGGGCAGAATAAGCAGTACGGAGCCCAATCTTCAGAACATACCGATTAAGATGGAGATAGGCCGTCAGATTCGTAAGGTATTTATTCCTAAAGAAGATTATGTATTTGTGGATGCCGATTATTCGCAGATTGAACTTAGGGTGCTTGCGCATTTGTCGGGGGATGAGAGCCTTATCGAGGCGTATCGTCAGGACAGGGATATTCACAGAGTTACGGCATCGCAGGTGTTTCATGTTCCGTTTGAAGAGGTTACGGCTCTGCAGAGACGTAATGCAAAGGCGGTTAATTTCGGTATTATTTACGGAATGAGTTCTTTCGGACTCAGTCAGGATTTGAGTGTAAGTAGGAAGGAAGCGGCAGAATATATAGAGAAATATTTTGCAACATATCCTAAGATTAAGGATTACCTTGACGGACTTGTCGCATTTGCAAAAGAAAACGGTTATGTCAGGACATTACTTAACAGAAAGCGTCCCATACCGGAGATTAAGTCATCAAATTTCATGCAGCGCGCCTTCGGAGAGAGAATAGCGATGAATTCTCCAATTCAGGGAACAGCGGCAGATATTATTAAAATTGCGATGATTCGTGTGGATAACAGGCTCAGGGAAGAAGGTTTCAAATCAAAACTTCTTTTACAGGTACACGATGAGCTTCTTATCGAGACACATAAGGATGAAGTTGACAAGGTGTGTACGCTTCTTAAGGACGAGATGGAGAATGCCATCAGTCTTCGGGTTGCGTTATGTGTTGATATGAACACCGGAAATGATTGGTTTGAGACGAAGTAATACATGGATAGAACTTTGTATGGTGGCAGAAAGTATGAAAGGCACGGAGAGGTAAAAAGTATGATTATCGGAGTTACGGGCGGAGTAGGTTGCGGCAAAAGCGTTATAATGGATTTGCTCAATAAGGAATTCGGCGTTCATATCATACTTGCCGATAACGTCGGACATGAGGTTATGGCACCGGATGGCGAGGCATACAGCGAAATTATAGATTTTTTCGGAAAAGAAATTGTTTCGGCAGACGGAGCCATTGACCGCAAAATTTTAGGTGCAAGGGTTTTTAACGACAAGGAAGCGCTTGACAAGCTTAATTCCATAATTCATCCTGCCGTTAAAAGAAGAATTCTGGGGAAGATAGACACTATACGGAATAATAGTGACAAAGAACCTTTTATTGCGATTGAGGCGGCACTCCTTCTGGAAGACAATTATGACGAGATATGCGACACAATCTGGTATATATATGCCACCAGAAAAGAACGTATAAGACGCCTTAAGGAAAGTCGCGGATATACCGACGAGAAGATTGCTTCAATTATGAAAAACCAGCTTACTGAGAAGGAATTCAGACGACGCTCGGATGAAGTGATTGACAATTCGGGAAATATAGCGAAAACCCGCAAAAACTTGCAAAAAATACTGGATAAATACAGGGGTTTATGATATTCTAAACGAAAGAAACCGTGTTATTACGGTATAATTATTTTTACGGAGTGAGATAAATGGCAGCAGTGAATCATTATGTATTCGGTCTTGATATAGGAACAAGGAGCGTTGTCGGAACAGTAGGATATATGGAACGCAACAGGTTTAAGATCGTGGCTCAGTGTGTTAAGGAACATGACACAAGAGCAATGATTGACGGACAGATTCATGATATCCATAAGGTTGGAGAAGTAATCCGTTTTGTTAAGCAGGAGCTTGAGTTGCAGATAAAGCATCCTCTTACAGAGGTTTGTATCGCGGCGGCAGGTCGCGTGCTTAAGACAATGAACACACATGTTGAGCAGGAGTTTGCAGAGGATACGCTCCTTACCAATGAGCATGTATATTCTCTTGATATGCTTGGTGTTGAGAAGGCACATGAGGAGCTGAACGGTAATTCGACGGAGCAGCAGTTTTACAATGTGGGATATTCTGTTGTTAAATATTATCTCAACGGTTATGAGATGACCAGCATGGAAGGTCATAAGGGAAGAAAGATAGGAGCTGACATACTTTCGACTTTTTTGCCGGAAGAGGTTGTAGAAGGCTTATACGCGGCTGTACATGAGGCGGATCTTGAAGTTGCAAGCCTTACACTCGAGCCTATCGCGGCTATTCAACTTGCAATTCCGGAGCAGTTCAGACTCCTTAACATAGCACTTGTTGATGTAGGTGCAGGAACATCCGATATCTGTATCACCAAGGGAGGAAGTATTATTGCGTACGGTATGATTCCTCTTGCAGGCGATGAGGTTACAGAGAAGATTGTAGAGCAGTGCCTTGTTGACTTTAAGACTGCTGAGAAGATTAAACTCGCGGCAAGTAAGAAGAAAGACATTAATTACAAGGATATTATGGGACTTAAGCATACGATTTCACCGAAGGAAGTAATTGATATGGTTAAGGGAACCGTAATCCGCATGTCAGGCGAGATTGCCGATAAGATTTGTGAACTTAACGGCGGTAAACCTGTAAGTGCTGTATTTGTTGTCGGTGGTGGTGGTAAGATAAGCGGTTTTACCGACGGACTTGCAGACGGGCTTAAGATTCCGAATGAGCGTGTTGCCATAAGAGGCCAGGAGGTTATGGGCAATATTGACTTTGTGGATATTAAAGCCAAGAAGGATGCATTGTTTGTTACACCTATCGGTATCTGCTTGAATTTCTACAATCAGAAGAATAGTTTTATTTTTGTATATTTTAACGGTGAACGTTTAAGAATGTATGATAACGGACATGTTACCGTTTTGGATGCGGCGATGCAGTACGGTTTTGATAACAGTGCATTGTTCCCGAGAAGAGGAGCAGAGCTTGTTTTCAATGTAGACGGCAAGCAGCGTGTTATAAGAGGTGAGGCAGGAGACGGTGCGATAATATACATTAACGGTGAAGAAGCCAATATCCAGTCGCCTGTTTTACAGAACGACAGAATTACTATTGAAGAATCAACTTACGGTGCTGCAGCAACCTGTCAGATTCAAAACCTTCCCGAGTACAAGGGAAGCATTGCGTTTGAGGTTAACGGTAAGCCTGTGCAATGTCCGAAGTTTGCCGAAGTTAACGGAGAACTTCAGTCCGGTTACTATGATATTCGGCCGCAGGATGATATTAAGTTTTTGAATTACTATACCGTATCTCAGGTGATGCAGTTCCTTGATATTCCGATGGACGGACTTGCCATCGAGGTTAACAACGAGGAAGCGGGACCCAATGAGAAGGTGTATGAGAATTTTAAAATGCGTTTCAGCGTGAAGGCAGATACATTTGCCAATTTAAAAGCACCCGAAGAGGAAGCAGAACAATAAGCTAATTATTTACATAAATGCAAATAACCTCCCAGATTATTTTTGGACAGTCGTCATATACTAAGACTGTAACAGGACAGTAAATAAATGCTGTCGCATGGAACAGCTTATAAGGAGGTTATGAATATGTCTAATAGATCATCTAACAGAGCAGCAGTACCTGAAGCAAAGGAAGCTTTGAACAAGTTTAAATATGAGGTTGCAAATGAGATTGGTGTTCCGTTAAGCCACAGCTATAACGGTAACCTCACATCTTACCAGAACGGTTCGGTAGGAGGTTATATGGTTAAGAAAATGATCGAAGCTCAGGAAAGACAGATGTCAGGTAAATAAGCGAGTATATAAATAAAGGTGCTGCCACTGATTGTGGCAGCACTTTTTTGGAGCCACAGCCCGGCAAATGAAAAACTGTGTTTACACAGTTTTTCATTTGCCGGGCGCAAGAACAGCGAGAAGCTTTGCTTTGAGCTGAAGGCGTAAGCCAAGCATGGAAAGGAGAAATTATGAGAGTTATAGCAGGGAAAGCAAGGAGACTTTTGTTAAAAACGATAGAAGGCAATGACACAAGACCTACTACAGACAGAATAAAAGAGACTTTGTTTAATATGATTAACAATGATGTACCGGGAGCAAGATTTCTTGATTTGTTTGCGGGAAGCGGCGGAATAGGTATTGAGGCACTTAGCAGAGGGGCAGCGTTTTGTGCATTTGTAGAGAATAATCCCAAGGCAGCAAACTGCATCAGGGATAATCTTTCACATACAAAATTAAGTGATGATGCACTTGTACTTGAGGGCAGTTTTAATGCGGCTCTTAAAAAGCTGGAAGGTAAAGGTGCGTTTGATATTGTATTTATGGATCCTCCGTATGCAAGCGGATATGAGAGACAGGTACTTGAATATTTTTCGCAATCTGACTTGATTATTGACGATACTGTTATTATAATAGAAGCAGCGCTTGATACTGATTTTTCGTGGGCAGAGGACATGGGTTATAGGATAGAGCGCGAGAAGTTATATAAGACAAATAAACACATTTTTGTGTCAAGAGAGGGCAAAGAGTAGATGAAAAGAGCTATATATCCCGGAAGCTTTGATCCGATTACTTTCGGACATCTGGATGTTATTGAGCGTTCATTAAGGATAGCTGATGAGGTTATTGTCGGAGTTCTTAACAATAATTCCAAAAACCCGTTGTTTACATCGGAGGAACGTGTTAAGATGATAGAAGAGGCAACAAGCCATCTTAAGAATGTCAAGGTAGTTGCTTTTGAAGGTCTTTTGGTTGATTTTGTGAAGCAGATGAATGCCAACCATGTTGTAAGAGGTTTAAGAGCTGTTACAGATTTTGAGTATGAGCTTCAGATGTCACAGCTTAACAATGCACTGGACGAAGATATTGATACGGTGTTTTTGACTACGCGTCTTGAATATGCGTATTTAAGTTCAAGTATTACAAAAGAGATTGCCATGATGGGCGGAGACATAAGAAAGTTTGTTCCGGCGTGCGTGGTTGACAAGGTATATGACAAATATCAAAGGAGAGAGAAGAATGAGCAGAATTGAGCAGATAATTGAAGAGATGGAAGAGTATTTGGAGGGGTGCAAGAATCCGATGTTTTCAACCTCCAAGATAGTAGTGGACAAAGAAGAGATGCTTGAGTTACTCGCGGAACTCAGACTTCGTACTCCGGAGGAGATTAAGAAATATCAGAAGATAGTTGCCAATAGGGATGCTATCCTTGACGAAGCCAAGAAGCAGGCGGCAGAAATTGTTAATCAGGCTAATATACATACCAACGAGCTTATTAATGAGCACGAGATTATGCAGCAGGCATATGCTAAGGCCAATGAGATACTTCAGGATGCTTCTGTAAGAGCACAACAGATTCTTGACGATGCTACAGAGGCGGCCAACAGTTATCGTATGGGTGCAATTCATTATACTGATGATTTGCTCTCGGGGATGCAGAATCTTGTGGCGGCAACGATGGATGCAACCAAGCAGAAGTACGAGTCGTTTTTTAAGGCGTTAAGTTCTACGTATGACATTATTTCAGCTAACCGTAATGAACTTTATCCTAATACGGAAGCTAATCTTGAGTATATTAACGAAGAAGAACAGACAGAAGAATAGAGTTAATCAGGGTTGCAGAGTTAATTTGCAACCCTTTGGTTTTTTCTTACAGAATTATAAAAATAAGATAAGAGATAATAAATACTATAGCAGAACATGCTATTCTGAATAAAATATACTGCTTTAGAGACAGACCGCTACCGTTAATCATTCCGGATGTTTGGGCTATTCCGGACAAGCCGCCAAAGGTGGCACATGTAAAGAGTGTGGGGTAAATGAGTCCTGATTGTATAAGTAAAGGGGAAGTCGTGCAGTAGCGGCAACCGGTTGTTACTTCAAGGCATATAACTGCAATTGTCCTTAATGTTTCCGGGAGAATATGCATATGTTCAAACAGAGAGCAAAACACTGAAAAAAGTATAATGTATCCGCCGAGCTTTAATGAAGTTAGGGCAGAATTAACTATGGCATTGTCGAGAAGTGTAATAATATCTTCTTTTTGACAGGCTGACTTGAGTGTTTTTGTAACCGGTTTTAGAAAATTGTTTTTTTGAATATAATATTTTTTTGTGAAAAAAGCCATAAAAATCGGGATGCCATACAGTATAAGTATTGCAAAGGGAATTATTTTTTTATTATTAAGCAGTGTATTGCATATGAAACTTACGGTAAATATCGGACTTATGTTATTACAAAAGTTCATAAGATACTGAGCTTCTTTAAGTGAAAGCCGTTTTTCTTGGAGAAGGTCGGCGGCAGTTTTTGCACCTAAGGGATAGCCACAGAACATACCTATAATAAAAACATAATTTCCGGAGGGAGACAAACCGAAAAGTTTTGATGTAATGGGTGAAAACAACTTGTTTAGCAGTTGTTCCCCTTGAAGACCGATTAATACTGAGGACAGAATCATAAACGGAAGCAGTGTCGGTACTACAGTGTTAAGCCATAGGACAAGCCCGTTTGCGGAGCCTTCAAGAGTTAGTTTTGAATTTAAAAGGAAGACGAGTATTGTTATTGCAACAAATAGAAAATAAAGATATCGTTTCATGATTTTGATTATGTTTTTAATCAATATATTCTTAAAATTTCATTAATATCACGGATAAGAGTTGAATTTTTTACAAAGTTATGTAAAAATAGAGAGGATATGGAAGAAGGAAGGTATAAGGAATGAACACCTTAGATAATTTGCAACCGGCAACGGTTTTTTCATACTTTAAAAAAATATGTGATATACCGCATGGTTCAGGCAATACACAAATGATAAGTGAGTATTGCGTTAATTTTGCCAAAGACCATGGTTTGTGGTATAGGCAGGATGAGTCAGGTAACGTGATTATAAGAAAACCTGCTACGGCAGGACGAGAGACGGATAAAGGAATCGTTATACAGGGTCATCTTGATATGGTGGCTGTTAAAGATGCAGATTCCAAACATGATTTCGGCAAAGATCCGCTTGATTTAGTTATTGATGGAGACTATTTGTATGCGAAGGGAACTTCGCTTGGTGGGGATGACGGTATTGCAATTGCATATGCACTCGCGATACTTGATTCTGATACAATCAGCCATCCGCAGATAGAGGCTGTTTTTACGGTTGATGAGGAAATTGGCCTTTTGGGGGCTGCTGCACTTGATATGTCAGATGTTACAGGCAGTTATCTTTTGAACATTGATTCAGAAGAAGAGGGCGTTTTGCTTGTGAGTTGTGCGGGCGGACTTAGCGGGTATATTTCACTTCCAGTGAAGAGATGCAGTTGTGCAGGTACATTGGTGAAGGTAAGTGTTGACGGATTGCTCGGTGGACACTCAGGTGTGGAAATTGACAGGGAGCGTTGTAATGCAATTAAGCTTATGGGCCGTCTTTTTTTTGATTTGCATCAGCAGTTCGATTTTAAACTTTTGTCATTAACTGGCGGTGAGAAGGACAATGCTATTGCAAAATATTGCGAAGCACACCTTGTTGTATATAGTGAAAAAGTACGGGAATTGGTCGGAGTTATTGACAATTTTGAAAAAATCTATTTAAATGAGTATAGAGCATCAGATTCAGGACTTAGGCTGGATGTTGATATAGTAGAAGATGTTTTGGATAAGGCCTGCGTTAGTGGCGTTTACCTTGAGAAAGTAATTTTTCTTTTAAGGCAGCTTCCATATGGAGTTATGCATCGTTCGGTAGAGATAGAAGGACTTGTAGAGACATCAATGAATCTTGGAATTTTGAAAATGTCTGACGATGACGATGAACTGGCACTTACGGTTTCTTTAAGAAGCAGTGAGAATACGAGAAAAAAGGAATTAAACGATAAAGTATGTTATCTTGTTGAGTTTTTAGGCGGTTCGTACAGTACTTCGGGAGAATATCCCGCATGGCCTTATCGCAGTGACTCGGAAATAAGACCGAAGATGACAGAGATTTATTCGAAGATGTTTGGAAAAGAACTTAAAGTTGAGGCTATTCATGCGGGACTTGAGTGCGGAATTTTGCTTGAGAAGAAGCCAGAGCTTGATGCGGTTTCTTTTGGACCTGATATTTTAGATATTCATACTGCGAAGGAACGTCTTTGCATATCATCTGTAGAGAGAATGTGGCGTTATCTGGTAGAGGTTATTGAACATGTTTTGTAAATGTCTTAAGGGCAAAAGAGGTTATTATGGATAAAGATAATAAGAATACATCTGCAACTAAAAAGAGTATTTTATCAAAGGTAATTATAGGATTGGCAGGAACCATTGCGCTTGCAATAATTATATTTGTCTGCTATGTACTTCATTTATTAAGTCTTCCTAGGCGGGATTTGGATGGTAATACGGTACCGTCTTTTGATCCGGTTGAGACGACAACTGAAGAAGAGGATACATCAGGGCTTGAAGATCTTCCGGTTGTAACAGCGCCTTCTACAAACCCTGGGGAGACAATAGAGCAAACAACTGTAACACATAGGGATGAAAAAGGTGTATATAACATAATTTTGCTCGGTGCGGATAAGGTTTCGGGATATCTTACAGATTCAATGATAGTTGTTACTATTAATCAGAACGACAATTCAATTAAAATGACTTCGTTCATGAGGGATATGTGGGTAAGTATTCCGGGCAAGTCTCCGAATCGATTGAATACCGTATATCAGAAAGGTGGAAGGGATTTACTCTTCCAGGTTTATCGGGAACATTTCGGAATAGAACTTCACGGTTATGTACTTGTGGATTATAGTTCTCTTGCGGATGTTGTTGATGCTCTCGGTGGGGTTGAGATTTATGTCAGTAAGAGGATAGCCGATTTTTTGAATACCTCCAACTATATTCCTAAGGAGTATTGCACATTGATACCGGGAGCCACACAGACATTAAATGGTGCACAAGTTGTTGGTTATTGTCGTCAGAGACAGCTTGGAAACGGTGTTGAAGCTAATGATTTTGCAAGGACACAGAGACAGAGGGAGGTACTTAATGCCATTTATGAAAAGTTCCGCAACAAGAGTCTGGTAGAACTTCTCGGTGTTATGGAAAAGGTACTTCCGCTAGTGCTTACGGATATGAGCTCTGCGGAGATGATTGATATTGCCACAAAGGCAATAACAGCAGGTCTTGGTGATATTGAACAGATGCGTATACCTATAAATGGTACATATGCTGATTATACTTATAAGGAAAATGTAGATGATATAGGAAAACGCGTTATGAAGATTGATTTTGAAGCAAATGCGAAGGCACTGCATGACTTCCTTTTCGGTTCGGATGAAGTTTCAGAGGAACCAACGGCGGCAGGTAATTAAGGAGAGTTATAATATGGGTAATACCGATATGGAAAGCAAAGAAAATAAGGAAAGCAACGTAAATAGCGAGAATAAAGAAAGTAGCATAAACAAAGATTCTGAGAAGCAGGCTTCGATTGACAAAAAGCCGGTAAAAGACATTAAGAAACCACATGGCAAAAAGAATAAAGTTGCATTCAGAGTTTTAGCTGCAGTTGGTGTTGTTCTTGTGCTGATACTGGGGTTGGGAATCGGATATGTAATACATTTATATAATTTGATGAATCATGATGACGGAACCAATCCTACAAGTAGTTTTGCGCAGGAAGATGTAAGTTATGAAGTTGTTGAGAATCCTGAGGATATTGCGCACTTACCTACAGTCACTATACAGACACCTGAGCATCATGAAGAAGTTGAGACTAAGGAAGGGCGTCATGTAGAAGGTGTATATAATATTTTGCTTCTCGGTCTTGATAAAGCCCAGGGGAATTTGTCTGATACGATAATGATAGCCACGCTTGATACAAGAGATAATTCGATAAAACTTACTTCCGTAATGAGAGATATCCTTGTTCAGATACCAGGATATTCGCCTAATAAGCTTAATGTTCCCTATAAGCTTGGTGGAATAAAATTGCTTTATCAGGTGCTCGAAAATTATTTCGAGATAAAATTTGACGGATATGTTGCTATTAATTATTATGCACTTGAGGATGCCGTAGATGCCTTGGGAGGTGTTTCACTTTACATCAGTAAAGTTGAAGCAGAATTTTTGAATACTTCGAATTTTATTTCAGATGAATCGTCAAGAAGTCTTGTCGGAGGTAAGACACAGAAGGTTAATGGCTCTCAGTTTGTAGGATATTGCAGACAAAGGTTTACGACTGCGGATGCTGATTTTGGAAGAACCAAGAGACAGAGATATGCGCTTAATGCTTTATATGAAAAATTCAAAGGGAGCAGTGTGTCACAGGCACGTAATCTTATAGAGACTGTATTGCCGTATGTTACCACAGATTTAAAACTTACTGATATGGTAGCACTTGCAACCAATGCTATTTCTGCGGGACTGGGAGATATTAAGCAACTCAGAATTCCGGAGAATGATGCATATGTTGATGCACAGTATAAGAATATGTTGGTGCTTGATGTAGATTTCGAAAAAAGCAAGGTTTCTTTGCATAAGTTTATTTTTGGTGATTATATAGAAGATTGATTAAGAGACTGCTAAATGCAGTCTCTTTCTTCTTTTGAAGGTTTGTAAGGCATATAATTTCTAAAAACGGTACATGGTTTTATGAAAAGAAAAAAAACGGGATATCTTATTGTAGTGTGCTTTGCGGCGTGGTGTATTGTGATGCTTCAATGGAATGTGCTCGAGAGAGCAAGTGACAAAAGTGTTGATAAGGGTATAAGGGAACTTACAGAAACGGCTGGATTCAGGAAGTTGGATATAAGTGCAAATATATTAAATAAAATAGCAGAGTATGCAAATTTCTATAGCTTGGATTTATCGGAGGTTCTTTCGTATTATATGATTGAAAATAATTTTGAATTGTCTGGGGGAAATATAAAATTATATGATGTTGCTTCATTCTTAGAAAAATTGGCAAAACTGAAAGGAGATAGGCAAAAAGATTTTGAAAGTGTGAAGGAAGCGTATGCGGCGATTTTTAATGATGTAAAGTATTTTCCTATACCCGCAAGTTCTACGGAATATCCTATAGAAGTCAGTTTTGCTGATGGATGGGGGAGCAAGCGGTGTTATGAGGATGAAACACATTTGCATGAAGGTACGGATATTATGACAAATCATATGCGGGGATATGTCCCTGTTGTCAGTATGACTGATGGAGTGGTTGAAAATATCGGTTGGCTTGAGCTTGGAGGTTATCGCATAGGAATACGCAGTAAAAGCGGAGGGTATTTTTATTATGCACATCTGTATAGATATTCAAAAGATTTTAATGTAGGGGATGCTGTTAGGGCAGGAGAACTTTTAGGGTTTATGGGGGATTCCGGTTATGGTAAAGCAGAAGGTACGGTAGGGAAGTTTGCGGTACACTTGCATTTGGGTATATATATTAAAACAAAAAACCATAAAGAGGTTTCGATTAATCCTTATGCGGTGCTTATGTTTTTTGATGAAAAGCGTATCTTATATAATGTACAGGGAGAATGAAAAAATGCGGCAAAATGAATCGGGGTGAAGAAAAAGCGGGTTGCAACAAATAGCAATCTGTGCTATCATTTATAAGGTCAAGAATCCGGTTCCGCGATGGAGGAGAGGGAGAATAATATGTCTAAGACAAGTTCAGATAGTAATAATGCGAGACTTAAACGCAAAAGAAAACAAAAAATAAAGAGGAGAATCCAGCTTGTACTGCTCTTTTTGATTCTTATTTTGACTGCGACAGGAATTTGGGGCGTTATTCGTTTTGTATCAGAATATAATGACAAGAATACTTTTGAATATCAGTACAGTGAAGCTGTTCGTTATTTTGAGTCGGGTTCATATGATAAGGCACTTACGCATCTTAATAAGGCACTTGGTATGGATGATATAGAGGATTCGGATAAAAAGGAAGCAATAGAAAAGAAGTATCTTATTTTGCTTGCAAAGAAGGACTACGATGAAGCGATTAATATAATGCTTCAGATGATTGAAGAAGAAGCTACCAAGGAGCGCTATTATGATCTTATGGAATTATACTCTTTAACCGGTAAGTATGACCAGGTGGATGCACTTGCAAATAAATTGGCAGGTACAGAGTTTAATGATATTTATGCAGAATATATGATAGGCAATATTTCAATAAGTCTTGAGGGCGGAGCTTATGAAGAAAAGTTAAAAATTGAAATGGAGTCGAGTAAGGCAGATCTTATTATTCATTATACGTTGGATGGTTCGGTACCTACCTTGGCAAGTAATATATATATGGAGCCATTTGAGTTTACTGAAGAAGGTTCTTATACTATAAGAGCAATAGGAATTAATTCAAACGGCATGCAGTGTGCGGAAGTGTGTGAAACGTATGTTATATCATTTCCGCGTCCTGATAAACCGCTTGTTACACCCGGTACAGGTGTTTATCATGATGAAATAATCATTAATGTTGCCGGTGTTTTGGAAGGTGTAAGTGTGTATTATACACTTGATGGAACAAGACCTACCGATAAGTCGATGGTATACGAAGAACCTATTGTTCTTCCTGCGGGTAATTATATTTTTAATGCTATTGCAATTAACGAGAGTGGTATTGAAAGTGAACTTGTGTGGAGAATTTATGAGTATATGCCTGAGGCAGCATATTCATACGGTGCTGCGCTTATTAAAGTTAAGAATAACCTGATAAATAAGGGTATTATGCTTGATATGGAAGGTAATACCACGGAAGGAACATTGATTAAAGTTAATTTTTTGGATGTTGCTTTAGTGGATAATACAGATAAGAAGTATTATGTATTTCAGATAACTTCTGAGTATAATGGAATGAGTGAGACTTTAAGCGGTTATTATGCAGTATCAATTGATGATGGAACTTATTTGGAAGTAGATTTTGTAGATTTAAACAGGTATAAGCAGGAGAATAAAGATGTATCAGATAATCAAGGCTAAGAAACTTGCCGAGAAGATATTTCTAATGGATATTAAGGCAGAGCGAGTGGCAAAGTCCTGTAAACCGGGACAGTTTGTTATTGTTAAGATAGATGAGAAGGGTGAGAGAATACCTCTTACGATTTGTGATTATAATCGCGAGGAGGGTACTGTTACCATAGTATTTCAGGTTATAGGTGCGTCTACGGAGCGTATGGCATTACTTGAAGAAGGCGACAGCTTTAGGGATTTTGTAGGACCTCTTGGTGTCCCTTCAGAGTTTATTAATGAGGATTTGAATGATCTTCACGGAAAGAAGATGCTTTTTGTTGCGGGAGGTGTTGGCGCTGCACCTGTATATCCGCAGGTAAAGTGGCTTAATGAACATGGGATTGATGCAGATGTTATTGTCGGAACCAAGACAAAAGATTTGCTTATTCTTGAAGATGAGATGCGTGCGGTTGCAGGCAATCTCTACATAACAACGGATGATGGTTCATATGAGAGAAAGGGTATGGTTACAGAGGTTGTTAAGGATCTTGTGCAGAATCAGGGTAAAGAGTATGATGTCTGTGTAGCTATCGGCCCGATGATTATGATGAAATTTGTATGCCTTCTTACAAAAGAACTCGGCATACATACTATCGTAAGTATGAACCCTATCATGGTTGACGGAACGGGTATGTGTGGTGCATGCCGTGTTACGGTTGGTGGTGAGGTTAAATTTGCATGTGTTGACGGACCTGAATTTGATGGACATTTGATTAATTTTGATGAAGCCATGAAGCGTCAGCAGATGTATAAAACAGAAGAAGGCCGCGCTATTTTGAAGCAGCAAGAGGGAGATACCCATAAAAACGGCGGATGTGGATGCGGAGGTAACTAAGGTGGATGTTTTAAAGAAGGTTCCTGTAAGAGAGCAGGACCCTAAGGTACGTGCAACTAACTTTGAAGAAGTTTGTTTGGGATACAATGAGGAAGAAGCAAAAGCAGAGGCATCAAGATGCTTGAAGTGTAAAAATGCACAGTGTATGAAAGGATGCCCTGTATCAATACATATTCCTGATTTTATAAAAGAAGTCGAAGAAGGTAATATTGCCAAAGCTTATGCAATTATTTCGGAGGATTCGGCGCTTCCTGCAATCTGTGGTCGTGTGTGTCCTCAGGAGAGCCAGTGCGAAGGGAAGTGTGTACGCGGTATTAAGGGCGAGCCGATTTCAATTGGTAAGCTTGAGCGTTATGTTGCCGATTGGGCAAGAGAGAACGGTATTGTTCCGCAGAAACCGGATAAGACTAATGGTAAGAAAGTTGCTGTTATAGGTTCCGGTCCGGCGGGTCTTACATGTGCGGGAGAGCTTGCAAAGCTTGGTTATGAGGTGACGATTTTTGAAGCACTTCATGAGGCGGGCGGCGTACTTGTTTACGGTATTCCGGAGTTCCGTTTGCCTAAAGATAGTGTTGTTAAGAGCGAAGTGGAGAATCTTAAAAAACTTGGTGTTAAGATAGAGACAAATGTTGTTATCGGTAAGTCTGTTACGATTGATGAATTGTTTGAAGAAGAAGGCTTTGAGGCTGCATTTATCGGCTCGGGCGCAGGTCTTCCCAGGTTCATGGGAATTCCGGGAGAACAGGCTAACGGCGTATTTTCTGCCAATGAGTATCTCACCAGGAATAATCTTATGAAAGCATTTGATCCTGCTTCGGACACACCTATTGTCAGAGGTAAAAAGGTTGCTGTTGTAGGTGGTGGAAATGTTGCCATGGATGCGGCAAGAACAGCACTCAGACTCGGTGCAGAGGTTTACATTGTATACAGAAGAAGTGAGTCAGAGCTTCCGGCGAGGGCTGAAGAAGTTCATCACGCCAAAGAAGAGGGTATTATTTTCGAACTTCTTACCAATCCTACAGAGATTCTCGTAGATGAGAATGGCTGGGTAAAGGGAATGCGTTGCGTTCGCATGGAACTCGGAGAGCCTGACGCATCAGGAAGAAGAAGTCCGATAGAGATTCCGGGCTCTGAGTTCGAACTCGAACTTGATACTGTTATCATGTCACTCGGTACATCGCCTAATCCACTCATATCTTCTACAACCAAGGGGCTTGAAGTTAATAAGAGACGTTGTATTGTTGCGGAAGAAGATACTGGCAAGACAACTAAGGAAGGTGTATATGCCGGCGGTGATGCCGTTACAGGTGCGGCTACGGTTATCCTTGCCATGGAAGCAGGCAAGAAGGCTGCCAAGGGTATACATGAGTATTTAAGTAACAAAGTGTGATTATATGGATAAAATAAACAGGTTTATAGAATATCTCAAAGAATCTGAAAATATAGTATTTTTTGGTGGGGCAGGCGTATCCACAGAAAGCGGTATACCGGATTTTAGAAGCAAAGACGGTTTATATAATCAACATGATGTAAGATTTGAGGAATATAATCCGGAGTATCTGCTCAGCAATGATTGCTTATTTAGAAAACCTGCGGTTTTTTATGAGTTTTACAGGCAGAAGATGGATACACGCGGTATAGCACCGAATATAACGCATACGGTGCTTGCAAAGCTTGAAAAGGCGGGTAAGGTTAAGGCTGTTGTTACGCAGAATATAGATGGTCTTCATCAGCTTGCAGGAAGCAGGAATGTGTATGAATTACACGGTACAACATTGCGTAATTATTGTGCCGGATGCAAGGAGGTTTATCCGTTCGATTATATTTTCAAAAGTGATGAGCGTATTCCAAGGTGTACAAAGTGCAACGGTCAGATACGTCCGTATGTAACTTTATACGGAGAGCAGCTTCCGGGCGATGCAGTGGAAGGAGCAGTCAGATGTATTGAAGAAGCGGACATGCTTATAATAGGAGGCACATCACTTACGGTTTATCCTGCTGCAGGATTTATAAGATATTTTGGCGGAAAGCATATTGTTGTAATAAATAGGGACGAGATTAAAGTTAATCTTGATGAAGAGAAGGATATTATGATTTTTGATTCTCTCGGTAATGTTTTTTCGCAGGTTGAAAAGGCACTTGGGCTATAAAATGAATTAGAGTTAAAAGCTTCTTGGTTTTTATACCAAGGAGCTTTTTTGATGTTAGTATGAGATTTGTAAATAAATGTTTTGGCTTGTAATATAACATTTTCAGAAAATGCAACCAAATATAACATTGATGTTGTTTTTGGTTTATTGACGTAACATTTTGTGCGAGTTATACTTTTTGTAAGAGGTGATAGTTTATGGGAATTGCATTTAACAGATTTAAGATATTCCGCAAACAGAATAATTTAACGCAGGAGGATATTGCAGAGAAGCTGGGAGTTTCCAGACAGGCGGTAGCCAAATGGGAACGCGGTGAAACACAGCCGGATGTAGAGAGTTGTATTAAACTTGCGGACTTGTACGGAGTATCGCTTGATATGCTTGTAAGGGATATAAGCGATAAGCATGAGTATGAAGGCGACGGTAAGCATATTTTCGGCTTTTCCAGACTAAATAACAAGGGACAGATTACTTTGCCTGTAAAGTGCAGGGAGGTTTTTAAACTTAAACCGGGTGACAATATCCTGGTTCTCGGTGAAGAGGAAAAGGGTATTGCGCTTGTTAATTTGGGAAGCGGTCCGGAGATTTTTGATTAAATTCAGTATAAGGGGCTGAGAATAGTGGTTGCGGTTGAAGCAAAAAATCTTACTAAAAAATATAAAACAAAAGTTGCTGTAGATGGGATAAATCTTAAAGTGGAAAGTGGCGAGTTGTTTGCGCTCCTTGGAGTGAACGGGGCAGGAAAAACAACAACCATCAGAATGCTTTCGTGTTTGTCAACACCGACGGCCGGTGAGGCATTTATTAATGGTCATAATTGTGCCGACGAACCTTCTACAGTAAAAGAAGAAATAGGAATATCCACTCAGGATACGGCAGTTGCTGAGAATCTTACAGTACGTGAAAATCTTGAATTTATTGCAAGGGTATATGGTTTTGATAAGGGGAAGCTTAAGTCACGCACGGACGAGATGATAAAACTTTTTAAGATGGATGAAGTGGAAAACAGCCGTGCAAAGACTTTGTCGGGAGGATGGAAGCGTAAGCTGTCAATTGCCATGGCATTAATAAGTGAACCTAAGGTACTTTTCCTTGATGAGCCGACGCTTGGACTTGATGTGCTTGCACGCAGAGAGCTTTGGAGGGCCATAGAGGCACTTAAAGGCAAGATTACGATTATTCTTACGACGCATTACATGGAAGAGGCAGAAACACTTTCCGACAGGATTGCAATCATGATTGACGGCAAGATTGCGACATGCGGCACACTTGCCGAGATTGAGGCACTTACAGGAAAGACCGGGCTTGAGGATGCTTTTGTTGAAATTGCAGAAAGGAACGGTGAGTGTGGTGTATAAGGTAAAAGCTTTTGCGATAAGAAACGGCAAAGAGATTTTGCGTGATCCGTTAAGTTATATTTTTTGTTTGGGTTTTCCGCTTGTAATGCTTGTTATAATGACGCTTGTTAATGAGAGTATTCCGGCAGAAGCGGGAATGACTATTTTTAGAATTGACAATCTGGCGGGTGGTATCGCAGTGTTTGGGCAGACATTTATTATGCTTTTTACGGCGATAACGGTTGCGAAGGACAGAGGCGGGGCATTTCTTGTGAGAATGTACGCCACACCGATGACTTCTATGGATTTTGTGCTTGGGTATATGTTCCCAATGCTTATTATTGCGATTGCGCAGAACATTATTACTTATGTGGCATCGCTTGTTATAGCGTTGGTTGTAGGCGTTGAGTTAAGTCTTCCGGGACTATTACTTTCTGTGGTTGCTTTGCTTCCGTCGGCAGTCATGTTTATTGGTTTCGGATTGCTTTTCGGAACTTTGTTTAATGAAAAGGCGGCACCGGGACTTTGTTCGATTATTATTTCGCTTGGATCGTTCCTTGGCGCGATATGGTTTGACGCGGAGAGCACAGGAGGAGTGCTTCTTAAGATTTGTAAATGTCTGCCGTTTTATTACTGTACGAAGTCGGCGAGAATGTCGATGGCACTGGAGCTTGGGTTTGAAAAACTGTGGTTGCCGGTTATTGTGGTAGCGGCGTGTGCGGTGGTTGTGGCTACGGTATCGGCGGTAGTGTTTAGAGCGAAGATGAAGGCGGACTTAAGCTGACAGAATCGTTCAGAGCCAACACCTCGAAAACCTGGCGGTTTTCTCGTTGTGGCGTATCCGCCAAATAGAATAAAAGGAGCGTGTGATTAAGTGCAAGCACTTATCGCACGCTCTTTCATTCTTCTATGGGAAACTTTGTTTCCAAAAAGTTTGCTGTGCAAACTCTTTAAACCTTGGCTCTGAACGATTACACATTAAATCTAAACAAAATTACATCGCCGTCTTTTACAACGTATTCTTTTCCTTCAAGACCAACAAGTCCTTTGTCTTTTGCGGCGGAATAGGAGCCGCAGTCTAATAAATCCTGATAGTTAACAACCTCGGCACGAATGAAACCACGCTCGAAATCGCTGTGGATTTTACCTGCTGCCTGGGGAGCCTTAGTGCCTCTTGTGATTGTCCATGCACGTGTTTCCTGCTTGCCGGCTGTTAAGTAGCTGATAAGACCGAGTAAGTGGTAGCTTGCACGGATAAGCTTCTCAAGACCTGATTCTTTAAGACCCAAATCCTCAAGGAACATAGCTTTCTCGTCATCATCGAGTTCTGCAATTTCCTGCTCAATCTGTGCACAGATAACAAATACTTCACTGTTGCCTTCTGCGGCATATTCGCGAACCTTGGCAACATGTGCATTACCTGCCGCATCATCAGCAAGGTCATCCTCGCATACATTGGCAGCATAGATAACAGGCTTGTATGTGAGAAGATTATAGGAATCAAGCCATGCCTGTTCGTCTTCATCATCTGTCTCAAAGCCTTTGGCGAGCTTGCCATCTTCAAGGTGAGCTTTGAGTCTCTCAAGTAATGCAAGTTCTTTGGCAAGAGCCTTATCATTCTTTGCACCCTTTGAGGTCTTTGCAATTCTTCTTTCCAAAATCTCAACGTCTGAGAAAATGAGCTCAAGATTGATTGTCTCGATATCACGGAGCGGATTGATGCTTCCGTCAACATGAATAATATTGGTGTCTTCAAAACAACGCACAACGTGTACGATGGCGTCAACCTCACGGATGTGGGAGAGGAACTGGTTGCCGAGACCTTCGCCCTTGGATGCGCCCTTTACAAGGCCTGCAATATCAACAAACTCGATTACTGCGGGAGTGATTTTGTCAGAGTCGTATAAATCTGCAAGAAGCTTTAAACGTGCATCCGGCACTGTAACGATACCTACGTTGGGGTCTATTGTACAAAACGGATAGTTGGCGGATTCTGCACCTGCTTTTGTAAGTGAATTGAAAAGTGTGCTTTTCCCGACATTGGGTAAACCTACGATACCTAATTTCATTGTATTTTCCTTCCTTATGTGTTCTTTAATTTGTCTAAGTAATTGTCTGTGGGTTATATGCCCGAACTCATTTTAACATTCTAGCATATTTTATCGCAAGTCACAAGCTAAAAAATACCCGGAAATATTATAGTTCTTAATACCTAAAAGAAAAATACCAAAACATGAAAATAAAGCTTGTTTTTTTATATGAAATGCTGTAATATATACTTATAAGTGGGTCAAAGTGGAGAAAAGTGGATTGAAGTGGTGAAATTCATACCGAAACACACAGCTTTTTCACTAAAGTGGCTCATGTAGACAAAAGAAGAGAAATGGTAGTTCGGTTAGGCAGGTGTTTTATATGTTGATGGGTGAATTCAATCATACGATCGACGTTAAAGGCAGACTGATAGTTCCGGCCAAGTTAAGAGATGCGCTTGGAGATGAATTTGTTGTAACAAAGGGACTTGATGGATGCTTATTTGCATATCCGAATGAAGAGTGGAAGAACTTTGAGGAGAAGCTCGGAGCATTGCCACTTACCAATATGAATGCACGAAAGTTCGCCAGATTTTTCCTCGCGGGAGCTACTACCTGTGAAGTGGACAAGCAGGGACGTATACTTTTGCCGGCGGTTTTAAGAGAGTTTGCAGGCCTTGACAAGGAAGTTGTTCTTGTCGGTGTTTCCAGACGTGTTGAAATCTGGAGCAAGGATAAGTGGATTGAAGTAAGCGAAGCTAATGAGGCAGACAACAATATGGAAGATATCGCAGAGAATATGTCACAGATGGGACTCGGAATTTAAGACATGTGAAGCATTTTAATCGCTAAGAGGTGGCAGGATGGCATTTGAACACAAATCCGTATTATTGCAGGAATGTATAGACGGACTAAAGATAAAAGCAGACGGAATATATGTTGACGGAACCTTGGGTGGTGCAGGTCACTCATATGAGATTTGCAAGAACCTTGGTGAAAACGGAAGACTTATCGGAATTGATCAGGATGCCGATGCGATTGTGGCAGCTACGGAGAGACTTTCTGTTTTTTCAGACAAGGTAACTGTTGTAAGAAGTAATTATTGCAGGATACGACAGGTTATGAATGAGTTAAACATCTCCGGGGTCGATGGAATTTTACTTGACCTCGGGGTTTCCTCCTATCAGCTTGATACGGCTGAGAGAGGTTTTACTTACAGGGAACCGGATGCACCGCTTGACATGAGAATGGACGTAAGGCAGGAACTTACGGCAAGAGATATAGTTAATGAATATAGTGAAATGGAATTGTATCGGATTATTCGTGATTACGGGGAAGACAAATTTGCCAAGAACATTGCAAAGCACATCGTAAAAGCAAGACAAGAACATCCGATAGAGACGGCAGGAGAGCTTGTGGAGCTTATAAGGAATGCCATACCGGCAAAGGTGAGAGCTACGGGCGGACATCCTGCGAAGAGAACTTTTCAGGCAATACGTATTGAATGCAACAAGGAACTTGAGGTTCTTAAAGAGTCGCTGGATGACATGATTGATTTGCTTAATCCGGGCGGAAGATTATGTATTATTACATTTCATTCACTTGAAGACAGAATTGTTAAGGTACATTTTAAGCAAAGTGAGAACCCTTGCATATGTCCGCCGGACTTTCCGGTATGTGTATGCGGCAAGCAACCCAAGGGACATAATGTTACAAGGAAACCTGTTTTACCGAGTGATGAAGAACTTGAATTTAACAAAAGATCTCAGAGTGCCAAATTAAGAATTTTTGAAAAGGCATAAATGATATAACAAAAAGGATTTTGGAAAGAGGTGATATGTGATGGCGAATAACTATAAGTATGATTTGCGCCAAATCACATATATTGACGGCAATACAGTACGCAAGGAAGCGGTTTTTGCACCGCCGTCACAGCAACCGTTTACGGAAGAAAAACGAAAGATTAACAAAAGAATAGCAGTTAATAAGGAACCGGCAAGAATAAGTTGGATATCGATGGTAGGAATTCTTGTTGCGGCAGCGATTACACTTGTTTTGTGTATTGATTATGTTCAGTTACATACTGATATCAGAGTAAGACTTGAGAATATTAATGAGATGGAAGCAGAACTTAACGCTCTTATTTCCGAGAACAGGGCTCTTGAGAATCAGGTGAGTAGCTACATAGATCTTGATTATGTATATGATGTTGCTACAAATGAACTCGGAATGCAGTATCCGAAGAGTGACCAGATTGTATATTACGAGGACGTTAATTCTGAATATGTAAGACAGTACGGTTCAATTTCATCAGCAGAAGAAGAAGAAGAATACAGTATCTACGCGTATTTTGGTAAATAGGCGTATGCAGGCCGGGGGTACATATGGACACAAGCCGCGATAAAAAATTAAAGAAAATCACAAGAAAAATGCAGACAAAGCTGGTAATATTATTTTTAATAATAGTACTGGCTTTGGTTGGGTTATGCGGACGTTTGACATATATTAACATGACAAACGGTGCACAGTACAGTAAGCAGATTTTGTCACAGCAACAATATGAAACAAAGACGATACCGTATCAGCGAGGAGATATTGTTGATAGGAACGGTATAGTACTTGCGACAAGCATTAAAGTGTATAATCTTATTCTTGATCCGAAGATTATGCGTTCGGATAGCGGAAAGTATCTTGAACCTACGATAAGTGCACTTTGTAATTGTTTCGGGTATGACGAGAGCGAGATACGAAGAATTGTTTCAGAAAATAGTAACAGCAGTTATTACCGTTACGAAAAAGGACTTACACTTTCTGAAATAGAAGATTTTTTAAGACTTTCGGAAGGAGAGGTTAAGCCGGCACCGTTATGGTTTACCAATGCTGATGGTGTGGCATACTCTTATCATAACATTCAGGGTGTGTGGTTTGAGGAAGAATATCAGCGAATATATCCTTATAACAGTCTTGCGTGCGATATTATAGGCTTTACTAATTCCGGTAATGTGGGAACATGGGGGATAGAGGAATATTATAACGCAACATTAAATGGGAAGGATGGAAGAAAATACGGTTATCTTAATGCAGACAGTGACATAGAAAGTGTCGTACAGCCTGCTGTTGACGGTAATACAATAGTATCTACGATTGATACCAATATTCAACGAATCGTAGAAGCGAAGATTCAGGAGTTTCAAGATACAACAGGAAGTGCAAATACTGCGGTTGTTGTAATGAATCCTAATAACGGTGAAATATATGCAATGGCAAGTTATCCTTTCTATAATCTTAATAATCCACGTGATTTAAGTGCATTTTTTACAGAAGAAGAAATTGAGGGCATGACGGATGAAGACAAGCTTAAGTTTTATTATTCATTGTGGCGTAATTATTGTATAAGTGATACTTATGAGCCTGGTTCGACTGCTAAGATTTTTACGGTTGCGGCAGCTCTTGAAGAAAATATCGCCAATATGAACAAAACTTTTGTTTGTAAAGGTAAGCTTCATGTCGGTGGTTGGGATATTAACTGTCATAAAAAATATGGGCATAATAAGTTAACTTTAAAAGAAAGTGTTGCTTATTCATGTAATGTTGCCATGATGGAGCTTGCAGCGCAGACCGGTGCGGATACATTTGTTAAGTATCAGGAAAATTTCGGAGTCGGAAGACTTACGGGAATTGATCTTCCGGGTGAAGCATCTGCAGAAGGTCTTTATTATAAAGCAGAAGACATGAAGGCATCGGATCTTGCAACAAGTTCTTTTGGTCAGAACTACAATGTGACGATGATTCAGATGGTGGCCGCATATTCTTCAGTAATTAACGGAGGCTATTATTATGAGCCGCATGTTGTAAAGAAGATTGCCAATTCAGACGGTAATACTGTTAAAGAGATTGAACCGATTCTTGTAAAGCAGACTATAAGTAATGTGACGTCAGAACTTCTTGTGGACAGCCTTGAGAGTGTTGTTACTGATGGGACGGGTAGGAATGCTGCGATTGCGGGATATTCAATAGGTGGAAAAACAGGTACCGCAGAGAAGGCACTAAAAGATAAAGAGAACTATCTTGTTTCATTCATAGGATTTTCGCCTGTTGAAAATCCTGAGGTTCTTATTTATGTAATAGTTGATGAACCCAATGTTGAAAAACAGTCTAACAGCTCTTATGCTTCCGGACTTGCAAGAGATATCCTTGAAGAAATTCTACCGAGTCTTAATGTGCATTCTACACTTGAGGATATCGAGCCGGAGCCTGAACCCGAGACACCTTCGGAGCCTGAAAGTACACCGACTGAAGAATCTACGGAGCCTCAGTTTCCTAATCCCAGCTATTCAGAAGAATGGGAGGAGCCTATAGTACAGGCTCCTATAGAAGAATCATCAACATGATTTGTTTTCATATCCTGACATTAACTGTAATAAATTATATTAATGAGTTTTTCGGCAGGGAATATGAAATATCAGCTTACCAGAAATAGAAGAAAAATTATTATATTTTGTGCATTTGTAATGCTTACGGGAATAATGCTTTGCATAAGAGTCGGATATTTAATGATTTTTAGAGCAGAGCATTATTCTGCGCTTGCAAAAGAACAACAGGAACGTGAGCGTTCCATAAAGGCTGCAAGAGGCATGATACTTGATGTAAACGGTAATATAATTGCTACTAATAAGACGGTATGCACAATCTCTGTAATTCATAATCAGATAGAAGATGAAGAGACGGTAATAAAGGTATTGTCCGAAGAGTTGGGTATGGACGAAGATACGGTGCGTAAACGTGTTAAAAAGGTCAGTGCAATGGAAAAAATCAAGTCAAATGTGGATAAAACCATCGGTGACAAGATTAGAGGTTATGACCTTGCGGGTGTTAAGGTTGATGAAGATTATAAACGTTTTTATCCGTATAATGAACTTGCATCTACGGTAATCGGGTTTACGGGCAGTGACAACCAGGGGATTATCGGGCTTGAGGTAAAATATGAATCATGGCTTAAAGGAATAAACGGAAAAATCCTTACTCTTACGGATGCAAGAGGAATTGAACTTGAGAATGCGGCGGAGACGAGAGTAGATCCTGTTTCAGGCAATAATCTCCGAATCAGCATGGATATAAATATACAGATGTATGCAGGGCAACTTGCAGAGAAAGTAATGGAACAAAAGCAGGCAAACAGAGTATCCATAATAGTAATGAATCCGCAAAACGGAGAAATTATGGCTATGGCAAATGTGCCGGAGTTTGATCTTAACAATCCTTATACATTAAATTACGAGGTTACAACCTCGCTTACAACAGAAGAAAAGCAGAATTTATTAAATCAAATGTGGAGAAACGAAGCGATTAATGATACTTATGAGCCGGGCTCCACATTTAAAATTATAACGATGTCTGCTGGTCTTGAAGAAGGTGTTGTTTCACTGAATGATACGTTTTCATGTCCGGGATTCCGCATTGTGGAAGACAGACGGATTAAGTGCCATAAGGTTATAGGACACGGCGGTGAAACTTTTCTTGAGGGCGCAAAGGTTTCCTGCAATCCTGTATTTATTGATGTTGGATTGAGGCTTGGTATAGATAATTATTATAAGTATTTTAAGCAGTTTGGTCTGTTGACTAAAACAGGAATCGATTTGCCGGGTGAAGCGGCAACAATTATGCATAAAAAAGAAAACATGGGGCTTGTGGAGCTTGCAACGGTTTCTTTTGGGCAATCTTTTCAGATAACACCGATTCAGCTTTTGACAACAATAAGCTCGCTTATAAACGGAGGAAACAGGGTGACACCACATTTTGGGCTTGATGTTCTTAGTCCGGACGGAGAGGTTATAAATACATTTGAGTATAAGACAACATCGGGAATTGTTTCGGAAGAGACTTCTGAGACCGTTAGATATATTTTGGAACAGGTTGTTGAGAGCGGAAGCGGTAAAAACGCATATATAGAGGGGTACAGCATAGGCGGGAAGACAGCAACCTCCGAAAAACTGCCAAGAAGTCTTAATAAGTATATTTCTTCGTTTGTGGCTTTTGCCCCGGCAGATGATCCTCAGGTTATAGCGATGGTAATAATTGATGAGCCGGAGGGAACTTATTACGGAGGTACGATTGCCGCACCCGTAATAAAGGAACTTTACGAAAATATATTACCATATCTTGAAATTCCGACCGATTATGCGGAAAGTGATTGATTATTCGCTTAAAACGAATTATACTAAAATGCAAATGAAACTTTTGAGGTGGAAAGATGAAAACAGATATTATATTACCGGTTATTATATCATTTGCCATAAGTGCAATTCTTTGCCCTATAGCAATTCCTTTTTTGAAAAGACTTAAATTCGGACAGCCGATAAGAGAAGAAGGACCGAAGGAGCATCTTAAAAAGTCGGGAACTCCTGTTATGGGAGGAATTGTGTTTCTTGCGGCGATTTTGATTACAAGTGTGTTTTATATTAAGGATAATCCAAAGATTGCCCCGATACTGTTTGTGACACTCGGGTTTGGGCTTGTTGGTTTTCTTGATGATTTTATAAAGGTTGTTATGAAAAATCCAAAGGGACTTCTTCCATGGCAGAAGATGCTGGGACAGTTTGTGGTTGCGGCAGTGTTTGCGGTTTATCTTATGAAATTTTCGGATGCCGGAACAGGTGCAATCATACCTTTTTCAAGCGGCAAGATACTTGATATGGGAATCTTTTTCCTGCCGGTATTCTTCTTTATCGTGCTCGGTACGGTAAACGGTGCGAACTTTACGGATGGACTTGACGGACTTTGTACGAGTGTAACACTTCTTATTGCAGTGTTCTTTACGATGGTGGCACTCGGAACGGGCATAGGAATCGGACCTGTTACTGGAGCGGTAGTCGGAGCGCTTATGGGCTTCTTGCTTTTTAACGTGCATCCTGCGAAGGTTTTTATGGGAGATACGGGTTCTTTAGCACTTGGCGGTTTTGTTGTATCCGCGGCATATATGCTTAATCTTCCGTTGTTTTTACCGATGATTGCGCTTATTTACATGACAGAGATTTTATCCGTAATCATTCAGGTAACATATTTTAAGAAAACAGGTGGCAAGAGATTGTTTAAAATGTCCCCGATTCATCATCATTTTGAGCTTTGTGGTTGGTCGGAGACGAGAGTAACTGCCGTATTTTCAATTGTAACAACAATTATGTGTCTGCTTGCTTATCTGGCATTATAAAACATTATCGGTGCCGGTGACATAGCGGCGGAATGGAGAATATTATGAATTTGAAAGGAAAAAAGGTACTTGTTGCCGGAGGCGGTAAAAGCGGTATCTCTTCAATAAAATTATTAATGAGTGGCGGTAAGGCAGTGCCTGTTTTGTATGACGGTAATGTGAATTTTTTGTTGCCGGATGAGCTTTCGGGTATTGTGGATACGAGACTCGGCGAGTTTAAAAAGGAATTTCTTGCGGGTATGGATTTGCTTGTAATTAGTCCGGGAATTCCGATTGATTCTGATATTGTACTTACTGCACAGGCTATGAATATACCTGTATGGGGGGAGATTGAGCTTGCTTATTATTTTGAAAAGGGTAGGGTGGTTGCAATTACCGGAACTAATGGCAAGACGACAACCACTGCGCTTACGGGCGAGATAATGAAGGCGGCATTTCCGGAAGTGTTTGTGGTAGGAAATATCGGAATTCCTTATACGGAAGAGGTTACAAAGACTACGGATAAGTCAGTTACTGTTGCTGAGATAAGCAGTTTTCAGCTTGAGAGTACACATGAGTTTGCACCGAAGATTACGGCGATACTAAATATTACTCCGGACCATCTTAACAGACATAAAACTATGGAGAATTATATTGCAGTTAAGGAAAGTATAACCAAGAATCAGAATCCTGAGGATGTGTGCATACTTAATTATGAGGATGTTGTGCTTAGGGAATTTGGTACATCACTTGATTGCAGGGTTATGTATTTCAGTAGTGAGACAGTGCTTAGAGACGGACTTTTTTATGAGGACGGAGCACTTTACCACAGCGTAAACGGTGAGAGAACACTTATCTGCAAGACTGATGATATGAAGATAATAGGTACTCATAATTATGAGAATGCCATGGCTGCGGCGGCTGCCGGAATTGCAATGGGTATTGATATCGCGACAATAGGTAAAGTAATTTGTGATTTTGTTGCTATTGAGCATCGTATAGAATTTGTAAAAGAAGTTAACGGAGTTTTGTATTATAACGACTCAAAGGGAACTAATCCCGATTCTTCGATAAAGGCGGTTAATTCCATGACACGCCCGACATTTCTTATAGCAGGCGGTTCTGAGAAGAATTCGGACTTTACGGATTTTGCAAAGACGTTTAAAGGACACCTTAAAAAGCTTGTGTTAATAGGTGTTACAAGATTTAAGATTGCAGATGCTGCAAAGGAGCAGGGATTTAATGAGATTATTTTTGCGGAATCATTAAAGGAAGCAGTTGAGTTCTGTCACGATAACGCTGTTTCGGGTGATGCGGTACTTTTATCACCTGCATGTGCAAGCTTTGATATGTTCAAGAATTATGAAGAGCGCGGACGTATTTTTAAGGAATATGTAAAGCAACTTTAAACTGTATTTTGAAAGAGGTGGATTGATGGCTAGGGAAAATGATAATAGCAAGCGTACAAGAGGGTATTATGATTACAGCCTGGTAATCATTATCTGCTTCTTGGTTTGTTTTGGAATGATTATGCTATACAGTACGGTTTCTTATACGGCACAGCTTAAGAATATTACGGCTACAGAATACCTTAGTAATCAAATTATAGCTACTGTACTTGGATTTATTGCGATGTTTCTGATATCATTTATGGATTATCACAAATTTGCGAGATTTGCAGTGCTTGGTTATCTGACCTCTTATATACTTATTTTTCTTGTGCTTACACCGCTTGGAATTACGGTAAACGGTGCAACGCGTTGGATTGGTGTAGGTGCATTTTCTTTCCAACCGGCAGAGTTTGTAAAAATTGCCGTGATACTGTTTCTTGCATACATAATTAACAAATGGAACAAGAAGATAGTAAAATTAAGATATGTTTTTGTGATTCTTATGCTCATTGCACCGATTTCCGTGCTTTTGTGGCAGATAACGGACAATTTAAGTACTGCTCTTATTGTTGCGGGAATTGCTGTTGTTGTTGTATTTGTTGCAAGCCCCGATTACAAGTTTTTTGTAAGTATGGGAATTATTGCAATTGGTGTAGTTGTATTTATAGTTTTAAAAATCGATTGGCTTATTTCTCTTAGCGAGAGTTTTCGTCTGGAGCGTATCCAGGCGTGGTTAAGTCCTGAGGATTATGCGAGCGGAACAGGTTTTCAGACACTGCAGAGTTTGTATGCAATAGGCTCAGGAAGCTTTTTTGGGAAAGGACTCGGTAACAGTATCCAGAAGCTTAATTTTCTTCCTGAACCGCAGAATGATATGATTTTTGCAATTATATGCGAGGAGTTGGGACTTTTTGGCGCAGTGTGTGTAATCCTTATGTTTTTGTTTATGATATGGCGCTTTATGGTTATTGCCAACAATGCCCCGGATTTGTTCGGAACATTGCTTGTTGTAGGGGTTATGGGACATATCGCAATTCAGGTTATACTTAACATTGCTGTAGTAACCAATACGATACCCAATACAGGTATTACTTTGCCTTTCATAAGTTACGGTGGTACATCGGCGGCATTTCTTCTTGCAGAGATGGGGCTTGCGCTCAGTGTGTCGAGACAGATAAAGATGATAAAATAGTAACGAAAATAAATCCGTCTGCGTATATTATGATATATCATGTTTCGGAGGCGGAATATGGAAAACACAATTTCTGATCTTAAGAAGACTGCCTCTAGGATTATTGTTGAGGGAGGGCATCCGATTTGTGGCGAATTAAAACTTCAGGGTTCTAAAAATGCTGCGCTTCCCATGCTTATTGCTTCAATTTTAAATAAAGGCATTACAAGACTTAAAAATTGTCCCGATATTAGGGATGTACACGATATATTACACTTACTTGAAGAAATAGGTTGTAAAACAGAACGAGAGAAGGATTCTGTAATTATAGATGCCACAAATTTGACAACATATGAGATTTCGGAAGAACTTGCAAGAAAGACAAGAGGTTCTTTTGTTATGCTCGGAGCTTTGCTTTCGCGTAAAAAGCGGGCTAAGATACCATATCCGGGAGGTTGTCCGATTGGTACAAGACCGGTGGATATTCATCTGAAGGCACTTGAAAAGATTGGTATGGAGCTTCTTGGAAATGCGGACGGTAAAGTGGCAGATGCTGTATTTAAGAAAAAAGATAATGTTACCGTAAGGCTTTCGTATCCTAGTGTCGGAGCTACGGAGAACTGTATTTTTGCGTCTGTGCTCGGAGAAGGACGTGTTGTACTTAAGAATTGTGCGAGAGAGCCTGAGATAGAAGATTTGTGCCTGATGTTAAATTCAATGGGTGCGGATATCAGTGGTGTCGGAACAGCGGTTTTGTGTATTAAAGGTGTAAAAAAGCTTCATGATGTGGAGTGGAATGTCTCGGGAGACCGTATTGTTGCCGGGACATATATGGTGGCGGCACTTATAAGTGACGGAAGCATAACACTGCGAGGTGTGCCTATAGGGCAGATTAAGAATGAAATAGACATATTTGCAAAAGTTGGTGCGGCAGTCACGATGTGGGATGATGTTTTGCATGTCAGACGCGGAAGGTGCGGAAAAAAACTCAGTGCGGCCGGGGATATTATTACGAAGCCTTATCCCGGATTTCCTACGGATATGCAGTCGCAGATTATGAGCATGCTTGCATTTTCAGACGGAAGAAGCATCATTAAAGAAAACATTTTTGAAAACAGGTTTATGATTGTGGATGAACTTGTAAAAATGGGTGCCGATATAACTGTTTCCGGCAAGAAGGCAATAATACAAGGGACGGGCCGACTTTGCGGAGCAGAGCTTATTGCAAAGGACTTAAGAGGCGGTGCGGCACTTGTACTTGCGGCACTTGGAGCGGAAGGTAGTTCATTAATAGGTGGATGTTCGCATATAAAACGCGGATATGAAAATTTTGTTTATAATTTAAAGGAATTGGGAGCAAGTATTACAGAAAGCGTGTGATAAATTATGAAAAAATACTCCGGATTAATTGTAGCATTACTAATATGTATCGTTATTGCGGTTGCCGGATTTTATTTATACTCTTTGCGTATTACAGAGTTTGTCTTTTCCGGCAATACGCTGCGATACAGCGATAAAGAGCTTGAAAACCTGATTTTTTCGAGTGAAATAGAATATAATCCTGTGTATGCCATGTTTGTGGACAAGCATGACAAAGAGATTCCTTTTATCGCGAAATACGAGGTAGATATTGAATGGCCGGACAAGGCAAATGTAACGGTTTACGGTAAGGATATAATAGGATACGTTTATTATAAAGATTTTTATATTTATTTTGATAAGGATGGAATTGTTGTTGAATTAAGCAGTGAGCTTCTTGATGGTATTATACTCATGGAAGGTTTGGAGTTCGGGCAGATGGTGCTTTATCAAAAGCTACCTACAACCAGAGAGGAAAGTTTTGCATTAATATTAAGCCTTACTAAGATGATAAGGAAAAATGAAATTAGTGTGGATAAGGTTGTATTTGATTCTGAACTTAATATGACTGTTTATATCGGCGATATAGAGATTGTACTCGGTAAGGATGAGTATCTTGATGAGAAGCTTACTAAGATTAAGGTTCTCATGCCAAGCCTTGAAGGTTATTCCGGTGTACTTAATCTTGAAAATTACCGTGAAGGAAACGACAGTTTCTGGTTTAGGCAAAGCAGCGAATAAAATGTGGTCAAAACCCTCGTAAAATGAAGAAAACCACAATATATTGAAAAAAATTATAAAATTTTTCAAAATAATGATTGATTATTTTTGTAAATGATTGTATTATAGTATAAGAGTACTAGAAAAGGTACTAAAGTATTAGACGTAAATAGGAAATAAGTTCATGTTTCGAGGTGAGACATGGAACAATATTATAAAGGAGGAGAATCCCTTGCTCGAGATTAGAACAAATGAAGCTGAATCATCAGCAAAGATTATTGTTGTCGGCGTAGGTGGTGCCGGTAATAATGCAGTTAACAGAATGGTGGATGAGAATATCGGTGGTGTTGAATTCATCGGTGTTAATACAGATAAACAGGCTTTACAGCTTTGTAAGGCGGCACAGACTCTTCAGATAGGCGAGAAGCTGACAAAAGGTTTGGGCGCAGGCGCAAAACCTGAAGTAGGTGAGAAGGCTGCAGAAGAGAGTGCAGAAGAGATTATCCAGGCTATCCAGGGCGCAGATATGGTATTCGTTACATGCGGTATGGGTGGAGGAACCGGTACAGGTGCAGCACCGGTCGTTGCAAGACTCGCCAAAGAGCAGGGAATTCTTACAGTAGGTGTTGTAACCAAGCCTTTCCGTTTTGAGGCTAAGACACGTATGAATAATGCTAACAGCGGTATCGAACGTTTGAAGGAAAGTGTAGATACACTTATCGTTATTCCTAATGATAAATTACTTGAGATTGTTGACAGAAGAACAACAATGCCGGAAGCTCTTAAGAAAGCGGATGAAGTCTTACAGCAGGCAGTTCAGGGTATTACTGATCTTATTAATGTTCCCGGTCTTATTAACCTCGACTTTGCAGATGTACAGACAGTTATGAGCAATAAGGGTGTGGCTCATATCGGTATCGGTACAGCCAAGGGCGAAGATAAGGCAGTTGAAGCGGTTAAGATGGCAGTTGCCAGCCCGCTTCTTGAGACAACAATTCAGGGTGCTTCAGATGTTATTATTAACATTTCAGGTGATATCAGCCTTCCTGAAGCAGCAGATGCAGCGAGCTATGTTGAAGGTCTTGCAGGAGAGACAGCTAATGTTATCTTCGGTGCAATGTATGACGGAACAACTCCTGATGAGGTTACTATTACAGTTATCGCAACAGGTCTTCCGGACATCAACAAATTAGAGGTTACCAAGAATGTTAACCTTAACTACAATACATATAATCCGGCAGGAAGTGTAAAACCTCTTACACCTCCGACATTTAATCCGGCAGCTAACTATACAGCACCGCCTGTAGCTCCGATGCCTACATCAACACCGGATACAATTCAGACTTTCCAGGAGCCTAAAGTTAAACCCAGCATTAACTTTGAGCCGGTTCCGAAGCCTGCTCCCAACGTAGAGGAGAAGGGACTTAAGATTCCGGATTTCCTCCGCAATCGTTCTAACAGATAAGACAAGCTGCTAAGCGCTTACCATAATGGTAGGCGCTTTTTTTATCCGAATTCCGCTGTATTGCCCGCCTCGGCTGCATGGCTGTAAGTAAGGGATTTTCGAAAGCAATATAAGAACTTCAAAGTACTTATACTTTTAAGCTTTCCGCCTAATTGTGCCGCTCAGAGTTGTCTGAGTGGAATTGATTAGAAGTTCAGTAGTTTAGGGAAATATGTAAATTTTATATGCAAGGGTTATAAGGCACGCTTTCGCTACGAGAAAAACCTAGCGCTACTAAGGCTCCGCCGCGAAATCCTCAATATATATCTAATCCGATTGTTTGAGATTTCGCGCGGGGCCTAAGGAGCGAGGTTTTTCAAGTGCCTTTAACCCTTGCATATAAAATTTACATATTTCCCTAAACTACATGAACTTCTTCAATTCCATGAGTTTATTGGAGCGGCACAAAATCAAAGGGCGAAAAGCAAAAGTATTAGTACTTCTTAAGTTCTTAAAGTGTTGCGAGAAAATCCCTTACTTACAGCCATGCAGCCGAGGCGGGCAATACAGCGAAGCTCGGATAAAAAAAGCCGACTAAGGTTGTTTTGGAAAATTCGTTTTATGTCGAAAAAAGTAAATTTAAAAAGAGATAAGCACTACAGATTTTGACAAAATTTGCGAGGGTTAAGATTTATAATTAAGATGTTCTTGGTGATTTTTAATCCGTAAAGGAGGTAGATTGCATTACGAAATATATCTGGATGTGGTGTTTCTGATAAATCTGATGTTTGAATTTGTGGTTCTTAGGCTTACGGGAAGTATTGTGAGAAGAAAGTCCACGCTTTTCAGGTGCTTTTTGGCAGCCTTTACAGGTTCGACGCTGCTGTGTGTGATGCTTGTTTTGCATAGTGCAGGAATGATAAGAAGTCCGCTCACGGTGATGGCTGTGTGTGATTTTTTGATGACTGTCATCGCTTTTTATCGAAAAAAAGAGAAAATATATAAAATATTAGGAATGATGGTTGTATCTTATATAGTTTCTTTTCTGATAGGAGGTATTTTGAATGCGGTATACGGATACACGGTTGTCGGATATTATTGGAATACACTTGGCAGTGCGGTTGAAAATAAAGCGGTATCATGGTACTTTGTGTGTCTTGGTGCATTGATATGTTTTATTTTGGGAAAAACGGTACTTTTTTTGTTGAAGAAAATGAAAGATACAAAGTCCATATATTGGGAAGTTACTCTTTGTATGGGCGATAGTGAAAAGAAAGTCACGGCACTTGCCGATACGGGGAATCATCTTGTTGAGCCGATTTCGGGAAAACCGGTGCATGTTGTTGAAATAGGGGTAATTTCAGACATTATGAAGGCTGAGTTTACGGATGCCGTGAAAAATTTTTATGATAAAAATATTATGGACAGAGGACTTTATCAGGGAAATGGAATACGTATGATACCGTTTCGGGCGGTAGGCACACCAAATGAAAAGCTTTTGGTAGGCATCAGTATAGACAGGATGAAGTTTAAAAACCATACGATAGACTATGAGACAGAAAAGCCTTATGTTGCGCTATATGATGGGGTTCTTGCACATGACGGCTCTTATCATATGTTGCTTCATGGGGGAGAGATGATGAGGAGGAGTTAATATATATGTTAGTAAAAGTGGCAATGCCTAACAATTTTCAGCTTAGGGTGATACCTACATTTAAAAGTTGGTTTTTAGAAAAGCAGGGAGATATACATTATATCGGGGGTGCGGAGGTACTTCCGCCGCCTCTTGAGCCGGATGAGGAGGCGGCTGTAATAGCAGAGCTCGGAACGGAAAATGAACAGCAGGCACGTTCGATGCTTATAGAGCATAATTTAAGACTTGTTGTGTATATTGCAAAAAAATTCGATAATACGGGAGTGGGGGTCGAAGATTTAATTTCCATAGGCACAATAGGTCTTATAAAAGCTATCAATACATATAATCCGGTAAAAAATATTAAGCTTGCAACTTATGCATCAAGATGTATTGAGAATGAAATTCTGATGTATTTAAGACGTAATAGCAAGACAAAGCTTGAAGTATCTATAGATGAACCGCTTAATGTTGATTGGGACGGAAATGAGCTTTTGCTGTCGGATATTCTCGGAACTGATGAAGATGCCATATATCGTGATATTGAGGATGAGGTTGAACGTAAGCTTCTTAATAAGGCGATTAATAAACTTAGTGCGAGGGAACGCACCATAGTACAACTCAGGTTTGGTCTTAATACGAAGGACGGGAACGAAATGACACAAAAGGAGGTTGCGGATCTTCTTGGTATTTCGCAGTCGTATATTTCAAGACTTGAGAAGAAGATAATCAGTCGCTTGAAAAAAGAAATTGTTAGATTTGAGTAGTACAAAAAATTCATAAAATTAGAGTACAGCAAGTAAACTTACAAGGCACTATAAAAACGTCGCTCCTTAGGTTCTGTTTTATAGAACCTTAGTAGCGCTACGTTTTTATCGTAGTGCAAACGTGCCTCTGTAAGTTTACTTGCTGTACTCTAATTTTATGAATGTTTTTATGCTAAAAACTATTGACGAAATTTTATTCCTAACGTATACTTTACTATGGTTTGAATATTTGGAGATGTATCGAAGTGGTCATAACGAGCTTGACTCGAAATCAAGTTGTCCGCAAGGGCACATGGGTTCGAATCCCATCATCTCCGCTGAGGCTTTTAAGTTTCATGTAAAAATCGCTTAGACCGTTGGGTTTAAGCGATTTTTTTGGCTTGATACAAATGAATAAGAATGATATGATTGTAAATGATATTAATATTCCACAATAGGAGTATATGAATGAAAAGAAGAAGTTACAGAAATGACAGATATTATGAAGGAATTTCAAATAGGAAAAAAATATATATAATCGGTGGCGCGGTTTTTATTGTACTGAGTATTGCGTTAATCCTGTTCTTTACTTTGGGAAGAAACAAGGATTCTTCGGGTAATGGGGGCGAAACGAAGGATATTAAGCTTCAAACCAACGCTGTTTTATCTGTTAATCAACTGGTTGAGCGGTATTATGAAGCCAAGAAATCATGCGATGCGACAGCGCTTATGTCGCTTATTTATCCAAGCATGCTGATTGATGAGGACGAGCTTAAGGTTGAGGCAGATTTAGTTGAGGATTATCAGAATGTGATTTGCTATACGCTTCCGGGGGTTAGCGAGGATTCATACGTTGTATGGGTGGAATTTGAGTATAAATTTCATGGGATTGATAAGACTGCTCCGGCACTTAACCGCATGTATGTGGTAAAATCCACTGAGACGGACGAGTATCAGATTTACGCTTCGCCGGATGAAAAGATGTTAGAACACATGGAGAAGCTTTCGAAGAGGGAGGATGTTAAGAAGCTTACGGCGAAGATAGAGGAACGTTTACGCAAGGCGCTTGAAGCTGATGATGCATTGATGGATTTTTACAGGCAGTTGTCCGGTGGGGCAGAACAGTAAGAAATATACAATAAGGAACGGTAACAGACTTGAACAACGATAACAATATTTTAAATGACAATACAGTAAGATTAAATAAATATTTAAGTGATGCGGGAATCTGTTCCAGACGTGAGGCGGATAGGCTTATCGAGGCGGGGCGGGTTTTAATTGACGACCGGGTTGCTCTTATGGGTGAGAGGGTTAGTGCAGAACAGAATGTAACAGTTGACGGCAAACCTGTGAAAAAGGAAGAGGAATTTATTCTGCTTGCGGTAAATAAGCCGGTGGGAATTGTTTGTACGACTTCTGACAAGGACAGGGCGGAGAATATAGTTGATTTTATTAATTATCCGAAGCGCATCTATCCGATAGGGCGGCTTGATAAGGATTCACAGGGGCTTATTCTTATGACCAACAGAGGTGATATCGCCGATAAGATTCTACGAGGAAGCAACTATCACGAGAAGGAGTATCTGGTTGAAGTTGATAAGCCGATTACGCAAGGATTTATTGCAAAGATGGAGGTAGGAGTGCCGATTCTTGATACGGTGACAAGACCGTGCAAGCTTGCCAAGACGGGACCGAAGAGTTTCAAGATTATTATCACACAGGGGCTTAACAGACAGATTAGACGAATGTGCGAGTACTGCGGTTTTAAGGTTGTGAAGCTTAAAAGACTTCGAGTGCTTAATATTGAGCTTGGTGATTTGGAGATTGGTAAATGGCGTCGGGTTACAAAGGAAGAGCAGGACGAGCTTTTCAGAAGAATAGATTACAGAGAGTAGGGGCATTTTATGGATAAGACAAAACGAATGACGGAGCTTGTTGTGTTACTCAATGAGGCGAGCCGTGCTTATTATCAGGAAGCAAGAGAGATAATGAGCAATTTTGAATATGATAGGTTATATGATGAGCTTGTGGCACTTGAGGCAGAGACAGGCGTAGTGCTTGCAGGAAGCCCCACTGTAAATGTCGGTTATGAGGTTGTGAGCGAGCTGCCGAAGGAGGAGCATGATTCGCCGATGCTTTCTCTTGACAAAACTAAAAGTGTAGAGGCTCTTGCGGACTGGCTTGGTGATAAGGAAGGTTTACTTTCCTGGAAGCTTGATGGCCTTACGGTTGTACTCACTTATGAGAACGGTGAATTAAAAAAGGCTGTTACACGCGGTAACGGAGTTATCGGTGAGCTTGTTACGAATAATGCGAAGATGTTTAAAAATCTGCCGTTTAAGATTGCTTACAAGGGTGAACTTGTTTTGCGTGGAGAGGCAGTTATTAAGTATTCTGACTTTGAGAAAATTAATGCGGCGATAGAAGATGTGGATGCCAAATACAAGAATCCGCGTAACCTTTGCAGTGGTTCAATTCGCCAGTTGAGCAATGAAGTTACGAAGCAGCGTAATGTTAATTTGTATGCTTTTTCACTTATAAAGGCTGAAGATGCAGGGCTTGGTAATTCGCGTGAAGAAGAGTTTAAGTGGCTTGAAGCACAAGGCTTTTCCGTGGTTCCGTATAAAAAGGTGACGGCGGCGACTATCGCTGACAAAGTGGCAGAGTTTGCGAAAGAAATCATTGACTTTGATATACCGAGCGACGGCCTTGTACTTACTTATGAGGATATTGCATATGGCATCGGACTTGGTGCAACTGCTAAATTCCCGCGTCATTCGATTGCATTTAAATGGCAGGATGAAACGGGCATCACACACCTCAAGGCGATTGAGTGGAGTCCGTCAAGAACAGGTCTTATCAATCCTGTTGCGATTTTTGAACCGGTAGAGCTTGAAGGTACTACCGTCAGTCGCGCAAGTGTTCATAATATAAGCATCATGGAAGGCCTGGAGCTTGGTATCGGTGATGAAATCAGCGTGTATAAAGCGAATATGATTATTCCGCAGATTGCCGATAATTTTACAAGGAGCGGTAATGTCGAGATCCCGAAGATTTGTCCGGTGTGTGGCGGAGCTACGGAAATTCGTGCAGTAAACGGTGCTAAGTCTTTATATTGTATTAATGAAAAATGTGAAGCAAAGCAGATAAAAGGTTTTACGCATTTTGTTGAGCGTAACGCCATGAATATAGAGGGCTTGTCCGAGGAGACTCTTGAGAAGTTTATTCAGGCGGGATTTTTGCATACGTTTGCAGATTTGTTCAGGCTTGACAGACACAAGGATGCAATCCTTAGCATGCGAGGTTTTAAGGATAAGACATATGAAAATATTATAACTGCCGTGAATGATGCACGTAATACGACTCTTCCGAGACTTATTTATGGGCTTGGTATAGCCAATATCGGTGCTGCCAATGCGAAAGTTTTGTGCAAGCATTTTGGGTATGATTTGGACAGAATCAGACATGCAACAGCAGAAGAACTTACACAGATAGAAGGCTTTGGAGATGTAATTGCCAAGGCGTATGTTGAGTATTTTGCTGACGAGGTTAATCAGGAAAAGCTTGATGACCTTCTTTTGGAGCTTAATATTGAGAAACCCGAGGAAAATAATTTGCAACAAAGTCTTGATGGCGTTACTGTTGTAATTACAGGTTCGCTTGAATTGTTTGAGAACAGAAATGCCCTTAAAGACGAGATTGAAAAGCGCGGCGGTAAGGTTGCGGGTTCTGTATCGTCAAATACGAATTATTTGATAAATAATGATACTCAGTCATCCTCGTCGAAGAATAAAAAGGCAAAGGAACTCGGGATTCCGATTGTTGCGGAGAAGGAGTTTGTGGAGCGGTTCCTTGGTTGATGTGCGGTATGTTAAGCTGGGTTGCGGTGATTTTTTAGGAACAGAACTGTATCAACTGTACAAACTGTTGCATAAGTTCTAATTTTATGGTAGAATGTCGAAACATAAGTTAAAGAAAAGTTGGTGGAAATATGCCTATTAAAGTACAGAGCGGATTGCCGGCGAAGGCAATACTTGAATCAGAATTTATTTTTATCATGGACGAGGAGAGAGCGATGACTCAGGATATACGTCCTTTGCAGATTGCGATTCTTAATCTCATGCCTAACAAAGAGGAGACGGAGACTCATTTGCTCAGAGCATTGTCTAATACGCCCCTTCAGCTTGAAGTGACGTTTCTTGCAATGGAGTCACGTGTTTCAAAGCATACGGCAGTAGAGCATTTGAATAAATTTTATAAGTCATACAGAGAAGTGAAGGAGCAGCGTTTTGACGGACTTATCGTTACAGGTGCGCCTGTTGAACTTATGGAGTTCGAGGACGTTGATTACTGGCAGGAGCTTTGTAATATTTTCGAGTGGAGCAAGACCAATGTAACATCTACGCTTCATATCTGTTGGGGTGCGCAGGCAGGTCTTTACTATCATTATGGCGTTAAGAAGTATGAGCTTCCGAAGAAGATTTCGGGCGTGTACAGGCATCATGTAAATGACAGACGAATCGCAATGCTTCGCGGTTTTGATGATTATTTTAATGCACCGCATTCACGTTATACCGAGAACAAGAAGGATGAGATTGCGGCTGTTCCCGAGCTTGAGGTTCTTGCCGAGTCCGACGAGGCAGGTGTGTTCCTTGTAATGGGACAGGAAGGCAAGCAGTTCTTCATGACCGGACATCCCGAGTACGACCGCTATACACTTAACAACGAGTATCAGCGTGACCTCGGCAAGGGCATCAATCCCGAGATTCCGGCAAATTATTATAAGAATGATAATCCCGAGGAGAAGCCGATTTTCTCATGGAGAAGTTGTGCGAATACGATTTACAGTAATTGGCTTAATTATTACGTATATCAGAAGACACCGTTTGATTGGTGCTAGGATTATTAACAGCGATAATGCGTTTTGACATTATCGCTGTTTTTTGATTTAATCCGATTGCTTACTTGCTACAAAAATGATATAATGTTCGCGTACGCAATGAGCCAAGCAGCTGCAACGCAGACATTTGGCGAATGCGCGCGAGCCATGATGTTGCGAAGCAAATCATGGCAGCATTTTTTTTTGATGAGAGGACTAACTATGAACCCAATAAGAAAAGCATATTGCAGAGCATTCCAGACATGTTTTAAGCTTGCACTACCCATTTTACCGTATCGCAAGCCGAAGATTTTTAAGAGCGTCTGCGAATTGCCCGGATTATTTGATAAGAAGAGAATTGATAAAGTATTGCTTGTAACTGATAAAAGTGTAAGAAGTCTCGGTCTTACGGAAGAACTTGAGATGTGCCTTAAGGCTAATGATATTGAACTTACGATATACGACGGCACGGTTGCCAATCCTACTACGACCAATGTTGAAGATGCGAGAGCACTTTACATAGAGAATGAATGTCAGGCACTCATTGGTTTCGGCGGCGGGTCACCCATCGACTGCGCAAAGGCTGTAGGTGCAAGAATTGCTAAGCCCAACCAGCCACTTTCTAAGATGAAGGGTATTTTGAAAATACATAAAAGGATTCCGCTTCTTATTGCGGTGCCGACTACTGCGGGAACAGGAAGTGAGACTACTCTTGCTGCGGTAATTACCGATGATAAGACAAGACATAAGTATCCGATTAACGATTTCCCTCTTATTCCGCGTTATGCTGTTCTTGATGCGAAGGTTACAAGGAGCCTTCCTCCGTCACTTACGGCGACGACAGGTATGGATGCGCTTACACACGCAGTAGAGGCTTTTATTGGTAATTCTACGACATCGGGAACGCGTAAGGATTCAATTAAGGCAGTGCAGTTGATATTTAAATATATAAGAAATGCATATAATGATGGCAATGACATGGTTGCCAGAGAAAAGATGCTTTATGCGGCATATCTTGCAGGAAGTGCATTTACGAAGTCATATGTAGGTTATGTACACGCTGTTGCGCATTCTCTTGGCGGCAAATATAATGTACCTCACGGATTTGCCAATGCAGTGCTTTTACCGAGTGTCCTGGAGGCTTATGGTGAAGCAGCATGGCATAAGCTCCGTCTTTTGGCGGATGCGATCGGTCTTTGTGATGAGAATGATACTGATGAAACAGGTGCCGGAAAGTTTATTGAAGCAATTAAGGCAATGAAGAAGGATCTTAATATCGGTGATACAATCAGAGGAATTAATCCTTTGGATATACCTAAGCTTGCAAAGCATGCCGATAGGGAGGCAAATCCCTTGTATCCGGTTCCGAAGCTTATGAATGCAAAGGAACTTCAGGCATTATATTACAATGTTTTGGAAGGAAAAAAATAATATGAACGAAGCAGAAATCAAGTCAATTATAGATAAACAGAAAGCCTTTTTTGCGAAAGGTGACACTCTTAAGGTATCATATCGCGTTCGGGCACTGAAAAGACTTAGAGAAGCAGTAAAAAAGCATGAAGAGGAGATTAACGCGGCGCTTAAAGCAGACCTCGGTAAGAGTACTTCTGAAAGCTATATGTGTGAGGTCGGTATGGTGCTTAGTGAGCTTTCATATATGATTAAACATACCGCACGCTATGCTAAGAAAAAGCATGTTATTTCACCGCTTGCACAGTTCCATTCAAAAAGTTACAAGCTTCCGTCGCCGTACGGACAGGTGCTTATTTTAAGCCCGTGGAATTATCCTTTTATGTTGAGTTTTGACCCGCTTATTGATGCGATTGCGGCAGGTAATACGGCGGTTGTGAAGCCCAGTGCATATTCACTGACGGTAAGTGAAGTTATTGCGAAGGTCATCAGAGAGAGTTTTGATGAAGAATATGTTGCGGTGGTTCTCGGTGGAAGAGCAGAAAATACCTGCCTTCTTGAACAGGAATTTGATTATATCTTCTTTACGGGAAGCAGTGCCGTGGGACATGAGGTTATGCGTAAGGCGGCGGAGCATCTTACCCCTGTTACGCTTGAACTTGGCGGGAAGAGCCCGTGTATTGTGGATGAGACGGTAAGAGTCGGACTTGCCGCAAAGCGAATAGTGTTCGGTAAGTATCTTAACTGTGGACAAACCTGTGTTGCACCTGATTATATATATTGCCATGAGAGTAGAGTGGATGAATTTATTGATGCTGTTCAGACTGAAATACTCAGGCAGTACGGAGAAGAACCGCTTAAGAATGATAAATACGGCAAGATGATTAACAGGAAGCATTTTGACAGGGTAAAAGGTCTTATTGATGCAGACAAGGTAATCGTAGGCGGCGAGGTTAATGAAGATGCTTTGCAGATTGCTCCTACGGTTATGAGAGATGTTACTTGGGATGATGCGGTAATGAAGGAAGAAATCTTCGGGCCTGTTATGCCGATCTTAACATATAAGAACATAGATGATGTTATCGCAACTATAAATGCGCATCCGCATCCGCTTGCATTCTATCTTTTTACCGAGGATGAGAACGAGGTCAAGAAGGTATTTAATGTGTGCAATTTCGGTGGAGGTTGTGTTAATGACACGATTATCCATCTTGCGACGTCTTATATGGGATTTGGCGGTGTAGGTGCAAGCGGAATGGGTTCCTATCACGGAAGGACCGGTTTTGAGACATTTTCGCATTATAAGAGCATTGTGGATAAGAAGACATGGCTTGATTTGCCGATGAGGTATCAGCCATACACAAGCTGGAAAGACACAATGATAAGAATGTTTTTAAAATAAAAATTTTCGGAGGATATTATGGAAAATACAAGAGATTTTGATTTGCTGGCACTTGGAGAACTTTTACTTCGTTTATCACCTGCAGGTAATGAAAGACTTGTGAGGGGTGAGAATTTTCAAAAGCAGGTAGGAGGTGCCGAGCTTAATGTTGTATCAGGTTCCGCTCTTTTGGGACTTCGTACAGGTATTATTAGCAAGCTTCCTGCGAGTGATATCGGAAGATATGTAACTAACAGGGTGAGATTCAACGGTGTTAGTGATGATTATCTTGTTTATGATGAGAGCAAGGACGCGAGACTGGGAATTTATTATTATGAGTACGGTGCACATCCGAGAAAGCCCAATGTAGTATACGACAGAAAATATACTACGATTAACAGTGTATCTGTTTGTGATTTTCCGGAGGAAATGTATTCGTCGGCAAGATGTTTCCATACGACCGGTATAACACTTGCACTCAGTAAGCAGGCAAGAGAGACAGGCGTAGAGATGATTAAGCGTTTCAAGGAACACGGTACACTTATTTCTTTCGATGTTAATTTCAGGGCTAATCTCTGGTCGGGTGAGGAAGCAAAAGAGTGTATTGAACAAATCTTGCCGTATGTGGACATTTTCTTCTGTTCAGAGGATACTGCAAGACTTACTTTTGGTAAGGAAGGCGACGTAAAAGAAATTATGAAGAGCTTTGCGACAGAATATCCTCTCTCTGTCGTTGCATCTACACAAAGAATTGTGCATTCACCTAAGATTCATTCCTTCGGTTCTGTTGTTTATGATGTGAAAAAAGATGTTTTCTATCAGGAACGTGCTTACGAGAATATCGAAGTTGTAGACAGAATCGGAAGTGGTGATGCATATATTTCAGGAGCTCTTTACGGACTTCTTAAGTATGATATGGACTGTGAAAAAGCCATGGTATACGGCAATGCGACAGCGGCGGTTAAGAATACGATTCCGGGCGATTTGCCTTCGTCTGACCTTAAGGAAATCAATAGTATTATCCGCAGTCACAACACGGTCGGAAGACAGTCAGAGATGAATCGCTAATCGGATTATATATGCTATGTAGGTGTGTCAAAATATTGACTTTTGGCGGGTAGTGTGATAGTTTTGAATATGATGGTACATAATAATTATTATTGTAATTTTATATCAATTGTTGTGAAATATAAAAATAATTGAGTGAAGGAACAAATATGAAAGCACTTGAAGAAAAAATTGACAAAGAGGGTATTGTTTATCCCGGGAATATACTTAAGGTCGGAAGTTTTTTAAATCATCAGCTCGATGTGGATTTTCTTATGGAGATGGGTAGGGAGATAGAACGTCTGTATAAGGATGCGGGTGTTACTAAGATTGTGACCATTGAATCATCGGGAATAGCAATTGCAGTAGCGGCGGCAAGCTTTATGCATGTACCAGTTGTTTTTGCAAAGAAGACCAAGACAAGTAATCTTAGTGGTGAATCCTATGTTTCAAAGGTTCATTCATTTACACACAATAAGGATTATGACATTGTGATTTCCAAACAGTTCATTTCGGAAAATGATTGCGTTTTACTCATAGACGATTTTCTTGCGGTCGGCAATGCGCTTAATGGTCTGATTGATATTGTAGGACAGGCAGGTGCCAAGCTTGCAGGTGCGGCGATTGCTATTGAGAAGGGCTTCCAGGGCGGCGGAGATGCACTCAGAGCCAAAGGTATCAGAGTTGAGTCGCTGGCTCTTATCGACAGCATGGAAAATAACAAAATTATTTACCGTTGATATCAGGCAGATATACTGCTCGATATATATTAAATTTACCGGATTGGTAAGGAGGACAAAAGGATGAAGAAACTTGTTGCTTTATTTATGGTTTGTGTTATGGCTTTATCTTTAATGGTAGGCTGTGGCTCAAAGGGCGACGACAATGCAATCAAAGTAGGTGCTATCTACATTACAAGTAAAGATGACACCGCAGGATACACTTATGCACATCATAATGGTATCACAAAGGCTATGGAAAATCTCGGAATTTCAAACGATAATCTTTACATTATCGACAACGTTCTCGAGGATGACATTGCAGTAACTAACGCAATTGATAACCTTGCAGGTAAGGGATGTAAGATTATTTTCGGTATCAGCTTCGGTTATATTACAGCTATGGCAGAAGCGGCTGAGAAGGAAGAATATAAGGATATTATTTTCTCACATGGTACAGGTTATTTAAGCAACGATACTAACTTTAACAATTATTTCGGACGTATTTATCAGGCACGTTACCTTGCAGGTATCGCAGCAGGTCTTAAGTCACTTGCACTTGGTAACAACAGCATCGGCTATGTTGCTGCATGGGGTACAGAGTATGCAGAGACATGTAGTGGTATTAATGCTTTTGCACTTGGTGCACAGGCAGTTAACCCTAACGCAGAAGTACATGTAAAGGTTATCAGCACATGGGGTGATGAGGCTCTTGAGAAGCAGGCAGCAGAGTACTTAATCAGTACACATAAGTGCTGTGTTATCGCTCAGCATTGTGACAGTGCACAGCCTCAGATGGCAGCAGAAGCAGCAGCTAATGTATTCGGTTGTGGATATAATTCAGATATGACAGAGCAGGCTCCCAAGTCACATCTTACAGCTCCTATCTGGAACTGGGATGTATACTATGAGTTAGCTATTAAGACAGCTATGGAAAATCCTACAAACTTCATGGGTATTGTGGGCAACTACTATGGTGGCCTTAAGGAGAACTTTATCGGTATTTCTGAACTTACAGCTAACTGTGAAGCAGGAACAGCGGAGATGATTAAGCTTGCAACTGATCTTATGGTTTCAGGCAACTGGGATGTATTCAGCGGTGTTAAGTTATCTTTCATAAATAATAACGGTTCATATGATGTTGTAACAACAGATGCAGATCTTGTTGATGCAGCCGGCAATGTAATTGTTAAAGCAGGCGATCCTTCAGTAGAAGATGGTGTTATCCAGGGTAGCATGAACTACTACGTAAAGGGCGTTACAGCCGAGTAATTGATTGTTCAGAGCCAGGCAGTGGAGCAGTTTCGAGTCTTGGCTCTGAACTTTATAAAAACAGGGAGGTCAATTTATGACTGGCAGTACTTATGCAATTGAACTCAAGAACATAACAAAAAGATTTGGCGAAGTAGTAGCCAATCATAATATTAACCTAAACGTTAAGCAGGGCGAGATTCTCGCCCTGCTTGGCGAAAACGGTTCGGGTAAGACAACACTTATGAATATGCTCTCCGGAATTTATAAGCCTGACGAGGGTTCTATTTTTGTGAACGGCAAGCAGGTTACAATTAATTCTCCGGAGGATTCCAAGAGGCTGGGTATCGGAATGGTGCACCAGCATTTTAAGCTTATAGAAGCTTTTTCTGCGGCTGATAATATCTGGATTGGAAGGGAGAAGCCGGGCTTTTTCCTTAAGAAGAACAGATATAAGGAAGTTGAGGATATCGCAAAGCGTTTCGGCTTTGAGATAGACCCTGAGAAGAAAGTATACAATATGTCTGTAAGTGAGAAGCAGACTATTGAGATTATTAAAGTTTTATATTATGGTGCAAAGACCATTATTCTTGATGAGCCGACGGCAGTACTTACGGTTCAGGAGATTGAGAAGTTTTTTGATATCCTTCGTAAGATGAAGGCAGACGGACACTCAATCATTATCATTACACATAAGCTTGATGAGGTGCTTTCTATAAGTGACCGTGTCATGATAATGCGCAAGGGTGAATATATAGATACAATCGAGACCAAGGATGCCAACGAGCAGCTTCTTACGGAGCTTATGGTTGGCAGTAAAGTTGATCTTAAGATTGACAGACCAATAATTGAGAAAAAGAAACCGCTTCTTGAGATACGTAACCTTACAATCAAAAATGATGAGGGTGCGGTAGCGATTGATAACATTAATTTTTATATTCGTGGCGGAGAAATTCTCGGCGTTGCCGGAATTGCAGGCTGCGGACAGAAGGAACTTTGTGAAGCAATCGCAGGACTTCGTAAAATTGAGAGCGGTATGATGATACATCAGGGTGACAATATTGTCGGAATGTCACCTAACCAGATTATTGAAAAGGGTATTGCGATGAGCTTTATTCCGGAGGACAGACTCGGAATGGGACTTGCACCGTCCTTGTCTATAACTGACAATATGATTTTAAAAACTTATCGTGGTGACAAATGGTACAATCCTTTTGTTGACCGCAAGGAAGGTAAGGCACAGGCTGAGAAGGTTATAAAGGACCTTGGTGTGGTTACTCCTTCGGCAGAGACACCGGTAAGACAGCTTTCGGGCGGGAACGTACAGAAGGTTCTTGTCGGAAGAGAGATTAAATCAGGTCCTAATGTAATCGTAACGGCATATCCCGTACGAGGGCTTGATGTTAACTCTTCATATGCGATTTATAATATTCTTAACGAACAGAAAAAGAACGGTGTCGGCATCCTTTTTGTAGGGGAGGATCTCGATGTTATGATGGCGCTTTGTGATAAAATTATGGTTATTTGCCATGGTAAGCTTATGGGCGTTGTACATGCCCACAAGGTAACCAAGGAAGAACTCGGA
>SVEG01000014.1 GCA_015057505.1 Lachnospiraceae bacterium
CAACCTGCTCGCACTTACTAAGGTACTCAGCAACCTTAAGAGCATTCTCACAATGTCTCTGAACACGCAAATGTAATGTCTCAAGACCAAGATTTAAGAGGAATGCATTCTGAGGTGACTGGATTGAACCAAGATCTCTCATAAGCTGAACAGTACATTTTGTGATAAAAGCACCTTTACCAAACTTCTCTGCATATGTAAGTCCATGATATGAATCATCGGGCTGTGTAAGTCCGGGGAATTTGTCTGCATGAGCCATCCAATCAAAATTACCGCTGTCTACGATACATCCGCCAACGCTTGTTGCATGTCCATCCATGTACTTGGTTGTTGAATGAACAACGATATCTGCGCCAAACTCGAAAGGTCTGCAGTTAATCGGTGTTGCAAATGTATTATCAATAACTAACGGCACACCATTCTTGTGAGCAAGTCTTGCAAACTTCTCAATATCAAGAACGTTAACGCTCGGATTAGTGATTGTCTCTGCAAATAAAGCCTTAGTATTCTCTCTGAAAGCCGCCTGAAGTTCTTCTTCAGAAGCATCCTGGTCAACAAAAGTAACCTCAATACCCATTCTCTTAAGAGTAACTGCAAACAAGTTAAATGTTCCGCCGTAAATCGCAGATGCACTTATAAAGTGGTCTCCTGCGCTACAAAGATTGATAATTGTAAAGAAGTTAGCAGCCTGGCCTGATGATGTAAGCATAGCAGCAACACCGCCCTCAAGTGCGGCAATCTTAGCAGCTACGGCATCGTTGGTAGGGTTCTGCAGTCTTGTATAAAAATAGCCGCTTGCTTCCAAGTCAAAAAGCTGAGCCATCTGTTCACTTGTATCATATTTAAATGTTGTGCTCTGATATACCGGCAATACTCTGGGCTCGCCCTTCTTCGGCTCCCAACCTGCCTGTACACAGTTCGTTTCTATTCTGTATTCTCCCATTCCTTTTTCCTCCTCAAAAACCGATTATATTTGATATTAGCACAAGAAAATAAACTATTCAATGCTAATTCATGAATTTTTTTATATTTTCTTCGCTCATAGTCTTAGAATTAATGTTTCCTGCAATCGCAATACCAAAACCATTGTCACTCATCATACCAGCCAAGCAATTGATGATATCTTTTTGTGTAATTGAGTTAACAGTTTCAATAGTTTGTTCAATAGGTATCAATTCGTCAAAAAGCATGATTGACTTCGCGTTTTGATTCATGATAGCCTTCGTGCTCTCACACTGCAAAAGTAAATCTGTCTTAATCTGTTCCTTCGATGCAATAAGCTCTTTTTCCGTAGGACCGTTTTCCTTAAGTTCCTTGAGAACTTTCATGCTTTCCTTCATCACCGTGGTAAACTGCTCAGGATTAAGCGAGGCACAGATATGAAAAAGTCCTGCATCCATAAAACTGCATCCATACGAGTATATCGCGTAAGTAAGCCCGAGTTCCTCGCGAATTTTCATAAATAGCCTTGAATTAACACCTCCGCCCAGAATATTGTTCATAACAGCATATGCAAATCTGTCTTCCGCGCGACTTCCCGACGCCTGAAATGCAAAATTAATATGAATCTGCTCAATATCCTTATCCTCAAGATAAATAGCCGGTGTAAACGCAGGAATCACTGTATTTTTAGCCTTACCTGTCGGTGCAATTCCCGAAAAAACGGCCTCTAACTGCTTCAGAAGTGCTTCTTCATCGAAATTACCAGCAACTGAAATAACAATATTCTCGCCCACATAATAATCTCTCACGAACTCTTTAAGCTGATTAGAAGAAAAGCCTTTTACAATATCCTTTTCACCGGAAATCAAGAAGCCCAGTGGATGCCCGTCCCAAACCTTCATCTGAAGCATCTCATGAACAACATCCTCCGGAGAATCCTTGTACATATCGATTTCGTCCATAACGATATTCTTCTCTTTTTCAAGCTCAATCTCATCAAAGAGGGAGTTATTAAGCATATCTCCCATAATCTCGATAATCTTGGGAAGATGTTCGCTCAAAACTGTTGCATACAACGATGTAAATTCCTTGCTTGTATACGCATTTATCTCTCCGCCCGTCTCAGCAGTCTCATCCGCAAGTTGCGTCGCAGTCCTGCTTGTCGTACCCTTAAAAAGCATATGCTCAATCATATGCGCAATTCCGTTGTTCTCCATGCTCTCATCGGCGGAGCCAGCATGAATCCAAATCCCAACCGACGCCGAGTACACATGCGGGATTTTCTCAAGTACTATTTTAATACCATTTTTAAGTTTATATTGTTTAGCCTGTTGCTTTATCAAAAAATATTACCTTCCGTTTCCAATAAATTGCATACAAAACTATACCACAATTCTTTACCGGAAACAATACCAAAATATACAACACATCATATCACAGTAGAACAGCCATCCCTTAGGCAGTTGTCGAAAATATATGAAAAGATGATTGTTATCCAATTGTCCGCATTTCCGAGACAGGTGTCCGGATTATGGCGGACTTTAGTCCGACATAGACGGATGCATGTAACGAGGAACAAGCGAACAATGGAAACAACCATCTTTTCATTAAATTTTCGACAACTTCATTAATAATTACTGTACTTCTTCTGTAATATATTAATCACTTTATATAAAAGTCCAGAGATAACACAAAGGACTATAATACTCATCATCACCATATCAAGCTTAAAAACCTGTGTTCCGTAAATAATTAAATAACCAAGTCCCTCATTTGCTGCAAGGAACTCACCTATTATAACTCCGACCAAAGACAATCCGATGTTAACCTTCATTGTGCTTATAATAAGCGGAATTGTACTTGGAATAATTACTTTAAAAAGTGCATCTCTTTTTGTGCCTCCGAGCGTATAAATAAGTTTTATTTTTTCTGCGCTCGTGCCTATAAATCCTGTGTATATACTGATAATTGTGCCAAACACTGCAACAGAAACCGCTGCAACTATAATTGTTCGCATATTGTTTCCGAGCCATACAATAAGAAGCGGCGCAAGTGCCGACTTCGGAAGGCTGTTAAGCACAACCAGATACGGCTCACAAATCTGCGCAAGACTCAGTCTGCGCCATAAAATAATTGCAATTACTATTCCGAGTCCATTGACAAGTAAAAAGCTCACAAGTGTTTCGTAAAGTGTCACACCTATATGCCTGAAAATATTACCGCCCTTCAACATATCAACAAAGCACTTGATAATCCTTGAAGGGCTGCTGTAAACGAAGGCGTCAATCCATCCGTATCTTGTCGAGACTTCCCACAATCCTACAAATATAACAACAATTATGATTCTGAAAAAGTTTATTTTTCTTTTTTGCCTGTAATGCTCATCTAAAAACAATTGCTGTTTTGTGCTGTTATTATGCTCCATTCTCATTCAGCTCCTTCCAAATAAGATTGAAGTATTCATGGAATTCGGGCGCATTTCTTGCCTGCATCGGAGTATAGTCGTTACGTTCCCTGCCAAACTCGTCACGGAAAACAACCCTGATTTCTTTTTTGACCGTTCCCGGACGCTTTGAAAGCACAATTATCCGTTTTCCAATCGAAATCGCTTCGGACAAATCATGCGTAACAAGTATTGCCGTCTTTTTCTCGTTCTTGATTATCGTTGCAATATCATCACCTACAGAAAGCCTCGTCTGATAATCCAGCGCCGAAAAAGGTTCATCAAGCAAAAGAATCTCCGGTTGCAGTGCAAGCGTCCTTATAAGCGCCGCTCTCTGCCTCATTCCGCCCGAAAGCTCCGACGGTCTTGCTTTTTTAAACTGATAAAGGCCATACGTTTTAAGCATTTCATCGACGCGGGCGAGATTTTCCGGTGTTTTTTTGTTCTGAATTTCAAGCCCTAAGATTACATTCTCATAAACCGTACGCCATTCAAACAGATGATCTTTTTGCAGCATATAACCGATGCTCGGCTGCGCAAGCTCAATTGTACCCTCTTCGGGCTCTATGAGTCTTGCAAGCATAGAAAGCAGGGTTGATTTACCGCAACCGCTCGGGCCGACTATTGCCACAAAATCGCCCTTTTCAACCTCAAAAGAGATGTTTTCAAGTGCCTTCGTTTCGCCCTTAAGCGTATGATACGAGTAGCCTACATCCGACAATTTTAAAAGCGTCTCCATTTAGATACCTCCTTTTCTTTTTATGGTTTATAATATGTTATCGCAAGAAAAAATGGCACTGCAATACCCACTCAGATATTGCAATGCCATTTAAAATTTTATTTGTTTTTTGCCATAATTATAAGCTTCTCAAAGGATTCCCTGAATCTGTCGTTATCCTCCTGCGTTCTCTTCTTCGGACCTTTAAGATGATTCTTGCCCGAGGCGCGCCTTGCTTTTTTGTTCAGGTGCCTTTCCATGAGCATTTGGTCTATATTGTCATTGGTATACCACTTGCCCGACTGATGAATCGCATATGCACCCTTTCCGAGTGCCATCGCCGCCACACCGTAATCCTGTGTAACAACAATGTCAGACCGTTTACACAGATTAATAAGTGCAAAATCCACCGCGTCCGCTCCTGCGCCGATTATCTTGACCTCACTGTAATCGGAAGTCAGTACATGGTTTGTGTCACACAGCAAAGTGACCGGGATATTATGTTGTTTGGCGACCTGCTCTGCGATACGTATGACCGGGCAGGCATCTGCGTCGATGAAGATTTGCAATGTTTAGTCCTCTTTCTTATTATTCTTAACAATAATAACAACCGCTACAATTATAATTACTAGTATAATTCCCGCAAAAATTGCCGGAACAAGTATACCGCTACCTGAATTGCCAGCAATAAAAACTGCCGTCGGACCGTCTGCACCGCCGATGACCGATACTGCTGGGCTACTTACTGCAAACATGTTTGCACCAAAAAGAACGACTACAGCAAAAACTAATAATACCAGTGTTAATATAATTCCGATTAAATAACCTTTTTTCATGATTATTCCTCCTTTATAACTTTTCAATAATTCCGTCGCTAATTTTGTATACTTCTCCGACGAATTCAATCTCCTCATCCGTACAAATTATTATACTTTCATCACACAATCCATAAATTATATACTTTTGGGATAATTCGAGCAATTCATCTGAAACATTATCTATAACAAAGTGCGGTTCAACCGAAACATTCACACATCCGAGTCCTTTATATATCTCTTGTTTATAATGTCCACAGGACAATGTGCAGATAGCCGTCTCTGCCAGATTAATTGTACCTGCGCTCATGCCGATTATAACACCTTTATGCTGTTTAATTACATTATCCAAACCATAATTTTTTAGATAATTAAATTGCGTAGGTGTATCTCCTCCTGACAACCAAATAACATCTGCTTCTGAAACTGCTCTTTGAGCTTCTTCTGCTGTCATTCTCCCATCAACAACATATGCTTCTTTGAAATGAATACCGCATTCTTCAAACATAGCAAGAAAAAACCTAAAATATTTATCTGTCTTCTCAGGTATCTTCTCAAACTCAGATGCAACGAAAGCAAATTTATTTCTATCTTTTATTTTTTGATGAAATATCTTTGACACTTCATTTCCAAATCCGTTTTCAAACATGCTTGTTAATATATATGTACTCATTTATTACCTCCATTAATTCTCCTAAAATGTTTTTTAAATAAAAGTTTAATTTCCTCTCACCAAAATCATCTCTGCTTTTTCAACATCCTCGAAAGTCAAACCTATTGTATTATCAGGCTTTACCTGATGCAGCTCTATTTGTTCATTATGCAAATCAAGATCATCAATAATAACCCATCCGGTAATATCATCATGCGATTTTAACCATGCAAGGATTTCATCTGCTTTTACCAAGCTGAACTTTTTGGTTTTCCTAATTTCTTCTGTAGTCAAGTCAGGTGTTACTCCATCAATTGTCAAGCCTTCTTTTGCCAATAATTCCAATAGCCTTTGCGCCTCTGTACGAAGTGGTTTCAACTCACTGTCAAACCAAATGCGCCACCCTGAATGAAGGATTATTTTTGCATCTGTCTTTTTGACTAAAGGTGCCAATATCTTGATTTTCTCCTCGTCAACCAATGTTCCATCGCTAATTTCTTTTTGATGGCTGTCATTCCAAAAATTCGAGTTAAGTACTCCATCTATATCTAAAAACAAAACTCTTGTCATATTAACTCTCCTCGCATTCTATAATACTCTTAACAGCCTCAAGTGCATTCTCAGCAATAATATCAGCCTCATGCTCTTTCCATGTATCTCTAAATTCTCCTAAACTACCTTTTCCACCACCTGTAAGAACCAACACGCCTTTGCATCCGGCGTTATGTGCCATTATTATTTCATTCATTCCCATATCGCCGATTACAAAGCATTTATTTATATCAAGGTCATATTTCGCGACACTGTCTCGAATAAATTTTGTTTTTGGCTTTTTACACTCACATTTGTCACTGTTCTGATGCGGACAGCACAAAATTTCATCAATCAGTACTTTATCAGAATTAAAGAAATCTAAAATACGATTTGCTTCATGCTCATACACTTCAAGCGAGAGCAATCCTTTACCGATTCTGCTTTGATTTGTTATCACAATATTATAATAACCATGTGCCTTTGACAACTCTAACGCATTTTTTGAAAAAGAATACGGTTCAAATAGTTCGATACTTGCTATGGCATCGCCGCCTAATGTCCCTTGCAAATCCCAAAACACTGCTTTATTCATGTTGAGCCTCCTAATTACCTACACTTCTCAATCTGTTTTTATATGCTACGTAAATCAATTTACCAATTCCTCAAACATCCTTCTACAAGAATTAACGAACTCTCCAAGACCAGCTTCTACATTGCTTTCAAGCCAACAAAGTACTTCATCTAAAATAGTCACTTCATCTTTAGTATCAGTCTCTTCAATCGAAAGCTTCTTCGCAATACGAGCAATATTATCATAGCACTCAACACCTCGTACATAGTGTTTAAGATTGGCGGTCCATAATTTCAATATATGAGAGTATTTTTCATTTTTACTTATTGCTTGTTGTTTAGTAACTGTTGTGCAATGCGGTTCTGCAATACAACACAAATCAATAATAAGAAACGGATTATCTTTATCTATAGCAAACGAAACAATATATTTATCAGGAATAAGGCTGGGCGCATAATCACTATAATATATACTTATTTTATCTTTAAGTAAATCGACAAGTTCAAGCATAAACTGTCCATTATCATATCCCGATACATCAACTTCGATATCCATATCGGATAATTCATCGTGTGTATTGTTAGCTAAGCTTCCGTATATAGTACACTTCTTAACAAGGGGAATTTCATTTAATATTGCGATTATCTCATTTGCCTTATTTTTCAACATTTCCAAGCCTTTCTTCTCTCATGAACACCGACTTAAACCGTTCCAGACCAAATCTCCTTACAAAAAGTTCGCATTTACAAAGAAACATATAATATGGATTAATGCCTTCTGCATACAGGCTTTCAAAATTCCCCTGTCCCTTAGAAATAACCACGTCCGCATTTTCTATTACAGTTCTTGCCTTCAGGCTCAAATTTTTCATAACAGTTCCCGGTGCGGCCGTACCGTTATCTATACACGCAACTAATTCTGTAAGTCCGACCGCTTTTGCATCCGCAAGCGTCGCATCATTGAGTACATCCGCACCTCTCACTACAACCGTAATATCAAGTTCAGGATAAGTCTCCTTTATAAATTTAATAAATACCTTGTCCAAAACTATTTCGCCACAGTTATCTGTGAGATACACTAAAGTTTTTGCTTTATGCAAATCCTCTTTAAACCTACAATATTCATCCTCAAGAACATCTTCGTCTGCCACTTTTTCAAGCAACAAATCAAATGTTTCTTCGTTCACATTTCCGACCGCTGAAAAATCTATGTAATTTCCTGCACACACATACTTGATACATTCTTTCACGGGATCTGAAGCCTTGCGTATAAGTTCTTCAAGACCTGCTTCCTTTTCAAGTAACAGGTCATTATATTGCTTTTTTAACTCAGAATAATCCATTGTACTTCCCCAGTACTTCACATGCAATTCATTAATTTGCTCCGCTATCCACGGCGTGGATTCTGTCTGCCCGTACTTATAAAGAATCTCGAGTACATCGTGCATATATTCTGATTTTTTGTTTTCATCTTTATACTCTCGTATCTGTTTCTCCTGCTTTGATAAAATGCAGGAGATGCACATTGAATTTGCTCTCAAATTAGTCCTCTTCTCCTCGCCTCTTCAAGTAGCCTCGGCTGAATCAATGGGTATGTCCAATTATCCACCAGGCTATCAGTAATTATAATCTTCTCTATCTCGCTATGTAGCTCTTTTTCAAAAGAAAATATATCCGCAACATACAGCATTCCGTAGCTTATGGCATCATCGCTTTTATTTACCTTTGTTTTTCCTTTAACAGAATATGCACAAACATGTTTAATATCAAAATCAATGGCTCCCGTTTCCTCACGCAATTCGCGTTTAGCCGCTTCTAAAACAGTCTCGCCTATTTCTCTATGTCCGCCCGGAACTTCATATGTATCACGTTCTTTATGCTTGCAAAATACCCATTTGCTGTCTGTCTTTGCAATTATAACTGCAAATGTTAAAAGCTCGTCAGATATATTCTCATGAAAATTAACTTCTATCATCTGATTTCCTTCTCTTCAAACTTTTTATCCCCGACACGCCTTCTCTGTCTTCTTAATCATAATCACCGACAACACCAGAAAAGCCGCCAAATACACAGGCATCAACTTAATACTGATATGATTCGCAATAAGTCCGAAAATCGGCGGCATAAACGTCGAACCGACATACGCACTCGCCATCTGAATACCGATAATACCCTGCGAATTTTCAGCGCCAAAATTACCCGGCGTCGAATGTACAATACACGGATAAATCGGTCCGCATCCAAGCCCAATAATGATAAAACCGACAATCGTTAGCGTCTTTATCGGTGCAATAATACATAACACACCTGCAAGCGCAATATATGTTCCAAGATAAATCATCTTATTGTCGCCAAGTCTGTCCGTTATAAAGCCTGCCAAAAACCTGCTGACTGTCATTCCGATAAAAAACAACGAACCAAGCGCAGCCGCCTCATCCTTGGTTGCGCCTCTTGTTCCTTCAAAAAAACTGCTCGTCCAAAACATTGCCGTGGCTTCCGCCGCACAGTACGCAAAAAAGCCTGTAAGCAGGCTCGGCACGCCTTTTATTTTGAGTGCACCTTTTATTCCGAGAACCGTAGAATTTTCCACCTGTACTTCTGCTGACTTATTAATTTTCCAGAGTGGCAAAGCAAGTACAAGAACTACCGCTATGCCAAACTGTATGTAGGATACCGTCCTGTAGCCGTCAGGCCATACTGTATGCGTGAGTGCATAGCTCATAATATACGGGCTTATGATAGTTCCGACACCCCAAAAACAATGGAGCCAGCTCATATGCTTCGAATCATAATGAAGTGCCACATAATTGTTGAGTGCCGCATCAATAGCACCTGCACCAAGCCCGTACGGTATTCCCCACAAACACAAATGATAAAATTCCGTGGATGTTGAAAAACCAAACAAAGCTATCGCCTCAAGGATTACGCTAAAGGTCGTTACAACTCTCGTCCCGAACTTTTTCGTAAGTCTCTCTGACATGAGTCCGGAGATAATTGTTCCGCCCGAAATTATCATAGTCACAATTCCCATATACGATATAGGTACATCAAAATCCACTCGGATTGTCGGCCAAGCCGAACCAAGAAGCGAATCCGGCAAGCCAAGGCTAATGAATGCCAAATATATAATTGCCAGTAATAATAAATACATTTCTATTCCTCAACTTTTTCTACAAAATCCTCACAATACCCAACGCATTCTTCGTAGCCTGCCTGTGTCGCACTTGTAATCATATCCTGCACAATCTGATCAAATTCCTCGTCCGTCGGTGCTTTGATTGCTTCCCATGATTTACTGATAATAATACTTGAAACAGCTTCATACTTAGCACTCAGTTCCGTTTCAGAAAAATCAATTCTATCGCCGGAACCGGCCACTTTATAATTATCAAACCCGTGAATATAATTTTCCACCGAGCTTGCCTTAGTCCACTCTTTCCATGCGTATTCTACTTCATTTGCAGCATCCGACACAGTATTCTTCCACCACAAAAAATCGTAGGGCTCTCCGGTCTTCGTATTGGTTGCCATAAGCGCAAACGGCAAAATATTAAACTTTGGATCACCATCCCTAAAACCTTCACCCTTGAAAGGTTCATCAAAATTATAATAGAACTTCACTCCGGCTTCTGTCAGATATGCGTACCCTTCTTCATCATAATCCCAACATTCACCCTGCGGTCCGTATAACAAAGTAAGCATTCCTTCCGGCGAGTACAAATAATCAACGATAGCCATGCAAAGTTCAGGATACTTAGTTCCACTATCAATTGAAATACTGCGATTTGACCTTCCGAGGCTCCACGCCATAATATTTGCTTCCTGCGGAATTACCGGATACATTTCTTCGACATTAAGCGAACCAAATAACGATATTACCGAAGCAAACACTTGACTATTTCTTACTTTTTCCGCTGCCTCCTCATAATCCTGAGTATCCGATTCAGGATCAATGAGTCCCTGTCTGTATAACTTATTACAAAACTCGAGCATTTCAAGATACGGTCCGTAATTACCGTTTTCGTCCACGCCCAAAACAGCGTAATACTTTTTGCTGTCACAATCATAGAATCCTAATCCGTTAGGTTCGTAGCCATAATAAGCACACACAAAATCCTCAACCATGCGAAGCATTCCCTCATCCATGCCTGCACAATATGTAATACCGTATGTTTCTTTGCCTGCACCATTTGTCGGATAGTTTGCTTTCATTTGAGCAAGAACATTAGCCCAGTCATTCAAGTCATTTATCTTCGGCAACCCCAGTTCTTTATAATAGTCAAACTTCATCTCCCACAAATAATGTCCACTATATTCAATATCCGTAGGCAAGCTTGTGGACGCAAAAATCCCGTAAATATGCTCACCTGTGTCGTCGGTATATCGGACATAAGACTCCTGCAAATACTCGCTTACATACGGCATCAAAGTCACCATGTCCATACTGCTCAAATCAAGAAAATATCCCTTGTCCCTTGCTTCTGTATACTGTTCGCCCATATATGAACCACACATGATAATATCATAGTCTTCCATAAACTGATTACCTTCATCTGCAGGTTTTTCCGGCACAATATTCAGTTTAATATTGAACTTTTCTTTCATAACATCGGCAAACCAGCCCGTCTGCATTCCGCTGTAGCCGGTAACATTTGAAAAAATGTTTAATGTCACGGTTTCCTTTGGGATGTATTTTTGAATATCCGATGAACCCTGTGCATTTTCAGAACACCCAAATAAAAACATGCTAAAAGCAAACAATATTGATATAAAAAATAAAAATCTCTTTTTCTTCATACGCTTCCAATCTATCCTGCCTATTCTTTTTCACCTATAAGAATTTCTAATATTTTGGATTCTCTCTCAATCCAAATACCGCCGTTCTCATCACCATGATTACCACGGCGATTCTTTTTAAGTGCTTCTTCGGGCGAAACAAATTCCAAAACAAAATCTTCCTCTTTTTCGCCCTCATCAAGCATTTGCTCTTCTACAAAATCGTATGCCTTGCATTTATAATAAAAATTTTCCTGTTCAAATATTGTATTTTCGTATCTGTGGCTGTTATTAAGTCTTAATACAGAGCCAAATTCTTTAATAGACTCCGGAATAACGCTTAACCCCGTTTCTTCCTTAACTTCGCGAATCAATGCCTCCTGATAACTTTCCCCGTCCTCAATACCTCCTCCGGGGAATGCATAATAATCACGCTTTTTCTTATGTATCATCGCCAGTTTACCGTTGCACTCAATAATAGCACGAACCGTCGTACGTTTTGAACGTTGCCAGCTTTCATCGTAGTCTTTTGCGTCAACAATAAATAGTCTCTTCATAAACCCTCTCCAAATAAAAATTATAACGTAAAATCCATATCTACTAAAACTGCCCTACACGGCGCTCCGTCCGCCCCTGCAAGCGACAGCGGTGCCGCATTCAGTAAGTAAACACCCTCCGAAACCTCACACAGTCTAATCCCTTCAAGTAAAACAACTTCTGCGCCCAAAAGTGTCTTATGTACCGCCATCGGAGCATCTTCCGGTCCAACCGACTGTGACTCCACTCCAAGAAGGTCTATGCGGGCATCTGCAAATACTTCCGCCGCTTCATTTGAAACAATAGCTTCACCTTTTAGCAAAATTCGCTTCATAGACTCCTTGTTTGCTTCTTTGGCTTTATTTAAAATTGATTTGGCTGTCTCTGCGGTCACACCGCCCTGACATTCAGCCACATAAGCAAATCCAATCATTTTTTCCAGAGCAAGCTTTTCTACCGTCTTGCCATCTTTCAAAAAATGAAACGGTGCGTCCACATGTGTACCATTGTGCGCACACATACTAAATTCAGTCAGGTTATATAAATCTCCCCGCTCCATGCGCATCACTTCGGATTTTTGTGGTGCGGCATCACCCGGGTAAACATCACAGCCAAACACTTCCTGTGAAATATCATAAATCTTCATGAAAGTCTCCTACTTTTTATTTACTACAAGATCATAACTCTCTGCTATCATCCTCTTAACATCCTCGTCCGGCACCGTTCCGTCAAGAATAACCGTATTCCAATGTTCCTTATTCTGATGATATCCCGGTATCACCGACTTGTATGTGCTTCTCCAAAACTCTCTCCACTCCGGGTCAACCTTTACATTAATGCACAGCCTGTCATCACGCTCGTATGTCCACAAAAAAACTTTCTTGTTTTTGAAAACTCTGACAAGCTGCCAATTAGGGTCATGAAACGGTGCATCTTGGTAGGTATTTGGGAGCGAAAGGCCGTAGCTAAGTACTTCTTCTCGTGTTTGCATAACATCTTCGTCCTTTTATCTTGTTATTCCGCCATCTTACGTAATGTATCGCCGGTTATACGATAGGTCGTCCAATCACTCATCTGTTCTGCGCCTAATGAGAGATAAAAATCTATACTGGGCTTGTTCCAATCAAGGCACGACCATTCAAGTCTGCCGCAACCTCTCTCCACCGCTATCTCTGCTAATTTCTTTAAAAGAGCTTTGCCGTAACCTTTTCCACGGTATTCAGACTTCACAAACAAATCCTCTAAATAAATTCCTGCACGCCCAAGGAACGTTGAAAAGTTGTGGAAAAACAGCGCAAAACCAACTTCTTTGCCATCTTCCAACGCAAAAATAACTTCTGCCTTTTTCTTTTCAAAAATCCATTCTTTTAATAACTCCTCTGTCGCCACTACTTCGTCCGACATTTTTTCATACGCTGCCAGTTCTTTAATAAAATATAATATTAATGCGACATCTGTCTCTTTTGCGTATCTAAAATTTGAGTTTGACATGATTTAACCTCTGTTAGTTTTTCTCCGAAATTCATCCATGTTCTTCTTACAAGCATATGCTTCCATTAGCTTTTCATCTTCCCAAGTCCACTGTTTCTCAATTTCAATCTTTTGAATCGTTTCTTCTTCTGTCGGTTCAGCAGGAAAAATCGCACACGGATACTCATTACAATATCCACAATGCTCTAGGTTTTTTTCTAATACACATTGCCTTGTTTTACAATTAGGACTAAATAATACAGATTTTTCATTACATACTGAACAACCATCACAGATTATTGTTTTGGAATCCGGATTAAAACCTTGCCACATTTTACTGAATGCTTTACAGATTTCTTCACGTCTGTCATTTGCTTCAACATTAGGTCTGTAAATCAAACATAAATCACATCTCATTCCGCATTTTGAGTAGACTTCTTTAAACAGTCTCTCGCCATCTGCAATCCTCTGTTTTACATGCTCAAGTATCTCTGTGCAAATTCTCTCGGTAACTTTCACATCAGAACAAAGCTCATCTACAATGCTATCGCATTCCAATATTGCACCATCATATTGCTCCTTTGTTAACTCTCCTGAATGATATGCTTCATCAAGTTCATCTTTATCATCAACCACAACATCTCCCTGAAGAGTAAAATACACATCAAGATACTTATCTTTATAAACTATTACTCCATCATCTGCATATTCAATGCCCTCAATAACATCTACATACCAAACAGAAACTTTATTGTCAGGAAGATATTTTGCAGTAATAAGGCGTTGTTTGCCATCCGGTATTAACTGTAACCATGACATTCCTTTTCCTGCCACTGCAACCTTACCTGCCTTTGGAAGATTCCAATATATGTACTCCCCGTCAGTCAACTTGATAAAACAAACCATGCCATGAAAACATTCTATGTCAACTCTCATTTGGTAATATGGGAAGTGCTGGAACCCCCATTTCAAATCTCTGTCTAAACGTTTTTTCTTCATTTTTTCTCCTTAACTGCCTTTACCTCACAACCAACCTATGCTTCTTGGTATCAAAGGTTGTTACACCGTCAAACTTTGTATGTATCTCGTTACACTCATACTCAAACCCGCACTTTCGCAATACTGCACCCGATGCAGGATTCTCTACTGCGTGCCATGCTATAAATTCCTTTTGCCCGAGAACATTAATACCAAAATCAAGCATTGCCTTTGCAGCCTCAGTTGCATATCCCTGATTCCAGAGCTTATGCATTAAATTATATCCCAGCTCCCATACGCCCTCGACTTCATTAAAGCTAAGTCCTCCGGAGCCAAACAAATATCCATTCTCCTTAAGAGTAAATCCCCATTGATATGCTTTGTCACTGGAGATATTCTTTTCCTCAGCCTTGAGCCACTCAATAGTAACGTCAACCGAACTATGAACAGACCATCGAACATATTTTGCGACGCGTTCATCTGTCGTCCACCTCTCGTAAATATCATTGGCGTCCGCAACAGACAGCGGTCTAAGTATCATTCTTTCAGTTTCTAAAATAGGTGTATCCATAATTACCTCCGTTGTTCCAAACCGTTTTAACTTACTGACAAACTTAATTTTGTCAACGTATTTTCTTCAAAAGGAACTCCGGCTGCTCCCCTATTACAACATCCTTCGTCACATCCGAAACTTCATAATTATTTTCTCGGTATTCTTCCAAAAATTCCTCTTCGCTCGAATAAACAATTTCTTTACCATACCAAGGTTTGGCTGATTGTGGCGTAAGTTCTAAGTATACGATTTTTCCTTCTGCCTCAAATGTCAGTATTGTATGTACTTTTTTCTTTGATTTATTAAACAACAGCCATATTTTACTCGGAATATCATGTGCATCCAAAATTGTCTGCATCACCAAAACTGTTTCTACGCATGTTCCTATTTTCTCTTTCATCGTAACAGACGGATGCTGAACACGATAAATTGTCATTGACAAACGATAGTATTTGCTGTCAAAACCATTACTCATATCAGGCTTGTACTTTTTACCATCTACAACAAAGCCATATTCATAGCTGTTATTAATTAACTCTTTTCGTAGCAAATCGCATACTTCGGTAATAGTCATTTTTGCCTCCAATTTATCTATTCCTTTAAGAAATCATATACTCTTTTATTAAAATCCTTCGCTTCTTCATATGCAGCATGCCCTAACTCATCATACATATATATTTGACAGCCAAGTTTATCTGCTATTTCTTCGGAAGCCGCTCCGCAAACAACTTTATCCTGTCGTCCGCCGATTACAAACACGGGACATTTTATTTTGTCAAGTTCTTCATAAGCATTGCAGGTGAGACAGGCTTTTGCCAGGATAATAAAACGCTGTACATCCTTCGGCTTTTGCAAAATCGTCAACAACGGCATAAACAGACGATATCTTTTCACATACGCGTCGGAGTACATTTTTATCGCCATGTCCGCAACAAGGCTCTTCATGTCGCCCTGTTTTGTCATCTCAATCCAGTTATTAACTACTGACTTTACGGTATCATTGTTTTTTGAAAGAGTAACTGCAAGAACCAATTTGTTCACCAAATCCGGTCTGTCAATTGCAAGATACTGCGCAATCATTCCGCCCTGTGACATGCCAAATATGTCGGCATTAGTTATTCCAAGCGCATCCATTGCTCCGGCTACATCCGCCGCCAGTTCTCTCACAGTTATACCTTCATAAACATCCGGTCTGCGGTCAAACAAATATACTTTATAATCCTTTACAAATATACGATACATGTAAGCAAGCGGGACCGCCGAACCCTTGATACCTCGGGTATTAAGTCCTTGTATCATAATTAACGGTTTGGTTCCTTTGCCAAAGGTAATGTAGTCTATCTGTGTGTTATTTATTTGTAATTTTTGCTCTTTGGCTTCGTATAGCATAATTTACTCCGATTAATTTTTATCGTCTTGCTTTCTTACTGTTCTTGATTTTTTCAATATCTTCCCTGTCTATCCATTCCTCAGTAAATCCACAGCTACAACATATGTACCTGTTAACATTTACCGCCGAAAAAATAGACATACCTGTCATTATATTATTACCCGAGCCGTATGCACCTGCATATCCATCAACTCTAATTATGTCTGCTGCTCCGCATTTGGGACAAAGCTTTGTGTTTTTCATAAAGCATCACCTTTCTTGATTTTTTAACTAAAAATATAATACAAGACCATCAGCCTCCGGGTCTGTAGCCCTCTTCACATTCCGTTGCATTACCGTTTTCATCAAAACTTACAAAAAACAATACTTCCTCAGATGCACCTAAAAAGCCCTGTTTAGCCTCTTTAATTGTATATCCACATCTGCAATTCTTATATAAACCATCCTCACAGACAGGCATTGTTACACAGTCAAATTCTCCGTATTTTTTTACAATTTCTATCGATGATTTGCCGATAAAGTCGTCTTCATTATACTTTTCTGCTGAACAACCAACGAAGAACAAGGTAAGACATATTATAGTTACCAATAAAACTATATTCTTTTTTATATACATCTCTCCCATAATTTTAAACACCTCTGGATATTAAATATCTTTCCTCATCTTCTCTGGCTTCAATAAATGCTTTTTCCAAATCAACACCATAATAATCAGCCAATCGCATGACTTGTGCAATCACATCAGCCATTTCATTACCAAGGCGTTCATCAACATCTGTTACCTCTCCGGTCAAAGCATAATATTTTTCTTTAACCATGACTTGCTTTGCCAATTCTCCAACTTGTTTCGACAGTTCTATCATTGCACCTTCGGCCTTCCAATCCTGCAATTCAATTTTATTAAATCGTTTTACAATCTCTCTATACATATCCTGCATTTCTACAAATGTTTTACTCATAAATTCCTCCTAATTCTTTCCTTCATTCAAAAGATCATTTAATATATTTATCGTCCTATAGACCGCTCCACACTTCTTGCATTGCCAATCATCGTTATCTTTTCTTCTTTTATGTAATGGAACAAGATATTCCTCATTGCACTTTGGACATAAAACCTTTTCGCCGTTCCATAACTTCTTTAAAAATGTTCTATCCAATTCAATATTTACTCCTTACTAAATCTGTATTTAACAATGTATAATTTAATCCTCTAACATATCATAAACACCATACTTTGAAAAATCGGCAGCTATGCCTCCTTCAAGTAATTCCACACATTGTTGCTTTCCTACCCATCGCGCCTCGCAATGTTCTTCAGACAGTGTCACATTACCACTTTTTATCGTACAATAATATACAAGTATAATCATGGAACCCACATAGCTTACATATGCTAAATCTCCGACACTTACCGAAAGGCCTACTTCCTCCCGGATTTCTCTTCGCAAAGCCTCTTCCAAGCTTTCGCTGGGCTCAACTGCTCCTCCTGCATTTTCCCATGTACCAATTCCAATATCTTCTCTATCACTTCGCTTAAGCAAAAGGACCTTTTTCTGTTGCTTATCATAAATGATTCCTTTAACAACAAGTTCTACCTTCATTCTTTTATTTCTCCATATACTTCTAATTTCATTTCAAATAATTCTTCAATTATCCCCACATAAATCATCCATGTTATACAAACCATTAGACTGTTTTGCCGTCCAAATCATTGCTTCTATTGCACCATCCGCAAAAGTTTCTCTTGATGTCACCTGATGTTTAAACGTAAGAACCTCATCCTTGCAATTTGCAAAAATAACCTCGTGTTCTCCGAATATATTTCCTCCGCGAATACTACAAATATTAATTTTATCCGGATTTATTTTTTTGTTTGCATTTGTCAAAGCATCTTTTATCATCAATGCAGTCCCGCTCGGTGCATCTTTTTTCTGATTATGGTGATACTCCACTACCTGTATATCCGTATCATCACTTATTCTCTTTGCTACAAACTTTAGAGTCTCAATAAAATCATGTAATGCAATACTGAAGTTACCTGTCATAAATACGGGAATCTGCATTGATAATCTACCGATTTCTTCAATGCTTTCAGGTGTAAAAGCAGTTGTTGCAATAACAAGCGGTTTTTTCATTATCTCATACTTCGGATAATTATTACTCATGAATGTATCAGCATTAGTACAATCAATAAAAACATCGCAATCATTTGCAAGCTCTATATCATCTATGATTGCAAGCTTTAAGTTTCCGCCTACAATTTCAGATATATTTCGCCCAACAAATTGATTGCCTCTTCTTGCAATGGCATGGCTTAATTTAACATCTTCTCTTTTCAAAATATTTTTTATAATGGCACTGCCCAGCTTACCTGTACAACCTACAACTGCTATTTTTAACATATCTCTTTCCATCCTTACTTATAATCTAATTCTGCAAATACAAATTCATCTCTTCTCAAAAATCTCCGCAAAAAACTTCCTAATTCCGTCATCTACCGATGTACTCACATCTTTTACTTCCAAATCGTAATAATATTTACCGGTTTTGATATCTATCGACAAAGAATCCAGCGGGAACCCTTCAACACGTTTTGAATGCGGCTTTGTGACTAAAATAAAAGGCTCCGTGGCAATTGACATATCCATACTTGAATAGTGATGATTCACATTTAAAATAAAATAGATTGCGTTTCTATATCGTCCGGTTATCTTGCCGCCATGTTGCTTAGCTAAAGATGCATAATGCTCTATCATTTCGTCATCGCTTAACTCTTTACCATTTACTCTGCGCACGTGAATTCCCGGCTGTTCGTCCTCTTCCAATTCATCAAAATACAAACCACTGTCACAAGAAAATACCGGCATATGAAAAGCTTCATAATAAGCCCGAGCCTTTATTTCTGCATTTTCAAGTGGCGTTTTTCCATTTTCGTTTATAAACGGAAGTTCACACTTTAAATCATTTAAACCAATAAGTTCTATATTCAGTGGTTTTACCGATTTTTCCATTGCCTGAAGTTTGCCTTTATTGGTGGTGCCGTATAAAATCTTCATTTTTCTACCTTTCTATTTTACGTGTAACAAACCCTGTCTCATCCTTCTCAATCCTAATCACAAAAGGAAACTTATTGTACTTTATACACATCCAAAAGTCTTCCTTTGGAAAAACATCCTGCCTTGCCTCATCAAAGAAATGTTCGCCGCCGTGATATTGAAGGTCTGTCACTCTTTTATCAATATCTTTAAGCTCTTTGCCTTCCAAAATACTTTTAATATACTCAGCGCAAAGCTCATCTTCTGCTGCAGGACGAACGCCGTTATTACCCATACAAACAAGTGACACCGTCTCGGGTTGCTTGTCCATTATGTACTCTGCTACGGCTTTTGCATTAATCAAGCTTCCTGTAATGATTTCACTTGCGCCTTTAGCATTAACTATTCCCTGTGTTCCCGCGCTCGTTGTATGAATAATCGTTTTACCTTTCACCGCTTCCGGCAACACAGTTGACGGAGAATTACCGTAGTCGAATCCTTCACACTTTTTGCCGTTGCGCTCACCTATAAGAACACTATCCGCTATAGCATTCTTTAAATGAAACGCCTCATCAATCGTTCCGATAGGGCGAATCACTTTCACACCCATATCATACAAATAACACTCCAACGAAAACGCCCTAAATACATCAATAATTACCGTAAGGCCTTCCGCTTGTTTTGCACCTTCGATTAGATGCAGGATGTTTACTTTACTCAAAGTTTTCACATACCTCTCTTGAGAAATCAAATCTTCATTTTAAATATTTATATATAACATCATCACTCCATATATGAGCTTCTATATATCTTTCAGGACCATATTTTCCATCATTGTTCCAATCTTGTGGCAATCCATATTTTCTTATAATCTCTAAGATTTCATCATAAGAATAAAGCTTTTTTCGATACTCTTTTCCATCATTAACTTTATCACTAAAAGTCGGATGCGAATCACCATATGTAAAAGAAACCGTCCTTAAATCAAATTCCTCTATAGGAATTTTTATAACAGAACTATTATCATACCAAGTGCTTAACCACGGACTATGCTCTACGACCATATAATGCGGTGATTTTCTTGCAATCAATCCGCCCTTTTTTATAAATTCATTTCTCAATATATTTTCATAATAAACCCGGGCTTGCATATAATCTGCCTGCCTTTTTGCACATTGTACATTAGGCTTTGTTACTGCAATTTCACTGAGTATTTTATTTTCTTCCTCTATACTTATATCAGATAAGTTTTTAAAAGGTCCTATTGCTTTATCATAATAATGATATAAATACAACTTTACCAGCTCCATAAATTAAAATCTAAAACAATATTTGTATTATTCAAATATATCAATAATATACCCGTCAATCGTTGTTAATCTGCAAGTCTTTCCGCCCCAAGGCTGAACAACCACTTTTGTAATCTTATCCCAACCCTTTGATATTACATAGTCGTACATTTTTTCAATTCCAACAACCTGCATAAATGAAATACGTCTGGGTTCAGGTGTTCCATAGAACATTTGCATACCTGTAAACGGTGCAAAATGTACACGTTCTACTTCCGGTAGCATATCAAAAACCACACCATAACAACCATTTCCGTTGTTATCTCTTTCTACAATATTGCTGTACCAACCCAATATATCCTCAAACCACTTCGCAGTTCTGTCCATATCCAAAGTTAAATATATAGGTGCATTCTCTTTAACAAAATAACCTTTTTCACTGAATTTGCTCATAACAAATACCTCCATACTTTATTATTTTGTAAGCCCAAACGCTTTTTCCACCAACAAAAGCGTCTCTTCTATCGTTCTTTTCTCATCTCGCAATATAACATTAAAGCCCGAATTCAAAAAGTTATCATAATTCTCCTTTGAATTAATTCGTCTGAGACACTCTCTAAAATTCTCTATTGCCTTATTAGGCTCATCTTCCTTCAATAACAACTGATACAAAAACTGCTTTTCTTTATCTGGACGCTCAAAAAATCTGGTGACAGATATATCAGGAGCCGCCAACATAATTAAAACATGCTCTTCATCTGATATCTCTCTCAACACATCAACAGGGATATTTGTATCAACAAAAACCTTTTTGTCTTGCTTGGAAAGCTCCTCTAAAATCCTCAATTCAAGAATCGTACATTCTTTTTCGCAGCCTTTTATCCAAGCCTCATATTCATCAGGTGTCCTTCTGATAAAATCGCTCCAGTTTTCCAAATCCCTTGTATAAGTCAAACTCGGAAATTCACTTTTGTCCAAATCAGCCATAAGCGAATCATGGTAATTTTCTTCGCAGGCAATACCATTATGTTTCTCTGCCAAAAGTTTAACCATAGTTGATTTGCCGGCATACGCCGTACCGTTTATAAAATATATATTATCAAATTTCATATACTGTCTCTCTTTTCATTTGTATCTATCAAGCTGTCCACAAAATCATTCAACACTTTTTCACGATTATGTGATGTTTCATAGTAAGGTAATCCATATTGTATACATTGCTCTTTAATAATTTTACTAATATTCACTATATCTACGCAATCTCTCTGATTCTCTTCATCTGAATGAAAATAAGTATAATCATTAGGAGTATCATGCATTTTTAATATCTTAAACCGTTCTTCCGCTGTAGTATCAGATGATAAGAAATAATAAATCTCACAATCTTTTTCTCCAATGTATGTAACATAGTCTCTAGGCAATAATTGATACACATCAACAACTATCCCGTAATCACATTCATTGTACTCACCACTGTCTAACATAGCCCTAATAAATGGTGCAATTTTAGCACTAATATGTTCTAAATTTATTTGTGGATCAATAGGTGCTTCTGTATCAATATTAGTCTCCGGAAAAACTTTCTCAATTCCTGCAATAATTGAATCCATGCTGATATGCTGATATCCGAATTTTTTTGCTATAATTTGTGACACTGTACTTTTACCGGCACGTGGCACCCCTGCTATTATTATACACTTCTTCAAACTAATTACCTCTCATACCAAACTCTTCATAAATCTAATTTGCTCTTTCTCGTTATCATACCCCATTGCCCGATAAAATTCATGCGCTTCTTTTCGAGATCCACCTGAATTTAGTCTTACTTTATTTATGCCTAACTCCTTGGCCCATTTTTCCGCTTGGTGCAACAATGCCTTACCAACGCCTCTTCTTCTGTAATCAGCAAAAACAGCCAAGCCAAGAATATTTATCATTGAATCAAAATATAGAGTTCTGTATACTTCTGCATGAATGTAACCAACAACAATATTATCTGTTTCTGCAACAAAAACGATTTCTCTTCTGTTATCAAGTTCTATTAATCTTCTCAAAACAAACTCATCATCACATTCATACCCTAAATCTTCACAGCTTATTTTACATATTGCAGAAGCATCTTTTTTGTCGGCTTTGCGTATATTCATATCTCTGCCTCCTGTTTTGTTTTCTAAAACTTTCTCCTCATATACTCAATTCTCGCTGCTACCGCCGCCTTAGTCGTAGGAGCTTTTTGCACAATATCAAAACCATGCATAGTGCCCTTTGTTTCATTCAATTCAACATCTATATTTGCATCTTGCAACTTTTTCGCATAATTAATTCCGTCATCATGCAGGCAGTCAAATTCAGCCGTTTCAACATAAGCCTGTGGCAAATCTTCACAGTTCCCTTCAATCGGCGATGCATAAACAAAATTTTCTACATCTGTATTCTGAATGTAGCCACTTATCATGCATTTTGACAGTGTACTGTTCCACATAGGAGTATCAGTAAATTTGCGATTACTTTCGCTGCTAAGACTTTGGTCAACGAACGGATAAACCAGTAACTGAAATTTAAAATTAATATCCAAGCCTCTATCCCGTACCATCTGAGTTACCGCTGCTGCAAGGCAACCGCCCGCACTGTCGCCACCTATAGCGATTTTCTCCTTATTTATCCCAAGACCCTCGGCATTTTCATAAGCCCATTTCAGCGCTTCATAACTATCCTCAACCGGAATCGGAAAAGGATGCTTAGGAGCCAGTCTATACTGAACAAACAAAACCTTACAAGGCGCATTTAGTGCATATGCCTTTGCATTGCGGTAATGAGATCCTGCTGCTTCAAAGAAAAAACCGCCGCCATGATAATAAACCAGACAATTTTCTGTCTTAATATGTCTGGGCTCCATAATAAAAACTTCTATAGTCTCACCGTTATAGCCTTTGATGTTTTTCTTGGCAACCGATATATCTTTATCCCGCCATATCCATTTGGGCGGTTTCATCATTTCACCCATTTTACCTGCCATTTTAGGATTCTTAAATGGTTGTTTAAAATGATTAAACGGAAAAAACTCTTTACTTATAGGATATTTGGGCATAATATTTTCTCCTTATTTTCTAATCAGATGTACCGCTTCTTCATAATCATTCTTATGCACATAAATCTTATACTCATACATAGTGCTTGTATCCTGCCCAAAAGTGCCTGTGCGTGCCCTCGAACCCGCAGCCATAGGCGATGGACTCATACGATTAATCGTCTTAATTGTGTAATCAATCTTATTGGCAGCAAGAATGTCACGCACTCTCGACTGCTCCTTCATATCAAAAGTTATACATAATTCTTTCCTGTTAAAAATCGTTATCATAATATTTATTCCCCTTTTCTCTCAAATTGTTTAATCTTTATAAATATAATTTTTGTCTATTTTTAAGACATACGGCTAATCAAGTTGACATAATTTATTTATGTAAATTATTTTCGACACAACATCATTACAGTTGACATAATCAAATTATGTCAACTGTTTTTTTGTTATGCATTTATAACCATAAAGAAATTCAGTCATTATAGACAATTTGAAACCGTATGTCACCGTCGGTACTTAGCAAGAAAGGTCTTCCGTCTTTGAAGAGCTTTCGAGCTTAGTATCCGTTACTGGTGACATCCGAGCGAAAGCGTGTTTCACAATTGCTATGATGACTTAATTTCTTTTCGTTACAAGTGCATTCAAAACGCCTTTAATACTCTTCTCCTCAACCCACAAGGTATTCTCGGGCTCATTAATATTCTCAAGAAAATGTGAATCTGAATCCGTAATAACATTACACTTTTCAAGATACGGATTTTGCTTTCTCAAATTATGGAGATTCGCCATATTTTTAAGTTCAAAACAAGTAAACTTGCTGTCCGGAGGCACAAAACCGAGGTTAGCAAGCAGGCTGTTTGAATTTTTATCAATATGTGCAGGAATCATAATTCCGTCATACTTTGCCACAAGGTCATACACATTACTAAAGGATATGTCCGTGGCATTTATAAGGAGATTGGGAACCGTGCCTATAACCGCATCATTTTCATCCATGATAAGCTGCTCACCGAAAATCTCCGGGCGGTTCTTTACCGGCTGAAGATGCTCATAAACGTATTTATCGAATTCAAGTGCTTTTTCAAGACTCGCAAACAAGCAGACTACATGAACCTCTTCAACCGTAGTCAGCTCCATTCCCGGTATAACAAGTATTCCGTACTGCTCTCCAAGCTTCATTACAGCCTCACAATTTTTGCAGGTGTTGTGGTCTGTAAGGGCAATTACGTCAAGCTCCTTCAGCGCAGACATACCGACGATATTACCGGGAGTCATATCCGCATCGCCACAGGGAGAGAGACAGGAATGCATATGTAAATCATAAGTAACACTTATCATACAAGTAATTCATGAACTGCAAGCGCAGCTTCAAAAACCGGTAATTCTGTCTGCAAAACCGTGATTCCTTCTTCCTTTGCCTTCAAAAGTGCCGCATCGTCAAGGTCAATGCCTTCTGCAAGAATAATACAGGCAGCATCCGTAAGTGTCGCAACCGCAAGCGTATTGATATTGCCCATAACGGTTACCCATGCGCATCCGGCAGAGGCTCTACTCATCGCGATACTTAAAAGGTCACAACAAAAAACCTTACTGATATCGGCAGAGGTCTCCTCACCCTCCACAAGTACCTTAAATATATCTTTGTTAATCAGTTCTGCTACTGTCATAGCTTACCTCCTATGAATTAATCTCATCGGAAAAACGATTGATGAACTGACGAAGAACATGAATACAATCTTTTTCCTTAGCCTGTCCTCTTACAATATCTTCTGCAAGCGCCTTACATGAAGGTGCGCCGCAGGAGCCGCAATCCAGTCCGGGGAATTTCTTACAAAGTTCTTCGACATGCATCATTTTACTAATGTTATCAACTACATTTGAACCGAATGTATAAACCGGCTCATATTCGATTTCACTGTCAAAATACATATCTGCCTCATTAATTTCCATATGATTGGCAGTTACAGGCATGTATCTTCTAAGCTTTTTGAGCTTGGATTTGGCAACATATGGATTCTCTACCGTAAGCACACCACCTACACAACCACCGGGGCAAGCATTAAGCTCAATGAATTTAAGGCCTGAAATCTTCTGGTCTTCCAATTCTTCAAGGACCTTGATAACATTCTCTATTCCGTCTGCAGCCAGATAACTGTCTATTAAAAGACCACTGGACTCTCCGTCGCTACTTCCCCAGCTGATACCAATTTTACCTGAAATTATAAGGTCTTCAAGTTCATCCTTTTCGGCTACAACGCTCATCTTATTGATAAGTTCGGGATAAATATGCTTTATTGCAAGCACACCGTCAACATCGCTTTTCTTATAACCAAGAGGTGAACGAACCGAAGTAACCTTTGCTGGACACGGTGAAATAAAGAAGATGCCAATATCCTCTGATTTGAGGCCTGTCTTCTCGATAGCACGTTTTCTTGCAAGTGCCGCCGCAATCTCCATCGGAGGCTTAACAGGCAACAAATGCTCCAAAAGATTCGGAAACTTAACTCTTATAAGTCTCGTAACCGTGGGACATGCCGTACTTATAATCGGCCATTTATCCTGATTTTCATCAATATATTTACGTGTTAAAGATGATACAATCTCAGCTGCACCACTAACCTCGAACACATCATCAAAACCGCAAAGCTTTAATGCATTAAGAACAATATTAACATCATCCAGATTGTTTGCCTGTGCATAAAGTGACGGCGCAGGCAACGCAACCTTGTATTTGTAATTATGTATCATGTCAACAGGGTCATATGTAGCCTTTTTAGCATGATTAACACAAATTCGTATACACTCACCACAATCAATACAGAATTCCTTTTTAATCACAGCCTTACCGTTATGTACACGGATTGCCTCTGTCGGACAACGTTTTATACAGTTAATACATCCCTTACATAAATCTTCGCTCAAATGTACGGAATTCAAAAACTTTTCCAAGTAATCTACCTCCCTTTACAACATTGTAAAACCTTCTGTTAAATAAATACCTTCATTGTAACTGTTGTTCCGACACCGATTTCCGTCTGAATATCCATCTCGTCGGAATATTTTTTCATGTTGGGCAAGCCCATACCGGCACCAAATCCAAGCGCACGTATATTATCGGGGGCAGTAGAATATCCTGCCTGCATAGCCTTCTCAATATCCTTGATTCCCGGGCCCTTGTCCGCCAAAATCATCGTTATTGCCTCGGGTGTTATAATCACATCAATTTTACCACCATCAGCATGAATAACCATATTTATCTCGCCTTCATACATTGCGATTGCGACTTTTCTGACTGCTTCGGGACTGATTCCGAGCTGTTTTAATTTTCTTTTAGCATCTCCGGAGGCTTCACCCGCCCTTGTAAAATCGTCTCCTGAGATTTCGTAGGTAAATTTTAAAGCATCACTCACTATAAGTCGCACCTCCTCTGATACCCTTTTCGTAAAGCATACCACATGCAGAGAACATTCTGTGTCCTGTGCAAAGCAGAGGAATCTCACGCTCCATAGCAAGCTCAATCATTGCCTCATCAGGCTTTTTGCCTCTTACAAAAACGATACACACTATATCCATCATCTCTGCAGTACGAACAACCTGCGGATTACACAAACCCGTAAGCAAAACTGCCTGCTCCTTAAGAAATGCAAGCACGTCGCTCATCATGTCAGAACCACATGCTGAATGAACCTCTTTATCAAGAAATTCTTCGCCGCATGCTACTCTTGCCCCCAAAATATCTCTGATATCTCTTACTGTCATATACATACCTCCATAGTATAATTTTATCTTAATTTTGTATTCATATTATTTTACGCTGATAATAACTCTTAAATCCTTTATCGGCAATATTCCGTCTGTCGCAGAAAAAACTATCTCAAACTCGCCTTCAACATATGTTTTCCATGTAAAAACATTGCTTTCCGAATCAAAGCCTGCATTAATCGGCATATCAATCGGCGATATTTTTATCTGCGGCACACTCTTAGAATTAACTGTATAATCTCGTCTCTTTATCTTCTCGTTATAGATATGATTACCCGCCTGCTTCTGTGAAGTTTCAAATGCAGGATATCTTACCTTTACCTCGAATCTGACTTCTTCTCCGGCATTAACCTCTATCGGTTTAACCGGTACAAAGAACGGCCTGTAAACCGTAAGCGGCAAATCATAATCGTCTGTTGCCACTTTGAAATTATAGCCGTTTTCAGGGATTGCAACCGTAGGATACGAATAAAATGAATCTGCAGGGGTTCCGGGTGCAGGTGCATCAACCGTCACTTCGTGCACTTCAAGTTCTTCTCCTGCTTTGTTTATGATTGTAAGGCCTGTAACCTCTGTAGCATGATAAGGATAATCCTTAATATACTCAAGATGAGTCGGACGCTTATAATTATTCTTAACCGTAACCACATGCGGTACATTTTCCGCAATACTTCCGGTTACATTAACAAGCTCTACATCCTTGGCATCATCAAGCACAAGCATCGGTCTGCCGTCCTTTGTCAGCCACTTCATGTTAACATTCTCAAGCTTAAGACCGTCAATGTGTCTTGCATAAAGACCATATGCCGGTAGAATACCCCAGTTACTCGGTTCAGGATAAACTGCAGGAAGCTCCGGTACATTGTACGGTGAATCCTCCCAACATCCTTTCTCCTCATTCCAGTCTGCTCTCGGAAGCAAGCCTTCATCCTTTAAGAAAAATGTATTTATAAGCCACGGAAGCACCTGAATCGAGGGCGCTGTTCCAAACTGACTGTACTCCCAGTTGGTGTTAAGCTGTCGCTGTTCAACAGCATGCTCCATCTCAATTCCGCCACGGTACTCAATATCGACGTTCTTAATCTCAACATTCTCTATATGACTATCTTCGAGTCCCATGAGGATAACCGGATATCTCGGGTCTGCATTTTTTACCACAACGTCATGTATAAGTATGTTCCGGGCCTTAGCGATAGCTTCCGAACCATTGGCATTGGCATACAACGGAAGTTCTGCTTTACTTAATTCCTTCGTCATGTCGGGAATATATTTCATGTTTGTCTCGTCAAACTTAAGTGCAAAATATCTGCCGTTTTCCTCATAAAAATTATTTGAATTAATTCTTGCCGGTTCTTCACCATTAACAATCTTAAAAAAGGATTTACCGTCAACACTAACCTCTGTATCCTTGTTGTAGCTTGTCGTATATCTCTTTGCAGGATATGTAGTGTAATCCTCCGTTGCCGGCAACACCCAGTTAACATTATCAAGTCGAATATTATCCTTCGCATTAAGCAATTCTTCCGTAGAATTACCCGTAACAGGAAAACGTCCTCTGTCACCAATCTTTATAAAAATCGGCGAACTACTCACGTCTTCCATCGTACAGTTTCTAAAAATTATATCTCTAAGGTCCGCACCGTCAACCGCTTCAAGCGCAAAACCACGTGAACGGTTAAAATGAACATTCTGTATTGTGACAAGCTCATATCCGCAGGTTGACTCAGTTCCAAGCTTTACTCGCGCCGTAGGACCGCATCTGTCGGTCGCTATAAGTTTGTCACAAGTATACTCTCCTGCGTATACGGAACCTGCATCAAAGCCCGACACTGTACAATTATCTACAAGCACATTTTTAAGTGGCATAAAAATTCCGGCGCCGTAAGAGGCTTTAAGCACAATCGCATCATCCGTAAGGGAATTAAATACTGAATTCCTAACTGTTACATCCTCACAACAGTCAATATCAAAGGCATCTCTTGTAGTATCGACAAGAATATCCTCTGTGAGCATGTTTTTAACGCCTTCTGCGATTATTGCGAAATGACCGCCGATTACAAGCGAAAAATCCTTTAAAACTATATTTTCGCAACGCACGAGTGCAATTGCTTTATTGCCAAACCATGTGCCGCTATGTCCCGGCTTATCTCTGTAGGTGTTATCAAAAGGGTCACCACCCATAAGTGCATATCTGAGATATCCGTTCTCGTCGGTATAACTGCCGTCAATTACACCTTCACCATAAATCATGATATTCTTCTCGTCTGCCGCGTAGAAAAGGCTGTTGGCAAAATAACTGTGTCCATGATCCTGAAGTCCTTCATACAAATTAACCTCTGGTTCATCGTAATTGCCACCTTCGCCTTCCTGTGTCTCATATGAATTAGTTATGTCGGTTCTTGCCGCCCTTATAACCGCGCCCTTCGACAGATAAAAGTTTACATTACTCTTTAGGCGTATTGTGTAGCACTTAAACTCGCCTTCTGGAATTATGACAGTTCCGCCACCGTTTGCTGCTACGGCTTCGATTGCACCGTTGATTGCCATTGTGTTGGCAACAGGTGCGCCGCCTGCCACTGCACCAAAATCAGTAATCACTAATTTATATTCCTCTTTTAAAAGTTGCTCCACGGTAATTGTTGCTCCGGTTGCTTCTTGTATTACTTTTCGCATATTAGTATTCCTTTCATGCCGTAAAATCTTTTACTGGTCATTATTCCATGTTTTATATATGTTTCAAGCAAAAAATAATCCTAAGTTAAATCAACCACCTTACTTTCCAGCACTGACGTATCTACATAGTATTTATTCGGATTACTTCTGTCCACATAAACTTTCAATTCTTCAATACCTCTTGAAGAAATAATCTCCTCCGGGTCAAACCACAAATTATCACTTTTGTAAATATAAGTTACATCCTTGTAATCATCATAATAATTACAAATTATATTGTATGGATGCCTGCCGTTTACGGAGTAATTGCAGTTCAAATTAATCGATTCTATTTTGGCCATTATATATTGTCCACTTTCAAGGAGCGTTTTCATTTTCTTGTTTTTCTTAACTTCAGCAATAAACATTGCTCCGCCTACCGCACTGAAAACAACACCCATCAAAGTGAGTATTCCTGCAGCAATCCAATAACCGTTAAGTGCAACTATCTCTTTTGGATTTTCAGGATTATACATAACTTCGATTGTATCTCCCTCATCCATTGAGGAACTGTAATAACCTATCTCCGTTTCATGAAGCTTACTTGTTCCGGGAACTCTGTAAGTTACATATACCGTATAATGTCTTTCACCGTCACTGCCTCTATAAGACTCTATTTCCGATATTACTGCTTCAGTTGTCTTATATGTATTCTTCTTATTAATGCCGTTCACAAATACAATTACACCTATTACAAGCATTATAACGCCAATAAGTCCGAAGACTATTTCTAAAATATTAAGTGCCTTATCTTGTTTCATTTTATTATTCTCCTGCCCTCTTATTTTGTAAAAAACTTATACTATAAGAATACATTATTTACAGAAAATTTGCAATCATAATGCGGAGTTAAGTGCACGATATTTTATATAAAAAAAGGCAGCCGAAACCGACTGCCTTTTAACAATTCTAAATCTTAGAACTCTTTATTAATTGTTCTCTTTACATATGTTGTATGAAGAATCTCGTGTGCCTTATGACTTCCGGGTGCGCCGAGGAACTCTTCGTAGAGCTTCTTAACGCCTTCGTTCTCATGAGACTTTCTTACCTTGTTAGCTTCGTCATTAGCATACAATGCTTTTGCACGAAGTACACGGATATCTGTAAAGTTACGAACACTTGCAGGAACCTGAGGCTGTCCACCGCCGTTTACACAACCGCCGGGACATCCCATAACTTCGATAAAGTGGTAATTAGCCTTACCGCTCTTAACGTCCTCAAGAACCTTGTTAGCATTAGCAAGACCTGAAGTTACACAAACCTTAACTTCCATACCTGCTACATTATATGTTGCTTCCTTAACACCTTCAACACCACGAACTTCTTTGAATTCGATAGGTGAATCTGCTGTCTCGCCTGTTAATTTCCATACTGCTGTACGGAGAGCTGCCTCCATAACACCGCCTGTAGCACCGAAGATAACTGCTGCACCTGTGGAAATTCCGAGAGGCTCATCAAACTTCTCATCGGGAAGTTCAACAAAGTTAAGACCAACTCTGTCAATAAGTCTTGCAAGCTCTCTTGTTGTGATTGCAATATCAACATCCGGAACCCCTGCTGCGTTCTGGTCATCTCTGCCAATCTCAAACTTCTTAGCTGTACAAGGCATAACACTTACCATAACGATATTCTTAGGGTCGATACCCATCTTCTCAGCGTAGTATGTCTTAGCTACTGCACCAAACATCTGCTGAGGTGACTTACAGCTTGAAAGGTTATCAAGCATATCGGGATGATAGTGCTCACAGTACTTAATCCAACCCGGTGAACATGATGTGATAAGCGGAAGCTTGCCGCCGTTCTCTACTCTGTGAAGGAACTCTGTAGCCTCTTCCATAATTGTAAGGTCAGCTGCAAAGTTAGTATCGAATACTTTATCAAAGCCGATACGTCTTAAAGCTGCTACCATCTTGCCTTCAACATCTGTTCCCATAGGAAGACCAAATGCCTCACCAAGTGCTGCTCTTACAGCCGGAGCTGTCTGAACGATAACGTGTTTCTCAGGATCAGCGATTGCAGCCAAAACATCGTCTGTAAAATCTTTCTCGTAGATTGCGCCTGTAGGACAGACAGCAATACACTGACCACATGATACACAACTTGTATCTGCAAGGTCAATCTCGAAAGCACATGAAAGGTTAGTCTTGAAACCTCTCTCGTTAGCACCGATAACGCCAACACCCTGTACCTTCTCACAAACAGCTGAACAACGACGACAAAGGATACACTTGTTGTTATCTCTTACCATATGAGCCGCTGAATCATCGATCTCATATACGTTCTTCTCGCCTTCGTAATATGTCTCATCATCAACATTTAAATCTTTACAAAGCTTCTGTAATTCACAGTTACCGCTTCTTACACATGAAAGACATTTTCTGTCATGGTTGGAAAGGATTAACTGGAGTGTCTTCTTTCTGGAAGCAAGTACTTTAGGAGTATTTGTGAATACTTCCATACCTTCGCTAACCGGATATACACATGAAGCAACAAGGCTTCTAGCACCCTTAACCTCTACAACACAGATACGGCATGCACCGATCTCGTTGATCTCTTTAAGGAAGCAAAGTGTGGGAATATCTATATGAGCAAGCTTAGCAGCTTCCAGAATGGTTGAACCTGCGGGTGCAGATACATCCATACCGTTAATTTTTAAATTTATATTTGCCATAATATCCTCCTATTTCTTGCTAATCGCGCCAAATTTACATTTTTCAATACAAGCACCGCACTTGAGACACTTATTGGTGTCGATAACATGAGGGTTCTTTACTGTTCCGCTAATAGCACCTGCAGGACAAACTCTTGAACATAATGTACATCCCTTACACTTATCAGGATCGATTGAGAAGCTTAAGAGATCCTTACATACGCCGGCAGGACATTTCTTGTCTACTACGTGAGCAACATACTCATCTCTGAAGTACTTAAGAGTTGACAATACCGGGTTGGGTGCTGTCTGTCCAAGTCCGCAAAGTGAATTCTCTTTGATAAAATAGCAAAGCTCTTCAAGCTTATCAAGGTCTTCCAAAGTACCCTGACCCTTTGTAATCTTGTCAAGCATCTCGTACATACGCTTTGTACCGATACGACAAGGTGTACACTTACCACATGACTCATCAACCGTGAAATCAAGGAAGAATTTAGCGATATCAACCATACAGTTGTCTTCATCCATAACGATAAGTCCGCCCGAACCCATCATTGAACCGATTGCAAGAAGGTTATCATAGTCAATCGGAATATCAAAATGCTCTGCAGGGATACATCCGCCTGAAGGTCCACCTGTCTGTGCTGCCTTAAACTTCTTACCGTTCGGAATACCGCCACCGATTTCCTCAACAACTTCTCTAAGAGTTGTTCCCATGGGAACCTCTACAAGACCTGTGTTCTTAATCTTACCGCCAAGTGCGAATACCTTAGTACCCTTTGACTTCTCTGTTCCCATTGAAGCAAACCACTCGGGACCGTTTAAAATAATCTGAGGAACGTTAGCATATGTCTCTACATTATTTAAAATTGTAGGTCTCTCAAACAAACCTTTCTCTGCAGGGAACGGAGGTCTCGGACGAGGCTCACCTCTCTTACCTTCGATAGAAGTCATAAGAGCTGTCTCCTCACCACAAACGAATGCACCTGCACCAAGTCTTAATTCAATATCAAAGCTAAAATCTGTTCCGAAAATATTCTTACCAAGTAAGCCATACTCTCTTGCCTGATTAATAGCAATCTGAAGACGGTCTACTGCGATAGGGTACTCTGCACGAACATATATGTAACCCTGGTCAGCGCCGATTGCATAACCTGCAATAGCCATAGCCTCGAGTACAACGTGCGGATCACCTTCAAGAACAGAACGATCCATGAACGCACCGGGGTCACCCTCGTCAGCGTTACAGCATACATATTTCTTGCCTTCTTTAACAAGGTCCTTAGCAAGCTGCCACTTACGTCCTGTAGGGAAACCTGCACCACCACGGCCACGGAGTCCTGCAGCTAAGAGTGTATTAATAACATCATCGGGTGTCATCTCTGTAAGAACCTTACCAAGTGCCTCATATCCTCTTGTACCGATATACTCATCGATATCCTCAGGATTGATAACACCACAATTACGAAGAGCGATTCTGTGCTGCTTCTTATAGAAGTCTGTCTCGTTAAGAGACTTTATTCCTTCTTCTGTTACTGTCTCACTATATACGAGACGTTTAACAATTCTACCTTTCAAAAGGTGTTCATTAACGATTTCCGCAATATCTTCATTCTTAACCATTGAATAGAATGTAGCTTCCGGATAAACGATCATAATCGGGCCGAGTGCACACAAACCGTGACATCCTGTCTGTACTACACAAACTTCTTCCTTAAGCCCAGCTTTGTCGATTTCTGCCTGCAGTGTGTCCATAATCTGCTGACTTCCTGAGGAAGTACAACCGGTTCCACCACAAACCAAAACGTGTGAACGATACATTTTTTGTCCTCCTCAAAAATTATTTCATGCTGTTAATTGTATATTCTGTAACAACCTGACCACCGAGTACATGCTTATCAAGTACTTCAAGTGCCTTCTCAGCTGTCATTTTAACATATGTTACTTTATCTTTACCGGGTTCAAAAACCTCGATAATCGGCTCATACTGACAAAGTCCGATACAGCCTGTCTGTGTTACGGAAACATTGTCAAGAGCTCTTGTCTGTACTGCATCTGAAAGAGCTGTAAGAACCGGTCTTGCACCACTTGCAATACCACATGTTGCCATGCCGACAACTACTCTTGTCTGGTTCTCATCTTCTGAACGAACGCCTACACGGCCCTGCATTCTTTCTCTTATTGCTTTTAATTCTTCAAGAGATTTCATGTGAAACATCCTCCTATTTTTTATATTAGTAATCCATTATCTACTTCCGTCTTGTTCTCACTTAAGTATTCCTTTATGTATTCGGAAACCTCGTATGAGTCAAGTTCAACATCACCAAGGATTTGCTTAAACTCCCTCGTATCAAGTTCAAAGCCTCTCTCATCCACCTGATACTTATACAAGAAATCTATACCCGTATTATAATGAATCAAAGTATGAATCGTCGAATTAATATCACCAAGTGGCATCCTGTCAATATGTGAAAGCCCGAAAACTGCTTCCACTCTCGTACCTTTACCCAAGGTCGATTCTATAACAAATGAACCCCCAGTGCTCTCGGCAGCCAATTTAAAAAACGGAATACCGAGTCCGACTTTTCTTGTCTTTCTTGTCGTATAAAACGGATCTGTTACTCTCTTTACCTGTTCTTCATTCATACCGCAGCCATTATCTTCAATCACAACTGTAAGCGTATCCTCCGAATTAAGCGCAATCACACTTATTTGAATAAGAGAAGCCCCCGCAGTGATGGAGTTCTGTGCCACATCCAGAATGTTTAAGGAAATCTCCGGCATCATAATGATTTACCAAAATCCTTATTCGTATTTTTTAAGAATATCTGCAACGTCATCAGCAGTAAGTCTGCCGTAAACGTCATCATTTACAGTAATAACCGGCGCAAGACCGCAGGCACCAATACAACGACATGCCTCTAACGAGAACTTGCCGTCAGGTGTACATCCGCCGCCTTCGATACCGAGCAATTCCTGTAACTTGTCATAAATTTCACCTGAACCCTTAACATAACATGCAGTACCAAGACAGACTGAAATCTTGTACTTACCCTTAGGGTTGAGTGCAAACTGTGAGTAGAATGTTGCTACTCCGTATACCTTCTCAAGCGGTATATTCATCTCGTTTGCAATAATAGTCTGGACTTCAATAGGAAGATATCCGTATATCTCCTGTGCCTTCTGCATAACCGGCATTAAAGCACCCTTGTCATCCTTCAATTCCTGAATAACTTTAATAAGTTGTTCTTCCTGTTCTTTTGTTCCGTTAAAAGGCACTGTACAAATCTTGTTAGCTCTCTTACTCTCGCAGTTACATGAGCATGTGCCTTCGCCAAAAGAATCTGTGATTTTTTGAGAAACCATCTTCTACCTCCTTGACTATTTTTTAACAATCCAAATTACACTATGTCAAAAATTACATGACAATATGTCGCCATATACATGACATTATAACACACCTTATTTTAAAAATCTACAATATATTGTAATTTTAAAATTGTTTTTAAATTAATTTTCGTGTATATTCCTTTAACCATGATTTTTCGTCTTCATCAAGATATTCTGCCAATTCAGAATACACTTTTTCGTGATATCTGTTGAGCCTTTCAATATCCTCTCCGTTTAAATACCTTGTGTCGATTCCGTCAAGATCAATCGGTGCAAGTGTCAACGTTTCAAAACACATATAGCGTCCGTATTCGTTCACAAATGCCTCTTTACATAAAAGTTCATTCTCGATTCTTATACCGTGACTGCCCTCAATATATACGCCGGGCTCATTGCTTGTAACCATGCCTTCTTCAAAAACACCGCTGTCGTTACGTTCTGCAACCGTCTTCCATCGAAAACCGTTTGGCCCCTCATGAACACTGAGCATATACCCAACACCATGTCCTGTACCGCATCTGTAGTCAAGTCCCTCACTCCAAAGCGGACCTCTCGCCAGAATATCAAGATTTTGACCGTTGCAGCCATACAAAAACTTAGCATCAGAAAGTGCAAGCATTCCCTTTACAACAAGTGTAAAATGTTTTTTCCATTCGTCCTCTACCTGTCCAAGCACAAAGGTTCTTGTAATATCCGTACTACCTTCAAGATAATGCCCGCCTGAATCCACAAGAAGCATACCCTCCGCCTTAAGTGTAGCGCAGGATTCTTCCGTCGCACTATAATGCATCATTGCAGCATTCTCATTATATGCACTAATTGTATCAAAACTCGGTCCCTTATAATTAAGCATCATTCCTCTAAGCGACTCCAGATACTCTGCCGTGCTTATCTCTGTCATAGGGTTCTTTCCAATATTATTCTTAAGCCAGTACATAAATTTAGTAACGGCAATACCGTCCTTAATATGTGCATCCACAAGATTCTTCTGCTCAATCTCGTTTTTCATGGCCTTCATTTTAAGCGATGGATTCGGATAATCAATAAGCTGGATATGTCTGTTTTCCAAAACCTTCTTGATAGCAAAATTAACCTTGCTTTTATCAAGAAGAACTCTCTGGTTTGTAGGGAGATTGCCGAGATATTTCAAAAGGTCAGCATAATCCGTTGTCACAACTCCTACTTTTTCCATAGCAACCGCGACCGTTTCCTGCATATCCTCTTCATGTGTAAACCACACAGCAAAATCCTTGGTTATTACAAGGTATGACAAAACAACCGGACAATTTTTAATATCGTTACCACGCACGTTAAGAATCCACGCAATGTCTTCAAGTGTGGAAATAACATGGCATGTTGCTCCGACGCTCTCCATATATGCCCTTATATCCGCAAGCTTGTCCGTAGTTGATTTACCACAATACATATAATCAAGATTGTAGATTTCCTCATGCGGAAGAAGTTCCGGTCTGTCTTCCCAAACCCTATCCACAAGATCTAGGTCATACTTTAAAACAGCGCCCTGATAATTAAGTCTCATCTCAAGCTGAGATGCAGTCTTTGCATTAACAACGCGACCGTCAAAAGCTACAACATCTCCGCTCCCCACATTTTCAAGCAAATATTCAAGTATCTGCTTAACACCTTCTTGTCCGACACGAAAAAGTTCTATTCCCGTACCTTTGAGTTCTTTTGCCGCCTGAATATGGTATCTTCCGTCAGTCCACAATCCTGCCATATTTTTTCCAATAAGAAGTGCACCAGCAGAACCTGTAAATCCTGACAAATATTCTCTGCATTTAAAATAGTCTCTGACATATTCCGACTGATGAAAATCCTCCGACGGTACATAAAGCCAGTCAACTTTTTCTTCAAGCATAACCTTTCTAATTGCCGCAATCCTGCTTTTAATCATTTTATTCACCTTTCCGGTCCGTTATAATTATTTCTCCTCTTGCCTTTGGAGAATCCATAATAATTTCTGTAACTTCAGGTACTCTTATACAGCCGGCTAAAGGATTTTTGATACTTATAACAGGTGTTGTAATGGCCGCCTCAACCTCTGACTTTTCAAAACACAAATCAGCATCCAAAAGCTCACAATCAATAAGCTTAAGACCTTTGCAATAACAAAACGGCTGTGTTCCCGAAATCTTACAGTTCTCAAGTGTCAGATTCTCTGAATACCACGCAAGGTATTCACCTTTTATAACACTGTTTCTCACAACAATATTCTTACCATGCCAAAATGCATCCTTTGTATCAAAAACACAATCCTCAAATACTGCATCCTCAATATATTGGAAGGAATATTTACCGTTAAGGTGCATATCCTTAAACCTAAGTTTTGTTGCACCAAACATAAAATATTCTCCCTGTGCGCTACTTCGCTCCATGCGGATATTATCAGTCTTCCAACCAAACTCCGATGAAATAATATCGCAGTCTTCAATCACGACATCTTTACACTCTCTAAGAGCCTTAATTCCATGTAGTTTGGAATTCTTAATTCTGACATCTTCTGAATACCAAAGTGCCGCACGGCAGTTTACGGTAAGCTCCGTACCTGCTATCTCTAAATTCGTGTCATGCCAGAAAGGATATCGAAGATTCCAGTAGCAATCTTCAACAATAATATTGCTACTCTCTTTAAGAGCACTTTCTCCGTCAGTCGGTCCTTCAAACTTACACTTCTTAACAACAACTCCGTCGCTTTCATAAAGTGCTCTTTCTTCGTCAAAAATCTGATTCTCTATAATTCTCATATCTGTTTCATACTTTCTTTTGTTTATTACATAAATATGTTCGTACTACGATATTGCTCTGCGAACAAGGTCAAGTGCATATAAAACGGTACCGGTACGCACCTGTAACCTGTCACCTTCAAAAATATGTTTTTCTACAACAGTTTCACCATTATAGTTGCATGCCATATACACAAGTCCGACAGGCTTCTTTGGTGTACCGCCATCCGGACCTGCAATGCCAGTCACAGCAATACTTACATCTGCATTTGCCGCCTGTATTGCACCTTTTGCCATCTCTCTTGCCGTCTGTTCGCTTACGGCACCGTATTTTGCGAGAGTATCCTTCGATACCCCAAGAAGCTTCTGTTTTGATTCGTTAGCATAGGTTATATAACCTTCCTTGAAAACAGACGATACTCCCGGTACATTCACAAGGGTAGCTCCAATAAGTCCACCCGTACATGACTCGGCTGTAGTAATTGTAAGTTGCTTCTTAAGAAGCAAATCAACCACAATTTCTTCAGGCTTATAATTACAAGATAAGCCTACCCCTGCGCACTCTTGTGCAGGGTAGGCTGTATTATTATCTGTTGTTTTATTAAGCAAATCTGTTCCGACAGAAGTTTTGTCTACCGTCATTACTGATTGCCCTCCTTTAAAACATCTTTATTCTTGATAAGATAATCAATAAGCGAAATAATTGTAAGTGCAAGTGATGCCCAAATAAGAACCTGTTCAACGATTCTGAATGCATCTATCGGAATATTAAGAAGAAGCACAATAATCATAACCATCTGAACAACTGTCTTAAGCTTGCCCCAATAACCTGCCGCAATTACAACGCCATTGTCTGCGGCAATTGTTCTGAAAGCACCGATAATTAATTCTCTTGCAATAATTACAAGCACAATTATAGATGAAATCTTGCCAAGTTCGATAAAGCAGATAAGTGCCGAACACACAAGAAGCTTATCCGCAATCGGATCCATAAATTTGCCAAAGTTGGTTACAAGGTTATACTTTCTTGCAATCTTACCATCCAAGAGATCAGTAAAGCTTGCTATTGCAAAAATCGCAAGTGCAATATAATCGCTTGCCGGATCGCAAAAATCCGTCATAAGAAAAAATACAAAAAACGGTATCATACACACTCTTAATATTGTTAATTTGTTGGGTAAATTCATTCTGCTATCTCTCCTATCAAATCGTATTCCTGAGCCCCCGTAATTCTTACTTTTACAAAAGCTCCTGACATTATTTCTTCGTCTGTAACTACAAATACAAGTCCGTCCACATTCGGCGCATCCATATAAGTTCTTCCCGCATATGCATTGGCATCAGGTATCTTCCCTTCAATCAAGACCTCATAGATATTACCTATCTTCTCCTGCGCTTTCTCAAATGCAATCTCCTGCTGAAGTTCCATAAGCTCGTCGCGTCTGTCTTCTTTAACCTCGTCTTCAATCTGATCCGGAAGCTTCGCCGCAGGCGTATCTTCCTCAGGTGAATAAGCAAACACACCGAGTCTGTCAAATTCCATCTCATCCGCAAATCTGTATAATTCCTCGTGCTGTTCCTGCGTTTCGCCCGGGAAACCGCTGATAAGTGTAGTTCTTAACACTATATCAGGAATTTCTTTTCTCAGAAGACCTATAATATTACGAAGGTCCTCCTGATTGGTTCGACGTCCCATATGCTTAAGTACCGTATCATCCGCATGCTGAATCGGAATATCAAGATAATGACAAATCTTAGGCTCTTCCTTAATTACGTCTATAAGCTCCTGCGTTATCTCTTCAGGATAGCAGTACAGGATTCTTATCCACTGAATTCCACTGACTTTACAAAGTTCCCTAAGAAGTGTCGGCAACATCTTCTGGCCATAGATGTCCATACCATAAAGCGTTGTCTCCTGCGCAACAAGAAGAAGTTCTTTAACTCCCTTATCTGCAAGCTCCTCAGCCTCGTTAATAAGCTGTTCCATCGGCACACTTCTATAATTACCGCGAATTCTCGGAATAATACAGTAAGTACAGTGCTTGTCACAACCCTCGGCTATCTTAAGATATGAATACCAACCGCCCGTTGTTATAACACGACCCGTATCTGTTCTTGCAAGCTTAGTAAGCGGTTCAAAGCTTTCACTTATCTCGGTATTATTCTCAAGTGCTTTCTTAACGACTTCATTAATTTTTTCAAAGGATGCCGTGCCTATAAGTCCGTCAACCTCAGGAATCTCTGTCTTAATCTCTTCTCTGTAACGCTCCGCAAGACAGCCTGCCACAACAAGTGCCTTACATTTACCGTCCGTCTTCATCTGCGCCATATCAATTATGGTCTGAATACTCTCTTCTTTGGCATCCTGAATGAAACAACAGGAATTGATTACAATAACCTCTGCTTCATATTCATCATCAGTAAATGTATAACCGTCTCTTAAAAGATGCCCCATCATAACCTCAGTATCAACAAGGTTCTTGTCGCATCCGAGCGATATAAACATTATTTTCATAAAAATCTCCTATTCTAAAATCACCGTGAACGGTCCATCATTGGTAAGAGCAACCTTCATGTCGGCACCAAACTTACCCCTGCCTACGTTCTTAACTTCTTTTTCGCAAAGACTTATGAAATACTCATAAAGTCTCTCTGCCATCTCCGGCGGACCTGCTTCAATAAAACTTGGTCTGTTGCCCTTACGGCAATCAGCATACAATGTAAACTGTGAAACAATAAGCAAACTTCCATCCACCTGTCCGAGCGAAAGATTAGTCTTTCCTTCGGAATCTTCAAAAATCCTAAGCCCTATAAGCTTCTTAACTATTCTCTCGCAAGTCTGCTCGTCATCTTCCTTGCCTACGCCGAGAAGAACAAGGTAGCCCTTGCCTATTTCACTGATTACTTCACCGTCTACAGTTACACTGGCATTCGTAACTCTCTGAACTACTGCTTTCATCTTAAATTCCTCTACTTAACAAATTATCTGTATCTGCCAAATGATTTAAATCTCATCAACCTGAATCATACTTCCATCTCTTAACGATACTTCATTAGCCTCATCACCGAGATAATATATAGTTGAAGCACCGTAATTATTGGCATATTCAAGATAATTCTCTATTGTCTTCTCCCTGAACTTTCTGATAAGCTCAACACGAATTCCCTGCGTACGAAGCTTACATGCCGCAGAAATAGCCTCCTGTTGCTTCTCCTGCTCATAAAGAATAATTGTCTGACCTTCAGGAAGTTCCGCTTCAATCTTTTGGCTTGAAAGTGCAAGCATAAGTCTGTCGATTACTATGGCAAAACCGACTGACGGTGCATCCTTACCAAACTGTGCTATGAGATTGTCGTAACGACCGCCTGTAACAATCGCATCACCTGTTCCGTAAGTATATGCCCTGAAAATAATACCCGTGTAATATTTATAGTGACCGAGCATATCAAGTTCAAACGAAACACGTTCTTCAAGCTTGTAATACTCAAGCACTTTATATAATTTCTCAAGGCGCTCTACAGCCTTGAGTGATATCTCATTGTCAGTATTCTCTTTTGCCTTGGCAAGCACGTCAAAACCGCCAAATAAGTCAGCCATTCCAAGGAATGATTTCTTAGTCTTATCATCAATATTAATACTTGTAAGAAGTTCATCAACACCAAAATAATTCTTATTCTCAATAAGTTCACGAAGCTGTTCCTGAACATCCTCATCGATTCCGGCTTCTTCAACCAAGCCGTTAAAATAATCCACCTGTCCAATCTGAACCTGAAAATCCTTAAGTCCGCTTGCCATCATACACTGAACAACCATGGCAATTATCTCTGCATCTGCATCAACAGTTGCATCCCCAATAAGCTCACATCCAAGTTGTGTAACTTCCTTAAGACGTCCCTGGTAACTGGAATTATTAATATATGTGTTACCCATGTAGCAAAGACGGATAGGCATGTCCTCATCCATGAAATACTTTGTTGCAGCTCTCGCTACCGACGGAGTAATATCCGGTCTCAAAACAAGAGTATTACCGTCCCTATCAAAAAACTTAAACATCTCTCTTGATGCAACACTTCCGCGCTCTTTATTAAAAATATCAAAGAACTCAAATGTAGGTGTCTGGATATCCTTATAACCGCAGGATGCAAAAACCTCATGTATATTCTCCTGTACGGCAAGCTTTCTTGCACACTCTTTATTATATATGTCACGAACACCTTCCGGTGTATGTAATAATTGGTTTTTCATGATATGTTTTTCCTTCCTTTTATCTCTCATAATAGCTTACTATCCGCTTTGGTTTCTGTCAATCTCTTCTGTCCAAATCCTTTTGTAAAAGCGGAAGAAAATGTACAAGCGCGCTTCCGTCCCGGTTCACACGATAGTCCTTATCTATCTCTTCATAAGTAAAACTTTTCCGTCCTTTTTCCGTTCTGCTTCTATCATAAAACTCTGCAAGCCTGTCATATGTAAGGTAATACATCTCATCCCTGCCCGTATACTGGATTATAAGGAATGAAACACCTCCCTGCTTCTCAAAATCCTCCATAAACTTAACCTGATGTTCATGTATATTGGCAAGCGGGAACGTATCTGTCCTGCACTCCTTGGCGTCAAAGCACACAGGAATCCCCTGCACCGTACCTATGTAATCGACCGTACTTTTCTGATCAAAATAAGCAAGTGTTATGTGATTATGCTCTTTATCAATCTGAATTGGTTTAATCGGAGTCGGAATCTTCTGAATAAGCGCAAGCTTCTTCTCCCGATATGCTTCAATCGTATAATTTATCAAATCCTCAAGGCCCGAGCCTCTAAGGCCTCTTGAGTTCCATGTTGCCATATTAATCACCTAAGTTTTCTTTTGCAATTATATATTTAAAATTCTCCGAAAGCGGTGCAATAAAACTCCGTCCGATAACAGTGGTAAGTACTTTCTTTTTCACATCAAAAGTCTTGTCTGAATTATCATTCTCTACAAACGAATCAATATCATTCGGAATTTCAAGCCTGTATGAATGAAGTAGTTGTGAACTCAATCCATAATTCTTTTTGAAATATTTGTTATACTCTGTATCACCATACTTACTGTCTCCCGCAAGTGGATGCCCCACAGAAGCAAGATGTGCTCTTATCTGATGCGTACGCCCCGTTATAAGTTCAACCTCCAAAAGAGTACTGTAACCATTATTTGCTATCGGGATGTATCTTGTGCAAATCTTCATCTGCTTTTCATCAGAATCATGCTGCACAAACTTGGCGACTTTAACAGTGTTACTTTTCTCGTCTTTTACAAGAAACCCCTCTATCGTCTGCTCCTTATCTATAACACCTTTAACTATGCAACGGTAAAATTTCTTCGCACTTCGCTCTCTGATAAGGCCCGACATAACCTGAAGTCCCGGAAGCGTCTTACCTGCAATCAATAGACCACTTGTGTTCCTATCCAAACGGTTACAGATTCCCGGCTGAAATCCACGTCTTTCTTCATCATTAAGATAACCTGTATCTGTCAGATACGAAAGTAAATACTCAACCATACTTACATCACTCTGTACAGACTTCTGCGACAAAATACCCTCCGGCTTATTAAAAAAAATTACATTATCATCTTCATATACAATCCAGTCTTTAACTTGCTGTTCCTGCTTTTTCCCGGTTGTAGGCACAGCAGTATTTCTCTTGCTCTCCTGCACTTTCTGCAATGCTGTATATTTCACCATATCCGCAAACCCTGCAATCGTCTCATCTGACAAAAACAGCTTAATCTCATCACCAGCATTAATCTTCTCGGAGCCGTCAGCCTTTTTACCGTTTAGCACAATATTCTTTTTTCTAAGCATTTTATATATAAAGCTGTTAGGTGCCTTAGGCAAATACTTATTTAAAAACTTATTAAGGCGTTGTCCTGCTTCAGCTTCTTTAACAATAACACTCTGCATACTCCTGCTCCGTTACTCTAATTTCATTATATTGCAAGCGACAAAACTGTTGTCGCAATCTCAGAATCTTTCTGTGTCTGTTCTTCGGTAATCTCTTTACCTGCAAGCTCTTTAACTCTCATTAAAAACTTGCCTTTATTATTTATAATTTTAACTGAAACTTTATGCCCGTTAAGTTGCATATTCTCCGTGAGAAACTTATCCGCAAATGGTATGTCGCATTTGGGATTGGTTGTAAACCCAACTATATGACTCTCCTTTACAACAATAAAATCAATAGGCATAATGCGCTCGGTAGTTGTAAGAACAAGCTCCGTAAGTACAACACTTTTATCTCCTGCCGCATCGCACACCTCGTCATATGCCTCCTTTGTCTGCGACTTATGCGGCCAAATCATAATAAGTGCAACAAGTGACTTTGCCGCAGGTAAAACCCCAACTATAGCAACCACTGTGAGAAGATTTTCTCTTCTTCCGGTTGTAACATATCCGGTAATAAAAATCGCCGCAACCAATGCCATTTCCAGTAAAAATAGCAAACCTCTGGCAAGCTTCCTGTTATTAATATAACCTAATGTACCTTTACTCTTTAACTTCATCAAATCCGTATTCCTCTCTGTTCCTTTTTCCTGTCTGATTATAGTTCCCTGCTTTGTTAAAAACGTTTATTAGAAAAAGAATAACAGCCATCCGTGTGGAATGATCTTTGCAAGTACTTTGAATATCTGCATGGGAAGTCCGTATACTGAAACATCTTTATCTTCCTCTGCATCTCTTATAGCCTTCGCAACCACTTCTTTTGCATCGGCCATTGCAAGCAGCTTATAGGCCTTAACCTTACCTGTAGTCTGTGCTACATCAAAAAACTCCGTCTTAACCGGTCCCGGACAAACTGCTGTCACCGTAATTCTTCTCTTCTTAAGCTCCTTGTTAAGTGCTCTTGAAAAGCTCAAAACATATGCCTTGGTTGCCGCATATACCGCAAATTCAGGTTGTGGCATAAACGCTGCTGCAGACGCAAACTGCAAAATCCTGCTGCCAGCATGCATATATTTAAGACACATATGTGTAATATCAGTAAGCGCAACACAGTTGAGTTCACACATATCAACCGATTTTTGCGCATCAATTCCCATAAACCTACCAATCTGACCGAAGCCCGCAGCATTTACAAGAATCTTGATAAAAGGCTTCTCCTCCTGAAGCTTACCAAACAAAATTTCCCTGTCACATTCTTTCGTAAGGTCTGCCGTTATACAAACCACCTTGCACTTTCTTACTGAAGCCGCAAGACTCTCAAGACGCTCCGTACGTCTTGCAAGTACCCAGACTTCATCAAGTGTTGTGTATTTAGCGATTATTTGTTTTACGGCTTCGAGTCCCATTCCCGATGACGCGCCCGTTACTATTGCGATTTTTTTCATTTACTTTTCCTCCTTTACCCTTACTTTTATTTATTCCACCTTTATTGACATTGTCTTTTCCACCCATATTTTTGCTACTATTCTTTTTTATAAGCCGGGGAGGTATTAAACAATTTTTATCAAACCCTATTAAATCCTGTCTTCCGGTCTTAATAAGAGCCTCTTTTACAAGCTCATAATTCTTCGGTTCCTTATACTGGATAAGTGCCCTTTGCATTGCCTTCTCATGCGGATTTGTGGCAACATAGACCTTCTTACCGGTACGCGGGTCTATTCCCGTGTAATACATACACGTCGAAATCGTCGAAGGTGTCGGATAAAAATCCTGCACCTGCTCCGGCATATACCCCATATCTCTTAAGGATTCCGCAAGCAATACAGCATCCTCCAAAGTCGAACCGGGATGCGAAGACATCAGATACGGCACAATAAACTGCTGTTTCCCTGTCTTTTTATTTATCGTCTCGAACTTGCGCACAAACTCCTGATAAACAGAATTCTTCGGCTTACCCATAAGTTCCAAAACCCTGTCCGACACGTGTTCCGGTGCAACACGAAGCTGACCACTTATATGATGTTCACAAAGTTCTTTTATAAATGTATCATTTTTATCCGCAAGTGCATAGTCGAACCTTATTCCCGAACGGATAAAAACCTTCTTAACCTTCGGAAGCGTCCTAAGCTTACGAAGAAGCGCAATATAATCCGAGTGGTCCGCTTTCATATTTTTGCAAGGCATCGGGAAAAGGCACTGTTTACCCGTACATACACCTTTGGTCAGCTGTTTCTCGCACGCAGGCTTTCTGAAATTAGCTGTAGGGCCTCCTACATCATGTATATAGCCTTTAAACTCCTTATCCTGTGTCATCTTAACAGCTTCATCAATCAGTGACTTATGACTTCTTGTCTGTACAATTCTCCCCTGATGGAAGGTAAGTGCGCAAAAACTGCAACCGCCAAAACATCCTCTGTTACTTGTAAGACTGAATTTAATCTCCTTGGTTGCCGGAACACCGCCAAGCTTATCATATGAAGGATGCGCCTCACCTACGTACGGTAACGAATACACATCGTCCATCTCAAGCTCCGTAAGAGGCATAGCCGGCGGATTCTGAACTACATAAAGCTTGTCCTTATACTTCTCTACAAGTCTCTTACCTGAAAACGGGTCCGTATTGCAATACTGTGTATAAAAACTCTTGGCATAGGCCTCTTTATCTGTTGATATCTCATTAAAATCCGGCAGATACAAAGCATCAAAAACCTGCTCGTCCGATTTATGCCTGTACACACTTCCGTTGACAAAAGTAATGTCTGCAACATCTATTCCTGAATTAAGCGCGTCGGCAACCTCGACAATTGCTCGCTCTCCCATACCGTAAAGGAGCAAATCCGCCTGTGAATCTATTAGAATCGAATGTTTTACCTTGCCTGACCAGTAATCATAATGTCCCATTCGTCTGAGGCTTGCTTCAATCCCGCCTATAATTATCGGCACATCTTTATATGTTCTCTTAATTAAATTACAATAAACAATCGTTGCATAATCGGGTCTTTTACCAATAACACCGCCCGGTGTATAAGCATCACTTTGTCTTCGTTTCTTGGAAACCGTATAATGATTAACCATGGAATCCATATTGCCCGCAGACACAAGAAAACCAAGTCTCGGGCGCCCAAACTCAGCAATACTTGCGTCATTCCTCCAATCGGGCTGTGAAATAATCCCTACCCTGTATCCATGACTTTCCAACACACGGCTGATAATCGCCGGACCAAAAGACGAATGATCAACATAAGCATCACCGATAACATATGTAAAATCAACATAATCCCAGCCCCTGGCTTTCATATCAGACTTATTTATCGGTAAAAATCTATTATTAACCACTGTTGCTGTATCAGTTTTCATCAACTGCCACTGCCTCCAAAATCTCTTTGTATGACTTGATACTATAATCTGCAAGTGCAACCTTCTCATCCCACATTGCAGCAGAATACACATCATCTATCGCACAGGTCTTCATTCCTGCTCTCTTACCTGCCATTATCCCAAACGGCAAATCCTCAAACACAAGGCAAGTCTTCGGGTCAACCGAAAGTTTCTTTGCTGCCGTAAGGTAAACATCCGGCTCAGGCTTACCTTTTATAATCTCTGAACCTGTCACAATCGCCCCGAAATACTCCGAAATTCCAAGATTGTCAAGTGCCGCTTCAGTAAGAATCCTAGAATTGCTCGTCGCAATTCCCATAACAATCCCCTTATCACGAAGAAGCTGTAAAAACTCTTTCACGCCTTCCTTAAGCGGAACAACGCTCCTGTACTTCTCCATTGCCATCATATTCCAACTATCCATAATAACCTCAAGAGACTCCGGAATCTTATAAGCCTCTTTAAAATAAACTGCAGTCTCGTAAAAGCTCATGCCCTCTATCTTGCTCTGTAAATCTGAGGGCATCTCAATATTACGTGACCCCAGATATTCTATATCAATCTGCTTCCAAATCCACATTGAATCCACAAGCGTTCCGTCTAAATCAAAAATTACACCTTTTATATCTTTTAAAATATCTCTGTACATCTGTCTTTTATTCCTTTTCTGTTATGCGTTTTAACTCACCAAGTTCTTCTTCCGTCAAAACACGGTAGTCTCCCGGAAAAAGTGCCTCATCAAGCTTAAGCGGTCCCATCGAAAGTCTTTTAAGATATGTAACATTCCTTCCGACAGCCTCAAACATTCTTTTTACCTGATGAAATTTGCCTTCTCTTATGGTAATCTCTATCTTTGATAATTCTTGCCCTTTTTCAAGAATCTTAATCACTGCAGGCATAGTTACAAAATCCCCAAGAGAAACGCCCCGCTCAAGTTTTTCCTTCATTTCACTGTCAAAATCACCGTCAATCTCGGCATAATACACCTTGTCAACATGCTTCTTCGGTGACAAAAGTGCATGTGCCATCTGACCGTCGTTCGTAATAAGAAGAAGTCCTTCTGTATCCTTATCAAGTCTTCCGACCGGGAACAAGTCCTTCCTCTGCTTATCTTCAATACAATCAAGCACTGTCTTACAGGAATTATCTTCCGTTGCAGACACCACTCCTGCCGGTTTATTAAGTATGTAATACTCAAATTCGGCATATGAAACACTCACTCCGTCCACAGTTACTACATTGGTTCCGGGAATTACCTTTATATCGGCGCTTTTAATAACAGCACCATCAACAGTAATTCTGCCTTTTCGTATTATCTCTTTTATCTGACTTCTTGTTCCGTACTGCATATCCGCAAGATACTTATCAAGACGCAGTGACTTCTGTTCCTTCATCCGCACTCTTCCTCTTCTCAAATCTATCCATGCTTCTAACCGCAAATACTGCAATTACAAGCCCAAGTACTATACTTGCAAACACATCCGTGGGATAATGCACACCTACATATACTCTTGAAAAAGCCATAAGAAGTGCCGCCACAATTGCTATAATCCCATATTTTTTGTCCATGCAAAACAAAATTACTGCACAAACCGCTACCATGGAACCTGTATGTCCTGACGGGAATGAAAAATCATGCGGTGTCCTCGTAAGCACTTCTATAGCATCGTTAACCATAAAAGGCCTTGTTCTTCCAACAAGCGGTTTAAGTAAAAAATTAACTACTATCGTCTCGAGTGACAGCGCAAATGTCGCCCGAACTCCAACACCTCTATACTTCTTCGGAAGCAAAAGCACTCCGCAAATCGCTATAACAAGTGCCCCTGAATCATTAAGCCTTGTATATACCGTCATAGTCTTATCAAGCCATGGCGTGCGAGTAAACTGTTGTAATCTTACCATAACCTCTGTTTCAAGTACATTAAGTAATTCGAAACCCGCCATGCAGATACTCCCCATTTCCAAACAATAATCCAATTTATTATACCACTTATGTACTCCATTTTTCAACTAAAGTATACATTAAAAAAATATAAAAGAACCGACACGAACTTCGATTCTTTTACGTTTGCTTTATCAACTTATCATTTCTACGCTATCTTCACTGCGTAAATACTTATAGACATTGTCTGAAAGCCACTCTTCTTCAGTGACATTATTTTCATTAACCTCTCTTACCAGTGACAATAATGATTGTTCGTCTACATCTTCATTCGCAGGCACAAGAATAACCTCATGAATACTACTGGGCAAAATATAAAAATCGCTGTCGACATATTCCGCAAAGCTTGCCATTGACCTGTCATACAAGATAACACATGCACCATTAAGCTTCACCTTATTACCCATAACATACATTTTTACCGGTGTATTTTCACCGAACTCCTTTGCTGCCTTCACGGTAATTTCATTTTCATCGGAATCCATAAGTCTTTCATCCATAAAATCAAGAATAATCTCTGCCATGGTTTTAATCGTCTTCTTAAGAAGCCTTGGTGTATTCTCTGTTGCAAAAGCATATAATTCCTGCTCACCCACATTCCACAGTTTGAGATGCTCGTTTCTGATAAGAATCGTTCCCGTACCAAGTTCATCACAAGACACTAACACATAGTAGACGATCGCAAGATCATGCCATCTGCGATGCGGAATATTTTCAAGAAGCTCCTTGTTCTTATCATAATTGACCAGCTTATAAAGAATCTTCTTCCCTGTCACACTGATATCCTGAAATTCATCCACATCAAAATAAAACTTATTCTTTTGGTCCATACTGAGTGCAAGGATTTCATCGGCTATTTCATACATGTCCTTGCCCTTTCTTGCCATCTCAAAAAACGGCTCCAGATAAATTGTAGGTGAAATACATTCTGCTTCTCTCATAATAACAACTCCGTTAAGTATTATTCCATTGTTCTTGTTTACGGTATGAATTGTTATGCTTGTATTTTCCTCCGTTTTACCTTTAATAACTTCGACTAATTCATCTTTAAATTCGTTAAAATCCATAGTTCTCCTTTCTTACATTGTACTGTAAAAGCCACAAAAACAACAAGTAACAAAGGATATAATTAAACCATAAGCACCACTCCTTATTAAAAGTATTATTCAATTAAAATAGTTTGGGAAATCCGGCAGAGAATACTGCCAAAAAGAAAATGTATGATGCTTTTACAGCAATCAATGTAAGAAAATTTTACCATATTCAAATTTACTACGCAAGTACTATTTCCGGATTTTTCTACAAAATATTTACAAGGTCCAAAAAAAGAGAAAACCGCGACTCTTACTTATGTAAAAGTCACGGCATCTTCATATTACTTACTAATCATTCTACTTATTAATCATTCTCATGCAAAAGACTCATCTTAAGTTCAAACATAGCAGGACTCATATCAAGATAATGCGTATGAGAATTCTCAAAACGCTGCTCCTCCTGCCAGATTTCATTATCAAGCTGATGTCTTACATAACTTCTGATATCAGAAAGCTTTGGTAACTCATACACGAGTTCTCCGTCCTTAAATATCTGCTTTTGAAGCGGTTTAAACGTACAATCCGTAAAACTTCTGTTTTTCCAGTAATTAATCGGATCCACATATCTGACCGGCTTGTCCGCATCAATCACTTCGCCCTTTACGGAAAGATAATCCGCAACAGCTTTTCCGCTCTTGTCATAAACCCTGTACACTTCTTTAATTCCCGGATTGGTAATCTTCTCTGCTGTCTCGGAAATCTTTATCTTCGGTACAAACTCTCCTTTTTTATTTACCGCCACAAGCTTGTACACTGCACCGAATACAGGTGTTGACGAAGAGGTAATAAGTTTTTCTCCTACGCCATAACCATCAAGCTTTGCGCCCTGGCGGTTAAGTGAATAAATTGTATATTCATCAAGACTGTTTGAAGCCATAATAATACAATCCTCAAGTCCTGCCGCGTCAAGAAGCTTTCTGGATTCCTTTGAAAGATACGCAAGGTCACCCGAATCAATACGGATACCTTTAAGTCTTTTACCAAGAGGTACAAGGACCTCGTTTGCAACTCTGATTGCATTCGGCACACCACTTTTCAACACATCATATGTGTCTACAAGCAACACCGTCGAGTCGGGATAATTCTCCGCATAAGCCTTAAAAGCTTCAAACTCGTTATCAAAAGACATTACCCAACTATGCGCCATTGTTCCCGAAATCGGAATACCAAACATCTGTCCTGCAAGAACCGTTGCAGTTCCGACTGCACCGCCAATATATGCAGCTCTTGCACCGTATACGGCCGCATCCACGTTATGTGCACGTCTTGCACCAAAGTCAGACACGGGCTTACCGTTAGCCGCACGCACAATTCTGTTGGTCTTTGTCGCAATAAGCGACTGATGATTAATCTCCAAAAGAAGCGTCGTCTCAATAAGCTGAGCATCAATAAGTGGCGCGACAACCGTCATAATCGGTTCATTCGGATATATAATCGTGCCTTCCGGCATGGCATAAATATCGCCTCTGAATTTAAAATTCAAAAGATACTTAAGGAACTCCTCTGAAAAAAGCTGTTTTGAGCGAAGGAATTCAATATCCTCCTCGCTAAAATGCATATTCCTAATGTATTCCACAACCTGCTCAAGTCCCGCAAAAATCGCAAAACCGGCATTATCGGGATTCGTTCTGTAGAACACATCAAATGCAACAATCGTATCTTTGCAGTCATTGCTAAAATAACCGTTTGACATGGTAAGCTCATACATGTCCATTACCATAGAGATATTTCTTTCGTTAAACTGTGTCTTTTTCATTATGCTTCCTCAACATCATTTTTTATTGTAATCTGGCACATCTTCATTGCTTCTAATGCATTCTTATGGCTTGCCGGTGTAACACCCGCGCAGCACTTTGCATCTACCGAAATCTTAACCTCCGGCATAAATGCCTTTAGTAACATCGCATTTGAAATAACACAGATATCCGTACATAATCCGCAAAGTTCAATCTCTTCAATAGGATTTTTATCATTCTCCTTCTTCAGGCTTTCGCTAAGCTCCACACAACCGAAGGTCGGTTTATTATAAATCTTACTGCCAAGCTCTTCTGCCATTTTCTCAAGCTCATCCGCAAGCATCCAGCCGTCTTCGCCTATAATACAATGTTTTACAGGGAGATTTTTACCTTCCTGTGTGTCAAGATAATCTTCCTCATGAGTATCTTTTGTAAAAATCACTTCCCCGTCAAAATTCTTAATTTTCCCGATTACATCAGGTAAAATCGCACAAGCCTCCTTAGTTCCGAGACTGCCTGTGATAAAATCCTTTTGCATATCCACTACGATTAAATATTTCATACCCGTACCTCCGTTTCATGCCAATTGACATCCTTTAAGTTAAGAGTAAAAATATCATATTTCTTTATCTTTAGCAAGTACTAATCCTCAAACGTCCTCAGATACACATCCTCAAGGCTTGCTCTCGTACCCTCAAGAACTTCGCCCTCAGGCTTCTTCTCTCCAATCAGTCTCACGATAAACTTACCGTTACCACTCGCACTGCTTCCGATATTGCCGATGCGGTAGTCTGTCTTGTACTTCTCGAGGCCCTCCCTGTCTGTCTCTACCTCAAACACATACGGCACAACCTCAGACACGAGCTTCGCAGGTGTTCCGTGCCCGATGAGCACTCCCTTCTTAAGAAGGAGTATCTCCTTCGAGATAAACTCAATATCCGGCACAACATGCGTCGCAAGAATAACCGTCTTATCCATGCTGACTTCCGAGATTATATTACGTATTCTGATTCGCTCCTTCGGATCAAGTCCCGCAGTCGGCTCGTCCATGATAAGAATCTTCGGATTGCCGAGAAGTGCCTGTGCGATAAGGATTCTCTGTTTCATACCGCCCGAATACGCACCAAGCTTCTTATCCTCATGCCCCATAAGATTAACCATCTTAATGAGCTTAGGTACCTGCTCGTCGGCTTCCCTCTTCTTCATTCCCTTAAGAGCCGCCATATAGTACATGAAACGAAGTCCGGAAAATGACGGATACAGATTCTGCTGCTGAGGCATAAAACCTATCTGCTTAAGGTAATCCGGACCGAGTTTCTTGATATCCTCACCGTCGAAAGTAATCCTACCGGAGGTTGCCGCAAGGTTATCCGTTATTATATTCATCATCGTACTTTTGCCGGCGCCGTTAGGGCCTAAGAGACCGTAGACACCCTCAGTAAAAGTAAAGTTGAAGTTGTCAAGAGCACGGTTTGAACCGTATTCCTTGGTTAAGTTTTCTATTTTAAGTTCCATAACTTTTCCTCCTATCTACACTCTTTTCTTCCGACACACACTATAACTACACAAAACCATAATTATCAAATATACACCCACAAGTAACAATACCTTCCATGCCGGACACCCCAGTGCCATATTCCCCGCAAATAAGGACCACGGATAATACAAAACCGTAAGGCTCTTTTCTGAAACAACCATTGCCGCAGGAACTACTAAAAGTGCAATCATTGCTATATATGTTCCGGATAATGTGCCAATTTTCTCTGATATATAATATATAACACCACATCCTGAAATAACCGCAACAAAGCGCACTGCCACAAGCATTATCATATATTCTTTCAATGTAACATCCGCCGCAAAATTAGAAAGATTCTCAAGACTGCACGCCGGATACGAAAGCATCTTATCCGTCAGAAAATTCTTCTCCCATATCTGATGCCATTTAAAGCAGTATGTAACAGCAAAAACAAACATAGCTATAACAAATCCGACAATAACTCTGTATACCTGTAAACGCTGTTGTCCGTTTTTCGTAGTCGTAACAAGCTTATACATACCGTACTGTCTGTCTGCTGAAAAAACAAACGAAAGCGTAAGAATCATTGCAATTGTAAGGTATATCGTTTCCGTAAGGTTTTCCCTGTCGGTATATGCTGCAGTAAGCTCATTCCAGCCGCCTTCATACAGGATATAACCACCACTCTGCTTAAGATATTCCATTTTTTCAAGCACCATCTGAATACCTTTTTTCTCATAGCTGTCTTCAGCATTCGCAAGCATACCTCGTACATACTCTTCTTTTTCGTAAGTATATTCTCCTTCAAGTTCCGTCATATATGAAGCATAATAAGCCCTTGCATCATCAATGAAGCCTCTTTTGACGGTACTGCTCTGCCATATCTGGAGTGCTGTGTACAATACAAGTACAATAAATACACCATACGTAAAAAGTATTTTCTGCACCTCATGAAGCAGCACTCCTACATGCTTTACAAGAGAATTTGTAAGCTTTATATGACAACGTATTATAAATTTTATAAAATCCGGAATCATTAAATTCTTCTTAAGCTCTACAAACTTCCTGGCAATAAGTATCGTGCATACAATCGCAAGTATAACAAAAAACACAACCATACATACGCAAAGTTCTACCGGCTGTTTAAAGACACTGATATTGATATAGTCCCCCAAATAGTCCTCTGTACGCATAAGTCCGCACGGATTGATATATTTAAGTGCCTGCCACACAGACGATGCAGCTATAAAATAATACAATATGACGCTTACAAGCACCGTCCCAACAACCCCGACAAAACCTGTAAGTGTCGTTTTGCTGCTGCAAAATATTGCACTTACAAGCAATGCAACCGCCATATATGCCAGATATTTGCACACCATAAAAAGAAGCAGATATTCCTTCACAGAAAGTTTAAAAACCGTCCTCCTGTATTCTATAACCGAAATCAGTTCCCTATCCAAATCACCAAGCCCATATACAAGTTCACTCCCAAGCAGGTTACCGCCGTTAAGCAACAGATTAAGCACAAATACAACTATCGTAAGCAGAAAAAGCTTATACCATACAAGTGCTGTTCTCCCTACCGGCGTAGTCCTGATTAACAGCATTGTGCCGCCTTCTCTGTCCCGCAACCAAAAATGCACACATATGTATATAATTACAACGAGCGCTATCAAATCAGTTACCGCAGAGGATGTTGCACTCTCTACACCTAGCGACGGTGACGGTGATGATTTTACTCCTTCCATCTCACGATAGCTTTCTATCATACTCTCTATATTCCTGTATGAAAAACTGTCCTTTTTTACAAAAATGGAGGCGCCAAGCATTTTTGATGCATTATCCCTAAGTTCTTTAAGGTATGCATCATACCCCATTATCGTTTCATATTCCTCTAATACATACCTGTAAACCTTTGAATTTTCTGAAGCTTCCTGCTGCCCTGACAGCCATTCCGTCACGGCATACGTGCCATCCAAAGCATACTTTTCTTCAGCACTCTCCCACACATCACGATAACCTTCAATGCTATTATCACTTAAGTTTTTTTTATTCAGGTAATATATCTGCAGAAAATTTATCAATACAGCAAAAATAATAAAGCATATAATTCCTTTATTTAAAAACTGTCTGCTTGTTTCAGCCTTTAACATATATATACCCCCATCCGATAATCCGCTTACTTCTGTACTTCATCAAGCTGCCTGTTAATTTCATTTATGAGCTCATCTATACCCTCTGTCTTCATCTTAGAGCGCATTTCTTCGAGAAGTTCCATGTAGTTGTCTTTGTATAACCAGTTGGCGTAGTCCTTGTTCGTGTATATCAAATCAATTTTAAATTTAAGTGTATTATACGCTGATAAATCTATATTGTTTTTCGATGCAATGCCGAGCTTTATATTATACGAATTAAAGGTACTTATCTTATTTGATGTTTCTAAACCACTCGGAGCAGTAATCATATAATTTCCATATGCGAAAGTCTCATTGAACACTCTTCCTTTATTATAATCATAATCAAGATATACAACCCTACCGTCCTCAATAGTATAATGTACACCTTCAAGTCCGTATGCCAATAAATTAGAAAGTTCCGGCTCACTTGCTATAAGCGCAAGTAATTGTAACGCTTCTTCCTTATACTCCGACCATGATGCAATTCCGACAACGGCGTTATGCAAATACTCAAACCAACCGGTAGTACTCGCACATTCATATACTTCAAGTTCCTTATATTCAGAACTTTCGCTATTCTCTTTTACCTTTATTGAATGACCACTATATTCACTCTGTCTCATGCCACCAATCATTACTACAAATTTACCAAGAGTTTTGGCCACACTCTGCGATATTCCTTTGGCTATTCCATATTCTCTCATTTTAGTAATATACGACAAATATTCTTCATCCTCCAATGCAAAATAAGCCTCCCATTTGCCGTTATTCTCCCTTCCAAGAATACAAGTATAAAAAGAATATCCCTCTTCAAATCCGTACAAACTGTCTAAATCCGCAATTAAAGGAATTACTCCATCCTCTATTTCTCCAAGGCTGTCAATAAATGAAAACACATCCTCAATAGTCTTTATATTCTCTACATCTCTTTCATCCTTAATATACTTGGAATTAATTAAAATCTTCGGTTCACTTAATGTGTTCTCGTGATTTAATACCCCATAATATTCTCCGTTCCTACAAACCCTTGTCCATATTTTTTCCGGATATGAACTCCAGAGTTTCTTACCATACTCTGTCCCGAGCCAATTATCAAGCGGCTCCAAAAGCCCATCAGCTATCGCTGTATCATATGTATTACCGACATCAATAGTTCCCACTCCTGTATCAAATATATCCACTTGTTCACCCGAAATCTGCAATGCCCTTATTTCTTTCTGATAGTCTTCTGCTTTCGAAGTTCTATATCCCCTAAATTCAACAGTAAAATCACATCCATACTTATTAACCAACAGCTCATTAAACTTCTCATATATACGAGGATCAACATCTTTTACAACTGACCAATCAACTATAAATACAAGATTTTTCGATACACCAAGCTTTTCTGACATACCATCCCCCAAAGTCCAGTGTTCCATAAAACTTCCTGTAACCGGTATATCCTCTGACGTTGTTGTTTCCTGTGTATTCGCACTATTTTCTTCGGTTGTAGAAGTCTTCGCATTTGAACTGTTTTCAGCAGCCGAACTTGTTGGTACAACATCAAAACCATATTTATTTTCTTCAGGTTTACAACTACATAAAAAAACAAAAAAAGCAACCACAAACGCCATGCATAACCTTTTCATCTCATACATCCTCCATTACGACTTATCAATCATTAATTAAAAGACTTGTAATCTTCATAATTCCCTGCAATAAAGTCTTCAACACTTATAATGCGATAAATACCTTTATAATCACTTATAACTGTAAATATTGCATCAAGCGTTTCATTATACAAAATTATGCTTCCCGGACTTTTAATCTCTCTCTCATATTTCTCACCGGACTCAACTGAAACAAACAACGTTTTTTCATCTTCTTCATAAACAACATATTTACCCATAACCGGATAAAACGATAGCCTGTTCTGCATTTCAACCTTACCAATAATTTTTTCTTCACCGTATTTATTAACTGCTAGAATTTCCCCTGTAAATGAATCCCATAAAATTAAATGTTCTCCGCATACGCCATGAAGTAAATACCTCTCTTCATCATTATAGCAATTAGTTTTTTCAAGTGTATCTAAGTCAACCTTATGTAAAAGTATATGCTTATATTTTTCCGCCTCATCATATAACTCAATTGAAGCACTTCCTATTGCAGCATCAAGCTTATCATAATATTCTGGCATAATAACTTCACATGTATAATAGAGATACCCATTATACAACTCTATTTTTTTAATTTTGTAATCCTCATAAGGTTCTTCTTCCGTAAGCCTTCTATACTCGCCGGTCTCCAAATTAATTTCAACAAAAAAAGCATTACTTCTTTCCATGCCATAATCATCTAAAGGCTCATTAACACTACAATAAAGTTTGCCGTCAACCACGATGCTCTCTCTTTTTGTATGTCTATACGGAATAGTCAAAAACTTACTTTCACCATTTCCCGCAAGTTCTCTAACCCATATTTCTGAATTCAATGCCGATGTCTTAAAACAATATAATTTTTCATCATATATTAAGGAGAAATTCGTATAAGCCCTCGCTTCGCATTCTTCGTTACCTTCTTCATGATTACAATTAGGTATCCGACACATTAAATAAGTCTGCGAGCTCACAGGGTCAACAAACTGTATCCGATAGTCATCAACAACAACACCTTCCGGTGCAAAAAAGAATCCTCCTGCAGCACCATATGACTTTCCTTTCACACCGGAATCGTCTTCTCCAAACAATAAAATAGCAATTATAGTCAACACAACTGCCATTATACTTATTACAATAAAAATCAATTTAGTCTTCTTTTTCATAATATACCTCTATATATGTATTACTTCTGTGCTTCATCAAGCTGCCTGTTAATTTCATTTATGAGCTCATCTATACCCTCTGTCTTCATCTTAGAGCGCATTCCCTCAAGAAGTTCCATGTAGTTGTCTTTGTATAACCAGTTGGCGTAATCCTTGTTCGTATATATTGAATTTATTTTATATTTAAGCGCATTATACTCTGATAAATCTACATTGTACCGAGAAGCAATTCCTAATTTAAGTTTATACGAATCATATGTACTTATCTTGTCAAGCGGTTCCAAACCACTGGGATTGGTTATCATATAATTGCCTAACGAAAGTGACTCATTAGGTAATCTTCCGTTACTTCTGTCGAACTCCTTATAAACTATTCTGTCTTCATTAAGCGTATAATGATGATTTTCAACTCCATATGCCAGCAAATTGGAAAGCTCCGGTTCGCTTGCTATAAGCGAGAGTAACTGTAACGCTTCCTCTTTATAGTGTGACCATGAGGCAATACCTATAACCATATTGCTCATGTATTCATACCAACCGTCAGCACTTGCACATTCATATACTTCCAACTCGTAATATTCTGAGCTTTGAGCATTTTCCTTTACTCTGATTGAATTACCGCTGTAATCACTCATTGGCATACTGTCAATCATTACAACGAACTTACCGAGTGTTTTTGCAGCACTCTGTGACATGCCTTTAGCAGTCCCGTATTCCCTTAGTTTTTTAATATGCGACAGATATTTTTCATCTTCAAGTGCAAAATAAGCTTCCCATTTGCCATTGTTCTCCCGTCCGAGAATACATGAATAAAATGTATATCCACTTTCAAATTCATATAGACTATCCAAGTCTGCAACTAAAGGAATTATTCCCTCCTCTATTTCTCCAAGACTATCGATAAATGCATACACATCTTCTATAGTCTTTATATTTTCAACAACACTTTCATCCTTTATATATTTAGAATTTATAAGAATCAGGGGATGACCGTTTCCATTTTCCATATTCAACACTCCATAATACTCTCCGTCCCTACAAACTCTCATCCATATCTTTTCAGGGTATGAACTCCAAAGCTTTTTGCCGTACTCTGTACCTAACATAGAGCCTAGAGGCTCCAATAACCCGTCATTTATTGCCTTATCATATGTGTTGGCAACATTAGCAGTTCCGCCACCTGTAATTAGTACATCTACCTGCTCATTTGAGGTCTGTAATGCTCTTATCTCGTTCTGATAATTTACTGCATCTGACGTATTATATCCTCTAAACTCTACCGTAAAATCACAACCATACTTATTAACCAACAATTCATTAAATCTCTCATATATTCTTGGGTCAACGCCTAATATGGCAGAAGCATCCGCTATAAAAACAAGTGTTTTATCAACTTCAAGTTCGTCGGACATCCCTGCACCCTGGGTTATATATTCCATAAACTCTCTCTGACTATTAATATCACCTGTTGTTACATCTACATTCCCGTCAGTTGTAGTTTTTTCACTTATACTGCTCTCCTTCGTTGTATCTGCCACAGGCACAACATCAAAACCATACTTATTAGTTTTTTGCTTACAACCGCATAAAAGCAGCAAAAGTGCAATTAAAAATGCAACATACCGCCTTTTCATCCCATATACCCTCCTTTACAATTTATGAAAGGAGGGTATACCGTAACTCGCATCAGACTTTCGGTATACCCTCCCTTCATATACAAATATAGATTATATTAAGTTTTTACTGCAAAGATATATTACTTACAGATATTGATTTACGTTTGGCATATCCTTCTGCATATGAATCCGCAGGAGTTATTATTGTAAGCTTGTTATCTTCCCAAAATGCAGTCGGCCCTATGTATTCCATCGTAGCAGGAATAATTGCCTCCTTAAGATTAAAACAGTTTTTAAATGTATCCGACTCAAGTCTTGTTACTGAAGCTGGAATTTCTATACTTACAAGACCTGCGCAATCTTCAAATGCGCCCCAGCCTATATATGTAACCGAACCCGGCAGCTTTACGTCTTCAATACTGTAACAATCTGCAAAAGCATATTTATCAATGGTTGTTACGGATTCAGGTATTACAACTTTTCTCAAATTATCACAACACCGGAAAGTACTGTACTCTATCTTTGTCAAGCCATCAGGAATAGTTATTTCCGTAAGGCTGTAACAGCATGCAAAAGCAAATCCTTCAATACGTGTAACCGATTTTGGAATAACTATTTTTTCAAGACTACTACAAGAGCCAAATGCTGCTACACCTATACTTGTTACCGTATCCGGAATTATTACCTCTGTAAGCTCTTCACAAAATTGAAAAGCAAAATCGCCAATAGCGGTAACCAAAAGTCCTTCCCCATATGTTCCTTTTCCAAGCTTCTGCGGAATTTCTATCTTCTCTATAGTCTTGTCAGTCACATCAGTAATGGTTGCTTCACCTTTTTCGTTTATTGTATATTTAAATATTCCGTCGCATTGTTCTTCCGAAGTATAAAAAACACTGTTATCAACCGGCTCTTCAGCCTCACTCTCAATATCCATCACTGTCCCTATGAAAATAGGCAGATTGGTATTGTTGTCCATAATCGCATATACAAACGGTCTGTTTAATATAACCTCCTTCGGTTTCTCCAATATGCCTCCTTCTGCATAAACTATAACAGCTGTTGCAGCACCGGCTTTCGTTCCAAGTTCATCCACACTAACATATGTCTTGTGAAATACATTCTCAATATAAAGGTACCCTTTTTCTGAATATCCGATTCCGGTAAAGTCGGCCACACCGCATTCAAATGCATCGCCCATACCCATTGCAATAAGAATATCCTTCATGTCTGCAGAATAATCATGTTCAAACTTAGGAATAGCTGTGTCAACAATTACATCCTGTCTACTTTCAATCAAATCATGCCATTTATCACCGGTAAGTGTTTTAACGAAGTCATTTATATTAACATCAGCATTCGGCAACAGTGCAACAAAACTGTATTGCTCATTCTTGTAAGGCTTAATTACACCCACAGCATCATCAGATTCAAGATATATGCCTTCCGTAGAGTACATAAAATCTACAGTTTTAAATTTACCGCCGGCATTCTGAAATACTCTCTTTCTTACATCCTGCAAATCATACGGAATCTTCCACTCAGCATCAAAAAGAACTGTATTTATCAGGCACATCATAGCATCTTCATCAAGCCTGTCAATAATTCCCTCTATCATACCATCCGTTTTTACCTTAACCCATGAATTGATATCTGCAACGGTCTTCTCATCAAACTCTGCCGCAAATGCATCCGCCTTGTAAAAATCTGCATTTGTCTGCAAAAACTCATCATTAACCTTCAGACTTCCGTCATTTCTAAACCATATTGAATTGGCAATATTAAATTTCCCCGCGTCTGTGCCCGACAATGATTTGGCATAAGAAAGCATATAGGCATTAAGCCTCTCCATATCCATCCCAAATACTTCTTCCATCTGCGCGCGTGTCTCTCCGCCTGCACCGTTTGCTGTCATAGCAAGTGCAGTATATACCGACAACGGTGAAACCAGTACATTTTCCGAAGAATCTACAGTATTACCAAACAGTTCCAAAGCAAAATCCGCATAGGCTTTTGTAAAGTCTGCATCAGCCTCTCTGCCGTCCTTTTTGACTGTCTTTTTTGAATCAAAATCATCCATAAGATCAGCGGCATACAATACGTATTTATCTTTACCTGACAGCATCGGTTCCACGATAATCACAAATGCAAGTACAAAGCACATTATTCCTGCAACGGATGCCATCATTATTCTGCGACGGTTCCTCTTATGCTTCGCTTCTTTCTTATATATCTCCTGCTTGTTATAAATGCTACTCAAATATTCTTCACTACTCTTCATATTCAAAGCCCTCCTTTCTCAAGGCCTCTCGCATCGTCTGCTTTGCCCTGTATGCAAGGTTTGTAACTTGTTTTTTGTTTTTATGAATTATTTTTCCAACCTCTTCATAGCTCATTTCTTCAAAATACAATAAATAAAGTACAATTCTGTATTCTTCCTTAAGTTCTGAAAGCAGACGAAGCATAGCTTTCTTTACTTCTTCCTTACAATACTTCTCTTCAAAAGATTCAGCTGCTTCGGCAAAATCCGTATCAAGTTCTCCGTAAAGCATTCTCTTATTCTTGCGGATATAATCGATTGCCTTATTTCTGCCTATCGTAAAAAGATAGGTTTTAAGGGAGGTTTTATAATTATATCTGCCCGGATGCATAAGCACTTCGACAAATACATCCTCCGATAAATCCTCCGCCAGACTGTAATTATCAACATAACGATTGATAAAGCAAATCAGTTTTTCACGAAATTCCTCTACTATCTTTTCAAAAGCTTCGTGACTCCCCTCCGCAAATTCGCGATAGCAATCCTCAACAGCCAAATCTTTCACCACCTTATACCCATGTAACGTTACACCTATTATTCGTATAACATCCCAAAAACTCTCACATAAAATTTATAAATTTTCCAAAAAAAATGTATAACAACCCTTTGAAAACTTCTAATAAAACAAAAAGAGCTTCTGCGGTATCTTCCGCAAAAGCTCTGAAATTCAAATCTGATAGAATACCTACAGATTAAACACGTGATAAGTACTCACCTGTTCTTGTATCAATCTTAATCTTCTCTCCCTGCTCTACGAACAACGGAACATATACAAGTGCGCCTGTCTCAACTGTAGCGGGCTTTGTAGCACCTGTAGCTGTATCACCCTTAAAGCCGGGCTCTGTATCTGTGATCTCAAGTTCAACGAATAACGGCGGCTCAACTGCAAATACCTTGCCGTTGTATGCACAAATCTTAACCATCTCGTTCTCTTTAACAAACTTAAGAGCATCTCCGATATCATCTGCTGTCAAAGCAATCTGATCATAAGTATTAACATCCATGAAGTTGTATAAATCACCATCTGAATAGAGATACTGCATATCACTTCTATCAATACGTGCCTGAGGGAATTTCTCAGTAGGGCGGAAAGTCTTCTCAACTACACCACCATTAATAATGTTTTTTAATTTTGTACGAACAAAAGCTGCGCCTTTACCTGGTTTTACGTGCTGGAATTCGATAATCTGGAATACGTTTCCTTCAATCTCAACTGTAATTCCGTTTCTGAAATCGCCTGCTGTTACCATAAAATAATTCCTCCTTAGAATTTCTTTTAATAGTGTATACTAAAACACAATTTTTTTCAACTATTTTCTTTTGTCTCAGATTATTTTTCTCTGGATTTTTTATAAAAATGCAAAATCCATCTCTCAGGAATTCGTTTTAACACAATCTGAATCTCTTCCTTGGGATTAATCGGCTTCACAAGAATACTCTTAAGTCCCGTCCTCTTGGCACCCCAAACATCCGTAAAAAGCTGATCGCCGACAAACAATGTATTCTCTGTCGTGGTTCCCATCTCCTGCATACCACGCTGATAACCCTTTATTGAAGGCTTATGCGCATCCTCAACATAAAAAGCACCTACTGCATCCGCAAAAGACTTAACTCGCTCCAATTTATTATTAGAAATAAGGCATGCTTTTAACCCTGTACTTCTGATTGTCTCAAAAAGCTTCACAGCTCTCTCATCTGCCGGAGCACCGTGCGGAACAAGCGTATTATCTATATCAAACAATATCGCCCTGTACCCCGCATTATAATATGCCTGATAATCAAGCTCATAACTTGATTCAACATACTCATCCGGATAAAAAGTTTTAAACATCTGAAAACCTCACTAACCAAGCAACTTCTTAAGCTCATCCATAAATGTATTAACATCCTTAAACTCACGGTAAACGGATGCAAATCTTACATAAGCAACTGAATCGAAATCCTTAAGCTTATTCATAACAATCTCGCCAATCTTGGAGCTGGGAATCTCCTTATCTTCAAGATTAAATATAATATTCTCAATCTCATCCACAAGCGCATTAATCTCGTTAATTGATACCGGTCTCTTGTGACAGGATCTGATGATACCTGCTTCAATCTTCTCACGGTCATACGGCTCACGATTATTATCCTTCTTGATAATAATAAGCGGAATCGTCTCAATCTTCTCATATGTCGTAAATCTCTTACCACACTCGTCGCACTGTCTTCTTCTACGGATTGAATTATTGTCCTCCGCAGGTCTGGAATCGATTACTCTTGTATTCTCCTTGTTACAAAAAGGGCATTTCATGTATAAAATTCCTCCTGTGTATAATGTAGGTAAAATTACTACAATTCTAGTATACCTTGTATGTTGTAGTTATGCAAGCTAAAACTTGCATTTTGACACAACATCTTCCTCTTTTACGCATACTAGGATGATATCTTCACCAATCTGCTTTACTGCTTTAAAGGGAATTACAAACTCTGTTTCTCGTCCGAATATTCCCCAAAACTTACACGGTCCCGGAATAATAAGCGCACAGATACATCCCGACACAATATCAAACTCAATATCCACAACACAGCCCAACGACTTACAGTCATATTCATTAATTACTTCCTTCTGTCTAAGGTCATACAAACGCAAATAACCACATCCGAATTCAAGTCATTTATACTATATTATGCAATTACTTTTGGAAAATATCTGCAAAATATCCCGAACCTGAAATCGGTTCGCAACCTGCAAACAAGTGTTTCGTATCTCCGAATGTCTGGACTCTGAAAAAAGCTTCACCCGGTACTCTTTCTTCAGAATCAAGTACTATAAGTGACGTCGGCGGCATAAAAAATCCATGCCACAAAAGCGGTGTCGGAATTCCAAGAAGATGTGATACAAGTACAAAGCTTACACCAAGATGACACACGAAAACAATTGTGTCGTCATTATGCTTCTCAACTTTATAAAATCCGCCATCCCTTATGTATCCGTAGTTCTTAAGCAATTCATCGAATTCTTTACAAACCTTCGCAAATTCTGCTTTAACATCACCTGTCTGCATAATATCTGCATCAGTCCATTTGTCCTTATCGTAAAATAATCGCTCTTTTGTAAAACACCTCGGCATAAAATCCCACGGAATTCTGTTCTTACCTGTGTCCGGATCTTTAACAGGCACAAAAAATTCTTTAAGCCACGGGCATATTGTTGCCTCTCTGTTCATTGAGTCAAGAAAAGGCTTGGCTGTTGCCTTGGCTCTTCCAAGCGGCGAACAATAGAAATCTTTTACGTTCCACTTTTCAACACGTTTTCTTAAAAGTTCCGCTTCCCTAAAACCTTTCTCGGTTAATGAGTCTTTTTCATAGTCGGGGTCACCGTGTCTTATAAATATTATTTTCATATATTTTATCCTTTCTTTAAACACTTAACCATTATACAGTTTCTCTCTTGCATCACAAATACAGTCTTTAGAATACTCTTTTTTCTTGCACCACTCAATAAATTTTATTTCAATTTCAGCTAATTCCAATTCATAAATATCTTTAAATGCTTGTTCCCAATCCTCATGTTCCTGATACAAAGCCATATATTTTTCGCTTCCGTATCTTGCTATCACGAAAGCTGTGAACGCACCCATTATTGGGTAAGAAATAGAATCAGGTTTTTCATAGAAAAAATCATTATCAAGAACCATCTTTTCTACAGACTCATATTTACCATCAATTAAATACACATATGTACACAACTCATTAGGAACCTTCCACCACACCTTATCAAAATGCATGGCTAAGCCTTCTATAATCGCTATTGAACTCGGGAAAGCATATTGACAAGCAATAGCATGTACATCTTCATGATAACCTACACACTTTGTTGTTTCATTATACACTGCATATATCGTGGGATTATCCGGATTACAAAATGTAACACCATTTGTTTCAAATTCAAACTTACTTTCATTCATGACTTCTTTTCTTGAATCACACAACCAATAATTTATCTTGCTACGAAGTTTAATTTTCAATGTATCTGTTATTTCTTTAAAGCAATTCTCCTGCAAGTCAATAATTTTTTGAATTTCTCCTTCTGCTAAACTTTCACTTTTATAGTTAAAAATATAATGCTCAGTTTTTATACTCTTCCAAATATTGCCCATACTTTTTCTCCAACTCTAATCTATTCTTTTGTTGTTCATCGTAATTGTTATATGTATCATACCATATTCTTACACTTCTTGTACATCTTAAATAATTCAAAAAAAACGTGACATACTAACACAAAACAATCACGCGGCAACTTTTTATAATCCCGTTGCCAACAAAAAAATAAAGGAGTGACCTGGCATGCAGGAACGTGACACAATCAACTTACTAAAAGAATGTAACAGCGGGCTCAAAATGGCTGTTAACAGTATAAATGACGTACTTGACAAAGTCCGTAGCAGACAAATCCACTCTCTTCTCGAGCATTCCCTACACAAACATGAAAAACTCGGTAATGATGTACATTCTCTTTTAAACTCGTATAATGAAACAACAGAAAAGCCAGGCAAAATTGCAACTGCAATGTCCTGGCTTATGATTAACATGAAATTTTTAAAAACTCCCACTGATTACAAAATAGCCGAAATCATGTATGATGGCTGTAACATGGGAATCAGGAGCATTTATCACTACAAGAATATGTATTCAGATGCTTCCGGCGAAGCAAAGAACCTTGCATCCCAGATTATCGAAAATGAAAAATATTGTATGACTGAACTTCAGAAATATTTGTAACAGATATCTGCTTACATCTCGCTAAGAACAGCATCCATAATATTAATCGCTTTATTAACTTCTTCCTCACTGATAACTAACGGCGGAAGGAAACGGATTACATCCGTGCCGGCAGCGCATACAAGAAGGCCTTTTTCAAAAGCAACCTGCTCAAGTTTGTCGCGGTTAACCGTAACGACAAGTCCCTGTAAAAGTCCCTTGCCCCTTCTGCCCGTTACCTTATCGGGATGCTTCTCTTTAAGCTTATCAAATCCCTCTTCAAAAACCTTCGCCATTTTATTAACATTTGTAAGAACATCATACTTCTCATACAAATCAAGAACTGCATTGATAGCTGCCATACAGAACGGATTGGCTCCATATGTATTGCCGTGCTCTCCGGGTCCCAATACACCCTTGCATCTCTCACTTATAAGGAATGCACCTACCGGTACACCACAACCAAGTGCCTTGGCAAGTGCCAAGACATCCGGTTTTACACCGTATGCCTGGTGCGCAAATAATGTTCCCGTACGTCCCATTCCGCACTGTACTTCATCAAAAATCAAAATAATATCTTTCTCATCACAAAGCGCACGAAGACCTTTAAGGAATTCTGCATCGGCAGCATAAACGCCACCCTCCCCCTGCATAACCTCACAGATAATACCGCAGGTATTCTTTGTAATCTTGGATTTAACATCTTCCAAATCATTAAAGTTTGCAAATACTGCCTTAACATTACTTGGAACAAATGCGCCCTGATACTTAGAGTTGTCCGTAGCTGCAAGCGCTGCCATACTTCTTCCGTGGAAGGAATGATGCATTGCAATAACTTCAAAATTATTGTCCTTGTCTGCACCGGGCTTCATGGAAGCATGCTTCTTTGCAACTTTAAGAGCACCCTCTATTGCTTCAGTACCGCTGTTCGCAAAAAACGCCTGGCTAAGACCACTAAGCTCCACAAGTCTCTTAGCAGCAATAATTGCCGGCTCATTATGATAATAACGGCTTATATGCATTACCTTATCCATCTGTGCCTTAAGCGCATCAAGATACTCTTTATTATTATATCCGAGAGCATTTACTGCAATACCACCTACGCAGTCAAGATACTCCTTGCCCTCTTTATCGTATAAATATACACCATCACCACGTTCCAAAACAGCCGGATACATCTTCTTTCCGTAAATCATGTACTCTTCCGCCATATTCATTAACTCATTACTTGTATAACCACTCATGTCGTCCTCCTGCATATTCATGCCTGTTTATGTATTTTTATTCATATATGCGTGTGTTTTATTTATTTTTATACATAATATACGAATAAAATTCATTTGTCAAGTATTCCGGCAAAAAGAATTTTGCGCCATACCTTAGTTAAACACAAAAGAGACCTTTAAAAGGCCTCTTTCATATATTTGATAATTATTTTATAATTTCAATTCCTCCGATAATCGGGTAAGGCTTCTTCTCGCCAAGCAATGCAAATATGATACCCCACAAAAGCATTGCAAAAGTAATAAGTCCGAAAACTAATGAGAGCAACCAGCCAATAACAGGAATCCAACCAAGTAACTTGATAATAAGTGCTGTAACAACTCCTACAATCAAATTAAGAAGTGCCTGATTGGCATGGAATTTACCGAACTTATCTCCCGGTAAAAGTACAAGCGGAAGGAAGAATAAAATCCACAAATACGATAATGCGCAAATAATCTTCTCTTTCATAGATACATTTCTCCTTTGCAATTTTTATATAAGTATTATAGTTTATTGCGTAAATTTTTACAAGATTATTCTGCTTTTTTATCTTTAAATACTTTATTGATAAGCATCGTCATCAAAATAATAACACCGATAACTATGAAAATACTTACCATACCTGTTCCAAGATAATATAAACTGTCTACGAATTTTGAGGGATTAAACTCCATATTTATTACCTCCTATAAGAAAAACTGTAAAATCAAACCGCCGGCGATAACCGAAGCAATCTGACCTGATACGTTAACACCGATTGAATGCATAAGAAGGAAGTTCTGGTTATCTTCTTCAAGGCCCATCTGATGGACAACACGTCCTGACATAGGGAATGCAGAAATTCCGGCAGCACCAATCATCGGATTGATTTTCTTCTTCATGAAAAGATTGAGAAGCTTTGCAAAAAGCACACCACCTGCTGTATCGAAAATAAATGCAAACAAACCTAAACCAAGGATCAAAAGTGTATCCCATTTAAGGAAGTTCTCTGCCTGCATCTGTGCTGCAATTGTAAGACCGAGGAAAATTGTAACAAGGTTAGCAAGTACATTCTGTGCTGTGTCTGATAAAGAATCAAGAACGCCACACTCTCTTATAAGGTTACCGAACATAAGGAAACCTACAAGCGCTACTGAATCAGGAGCAACAATACCTGCCAAAACAGTGATGATTATAGGGAACAAAATACGTGCTGTCTTGGAAACATCGCCCTTTTCGTAAGGCATTCTGATCTGTCTTTCTTTTTTTGTTGTAAGCAGCTTGATTACCGGCGGCTGAATAATAGGCACAAGTGCCATGTACGAGTACGCCGCCACCATTATCGCACCCTGATATGTAGATTTAAGCTTCTGGGCAACTACGATGGCTGTAGGACCGTCTGCCGCACCAATGATAGCGATTGATGCTGCGTCGTTTGTCTCAAAGAACATTGATGCAAGACAGAAAGTAAAGAAAATACCAAACTGTGCCGCAGCGCCGAAAATCATAAGCTTCGGATTGGATAATACCGGGCCGAAGTCAATCATCGCACCAATACCGATGAACAAAATAAGCGGGAATAATTCGTTTGAGATACCTGCACCAAACAGTGTGCTAAGCGGTCCCTCTGAGATAAGCGTTCCGTCAGCTGCGAATTTATCAATCGCACCTGAAAGCGGAATATTAACAAGGATTGTACCGAATCCCAACGGTAAAAGAAGTGTCGGCTCCATCTTTTTCTTGATGGCAAGATAAATCAACACTCCACCGATAACCCACATTACAATATAACGCGGGTCCATCAATTCTTTAAAACCTTCAACAAGAAATGCAAGGTCTTTCAAAAAATTCATTTAAAGGTTCCTCCTTTATAATATTTTTGCTTCTCTTCTGCTTACTCAGTCTTTCCTGCCTCAAATATTCAAAGCATAAAAAAAGACTTTTCATGCACGAAGAATGCATAAAAGTCTCGCTATTTAATGCAAATGCGGGTAATAACCGTACTGACGCAACTTGCAACGGATAAGATATACCCGTCAGCTACTCCCTTTTTTCTTAATTATATATGTGTTTTCAAATTTGTTCAACTCCTTTTTTTTCATATTATTTATACTTTTTTAATAAAATATTATTTTTTACCGTATGACATGTATAAATCCTTGTAAATATGTGCTATAATTATATCAATTTTAACCGGAGGATATTATTATGAGAAAAACTAAAATAATTTGTACAATAGGTCCAGCATGCGAAGACGAAAAAACTTTAAAAGAAATGTTCCTTGCAGGAATGAATGTTGCAAGACTTAATTTTTCGCACGGTTCTTACGAGGAGCATCAGAACAGAATCAACCTTATCAAGAAGCTTCGCTCAGAACTCAACATTCCCGTAGCAATTATGCTCGATACCAAGGGCCCGGAATATAGAATCAAAACCTTTAAGGACGGTAAGATTAATCTTAATGAAGGCGACTCATTCTCTTTCGTTACAGATGATATTATCGGTGATAACACACACGTATCCGTAAGCTACAAAGGTATTGTTAACGACCTCGTTCCCGGAGATAAGATTCTTCTTAGTAACGGTCTTCTAACCTTTGTGGTTAATTCCGTAACCAAGAACGAAGTTATCTGTACTGTTATAAACGGTGGCATACTTTCTGACAGAAAAAGTATGAGTTTCCCCAACAAAATTTTAAAACAGGAATATTTAAGTGAACAGGATAAGCAGGATATTTTATTTGGTATCAAAAATGATATTGATTTCTTTGCATGTTCATTCGTGTCACAGCGTCAAGACCTAATCGACATTCGCAACTTTATCAACGAAAACGGTGGTTCCGACATTGAACTTATCGCTAAGATTGAGAACCAGCCCGGTATCGACAACATCGAGGAAATCTGTGCAGAATGTAGCGGTATAATGATTGGTCGTGGTGATATGGGTGTTGAGATTCCTTTCGAAGAACTTCCCGCCGCGCAGAAGCACCTTATTACAAAGTGCCGTTTGCTTGGCAAGCGTGTTATTACAGCTACAGAGATGCTTGAATCCATGATTAACAATCCAAGACCTACAAGAGCTGAGACATCTGACGTTGCCAACGCCGTATATGACGGTTCAAGCGCAATCATGCTCTCAGGCGAAACTGCTGCAGGTAAATACCCTGTTCTTGCAGTTAAAACCATGGCTTCCATTGCAGAACACACAGAGCAAAACATTCATTACGAGAAACGTTTCCACAACTCAGACTTTATTATGAAAAATACTTCTGACGCGTTTTCACATGCTGTATGCGGTATGGCAATCGACGTAAATGCCAAGGCCATCGCAATATGTACTTTGTCAGGTATGACAGCACGTTTTGTTTCACGTTTCCGTCCGCCGGTTGATATTCTCGGAATCACAACCAATGAGAAGACCTGGCACAGACTTGCACTCTCTTGGGGTGTAACTCCTGTTATGTGCGAGCACTTTGATTCCAGCGAGGTACTCTTCTATAATGCCAAGAAATTGACCAAAGAAGCTTTTGACCTTAAGAAAGATGATTGTATCATTATTACAGGCGGTATGACCAACGGAATTTCAGGTAATACAAATATTATTAAGCTTGAGTCGTTTTAAGTAAATTAAAAGAGCATTAGCTTCGTAGCTGATGCTCTTATTTTGTTTAGTTATTAATATCTTCAATTTCCACAGAACTGCCTGCAGTAACATCTCCTTCTACATTTTTACAAGTAACTTTTCCTCCTGCCGTAACATCTCCTGCAACATCTTCACATTCAACATTTCTACCGGCTGTTACATCTCCGCCAACAGTGGTACACTTTACATCTCCGCTAGCTTCCACATACTCTCCAACCGCTCCACAGTTCACTCCTCCACCGGCTTCTACATAGTCTCCTACAGGTCCACAGTTTACTCCACCTCCGGCTTCTACATAGTCTCCTACAGGTCCACAATTCACTCCACCTCTGGCTTCTACATAATCTCCGACACATCCGCAGTTTACTCCGCCTCCGGCTTCCACATAATCTCCGACATTTCCACAGTTTACTCCGCCTCCGGCATTTACACTTCCGTTAATATCGCCTTCAATATTGGCGTTTCCCCATATTTCAACAGTGTCAACGTCTTCAAGCTCGCCGCCTTCTATGTATAACGGAATCTTGATCTGAGGGTCATAATTATCCTGTCTCAAAAGTTTTCTACCTTTAAACTGAACAATTCTAAGTACATTATCGTCCGGTAAACCTACTTCTTTACCTATCTTGCTATTCGTCTCTGCATTATCGTCAGAAATCTTACCAGCATTCAAACTTCCTTTATTATTTACAAACTCGACACCACGCAAAAGATAATCTATCGAAACTTTCATAATATCAGCTATTACAGGAAGTAATTCTATATCAGGATATGACTGCGCACACTCCCACTTGCTTACAGCCTGCACCGAAATTCCAAGCTTTTCAGAAAGTTGTTCCTGTGACATACCCTTACTTTTTCTCAAATCCCTAAGTGTTTCCGAAAATATTTTATTGTCCATTCGCATTCCCTCTCCTTATGTTCTTTGATGAAGCAAGTATATCATGCGATACCGTAAAATAACACATAGTGTTAGTGGAATTTAATATTTTTCATATCAACTGTTGGTTGAATTGATAATAACAAAAAAGAGAGAACCATCAAGATTCTCTCTTTTAGTCGGGGCGACAGGATTTGAACCTGCGACCTCCCGGTCCCTAACCGGACGCTCTACCAAGCTGAGCCACGCTCCGATAAGCTCCCCCTGTTGGACTCGAACCAACGACACTGCGGTTAACAGCCGCATGCTCTACCGACTGAGCTAAGGAGGAATACCTCAAAACATGTGTTATTATATAAAATATACCGGCAAATGTCAAGCAGAATTTAAAAGTTTTTTATACTTTTTTCCGCCGCATATTTCAGTATACTCATAACATCAGTTTTAATCCCGTAAATACCGCTTACACATCGTCAATATCTTCCATTGTATCAGAACCGATATCAAGCATATTAACAGTACGACGCTTAATTCTGGCTTCTTCCGATGCCTGTAAAATAAAGTCCTTAATCTTTCTTGAATGCTTAATATGAAGAATTGTAAGTGTAGGGTGTGTCGTATCTCCTGTGTGGCACACAATTGTTCCGAGCCCAAAGATTCTCTCCATAAGCGACCTTGTAAGCTGTACGTCTTGCACTTTATACATATAGCAATCATTCTCTACTATCTTGAAAAAGCCTGTAGCGATAGTAATCATGTCCTCTTTAACAAAATACTTTGTAAATGTGAACGGAAGGCCCAAGAACAGCCAACGTTTTCTCTCGTAATATTCCATATCCATACCTCCCAATACAATTAAACCTCTTCTGCCGGATTCCGACAAAAGAGGTTAAGTATACTTATTAAGCTAATTTGCCCTTTGCAATCTCTGCAAGTGCTGCAAAGCCTTCAGCATCGTTGATAGCCATATCAGAAAGAACCTTTCTGTTAAGCTCAATGTTAGCGAGCTTTAAGCCGTACATGAATCTGCTGTATGAAAGTCCGTTGATTCTTGCTGCAGCGTTGATACGAGCGATCCAGAGACTTCTGAACTGTCTCTTTCTCTGCTTTCTGCCTGCATATGATGTTGTTAAAGCTCTCATTACAGACTGCTTTGCAATTCTGTACTGCTTTGAACGAGCTCCTCTATAGCCTTTAGCTAACTTTAATACTCTGTTATGTCTTTTCTTAGCGTTTAAACCGCCTTTTACTCTTGCCATTTCGTCATTCCTCCTTTTCTACAATTCACCTTATAAATACGGCATGATCTTCTTCATGTTCTTTACATTTGTCTCATCAACAACTGTAGATTTACGAAGATTTCTCTTTCTCTTTGTAGTCTTCTTGGTAAGAATGTGGCTCTTGTATGCTTTCATTCTAACTAATTTACCTGTTCCAGTCTTCTTAAAACGCTTTGCTGCTGATTTGTTTGTTTTTACCTTAGGCATTTTAAAATCCTCCTTAATATATTACTTGTTATTCTTAGCTGCCAAAAACATCATCATGCTTCTGCCTTCTAACTTGGCTGCCTTTTCAACTACTGCGATATCAGAAAGCTTCTCAGCAAATGTATCCAAAACTACTTTGCTTGTAGCCATATGAGACATCTCTCTACCACGGAAACGCAAAGTAACTTTAACTTTATCACCTTTTTCAATAAACTTTCTGGCTGCATTAGCCTTAGTGTTCAAGTCGTTATCCTCGATGTTAGGTGTTAAACGTACTTCCTTTACCTCAATAACCTTCTGCTTCTTCTTGGCTTCTTTTTCTCTTCTTGCCAATTCATAACGATACTTACCATAATCGATAATCTTACATACCGGCGGAACTGCTGTCGGCGCAATCTTTACAAGATCGAGTTCTGCTTCCTTAGCAAGCTTCAACGCTTCCTTAGCAGACATAACACCTAACTGCTCTCCGTCTTCACCAATCAAACGGACTTCCTTGTCTCTGATTTGTTCGTTAATCATTAATTCGCTAATAGTCGTGCACCTCCAAATGATTGTCCGGATTATCCGGCTCTACATGTTATGTTTCGTCCACTTTTCTTGGATAAAAAAAGGTGGACAGCATAAGACTATCCACCATTCATATACAATGACACACAAAAATATCATAATATTTGAAAATATTAACCCGAGTCGCCCTTGCGCTGAGGTGAGAGTGGATACTCTACTTTGTTGGCTGTTTCACACAGCATTGATATTATAGCACCCACTTTTATTGTTGTCAACTGTTTTTTATTTTTTATTTTCCCATTTATAATCCAACACATTTAGATTTGAATATCCATTCCTTATACTACGTAGCTCATCTGCTAAAACACCAATATATTTCGCCACAAATTCCTCAAGCATACTTTCTGTCAACAAAACAGTTTTTTCATTAGACAGTTCAACAATATCATTTTTATAATCATCAATTATTTTCGGAATATCAAATTCAGTTATTTCATTTAATGATTCTTGTTCAAAAGTTTTGGGCAATTCCAAATAGCTTGGCAATGCATATTTTCGTACTATATACGAATTAAGGATATGATAATCGTTATGTAAAATATCCAATTCATAACTTTTTATCTTTTCCATAAAACGTTTTTCATAATACAGAAAATATCTATAAAACGCATCTTCCACCAAATGCGCATAATATCCAAGATACAAATCATCATTAATAATCTTATCTTGAAATCTCTTAAAGAAATCCTGAAAATCAAAATACAAACAATTTTCCGCCGAAATATACTTGATAAAATGAGCAACCTTTCTATTAGCCGGATTTATATATGCATCAGGTAAAATACTTCCGAATAAAAACCTGTTTTTATCAAACAATTCTATCTTATCCGAAAGCAATGTACCAAACAGCATATGTATAGTTCTTTGAGCCATACTTTAATCCCCCTTGAAATTTTAGCATAATCTTATTTAAGCAAAACTTCCAACTCTTCCATTATCTCTTTCACAGCAAAAGCAATAAATTCCTCAATATCTTCTGTGTTAATGTACAAAATCTCACGTTCCTTAATTCCGGGTAAATACTTGTTAGTCCACCACCACATGGACCCATTAATATAGTCTTTCTCAATCCATCCGGGTAATCCAAAGTCTGCAGCTTCACTTCTTAGCTCCGCAAATAATTCATCAATTTCCGGATAACGCTCAAGCAGATATGCATCCAATGCCTCTAAATCGTTAACACACATGTGATAAAATTCACGGTCACTTGATACAAGCCCTCGTTCATTTGCCTTCTTTAATAACTTTTGGCGAATCGTTCCGTGATTACACTTATCAGTCAACAGGTGCACCAGATAGCCAATATTAAAATCACGCTGAGCCAAATCAGATTCATTGCTAATATATTTCTGAATAAATTCCCGTACCCTATCCGTGAAAATTGCCATTTGGTCCGGTTCCAACCACTCTGCATCCCTAATATTCTCACGCAGATGCACTCTCTTCTTGTCCTCTCTTACCGCATCAGGCTTAGCTGTTATTGTATCAGGTGCTAAAATCCCCAAATAATATGCTCTCTTATTCTGCACCAAGTCCGGCTTCTTCGTCCACAACTCCTTAGCTACTGCAAGGTGTGCTATAGTATTTGACATTATAATATCCCCCTGTCACAAAAAGTTTGCCAAAATTACTTTTCTGTTTCAAACCTAAAATTCATATTTAAAATACTCAAAATCCGCATTGCCGCCAAGTTCCTTAGTCGCGTAGTTATAAAGACCGATTCTGTAACCCATAAAATGATCAAGCGTATAAAGCATCTTCAGGCTCACACCAAGCTTTGTCCAACTCTCGCCGTCAAGTGAATAGAAAAATTCTGCCATATCCACGCTATCTTCAAAGTCAAAGAATACTTTAAGATAAACATCCTTGCCTTCAAGTTTTTTCTTTTCCTGTACGCCGTCCTTGGTAGTCATCTCAATGTATGCACCATCTTCTTCCTTAGACACGCCTACAGTACCATAATTGCTCTGAAGTGCTACAAATCCTGCATGGTCACCAACCTTCAAACCATCAAACTCAAGATGTGTATATGCCGTACATTTAGGTCCGATGGTTCTCTGTGTAAGTGTATTTCTTGCATCAAGTATGCTTGTAGCAAGCTGTGCAGTCTCGAGGCGTAAGTAACCCGGTCTCTCAGTAAATGACCACTTATCATTTATCGGATTGTGATTCCACTGCCAGTTAAGCGCAAGCTTGTTCTCCTCATGACTAAAATCATCACTGATAACTATATCGTACTTGCCTGACTCCTCAAACGGACTTTCAAAACTCTCCGGCACCTTGCCGTCGATTCCGAACACAGGCCAGTTATCCTCCCATTTCACAGGAAGAATACACGGAATACGGCCTACTGCGTCATGATCCTGGAAAAGCATAGAAAACCACTGTCCGTCAGGCGTATCAAAAATCGCGCCCTGTGCAACGCCCTTATTATGATAACCAAGGTCATCATCCATAACAATTTTTCTCTCATACGGTCCGAGAAGTTCCTTAGAACGATAGCAAATCTCTCTTCTTCTGCCATTACCGTCAATCGGCCACTCTATAAAGATAAGATAATAATAGCCGTTTATTTTATAAACATGACAGCCCTCGCATCTGAGCCCGATATTCTCCTTAGGAGTTGAGAAAAGGAGCTGGTCGATACCTCCTTCAAGCACACCTGAACAATCAGGCTTAAGCTCTGTAATTCTTACATCACCGCAGTTGTAGAAAATAAATACTCTTCCGTCATCATCAAAAAGAATCGACGGGTCATGGAATTTGCCCTGAAGCACAAATCTGTCCCAATCTCCGCTCTCAATATCCTTCGTATGATAGATATAGGTCTGATTCATATCATTACATACAAAGCATGCATAGAACGTACCATTGTTATACCTTAAGCTTGTTGCCCATTGGCCTCTTCCATATACATACTTACCGTTCTTAAGCTCATAGCCGTCATTATCCTCGATTTTGTCATATATGTACGACTGAATATACCAGTTAGCCAGGTCCGTAGACTTCATAATAGGGCATCCCGGCATTACATGCATGGTCGTACTTACCATATAATAATTGTCGCCGTGTCTAAGCACATCCACATCCGGAATGTCACTGAAAATAATAGGATTTTTAATAATTGCTTTGCTCATCTTTTGTCACCTTTCCAAATAATTCAAAATATCCATCGGCTTGTCCGCCTGTAAAAACTCCGGTTTGCGTCCTACAGGCTGCGTCGTTCCTTCCTGTAAGTACCATGTTGCCTGAATAGCCTTCATACCTAGTCTGCCTGCTGTCTCAAGCTCAAAGCTTCCGCCGTCCCCGACATAAACACACTCACCTGCGGTTACGCCAAGCTCCTTCATACACCTTTTGAAAATCTCTTCATCAGGCTTTGCAACTCCCTGCTCATACGAAAGATATGGTGCATCAAAATACGGAAAAAGTTCACTTTCCCGAATTACCTTCGTCTCCTCTGAGAAACAATTGCTTATCAAGCCTATAAGATAACCTTTTTCTTTCAGCGCTGAAAGCATCGGTATAATCTCCTCTTGTAAATGCTTAAAACATTCTACTTTCGCCGCAACACGCTTGTCCGTTATTGTCTTAAGAAGTTCTTCGGAATAACGGTTATTCTCTTTTAGGATACATGTAATTACTTCTTCGAATGTAATTTTACCTATAGAACGGTCATGTTCTGTCGGAGTCCAGATTTTCCGAAATTCAGTCTCCGTAATCCCGATATCCTTTGCCATCTGCGCACCAAAATACAGCGGACTTTTATAATGTGTAATTAACGTTTCAAACATGTCAAAAATAACTGCTCGTGTCATGATTTTGCCTTCCCTCACCTAAATAAAAACTAAATTTCCCTGTTCCCAACAAATTGAGATTTGTCAAATTTCTTTTTATATAGTCCAAAAATTATATCATTCTTTCCAATATGTTTCATAGAATAGAAAAACATATAAATGTCGGTATAACTTCCAAAAAAAGATAATATTAACAAATACAAGAAAACGATTTTTATAACACCGGTTGTAAAAATTGCCCCAAGACCAAGTAATACAAGAAAAACAGCAAATGGTAATATTAAACTTATCAAATGTTGTGGTAAATTGATATAACCGTTATATATAGCACTAACAGTCCCATGTCCGACTGTAATTACACATTTATTGTCAAGCATACCTTTTGATAAAGGAATTAAATGCAATATTTCATGTATTGGTGTAATGATTAGCAACCAAAACACAATACCACCAAGTATGATAAAAATCAATGTTGGTATGTCAGCCATATCCCGCAATAATTGACGATAGGAAAAAGCAACAATTACAAGTACTATTGTTATGATAATATATATTATGCGAATATGTTTTTTGACTATATTCCAATCATACCATTTTGTATAACCATTTGTTTCAGATACATCGTAAGAAGCATAGTCGTAATTTGCATTTTTTAAAATTCTCATAGTTACTTATATTTCACTCCTGTTTGCCAAATTCAAATTTAATTAATCCTATCCCTAATCCTTTTTGCTATTTCAGCATTTACATATTTAGGCTCATCTCCATAAGTCCACCCGAAACCATCACCTGTATATCTCGGGAATATGTGCAGATGATAATGACCGACATCATTAAATTCTCCGCCGTTTTGCATAATACTATATCCGTTAGGTTTATATATTTCTTTCAAGGCAGATACTATTTTCTTTGATATTATCATCAAATGCGAAAGAGTTTCATCCGGCATTTCATCAACATCAAGATAATGTTCTTTGGGAACAAGTAATATATGTCCTTCATTTATAGGTTCCATGTCCATAAATGCCATTACTAAATCATCTTCATAAACAATATCTGTTGCTATTTTTTCTTTATGGCAAAAAACACAATCCATCTTATACCTCCACATCCGTAATATCACTGAAAAAAAACTTTCTGCCGCTAAAAAATCCCCGGAATTATAGTTGCAATAAACAGCCCTGCCGCAAACGAACACGCATTGGCAACAAAAGCATAAAGAACCGCCTTTTCTTTATGACGCTCTGTTTTGCTATATTTTCCAAACAAAAAACTGTATATAAATGCTTCTACTGCAAAAACAGCAATCTCAAGCAAAATATAGTTCCATACAAAAGCACGGCTTCCCTTAGTATAATTAATCATATTTAATGATACATTAAGAAGTACCTGCGTTATTACATTAATGCCTGCAATCACCAAAAGTAACTTTTTCTGTCCAAACTTAAATAAAAATGCTATTAATATTTCAAGAATAATTGTTATAACAATACGACATACAAGAGAAATCGTCTCCCATGTATAATCATAACTTTTATCTGCCGTAAGAATCGCTTCTTTGCCAGCTTCATCAGAAGTTACGTTACCAATCTTGACGCCATCCATATCAACCGTGAAATAGCTGTCAAAGGCATATCTCTCGTAAATATCACTAACCGCATATGTATCTGACTCCGGATAATAAAGCAAAATCTTAAATGACGACGGCGGATAATATGTCCAATTAAGCTGCTTCGTCTCACTGCAAAGCCATCCCCGC
>SVEG01000025.1 GCA_015057505.1 Lachnospiraceae bacterium
ATAGGAAAATAGTACTATAAAAACGACGTTTTTTGGAAAAAAAACAAAAAAACCTTTACAAATTTGTGACTAATTGTTAAAATTAATATGTTACGGAGTTGTTACATAACACAATTTTAAAAAAATTCCATTAATCAGATTCGGAGGAGTTATGGCTAGAAACGGTAAAGTTTATCGCAAATTTAAGATGTCTGTGATTAAGTCAATGGTCACAATCTCTTTTTGTGCTATGATGGTGTATCCGTTGACAGTTTCAGGAAAAGAGAATACGCAGGAAGATTCAGTGAAGGCTGGCTCTCTTTTTCAGGTTTCCGGGGATTCTTCTGTAAAAAATGAGAAGAAGGAAGATGCTTTATTATATGAAGTTTGTGTTAATGACAAGGTTGTAGGTTATGTTGATGACGCAGATATGGCAGAAGATGCATATCTTAATGCAAGATTGCAGATTAATGCTGCAAGTGATTCAATGGTGTATATGGATGCAAGTCTTGCAGTTAATGTTATTGATGATAAAAAGAGTACATTGTGCGAAGAAGATTTGCAGGACGCAATTTATGATTTGCTTATGGAAAGTGTTGTAACCCCTAAGGAACCAGCATATACATTAAAGATTGGAGATGTTACGGTTCATCTTGCCGATACGCAAGAGGTTGTTGCTTTGTTTGAGCGTATTAAGGATAAGTATGATGCAGAGGACGCCTTTGAAGTAGTTCTTGCCGAGAAGGAAGATACTATGTTTACAGCGTTTACAGCTCATATTGTTTTGCCGGAGACAGAGGAGAATTCTACTGTAATAGTATATGCACCGAATGGTGAATATGACGAGACAGATGAGGAAGAGGTCGATATTGAGGATGGACTTAAGGTTATTGAGTTTGAGGAAGATATCGAGATAGTAGAGGCATTTGTATCTGAAAGCCAGCTTATGACTGCGGAAGAGGCTTTTGAGTTCCTTACCAAGGAGAACGAAGAGAAGCAGATATATAAGGTAGTTAAGGGCGATTGTATGTGGAATATTGCGAAGGCTCATGGTATGACTACCAGTCAGTTGTTTGCTCTTAATGAAAATATTACGGAGAAATCGATTCTTCGCATAGGCCAGGAAGTTGTTATTACTGTTCCGGAACCGGAGCTTTCTGTTATAACAAAAGAAGTAGTAACATATGACGAATATTATAATGCACCTGTGCAGTATGTTTATAATGACTCATGGTATACAACCAAGTCGGTTGTTCTTCAGGAAGGTACAGAAGGGTATCATAACGTATCTGCAAGTGTAAGTTATAGGAACGGCAAGGAATATGACCGTGAAATTTTAGAAGAAACAATTATTGAGGAATCTACACCTAAGATAATTGAGGTAGGTACGATTACACCGCCTACATTTATTCGTCCCGTTAACGGTGGACGTGTTACTTCCAATTATGGTTGGAGAGCATGGCAAGGTAAGGTTCATACAGGAATTGATTACGGTATTTCTACAGGAACCAAGGTAATGGCTTCTTGTGGTGGTAAAGTAGTTCAGGCAGGTTGGAACGGAGGATACGGCTATTGCATTACTATCCAGCATGCTAACGGAATCAAGACAAGGTACGCCCATTTAAGTAAGGTATTAGTATCCGTAGGACAGTATGTAAGCCAGGGGCAGAAAATTGCGCTTAGCGGTAATACAGGTAACAGTACGGGACCGCATTTACATTTTGAGGTTATTGTAAGCGGTAGAGCAGTAGACCCGAGAAAGTATCTTAATTAATATAATAATGAATATGTTTACAGGCCTGCTTGCAAGGTTTTTTGCAAGCAGGCTAATTATCTGTTTACAAATTTTTAAATAGTGTTATAATATAAAGTAGAGCTATTATGGGGTAAAAGGTTTTTCATATTGAAAAATTTTATGATAGAGGTGTCAGATGGAGAAATATATCATCAAAGGTGGAAACGTTTTATCAGGCGAAGTGAGTATCGGTGGCTTCAAGAATGCGGCATTACCGATTATTGCGGCAGCCCTTTTGACAGAAGAAAACGTCGTGATAGACAATATTCCCGATGTTAAAGATATAAATGTTTTGTTGGATGCAATCAGTGAGATAGGTGCAGTCGTTAAGAGAATATCCCGTCACAGTGTAATGATTAATGCAAAGGGTATTTACAGCACTTGTCTTGAGAATGATATGATTAAGAAGATAAGAGCTTCTTATTATCCGCTTGGTTCTCTTCTCGGAAGATTTAAAAAGGCGGTTGTTCCGCTTCCCGGCGGATGTAATATCGGTAACAGACCGATAGATCAGCACATTAAAGGTTTTCAGGCTCTTGGTGCTGAAATTAAGATTGAGCATGGTATGATTATTGCAAACGCCGATAAGCTTGTGGGTAATGATGTATATTTTGATGTTACAACTGTCGGTGCAACCATTAATGTAATGCTTGCGGCAGTGCTTGCCGAAGGCAATACAGTACTTGAAAACGCTGCAAAGGAACCGCACATTGTAGATGTTGCTAATTTCCTTAACAGTATGGGTGCTAATATTAAAGGTGCCGGTACGGATGTTATCAGAATTAAAGGTGTTAAGGCTCTTCATGGTACTGAATATTCGGTTATTCCGGATCAGATTGAAGCAGGAACCTTTATGATGGCTGCTGCCGTTACCAAAGGAGATATCACTGTTAAAAATGTTATTCCCAAGCATTTGGAGGCTATTTCTGCTAAGCTTGCCGAGATGGGTTGTAAGCTTACAGAGGGAGACGATTATATCCGTGTTAACGGTAATTGTAATTTGAAGAGAACAAAGGTAAGAGCACTCGAATATCCTGGTTTTCCTACGGATATGCAGCCTCAGATTACAGTGGCGCTTTGCTTTGCGGAAGGAACGAGTATTGTTACGGATACAATTTTTGACGGACGTTTCAAATACGTGGACGAGCTTACCAAGATGGGAGCCAACATCAAGGTTGAAGGCGGTAACACAGCTATCGTAGAAGGCATTGATAAGCTTACGGGAGCGCAGGTTAGTTCCCCTGATCTTAGAGCGGGAGTTGCACTTGTTACGGCAGGACTTGCAGCAGATGGTTTTACGATTGTTGACGATATTGAGTATATCGAGAGAGGTTACGAACAGCTCGACGAGAAGTTACGTAAGCTCGGTGCGCAGATACAGCGCGTCAGAGATGACAAAGAAATTAAAAAGTTCAAATTAAAGGCTGTTTAGGCTTTTTCGTATTGTTATTCGGATAATGAGGGCGCGGTTCTTTTTAGTATCGTGTCCTTTTTAAACTAAACAAACTCTTTAGAATAAAGGGAGGATACTATGAAATATGTAGTTGTTTTGGGGGACGGAATGGCAGACCGCCCGATAGCGGAGCTTGGTGATAAGACACCGCTTCTTTATGCTACAACACCAATGATGGATGAACTTGCAAAAAAGTCAGAAATAGGGCTTGTACATACAATTCCAGAGGGAATGAGTCCGGGAAGCGATACAGCTAATCTTGCTGCACTCGGTTATAATCCCAGACAGTATTATACGGGACGTTCTCCTCTTGAGGCATTGAGCATCGGCGTGGATATGAAGACAACCGATATTGCACTCAGATGTAATATTGTTACGGTATCTGACGACAATCTTCCGTATGTAGAGAAAACAATTATTGATCACAGCTCTGATGAGATTTCGACGGAAGATGCGGCGGTTTTATTGGATGCGGTCAAGGAAGTTTTTGAGGATGAGACATATAAGTTTTATGTAGGAACAAGCTACAGACATTTGCTTATTTGGGATAAGGGCGAGGTTGTTCCGCTTACACCTCCTCATGATATTCTTACAAGGGTTATAGGAAGTTATTTGCCGGAAGATGATAAGCTTCGTGAGATGATGGAGAAGAGTTATGAGATTCTTAATAATCATCCTCTTAATTTAAAGCGAGCAGCAGAAGGTAAGAATAAGGCTAATTCAGTGTGGTTTTGGGGTGCAGGCACAAGACCGGCACTCAGTAACTTTACAGAGAAGACAGGACTTAAGGGTTGCATGATTTCTGCAGTTGACCTTCTTAAAGGAATTGCCGTAGGCGCACAGATGGAGGTTGTAGAGATTCCCGGTGCCAACGGAGGACTTCACACCAATTATGAAGGTAAGGCAGATGCAGCGGTTAAGGCTTTGCTTGAGGATGACTGCGATTATGTGTATATTCATGTTGAGGCTCCGGATGAAATGGGACATCAGGGTAACGTGAATAACAAGGTTCAGGCGATAGAATATCTCGACAGTCGTATTATTAAGCCTGTTTATGAGGCACTTACAAAAGCAGGTTGTGACTTCAGGATGCTTGTTATGCCGGATCATCCGACTCCTATTGAATGCAGAACACATACATGTGATCCTGTTCCGTTTATGATATATGACAGTACGGATATTAAGGATACATCGTATTTGTATAATGAATTTGATGCAGAGAAGACAGGAATAGATATTTCGGAAGGGTATCAGTTGATTAACCGTTTTATACAGAAGTAGAGGGCTTTACAGATTAATGTACCGGGAGAGGGTTTACAATGTCACAAAAGCAAAGAATTCTTACAAGCAAATTAATACCCGGAATGATTATTGCAGAAGATATTTACAGTCTTAACGGACAGATGATTGTCGCAAAAGGAAATATAGTTACGGAGAAGCTTATTGTCCGTCTGGGTTTTTATTCGATAAGAAGTGTTGTGATTAAGATTGAAGAGAAGGCAATCGAGGAGGTTATTCCTCCGACAGCGCAAAATACATATTCCGAGCGTATTAAAAAGAGCAAGACGTTTCAGAAGTTTGAAAATGATTTTTCCAATACGACAACTATTTTCCGTGAACTTGTGGGAGATCTTGTGGAGAATGATCTTACGGAAGAAGCTGTTCTTGAAATGACCGGATATGCCACGGATTTATTTGAGAGTATTGAGAATAATCTTGAGGTATTTGATATGCTTCACAACATGCGTGAGAATGATGATTCCACTTATGCACACAGCCTTAATGTTGCACTTATTTCAAGTGTTATCGGAAGATGGCTTGGCTTTGATAAAGAGGATATCAATATTCTTATGATGAGTGGCTTATTCCATGATATCGGTAAGATAATGATTCCCAAGGATATCCTTAATAAACCATCAAAGCTTGATGAACAGGAATACACTATTATTAAGACTCATACAATGCAAGGTTATAATATCCTTAAAAGTATGGACCTTGATGAAAGGGTGGCATGCTCTGCACTTATGCATCATGAGAGGTGTGATGGTTCAGGGTATCCCATCGGAATAGATGGAAGTCAGATTAATGATTTTGCGAAAATAGTTGCAATTGCGGATGTATATGATGCTATGACTTCAAGCAGAATATACAGGGGACCGATTTGTCCGTTTAAGGTAATATCAATCTTTGAGCAGGAAGGTCTGGCATTGTATGATTCCAAATTTGTGACGGTATTCCTTAAGAAAATTGTGAATACTTATTTGCAGAATAGCGTACGTTTAAGTAATGGGCAGACAGGGACGGTAATACTTATTAACAATCTTGCCCTGTCGCGTCCTGTTGTACAGCTTGACGATGGAGGATATATTGATTTGTATCGCCATCCAGAGATTACCATAGAGGCAATTATTTAATATAATAAAAATATGTTGACTTATAAGACACAATGTTGTATTTTAGTATTGAACAAATTAATAAGAGATAATTCCCTTATTCAGAGTGATGGAGATATTAAGGATCTGTGAAGTCACGGCAACCCCCTTAGCGGAAGGTGCCAGCCTGAGCGAGCAATCGAACAATAAGAGGATTTGATATGATATTTTATCGAGTCCACTTTTGTGGACTCGTTTTTTTGCTAAATGGATGTAAACCAATTTAACCCATACTTAAGAGTATAAGAAGGAGGACATATGGAAAAGAGATTATTTACTTCAGAGTCTGTTACGGAAGGGCATCCAGACAAAATCTGCGACCAGATTTCAGATGCGATTCTTGATGCAATTATGGCACAGGATCCGATGAGCCGCGTTGCCTGTGAGACATGTACAAGCACAGGTTTTGTTGTGGTTATGGGTGAAATTACTACAAGTGCCAATGTGGATTATAAGAAGATTGTACGCGATACCGTACGCGAGATAGGCTATGATGATTCGGCTAAGGGATTTGATGCCAACACATGTGCCGTTATGGTAGCACTTGACGAACAGTCTACAGATATTGCCATGGGTGTTAATAAGGCACTTGAGGCAAAAGAAAATACAATGACAGATTCAGAAATTGATGCAATCGGTGCAGGAGATCAGGGTATGATGTTTGGTTACGCTACTGATGAGACAGAGGAGTACATGCCTTATCCGATAGCTTTGGCACATAAGCTTGCACTTCAACTCACAAAAGTGAGAAAAGACGGAATACTTAAGTATCTTCGCCCCGACGGTAAGACACAGGTTACGGTTGAATATGATGAGGATGGTAAGCCTGTTCATATTAATGCACTAGTGTGTTCAACACAGCACGATCCGGATGTAACACAGGAGCAGATTCGTGAAGACATTCGTAAGTATGTTTTTGATCCGATTGTACCGAAGGATCTTGTAGACGAGAATACCAAGTATTTTATCAATCCTACAGGACGTTTCGTAATCGGCGGACCTAACGGTGACAGTGGTCTTACAGGAAGAAAGATTATTGTTGATACTTACGGCGGATACGCAAGACACGGCGGTGGGGCATTTTCGGGTAAGGACTGTACAAAAGTTGACCGTTCCGCGGCATACGCGGCACGTTATGTGGCTAAGAATATTGTAGCGGCAGGACTTGCAAAGCGTTGTGAGATTCAGCTTTCATACGCTATCGGTGTTGCATATCCGACATCAGTTATGGTTGATACCTTCGGAACAGGTAAGGTAAGCGATGAGAAGCTTGTTGAAATCATCAGAGAGAACTTCGACCTGCGACCTGCGGGAATCATTAAGATGCTTGACCTTCGTCGTCCGATTTACAAGCAGACAGCAGCATACGGACATTTCGGACGTAATGATCTTGATCTTCCATGGGAGAAGATTGATGTTGCAAAGAAGCTTAAGAAATACCTTTAATATGTGATTTGATATTCTTATCGGGACTGTTACTGATGTAACGGTCTCGAATTTTTTGTCGATTACTTGTGTAAAAATATGGGATTAAAATGCTTGAAAAAAATGGAATATCAAGTATAATGAAAGCACCAAATTATTACATAACATGGAGGAACATGATGGGAGTTAAGAGGTATATGATTTCAGATGCTTCAAGGCATGTGAATGTGGAGTCACATGTTTTACGGTATTGGGAAGAAGAATTGGGACTTTCCATTTCACGTAATGAACTTGGGCATCGCTATTATACGGAAGAGGATATAAAGCTGTTTAAGAATATAAAGCTTTTAAAGGAACAGGGCTTTCAGCTTAAGGCGATTAAGATGGTAATTCCGGAACTTGCGACAACGGGAGAATCAGGGATTGAATATATGCTTGGAAGACGTGAAGAACTTAATGAGAAAGCAGAACTTGCCGAAGATAAGGAAAAAGATGTGGCATTACAGGTTCCGCTTGCAGAAGCAGAACAGATGGCGGCAGAGGACAAGTCCTTAGTTGTACCGATTGCGACGGACAAGATGCAACAGTTTCAGGTTATCATGTCCAATATTATCGCTAAGGCATTGCAGGATAACAACCTGCTTTTGAGTAAGGAAGTTGGGGACAGGGTAAGCGACAATGTTCTTAAAGAGATGGACTATCTTATGAGGGTCCGTGAAGAAAAGGATGATGAGCGCTTTAAGCGCCTTGATGAGACTATAAGAAGTGTTCAGAAGAACAGGAAGCTAGCAGAGAAGTCTGCTATAGAGGTAAAAGCGGTTAAGGCTAAGAAAAGAAAAAAGGTATTCGGCAAGGCGCTTGTTTGATTGCATTAAGAGAGGACAAGAAGTTTGAGGATGCAAAAGGCGTAGCCTATAAAAAAGGGCTACGCTGTTTTTAATTTATATTTATTGCAATTTCACCGATACCGCCATCTATTTTTAGTTTGTTGACAGCTCCTTTATTAAGCTTTTCTATTTCACTGTATGTTTTGCCGTTGAGTTTAATTTTGCCGAGGGAAGAGGAAATATCAATCTCATAATCTTCAAGGGCGCCGTTTAAATTAAGCGAGAATTCACCTACACCGCAATCAGCCACGCATTCGCCTGAAAGCTCACAATTGCTTAATGTAAAATTGCCGACACCACACTCAATTTTGCTGTCTCCTGATATGGTACTGTCTTTAATGTCAAGATTACCGACGCCGCAATTAAGAGTTATGTCATTAAGTGAAGAAGAAATAAACTCAATATTGCCTGCACCGGCATTGACGGTTATTGTATCGGAGGCAAAATTGGTAACTATAGCATTGCCTGCTCCTGTTTCAAACTCAAATTTATCAGCAGATATGTCAGTGATTACACAGTTGCCTGCACCGGTTGATATTTCAAGGTATTTAAGTTCGGTGCCTTCGGGAATGGTAACAGTTAAAGAGCATTTTGAGGTTTCCGATAAATTAATTTTTTTATTATAAGTGTTGTTTACGGTGAGAGTTCCGTTCTTAAATTCGCAGGAAAAATCCTTTAGTATATTGTTGCCGTAAACCTGAAACACTTCACCGGATTGTATTGTAAGTTGCCCTATGGAATTGTCTATTATTACAGTATCGGGAGCTTGTCCGATATACAATTTATCGTACATCTCACCTGTCAAAATGTTCTTGTTGTCAGGTGAAAAAATGGAAATTACAGAATATATTCCGATACACATGATGCCTATGATAGTAACGGCAAGTGCTATTGCTAAACCGATAGCACCGTTTTTGATATTTTGTTCACGTGAATTCATCGTATGTCAAGCCCTCCAAACATACAGGTTGCATTTATATATAATGTCGGGGCTCCCGGAATATTGCGTTTAACCAGACGGTTATCAACGCCGCCGAAAATTGGAACGCAGGAAACTCGGACGTTAATATCTGCAGGAACGCGGACATCAATACCGCCAAATATGGCTGAGCAGTTCATGGCAACATCTTCATTAATATAGGCGCCTCTAAGATCTACATCAACGCCGCCAAAGATTGCGTTACAGGTAGCTCCTACAAAAATCTCATTGTCGCAGGTAATTTTCTGATGGCTGAATATGGAGGAATATTCGGGACAGCCGTCTTTATAAAGGACATCGCCGCTTGCTATACGTTTATGGTTTGATTTGCCGTCGAGCACAATGCGACATCCCCAAATGATGAGAGCAATAGGAACGGCAAGCTTAATAATTGTGCCAAAAGAGAGAAAGTCTCTTGCCCATAGAAAGAGCAAAATACCAATAATAAGCCCGAAACCGGATTTGGTTGAGAAGCCTTCTTTTTTAATTGCCATTGCGCTGGGAATAATAATGAATAATGTCCACCAACCGTCAAAGAAAATTGAAAAGTCCCAATCTAAGAATGCTTTGCCGGCCAAAAAAATGCCGAGCAAAATAAGTACTATGCCGAGAGTATTTGATTGTTTATTTTTCATTTATAATAGCTCCTTTCAAAAGCAGAGAGATTTCGTTGTTGTACTCTTATAGTAATCTCAAAAGGAATGATAAGCAAGTTACATCTGTCACATTTATTAATGAATTATTAAATATCTTTATAAAATGGGTAAGCTGATTGATTTTTATATGTGGATAAGTTATACTTTCAAGAAAGAAGAGTTTGATTTGGAGGAAGAAATGAAACCTATAGAGATTGATTTGTCGAAAAAAGTATCGCTTATAGTGGCGACGATTGCACCTGCAATATTCGGGCTTGTGTTTTACATTGTGGCACAACTCCCGGTTGTGGGAGATATATGGTGGGTAGTATCGCCGTTTGCATTGCTTTTGTATTGGGGGTGGGTTGCCGGCATGTATTATAAGGCGGATATACGTTTTATATGGTCGATACTTATTGCCAATTCATATGGGATAATTTCTTTTGTCATATATATGATAGTTTATTATGGAACAGATATATCACAGGGGACAAAGTTTACTGACCAGATTATTTTTTGGTTCACATATCCGCTTCAGTTTTTAACGCTCAGTGTCGGAGGAATGATTCATGATCCGGATAGTGATGCCATGATGGTTGCAAGCACACAGATTTACGGGTTGGTATTCATGCTTGCGGCGTTCGCAACCGGATATCTGGCAACTCGTGCAAGCGCAAAGAAGCAACAGATTTTGGCAGAAAGGGAACAAGAAGAGCTTTTGGAGACGGCTAATCTTCTTCAATCACCTGAATTTCAAGAAAATCATACGGAAACGAATCGATAAAGTTATCGGAGTTAAAGCGGGTTTTACTGATCTTTTGGAATTCGCTTATATTGCTGTTAAGCCATATAGGTTTGCTTAAATCAAATTCATAGCAGACTTGGTCAAGTGCTGAGAAGATTTTGCGGGTACGATTTAAATCTACGGCGTCGTTTTCGATAACGGTATCACGACACAGATGTTGGTTTTCAAAAAGCTTGGCCCATAAACGGAACATGACGTACTCCTTTCAAATTAGGTTATGAAGATATTGTAAATTACGAATGCAAATTATGCAACAACAAAACATTAATACGGAGGTAAATAAAATGGACGCAAATAATGTTGTAAACAATGATATTGTGAAGCTCAGAAGTCTCTTGGATATACTTGAGTCACAGCAGACTGTAGTCAGGGATGTGGAACTGTTGCAGTCGCAGTTTCGCGCAGTTTTGCGGGATGTTGAGACGATTACCACACACGAACAGGAGAATATAGACAGTATTTCCAAAAAGCGTCGAGGAGAGCTCGTGTCTATGCATGACAAGAATATTGCCAGAGCAGAAGACAATCTAAAAAAAGCACGTGTAGAGCGTGACAGGAACTTTGAAAAGTGTAAAAAAGACCGTATGATTAACGAGACAGCAGAACTTGTAGAAGAAACAAAAGTAATGCGAAGTGAGCGTAAGACCATTCTTAAGCAGAATAAAATGTCGTTTATTCACAGAACCGGTTTTTTCCTTGCATTATTTGCGGCTAAGGGTATTGTTGAAAGAATAGTTCAAGCGATTGTTTTTATATTGATATTGTGTGTGTTGCCGTATGTAATATACATGTTTATTCCGTTTAAACATACGCTTGTACTTGCTGGACTTTACAGTGTGGTGTCGTTGCTTTTTGTGTCAGGGTATCTTGCAATAAGCAATAACTTAAGAATATATAAGTGGGATGTAATCCAGCGTGTGAGAAAATATAACAATGATATCAGAATGAACCGTAAACAAATTGCCGGAATCCGTAAGTCTATCAAGAAGGATGGTTCGGATGAGGTTTATGATCTTACTGAGGAGGATGGTAGGATAAAGGAAGCTGAAGCAGATTATGCTGAAGCTCTTAAAGATAAGGAAAAGGCACTTGATGAATTTGATATTGTGACACAAAAGGAAATTGAAAGCGATGTAAAAAGTAAAAGTGGTACGGAGAGGGAAGCTCTTCTGAAGCTGCGTGAAGAAATTGGAGAGAAACTTAAGACTGCGGAGGGAAGACAGAGAGAGATAAATCAGAGGCTTACAACAGAATATGCACCGTTTATGAACAGAGAGCATATGAAGAAGGAAAGTGTTGTGGAGTTGATAGGTATTCTTGAGACCGGAAAGGCTACGAATATTGCCGAGGCGGTTAAAATTATGAATGAATCAAGAAAAATGTCATAAAACATCAAATAAAAATTAGAAAATTAAAAAGTAAAACGACAGGATGCGATAAAATTCTACCCCTTGCCTGTGATATTATATATGGACAATAAGGGTATGTCCCTTGGGATAAACAGGTGAGGTGGAAAAATGATAGAAATTATTTATGATGAGACAGAACAGGGGAAGGAATCTCCGGAGATTCCTGTAAGGCTTCCTAAAAATCTCAGACAGATAGGTGAGGATTTCGGCAACACTAAGGTATATATTGAAGATTATGTAATTACTTTTATTCGCAAATTTTGGGATAAAGAGGACATGGTTACAGTGGGCGTTTTGCTGGGAGAGGTTAAGCAAAGCGGGAAGGAAACATACATATTTATTCCGGGTGCGATAAGTATTTCACAGGAAGATATCAAACATGAGAACGGGCAACTTCAGTTTACGGATGAAACATGGGGAAATATATACGGCACAATCAAGGAGTTTTTTAATAAATATATGATTGTGGGATGGTTTATTAACAGAAGCGAGACATGTCATGAAGTTGGAGCCGAATTGATAAAGACGCATATTGATAATTTTCCGGGGACGGATAAGATATTGTTTCTTTCGGACATATCAGAGAGGGAAGAAAAGATTTATCACTATGAAGGGGGAGAACTTACCGGGTTTTCTGCATATTATGTATATTATGAGCGTAATGAGGATATGCAGGAATATATGGTTGCGGGAAAGAATAAGGAGATTCCGTTGCCAATTGAGATCGAGGTTAAGGACGCGGTCCCTACAAGCTATCGCAATATTCTTAAAGAGAAGAAAGAGGAAAGTTCGCAAAAGCGTCTTGTCGGGGTGTTGTATGCGGCATGTACTTTTCTTGCATTTGTTATTCTTATGATAGGTGTGGCGATGATGAACAACTATGATAAGATAGAAAGCCTTGAACGACTTGTTTCTGATTTATACAAGACTGCAATGGGGCAGGTACAACAGGATAATGAAGATAAGCAGGATGTACCGGTGATTGATAGAGTGGACGGGAATGTGGAGCCGACATCATCTTATGCAGATACAAAAGAGCCGGAGAGTACGCCTGCAGATGTGCAGATTCCTGAGGAAACAAGCGGGGGTTTGCAGGGAGATAATATTGATAATAAAAAGAAAGAGCCGGAGAGCAGTACACTTACGGGGCAACAAAGTACGGAGCTGCAAAGTACGGAACAGCTTGAAGAAGATACAATGAATGATGGTAAATTGGAAGATGTCGATGTACAAGGGGGAATAAGGTACCATGTTGTTGTGGAAGGAGATACCTTGACATCTATAAGCAGGAAATTTTATAATACTGATACAATGGTTGACAGAATTATGGAAGTTAACGGGATTGACGATGGCAATAAAATATATCCCGGACAGATAATCAAATTACCTCAGACATAAACAAAGGAAAATGATGCTATGGCAAAATTTAAGGTGTACCGACCGTCAGAGGAAGATGACGGTAAGAATAAGGATACCAACTATACAAGGAAAGTTTTATTTCACAAGGGCAGGAAGCTTGCCCTTGTTTTAGTGTTCATTTTTATAGTGGCAGCATTTGTCGTGGGTTACAGAATATATATAAAGAACAGGACCTTTACAGGTTATGATGTAGTATCCATTGCCAAGATAAAGCAAAGTGCCGACAGCAGATATTTGGAATTCGGGAATAATGTATTGCGATATAATATGGACGGAATTGCTTGCATTGAGAAGGATAATGATAAGGCATGGGAGATTTCCTACAGGATGAAATATCCGATAGTTGCATTGTGCGGTGATTACGGGGCGGTAGCTTCACAAAAGGAAGACGAAATTTATGTATTTAATAAGAGCGGACTTATGGGACGTATAGAAGTTAATTATCCGATTATTGATATTGATGTGTCCGCGCATGGCGTTGTTGCGGTAAATATGGAATATGACGGAATGAATTATGTGGACATATATGAGCATGACGGGACACGTAAAGTTGCAAGCAAGACTTCGTTGGAAGGGAATGGATATCCGCTGGATATTGCCTTGTCAAATGACGGACAAAAGCTAATGGTATCATATCTTGATATAGCTGAAGAAGCGTTAAAAAGCAGTATTGTTTTTTACAATTTTTCAGAGGTCGGTGAAAATTATATTTGGAATATGGTTGGAGCTTATGATGAATATTATGATAAAACAATAATACCACATGTTGCATTTATTGATAATGAGACAGCATGTGCTGTCGGTGATGACAGAATTACTATTTTTGCAATGAAAGAGATTCCGGAAATCAAGGCGGACATTGCACTTGTAAAAGAGCTTGAAAGTTATTTTGTCGGAGAGGAATATCTTGCACTTGTTTTTGATAACGGTGATAACGGCGGTTTGTACAGAGCGGAGATATATGATACTGCGGGGAAAAAACAGCTTGATTATGAGCTTGATACAAGCTATAAGGCAATAAGATTTATCGGTGATTATATTCTTATATATAATGAATACAGTTGCAAGATAATCAATATGTCGGGCACAGAGGTTTTTAGCCAGGTTTTTGATGGGGCTGTAGTGCTTATGGAACCCTTGTCACTTACTGAGTACATATTGATTACTGATTCTACAATTAGTGAGATTAAATTGAAATAATAGGGACTAACGAGGAGGACTGGGTAATGGACAATTGGTTATTGTGGATAGTATTGGTATTTTTGGCAGTAATGATAATAGTAGGTTTGAAAAAGGGTTTTGTAAAGATGGTGTTTTCAATAGTTTCATTAATAGCAACTATTATTCTTACAATTATTATTGGTCCGCATGTTGCGACATATTTGAAAGAGAACACATCGGTATATGATAACGTTCAGCAGAAGACGTGTCTTTTTATCGAGAATGCATTGATAAAAATGGAGGAAGAATCCGGTGAGAGTAAAAAAATCGAAGATTTACCGCTTCCGGATGTTATAAAGGAAAAATTGTTGGAAAATAATAATGAAGAAGCTTACGATTTGTTTGGTGCGGAAAGTCTCGGAGAGTATATAAGCGAGTATGTTTCGGGTGTTGCGATAAATGCAATTGCCTTTTGTGCCACCTTTATTGTTATATTTATTGCGTTAAAGTTGATTGTGTATTTCCTTGACCTTATAAGCAAACTTCCTCTGCTAAACGGTGTGAACAAGATGCTGGGTGCGGCACTGGGATTTCTTGAAGGAATGATAATACTGTGGTTGCTTTGCCTTGTAGTTACAGCAGGTGCAGGTAATGAGTGGGGGCAAAATATGCTTGCAATGATAAACGAAAGTGAATTGTTAAGCTTTATTTATAATAATAATTATCTCATGCGATTTACGACAGATGTGTTGAAACTCGTTCTTATGGTATAGATAAAAACGAGTTTTATAAAACATATAAAAACGTCAAAAAAATGTAAAAGTTTTTTGAAAAAATGTGTTGACAAAGTTTGCGACGCGTGATATTATAACAAAGCTGTCGCTAAAACGGCGGCATAATGAACCTTGATAATTGAACAGTATATAAACCAACCCGAAAGTTCTAAAGATACAAAGTACTCAAGTTTGGAGAGTGCTTTGGCAGAACGAATAACCAAACAGTAAATTCCGTGCAAACGGAAAAA
>SVEG01000015.1 GCA_015057505.1 Lachnospiraceae bacterium
CAACTGCTGCTAAAACTAACAAAATCTTTGTCGTCTTTTTCATAACGCACTCTCCTTAAAAAATTATTGAATTCTAATTGCTTTGCAAGAGGTTTTCATACGAATTCCTTTGCAATACAGTTGTATTATAATGCGGATTTTTTTAAAAATCAACCCCTCTTGACACAGTTTAAAAAACCTGTAAGAATTGTAATTTTTCGTAAGAATTCCGTAAGAATTAGATGTGTCATAGGTACCAAACCTTGCGTTTAAACGCTTTTTTTGACATTATTTGCGCTATATCTTGGCTTTCGACAATATTTTATTAAAAAAGTTGTTACAACAAATGCAATGCCTATTCCCACAGAATCTATAAGCACATCCGTCGCTCTTCCAGCGCGTCCTTCCACGAAAAGCTGATGCACTTCATCGCTTATTGCATATAAAAAAGCAAACAACACCGCGGTTAATCTTACTCTGACGTAAAAGCTTCCTTTTATATATATAAGAAAAAATGTCGCACTGAACGTAAGTGCAAAATATTCAGCCATATGCGCACATTTTCTTACGATTAAGTCTAACGATTCCGCAATGTCTCTACCAATCCCCTGTGATAGCAACCATTTCACTATGAATCCGCTCATTTCCGCCGATTCCGGTGCAGGCTTATGTGACATGAAAAATATTATTATCATACAAGTCAGAGTTGCTATTCCCCAAAATAAAATACCTATGTACCTTCTTGTTTCTCTGGTTTTCATATATCATCCCTCAATCAATCATAAAATCTGAAAGAGCGTTACCTATTATTCTATAGATAACGCTCTTTCAAATTATATACTATTCTCGATGTATATTCAATTACTATTTTACATACTCGGCTTTTCTCTTCTTCTCAATACTGTCGCAATAATCAATGCAAGAAATGCCAAAAGCAATGCAGGAATCAATAAGCTGTAAGAGCCTATTGCCGAAAGCACCCCTAAAGGAGTTGTTCCATCTGTATCCTTTTCTACACCGGGAACTGCGGAAAGCGGTGCCTCTTCATCTTCGAATTCCGCTTCCTCCGGAAGTGCGATCTCCTCCTGGTTAGTCTCAGTTGTTATAGTCTTCGGAGCTGCCACAAGAGGTGTATCCTCTTCTTCGAACTCTACTGTTTCTAATCCTGTAAGAGGAGTTACCTCTTCTTCAAACTCAGCAAACTCAATAACCGGCTCATGTACAGGTGGCATTACTGCTTCACTCGGTGAAGCTACCACTTCTTCTATCGGTGACATTAACACTTCCTCTACCGGCGGTACTACTTCTTCCTTAACCGGCGGTATTACTTCCTCTTCTACTGGCGGTACTACTTCTTCCCTAACCGGCGGTATTACTTCCTCTTCTACTGGCGGTACTACTTCTTCCTTAGCCGGAGGAACTACCTCTTCCTCTACCGGCGAGATTACTTCTTCCTTAACCGGCGGGATTACCTCTTCCTCTACCGGCGGGATTACTTCCTCTTCTACTGGCGGCACTACCTCTTCCTCTACCGGCGGTACTACTTCTTCCTTTACCGGCGGGATTACTTCCTCTTCTACAGGCGGCACTACCTCTTCCTCTACCGGCGGTACTACTTCTTCCTTAACCGGCGGGATTACTTCCTCTTCTACTGGCGGTACTACTTCTTCCTCTACCGGCGGGATTATTTCTTCCTCTACTGGCGGTACTACTTCTTCCTCTACTGGCGGTATTACTTCCTCTTCTACCGGCGGGATTACTTCCTCTTCTACAGGCGGTACCACTTCTTCCTCTACCGGCGGGATTATTTCTTCCTCTACTGGCGGTACTACTTCTTCCTCTACTGGCGGTACTACTTCTTCCTTTACCGGCGGGATTACCTCTTCCTTAACAGGCGGGATTACTTCCTCTTCTACAGGCGGGATTACTTCCTCTTCTACAGGCGGTATTACTTCCTCTTCTACCGGCGGTACCACTTCTTCCTCTACCGGCGGGATTACTTCTTCCTCTACCGGCGGGATTACTTCTTCCTCTACTGGCGGTACTGCCTCTTCTTCTACCGGCGGCACTACTTCAGGCTCTACAAAAAGTGTCTCTACATAACCATCAACATGCCAACCGTCAATTTCAAGTTTAACAACATACCATACATATTTTTGATTCACGGAGCCTGCCAGATCAAACTGATAATCCTGAATATCGGATGGCAGTGCACTCTGACCAAACAACTGCGTTCTATGTGTATCAATACTACCGCTTCCGATATAAGTATAATTGCTTTTACTCTGTGAAGTTATCTCATTTGTAGGAACTGATTTATCCTCTTTCAATGCATAAAATGCAGCAGAAACCGAAGTATCTGTTAACTTATAATCAATGTGCAATGAAGACCCTACCATACTTCTCTTAGTCTCTACAATCTTGCCATTCGCAACATCTGCAGACACATTACCCGGAAGTTCAATAAACTGTTGCGTCACACCATCGTCATAAAGCACTCCTGCACCTATAAGCATCCAATCACTTACTTTAGGATTATCCGGTGTTCCGCTATACTCTGTCTCGAGATAGAACTCAACCGGTGTACACTTAGAAAGAAATTCTCTGGACTCTGCTTCAGCTACGGCAAACGTGTCTCTGGCTGTCAAAAGAACCTCTTCTGCTGTCTTATACAACTTCCCTAATTCAAATAAAGAAATTCCGTCCTTCATCAAATCTTCCACGGTAGCTTCTGCATCTTTCAGTTTCTGCTTTGCCAATTCCATGGCTTCTGTTATTCTACGGTATTCGCTGATTGCATCAAACGGCTTTCCGCCTTCATGAGCATATGTAACCGGCACATACGATACCAATAATAACATTGCAAGCATACTCGCAAGAAGTCTTTTGATTATTTTTCTTCCTTCTATTTTCATGGGCCTTTCCTCCCTAAAAAAATTTTACCTATCTTAATATCATAATTATAGTACTTTCTTTCTAAATTTGCAAGCACTTTTTGGTTACATTTCTAATTTTTGTAACCAAAAAGTAACTTTTTCTTTTTACGCAAAAAAAGCAGACATATTTCTATGTCTGCCCTTGTAATTACTTTAAATTATTCAGCCGTATCTTCTTTCTTCTTAGAAACTGTTGCTACAACAAGTGCAACACAACTAACTGCCATAGCCGGAAGAACAAGATTCATAGAACCTGTCTTAGGCATATTATCGAGAGGTGTCTCCTCATCTTCAAACTCTACCCACTCTGTCGGAGGTTCAAGAGGTGTAACTTCATCTTCAAATTCCTCTGTCGGTACTTCTTCCGGTTCTACAGGTGTTGTCTCTTCCTCTGCAGGTGTTGTCTCTTCTTCTGCAGGTGTTGTCTCTTCCTCTGCAGGTGTTGTCTCTTCTTCTGCAGGTGTTGTCTCTTCTTCTGCAGGTGTTGTCTCTTCCTCTGCAGGTGTTGTTTCTTCCTCTGCAGGTGTTGTCTCTTCTTCTGCAGGTGTTGTCTCTTCCTCTGCAGGTGTTGTTTCTTCCTCTGCAGGTGTTGTCTCTTCTTCTGCAGGTGTCGTTTCTTCCTCTACAGGTGTTGTCTCTTCTTCTGCAGGTGTTGTTTCTTCTTCTGCAGGTGTTGTCTCTTCTTCTGCAGGTGTTGTCTCTTCTTCTGCAGGAATTTCTTCCTCATTTACAATATAGCCATCTACATGCCAACCATCGTATTCATATTTAACAACATACCATACATACTTAAGATTTTCATCATCTGCCAAATCAAACTGAAAATCTTGGATTTCACCGGGCAAATTACTTTCACCAAATATCTGCTTTCTGTCAGTATCTATTACTCCACTTCCTACATAAAAATAATTCTCTTTGCTCTGTGATGTTATCTCATCAGTAGGAACTGACTGATCTTCTTTTAATGCATAAAATGCTGCTGTAACAGAAGTGCTCGTATACTCATACTCTACTCTGTAATAATTACCTGATTTACCGCTTGAAATCATTTCTATTTTTCCTGAACTGATAAGTTCCTGAACATCCTCCGGAATTGTAATTATTGTATATGATCCATTTTCGTTTCTATACGCAAGACCAGTTCCGATAATTAGTCTTTTAAAAACATCTACACTTCCGTCTGCACTATCCACATATACTATTCGGGCAATAAACTTTGCCTCAATAATATTAGCTTCAACTGCCGCAAGCTCAGCCTTTACTGTTGCCAAAGCTTCCGCTGCCGCAAGCACCGCTTCCTCCGCCGCAAGCTTATCTTCTGATGTTTCAAGTGCTGCCTCTGCCTCTGCAAGTGCTGCTTCCGCTGCCGCAACCTCATCAATCAATGCCTGATAAGATTCTGCTGTTATCGGTTCCTCATCTGCTGCAATTGCAACCATCGGTATATATGTAACCATAAGTGCTATTGCCAATATAACAGATGCCACTTTCTTAATAGTTTTTCTTAACATTTTTTATTCCTCCATATATCATTATATATATCTTATTGCCATCTTATGGTCTCATTATAATCCCCATCAGTAACATCTTGGTCACGAAATGAAAATTTTTTTCTTTTTTTGTTTTTTTTTGTAACAAAATTTTAAATACTGTTATCACAAAAATACGGCAGGATTTTGACCATCCTGCCGTATTTCTTCTTATTATCTTGTCGCTGTCCACGCTCCCGTGGCATCTACATAATATTTGTCAACCCAGGTGTTTGCAAGCATTATACCGTGCTCATCAAAATAATACCACTTATTTCCTACCTGATGCCAACCTGTCGCCATAGCTCCTGTGCGCGTCAGAAAATACCATTCACCTTTATCGTAAAACCAACCTGTCGCCATGATACCGTTACCCGAAAGATAATACCATCTGTATTCGTCCTCTATCCACTGACTGACTGCCATTCTTCCGTCATCAAGCATATAGTACCAATACAAATCATATTTAACCCAATCGTTTTTTACCATTTTCCCCTTCGTATTCCTATCTTCCGAAAAGTAATACCATATATTACGTATATTTTCCCAGCCTACGCACATCCTGCCCTGCTCATCAAAATAATATCTGGCACCGTCTATATCTCTCCAGCCCACATCCATATTGCCGGCATCATTAAAATGATATGTGTATCCTTCTTCTACATACCATTCATTAGTCTTATATGTACCATCATTATTCTGAAAACGGAAAAATCCGTCATATGTTACCCAATTACCTTCATAGTCAAGTCCCTCTATCTCTATAGTGGTAGAAACTCTTATTCCCCCATACTCGTAATAAACAGTAACCGTATTAGTTCCTGCGTTGACCCTTGACTTGCTTAACCACCAACCATCAACACCTTCCATACTTGTCGTAACGGTATTGTTAGTAGCTATATACTTAAAATAAGCTGACACTTGGATATCCTCATGGTCAATCTCTTCCCCTGCCGTAATATCGTCACCCGTATATTCTGCCGTAATCTTAATCAGCTGCTTCTCTGCAAGTGTTCTGCCCTCGATTCGTATAGGACAGTTACGTGTATACCCGTCTTCCGTATAAACAACATATACGACATTGGTTCCTCCGGTAATTATATAATTGGCAAAATGCCACGTATCAACTTCTGCACTCGTTCCGTCCCCGTAATGTGCTATTACCTTGACATCACCTCTGTCCACCGCATCACCGGAAACAATCGTTCCTCCTGTATATGTAGCCACAATTTTTGTAAGAGTGGAAGGTGTACGTCCGAAAACGGTTGCATTGATGCTGACTTTCTCACCATTATACTTATAACTTACATTGATTGCATTATTGCCTATCGCTTCTATAGTAGTTGGATAAATATCAAATTCCTCAGGTGTAAGTGTTCTGCTGGTCTCATTCGTATAATATGCAACTATTGTAAAACGTGACTTATCAATTGTAGCGCCGAGATTCATACTACCACTAAAACGAGCCGTTATCATAGTAGGCTTAACCGCCTCCTGCTCCGCACATACACATATTATACTGCACGCCATAAATGTAATCATAATTGCAAGCCCCGCAAGCCACTTGTATACAGTCCTTCGCATAATGTCACTTCCTTTGTATTATTATCCATAATTTTTATCGGACACTCTGTTCAATATATTAACAGTACCATTCTACTATATTATATCATACTATTTCTAAAAAAACACTCTATCTTTTACATAAAATACATTCTTTACTGTTGACGCAAATTTATATATTCATTATAATTTTCATAAACTATTGTTTTGGAGGCATTTATGAACATAGCAGTATTAATCGGCAGAACCATACTCAAAAATCCACATATAACAGAGAACGAACTTGCCAAAGAAATTCATCTCTCTCTCGACAAGACAAACGAACAACTTAAGAATATGCAAAACAATGGTCTTATAACAATTAAAGAGGACAACGGTTATTTCCTGACAGATGCCGGTATGAACTTCATGCAAAAATATAAAGTTGACAATGCCATAATTACTGCTGCCGGCTTCGGCTCACGCTTCGTACCGCTTTCTTATGAAATGCCAAAAGGACTTTTGGAAGTTCTCGGCGAACGTATGGTGGAACGTCAGATTAAGCAGCTTCATGATGCCGGTATTACCGACATAACGATTGTTGTAGGCTACCTCAAAGAAAAATTTGAGTATTTAATCGACAAATACAATGTTAAGCTTATTTACAATCCCGAATACTCTTCCAAAAATTCGCTCTCTACACTTTACCATGTAAGACATTTATTAAAAAATACTTATATATTGGCTTCCGACAATTGGCTCCGCGACAATATATATAATGAATATGAGCCTGCCGCATGGTACAGCGGTGCATATATGCAAGGCGATACTTCTGAATGGTGCCTTATTACAGACAAAGACAACCTGGTAACCGACGTACAAATCGGCGGTGCAGATTCTTATGTAATGTACGGTCCCGCTTATTTTGACAGGGAATTTTCCGAAAAGTACCGTGCTTATGTCGAGGAATATTACGATACACCCGGCACAGAGAACTTTTACTGGGAACAGATAGTCAAAGACAAACTACACGACTTAAAATTTTACTGTAACTGTCGTCCCGACAATACCGTTTATGAATTTGAAAATCTCGAAGAGTTACGTCTCTTTGACACAAAATACCAAAATAATTCAGGCAATGCCGCACTTGAATATATTGCCCGAGTATTCGAAGTCAGTGAGAATGAAATTACCTGCATCAAATGCCTGAAGTCTAATGCAGGCGATAAATCCTTTCTTTTTAATGTAAAGGGTGAGTCATATATTTTCAATGATTCCGGTACAACCACTGACCCATCCATTAACAAAGCTGAGAAAAATAACTAAAAAAAACACAAAGTCCCCTGTTTTAAACACTGCCTAAAACAGGGGACTTTTTATTTATATACTGATACGCAGTTTTATATTATCCAAAAACTGCTCTATTGCAACATCTCTTTCGTCTTCACTCATCTGCCACCACTCTTCAAATCCAACCGTATCAACCTTAAGCATTGATACCTGGCAATTCTTGCACTCGCATTCAAGTCTGCGAGATGTCAATACCCTGTATTTACATTCAGGACATACATGTAATTTCATCATACGCTTATTCCTCCTACTCTGCTTTAATTGTATACTGTCGAGTATTTTTTGTAAATCTTATTTGCTCGACACATCTCGACAGTAGAAGTTACAATTTTCGTATAAACGTTGCCATTTTACTACAAACATACCATATTTTTGTAATATACAACTTGTCGAATATAATGTATAGTTGATATGCAATAAAAAAAGGAGGAATGGAATGAAGAAAGCAAAAAAATTATTTATTGTATCATTTTTGACTTGCACTATATGCCTGCTTTCTGCAAGTGCCGTACATGCCGCTACAGGCTGGGTTACTTCCGGTGGCAACAAGTATTATTATACCTCCGCCGGCAATATGCATAAGGGCTGGGCCTTTCTAAACGGAAGCTGGTACTATTTCGGTACAACCTCGGGTGCAATGCAAACCGGACTGCTTACCGACAACGGTCACCTGTATTACCTTTACAGCAACGGTAAAATGGCCACAGGCAACGTAAGGTTTCCTGAAGGTACATATACATTTGACTCAAGCGGCGCTCTGACCACTACCCCCGGATGGCATAAAATCAACGGATATGATTATTATTTTACAAATTCAAACACTGTACTTACAAATACTCGTACTCCGGATGGCTATTATGTAAATAATAACGGGCAGTGGCTCAGTGGTGTTATAAGCAAAGGTATAGATGTGTCCCGTTATCAAGGCACAATCAATTGGCGCGCCGTCAAAAATTCAGGTATTGATTTTGCCATAGTTCGGGTATCCGGTAACTCCAAATATACTTTGGATGCCCAGTTTCATAACAACATGACAGGTGCGAACAATGCAGGTCTTAAGGTTGGTGTATATATTTATTCATATGCAACCACACCTGCACAGGCTGTTAATGAAGCCAATTTTGTAATCAGCCAGATAAAGAAATATAATGTTTCTTTCCCTGTTGCAATCGACATTGAAGACAGTGTACACAGGGCAAAAACACCGGCCGAGCTGGCAGCCATCGCAAATGCGTTTTGTTCAACCATCGAAGCTGCAGGCTACTATCCGATTGTTTACGGAAGCAAGACCTGGTTTACCAGCTATATTCAGACATCCGCAATAAAATATGATTTGTGGGTTGCCCAATACAACAGTTTCTGCACATATAACAAATATGATATATGGCAGGCAAGCAGCACAGGAAGGGTTAATGGAATAAGCGGTAATGTAGATATTAATTATCTTTATAAAGATTATTCTTCGATAATTATCCAAAATGGATGGTGTCAAAAGAATGGGGCTTACTACTATCACAAAAACTATAAACCCGTAACCGGCATCCAGACTATTGACGGAGAAAAGTATTATTTTGATGTAACAGGTCGTATGCATACGGGTTGGGCTCTTCTTAACAACATATGGTACTATTTTAATGATGACGGAAAGATGGCTACAGGCTGGATCGAGTATAAGAATGATTGGTACTATTTAAAATCCGACGGCAAAATGGCTACAGGTTGGATAACTATTCCGAGCGGCACTTATTATCTTACTCCCGGTAACGGCGATATGTTAACCGGATGGCAAGCCATCGACGGTAAGCAGTACTACTTCCATGATAGTGGTGCACGTGCAAACGGATTTATTACTCTCGGCAACAAAACATACTACCTCGGAAATGATTCAGTACTTAAAACCGGATGGCAAACAATTAACGGTGCCACCTATTATTTTGATACTACAGGTGTAATGCAAAAAGGCTGGACAGACATTGACGGCAACCGCTATTACTTCAATATTGACGGCGTAATGATGAGAGAGTGGATACACTTAAACAATACCTGGTACTATCTTGATAAGACTACAGGTATTATGCATACCGGCTGGCTTAAGCTTGGCGAAGATTGGTTCTACCTCATGCCCGACACAGGAAAAATGCTCGCCAGCTGTAGTAAGAACATAGACGGAACCGTTTATTCCTTCGATCCTAACGGATATTGGATTCCGTAATATCAACAATTAAAACTGTCACTGCAAGGTACGGATTATCCGCTTCACTGCAGCGGCAGTTTTTTATTGCTTCTAACCACCCAATATGACATAAAGCATATTGATTTTGAAATTTTGATAATGTATAATATGAACAGCGCCTGTAAAAGAGTTTGCAATGCAAACTCTTTTGAAAACGAAGTTTTCCATAGAAAAGGAAAAACAAGCGGCGTGAAGCGACATTTGTTTTTATTGCGAGCCTATGTGACATCCGGAGGGGTATATGGATAACAAAAATTCAAATTTAAAAGAAGAAATAAGAGACAAGGTTCAGTCCGCCATAGAATCCAAGGACTTTACTAATTTAAATAATGACATAACTTCATCGGTTAACAGTGCACTTGAAGAGCTCAGATACCGTCTCCGTTATAAACCGGTAGACGAACAACCTGTTTCAAATAAGGCACAGACTCCTGTAACTCCGGACAATTCTGCTCCACGAAGCAATGTCCATATAGGTTTTATGTCCTCACAGACAATAGCATACAAACCGCCGACAGGAAGCACATCTTCCAAACAGATTAGCCGCAATGCTGCTTCGGTACCTGCCAAGACTCCGGGTAAACAGGCTCCGGCCGTAGCAATACCTCACAGGCCTGTTGGCAAGATAAAAGGTTCCTTTTATTACGCACTCGGTATTACAGCCACAGCACTTACATCTGTAGGCACATTAGCGTTAGCCGCAGTCAGTTCGGCACTTCCGAGCGTCACTGCTTTGAGCGTTACAACCGGCGGACTTTTTATGTCATTACCTTTTTGGATTATACTTACCTGGCGCGGCTCATCAATCCGAAAAAGATATACCCGTTTTCAGATGTATATGTCAAGACTCCGCTCTAAAGGCTATGCTTCAATATCAGAGCTAGCCCGCTCAGTAGGACGTTCTGAGCAATATGTAATCCGTGATTTGCAAAAGATGCTCTCGGACGGAATGTTCCTCGAAGGGCATTTTGATGAAAAGTATACTTGCTTTATTGCCAACAATGCAAGCTGGCAGCAGTACATGGCAGCTCAGGACGGTTATTATAACCGCGTAAACAGCACTGCTTCTGCAGGCACACAGGACACTGTAATTGATGAATCCAAGCGACAGAATGACAAGGTTAATGCCGTTATCAAGCAGGGAACCGAATATATTCAAAAGATTCGTCAGATTAATGATGAACTTCCTGATGAAGAAATTTCATCCAAACTTGACACGCTCGAAACTACCATTGATAAAATTTTTCAGCATATTGATGAGCATCCCGAACAACTTCCCGAGCTCGATAAGTTCATACAGTATTACATGCCCACCACACTCAAGCTGATAACAGTTTATCGTGACTTCGATATTCAACCCATCCAGGGTGAAAATATAAACACTGCAAAAAAAGAGATTTTAGGCACTTTAGACACCATCAACCATGCATTTATCAAGCTTTTTGACAGTCTTTTCCAGGCAACCGCCTGGGATGTGTCCGCCGATATTTCGGTACTTGAGACAATGCTTGCCCGTGAAGGTCTTACCAAAAGTGTTTTTGAAACGAAAGGAGAATAATAATGGATAAGGATTTACAGGAATTTTCAGTAAACGCAACACCTACATTAACCTTTGAGCCCTTCAAGGATGATGTACAGACAGAAGCCGAAGCAGAGGTTTCAGCAGCACTTTCAGAGATTGAGGCCAATGCCGCAGTACCTGCTCAGCAGATTTTTGACGAAAGTACCTTAACAACAGAAGAACGCGAGATGATTGCAACTTTCGCATCACAGATTGAGCTTAACAATTCAAGCCTCATAATGCAGTACGGTGCAGGTGCCCAAAAGAAGATTGCAGATTTTTCGGGAACTGCTTTAGACAAGGTTCAGACAAAAGACCTCGGCGAAGTAGGTAACATGCTTTCAAGTGTTGTTACAGAGCTCAAGAGCTTTGATGTTGATGACGAGCCCAAGGGACTTTTAAGCTTCTTCAAGAAAACTGCCAATAAGGTAACAGCACTTCAGGCTAAATACGACAAGGCAGAGAACAACGTTGCCAAAATTTCAACAGCTCTCGAAGATGCGCAGATTACATTATTAAAGGATGTTGCAATGCTCGACAAGATGTATGACCTTAACCTTACATACTTTAAAGAGCTCTCAATGTACATCCTTGCCGGCAAAAAGCGCCTTGAAAAAGCTCAGAACGAAGAGCTTCCCGCATTAATTGAGAAATCCAAAGCATCCGGTCTTCCCGAAGATGCACAGGCAGCCAACGATTTTGCCAACCTCATCAATCGTTTTGAGAAGAAGGTTCACGATCTTGAGCTTACAAGAGCGATTTCTCTTCAGATGGCTCCGCAGATTCGTCTCGTACAGTCCAACGATACATTGATGGCAGAGAAGATTCAGTCAACTCTTGTTAACACAATTCCTCTTTGGAAGAGCCAGATGGTTCTTGCTCTCGGTGTTTCTCATTCCGCGCAGGCTGCAGAAGCACAGCAGGAAGTAACTAACATGACTAATGAGCTCCTCAAGAAAAATGCTGCAACGCTCAAGATGGCAACCATCGAAACAGCCAAGGAGACAGAGCGTGGCATAGTAGACATCGAGACACTCAAAACCACAAATCAGGCCCTCATCTCAACCTTCGACGAAGTAATCAAGATTCAGTCCGACGGCCGCAAGAAACGTGCCGAGGCCGAATTAGAACTTCGCAAGATCGAGAACGAATTAAAAAACAAACTTCTCGAAGTCCGCAACTAAATACAATAATAAACCACAGGCAGTTTCCGGCCAACGGAGGCTGCCCTTTTTATGTCCTGCACCCACTCTACCCGTCTGCCATACAGTACAGCTTTAAGGCGATATTTGCTTTCGCTCGCAACATTTAAGGTTTTAAGAAGTACTAACGCTTTTGCTTTCCACCTTACGATTATATGCCGCTCCGTTAAACTCTTGGAATTGAAGAAATTCATGTGATTTGGGGAATATGTAATTTTATATGCAAGGGTTAAAGGCACTTAAAAAACCTCGCTCCTTGGCTCGTGAGACGAAACTCAAAGAATCATATGAATGATATACTAATTGTTTCGTCTCACAAGCCTAGTAGCGCTAGGTTTTTTTCGTAGCGAGAGCGTGCCTTATAACCCTTGCATATAAAATTACATATTCCCCAAACCACTGAACTTCTAATCAATTCCACTCAGACAACTCTGCGCGGCACAATTGGGTGGAAAGCTTAAAAGCGTAAGTACTTCTAGAAAACCTTTGTTGCCTTCGGAAAGCAAATATCGCCTTAAAGCTGTACTGTATGGCAGACGGGTAGAGTGGGTGCAGGACATAAAAAGGGCAGCCTCCATTGGTTGGAAACTGCCTGTGATTTATTTTTTCTTATCTAAGAATTGCGGGTCTACGAAATTAAGTTTGTTCATACTGTTGTAGTAGTTCTGGGCTACTTTTTGTGAATTCTTGATTTGGTAAACCTCTTTCTTGAGTTTGGTAAAGTGGGCTTTGATGGTATCTTTGTTACGCTCCTCTTCTGCCTGAATTGACATACTGAGCTGTGTTATCTTTGATATTAGAGTCTGCATCTCTTTAATTTGGGGCTTATACGCTTCTTTCTTACCTTCAAGCGCCTCTTTAACCCTGTCATAAAGTTTTTGAAAACCACTGTCAAGATTATTAAGTGTATCTATACATTCACCTTTTTTATCAACAGTAACATTAAACGCTTCCAAATCAAGTGTTTCCGCCTGAATAAGCACCTTCTGTTCATTGTTGAGTTCCGTAATTTGATTGAGTATGTCAACTTTTTTCTTAAGACTGTCAATCATTATCTGTACATATTCTGTTTCATGCTCCATATACATACCTCTGTCCGATTATATTGTTCTATGCACGTCTTCCTGCAATCTGCATAACTTCTTTCCACGTGTCACGCATCGTACGAAGATGTACAAGGACCTCTTCAAGTATCTCTTTATCCTTCTTAATGTTCGCATCAACAAGTCGATCGCTCAAGTAAGAATACACATTTTCAAAATCCTGAGCGACAGGATATTTGTGGTTAAGAGTTGCTCGAAACTCAGCAATAATATTCTGGACTTTTCTTATATTGGTATGTGCCTTCTGAATGTCTTTCTGCTCAACACCCATGATGGCAATATTACAAAACTTAATTGCACCCTCATATAACATAAGAGTCAATTCAGCCGGAGTAGCTGTCATTATTTTGCTGTTCTGATATGTAGCATACGCACTCTGCATTGTTGCCATATAAACAACCTCCTAAAGTACTTTAATTATTATTGAGCTGTTCCCAAAAGACCTGACAAATATGACGAATTAGCCTGAAGTTCTGACATAGCTTTTTCCATAGCGGCAAACTTACTGTACCAGTAATCTTCCTGCTCCGTAACATACTCTTCCCAATCAGAAATCTTTTTCTTAATGTCCGTAAGCTCTGTAGTCATCTGCTTATCATTATATACGGTAAACGCACTGCTAAGCTGTGTAGCCTGCATCTTCTCGCCGACCTTCTCATAAAGGTCTGTTGCAAGATTCTTAAAGAATTCTCCCACTGCTTCGGGATCTGCCGCAATCATGCTCTTAAGTTTATCATCACTTCCTGAAGATGATGCATCATCAGGATCTCCGTCAATATGATAAACACCCTTCTCAAACTCTGATGCAGTAAAATAGCTGAGTGTTCCGATGCCAAAGCTTGACAAGCTGTACTTGGTTCCGTTAATCTCATATGTTGACTGCATCGTATTCTTAAGCATCGAAGAAAGCGAACCTACGGTATTATCTCTTCTAAGCAATGAATCTTTAATCTTCTTTTCCCACTTCTCAACATCCTCTTCGGACATTGCTTCCTTCTCTTCGCTTGTAAGCGGCTCGTAACCCTTTGCAGAGTCCGCACCGTATATTGTGTCAAGCTCTTTAATAAGCTCGTTATACTCTTTAATAAAACCCTTAATCGTATTGTAAATTGCATCTACATCAGTACTTGTACTGAGTGTTATCGCAGATGTCGTCTTCTCCTTAACCTCAATTGTAAGACCGTTAATGGAAAAGTTATTGCTCGAAGACTTAAACTCAGCATTGTTAAGAAGAATTCTCGCATCTTCTCCGGCAAGCTTAACTGCTTCACTACCCGCATTATCATAGTCAAGACCAAGTGCGCTAAGTGCCGCCATATCACCTGACAATTCAAAATCTGCCGCCTTACCGCTTTCCTTGGAGCTTATAAAAAATCTCTGGTTATTGGTATCAAAAGACGCATTAAGTCCCTCTGCCTTCAAGGCTTCCGTAAACTGATTAATTGTCATATCAGGAGTAAGTGCTATCTCTTTTGTTTCCCCATTCACTGTCAATGTAATGGATGTATCCGCAGTAATACCAAGCTCCGAAAGCTTGGAGGATGTCGTGTAATCACCCTTAAGATCTGCTCCCGTAAGATAACCTGTACTAGCAAGATCTAAAACTTCCAAAGACTGTGACCCCTGAATTGCATTAGAAGCTGCAATAACACTTGCCTTAGTCTCGTCAGATGCAACAGTTTTCTTACTGTTATATGCCTTCGACATACGAAGATTACTTAAACTTCCCGAATATAATTTATAAATCTTTGTGTTTAATTCTTTCCATTTTTCCTGCTTCCATTCAAGCTTCGTCTGGCTCTTCTCATAAGATTCTTTCTTCACATTATATGATGACACGAGCTCCTGAACCAATGATTCAGTATCCAAGCCTGAAACCATACCAGATAAACGTATAGGCATATGAACACCTCCTTACAATTTCTCGTCTACAATAAGACCTGCCAATTCAAGTGCCTTTGAAATCCTGTCTAACGCCTCTTCAACAGGGAATTCCTTAATAACTTCCTTGGTATCCTTGTCCACAATGCTAATCATTACCCTGTTGGTAGCTTCATGCAGACTGTATCTGCACTCCGTCTTATTCATCTCAATATTGAGTCTGTCAACCGTCTTCTGTAACTCTGCCGTTGAAACCGGTTTCTTTTTTGTTTCCTCGCCCTGAGCATAAGCGCTTCCTTCTGCGCCTTCATATACTGCTTTCTTCTTAACTGCCACCGTATCAGAAACTGATGCTGTCTTTACCGCCGCTGCAGCCGAAACACTTGGTGTAGTTGCCGAAGCAGCTACCGGCTGTGTGCTCTGATATGATGATACCGCTCTGATTCCTTCTAATGACATTTCTTGCACCTCCATGTAAATTTAGAATTTTCCTATAAATTAAAATATTCTGCTGTTAGTTATATCGGACATAATTCCCATAAAATTAACAGCAGAAATCAAATTTTATTTAAAAATATTACGTAATGCCTCGATTCCGTCGGCACTTACAGACTCCTTATTACTCTCCTGAATCTGTAAATATACTTCTTTTCTGTAAATCGGTACTGATTTGGGAGCAGATATTCCAAGCTTAACCTGATCACCCTTTATCTCCAGCACTACAACTTCAATATCGTTATTAATAACGATTGCTTCTTCTTTCTTTCTTGATAAGGCCAGCATACTTATTCACCTGCCCTTTCTTTTGCATTCTTTAATGCCTCGTAAATAGGCTCTCTTACGAGATAATCATCATTCTCAGCTATTACCTGACAACCTTTTCTTGTATTCGCATGAATAACAATCGGCGCCTTAAAATTAACTGTCATCCTGGTAATATCGGCAGGAACCTTAATAGTTGTAAATATCATCAAATCTTCAGGATTAAGCTCACCGATGGAAGCCAGTATTTCATCCTCAACCACAGGATTATAATCCTCCTTTACAAGGTACGGATTAATAATCGGAATTGCAAAATTCTCATCATCAAGTGACTGAAGCCATGTTATTGTGTCTCCTTCTCCCTTTTCGGAATCATACAAAAGCACAAATTTCTTCATATCCTCAAGACCGATTATTCCGTTGTCAAATGCGAGTACTTTCTCTTCTGCAATATCAACTTCCCCAAAAATCCTTGTTTTTACCTTCATTATATCATACCTCCGTTATCGTATAAAATCTAACAAATTATTACCCGTAAGCTTGGCTGCTGCAGAAAGCGATGCTTCGTATACATCCTTAGACGTTGTAAGAAGTATTGCTGTCTCAGCAAGATCTGCATCCTCATTCTTGGATTTAAGCTCTTCAATATTGGTCTGCTGGCTTGTAAGCCTCTCCTTGTTAAGCTTAAGGCGCACACCTCTGTTACCGACTTCTGTAATTGCCAAATCAAATTTCTGCTGATGAAGTTGGAACTCTGTAATCCCTTCCTCAAAACGCTTCTGCATAACTTCCTCGGCAAGTGCGAATTCTTTTTCAAGTGCTTCTTTAACTGTCTCAAGATTCTCTTTCTCCGCACCCTCGGATACCGCTATTTTCTTTTCTATATTTGTTATATTCTCTTCTATCTGACTAACGAGTGCAACGCAATTAATAAGTTCATCCACGTCTCTGATAATATCATGCGAAAAAACATCTCGGCCTTCCGTGTTAACCTTTAACTTCATCTCAAAGTTAACGGTGTACTCTATATCCTGCGGTGCTCCCGAATACTCAAAAGTCTCTGTTGCGGTAGCGGTTGTAAGCTCACATTCAAAATAATGTTCCGGCTTTAATTCTCCCTTTTCAAACCCCGTCTTCTGATACGTAAGACTTAATACTCCGCCATTTTCAGTTGACTGAACATATTTGGTGTAACCGGACTCACTAAAAATAATTTCTCCCGAATCGGCAATAAGATAATTTTTACCACCCGAAGTATCGTAAGGATCTACCTCATCACCTGCTGCATTTTTATATACACCATCCTTAAGATAAACTGTCTCGAGTTCGAGTCCGGGCACTGCATTACCGTCTTCATCCGTAAGACTTAACCCTGTGTTAATTCCGCCTGCAATATCAATGTCAAGCTTATTATATGCAAGTCTCACACGATGATTGGTTACCATGTAAGGCATCTCGTCCACGTTAACCGGTCCGAGTTCACTCGGTGCAACATTGTTCTGCACAACCGAATATCTGTCCAAACTGGTTGCTGTAAGCTTCTGTGTTATTACATATTTGATATCTTCGTCCTTTGCCTCAAAAGTCATTGTACTGGCTGTCTTATAGCCTGTGAAAATGCTTCTGTTGGCATAATCAGCATTAGCATTCTGGAAAATCTGATCCCTGTACGCCTGAAGATTCTTAACAATAGCGTCACGCTCGTCAGTTCCGAGTGTCTCATTGGCACCCTGTGTCAAATCCTCCTGCAGGCTCTGTGTCATATCTCTTGCACCTATAAGTGCATCCTCCGTAACCTTAATCCATGATTCTGCATCCGGAATATTGCGTTCAAGGTACTGATCTATTTCTGCAAGGTTACTTCGAAATCTCAATGCACGAATGGCAATAATAGGATCTTCCGAAGGTTTCTGTATTCTTTTTTCAGTTGACAACTGTGTATTATAACGGTCAAGGTTAAGTTTATTGTTGTTGATATCCCTGAGAGCGTTATTTATCATCATACCGTTTGTAATTCTCATATGTTACCCTCCTTATACTGCCGTTCCGTTGATAAGCTTATCAAGGATTTCCTCCATTACCGTAAGTGCCTTGGCAGCCAGTTCATAAGCGTTCTGGTATTTTACAAGGTCCATTGCCTCCTCATCTTCATCAACACCTGAAATCGACAATCTCTGGTTAACAATCGCCTTACCGATATTGGTAAAACTGTCTTCCATATTCTTAGCCGCAGATGTGTTGATTGCTATCGCTGAAACTATTCTCTGGAAACAATCCTCTGCATTACCGCTTACATATATTCTCTCATCCCTGAGTCCCGCAAGCTTAAGAATCAAATCCTGATTGTCCGGTCCCTGTGAAACATCCACAGTAGTTGCAAGCTTATACGGATTCGTAGCTATAGCCGGATTAACACGCCAGTTATCGGCCGTCATATTATTTTTAATATATTCATTAAGTGAAATACCTTCCTTGTCGGCCGCTTTTTGCTGTTCTTCCAAGGTCATATCCTTCAAAATATAAAACGGTTCTGCCTTATCTCCTTCAAGAGTCTCACCCGTAACATGAAGTTCATTCAGCTCATAAGCAAATATTCTTACCCAGTCATTAATCTCTTCAAGATAATCCGGAATTCCCTTATATGCCACGCCAATTTCACCCGTCAGGGTAACCTGTCCGTCATTACCGTCCCTGATATCGACATATCCTTTAATCTCTCCCGTAAGCCCTGCATAATAAAGATCAAAGGTTACTCCCGACTCCCACTGTAAATCGTAAAGTCCCTGCATATCTTCATCATTTCTTTTGGTAACTTCTGTTCTGGGCACAGTCGTAAGTTCATTATAATTATGGCCCTCGACAAGAATCTGTCCGTTAATTTTTACCTTGTAGCTTGAACTTCCCGTATCTGAAAGTTCATCAATAACCGTAATGGAAACAAGTTTGGAAAGCTCGTCTACGAGCACATCTCTTTTATCCTTTAAGTCATTGGCGCTTCCGCCGTTCATCTCAAGAGTGTTAATCTGCTCGTTAAGAGATGCTATACCATTGGCATATGTATTGATTCGTGCCGCAATATTCTTAATCTCGTTGTTGCATTCATTCTGTATTGTCTTAAGATTGGTTGAAATATTGGTGAAATACTCCGCAAGAGCTTCTCCGTACTGCAACACTACATTACGGTAATTAATCTCTGACGGATAATTGCTGAGTTCATCAAGTGCATTAAAAAAGTTACCGTACATCGTTGTAAAACCTGTCGTACTTGTACCAAACTCATTGAACTGAAGCTCTATCTGGTCCATATAGTAATGTTTTACATCATAATGGCCTTCTTCCGCATTGTTGTTCCAGTATTTATTATCATAGTAAGAATCTCTTGTTCTCGTAATATCACTTACCGTTACACCACTACCCTGCATACCAAAGCTTTGGTATGTACGAAGCGCCTCTGCCGCTGCCGCATTGGTACTCTGACGTGAAAAACCGTTGGTCTGGGAGTTGGCAATATTATGAGTTGTTGTATTTACCGCTATCTGTGACGCATTAAGACCCGATGTAGCAATATTAAGTCCCCAAAATGTTGATGGCATATGTTACGCCTCCTTCCGACGATTATCCAAGCTGTGTTACGATATGTTCAAGCATCTCGTCAATAACCGTAATATATCTCGACGCCGCATTGTATGCGTTCTGGTACTGAATCAGGTATGCAAGTTCCTCGTCCGAAGACACTCCTGTAATTCCGGTTCTCTGATCGTCAATACCTCCTGCAAGCGAGGTCTGGTAATTAATCATATTGTTGTACAAATCACCGGCATTGGCAATTTGTCCCGTAAACTCCGAATAAAACTCGATAAAATCATCATAGGATACATAATCCGGTCCGAGCTTAAGACAAGGTGTATCCCACTGAATTGCAAGTGCAGAAGCTCTCTTTTGGTCTACCGCACCATCCCTTGTATTAAGTCCGAGCAAATCCTTATTATCAAGCACATCATAATTGATATCAATGTTACCGAGTGTATAAAGCGACTCAAGCCCGAATTCATTTATAGTATTATAAACCTTGTATGTATTGCCCGCCGCATCGGTACACTCGATATATCTCTTGGTATGATCTCTTGAAAAAAGCTCTGCACCCTGTGTCCTGTCATCATCCGTACCGAATCCTGCTGAATTCTCATTATAATGTGTATTAAGAACAAGTGTATCCTTGGTTACCGTAATCGTCTTACCGTCCGCTGTGGTAAGTACCTGTCCTATCGTAAGACCTACATCCGGGTCCGTAGCCGATATATCCGGGCAAAGTGCATTATTTACCTGAGTTACTATAGAATTAATAAGCATATCGAACTCTGCCATTACAGTCTTAACAATCGACGGTTCAATAATTCTTCTGTATCTGTCAAGATCTTCTTCGTAATTATAAAGAAAATCACCATTGTCATCTTTAAGCTGATACTTTGGATCGTCTGAATTTGGAATGTCCGTATAATTGGCTGCGCTGTTACCTCTTGCAAGCAAAAGCCCCTTAAGCGCTCCTATATCATTATTCTTGGCAGTAGAAATCTCGACCTCAAGATTATATACTTTTCTTCCGCCAAGCTCCGGCCATGTGGGAGTGAAATAATCTGAACCGACTTCTGTGTCAAGCATCTCATATCCCATGTGGTTAACGCCTGTTATATCCACAAAAACAACGCCTTCTGTTCGAACGCGTACCATACCGGTAGGCTCCTCTACGTATTCCGTCCTGATTAATGATGAAAGCTCGTCAAGCAACTCGTCTCGCTGGTCTCTCATATCATTGGCGCTTTCAACACCTGTACTCTCAATACGCATAATCTGCTTATTGAGGGAATCAATAGAGTCTCCTATCTCATTTATTCTGTTAACCTTATTCATTACCTCTGTATTAAGCGTGCTCTGATAGTTGATAAGTCCGTCATAAACTGCATTGGCACGATTAATAAAGGTTACCGCATTCTGTACGAGCGCAGAGCGGGCAACCATACTTGATGCATCCTTTTCAACTTCCTGAACAGATTCCCACAGCTCATTAAGATATGTGCCGAAAGAAACTCCGTCAAGTTCGCCAAGGATACCCTCTATCTCATCTACAGCCTGAAAAGCCTCTTCATAAAAAGACTGTCTGCCGGTCTCTGTACGAAAGGCCTTATCAAGCAAAATATCCCTGATTCTTCTGATATCCTGAAGATTAACACCAAAGCCTACCTTTTGCGCATTAAGACCGTTATTGCTCACGTTCTTATAAGTCGTATCAGTAAACACGACCTGCTGTCTTACATAGCCTTCGGTATTAACATTAACAAGATTATGCGATGTTGTATTAATGGCGGTCTGACTGCTTCTTAAGCCGGAAACGCCTGTATACAATGAAGTTATTCCACCCATCAGCTACCATCCTTTCAAAATCCCATCGCAACATCCTTGTCGCTTAAAATACATCCATGTAGCCGATTTGTTTAGTCTGTGCTTTCTTAGAAAGCTCTCATTTCGTTGTAACGCTGCATGAGCTTCTCTGCAAAGCTCTCTCCGCTAACCTGGTATGTTCCGTCGTTAATCTGCTTCTTAAGGCTTGCAACGAGATCCTCTCTTACTTCGGGAGCATCTTTGACTGCCTGCTGCGTCATCTGAAATTCAGCTCCTGCACGAGAAATTGTAACCTGATCCTTACCATAGGTTCTCTGCGAATTCTGTGTCTTCTTCGTTGTACTTGCCTGATATAGCTGACTAATCTGTGTATAAGCATCTATACGCATTCTAATCTCTCCCTTCTATTGAATCTTATCAAAAACTCCGCGTCCTGTAGTGTGCATCCCTACATTACCGGCATTTTTATCGTAATCAGCGGTTATCGGTGTCTGCCTCATCGCCGTAAGCAAATTGAGGTCAAACTGTATCATATCCAACGACTCCTTTATCAAAGCGTTGTTTCTTTCGTTAAGCATCTTAAGGTTCTTAAGTATCTTACCGAAATTGTCATGAATCTTCATAAGTCTTCTCTGTATCTCCGGCTTGCCCTTCATGAGCTCAGCCAACATGGTAACGGTAATTGCATTCACCGGCTTATTAATTACGATACTGATATCCTTAAGGCATTCTTCCCTGCGTTTCTCCGCCGCAAGCACCCCATCCATGAGTATCTGCTCCGACTCCGTAATACGCTGAAGTTCCTCTATATCATTCTTAACAATAACACCGGCCTTCTCTTTGGCAAGTTCAGTGAGTTTCTCATGTAAAAGCTCTTCCTCTTCCAAAATTGTAATCATATTTTCAATAAGGCTTGCCACGAAAATTACTCCTTTACACAACTAGTAAAAAACTTATCTGTATTATTTATCGACCAATTTCCAAATTACATTATAGTATTTTTTAAATTTTTCACAAAAACATAAACATTTTTCTACTGCTCTTTTATTTTGTACTTAGGCTCCGCGCCTGCCCCATATAGTTATAGTTTAGTGCACCGTTGGATTTTCTTGCAACATTTTCAAGTGCAAAGAAGTTCTAATGTTTTTGCTTTCCGTCTTTTTATTTTGTGCCGCTCCGTTTAACTCATGGAATTGAAAAAGTTCATGTAGTTTGGTACATATGCAAATTTTATATGTAAGGGTTAAAGGCACTTAAAAAACCTCGCTCCTTAGGCTCCGCGCGAAATCTCAAACAATTAGCTTGATTAAGTCTTGCTGATTTCGTAGCGGAGCCTTAGTAGCGTTAGGTTTTTTTCGTAGCGAGAGCGTGCCTTATAACCCTTACATATAAAATTTGCATATGTACCAAACTACTGAACTTCTATTCAATTCCACTCAGGCAACTCTGCGCGGCACAATTTGACGGAAAGCTTAAAAACAAAGAACTTCTAATGCACTTGTGTTGTCTGCGAAAATCCAACGGTGCACTAAACTATAACTATATGGGGCAGGCACGGAGCCTAAGTACAAAATAAAAGAGCAGAGGATAATGTCCTCTGCTCGTAAAAATTAATTATAAGAAACGCATTCGATTCTTCTCGTCATTGTTGTAGCTACGCTGAGGCTGTTCAACAACTCTCTCCTTGTGATATGCACTGTTAAGTGTATTGAGCACACGGTTCTTACAGTGGTCACAATATTTACCGGATCTAATCGGTACACCACACTGCAAACAGCAAAATTCAGGGTCGCCGGCTTCATCAAGCTGCAAGCGGTCTTCACGTATCCATGCCTTAATCTGATCAACAGACACATCCATCTCTCTTGAAACCTGCATGATACTTACGCCCTTATTCTCAGAAATGTATTGACGAACTTCATTATACTTCTCCTCAAGCTTCTTAGCACATTGAGGGCACAATCTGTTATTTGAAGTTCTCCTAAACAATGAGCCACAGCCTCTGCAGTTAACTATATTAAAATCCATAATACCGACCTCCCTATACTAAACTAATAACCTGAACCTATACATATGCAGGCAAAATACACCTGTTCCACACCTGCCTCACGCAAAAGCTTCGCACAAGCATTAATTGTACTTCCTGTAGTATATATATCGTCTACAAGAATTACTTTCTTTAATTGTACTACATTTTCCTGAATTTTGAAAGCACCTTCTATATTTTTTTGGCGTTCTTTATCATTTAATTTGTTCTGTGGCTTTGTCTTGCGTGTTCTTACAATAAGCTTTGTTTCCATTGGAATCTGAAGAAACTTACCAAGTGGCTCCGCCAAGAGTTCCGCCTGATTATAGCCTCTTATCCTCCATCTGCTCTTATGTATGGGAATCGGTATGACTGCATCGGCTTCCCAGTTCTGCAATACATCACCATATACCCTTATAAGCTCTGTTGTAAAAAAATCTGCGTACTCCCGCCTGTTTTTATATTTGAAACCATCCATTGCCCTGCGCATAACCTGATTATATCTGAACAGAGAAACTCCTCTTTCATAATACATGGTATGTTTACTGCAGTCAAAGCAATATTCTGTCCGCTCGTCCCTAAGTTCCTTACCGCAACGATAACATCGCGGTCCTCTGATATAAGGAATATTATCCACACATTCCGAACAGACAAGCTCCCCCTTAGGCATAGCAATATCCGAGCATATGGGACAACGCCTCGGAAACAGCATGTTTAAAAACACTGATTAATCCCCCATTTCAATTATCCGCTCACAAAGCCCCGAATATCTCTTTTGCTCCCTCGCGTTTTCTATCATCTCGTGAAATACCTGAGGAATTCCCACAAGGCACACACAATGCTTCGCTCTTGTAACTGCAGTATACAAAAGATTACGGCTCATCAGAAGCCTCGGTCCCGGAAACATCGGAATAACAACCGCCGGATATTCCGAACCTTGTGACTTGTGTATCGTAACGGCATACGCAAGTTCCAGTTCTTCAAGCTGTTTAAACGGATATGTCACAAGACGGCCTTCATCAAACTCAACTGTAATGCTCTCCGCAAAACTGTTGATTGTCTTAATAATTCCCATATCACCGTTAAAAACTCCGGTACCGCTCTCGGTTACGATTCCGTAATTGCCCTTTATCTCCCACTCAAGCTGGTAATTGTTCTTAATCTGCATTACCTTATCGCCTTCGCGGAAAATACCGCCTGTAAATTCATATTCACGCTTTTTATCGTCGGGCGGATTAATATACTGCTGTAAAATCGTATTAAGTCTCTCGACTCCGAGCGCACCTTTACGAGTAGGCGTTAGCACCTGTATATCAAGCACATCTGCATGCACATAATCCGGAAGTTTCTTCTGGATAAGTGTAAGCATCGCGCTAATCATCATATTTGGGTCGTCTCTCTTAAGAAATAGAAAATCCTTGCTTCTGTTCTCTACGGAAACCTGTTCACCATTATTAATCTTGTGAGCATTTACTATGATATCACTCTCTGCTGCCTGTCTGAAAATCTTGTTAAGCTTTACAACCGGAAAGCTCTCTGACCTGATTATATCGCTAAGAACGTTACCCGGACCTACCGACGGAAGCTGATTAACATCTCCCACCAGAATAAGTCTTGTACCTATAGTAATCGCTTTTAAAAGCGCATGAATAAGCGTTATGTCAACCATAGACATTTCGTCTACGATAACCACATCTGCATCAAGAGGATTATCCTCATCGCGCAAAAACTGCGCATGTTCGTTCTCCTCAGGAGAACCATTCATCTCAAGGAGTCTGTGTATGGTTCTCGCTTCATAACCGGTAGTCTCGGTCATTCGTTTGGCAGCTCTTCCTGTGGGCGCCGCAAGCACAACCTCCCTGTCTTCTTCTTCAAAATATCTGATGATAGTATTAATCGTAGTGGTTTTTCCTGTTCCCGGGCCACCTGTTATAACAAGAAGACCATTCTGCATCGCCGCAACAACAGCCTTGCGCTGTTCTGTCTCAAGCTCAACGCCACCGTGTCTCTCTATTGCTTCAAGGCGACGATAAACCGCTTCTTCCTGCACCTTAAACGAAACATACAAATCTTTAAGCATTCTTGCCGTATTAAGCTCCATATAGTAATACATGGCAGCATAAACCACTTTTGCCTCTGCAGTCTCTTTTATAACAATCTTCTTATCAATCATCATATCCGTAAGATGAGTGTCAAAGCCTTCTATATCAATCAGCAAAAGCTGCTTCGTCTGCTCGAGCAAAATATCAACGGGCAGACATACATTGCCGTCACCTGCCGCTTTAAGAAGAATATAAAGAATAGCACTGCGTATACGATACTCCGAATTGGCATATATACCCATACGACTTGCAATATCATCGGCAATCTTAAACCCTACACCTGCAATGTCCTCTGCCATCCTGTAAGGGTTCTCCTTAAGTATGTTGTACATGTTAGGGCCATAACGCGTGTATATCTTGAGGCCGAGATTGGAGCTTATTCCGTACTGTTGTAAAAACATCATGGCATCGCGCATTTCCTTTTTCTCAGAAACGCTCTCTGATATCTGTTGTGCCTTTCTCGGACTTATACCTTTTATCTCTGCCAGACGTTCCGGCTCTTCTTCAATTATTCTAAAGGTATCATTCTTAAACTTCTTAACAATACGCGCAGCCATAACAGGCCCAATACCTTTAATGGCACCGGAACCAAGGTATCGTTCAATCGATACCATGTCTTCCGGTGCCTCTATTCTGTAGCTCTTTACCTGAAACTGCTCTCCATACATCATATGTGTGGAGCAAATGCCTTCCGCAACGATATATTCGCCCTCAGAAATATACGGGAGAATCCCAATCATGGTCTTCTCCTCGTCATCACATATAACGCTGAGAACACTGTATCCGTTCTCCTCATTACGAAAAACTATTTTATCAACAAATCCTTCAAGTATATCCATATTTATCAATCCAAATTATAATTTCTCTTCATCTGCTCGTAAAGCATCTGTGCAATACCAAAGCCCTCGTTCTCAACCGCAGAAGATGCATACTCCTGATACATCTGGTCCTTAAACATATCAAGTGTTTTGGTTGTAGATGACGAATCATCCTCATCACCCGGAACCTTCGCAGTCTTCTCAAGTGCCTTAAACACCTGTTCAAGAAAATATGCTTCAAATTCCTTGCAGGCACCCATGAGTTCTTCTTCGGTTGCCTTGGAATAATCCTTGTCAAGAGACTTATCAAGAGCCTGTGCTGATGCCGACTTAGCTTGATCCAAATATGTACTTGAGGTTAATGCACCCAAACCGTCAATCATAGGTTACCCTCCTATCTTCTGAGCGAGTTAGCCTGACCCATCATCTCATCCGCAGCCTGAATAGCCTTGGAATTCATCTCATATGCTCTCTGCGCAACAATCAAATCAACCATCTCATCAACAACTTGGACATTAGAACCCTCTATGTATCCTTGACGAAGTTCGCTTCTCTTGATATTCATCATATTGCTCTCAAGCTGTGCATCACCGGAGGCCTCTGTCTCCTTATAAAGACCTGAACCCATCTTCTCAAGTCCTGCAGGATTAGCAAATCTCACAATCGCAAGCTTAATGCCCATGGGCTGAGGATTATTCGTCTCATCGGGATAGCAAAGCTCTCCGTCCTTGGTAATCGTTATCTTGGAAGTCTCAAGGCTACCATCAAAAATAATCGGGCTTCCCTGTTCATCAAGTACCGGACGGCCTTCGTAATCAGCAAGCATAACACCACCTACGGCAGTTGTTATCTGGAAGCTTCCCGTTCTTGTATAATATGCCTCTCCGTTACTCTCCTGGATGCTGAAGAAACCGTCGCCATCAATTGCAAAATCAAAAGTATTATCTGTCTGATTAAGATTACCCTGTGTAAAATTAGATGTAATACTTGCATTACGCACACCGAGTCCTACCTGTGCACCGATGGGCTTATTCTCTCCATTGGCAGATGTCGTCTCCGCCTGAAGTGTCTGATATAATAAACTCTTAAATTCCGCTGATTCTTTCTTATATGCCGCAGTATTAACATTGGCAAGGTTGTTGGAAATAACATCAACATTAGTCTGTTGCGTCTTCATACCCGAAGCCGCCGTCCAAAGTGAACGCATCATAGGTTAATCTCCTCCTTTTATCTCAAAGTACCAAGAGTCACAGTCTGCTCAAGTGACGAGTCTGTTGACTGTATAAACTTCTGGTTGGCCTCGTAATTCCTTGTAATGGCAATCATCTCAACCATCTCTGAAATTACATTGACATTGGACATTTCAAGATAACCCTGATTAATTGTAAAATCTCCTTCTTTCTCGGTTATGCCTTCTACCGGAAGATACATGTTCTCGCCGAATTTTTCAAGATAATTGTAATCCTCAAAATCAACAATCAACAGCTTGTCCGCGTACTGTCCGTTCTCGTAGATTGTTCCGTCATCATCAAAAACAATGTCGGCATCCCTTGAAAGTCTGATATTACCGCTCTCTCCCTGAACAAAATCCCCATCCTTGGTTACGAGATATCCCTCTTTGTTAAGAGTAAATGAACCGTCCCTCGTATAGGTGGTAGATTCCACACCCCGCTTATTCGTGTAGGAAAGCGTAAAAAATCCACTTCCTCCGATAGCCAGGTCAAATGTGTTCTCTGTCGCCTTAAATGAACCCTGTGTATAGTCGGTGTAATTCTCTCCTATCTTCACACCCAGACTCATAGTTCCTACATTCCTGTCTACATAGCCCTCAGATCCATCTTTCAGCTTGGTCATAAGCATATCATCAAACGCCTGTGCTGTGGCACCTTCACGCTTATAACCGGTCGTAGACGAATTGGCCAGATTGTTGGTGATTGTATCCAGCCGATGTTGTTGGTTACGCATACCCGTGTATGCCGTATACAAACCTCTTACCATCCTTCGTCTCTCCTTTGCTTTTGTTATATCGGGAAACTTCGCTCCCAAAAAAGTTTGCTTCGCAAACTCTTTTTCTAATAGTTGTACTTACCGCTGTAAACCTCAATAAACTTACCTGTTCCGATAGCAACCGCTGTCATCGGGTCTTCTGCTGTCATGGTATTGATACCTGTCTTATCCTCAATAAGTTCTTCAAGTCCCTGAAGGAGGCAACCGCCGCCCGTAAGAACAATACCTCTGTCTGCGATATCCGCAGCAAGTTCCGGCGGAGTCTTCTCAAGTACGCTGTGAACAGCTTCAACAATCTGAGAAGTAGTCTCTCTCAAAGCTTCCTCTGTCTCTACGGAAGTAACCGTAATTGTCTTAGGAAGACCTGTAACAAGGTTACGTCCTCTTACATCAAGAGTTGTTACCTCAGGGCGCTTAAATGCAGAACCAATCTTAATCTTGATATCCTCTGCAGTTCTGTCACCGATTAAAAGATTGTGTTTCTTTCTCATATAACGAACAATAGCTTCATCAAAGTCATCGCCCGCAATCTTAATGGATGTGCTTACAACCGTACCACCGAGTGAAATAACAGCGATATCTGTTGTACCGCCACCGATATCTACAATCATATTACCGCAGGGTTTGGAAATATCAATACCTGCGCCGATAGCTGCTGCGATGGGCTCCTCAATAATGGCAACCTCTCTTGCACCTACCTGGTATGTTGCATCCTCAACAGCCTTCTTCTCAACTTCTGTAACACCACTGGGAACACAAACGCTGATACGCGGTTTCTTAAGAATCTTTCTTCCCATGGCCTTACGGATAAAATGCTTAAGCATCTTCTCTGTTACCGTATAGTCTGAAATAACACCCTGACGAAGCGGTCTTACCGCTACAATATTACCCGGTGTTCTACCTATCATAAGACGGGCTTCTTCTCCGATAGCTTTAATTTTATTAGTATCCCTGTCAAACGCCACTACTGAGGGCTCCTTCAAAACAACTCCTTTGCCCTTAACATAAACAAGTATGCTGGCGGTACCAAGGTCAATTCCGATATCTGTTGATAACATAATTAATGTAACTCCTTTCTCTCCTCTTCATCAATTGTACATTCTTGCTTACATTATATACAATTTCAAAGTATTTTAAAAGAGCTTTTTCAAGAAATTTTCTAATTTATGGTCCATAGTTTAGATTTAGTTTTCAAAATTTATTTTTATTTTATAACACGGACAAAATTTGTACACATTTATGCATTATTATAAATACATGCTTCCGACATGGTTGCATAACTTAACATTTTCATAACTCTTACCCGGCGGCTTGCCGCCGGGTATCCCCCCAACGATTTAGTACTCCTATTTTAATAGATTCTCTCTTTGTTAAACAAATGCCTCTTGAAAAGTGCAGTCTTTCCTCCTCTGCATTTTTCAAGAGGCATTTGTTTTATTATCGGCATAACCTTATTATTCTTTGCATACATTGTAAAAATAATATGTACGGGTGAAATGATGAGCAGTTACAGCTACAGCATTTTAAAACATAAGCAGATTGAAGACCGGGCAATAGAAATAGCCAATTACATCGTGGAAACCGGCGCCACCGTCAGACAGACAGCCAAAAATTTCGGAATAAGTAAAAGCACGGTACATAAAGATGTTACAGAACGTTTACCTACCATTAATTCAGCTCTTGCTGAGGCGGCACGTATCGTACTCAATGAAAACAAAGCCCAACGTCACATACGCGGCGGACTCGCAACAAAAGAAAAATACTTAAATATCAAATTATAAAAAATATTAAAAGCGGCTGTCACAGTCGCTTTTTGTATAATAACGCCTTTTTATTTTCGCCACATACCAACAAAATCACGCAAACTTCTTGAAATAAATATTGTTTATGATAGAATAAAACGTGGATCATATATTTAAAACAAGGTGGTATTTAAGTGAAGCGTAAAAAGCAAAATAAAACTAAATTTTTGAATGGGAATTATGCCTTGCTTCCTACTCTGTTTGTACTCTGCGTAGTTCCCCTAATTATGCGACTATATATATATTATACAGGACTTTCCGTTTTCCCTTGGCGTTCCGATAATTCCAAGGAAGTGGATATATTCCTCTACTATAAGAGCATTGCCCTGATTGTGTCAGCTGTAATAATGATTTTTATTTTGGTATTTTCAATTTATAAGGATTCAAAGAAACGCGGTCTGAACGAAAATCTCACCAAACTCAAACAAGCCAAATGGATTATACCTGTAGCTGTTTTTGGTTTTCTGGCACTTCTGTCAACACTGTTCTCAAAATACAGAAGCTTCGGATTTTCCGGTTTCCTCGAGCAATTTGAATCCATATGGGTTATTCTTGCTTATTGTATCGTTGCGATATACACTTTTTATTTTACAAGAACCAAGGAAGATATTAATACTCTACGCAAAGGGCTATTTATTTTCCTTACTATAATATGTGCCATCGGCTTTTCACAGTTAATGGGACATGATTTTTGGGAAACCGGCCTTGGCAAGAGCATCTTTGTTCCTCATGAATATGATCACCTTAAAGACAGCCTTGAATTTGAGATGTCAGGCAGTGGCAACCATCAGGTATATTTAACTCTTTTAAATCCCAACTATGTAGGTGTCTTTGCAGCATTGATTCTCCCTATATGCATAATGTGCTGTATAGGCGGAGACTCTCTTAGTAAAAAGATTGCCTGGGGATTAATGTCTGCCGCACTTTTCTTGTGTACACTCGGCTCAGGCTCCAAGGCATTTTTACTTGCACTTGCAGTAGTTGCATCCATCGGAGTTTTATTGTTTGTTATACGAAATATCAAGGTTTTACCGATAATAACCGCCATTATTTCGACATTCGTAATTTTGGCTTCGGCATACGGCACATACATAAATATTGACATTTTCGACTACGTCAAAAATGCTTTGACACCCAAGGAAAACTCCTATGTCGTGGAAGATTTTGTAATAGAGCCCAATAAAGTAACTTTAAAATATGCCGGAAAAGAAATATCGTTCAATGCCTCTTATAACTCTTTTGGAGGAGTATTTTTATTTGCTACCGATGAAAGCGGTACCAACATTAACAATACCATAGACGATAACGGCATTATCCGATTCGAGGATGAGCGCTTCAAGGATATATATTGTAAAACATACGGTCAAACCAACAATTTACCGTTTGTAATCGAAATCAATGCCGCAGGACACACATACAGATTTTCATACATTGACAGCGGTTATACCTATGTAAACAACATATTTAAACCGGACACTATTGTCCACGCGGAATCTGCCGTATTTACCAAGTATGACCGTCTCTTTTCGGGACGAGGTTATATATGGTCCAGAAGTATTCCGCTTCTTAAAGGAAGTATTATACTCGGTTCGGGTGCAGACACATTCGGTGTCGTATTCCCTCACAACGATTACATAGCAAGAACCAATGCAGGATATCAGAATCTGTTCACCACAAAGCCTCACTGTATGTATCTTCAGTCGGCAATTCAGTACGGTATCCCCGCATTAATATGTTACCTTACTTTTGTAATCATGTATATCCTGCAAACATTTAAGCTTTGTTGGAAAACATCTTTCAAGGACAGCCACAGTTGCTTTGCTTTAGGAATCATGCTTGGCATCATCGGATACTGTATAATGGGCATAAGTAACGACTCTTGTGTTGCCGTCACTCCGGTTGCCTGGACAATACTTGGTATCGGATATGCCCTGAACCATATTATCAAAAAAGAAAAGACTCAGAGTTAAACAAATTTGCCTTTAAAAAGCATGGGGTTGCGTAAATTAATTTTACGCAACCCCATTTTTGTTAAAACCTTATTATAATATTTATTTTGTAACCATAACATTCTTAACAACAATATTCTCAATTGCATCAGGTATAAAACCGTCATTTTCCGTCTTAATCTCAAGATTCTCGAACACAAAATTCGAGAGTCGGTACTGTGCTTCATCCTTTTTAACATTGAAATATGTGGTACACTCACACTTGCAATTCCTCATCGTTATATGCTCCGCATACGACAAAGGAATATCCTCTCTTCCCTTCAAATCAAAGAACTGCGTCCACGGATTGATGTTAATAAAATTCGTAATCCTGCCTTCAACATCCTCAACAGTAATGTATTCGTAGTGCTGCGGTGTATCCGGACGCATCTTAAGCCACAAAAGGTTATTGCCCGTACCTACCTTAATCCTTCGCACGATAATATTTTTGTTATGTACCGATTCCGAGCCGCAGGTAAGACAACCGTGACAAAATCCGTAAACACAGTCTTCCACAATAATGCGCTCGTTGGAGCCGTTCTCCTCTGCCGTATCCGCCCACGGGCCTTTGCCGCCCTTTAACACAACCGAATCATCATTTACCTCAAGATAGCAATTCTTAACGAGCACATCAGTGCACACATCAATATCAATCGCATCGGTGCTTGGTGCCCTTACCGGCTTAACGGGCGAGAAAATATAGCAGTTTAAGTATTTAACATGGTCACACTTATAAATATGTGTCGTCCAAAAATGCGAATTAATAAGATGCAGATTTGCAATTAAAACATTGCTGCAATTGGAAATATACACAAGTCTGGGTCTCTGTTCGTCCTTGTTAGTACACTTATTGTTCCACTTTCTTCGAAGCCAGAATGCCTTCCACGAACGAAGTCCGTTACCGTCTATCGTTCCCGGTCCGAACATCGTAAAGCCGTCAATTCCGTCGGCATTGATAAGCGCCGCAAAATACGGGCACGTCTCTCCTTCAATACGTGTCATCATAAGCTCATAATCGCTGATATCGTCGCTGCCTTTGAGCACACCGCCCTCTGCCACATAAAGATTAACACCCTGCTTAAAAAACAGTGAACCGGTCATGTAGGTTCCTGCCGGAACAACTATTACTCCACCACCATTCGCATGTGCGGTGTCAATGAGTGCCTGTATCTCCTGTGTATGGATTTTGCCGTCATCAAGGATATTGTATTGCGTAAGTACATATTGTGTTCCCATGTCTTTAAGTTCGGGAATGTCTGTGTTGTAGAACCACTCGGGGATTGGTGTTTTGTCGGGAAAAAATTCTGTAGGGTTCATGGTATGCTCCTTTTTTACATTTTGGTACCTTATATCAAAATATTATAACACAATTTTATGGTGATTACCATTGTTTATAATATTCAAATTTCCAAAACAAGTAGTAATTAATTGCTCTTTTTTATATTCCTTCTTGACACCCGCCATGCGTTTTAGTACGCTCTTATTATATAACCAAACCTTTTTAAGGAGTAAACAATGAGTAACAATACCAAACTTTCCAAACTTAAAACCCGGCTGAAAGCCAAGGAAAATTCCTCAAATCCCATTGTTCGTTTTATAATAAAAACACTTCGTAAGATTAGCGATATCCTTCGCAAAACAAAGCGCTTTTTGACAAACAAAGAATACCGTTCCGTTGTTTGCATGCAGATATTCCGCCCCAAGGATGTACATCAAACCACCCAGTTAACATGTTTTAACAGATATCCTGAGATTTTTGCCGCTTGTAAGCAATATTTCCAAGATATCGGCAAAAGCAACATTAGAATTCTTTCCTTCGGATGCTGCACGGGCGAAGAGGTTGTCACCCTGCGCGAATATTTTCCCGAAGCAGAAATTGTCGGTGCCGAGATTAATAAATACAGTCTGGATATATGTCGCAAACGTAAGCTCGACGAGAAAATAACTTTTATAGAATCCTCACATAAGAACATTACTGCACACGGACCATATGATGCCGTATTCTGCATGGCCGTATTACAACGCACACCACATGTAATCGAGAAAAAGAACATAACCGATTTAAGCAAAATATATCCGTTTGAAAAATTTGAGAAACAGATTGACGAGCTGGACTCCTATGTAAAAAAAGACGGATTGCTTGTAGTACATATCACGCAGTATGATTTAGGTGATGCGGACATTGCTTCAAAGTATGAAGCTTACGGTGATTACGGGTATAGTTGCGGTTTATTTGATAAAAATAATAAGCTCGTTGGAATCAATGAGAAGCGGAATAGTATTTTTGTGAAGAAAAATGCATAGGAGAGAAAGTATTATGACAAAAGTATTTTTTGTAAGACACGCACAACCACTGCATGCGCACAATGATGACAGAACAAGACCTCTTACAGATGAAGGAGTTAAAGATACCTTCATTGTTCTTGATACATTAAAAGATAAAAAAATTGATGTTTTCTATTGCAGCCCTTATAAGCGTAGCATGGACACAATAAAAGAAACTGCTGAATATTACCATAAGGAAATTCAGACAGATGAGCGTTTGCGAGAGCGTGAAAAAGGCGCAAACGGAAATAATCACGGAATGTTCCAAAAAAGATGGGAAGACCATGAATACCATGAAGAAGGTGGCGAATCTATTAGAATGGTTCAAAGCCGTAATATTGAAGCGCTCAAAGAAATATTAGAAAACAACCAGGGGAAAAATATAGTTATTGGCACGCATGGTACAGCATTGAGTTCAATTATGAATTATTACAATCCGGACTTTGGATGTAATGACTTTTTGCGTATTATTGATTGGATGCCATACATTGTGGAGTTGGATTTTGAAGGCCAGGTGTTAGTTAATGTCAAAGAACAGGCGTATATAGAAAAAGAGTTTAAAGGAAATAACAGAGCGGATAAAAAGTAATTGCTCTTAGTCCATTTTACTCAACTCTACCCGCTCTGCCATAACTCTTATTTTAGATACATCGCATCATATTTTGAAAGAAGATAAACACAATATTGATTCATACTAACTCCCTCTCGCTGTGAATGTTCTGCTAAGGCCCTATGAAGGCATCCCCACTCCCCCACTGGTTGAACTCCCTAAAACACACAGTTATTGAATTCCCACCAAAAGCACGCTATGATACAACTGTCAGCTGATAGAATAATTACGGAGGATTTCAACTATGGATTTAAATTTAGGAAGTGTCATAAAACGATTGCGTACGGAGCACCAGATAACCCAAGAAGAATTAGCGGAGTATTTAGGAATCTCGTTTCAGGCGGTAAGCAAATGGGAAACAGGAATCACATTGCCGGACATTACGCTGTTACCGAAACTGGCAGCATTCTTCGGTGTCAGAATCGATGAATTATTTTCCGTCAATCATGAAGACGAGTTAGATCGAATTGACATCATGTTACAGCGCGAAGCCATGACGGACCAGAATTATTCCTATGCAAAGCGCATTTTAGATGGGATTTTACGAGAAAATCCGGAGGATGTGGGTGCCCTTAAGCGGTACGCTAATGTGTACTTAGCAAAGACAAATACGGATTTGCTGGCTGCAGGACGAATGCTTGAAAAAGCAATGGAACTCAGCCCGTTAGATGAGGAAATTTACTCTTTATATCGTGGTGTACGTGGCGGCAGTGAATACAAGCAACATAGTGATAATGACTGGTTTATCCGTGTATGCGAACCTTATGCGAGGAAATATCCGCAGAACTGCAGATTGTATCGGATGCTGATTGAAGCAATGATTAGCAAAAAGTATTTTAAAAGAGCCGAAGAACTGCTTGATGTGGTTCAGTTTGAAGGTGAAGACAAGTATATGAAGGAAGTTCTTCTCGGAGATATTGCTCTTACAAAAGGGGATATAGAGACAGCAAAAGAAATCTGGTGCACCATTCCAAAATCAGATTGGCTGGGACAGTATGAGGTGGGTGAACGCTTTAACCGCCTCAACGAATATGAGAAAGCCATTGAATGCTTCAATAATGCGTACGAAGCACAGGCAGTACCACATAAGATGGATATGATGTACTCGTTAGCGTTTTTGTATAAAAAACTTGGACGTTTTGCAGAAGCCAAGAAGGAATGGGAGCTTATTATCGAAACCTTGCTTTCAGAATACGAAACGCCGGAAGACGATAATGATATTGAGTGGGCTAAGCGTGAAATTACACAATTGAAGCAGTTATGATTTCAAAATAGTCTGCCAAAAAACGCCCCCAATTGTTAGACCAAAATCTAACGATTGAAGGCGTTCACATTTCCTATTTCTTTTTATATTTTTTCAAGTCAAGCATCGGCAAATCTTCAAATTTCTCAGGAATATCAACCATGTATATCTGGCAATAACCGGTACAGGTGCTATTATAAACAACATGTTTCTCGTCACGGGTCATGCGAGGGTGAGGATGATGACTTCCGAAGAAGAAATCTCCGTCATGCATACAGATGATTCTGGGCCCCTCGAAGCTCTTGCCATTGTACTTAAAAGCCTTGATAGTCTTACCCGAATCGCCTACGACCAGATTGAAACCGACAGAATGGATGTGGTCAGGAGTAGGCATCGGCGCACCCCAGGTAGCTTCCATACGATTTTCACCCTTGTAATCCTCGAATCCGAAAAACGACTCTTCCTGTCCGGCCGTGCGATGATGAACCTGATAGCCGATATTAATACCGTCTTCAAACCAGTACTCGTGACCAACCATTTCACCATCAGTCTCTCGCTCACGTATTTTTGTAGCCTTGCCGGTATCTAAATCCAGAACCCATATGCGGTGGTCAACCAACTGCCAAGGACCTTCATGGCAAAATGAGATTAGGTTGCCCTTGGTCGGAGACGGATTAACATGACCCACCCAACAATACTCCTGCCATACAGTATCTGCAACTCCGGTTTCCAGATTCACACGAACGATACGGCAGTCCGGTTTTGCCTCAAATATATCGTTGAAGCCTATGTAACCTGCACTCAAATTTGCCTGAATGCGGTCACTGGTATCCTCGGTCAGTGAAAGAACAACTGCCTTGCCATCACCGGTAGGTCTGGCACCGCCGACATTAAAACCCTTGGGCGCAACATACAAAAGACGCGATTCCAATGTTTCAAGGTTCAGTGCAAAAATACTATCGCCTTTTTCGTAATAGATCTCATTGTATCTCTTGTTAACGAACAGAGGACTTCTGATATCAACACCGGGCTGAAAGTCAGTCAACTGATTGATTTCACCAGACTCTATCTCAATACTGAAGATGTTGGTAGCATTATCTCGGTCAGACTTAAACAGCATTCTTCTGTCATTGTCAAACCAACCGTCATCAGTGAAATACGGGTGCGTACTGTTACACTTGTAATTGGTCAATTGATGGACCGTAGCACCTGTGGTACGATCGGTAAAGGTGGTCTTTTCTGATGCAAAAGTTTTATAGCTTTTCATAAAATCCTCCATTCTGTGAATATTATCATACTCTTAAATCCACAGTTAACAACTTGGTCATTCTGACCAAGTTGCCGACCATGATTTAAGAATAATATTTTTGCTTCTTACTCTTCGGTTTTTCCGGCTCAGTTCTTTTTAATTTACCAGTTAAAAGCATTTTATCCAAATAATGTCTTCTAAAATATGAACGTTCCAAATTAAACTGCTGCATTATTTCACTTGCTGATTTTGGTTCCTTGCAAAACACTATAATTTGCTCCATAATATCTTGGTCATTATCATGGTCACTTTCTTGGTCACTCTGACCATGATGCTGACCATCATCTCTCAACAACGCCAAATACCTATCACAAGCCTTACACAGAACCATGATTCCCGACTCATTTATCTCGTACTCCGGCAAAGGACCATCATACAAGCCACAAGCTTCTTTAATCTTCTCAAACCCTCTTCCCCAAGCTTCAATCATACCGCTTTTAAAGAAAATATTTGCCAGTTTCGGATTGTATGGCTTAGAGGAATGCTTCATAAACAACTTGTCCGTAGAATCCAGGTTCGGCGGCATTTCGCCATCGTTCCAAATGTAAATCTTATCCTCATAAACGCTAATCTGAATAGGATTGCAGCTGCTATAATCCTTATGCACAATTGCATTCAACAAAATTTCACGAAAAGCATCCTTATGGAACATAAACTGCTCCACTCTTTGGATTCCCTCATAAGCAATGAGTGCTTTCATATATTTTGTATAGACCAAATCGACAGTCTTATCTACCTGTTCAATTAATGGTCCATGCACTTCATCCTGATATACCAAATCTGAATCTGACTTGCCAAAATAACCAATTTTTATATAGGAACCGGTTACCCACTTCTCCGGATCCTTATAGAATGCCAACATGGCCGCTTTTATCAAATATCCATCTTCATCAATAAGGTGCAGGTTATCCATTAAAATAGTATCTTCAACGCTTACTTCTTCATTGGTCAATCTACCTCTTTTTACTGCCTTTTCTTTAAACAGTTGTATCGCATCCTGCTTCAAATCTGCTACAGACAGTTTTGGTAGCGGAACACCATCCCATGTTCTTCCCTGCGTTTTTAACAATGCTCTCTCCAATTCCTTTCCGGTAATTTCGCGCATGGTACTTCCGGAACGATAATAATATTTTCCACGGAAACTGATTAAAGAAGGATATTTATCAACGACAATCTGCAAATATTCCAGTTCACCTTCATATAAAAGGTTCACATCTGCAATGATACCCATTGTATCTGTAATTTTATTAGGAATTCTCTCTAATAAATCCTTTGCGTTAACTATCCCGACAACATTACCATCGTCATCAGTACCTATGTATAATATTCCACCATACGCATTTGCATATCCACAAATCCATTTTAAATACTCGTCCTGCCAAGACTCTTTCCATTCCACAGATTGATTTTCCCTTTCCTTCATTCTTTCACCAGCTTTCTTTATTTCTCGCACCATTGGTGCGAGATTTCCTACCCTAAATACACTATTATTTTACACATTTTTACAAATATATTATATAATGCCAAACAAATTTTCTCAACAAATTTTATACATAGTTTCTCTAATATTCCTTTTGCATACATCTTCTACTTCCTCTTTGGTGAACTTCCTAAAACACACAGTTAATAATTTCAAATTGTTCCCCGACTTGAGGAATAATTTCAACACCTTAAAAACTCAGTAAAACCGCTTATTGCGGTCGCCGCTTACTCAGCTCGATTCCGCTTCGCGCCATCTCGCTGACGGGCTGTCGCCCTATAATAGTCCTGAGAGCAGTCCTGACACTCATCTTATTGTCTCGCTCCGCTCACCAATAAGCCTCGTGTCATGCCTTCAAATAGCCAGAAACAATAAAAGGCACTGATATACAAGCAAGCTTGTAATCAGCACCTTTATTATTTCTGACTGCTCTCAGTCCATTTCCTACTCAAACTCTATCGTTGCCACGGGCTTCTTTGTCAACTCATAGCATACTCTGTTAACGCTCGGAACCTCTGCCGTGATTCTGTCAACAATCTTCTCTAAAATATCATAATCAATTCTCTCAATTGTAGCTGTCATCGCATCGATTGTGTTAACGGCACGGATTACTACCATGTAGCCCATGCTTCTCTCGTGATTTCTTACGCCTACTGCCTTGAAATCCGGTACTACTGTGAAGTACTGCCATACCTTCTTATCGAGGCCTGCTTTTGCAAACTCTTCGCGAAGGATTGCATCTGCCTCGCGGAGTGCTTCGAGACGGTCGCGTGTGATTGCACCGAGGCAACGAACGCCGAGACCCGGACCCGGGAACGGCTGACGGTATACCATCTCTGCGGGAAGGCCGAGTTCAACACCACATGCACGAACCTCATCTTTGAAAAGCTGAGCAAGGGGCTCAACGAGTTCGAACTGAAGGTCTTCGGGAAGACCGCCTACGTTATGATGTGACTTAACAACCTTTGCTGTCTTAGTACCTGACTCGATGATATCGGGGTAGATTGTACCCTGTCCAAGGAAGTCGATACCTTCAAGCTTGCGTGCTTCTTCTTCGAATACACGGATAAATTCGCTACCGATGATTTTTCTCTTCTGCTCGGGATCTGCAACGTTCTCAAGCTTAGTGAGGAAACGCTCTGTAGCGTCAACATATACAAGGTTAGCATCGAGCTTGTTTCTGAAAATCTCTACAACGCTCTCTGATTCATTTTTTCTCATAAGACCATGGTTAACGTGCACGCATACGAGCTGCTTGCCGATAGCCTTGATTAAAAGTGCCGCAACTACTGATGAGTCAACACCGCCTGAAAGTGCCAAAAGTACTTTCTTGTCTCCTACCTGGCGGCGGATAATCTCTACCTGGTCCTCTATGAAATTCTTCATGTTCCAGTTAGCCTCTGCCTTACACTCGTCAAATACGAATGCCTTAATAGCAGCCTCGTCCGGCATGCTGTCATATTTAACAGCACACTTGGATGTAGGGTAGTCGATGGAAATCATCGGGATACCTGCTGTGTAAAGTTCATCAAGAACGTCAATTGTCACGCCGTCAACCACACGGTTCTCACCACCGTTTAAAATAACACCTTTTACATTGGGAAGTGCCTTAAGCTCCTCTGTCGTAATATCATGGGGCTGAATCTCTGTATAAACGCCCATATCACGAATCTGACGTGCGATTACGGTATTCTCTGTGCTTCCAAGGTCAAGAATTACAATCATATCCTGTTTCATCGTTTTTCTCCTTAAAATTAGAATTTAAGATAAGTCGATATTAAATACCGACTTATCCCGATTAATTATATTAGTTAGTGTAATTGTCGAAATATCCCTGCACAAGAACAACAGGTGTACCCTTGTCACCTGAACCGCTTGTCAAATCGCAGAGTGAACCAATGAGGTCAGTAAGCTGTCTGGGAGTTGTTCCCTGTGAAGCCATGTTACCTACAAGGTTATTATCCTTAGTCTTGATACGCTCTGAGATAGCCTCTCTGAGTGCTTCGCCGCTAAGATTTGCGAAATCATTGTCTGCAAGATATTTGAGCTTAAGCTCGTTCGGAGTTCCGATAAGGCCGTCGGTAAATGCAGGAGATACGCAGGGGTCTGCGAGTTCCCAAATCTTACCCTGAGGATCCTTGAATGCACCGTCACCGTAAACCATAACCTCAATGTGCTTGCCTGTTGCATCGCAAAGCTTCTTCTGGATGTCAAGAACAAGATCCTTGCACTCCTTCGGGAAAAGCTTGATGCTGTCTTCTGTAGACTTGTTAGAACCGAGAAGACCGAATTTCTCATTGTAACCGCTTCCGTCAACAGAAGCAGTAAGTATATCATCAAGACCGCAAACAATCTTCGCACCGTTAGCACGGAGAATTCTCTTGGTTCTTGCTCTTGTATGAATGTCACAGTTGATTACGCAGTCTGTGTACTTAAGAATTGTAGCAGGCTGGTTTGCAAAAATAACCTCAACCTCAGCACCTGCCTCACGGATAATCTGTGAGTAGTACTCAACATAATCAACGCCTGTAAACTCATGCTTGTTCTCGCCGAACAATTCTCTATATTTGTCAAGTGTCAAAACATCAGAATACGGATTGATGCCTGCATCATCCAATTTGTCGAGTGATACAAGATTATTACCAACCTCGTCACTGGGATAGCTGAGCATAAGAACTACCTTCTTAGCGCCCATTGCAATACCCTTTAAGCAGATTGCAAAACGGTTTCTTGAAAGAATCGGGAAAATAACACCGATTGTCTCTCCGCCAAGCTTAGCCTTAACATCCTTCGCTATAGCCTCAACTGACGCATAATTACCCTGGCTTCTTGCTACGATGGATTCTGTTACGGCAACAACATCTCTGTCGCGCAATTCAAAATTCTCGTACTGAGCTGCCTCGATAACACTGTCAGCCACTATCTTTGCAAGGTCGTCTCCCTGTCTGATAATAGGACAACGAATACCTCTAGAAACTGTACCAACTCTTCTTTCCATTGTTTTCCACCTTTTCTTTTTTAAATTATTGCTGTGTGCAACCGGTCTTAAAAAAGCAGTGAATTACCCTACTCAATTTTGACACATATCAATATATCACACACTTTTCTATATTTCAACATTTCTAACGCTATTTTTTTTTGGATATTTTATAAATTTTTTGTGAAAAATGCTTATTTATACATGCTGAAAAGCTCATTAACCGCCGCACGGTATTCAACGAGTCTGTTAGTCTTTCTAATCTTCTTAAGTTGCTTTTCGCCGTCCTCAAAAAAATCACCAAGTAAACTCCAGATTTCCTTCATCTTAAAGAGGGTGTTGCGGTCACCGGATATTATCTCGGTGTAGCAGTCAAGAATATCATTATGGAATGCCTTGACCTTCTCGGTCGTAATGCGCTCCCTGCCTTTAATTTCACCGATAAGTCCCGGATTCTTAAAAAGGCCCCTGCCAATCATCACCCTGTCGGCTTCCGGAAACATCCCTGTAATCCGCTCATAATCCGCAACACTGCAAATATCCCCGTTATAACAAACCGGTACTTTACTGTTTGAAAAAGCTTCTGCAAACACTTCCAAGTTAACGGGATTGCGGTACATGTCTGTTCTTACCCTGGGATGAATTATAAGCTCCTCCATCGGATACTTGTTATAAATCTCTTGCAGACGCGGCCATTCCGATGCATCCGCAAGACCAATCCTTGTCTTTATCGAAATCTTAAGCGGGCATTTTTCAAATATCTCCGCAAGAAAAGCATCAAGCTCCTCCGGGTGCGCAAGAAAACCTGCACCACGTCCTTTTGAAACAACCGTACCCGAAGGACAGCCTAGATTAAGATTAACAGTAGTATATCCCAAATCCTCAAGTATTTTCGCAATATTCAAAAAATCTTCTGTTTTGTTAGTAAGAATCTGCGGTACAACCACCATCCCCTTGTTATGTTCAGGGTCCATATCGTTAATCTCTTTGTGGCTTAAGCCGCCGCCCGATATAAACGGTGTGAAATACTTGTCCACGTCGCCAAAATGTTTGTGGTAGATATTCCTGAAAATATATCCCGTAAACCCCTCCATGGGTGCCATGTAAAATTGCATGTTGTCCTCCGTACCTTTTTAACCATACTTACTTAATCCATTTTGTTCTCTCTGTTCAGTGTACCATATTTCTCTTTTTAAAAAAAGCCTTTATAAAAGGAATATCCCCACGAATTACTGTTTCCGGTAATCCGTGAGGATATGAGTGCGTAATTATATTTTATTTAATCTTACAATAAAGACTCGTATAACTTAGTAATATCTTCAACGCTTGTTGCTTTCGGATTACCCGGACGGCAAGCATCATCAAATGCAGACTGTGCAAGGAAAGGAATATCTTCCTTCTTAACGATATCCTTAAGGTCTGCGGGAATTCCAACATCCTTGGAAAGTTGCTTAACTGCGTCAATTGCTGCCTTTCTGTACTCTTCCACGCTCATGTTCTCTGTACCCTTAACGCCCATAGCCTGTGCGATGTATTTGTACTTGTCGCCTGTTGCCTCTGCATTGTATTCCATAACTGTAGGAAGAATGATTGCATTGGCAATTCCGTGAGGTGTGTCATACAACGCTCCGAGAGGATGTGCCATTGAGTGAACAATACCTAAACCTACGTTAGAGAAGCCCATACCTGCAACATACTGTCCAAGAGCCATGCCTTCACGACCTTCGGGTGTATTATCTACTGCACCTCTGAGTGAACGTGCAATGATTTCAATTGCTTTCAAATGGAACATATCTGAAAGTTCCCAAGCACCTGCTGTAATGTAGCCTTCGATAGCATGTGTCAAAGCATCCATACCTGTAGCTGCCGTAAGGCCCTTAGGCATTGTTGACATCATGTCAGGGTCAACTACTGCCACAATCGGGATATCATGAGGATCTACGCATACCATCTTACGATTCTTCTCTACGTCCGTGATAACGTAATTGATTGTAACCTCTGCTGCCGTACCTGCAGTTGTAGGAACTGCGATAATCGGAACACATTTATTCTTGGTGTCTGCAACACCTTCAAGGCTTCTTACATCTGCAAATTCAGGATTGGTGATAATGATACCCACTGCCTTAGCTGTATCCATTGAAGAACCGCCGCCGATTGCAACGATATAATCTGCGCCTGCAGCCTTAAATGCCTCTACACCTGCCTGTACGTTCTCGATAGTCGGGTTAGGCTTGATTTCTGAGAAAATCTCGTAAGCAAGTCCTGCTCCGTCAAGAACATCAAGTACCTTCTTAGTAACACCGAATTTAATCAAGTCGGGATCCGAACATACCAGAGCCTTCTTAAAAGCTCTGCTCTTAGCTTCATCTGCAACTGCCGCAATAGCACCTGCTCCGTGATAAGAAATCTCATTCAAAATAAATCTGTTTGCCATATTAATACCTCTCCTTTTTATATATTGTGTTTTGCATTCATCTTTGCTACGGAATCCTTTATCTCCTTAGCAGCGTCACTGATTTCCTTATGGATTACAGCCGACTGTCCCGCAAGTTCGCCCATCTGTTGTGCAACTACGGCAAATCCTGCGCCTGCAATACCTGCTCTTGCCGACTCAATAGACGCGTTAAGTGCAAGAATATTCTGCTTGGAAGCAATTCCTTCAAGCTCCTTGGTCTTCTTGTTGATAATCTCTACCGTTCTTGTCGCAGTCTCAAGCTCTTCATCAAAAACATTAAGTCTCTTACTGTTACAATATTTCATATACTCAAGATTAACAACCTGATTAACAACGTCTGCAAGCAATCCTGCCGCTGCCCTGATGGACTTCTCTGTACGAATCGGAACCTTCCTGAGTGCCTCTACATAATCATCCGGATTAATCGAAAGCTCTTCCGCAATCTTTCTAAATTGCTCTTCATCGGGTTCCTGCGGCAACACCTGACCTCCGATGATTGCGCCGACCTTCTGACCTTCAACAATAATGTCTGCAGCAAAGTCCATGAGCCCTGCATGACAATAATATGTACCTGTGCATTCATTATCACACTTAATACAGCGCTTGGCACCTTCAACACTGTTCCTCGTATATTTCATACAAAAATCGTTAAAGTTACTGCCCTCTGTTATATAATTACCGTCATCCCCAACTGCAATCGCTGCAAGTCCTGTAGCATCCGAAAACTGGTCCTGAATACTCTGAAGCAGCTTTAAATCCATAAAATCACTAATCTTCATATTAGTTTCCTCTGCTGTACACATCATAGCGTGAATTGTGCACTGTCTCTCTTGTAAATTGTTGTTTCAAACAAAGTTTACGTATATATATTTTCTTACTTTTTATCTCAAAAGTCAAGTGTTTTCTCTCATTTTAACATTAAAACCATTCAAACAAAAAACTCGGATAATACCGAAAATAACTTTTATCTTTCGATACTATCCGAAGCTTTAATAACTATACTATATCAAAATCAACAATACAAGCTTCCAGTCCTTCCGCCTCAAACGTGACAGTAACTTTGCCCGGAGCATCTGCCATAACCACTGCAAGAAGTGCACCTGCAAACATTTTTCGCGAAGATTCGGAATATACTGTCAAATCCTTTAGATTACCGCCATCCATGCCCACAAGATGTGCCGGTCCGTCAATTTTGATACTTACAAGCGGCGTCGCGGTAGGCACTCTTAAATCTGCCTTGTCTGCTGCACTTATTTCAAACTGCACAAGACCGCCCGGTGCTACCTGTTTTGTGTCAGGTACAGCTGCAAGTTTTACCGCTTCTCCTGTCGTTTTAAGTACCTTTTCTGCTACAATCTCACCATTTTTGTAGCCGACCGCCTTAAGCTCACCTTGCTCATACGGCACATCAAAAGAAAGATGCAAATCATTGGTGGTACGATAAGTATTCCTGCCCTCAAACCAGTTATTCTGCGCACCGCTTCTTGGCCAACCGAGCCCCTTGGTTCCTACAAGCCTGTCGTTAATATAGAGTTTAACCTCGTCACAGTTTGTATAACAAATAACGTGCTTGAAGGTCCCCTCCTGACCCTGCCAGTTCCAATGCGGTATAAGATGCAATGTTATATCATCATTATTCCATATTGATCTGAAATAATAGTAAGAATCCTTCTCAAAGCCCGCAGTATCAAGCGGACCGCTTGCGGCACCTCTGGACGGCCATCTCGTCTCGCCGAGATAATCTATACCTGTCCATAGATAATCGCCGGCAACATAGTCATGTGTCGCCGTAAAACGCCACAAGGCTTCGTTATCAAGCGTGCTTATCTCATATCTGTCAAAAAACATACCTTCATCAACGTAATTACCTCTTATTCCGCCTACTGACGGGTTCTCAGAGCCAAGCATACGCCACGTGGGATGAAGTATCCTATCTTCTTCATAAAAGGTCTCCGCCCTGTTTCTCCAGCGTCCGGTATAGTTGTAACCCACAACATCAACCGTGTCAAGGAATCCCTCTGTAGCACTCCATGCAGGCACGGAAGCAATATTATCACAGGCCGTCGTTACCATTCTTGAGTGATCCTCTCTATGGCAGATATCCTGCAAAAACTTCGCGATTGCAACACCATCACGGGATGCCTGCTCAGGGATCTCGTTGCCAATGCTCCAAAGGATTACCGAAGGATGGTTAAAATCCCTGTGTATCATTTTAACCAGGTCTTCCTCAATATTGTTCTTAAAGAACTGGCTGTACCCATATGAAAAATTCTCTGAAAAATAATTGTGATTCTTGTTTTTACCGAGCATCCACTCATCACAGATTTCATCCATAACAAGGAAACCAAGCTCATCACACAAATCAAGGAACTCCTGACTCGGCGGATTGTGTGCGCATCTGATACCGTTACAGCCCATATCCTTTAATTTCTTAAGTCTGCGCTCCCATATTTCACCGTAGCCGACTGCACCCGCAAGGCCACAATCATGATGCAGGCACATTCCTTTAATCTTGACTGATTCACCGTTAAGCAAAAATCCCTTGTCGCAGTCAAATGTCGCCGTACGCAAGCCGACACGGGTTGTCATCTCATCCACAGGTTCTCCGTCCACCATAACCGTACTTACAAGAGTATAGAGATACGGGGTCTTATCCGTCCAAAGATGAGGTGCCTTTATGTCCGGGCGAGTCTCACACTGACCCTTTTCACCTGCTTCGAGATATATTCCGGCACCTGCCTTGGTTATAAGCTTGCCTTCCGCGTCATATAACTTATGCACCACTCCTGTATAAATTGGCAAATCACTGTCATTCACAAGTGTCGCGCGAAGCTGTATTGAAGCAATATCCTGTGTAGGATAAATTCCGTTCGTATCATATTGAAGCCCCCATAAGTCAAAATGGACTTTCCCCGTACGGATAAGTGTTACGTTACGATAAATTCCCGAACCACTGTACCATCTGCTGTTAGGCTGTTTGCTGTTATCCACGCGGACCGCCAACACATTTTCACCCTCAAGAAGTTTGCCTGTAAGCTCCGCCGTAAAAGGTGTATAGCCATAAGCATGCGAAGCAATCCGCTCCCCATTTAAATATACGGTGGCACACATATATACACCATCAAAAAGAAGACTTACTTCTTCATCGTCCTTTAAATCTTCTATCACAAAATGCTTACGGTACCAGCCCGTTCCTGCCATTGCAAAACCTCCGCCTCCACCGGTCATGGCATCTTCTTTAAGTTCATTCTCTATACTCCAGTCATGAGGAAGATTAAGTAATCTCCAGTCTGAGTCATTATATTCTTTGCATACATATTCCTTTGCATCATCAAGAACAAATTTCCATCCGTTATTAAAATTCTCTGTTATTCGCATTTTTTTCTCGCTTTCCTGATAAAGATTTTTACTGCCTCTTTGTATATCGTCATAAGCATTAATATAATTTACATTGTAGCGGAAAATATTATTTCCTGTGGAGCGCTTTAGTAAAATGAGCTCAGACCATGAGACAAAAAACCCGCAAGGTAGTTTCCTACCCTGCGGGCCATTATGTGTGTTACATTCTGGAACAATCGAGTTGAACCGAATATTTTTAATTAGTTGTTCATTGCATCGTAAGCTGCATTCATCTCTTCGATAACAATTGTACCACCAGCTCCGTACCACTGCTCGATAGCTGCATCATATGCTGTGTCATCAATAACACCTGTGATGTAGTCTGTCAAAGCGCCATCAAGGATAGCGTTAAGATCTGCACCAACTTCAACATATTTTGCACTTTCCAAACCTAATGAGTAGTCAGAAACGATGTACTGTTTGCCCAATTCGTAGATAGCTGCTTCCTTCTGCTGAGCTTCTGTATCAGCTCTACCTGAAACTAACTTAGCTGCTTCTTCTGCATTATGGAAGTAAGGTACAATCTGGTTGTAACCATTTCTATAAAGCTGTGAACCAAGACCAGCTGCTGTTCTCTCATCACCTATTACTAAGTATACATAACCTTCTTCATCAAGGTACCAGTCTTTGCCTTCGATACCATAGTTAATCATGTTTGTCATCTCAGCATCGTTCATTGCATTTAAGAAGTTGAGGCAAGCCATCAAATCTTCTTCTGTAGGAGCAAGAGACTTTGTGATTGCAATATATCCTGTGTAACCAGCGTTCTGAGGTCTAACTCTGTAGCCGAAACCTGTATCAACACCGGGGATATATGTCCATGATGCATTCGGGAATGCACCGGGAGCTTCTTCTGTACCTCTCATGGCAATCTCAATCTTTCTCATGTTATCAGCACACTGAATATATGTACCGCACATACCATTCTGTACATATGCGTTACGGTTAGAACCAGCACCTACTGAAAGGAAATCTGCAGGAACTAAACCTTCTGAATACATCTGACGGAACCACTTAACAGCTGTTCTCCACTCTTCTGTTGTTGCATAGTACTCAAGATCACCACTCTCATTAAGACCCCAGTTGTGAGGAGCACCAAACCATACAGCCATATGTCTGAATACATCTAACCATGCATCCCATGACAAACCATATGTATCGTTCTTACCATTTCCATCGGGATCGTCGTTTGTAAATGCTACAAGCATCTCATAGAACTGATCAAGTGTCTCAGGTGTTCCGATGTTAAGTGCATCTGCCCAGTCCTGACGATATGCTGTTGCATTACGTGCCATGTTAGCTCTAGCACGCGGAATACCGTAAAGTCCACCACCCTGTGATGCAGCAACACGTACACCGTAAGGGATTGTTGTTAAGTTATCAAATAAGTCAATGTAATCCAATACATCCCAGAATACGTTGTACTGACAAGCGTTCTGGAACTCTGCGTTCTGGTCTGTAACCATGATTGTTGCCAATTCGCCTGAAGCATACTTAAGTGTAAGCTTCTCGTAGTAAGAAACACCATCATACAATTCCCATGTAATCTTTGTGTTTGTGTACTCTTCAATCTTCTGTCTGAACTCAATTGTCAACGGATCTTCATCATACGCATGATCTGCATTAGGCATCAAGATGCTGATTTCTTTTGCAGGTGTTGTGGGCTTTGCAGAAGTTGTCTCGCCCTGACTAGGTGTAGTCTCACCGTTATTAGCTGAAGTTGACTCAGCCGGTTTTGAAGTTTCTTCTGTTCCGCCACCGCAACCAGCAAAAACAGATACTGCCATAACAGCCGCAAGTGCCAATGCTATTACTTTCTTACTTTTTTTCATATTTCTCCTCCTATATTTTGCATTATATGCTAAAGGATTGCTCCTAGTAACACCTTATTCACCGGTAATACCGGATCTTTCAATACCTTCCATAAACAATCGTTGCGCAAAAGCAAAGAATATTATGACGGGTGCACATATAAGTGCTGCCGATGCCATAATTACCGCATCATTAAGTGTATCCTCACCATCCGAAAGACCTAATGCAGCCATCTGCTCAAACATGTCTTCAGGCGGTGAATTAATTATACTTACTATGTATGAAATACGTGGCGGCAAAAAGCCCAATGCTGCTTTATCAATATACATACCGGGTTCATAGGAATCATTCCAGTGCCATACTACCGACAAAACTGTCGCAACTACCATAGTTGACTGTCCAAGCGGGAATACAATTCGTGTATATGTTGAAAGGAAACCACAACCGTCAATACGTGCCGCATTTTCCAAATCCCTGGGCAGTGTAAGATAAAACTGTCTGAACAGGAATACATACAAACCACCTTTAAGACCGAAACCAAAGAAACACGGTACAATCAAAGGAAGATATGTATTTCTCCAACCAAGGTTAACATATGTAAGATACATAGGTATAATCATTGTCTGAATAGGTACAATAAATGCAAGAATTACAACGAAGAACAAAATCTTCTTTAACGGGAAATTGAATCTTGCAAAGCCATATCCTATAAATGAACAGGATAATACATGACCAAGTGTTGCAAATACCGTTACCAAAACAGAGTTCTTGAAGTATCTCATATAGTTTATCAAAGTCATGGCTACAGAATAATTCTCAAACTTCAATTCTGTAGGAATCCATTCTACAGCAAAGTTACTTAAGTCAGAATTAGACTTTAACGAAGTAACTATCATGTATATAAACGGATATACAAATACAAATGCCAAACCAATCAGAAAAACATACATAAACAGCTTAATAATTAACTGCTTAATTCTTGATGAAGAAGTAAAGTACTGTCGTGCACGCTTCATATAAAACTTAAACTTGCTGAATTCTTCCTTCTTAGTATCTTCGTTTCTTGTTTGTTTCAATTGTAAGGATTCTTCTGCTCTTATGTCCACGCTTCTTCACCTCCTCAACTTCGTTAGTATGCATGTAGCCCTTCATAATTGCAAATACCAATGCAATTAATACACCTACAAACGCGAAATAAATCCAACCTAATGCCGCACCGTAACCAAATTCCAAGTTACCAAAACCATATGTGCTGATATAAGAAAGCATCTGATTATCAATATCTACGAATGTTGTAACCAAAGTATATACAAGGTTCAACAACATCATCGGTGAAATCATCGGAATAGTAATCTTCCAGAAAATCTCCCACTCAGTAGCACCATCAATCTTAGCTGCTTCATATAAAGCAGGAGAAATACTCTGAAGACCCGATAAGAACAATAAAATCTGAACACCACTGTCCCATAATACCTGTACGATGATACCGAATACTGTCTGTACAGCGTTAACGATATCTGCTCCAAAATAGTTAAGAATGTTATAAGGTATTATTTTACCGTCCATGATTGACAAAACCGCTCTGTCAACACCCTGAATTCTGAGCTGTTGCATAACAACACCTGCACCAAGAAGGAACGGAATAAAGAAAATTACACGAAACATACCTCTACATACAATTTTCTTATTAAGCAAAATCGCAATTATAAGCGCAAATACAATCGTAAGAGGGAACTTTAATACCGTATTTCCTACAACATCCAAAAACATCGGCACAAAGTTATTATCAACAATGAATGCATATTTATAATGTTCAATTCCTACAAACTTAAGGTCAAATCCAACAATACTCGCAATATCACTAAAGCTTAATACAAAAGATGTACAAACCGGATAAATAAAGAATGCAATCATACCAATTATATAGGGTGACACGAAAAACAAACCCTTAAATTGATCTCTTTGACGAAGCGTTAAGCGCAATCTCTTCTTAGACTTCAACTGCTTCTCCATTATTTTGCCTCCTTCCCGATAATGGTGTAACCAATAGCGGGTATGGTGACACCATCTATTATAACCTCTTCTGTTGAATAATTCAAGTAAATTATTTTACCGTTAGAATACTCCACACGTCTGATATCTTCTCCAAGCACCTCATGTGATACCATTTGTTCTCCATATGTATCACCAAAATTCTCATTGAACTCTTTGTAAGTAGCAACTACTCTATCTTTCCAATAAGAATAAGTTGATGTAAACAGGAAATTATAACCGGTATCCTTGAGCTTTAATGCATTTTCATACGTCAAATAGAAATACGGTAATGCTCCAAATTCAATCCATTCAAGTTTCTGAACATCAAGATCATATGTAAGATTACCTGTCTCATAAACACCTGATGCATACGGAATCATACCGGAAATAACCATCTGAACAAACGGAACGGCATAATCAGTAATTGTAAGTCCATATGTTGTTATCGGAACATCATACAGGAAATCCGCATTACCATACAAGTATCTGTTTGCTCCCGTAGCAGCAGTTTCTTTTCCTGCAACCTGTGTTTCAGCGAGAATTCTCTTCCACGTATTAATTGTATCCATTCTGGTAACGATATTCTCTATTTCTTTACCGTCAGCATCTTTGGTAAATGTCACTGTTTCCTCGTTATAATCATCGTACACCACCTCACCAAACCATGTATAGCCGACTCCGATATTTGAATACGATTTAATCTTATCAAGAAAATCCATAGCCTTTTTTTCAACAACTGACGGACTCAATGCGTAATACGAATCTGTATATTCCGACGAAAGCGGTTTACTTACACCTGTATATACTACATCGGAAACTGCTGAAAAACCGCCTTCTTCTTCATCTGCAAATATGAAGTTATTTGCAAGAAATACGCTAAAGTTCTGCTTATCCGCAAGATAATCATTCAAATTCGCAAGGCCTTTCTTGCCTCCGATTTGATTTGCCACCGGCCAATATGTCGGAGCATCTTCATCATTTTTAATCCAATGTTGCAACACTACTTTACCTGCTTCGATACCTTCTGCCTGTAATTCATTCAACATCTGCTCAATGTTTTCAAAAGTAGTCATCGGAACATATTTATCAAAAACAAGCTGTCTCTCTGTAACACCCATCATAAAAGACAATGCCAAAGGATACTTCTCTCCATCTTCAATGCTGTCAACCAATTCACCGTTCTCAATAAGATATTCACGGTATGCATTAGCCATTCCGCTGTAGCTGGCTTCATCATCATTCAGGAAGAAATATCTTACCTCTCTCTCTCCTGCAAGAATCTGCTTGTCAATACGTGTAATATCTCGTCCGCCGGAAGTAACTCCGACCTCTGTTGTTACATTGAACTGACTTACATCAAACAGATTTCTGATATGTAAATCAAAGTAAATTCTGTTTAAATTAACATTATTACAGCCCGAAGGTTCACATGTAATACCTGAAATCTCATCACATGCAGTAACTACGGCAAGAAATGCATTATCAGCATGCTTTACACCAAATACAGGCATTGCAGCCGTGTAACGCTCATATTCATCCGTAGCCAACCAATAATCTAGAGAAATCTTGTTAGTTGTATATGCCTTCCATGTACCCTTCTTAACACTCTGAACACGATTTTCTGCGTTATTAAATAATGTTACGGCACCACATCCGTCCGGATAGAACATATATCCTTCTTTCTCTACATTGGCAGCTCCAAAGAACGGAAGAACAGAAATCGTATTAATAATGTATCTTGTCTCTTCCACTATCTTATCAGCCGGAACACGTACAACAAACTGTCCATCCTCAAGTACATATTCTACCGTTACATAAATACCTTTAACAGTAAAACCATACTCTACCGATACACCATTCTCAATATTAGTTACAATACGATAATCACAATCGCCTGCATGATTAAGCTCCGTTGACATACCGTCACGTTGCTTCATATCATTAAAAGTAATAAGAATGGATGAACTCATCTTATACTTCCACAACTCATTGGACCTGCGAAAATCCGCGTAAACATCCCCGTCTACAGCGCCCTTCCATGTATGATTTGAAGCTTTATCCACAACCTGTACTGTCAAATGATCATAATCAAAATATAATTCTAATTTATCATCACTTGCAATCAGCTGATAATTATATTCCTGAGCAAAGACCTCCGCCGGATTATGTGTAGCCTCTCTAGCTACATAATCTTTATAATTAACGGCAGTGCCGGCTGCATTACGCTTTGCAATCTGAATACTGATAACACCCCATATTACAAAGATAATAGCAATTGCAAAAATAATCAGCGTTCCCATCCGCTCTTTAAAATACCTTTTAATATTCTCTTTTGTAAAGGCACTTTTTATTTTCCTTAACATAATATCTCCTTTCTGCAGTATATTATTATCCTAAAGTCAGCTCTGTCACATCAAACTCATCATTAGCTCATCGTAAATGCCTGAAATGAACTGGATAAGTCTTGCAACAAGAACGTAGCAAAGAAGAAGTACAATCCAAAGCATAATTATAACAAACACTATAATAAGTAACGACTTTATTGTCTTTCCTAATGAATAACCGTTAAGTATCCACAAACTTAGGAAAAGGATAATAAACATCCAAATAAAACTTGCTGCAGAGAATACACCGTACCATGATGCCTGTGACTTTGACAATACATTTGACAAGAACATCAATGGTAAATTAATAATTATATACGGTACATAACCTAATGCTGTTGTAAAGAAAATTTCCTTTATCTTTGTCTCACCGTCAGAAATACTTGTTACCATGAAGGATGCCGGTATCCATGATATAGGAATGATGAAAAGTTTAACCGCTTCAAACACAACATTGGCATCTGTCAACTCAATTGAAGCCAACGGATAATGTACAATATAAATATACATGATTCTTACAACATATGCTGAAATAAGAATAATCCACGGCACTACCATATTCAAACGTTTCTTGTTATAACGGATAGCTTCCATTGCATCAACCGGATGAACAAGAACATTATAAGCAAAAAGCAGTCCCTGACCTATACTCATCTTCTTGGTCTTATCCGACATAAAATTCCATGTAGCTTTCTTTGCAGCCCTAAATGAATACTTAAAGAACATATATGCTGCAACCAAAATAAGTATAATAATCAATATTATCAGGAAGAAATTATCCTGTAAAATCTGATATTTGTACTCATCAAAAGCCTTGGTATAAATATCACGGTCATTAGCATTCTTACTCTCTTCCATAGCGAGCTCATATTCGCCCATCTTGAAGTATGAGTTAGCAATACCAGCATGTGCAAGAACATAGTTCTCATCCATGGATAATACCTTATTCCATAATTCAAAAGATAAATCATAATCACCGTTTTCATATGCTGTAGTCGCACTCTGAACAGTAAGAATAAACTCTGTAGGTTCAAATACCTGAATATTACTATTAAGACGGTCAACTACATAAATTAAACCTTTACTGTTAACGGCAATTGACGCAGGTCTTGAAAATGTTCCGACACTCTCGCCAAGCCCACCAAATGCACAAAGCATGTTACCGTTCTGGTCATATTGATAAATCTTACCGCCCTGCTGTTCTACCGCAGAAACTATACCATTTGAGTCAACTGTTACATCCGCAAAAACAGGCTCAATATAATTACCTTCATCATCGAAATATTCACCGAATTTGAATGAATTACCTGCTACAACGGCTTTTAAAATTTTATTGTTAATGAAATCCTTAATAGGGTTTGAAATCGAATTACCGACTGTTCTGTACTTACGATATATATTATTACCGATTGAGTTAAGTACTTTGATTTCACCCTCCATACGCTCCATACTCGTCGAATAAATCAGACCATTGTCGCCAAGATCAACATTAATAAATGAGGAAGCCGTTCTTCTTGTTGCGAAAAGCTTCTGTGAATCAGATGCGAACATACGTACTAACACATCGGTAAGACTATAACCGATATTGGTCTGTCCAAAAAGTCCTCTAAATCCGTTGTTACCATCAATTGCCATGATATTCTCACCACGGACAACATAAAGCAAACCGGTAGGGCTAACTACAAGCTTGGAAGGATTGAAAACTGTTCCGTTTACAAGTTCATCCTCGGGATTAAAAAAGCTCTCAACGAATGTACCGTCATTAGAAAGATGTACTATTCTCTTATTTCCCGTATCAGCTATGTAAATATCACCGTCAGCATCTACGAAAAGACCTTCGGGTGCTGCAAATGATACACCATCAGCTTCTGTATAAACGGCTATTGTCTCACCTTCGGGGCTCATTATTACGATACGGTTATAACCGGTATCGGCAATATAAAGATTATCATTTTTATCAATGTCAATATCCTGAGGATTCTTAAAATAATTCTGTCTGTCACTCTTAAAGAAACCTCTGAGGTTATTGATTTCATCTATCGCCACATAAGCCTTAGGAATAGGCATACGGCTGTTTGAATCAGCTGTTACATAGTCTGTTCCATCCGCGGTTGCGGCAAAAACTGCGCCTGCACTCGTCTGTAAAAGCATCAAAGCGGCTATAAAAGTAACTAAGATTTTTTTCAAACGAAATTTAATATTTGAAGCAGTCAACTTGATTCCTCCTTTTTTAACTTAATGGGAAACTATGTTTCCAAAAAGTTCGCTTCGCAAACTCTTTAAATATTGAATGAATATATTAACCTTTAATACCTGAGTATGTCATTGTCTCCATAACCTTACCCTGCATTACCGTAAAGATTACGATTGTAGGAAGCGTCATGATAAACGTAGCCGCTGAAACGGCACCTGCTCTACCGATAGAAGCTGTAGCAGCACCACCGGCAATTGTCTGCAATGCGAGAGGCAACGTCTTCATAGCCTGGCTTGTAATATAAATCAAAGGTGAAAAATAATCATTCCAGTTATTTACGAAGGAGAATACGATAAGTGTCGACCAAGCCGGTGCCAACGCAGGCATAACCAGCTTGAGGAAAATTCTCAATTCACCTGAACCGTCAATTCTTGCTGCCTCAATAAGTTCATCCGGATACTGCTCAGTAAACTGTTTCATAAGGAAGAAGTTATAGGCAACTGCTATACTCGGGAGTATCAACGCCCAATATGTATCAATAAGTCCCAAGCTGTTAACTACCATGTAACTGGGAATCTTCGTAACGTGCGGAGAGAACATCAACGCCATAAGAATGAAGTTGAAGATTGTCTTTGCCCCCGGAGGCTTAAACTTAACAAGTGAATAAGCACCGATTGCTGAAACAATAACCGTAGCCGCTACGATTGCAATTGTAATAATTACACTGTTAAATGCGTATCTTACGAACGGAACTGTCGAACTGTTAAGTGAAACAAGCAAATCTGCAAAGTTCTGTGTCGTAGGCTTACGTACTATGAATGTCGGTGGATAGAGGAACAATTCATCCAAAGGCTTGAACGCTGTATTAACAAGATATACAAGAGGAAGTGCCGTAAAGCAAACCAAAAGAATCATTACTGTATACAGCGCGATATTGGCGAATGTAATATGAATCCACTGACCTTTAAACCATCTTAATTTAATCATTATAGATTCCCTCCTTCGCCTTATTCATCCTTTGAAGAGAGCATTTTCATAACTACTCTACCCAAAACAAATGTCATAACAAATAATACTACTGCAACTGCTGATGCGTAACCCATCTGGAAACGCATGAACGCGTAATCGTAAAGATGCGCAACAATCGTATGACCTGCGTACTGCGGGCTCGGCATACCTGCAACCTGAGTTGCAATCTCGAATACACCGAAGGAACTAACGATTGAGTTGATGGCACCAAACAATAACTGCGGTTTCATTGAAGGAAGTGTTATATAAAACAATTCCTGGAATTTATTCTTAACACCGTCGATTGCACCCGCTTCATAAAGTGATGAATCAACGTTCTGTAAACCTGCAAGGAATACGAGGAAACCTGTACCCATACTCATCCACAACTGAATAATGATAATAACTGTCATAATGTAGTTAGGGTCGGTATTCCATAGAATCGGTTGATCAATAAGTCCCATATTGATAAGGAAGTGATTGATGTAACCCTGACGATCACTGGCAAAAGCAACCATCCAAACTGTTGTCATGGCGATACCTGACGTAATAGAAGGTGCATAGAAAGCCAATGCAAAAATTCTTTTTGCTTTCAACTGGTTGATAACCCACGCAGCAAAGAAGGACATAAGGTAACCTGTAGGTCCCACTATAATAGAGAAGGTAAGTGTATTACCTATAGCTGTGATGAATACAGAGTCATCAAGGAATAACAATCTGTAGTTATCAACACCTGCCCATGTCGCACTCTGCAACATGTTGAAATTGGTAAAGCTTAAATAAAATGCATAGCCTACCGGAATAACTGTAAATAACGTAAAAAGAATTATGAAAGGTGCTAAAAAGAGATATCCGATTGCATTTTTCTTTATGAATCTCACAAAACGCTCTTTTAAGCTTTTCTTCGGTCTTTGTACGGTCGAGTCGAATGTTAACTCATTGTTCATAATCTTATTCGCAAGCCGTAAACTGCTTACGTGCTCCTTTCCCCGAGATTCTCTATGTGGCAACGTCTGTTGTCACGTTATATTACTGCCATCGCCGAAGCTCCGGCAGTAATCATGCTTATCTTATTCTTCTGGTACGACAAAACCGTATTCTTCATTCTTCATACGAAGCTCACGATTGATTTCCTTTACAGCACCTTCAAGTGCTTCTCTGACGTCTCCACCACTGACAACAACCGCTGTCCAAGCATTGGTAAGGTGACGTGCAACGTACTGTCCACCGAGTACGAAAGGAACTTCTCTTGTCCACTCCCAACTCTGCTGGATAACTTCGATATCCTCTGCATCCCAGTCAAGACTTAAGAAAGCCTCTTTGTTAGCTGTATTCCAACGTGCAGATGCACCCTGAAGGGCCTCAACTTCACTTGCGTAAAGTTTTTGAACCTCAGCGCTGGTCCACCATTCGATAAATGCCCAGCTTGCCTCAGGTTTTGTACTCTGCTTAAGAATAATATCACATGTCTGTGCAACCGCGCCTGCTGTTCTGTCAACATATGTATACTCTTTACCGTCCTCATCTACTGCTGTCTTCTCAACACCGGGGAGAAGTGAAATAGCCCATTTGCCGGCAAGCTCAGGTGCCGCAACACAAAGCTGCAAATAAGTAGTAAATGATCCAACACCAATAGGCATAACACCGTCTCTGAAACGATTATAGAAGTTAGCAGTCTCATCTACATCGTAGTGTGTAAAGAGCTCTGTATACTCCTTGAAAGCAATATATGCTTCAGGAGTATCAAATGCTGTCTTCATACCGTTTTCCGTATAATAATCTCCACCATTTTGGAAAAGAATCTGTGTAAAGTCTCGTGCAAAATAGAACTCAAGACCATTCTGATAAAGAACAGGCATTACATAATCGTATAGCTCCTGTCTTGTATCGGGCACGTTAATTCCGAGAGCAGACAGGATGTCTTTTCTATAGAATAAAACGTTAATATCCATTGTCTCCGGTAAAGCATAAATGCCACCGTTATATGTATAAACATCAAAAATAGCTTCTACGAATCTTTCTTTAATTTCATTAAAGCCTTTAACCTCGTATGCACCGCGACCACTGGGCGACTCAATTGTGTAACCTTCAAACTGTGATAAATCGTATACCGCATCACGGATAGCGAACTCACCGGGCGATGAAATATCTACACCCATTGCAACGTCGGGAGCTTTTTTCGATGTAATTGCAAGCATAAGTGCATTTACGCTACCTGCAGAAAGCTGGTTGGCAGGAACAACGTTAACATCGATTGAAATACCGGTGTAGGGGGTGAAGCTTTCATCGGCAAGCTCTTTAATAAGCTCTGCCCACTCTGTACCTCTTGCTACCCACACATTGATTGTCTCTGTAATAACAACGTCATCATCCAAAACACCACCGACATTGTCATAGTCTTTTGTAAAGGAGGATGTAAAATCACACCAAACTGTATACATGCTTGAGAAGATGTTTGACTTCTCGTTTTTCCATTTTGCACTTTCAGGTCCAACATAGAAATAATCAACAAGCAATCTACCTTCCTGAAGTGTCTGATAATATGTACTTAAGCTTTCCTGTGCGTTACCAAGGTCATTAAAACGCTTGGCAATGATAAAAGGATCTTCCGCAAGTTCCTTAAGCTGGTCTCTTAATGTAAGGAACTGGTTCGCCATAGCCGGAAGCTTATCACAATGTTCCTTAAGATAAGCATATTTCCACTCAAGGCTCGCAACCACTTCTTTAAACTGCGCCTCAAGTCCCGGAATAATCTTAAAGAATCGATAATCGTAATTAGGGTCGGGGCTACTGCCTGCAACGAGTGTAATATTAAGAACCATATCCGAAAGAGTTGCTATATCCTCTTCGAGAGATTCAACAATCGCTGAAAGATCGCCGAACTTAACCGTCATAGACATTGTATGTGTTCCTGCTTCGAGATAAACAACATACGGATTACCTTCCTTATCGGCAAGTGTCTCAAGTTGCCACTTTGTTCCCGTAAAAGGAAACTCATATTCAAGAAACTCTTTATAAGGAACTTCTCCGTCAATCTCAATCTGTCTGTAAGCTGACAAACCATCGTTCCACTGTTGTGAATAACGTACACCTATTTTGTAAAGTCCGCTCTCTGCAACATCAAACTGCCATGTAATGGTCTGATTGCCATATCTCCATCTGGAACCACCCATAACATTAAGGAGACGACATGCAAGTGCTCTGGGCCTTACAGTAGGATTGGTGTTAGACTCACGGCGAAGTGTAGGGTCATTCTTTTCAAGCGTCTCGGTCTCTGCCTGGAACTCAAGCGTCTTCACATTTACTTCCTTATAACCCTTAGCCATATACTCTGCGTAAACTGTTGCATAATCTGCAACATCCGACGGAACAACAAGTCTGATACCGGCAATTGCCATATCTGTCCTATTATATGCGAGTCTTATTGTGTGCTTACCTTTTTCAAGTAAAAACTTAGGGGGTTGAACAATAAGTCCTGCACCATCAATGACCTTCTGAGTTCTCCAGCCCGGAATTGCAACCTGTGAAGGTCTTGTCTGGTCACCAAGGCTGTTAATAACTGGTTCTCCTTCATCTTTAAAATAACGATAGAAGGTAAGGTCGCCCGCTTCTGTAAACGGATATGTACCGTCTATGTATAATTCTCTCTGTCCGTTACTTGAATTACCGGATGTGAGATAATAGTCCACTTCAATCTGATAAAGAGCATCTGACGGAACATAAATATCAAATTCTATGTAATCATAATCAGATGTCCAAACAAACGCATCTTTGCCTTCATAACTTGACAAAACAATTTTCTGCTCTTTTGTCTTAATCTCCGGACACTCACCGCCACATTCAGGACATGAATAATGTCCTGCCGCATTTCTGCTCATGTTGCCCGCGCCCGATGATTTGCCGCAATCGTCACACGTTACATATTTATATAGTACGTGTGTTGTTGTAGCAGTCAGCTTAACTTCTATATCCTCTGTTGCGTTATTAGCTGCCGCGTACTGTTCCAAAAGTTCGGAATAATCCGGAATTGTATTCAAATCCAGATAGTCACCTTCGATTACCGTACCATAATCGGAAGTATACTTTTCATTCAACGGACGTCCTGCTTTGGAATTCTCTTCAACAGTCTCCGCCTCTTCTGTGCCTGTTCCGGCTGTCGCAGTTGTTGTTAGCAACGTATCATTTACTGCAAAAGCAGTCAGAACAAAACTGTTCAACATCACAAACGCCAAAAATAATGAAATTATGGTTTTTGCCTTGTTGATTTTGCGCGTTTTAGTACTCATTCTCGCTGCACCCTCCTTGTTTCAATGCATTATTACACAATTTACATAACATATACTTGACTTTTTTTAGTAAAAATGTCAATATAAAATGTATCATAATAAATATCAAGTTTCAACCACTTTTTTTTGATATACCTGTCACAAATTTGATATTAACATTTTTTACAAATCAATTTTGGTTGTTAAAGCATTTTTACCAATATCACTTTTTTGATATTATTATACTTTTTTGATATAAGAAATTCTTAATCCCATACCTTTTTCAGCGAGGAACACTCATGTCATCCATTTATACAAAATCACCAAAAAATACATTTCTATTTGTTAAACTTATATATATTATTTTGCTCTTTGTATGTGGTCTTTTTTGTATTACTGCATGTTTTTATACACTTTCACTAAATTCAACTGAGAAGTCGCAATATGAACAAATTCAAGACAATTGTTCCATAACAGATTCCATGATATCTCAAGAGCTTCATGATTACTTATACAGTAACCTTAACCGTTCAATTACGTCAGTTAATACTTTCTCCAGTTTTTTAAAAAGCAAGGATTCTTCATCTACATTTTTTCAAAAAATCCGAATTGACCTTTTTGATCATTATTTATTAAAGCAGAACATCCTAAATGACATTCTGCTGTTCAGGGTATATGACGAATCATTTGTATCTGCCACGCGCGCAGGTTACAGTCTTGAAGCAACCTATTCACAACAACAGCAAATACAGAATATCAATTATTCAGATTTACATGAGCTTACGGCATTAGAACCCTTTTCGGCTCCGACATTATATTTAACAGCAACATCACATTTGTATTATATTTTTCCCGTTTATCAGCAGTCACACGGCAACACTGCCGAATACCTCGGTTTTGCCGGATTATACATCAACCCTGCCAATTTCTTTAATATAGACAGCGCCTCATCCGGTAATGATAATTACGGCACCTCTCTTATCCTTATGAATGAGGAAGTCCTGTACGTAAATGGCGAGAATGTTCTTTCAGAAAAGGCAATCCTCAATATTATTGATGAATTTACGGGAATGAACAAAAACGATTCGCCGTCTTTAACGCTTAACAGGAACTTTGTTTCCACGGAATATTCCTTCTATTACACATATTCCGATGCCAACAACTTGACATTTTTGTATTACGAGCCCATCGTCAATCCCTTGTCGCTACTTTTTAATTTTGAAAATGATTTGTCGCAGTTATACTGGATTGCAGTCAGCATATTATTTATTTTCTTTCTCCTGCTTTTCATCAACAAAGCATATGGCATGCGCAAAATCTCGCACTTGTATACTGAAAGCAGATATACTACAGTCAATGAAGAGCACTTTATTTTTAAAAATGCGATTGATTTATTAAGCGGCAACATTTCCCCTCAAATGATTGACGATACATTATGCAACATTTTAAACATAAAACAACCGGACAAATATACTTCCTGTATTATTATAGAGCCGGAACCCCTTACAATACTTAAAATGACCCCTGAGCAAAAATCTGATTTTATGGCCGAAATAACCGTTTCCCTACGTATGTATTCGGAAGTTTCCTCAGATACGCATCTGGCCACAATCAATTACCCCCAGAACAAGATAACCTGTATCGTTAACTCCAATAGTTTCCTCCCCGAAACGCTTGCTCACAATATGCATGAGCATTTGGAAAGTGTATACAATAACTGTCGTTTTAACGTACTTTGCAGTACGCCGAGCCTTTTAACTTCTGATTTACAGCGTAACTATTCCATACTTACACACGGGCTCAAATACTCCTATGTTTACGGATACGGCAATCTATTTACTCAGGAAACATTAGAACGTTTTGAATCCTCAGACGATATCATTGACCCTGGTTTAAGTAGTAAAATACGTCAGCTTTTCAGAGAGCATAATTTTGACGAACTCATACAATACATAGCAGGACTGCCTTATGTAATCCGTGGCAAAGCTTCCGCTTATTCCCGTATATATGACCACTATAGAAGTATCTTTTTTGTAGTAAACGCATTTTGCACTAATAATTACACCAATTATCCCTACAAGGATATTCCTCTGTCCGATCTTATGCGTCAATTTGAGTCCATAGATGAAGCATCTGCCTTCCTCGTAGACCTCATCAACATGCTTAAAAACACGCCATTGTCGGATGAGCGCAATCAAGGTAATTCTATCGCCAAAAAATTTATTGACAGAATCATTGAATATATTGACGAAAACATTGTCGATGCATCCTTAAACGGTGTTGCCGAGCACTTCAATGTAAGTGCTGCCCACCTAAGCCGTGTTTTCAAGGAAAATGCCGGCATCAATTTCTCAGACTATGTCGCTGAGAAAAAACTCCAAAAAGCTGTCGAACTTCTCCTTGACGACAGTAACTACAGTATTGGAGACATCGCCAAGGCACTTGGCTACAACACACCCGCGTACTTCTCCCGCAAGTTCAAAGAACGTTTCGAACTCACACCGGCGATGTACCGCAAGCAATACATGACAGACACAAAATAAACACGAGGCAGTTGCTGTGAAGCATTTCCGGCGCTGCCTTTAATATTGCCTACACCGGCATCGGCCACACAGCATTTGCCATACAGTACAGTTTTAGGGCGATATTTGCTTTCCGAAGGCAACTAAGGTTTTCTAGAAGTACTTACGCTTTTAAGCTTTCCACCCAATTGTGCCGCGCAGAGTTGTTTGAGTGGAATTGAAGAAGTTCATGTAGCGCGGGATATATATTTTTATATGCAAGGGGTATAAGGCACGCTCTCGCTACGAGAAACTTATTGGACAATCGTATACACGATTGCCAATTGGAGCGTAACGCTACTAAGCTTGCGCAACGAAACACTAAATATGTTGGTCATGTAAATTCTTTGAGTTTCGTTGCGCTCGCTAAGGAGCGACGCTTTTCAAGTACCTTTCCCTCTTGCATATAAAAATATATATCCCGCGCTACATGAACTTCTTCAATTCCAAGAGTTCCTCGGAGCGGCACAAAATCATACGGTGGAAAGCAAAAGCGTTAGTACTTCTTAAAACCTTAAATGTTGCGAGTGAAAGCAAATATCGCCCTAAAACTGTACTGTACGGCAAATGCTGTGCGGCCGATGCCGGTGTAGGCAATATTAAAGGCAGCGCCGGAAATGCTTCACAGCAACTGCCTCGTGTTTATTTTATTTGAGATATTTTTTGACGTACATGCCGGTGTAAGATACGGGGTTATCTGCTACTTCTTCGGGGGTGCCGGTTGCGATAATTGTACCGCCACCGTCGCCGCCCTCAGGACCGACATCGATGATATAGTCGGCTGTCTTGATAACGTCAAGATTGTGCTCTATAACTACAACTGTGTTGCCTCCGTCGGCAAGTCTGTGAAGAATCTCCGTAAGCTTGTGTACGTCTGCAAAATGCAGACCGGTTGTAGGCTCATCTAAAATATAAATAGTTTTGCCGGTGCTCTTACGGCTGAGTTCGGTTGCAAGCTTAATTCGCTGCGCTTCTCCGCCCGACAAAGTCGTCGAGGGCTGTCCGAGACGGATATATGAAAGTCCTACATCGTTAAGCGTTTCTATTTTGCGTCTGATTGCAGGAACGTTTTCAAAGAAGCCGAGAGCCTCTTCAACCGTCATATCAAGCACATCATAAATACTTTTGCCCTTGTACTTAACTTCAAGAGTCTCACGGTTATAACGCTTACCCTGACAGGCCTCACAAGGCACATACACATCCGGCAAAAAGTGCATTTCTATTTTAATGATACCATCACCGCTACAGGCTTCACATCTGCCACCCTTAACATTGAAACTAAAGCGGCCCTTCTTGTAGCCTCTCGCTTTAGCATCCGGGGTCATTGCAAACAAATCTCTTATCATGTCAAAAACACCTGTATAGGTTGCAGGATTTGAACGAGGTGTCCTTCCAATCGGAGACTGGTCGATATCGATAACCTTATCAAGCTGGTCAATTCCTACAATATCCCTGTGCTTACCGGGGATTGTTCTTGACCTGTTAAGCTCCTTCGCAAGACGCTTATACAAAATCTCATTAACAAGTGAACTCTTACCGGAACCTGACACACCTGTTACGCAAGTCAACACACCAAGCGGTATCTGAACATCTATATTCTTAAGATTATTTTGCTGTGCTCCGAGAACCTCAAGATAACCGGTCGGCTTCTTTCTCTGCTTGGGCACAGGAATTTGCATTCTTCTGCTAAGATAAGCACCAGTAATAGAATCTGACGACTCCATAATCTCTTTTGCCGTTCCTTTGGCAACAACATGGCCACCGTGCTCACCTGCACCCGGTCCGATATCCACAATATAATCCGCTGCAAGCATCGTATCCTCATCATGTTCAACCACGACAAGCGTATTACCAAGATCCCTAAGATGAAACAGCGTTTTTAAAAGCTTATCATTATCACGCTGATGAAGACCGATACTCGGCTCATCCAGAATATATACAACACCCACAAGACCTGAACCAATCTGCGTGGCAAGACGTATTCTCTGCGCTTCTCCACCCGACAGACTGCCCGTATTTCTCGCAAGTGTAAGGTAATCAAGTCCGACATCCGACAAAAAACCGACTCTCGCATATATCTCCTTAAGCACCTGCTCTCCGATAAGCTTCTGTCTGTCGCTAAGTTCCATCTCCTCATGCAGGAAATGCTTAAGCCTTCCGACAGACATCGAAGTCATCTCATGAATATTCTTACCCGAAATCGTCACCGCAAGCGACGATTTCTTAAGACGCATTCCCTTACATTCCTTACAAGGCGTTATATTCATAAAAGACTCATACTCCGCTTTCATCGTCTCGGAAGCAGTCTCCCTATATCTTCGTTCACTGTTCTTGATAAGGCCTTCAAAGGTGACATCATATACACCTTCGCCTCTCTGACCCTTATAATGAACTTTAACCGACATTCCGCCCGTACCATACATAAGCATGTCCTGAACCTCCTGCGGCAGGTCCTTAATCGGCGTATCCAGAGAAAAATCATATGCTGTCGCGAGCGCATCCAGTATCGCCCTTGTAAAGCTGCCCTTATCCGTACAGGACTGCCAACCCATTACAGCAATCGCTCCGTCCATAATACTTAAGCTTCTGTCCGGTATAATAAGCTCCGGTGCAAATTCCATCTTGTATCCGAGACCAAAACAGCCCGGACATGCACCAAAAGGATTGTTAAAGGAAAAGCTTCTCGGTTCAACTTCTTCAATGCTTATCTCACAATCAGGGCATGCAAAGCTCTGGCTGAAATTAATCGGCTCACCGTCAATAACATCCACTATCGCAAGACCTTCAGCAAGCTGCAGGGCATTCTCAAGCGAGTCAGTAAGCCTTCCCTCGACACCTTCTTTTACGACAAGTCTGTCGATTACAACCTCTATAGTATGCTTGATGTTTTTCTCAAGCTTAATCTCTTCTCCGAGTTCATACATGTTACCGTCAATTCTGACACGCACATAACCACTTCTCTTCATGCTGTCAAGAAGCTTCACATGTTCACCCTTACGTCCTCTTACAACAGGTGCCATAACCTGTATCTTCGTACGTTCAGGAAGCTCCATAACCTGGTCAACCATCTGGTCAACACTCTGCTTATGAATCTCCCTACCACACTCAGGACAGTGTACAATACCTGCGCGCGCATATAAAAGACGTAAATAATCATATATCTCCGTAACCGTACCAACTGTCGAACGTGGGTTACGGTTAGTTGACTTCTGGTCAATTGAAATCGCCGGCGAAAGCCCTTCTATACTTTCCACATTCGGCTTCTCCATCTGTCCGAGGAACTGTCTCGCATATGAAGACAAAGACTCCATATACCTTCGCTGTCCTTCCGCATAAATAGTATCAAAAGCAAGCGATGACTTACCCGAACCGCTCAGTCCCGTAAGCACCACAAATTCATCCCTCGGTATATCAACATCCAGATTCTTCAGATTGTGTTCGCACGCACCTTTTATTCTGATATACTGTCTTTCCTTGTTTCTCATTACATTTCTCCTGTCATCTGCATTCACAAAACATTTATCTCAAAATCGCACCATATCCATATCACATAATATCCATCAACCATGCTGTGCCTCATACAGCATCTTCTTAAGCTCAATAATTCTGTCCCTAAGCACCACCGCATTCTCAAAATCAAGTTCCGCAGCGGCACGGTTCATTTTCTTCGTAAGCTCCTTAATAAGAGTATTAATCTCCTTCTCCGACATGGACTCGATGTCCTTCTCATCTATCTTACCATCATTGTCAACCGCCTTGCTGATGCTTATAAGGTCACGTACGGCCTTTTTAATCGTCGTAGGTGTAATTCCATGCTCTTCGTTATAACGTTGCTGTATGGCCCTTCTACGCTCTGTCTCACGAATGGCATTCTTCATTGAATCCGTCATTCCATCAGCATACATGATAACATGTCCCTCAGCATTACGGGCAGCACGTCCGATTGTCTGAATAAGTGAGGTCTCCGAACGAAGGAAACCTTCCTTATCCGCATCCAGAATCGCTACAAGCGAAATCTCAGGAATATCAAGACCCTCTCTGAGGAGATTGATTCCGACAAGAACATCAAACATGTCCATTCGCATATCCCTGATAATCTCTGAACGCTCCAAAGTATCAATATCAGAATGCAAATACTTGACACGGATACCTATTTCCTTCATATAGGCGGTCAAATCCTCTGCCATACGCTTCGTAAGCGTCGTTACAAGCACTTTATTCTTATTAGCTGTCTCTTTGTATATCTCCGAAATTAAATCGTCTATTTGGCCTTCTACAGGGCGCACTTCGACCTTCGGGTCAAGAAGTCCGGTCGGTCTTATAATCTGCTCAGTCCTGAAAAGCTCATGCTCCTCCTCGTACACGGACGGTGTCGCAGACACAAACATCATCTGGTCAATCTTCTCTTCAAACTCCGTAAAATTAAGCGGTCTGTTGTCGAGCGCAGACGGCAGTCTGAAACCGTAATCCACAAGCGTGGTCTTACGTGAGCGGTCACCTGCATACATTCCTCTGACCTGCGGAATCGTAATATGCGACTCATCCACAATAATAAGAAAATCATCGGGGAAGAAGTCAATCAGACAATACGGTGCCTCTCCCTCCGCCGTTCCGTTAAGATGTCTCGAATAATTCTCTATACCTGAGCAAAAACCCGTCTCACGGAGCATCTCTATATCAAAATTAGTACGCTCCGAAATTCTCTGAGCCTCCAAAAGCCTGTCTTCACTTTTAAAATAATCTACTCTTACCTCAAGCTCATCCGCAATTGCCTTAAGGGATTTCTCCATAAGCTCCGGGTCCACAACATAATGTGACGCCGGGTAAATATAAGCATGCTCAAGCCTGCACTTAACCTCACCCGTAAGAACATTAATCTCGGTAATTCTATCAATTTCGTCCCCGAAAAATTCCACACGTATCGCCGTATCCGTCGCCGACGCAAGATAAATCTCCAGAACATCACCGTGCGCACGGAAAGTTCCTCGTTTAAAATCCATCTCATTACGCGCATACTGAATATCCACGAGCTTGCGCATTATCTCGTCCCTGTCCTTAATCATGCCCGGACGCAGAGACAGTGTCATCTCCTTGTAGTAAGCAGGACTACCTATACCGTAAATACACGATACACTGGCAACCACAATAACATCCTTACGCTCCGCAAGTGCCGCGGTCGCAGAATGTCTGAGCTTATCTATCTCATCATTAATCGCAGAATCCTTCTCAATATAAGTATCGCTCGAAGGCACATAAGCCTCGGGTTGATAATAATCATAATAGGACACAAAATACTCTACCGCGTTCTCCGGAAAAAATTCTTTAAACTCGCTGTAAAGCTGCGCCGCAAGAGTCTTATTGTGCGCCATAACAAGCGTCGGCTTATTAAGTCTCGCAATAACATTCGCCATCGTAAAGGTCTTACCCGAGCCCGTAACACCAAGCAGGGTCTGGAACTGATTGCCTTCTTCAAAACCTTTCACAAGTGCATCTATAGCCTGCGGCTGGTCGCCGGTGGGCGCGAATTCCGAATGAAGTATAAATTTATCCACAATTTGCTCCTTTCCAACCGTTCCAAAATTAAACAGTTGCTTTTAAAGCTTTTCGAACATACATTCTGTCTCTTCTCTTAGTATACCACAAATTTAAAAAATGTATAGTACAAATTTAAAAATCCCCTCCGTTTTCATCTGCCGTTTAAATGCAAACTTTTCCGGAAGGGACTTAATCATATTATATACCGTAAATATATTTATCTAATCGTCTTATACATCGGTCCGTAAGCTTCACAAGCCCTGTAATCCTGTCCTTCTTTATCCATTCCGAAAGCATTCCATGCAGATGGTCTGAAGATTTTCTCCTCAGGAACATTGTGCATGCACACAGGAATTCTTAAAATTGAACAAAGCGTAATCAAATCCGCTCCAATGTGACCATAGGAAATTGCGCCGTGATTTGCGCCCCAGTTATTCATTACGTCATACGCCGTCTTAAATGCACCTGTACCTGTTACTCTCGGAGCAAACCATGTACAAGGCCATGTATAGTCTGTACGTTTCCACAAAGTGTCAGAAACCTCTGCGGGAAGTCCTACCGTCCAACCTTCGGCAATCTGGAGAACAGGTCCGAGATTCTTAACAAGATTAAGACGAATCATTGTCGCAGGCATCTCATCCTTGGTTTCAAATCTCGAAGAATATCCACCGCCACGGAAATATCCGAGATCCGCATAATTCCATGTAGCATTCTTCATAATTGCATCCTGATCTTCCTGTGTCACCTCATACCACGGCTTCATAACAGCATTACCGTCAGCATCCTTAGCAGCGCCGTTAGCATCAAGACAACATGCGCCTGAATTAATCAAATGAATAATTCCGCCTGCTTCTTTTGCCTTATCAACCAAATCATAGCCCGTAGCCTTTTTAACCGCATCGGGACTCCAATAAGTACGCACATCTGCAAACATCTGCGGACGATTGGTCAACAGCTTCATAAAAAGCATACCGATACCGTTAAGCACGTCATTCTCCGTTGCAAGTATGTACGGTTCTCTCGCTCCGTTCCAGTCAAACGAGGAATTAAGAAGCGCCTCCGGGAAATCACAGTTCGGATAGAAATCAGTCCACTGTCTCTGTCCCTGGAAACCTGCCGCAATCGCATTATGTCCGACCATTTCCTCTTCACAGCCTTCGGGAAGATTCTTGTTGCCGTTCATCAAATCCTTGATGATACACATCATTTTAACTACAAACTCCCAATCAGAATCCTTCTGCTCACGTGTTTTCTGGAGCTCTACAGGATTCTTATCAAAGCCCTCTATGCACTTCTCTTTTGTCCATGCAAGAGCTTTCTCATACTCTGCCTTATCGTAAATACCTTCTGTCATGCGGCGGATGATTTCCACCTCATCAACAGATTCTACGCGCATTCCGAGATACTCCTCGATAAATTCAGGACTGATGATAGAGCCGCCGATACCCATACAAATCGAACCGATCTGCAAATATGATTTGCCTCTCATAGTAGCCGCCGCAACAGCCGCACGACCGAATCTTAAAAGCTTCTCTTTAACATCCGCAGGGATACTTGTATCAGTTGCCTCCTGCACGTCCGTTCCGTATATTCCGAATGCCGGAAGTCCTTTTTGTGAATGTGTTGCAAGCACGGAAGCAAGATAAACCGCACCGGGTCTTTCCGTTCCGTTAAATCCCCATACACCCTTAATTGTCATCGGGTCCATATCCATTGTCTCTGCACCGTAGCACCAGCAGGGTGTTACTGTCAAAGTAATGTCTACGCCTTCTTTTTTAAACTTTGCCGCACATGCTGCAGCTTCACCAACACGACCGATAGTTGTATCCGCGATAACAACCTTAACCGGCTCACCGTTTGAATACTTCAAATTCTCCTCAAATAATTTAGCTGCGGACTTCGCCATGTTCATCGTCTGCTCTTCCAGAGATTCACGAACCTTAAGCACTCCTCTTCTGCCGTCAATCGTAGGTCTGATACCAATAACGGGGTAATCCCCAACCAATCTGTTTTCTGCCATTATAAAACCTCCCATTCCATTATGCTTATATGCTTAAGTTTACCACTGCGGCCATTCACCGTACAACCGAGATAATTCAAGCGATTTTACATCAAAAATAACAGATAATGTTGATTTTTCACGGCAAAAGACAACTAAAAAACTTATTGGATATATAGAATCCATATGGTATACTATAAACAGTTCAAGAGAAAAACAAGCGAGGTATAACATGAACAATAAACACAAACTAATCGGAGTATGCGGCACAGGCCTTTTTCAACAGGATTTAATACGATTTCTGAGCTCTCTTCGCGAAGTTTCCCTGCAGAATGGCTACACGACAATTGCGTTTTCCGCGTCAGTTAATTCTGCTTTCGAGAAAGACAGTGCACTCGGAGAATCCAAACTCCTCGATTTAATTAAGTACATAGACCTTGACTGTATGATTATTTTGACTGAAACAATTAAAAACCCTGATCTCATTAAAAAAATCGTAAAACTATGTGACATTAAAAATATTCCCGTTTTTTCAATAGACGGACATATTGACGGTTGCTACAACCTGCTCCTTGATTACAAGACCGGTTTCCGCAATCTTGTTGAACATGTTGTTTGCGGCCATGCCGCCAAACGCGTCAATATGCTTGCCGGTGTAAAAGGCAACTCTTTTTCCGATGAGCGTATCGCCATCTATAAAGAAGTTCTTGCAGAAAACGGAATAGAATTCGAAGAAGAACGCCTCGGATACGGTGATTTTTGGGAAAGACCTTCTTATCAGGCAATGCAAAAATTCATGGACAGTAATTTGCCCACACCTGACGCCATCATATGCGCGAATGACTCCATGGCAATTACAGCCTGCTCCGCACTTGCTGAGCGCGGCTATAAAGTACCCGAGGATGTCATTGTAACAGGTTTTGACGGAATACAATCCGGACGATATAATTCGCCCTCCATAACCACCTGTGCTCCCAACTACACAGAAGCAGTGGAATTTATCATGGAACAGGTCAGCATAATTCGCGAAACAGGTGCACTTTCTCCCTGCGATCACAAGATAAACTACACTATGTTAAAATCGCAGTCCTGCGGTTGCAAGAGTCTTACAGAAAGCAGTCACAGCAAGGTTATTTCCGAGTTATTTGATGCCGTTAACGACTCCACCTGGCATACAGAAGCCATGAATACTTTGGTTACAAATCTTTTGACCGGGCAACGCATCGAAGACATTATCGGTATGCTTCCCGAAACAGTTAAACTTTGGAATGACCATTTCCGCTTTGCCTGTATAAAATCAGAACTTACCGGTAATAACATCAGCATAGAACATTGTAAGAACACCACCGGTAAATTCGGTAAAATGACAGTCATGCTTCACACCAGCGAGCAGGTGTTTTCAAAAGCTCATGAACAATTTAAAGTTAATGATTTTATTCCTGATTTTGACTCACTCATCAAGAAACCGGGAACCACTTTTATAGTTAGACTCTTGAGCTCCGGCAAGCAGGTGTACGGCTATACAGTCGACGAATTCAACACCCTTGATCACAGAAAAGTACAGCAATGTAACGAGTTTGCGATGTTCCTTACGCATTCTATTAACACCGTTCTTCACAACTACGTACTTAATCAGGTTAACCGTACCTTGGAGAAAGCATATGATGACATTGCTCAGCTGTCGCTCAAAGACCCTATGACGGGCATATATAACAGACGAGGCTTCTTCCAGATAATAACCGACATCATCAACGATAAGTGCAATACGGGCAAGTACTTGTATGCCATGTGTATTGACCTGGATGATCTAAAGCAAATCAATGATAATCACGGTCATGAGGAAGGCGATTTTGCAATCACTTCTTTGGCTCATTCTCTATGTGCTATTAACAAAGATGGCTTAATCTGTTCACGTTTTGGCGGCGACGAGTATACTTGTGCTTTCCTCGGCAACAACGACAACGATTGCGACATTCAAAACATTAGACATCAGATAACGGATGCCCTCAGCCAAATCCCCGGCATCCATGACAAAGCTTATTCCGTAGGCTTCAGCATCGGCGCCTACTCACAGCGAATTGAAGACGGCATGAATGTTGAAAATCTTATTTCATCTGCCGACAAAGAAATGTACGCAGATAAAATAGCCCGTAAAAAAGCATAACATAATTAAAAAACAAGAGGCAAAACTGTTAAGTAATCTTACTGATACAATAACATTTTGTCTCTTATTTTTTACACATATATTTTAGCTTATAGCTGTCTCCTTAATTATGCGAAAGGATTCTCCGTCGGGTAAGGTACACTTACCGGCTGGTTATAGTTGATATCCTCCATCGGTACATCAAGATACTTAAATACTTCGAAGAGTGCCTTGCCGTAATGTCCGAATGCAACTGCTCCATGGTGAGGATAATTTTTCTCGATAAGTACGTGACGGTAGAATCTTCCCATCTCCTTGATTGCAAATACACCGATTGCACCGAAGGAACGTGTAGCAACAGGAAGAACCTCACCCTGTGCAACATATGCACGGATCTTGCAATCTGCCGTAGACTGTAAACGGAAGAATGTGATATCACCGGGCTTGATGTCACCCTCTAATGTTCCGTTGGTTACCTCTACCGGAAGGTTTCTTGCCATGATAAGCTGATAGCGCATCTCAAAGCTTGAAAGCTTGCCGGAACATGTATTTCCGCAGTGGAAGCCCATAAATGTATCTGTATGTTTGTAATCGAATTTGCCTTCGATTGATTCCTTGTACATATCCTTCGGTACAGAGTTGTTGATGTCGAGAAGTGTTACTGCATCTTCGCTTACACATGTACCGATGAATTCGCTGAGTGTTCCGTAAATATCAACCTCGCATGAAACCGGAATGCCTCTGCCTGTTAAACGACTGTTTACATAGCAGGGAACAAAACCAAACTGTGTTTGGAATGCCGGCCAGCACTTGCCCGCTATTGCAACATACTCACGATAACCCTTGTGCTCCTCAACCCAGTCAAGAAGTGTAAGCTCATACTGTGCAAGCTTCTCAAGAACCTCGGGCTTTTTATTGCCTGCGCCAAGTTCTCTTTCCATATCTGCAACAACCTCAGGAATTCTTGCATCCCCCGCATGCTTATTAAATGCCTCAAATAAGTCTAATTCTGAGTTCTCTTCGATTTCCACACCAAGGTTGTAAAGCTGCTTGATGGGTGCGTTACATGCAAGGAAGTTAAGTGGTCTCGGGCCGAAAGAAATAATCTTAAGGCTGGAAAGACCTACAAGTGCTCTTGCAATCGGAAGGAACTCATGAATCATGTCTGCACAATCCTCAGCATCGCCAACAGGATACTCAGGAATATATGCCTTAATGTTACGAAGCTTTAAATTATAGCTTGCATTAAGCATACCGCAATATGCATCACCACGGCCCTGGATAAGATTATCCTGTGACTCCTCTGCCGCAGCCACAAACATCTTAGGTCCTTCAAAATGCTTTGCAAGAAGTGTCTCAGAAATCTCAGGGCCGAAATTACCGAGATATACGCAAAGTGCGTTACAGCCTGCTTTCTTGATATCCTCAAGAGCCTGTACCATATGTATTTCGCTCTCTACGATACAAATCGGACATTCGTAAATGTCTGCCGCATCATACTTTGAAGCGTATGCTTCAACAAGTGCTTTTCTTCTGTTAACTGACAATGATTCCGGGAAGCAGTCTCTGCTCACTGCCACAATACCCACTTTAACTTTAGGAATGTTGTTCATAATTTTTCTCCTTTTTATTTTTATTTAATCGGGAAACCTCTTTCCCATAAAAGTTTGCTTTGCAAACCATTCTTATCTTGTAATAATATCAAACACCGGTATACAAGCCGGATATATCTCTTTAAACTGCGCATATCTCGCTTCATACTTAGCTGCAAGCTCTACCTCAGGCTCAACGGTATCAACCACCTTAACAATCTTCTTTGCCGCCGCTTCAACGCTTTCATACACACCACAGGCAACCGCCGCAAGCATCGCACCGCCGAGTGACGGTCCTTCCTCAGTCTCAAGGACATCGACCTTAATGCCCAGGACATTCGCGATAATCTTTTTCCAGAGTGGACTCTTTGCACCGCCGCCGCAAATCTTAGTGCGCGTAATCGGAATACCGAGAGACTTTGCAACCTCGAAGGAATCCCTGAGAGCAAATGCTACACCCTCAAGCACAGCCTGCGTCATATCAGCACGTGTCGTATCCATCGTCATACCAATAAATGTAGCTCTGGCATTCGGATTGTTGTACGGCGAACGCTCGCCCATAAGATACGGCAGATAATATACATGATTTTCACCAAGCTTCTCAATCTGCTTCTGCTCACTGGCATAATCCTTGGTGCCTATGATTTCATCCATCCACCATTTGTTGCAGGAGGCCGCACTGAGCATGCATCCCATAAGATGATATGCACCGTTAGCATCACAAAATGCGTGCAGTGCATTGTTTTTATCAACACCGAACTTATCTGACGAAATAAATATCGTACCGCTTGTTCCGAGCGATATATTACAGCCGCCGTCGCCGACAGTTCCCGTAGCAACCGCTGCCGCCGCATTGTCTCCTGCACCTGCCGCAACCCTTACATTATCACCGATTCCGAGTTCTGCCGCAACCTTAGGAAGCACTGTGCCTACACACTCATAGCTCTCATAAAGTTTCGGAAGCATATCCTCCGTGATGTGGCAGATTTCGCACATTTCCTTTGACCACTTGCGGTTCTTTACATCAAGAAGAAGCATTCCCGACGCATCCGAAACGTCCGTACAGTGAACGCCCGTAAGCTTATATGCAATATAATCCTTCGGAAGCATAATCTTCTTAATTCTTGCAAAATTCTCCGGTTCCTCATTTCTTACCCATAAAATCTTCGGTGCCGTAAAGCCCGTAAAAGAAATATTCGCCGTATACTCCGAAAGTGTGCTCTTGCCTATCTCGTAATTAAGATAATCGCATTCCTTCGTCGTTCTTCCGTCATTCCACAAAATCGCCGGTCTGATTACCTCATCATTCTCATCAAGAATAACGAGTCCGTGCATCTGACCGCCAAAGCTTATACCTGCAACATCTTCCTTCGGGAAGCCCGTAAGCAACTCCTTAAGACCGCTTATCGTCTCTCTGTACCAGTCCTCAGGCTTCTGCTCCGACCAGCCCGGATGCGGAAAGTATAACGGATATTCTTTTGATACAATATTTTTTACCGTTCCGGTCTCATCCATCAAAAGCAGCTTGACTGCCGATGTTCCGAGGTCAATACCTATAAAAAGCATTTTTCTTCTCCCTTCTTTGCAAAATATATAAATGTCTTTTGCTCCTGTCGACATTACCGCCGCTCGCAAAAGCTTAAATACTGATATCTGCCTTTCCTGACAACCTTATATCTCTTGAAGATGCACCAATCTGAATCTCAAATTCACCCGCAACCATGCAAAAGCTCTTACTCTCAACATCATAGAATGAGAAATCCTTTTCTGTTAAAGTAAATTCAAGCGTCTTTGTCTCCTTGGCATCAAGTTTAACCTTCACAAAAGCCTTAAGCTCGTGGGCGGGCATATCAAATTCTTTGGCATCTTTCTTAGCCACATATACCTGCACCGTCTCACTGCCTGCAATTTCACTTTCGTTCATTACGTCAAAAGAGCCTTTCAAAACCGCTCTGTCGCCCGTTTCCCTATCTATTCCGTATGTCGCAGCACAATCAGTCATTTCAATCTTCAGATTCTCATACTTAAAGCTACTGTAGGAAAGACCATGACCGAAACAGAAATTAACATCCGTATTCATGGTATCATAATGTCTGTAGCCCATAAACACGCCTTCGTCATGCGTAACGCTTCCGCTAAGTGCAAAATTGACACCCGTTCTTGCAGGGCACTGTGCCTCATCCTTTATAAAAGTCTCCGCAAGCTTACCGGAAGGATTGGTCTTACCAAAAAGCACCTCCGCAATCGCCGTTCCGCCTTCCATACCTGCATAATAACTCCATACAAGCGACTTGGCATCGGAAAGCCAAGGCATCTCTACAGGAGAACCTGCATACATAACAACTATCATATCAGGCTTAACCTTCAGTAATTCACTGATTACTTCATCCTGTCCGTACGGAAGTTTCATATTATTCCTGTCAAGGCCTTCGACATCATAATCATGGTCGAGTCCGCCCACAAAAATCACTGTATCGCTTTCTTTTGCAAGCTTAACAGCTTCTTCAAGGCATACTGCCTTCATACTCTCATTATCATCCTGATTCTCGCCGCGTCTTATCTGCGCTCTCTGTTCTACCGGCTTAGTACTGTCTGCCTGCCAGCTTATCTCAGGTCTGCGTTCTTTAAGCGGAATCCAATATCCCGGCGTATATTTAACATCTGCAGCGCCGCCAAGAAGCATTCTTATGCCCATAAGCGGTGTAATCTCATACAAAGCCTTAATCTCGGCACTTCCGCCACCGTCTGCATGCATTCTTGCCGCATTGGCACCGATAACTGCAATCTTACCTGCCCTCGAAGCATCAAGCGGAAGCTTCCCTGCATCATTTTTAAGCAGGATAATACTCTCTCTTGCAATTTCGAGCGCCGCCTCATGATGCTCTTTCGTATTATAGCTACCCGACTTACGCTCCGCCGTTTTATCACCTATCATCTTAAGCCTGTACATCAGCCTAAGAATATTCTTAACCTTATCGTCAACGCACTTTTCAGAAATCTCGCCACTCTTAATCTTCTCAATCAGTGGATTAGCCAGAAAATGCTTATCAAACTCATATGTAACATCCATCTCGACATCAAGCGAGGACATTGCCGCTTCATTGGAATCATGAACTCCGCCCCAATCGGAAATTACAGCACCGTCAAAGCCCCAATCTTTACGCAAAACTCCATTAAGCAAATTCTTACTCGTACAGCAATGTTCGCCATTTAAGCGGTTATACGCTCCCATAATCGTAAGCATGTCACCATCTTCCACAGCAGCCTTAAATCCCGGAAAATATATCTCATTAAGAGTTCTCTCATCTACAAGAGTATCTACCGAAAGTCTGTCCGTCTCCTGGGAATTCGCCGCAAAA
>SVEG01000026.1 GCA_015057505.1 Lachnospiraceae bacterium
ATGTTTATTTGTTCCACCTTTTTGACGACTCATAAAAACACATCCTTTCAAAAGAATTATACTAAAAAAAGATACAAAAAAAGTAGACATGCTTTTTTACATGTCTACTTTTAGTTTACAACTTCAGTCAACACACCGGCTTTAAACTACATATTTTCATTTCTCTTATAATACGCCTGATACTTTTCTCTGTCAGATAATAACGTTTTGCAAGTTCTTCCGCCTTTACACCGGCAAGATACTCATTAAAAATCTCTTGATTTCTGACACTTAGCTCTTCCTTAATACGTGTACCGGTCCCCCATTCCTGTCTGCTCTCTGCCTTCCGTGGAATGTATATGTTCTGACCGTCCACATACTGTTGTATCAGTTCAATCACCTCAGCAGGCAGAACATTCTCAATCTTCTTACGACTCATATTCTACCTCCCGATATTTTGTTGTTGCGCAGACTTCCGTAAAATCTGCATCTTGTGTTGCAACCTCGTACTTCGTTGATACTTCTTCCTTCGTCTTCATGTTACTTCCTCCTGGTAGTTATATTTACATATCTTGCCAAGTCGGTCTGGTTTTGCTGGATTTTGCCAGTCAAATACCGAAGGTAAAATATTAAGTTTGCCCCGCATCTTAAAGGTGCGGATTTAAATAATAACATGAAGTTATAGTAATGTCAACAGGCTTTGGGAACATGTTTTTTTGAAGAAATATATACACCCATAGCCTTTAACGTTTAATGCTTTCAATGTTCTCTAACGTCATATTCATGTATGGAACTTCAATCTTTTCTGCGTCTTCCAAACAAACAGTTAACCAGTGATTATATTCTTTTGCATCCCACGGTGTAATATACTCCGGATTCTCAAACGACATAGCATAATACAAGATTCCGTCACCATCAAAGTCCGCCTCCTTCGGGAAGGAATTATCCTGATTGTAATACTCCTCATCCCAGGCATCAACCGTAGAGATACCATCATATTCATCTTCAAGGCTATCATAGTTGTATATCCTATACGGCCAAAAGCCTTCAAGCATCGGTGCTCTTCCATGATTATGTGACCACTGTGCAAGTATCCAACCGTTACTGTAAAATGTAACCGCAGGATATTCTGAAAATTGCTCTCTTACAACATCCGATACACTGTCATAGTCATAAACCTTTATTGTCTGTCCGGCAGTATAAGTCGTCGTGTATTCAACAACGAGTTCATCCCTTCCGTCAGAATCAATATCAACAACCGCGAACCTGTTAAGCGAAACATCTGCATCCTCAGGCTGTATGCCTACATTCTCTCCATCCGCAAATTCATGCTTGTAATAAAGATTTTCAAGCACCTTGGCATATGCACTATACGCTACATTATCGGTCAAATTATTTCTGCCCATTCCTTCTTCATAGTTTATATAAAACCTAAATCTGTCGTAAGACCTTGATAACTCTTTAACTATTGTTTCTCTATCCGTTACCTTCGCAAGTTCCCTCGTATCTTGCCATCCAAAGTTTGCCCCGTATTTATCACAGCCTTTAAATGCATTTGCAACAAGTACGTCATATTCTGCTTTCGTTATTTCTTTCCCTGTACTATCCTTATAAATAACCCTATAATTATCATAATAGGTTTCAATCATATCCGAAAGGGGTGCTGTTACAAGCTTACCGTCACTAAGGCTCATTGAATACAGAAAACTATGATACTCTGTCGTACTCTCTTTTATTGTATCACGCTCGATATAATAAAATATATTCCCTGTTGCGTCATAATACATATCCACATTTTCGACAATGATGTCCGGTTGCGAGTGTCCCTCATCAAAACCGATATCGTACTCCACTAATTCGTCATATGTTTCGTTTACTTCATAGAACCTGCTGTAAGTATAAGCTCCCGTGCCTCCCATATTGGATGCAATCAATTCAAGTCTTCCGTTTTGGTCAAGATCGGTAACCGCATAACGATTTACTGCGTCTACCCATTCATGAAACAGCTGCAACTTTTCTATGTTATCCGCTATTAATTCCAGTTGGGCATTAATACTTTGCGGTTCATTCGGTATCTGCTCGGTAGGTTGTTCCTCGCCATTACCTGTCGTTTGTTCAACCCCCTCACCGGTTGTTTCTTCCGAGTTATTCATATTACTTCCTCTTCCGCTATCATCGGACGTTTCCTGCGTACTTTCATTATTCGCAGTACCGTTATTATTGTCATTACCCTTCGGAATCGTCATGAAAGCAACCATGCAAAAAAATGCAAGCACTGCAATTACCGAAACTATAACTATACTTCCTTTTCTTTTATTCATAATATTTTTCACACGCCTCTCTGTGTTAGACTCCCCAAATGCCAACCCTACAGAAAACCCGCTCTGCCTCTCTGCAAAAGATAACAATGTTCTTGCATATGATTTACGCTCTTCAGTCGTTGATTCCCCAAGCGCCGTCTCATCGCAATACATCTCCATATCCTGATTCATTTTGTGAATCGCAATCCACACAAGCGGATTCCACCAGTGCAGACATATACACACTAATCCCACAAACCTGATAAAAGGGTCATAATGTTTTATATGAGTTCTTTCATGCTTTAATATATGCTGTGTTTCTTTTTCAGAAAGAGAATATGGTAAAATAATTCTCGGTTTAATTATACCTATTACAAAAGGTGAGCTAATATTATCGCACAGCCACACATTACCGCTGTCACGCACTGCCGTTGATATACGATGTTTTATCATAAAATACTGAAGCAAATAAAAAACCGAAATTGCACCGATACCCACAACATATATCATTACAATTATTCCAAGAAGATTATCAAAAGATGCCTGTTTTTCTGTCCCTGCACTAAATGCAGCATCTTTAATATTATCTTTTTTCGGTTCTTGATTTTGTACTGCACCGCTTTGCCCGATAATATTCTCCGGCTGTCCAACTTGTGTTCCCGTGAAGCTATTAATTATTGAATCAGTCTTTGTCACTCCCTCTTCGCTCTGAACAACATCCGGCAAAACCTCTTGTACACCCTGTAACATATCCGACATGTCGCCCGGAACCATCTGTTCCTGTACCGTATTCGAAAGTCTTGTATAATCCGGCTGCAAACTAAACGGTGTTTCAATAAACACAGGGCACAACAATCTGAGCCCAACCAGTGCCCAAAGGCAATACGTATAAATCTTAGGATATTTCTTAAGTAGCATTCTTGCAAGTAATACTATCAAAATCAATATGCCCGCCTGCAGACTCATCATCCAAAATCTACTGACAATCGCCATAATTAATCCTCCTCCGCCTCATCAATGAGCTGTCTTATGCGCTCCACATCTGACTTCGAAAGCTTACGGTCCTTTAAAAATGCCGCAAGAAATGCAGGAACATTGCCCTGATTGGCGCGTTGCAAAAGTTCTTCGCTTTCCTGTCTGTCAACCTCTTCTTTTGATACGAGTGCAGAGACAATTGTGTTATCATTTTGTACAATGTTTTTATCAATCAGCTTTTTTATGACCGTATATGTCGTAGACTTTTTCCAACCAAGCTGCTCGTTGCAAAGCTCAACAAGTTTCGGACTTGCAACAGGCTCATTCTCCCACAAAATGCTTAAAAACCTGTATTCGCTCTCAAATATTTTTTCCATGACACGCATTCTCCCTCTTGGTCTATTGCAATAGATTGATTATAGTTTATTCCAATAGACCAGATTTGTCAAGATGATATCAAAAAATGTACGCAAAAAAATGGTTCCGTACTACATACGAAACCATTTTCATCCTTTAGTCTTTCATTTTATTTAGGCATTTCGCCAATTAATGTTGCAAGAACTGCTTAATATCCTCTTCAGTTATGATAGAATAAACCTTTGTATTATATTTTTCCTCTATCATCTTAGAACCTATACCAACTTGGCTATCCCTGCAAATCATACGGTCAGCAATTACAATTACAGCCGCAATCTCAATATTTGCAAGTTTCAAAATATGCTCCAATCTTTCAGAAAGCGTCTGCCCTGAAGAAATCAAATCATCTATAATGACTACTTTATCACCATCTTTAAGCGTGTATCCGCACAACTCACGACCTCGACTATCTGCTACTTTCCTGTCAAAACAATAGTTAATTGTTAAACCGTATTTTTGATAAAGAGCATACGCCGTGGCCATAGAAAAAGCTATACCATGATAAGCCATCCCCATAACCGTATCAAATTCAATATTGTTTTCTCTGATACAATCAGCAAAAAATTCACCTATTTTAGCAATTTGTGCATTTGTTGTAAAATTCTCAGTATTAATATAATACTGTGTAGTCACACCCGACTTAAGCTTTCTTTCTCCAAAGTTAATAATGCCATTACCAATCATGAATTTAACAAAACGCTCTTTATAAGTCAGTGCATTCAATTTGTAATTCATAATTTCGTCTATAGTAACCCCAAAATAATCCGCCAGCAAAGGCAGCACCGTAATATCCGGTAACGCTGTATCATTCTCCCATTTGCTTACTGCCTGCGCAGAAAGATGTAATACTTCTGCCAACTGTTCTTGGGTAATTCCTTTGTTTAAACGTAATCTTTTAATATTTTTGCCTATCATCATACAGTTAGTCTCCTTTTTTATTTTAGAAGCGCTTCTTGTAATTAAAGCATAACAGATTAATGATGAGTAAGCAATCAGCCGATAAGAAAGTTTTATACAACTGTGGGTTGAGTGAAACGTGAAAAAAAATTCCCAGAAGCAAGTAAACTTGCCCTGGGAATTATATTTGCGTTTATTCAGTCCGCTTAATCACGACTATTCAATAATAGTAGCAACCTTACCTGAACCTACTGTTCTACCACCCTCACGGATAGCGAAACCAAGACCCTGCTCCATAGCGATAGGATGAATCAATTCGATTGTCATCTCTACGTTATCGCCAGGCATACACATCTCTGTGCCTTCGGGTAAGTTGATAACACCTGTAACGTCAGTTGTTCTGAAGTAGAACTGAGGTCTGTAGTTGTTGAAGAAAGGTGTATGACGTCCACCTTCGTCTTTTGACAATACGTAAACCTGAGCTGTGAATTTCTTGTGGCACTTGATGCTGCCGGGCTTACAAAGAACCTGTCCTCTTTCGATTTCTGTTCTCTGAACACCACGAAGAAGTGCACCGATGTTATCACCAGCCTGAGCCTCGTCAAGAAGCTTACGGAACATCTCGATACCTGTTACAACTACCTTACGTGTCTCTTCCTTAATACCAACGATTTCAACTTCCTCTGATACATGAAGAACACCACGCTCTACTCTACCTGTAGCAACTGTACCACGACCTGTGATTGAGAAAACGTCCTCAACAGGCATGATGAAAGGCTTATCACTGTCTCTCTGAGGATTCGGAATCCATGAATCAACCGCATCCATAAGCTCAAGAATCTTGTCGCCCCATGAGCAACTAGGATCGTTAAGAGCCTGTAAAGCTGAACCCTGGATAACAGGTGTGTCATCGCCCGGGAACTCATACTCGTTAAGTAACTCTCTAATCTCCATCTCTACTAACTCAAGCAACTCAGGATCATCAACCATATCACACTTATTCATGAATACAACGATGTAAGGAACACCTACCTGACGTGAAAGAAGGATGTGCTCTTTTGTCTGAGCCATAACACCGTCTGTAGCAGCAACAACGAGGATAGCACCGTCCATCTGAGCAGCACCTGTAATCATGTTCTTAACGTAGTCAGCATGACCGGGGCAGTCAACGTGTGCATAGTGTCTGTTGTTTGTCTCATACTCTACGTGTGCTGTAGAAATTGTGATACCACGCTCTCTCTCTTCGGGAGCCTTATCGATATTCTCGAATGCAACAGCTTCACCTGTACCAAGTCTTGCGTTCAAAGTCTTTGTAATAGCAGCTGTTAATGTTGTCTTACCATGGTCAACGTGTCCGATTGTACCAATGTTACAATGGGGTTTGTTTCTCTCAAATTTAGCTTTAGCCATTTCTAAAGTCCTCCTTAAAAATTATATATATACCCTATATTCGGGCATTGCTAGGCTATCTTTAATTATATTTCATAACAAATATATTTTCAAGCCTAATTTTGATTTTAGATTAAATAATTAATTATTTTGCTCTTGAAGCAACAACCTTTTCCTGAATTGACTTCGGAACGGGCTCGTACTTCTCGAAGAACATTGAGTAGTTACCACGACCCTGTGTTCTTGAACGAAGATCTGTTGAGTAACCAAACATCTCTGACAACGGAACGAAAGCTCTTACGATCTTACCGCCACCGAGGTCATCCATACCTTCAATACGTCCACGACGTGAGTTGATATCACCGATAATATCACCCATGTACTCTTCGGGCATTGTAACTTCAACCTTCATAATCGGCTCAAGAAGAACAGCACCTGCCTTAGCCATAGCATCCTTGAATGCTAATGAGCCGGCAATCTTGAATGCCATTTCACTGGAGTCAACTTCGTGGTATGAACCGTCATATACGTTAGCATAAACACCAAGTACAGGGAATCCTGCGATGATACCTGCTTTAGAAGCTTCTTCAATACCATCACCAACTGCAGGGATGTACTCCTTCGGAATAGCACCACCAACAACTGTTGATTCGAACTTAAATGTCTCTTCACCGTTAGGATCCATCGGCTCAAACTTAACTTTACAGTGACCGTACTGTCCACGACCACCTGACTGCTTAGCGTACTTACTGTCAACTTCAACAGCCTTTGTAAAGGTCTCTTTGTATGCAACCTGAGGTGCACCAACATTTGCCTCAACCTTGAACTCACGAAGAAGTCTGTCTACGATGATTTCCAAGTGAAGCTCGCCCATACCGGCGATGATTGTCTGACCTGTCTCCTGGTCAGTATGAGCACGGAATGTAGGATCTTCTTCTGCAAGTTTTGCAAGAGCCTCACCCATCTTACCCTGTCCTGCTTTTGTCTTAGGCTCGATAGCGAGCTCGATAACCGGTTCAGGGAATTCCATGGACTCTAAGATTACGGGATGCTGCTCGTCACAGATTGTATCACCTGTAGTGGTAAGCTTGAAACCTACTGCCGCAGCGATATCACCTGAATAAACCTTGTCAAGCTCTGCTCTCTTGTTAGCATGCATCTGTAAGATACGTCCAACACGCTCTTTTTTATTCTTTGTGGCATTTAATACATAAGAACCTGAATTAATTGTACCTGAATATACACGGAAGTAAGCAAGCTTACCTACGAACGGGTCAGTCATAATCTTGAATGCAAGAGCTGAGAAAGGTTCTTCATCTGATGAATGTCTCTCAACTTCGTTACCGTCAGCGTCAACACCCTTAATAGCAGGGATATCAAGCGGTGAAGGCATGAACTCGATTACTGCATCAAGTAACTTCTGAACACCTTTGTTTCTGTATGCTGTACCACAGCAAACAGGAACTGCTGTACATTCACATGTACCTTTTCTAAGTGCTGCCTTTAACTGATCTACTGTAGGCTCTTCACCTTCCAAATACATCATCATTAAATCGTCATCCAATTCGCAGATCTTTTCTACTAATTCTGTACGATATAATTCAGCATCATCTTTCATATCATCCGGAATATCAACGATAGAAATATCATCACCCTTATCATCATTGTAGATGTAAGCTTTCATTTCAAACAAGTCAACAATTCCTTTGAACTCATCTTCTTTACCGATAGGCAACTGGATGCAGATTGCATTCTTGCCAAGACGGTTACGGATCTGATCTACAGCTCCGTAGAAGTTAGCACCCAAGATATCCATCTTATTGATGAATGCCATACGGGGTACGTTGTATGTGTCAGCCTGACGCCATACGTTCTCTGACTGCGGCTCAACACCACCCTTTGCACAGAAAACGCCTACTGCGCCGTCAAGTACACGGAGTGAACGCTCAACCTCAACTGTAAAGTCAACGTGTCCGGGAGTATCAATGATATTGATACGATGCTCTAAAGCACCCGGCTTTGCTTTACAGTTTTCCTGCAATGTCCAATGACATGTAGTAGCGGCTGATGTAATAGTGATACCTCTTTCCTGCTCCTGCTCCATCCAGTCCATGGTAGCTGTACCTTCATGAGTATCACCAATCTTATAGTTAACACCGGTATAGTAAAGAATACGCTCTGTCGTTGTAGTCTTACCTGCATCGATATGAGCCATAATACCAATGTTTCTGGTTCTCTCTAATGGATATTCTCTTCCAGCCAAGGGATATTCCTCCTTAATAATGTGTCATTAAGCACATCTTAAAACATCGCTTAATGAAAAAATTAGAAACGGTAGTGTGCAAACGCCTTGTTTGCATCTGCCATTTTGTGCATATCTTCTTTCTTCTTTACAGAAGCGCCTGTATTGTTAGCAGCGTCAAGAATCTCATTGGCAAGTCTCTCTTCCATTGTCTTCTCGCCTCTCTTGCGTGAATACAATACTAACCAACGAAGAGCAAGAGCCTGTCTTCTGTCTGCGCGAACTTCGATCGGCACCTGATATGTTGCACCACCGATACGGCGAGCCTTAACTTCCAAAACAGGCATGATGTTGTTCATAGCCTCTTCGAATACTTCAAGAGCTTCCTTCTCAGTCTTAGCTGCAACTCTGTCAAATGCTCCGTAAACAATCTTCTGTGCTACACCTCTCTTACCGTCTAACATAACGTTATTGATAAGTTTGGTAACCACTTTGTTGTTGTATAACGGATCTGCTAATACGTCTCTTTTCTGAGTATGTCCTTTACGTGGCACGTTGCTTCCCTCCTTAATCATTTTTAACTTTTTGTTTCGATTAATTCATCGGTACTCACTTTTTTGGTGTTCGTGCGCGGCACTACTTATATTATTATCTCCTGCAACCTCCAGGAACAATATTTAGCACTCCGGCACTGATAAGCAAAAGCTTACCATCCTTCTTTGTGAATAGTCCTAACTTTTATTACTTCTTGTCTTTCGGTCTCTTAGCGCCGTATTTTGAACGGGCCTGACGTCTGTTTGCTACACCTGCAGTATCAAGTGTACCTCTGATGATGTGGTATCTTGTACCGGGTAAGTCCTTTACTCTACCGCCACGGATAAGAACAACGCTATGCTCCTGAAGGTTGTGACCTTCACCGGGGATGTAGCTTGTTACTTCGATACCGTTGGAGAGACGAACTCTGGCGATCTTTCTGAGAGCTGAGTTAGGCTTCTTAGGTGTAGTAGTCTTAACTACTGTACAAACACCTCTCTTCTGCGGAGAAGCTGAATCAATTGACTTCTTGTGCAAAGAGTTGAAGCTCTTCTGAAGAGCCGGAGCTGTAGACTTCTTAACAGATGTCTGTCTACCTTTTCTTACTAACTGGTTAAAAGTAGGCATTCCAATTTCACCTCCTGTGTAAATATTGTGCTGTGGTTGCTTATAGTAAAAATTCAACCGTATTTTGGCGCACAAAAACAATGCGTATTTTTGCACGCCTACTAATTATATCCATTCTGTGTCAATCTGTCAACATCTTTTTAATTCTTTTTCTACAGGTTTTATCCAACGATACCCCACTCCTCTTACTGTGACGAAATATTTTTCACCGTCAATCTTCCTCAACTTGTCCCTAAGCCTGCTTATACGCACGCTCAGGGCATTATCATCAAAAGAGGCAGCTTCCTCTCCGCTTACATCTTCCATCATTGTATTCCTATCAACTACACGCCCTGCATTCTTTACCATAATTGACAACAGGTTAAACTCTCCCTTTGTCATTTTTAACTTCCTGTTCTGATAAAAAACTTCCCTGCAATCAATATCAAAAACAAGATTTCCTGTTATATAGATATAGGAAGAATCGTTTTCTTCATTTATACTTCTTCTAAGCAACGCTTTTACTCTTTCAAGCATAACCCTCAATACAAAAGGCTTTTTGGCGCAAGCATCCGCACCGCTTCTTAAACATCTCACTATAGTAGAGTCGTCTTCATAATTACTGATACACAACATAGGATTCCTGCTTATTTGACGCAAAAATTTACAAAGTCCAAAACCGGAGCTGTCCGGCAAATCAACATCTACAATATAGAGACAAAACCTTTTATACTTCAGGATTTCTTCGACCTCCTCCACACTGCTTGCCACATCAACCTTGTAGCCTTCTTTTCTCAGTCTTTCCCCGAATTGCTCCCTTAACCCCTCTTCCTGTGTTACCAATAAAATCTTACTACTCATTTTCCTTTCTCCTCTTACCAACATTTTATCTTATGAAAATGTAAAATATTTACTACATTTGTATACGATTGAATTATGGACTTTTTGACCCCGATGTGCTATACTGTTGAAAACGAAAAAGCAGGAGGTCGCTCATGACAACGATGAACATTAAATTTAAAAAACTTAATGACAAGGCAGTCATTCCCACCTACGGAACAGAATATTCTGCCGGAGCCGACCTGTATGCCTGCATTGAAGAATCCTCCGTTGTAATTGCACCGGGTGAGACAGTTCTCATTCCCACCGGCCTTGCAATGGAAATCCCCGAAGGCTTCGCAGGTCTTATTTATGCGCGAAGCGGTCTCGCAACCAAGAAGGGAATCGCACCTGCCAACAAGGTATGTGTTATTGATTCCGATTACAGAGGCGAGATTCGGATTCCGCTTCACAATCATTCCTCGCTTCCCGTAACCATTGATGCGGCTGAGCGTATAGCCCAGATAGTATTTACACCGTATTTACGCGGAATATTTGAGGAAAGCGATACTTTGTCGGATACTGTAAGGGGAACCGGAGGATTTGGCTCTACCGGACTTTTTTAAACCAAACCAATTATTTATTTACAGGAGGTTCCCATGAGACACTTATTAAGTCCTTTGGATTTATCTACACAAGAGCTTGAACAGCTTATGGACGTTGCCGATGATATCATTGCCAACCCTGCCAAGTACGCTGAGAGCTGTAAAGGCAAAAAGCTTGCCACATTATTTTATGAACCAAGCACAAGAACACGTCTTAGCTTTGAATCTGCCATGTTAAACTTAGGCGGAAGCATTCTCGGTTTTTCTTCTGCAGACAGCAGTTCCGCTGCCAAAGGAGAAAGCGTTTCCGATACAATCCGTACAGTTTCCTGTTATGCGGACATATGTGCAATGCGCCATCCCAAGGAAGGTTCTGCATTTGTCGCATCCCGCAAATCCACAATTCCCGTAATCAATGCCGGTGACGGCGGTCATCAACACCCCACACAGACACTTACTGACCTTATGACAATCCGCTCACTTAAGGGGCATCTTAATAACTTAACAATCGGTCTTTGCGGTGATTTAAAATTCGGACGTACCGTGCATTCTCTTATCAATGCGCTTGTACGTTATGACAACATTAAATTTGTACTGATTTCTCCGAACGAGCTTCGTATTCCCGATTACATTCGCGAAGATGTAATTAAAGCCAACAACGTTCCTTTCAGCGAAGTATCACAGCTCGAGGATGCTTTACCTGAACTTGACATCCTCTACATGACACGAGTTCAGAGAGAACGTTTCTTCAATGAAGAAGAATACATTCGTATGAAAGATTGTTACATTCTTAATTCCGAGAAGATGAAGTTTGCTAAAGAAGATATGTTTGTTCTTCATCCCCTCCCCCGTGTTAACGAGATTTCTATTGAAGTGGATGACGACCCCAGAGCCGCTTATTTCAGACAGGTCCAGTACGGCGTATACATCCGTATGGCACTTATCCTTAAGCTTCTCGAGATAACCGTATAAAGGAGGATATCAGCATGTTAAATGTAGGACAATTAAACGAAGGTGTTGTTTTAGACCATATTGAAGCCGGCAAGGCCATGGATATCTATCATCACCTTGGACTGGGCAAACTCGACAGCGTAGTTGCCATCATCAAAAATGTTCCCAGCAACAAAATGGGCAAGAAAGACATCATCAAAATCGAAACTTCTCTTGAAGATGTAGACCTTGATATCTTGGGCTACATCGACAACAACATTACCGTTAATATTGTTAAAGGCGGTAATATCGTAGAGAAGAAGAACCTTACTCTTCCTCAGAAAATCACTAATGTACTACATTGTAAGAATCCTCGTTGCATAACCTCCATTGAGCAGGAGCTTGAGCACGTATTTATTCTTACAGATGCCAAAAAAAGAGTTTACCGTTGCGCATACTGTGAAGAAAAACACAATTAAATTAAAAATTGATTTCATCTGCCACTGTATATAACGGAGCAGAACTAATTTTCACTGCAAGAAACTCGTTTTATTCTAAAAAGAAAAAAGGCCGAGAACCAGGATATTTCCCTGATTTCCGGCCTTGTTTTTTACAAAAAAATCAATCTTCAAACGCCCTCAGATACACATCCTCAAGGCTCGCTCTCGTACCCTCAAGCACCTCTCCCTCAGGCTTCTTCTCTCCAATCAGTCTCACGATAAACTTACCGTTATCTGTTGCACTGCTTCCGATATTGCCGATACGATAGTTCGCCTTATACTTCTCAAGGCCTTCCCTGTCAGTCTCAACTTCGAAAACATACGGCACAACTTTAGACACAAGTTCTGCAGGTGTTCCGTGCCCGATAAGCACACCCTTCTTAAGAAGCAAAATCTCCTTCGATATAAACTCAATATCAGGCACAACGTGAGTTGCAAGAATAACCGTCTTATCCATACTTACTTCTGATATGATATTACGGATTCTGATTCGCTCCTTCGGATCAAGGCCCGCAGTCGGCTCATCCATGATAAGAATCTTCGGATTACCGAGAAGCGCCTGCGCAATAAGAATTCTCTGCTTCATACCGCCCGAGTATGCGCCAAGCTTCTTATCCTCATGCCCCATAAGATTAACCATCTTAATAAGCTTCGGTATCTGCTCATCGGCTTCCTTCTTCTTCATTCCCTTAAGCGCCGCCATATAATACATAAACCGAAGTCCCGAGAAAGACGGATAGAGATTCTGCTGCTGAGGCATAAACCCTATCTGCTTAAGATACTCCGGCCCCAGCTTCTTGATATCCTCGCCATCGAAAGTAATCCTGCCGGATGTTGCCGCAAGATTATCCGTTATTATATTCATCATCGTACTTTTACCGGCGCCGTTCGGACCAAGAAGCCCGTAGACACCCTCGGTAAAAGTAAAGTTAAAGTTGTCAAGAGCACGATTTGAGCCGTATTCCTTGGTTAAGTTTTCTATTTTAAGCTCCATACTAACGCCTCCTCCTTCCGACAACAACTGCCGCCACACTTTCCGCCACAAAGAACAACAACCATGCCACAACACCCACAATCGCCGCTATCCTCTCCTGCATAAAAAGGTTTCCTGCAAACATCGAATGCGGATATGCCGCATATATAAGTCCCCTGCTATAGAGTGCAACAAGCACCGGAAACATAAGTACAATAATTCCCGTAAGCATCGTGTAGGACTGGCTTTTTATCCACTTCGACAGCCTGTATATAAGAAGCATTCCCATTAACGCTGCCGCAAGGCGCAAAAGATGTATCAGTACATAGTAAGTTCCGACACTTATACCCGCACCAAATGCTTCAAGATGAGGAATACTGTTAACCGGATATCCGAAGACCTCTGCCTTAACCTCATGTGATATCATCAACTGCGAAAACTTTGACAGATACAAAAACACTACAAACGAAACTGTAAACACACATCCCAGAATATAACGAAGCCTTTTAAGCTTATGTCTGCCCTTAGCCGTAACTTCAATAATCCTGTACATACCATTCTGCAAATCCGGTGCAAAAAAGCACGGCATACACAGCACCAGGAAAATCATGACATACACAGCCTGTAAAAAATCACTGTTATTACTGTACTCCGCAGTCAGTTCATTATGCGGCGTGTCATATATAAAGTAAGCACCCTCATTGGCATCAAGATATTCAAGCCTCTCCCTTATCAACCTAAGCGCATCCTTCTGTGCATCCTCTGTATCATTTGCAGGTCTCTCTACACGCGCTTCCTCCGCCTCAATAAACGCTCTCTTTTCATCCGTCACCGGACCCTCAAGCTTCTTAAGATACTGCGCCATATAATAAAACTTTTCACTGTAATACCGTACAGGCTCAGGCCTCGTACCAGATATAATAAGCACCGCCGCTATTGCAATAACCACAATTACTCCGTGGCACACCAAAATGCGGTGCAGTTCATGAAGCAGCACACTCGTATGTCTCTCAAGCTTCCGCCTCAGTGCCGCCACAAAGCCCCTTATACTCTCAAAAAACCTTGGTGGCCTTCTCTTACCCTTTATTATGTAATCTATAAAAAGCCTTACCGCAATAATACTAAAGGCAACATATCCCACTACAAAAAGCACCAAAATACAGAGCCTCTGGTCAATCGGATACCCGAAAAAGTCAAGACCCTCAAAGCCCTCAAACAGCATCTCCGTCTTAAGCACCGCAAACGGATTAAGATACTTAAGCGCCGCCCATACCGAAAGCGCCGGTATATTATAATACATAAGACACCCTGCCGCTCCGACCGCTATAATACCCGCAAACGCAGCTATGGAAGAATGCACACATAAACATATCACACTGAGAAGCAACATTATAAAAACATAGCTAAATATCTTAAAAAGCACACCAAGTACAAGAAATTCACCAACCGTTATTTCCCACAATGTATGCCCATACTCAAAAACCGAAGCAAGCGGTCTGGACATATCCCCAAGGTCATACCTGATACCTGCCACAACCAGATTTGAACCATACAAAAGTACTCCTGCTCCCACACAGGACACCACAAGCACAGCAAGCTTACAAAGTGCAAGCCTTACCCTTCCGTTCTTCGCAGTCCTAAGAAGCAGAAGCATGTTTTGCTCCCTTTCCTTAAGCCACACCGTAACAGTCAGATACAAGAAAAGCACAAGTGCCAGAATATCCGTAACGTCCGAGTGCGTCGCAAGTCTTACTCCCGCCGAAGGTACCGGTTCAAGCGTCTTCTCGCTTACCTTACCGTAAACCTCCTGCATCTTCATTATCTCCC
>SVEG01000016.1 GCA_015057505.1 Lachnospiraceae bacterium
TTTATCTGAGCGATAAATTGAGATTTCACCAGTTCATCCGTTTTTACAAGCAACTTCTTATATGCCTGTCTAGTGTTATCAATAGACCACAGTAATTCTGCTAATTCTTTCTGTTTTTCCATATCCGGAAGTTCAAACTCATAATTTTTTAGATGTTCCCACTTTACACGAGGAGACAATGAACCTGCGGATTTCCCCACTGCATACTCAAACAAGTCATCATTTTGTATGATAAATGGTAACAATTCCGGCAATATCTTATCCGGGTTCGCTTCAATAACTGTAATATCTCCCGAGCAAATACCATCAAAAGGCGCAACCGCTGCTTTCTTTAAATATGCTCTTCTACGTCCAAATAACACATCCCCCTTACGGAACATCTTAGTAAACGTATTTTCTGCGTCCTCGCTCCACTGTGTTAAATTCACATCCATAGGTGTCAAATGTTCTAATCCTACTATTGGAAAACCTTCTTTACTTCCTTTACAAGTTTCTTTTCGTTCGTTTGCTACGTCACCTAAATATACCTTAGACATCTGACTCACCTACCTCTCCTACAAGTGCATTCAGTATACCATATTGTTCATGCAGCTTTTTTGATGCATTCTTCCATGCCGCATATCTTTCATGGAGCGTCCGGTTGTCTACCACAACCTCTGTTCCTGTTCCCTTAGCATATAGAGGTATGTTCAATGAAAAATTATTATCCTCTATTTCTTTAATTGTTACTACCTTTGCAAAATCAGCATCCGACTCATACTTTGCATAAGCATCTGCTATCTTACGTATATGATTTTCCTCCAAATAGCTCTGTGCATTTTTACGTTCTACTTCATTGACTGCGTTTATAAATAAAACTTTTCCTCTGCGCTCTGCTTTCTTGTTTTTTCGACAAATCAAAATACAAGCTTCCATAGGTGAATTGTAAAACAAATTAGGTCCTAACCCAATTACACATTCAACGTAATCTCCCCTCACCATCTTTTCTCTCATATCCGTTTCTTCGTTTCTAAACAATACTCCGTGAGGGAAGAGAATAGCACATCGACCTGTTTTTTCATCCATGCTTTTAAGAATATGCTGCAAGAATGCATAATCTGCTCGTCCCTGTGGCGGTACTCCTAAAAAGTTGCGTCCATATTTATCACTTGCAAAAGCTTCTCTATCCCATTGACTTATAGAATACGGAGGATTCGCAAGTACAAGATTAAAAGTTTTCAGTACCCCATTCTCCACAAACGCCGGAGCCTTTAATGTATCACCATTCACTATGTTAAAGTCTTTAACACCATGCAAGAACAAATTCATCTTTCCGATTGCAGATGTAAGAGCATTAATCTCCTGCCCGTACACAGCCACATTTCGCCACTCTTTTTCTTTCTGCTTTAAATATGCAATACATGAGATAAGCATACCTGCGCTACCGCATGTAGGGTCATAAATTGATTCACCGGACTCCGGTTGTAGCATTTCAGTCATCAAGTGTACAACTGTTCTATTTGTATAAAATTCCTGTGCTGTATGTCCACTATCGTCAGCAAACTTTTTAATCAAATATTCATAGCCTTGTCCTAACTCATCTTCGGGACAATTTGCTATAGAAAGTGTCTTAGTACTAAAATGCTCAATCAAGTCTTTTAGTAATCTATCCGGCAAACGGTTTTTGTTTGTCCATGCACCATCACCAAAAATGCCCTGAAGCTTATCAGAATTTGCATTTTCAATTTTACGGAATGCATTTACTATAGCCACACCTATATTTTCCGATGTCATTCTCACATCATTCCAATGTGCTCCAACAGGGACAATGAAACGGTGATTCTCCTCCCACTCAAGAGCTTCTTCATCACCATCATATTCCGCTAGAATTTGCTCACACTCCTCATCATACACATCGCAGATTCTTTTAAAGAAAAGGAGCGGAAATATGTACTGCTTATACGCCCCTGCATCAATGCTGGTTCTGAGCAGTACCGCCGAATTCCAAAGGTAGGACTGCAATTCTTCAATTGTAATTCTCTTACTCATGAACATATCCTCCTTCAAGTAATAATTTTCTCATTTTCTCTTCTGCTTCAACTACCTCTTCCCAAGCTTCAAAATACTGACGGCGTACTTCTTCCGGAGAAATGGTTTCTTCTCCTTGTTTCTCAATATAATTATTAATCGCAAGTGTATAATCTTTTTCTCTTATATCTTCTAGTGTAACCACCTTAACGGTATCAACAACATCTTCGTACTCCGTGTAGAGTCTATAGATTTCACGAATATTATCCTCAGTCATAATATTCTGTGCTCTCTGCGGGGTGTAGATATTTGACGCATCTATCATACATATCCTGCCTTTGTGAGTATGCTCTTTATTATTGTTCAAAAACAGAATACAAGCTGATACTCCGGTACTATAAAACACTCCACTTACTAATGTAATTATACACTCTAATTTATCGGACTCAACAAGCTGTCTCCTAATATCGCCCTCTTTTCCACTACGGAATAGAACACCCTGCGGTAAAACAACTGCACACCTTCCCTCAGCAGGATTCATAGATTTTACCATATGCTGTAACCAAGCAAAATCTCCATTTGAATCAGTAGGACTTCCCCACATATTACGACCATAAATATCACTTGCAAATTGTTCTGCTCCCCAATTTTTTAATGAAAACGGTGGATTTGCAATTACACAATCAAATTTCTGCAGTTCTCCTCCGTCTAAGAAATTAGGTGAACGTAATGTATCGCCCTGTGTCACTTTAAAATCCTTCGCTCCATGCAAAAACAAGTTCATTCTTGCTATTGCAGAAGTAGCCAAATTTTTCTCCTGACCATATATCTTTCCATATGTTAGCTTATCATTTTTCATATATCGAATTGCTTCAATCAGCATTCCACCGGTTCCGGCTGCAGGGTCGTATACAGATTCTCCTGCTTTCGGTGCCATTAACATAACTAATAACTTGACAATCGCTCTAGGGGTATAGAACTCCCCTGCATTTTTCTTTGACAAATCAGCAAATTTCTTTATCAAAAACTCATAGCTATCACCCATAACATCTGAACTATAATTGTTGTTCCCGACTTTGATTCTTGACATATGCTCAATCAAATCTTTTAATCGTTCATCAGATAACTTTGACTTATCTGTCCAGTTTGCATCATCAAAACTGCTAAACACTCCATTTAAAGTATCGGGGTTGGCTCGTTCTATACCATACATCGCATTTACTATTGCCGTTCCAACATTTTCACTTTGTTCTCTTACATCTGACCAATGACAACCTTCCGGTATAATAAATCTATGATTCTCCGGAAAGGAAGCATATTCCTCATCCCCATCAGATTCCTCCAATGCAATTTCTGTCTCCTCATCGTATACATCCGATAAACGTTTAAAAAACAAAAGCGGTGTGACATAACTTTTATATTCATCTTGGTTAATCGGTCCTCGGAGAATATTACACGCTTCAAATAAATGACTGTAAAGTTTCTGACTCGTTGTCTCTTCCGTTATATATACTTCTGCCATATTATCACGCTCCTATAATCTATTTTTAGCAAACATTATGTCCAATTATCCGGACACTATTGAAACAACGACAACCCGCTACTATTAGTATTTAATTCATCAAGTCTATTATAACAGGCTGCAAGTTCTTCATTGATTTCCTCAAGACTTCTAATAGTTGTCACATTTTCAGTCTTTTGAAATCTTACGATAGTCCATTCACCGACGTTTATAACATCTTCATTTGCAACTGTAAAAGAAATGTCTTCCACCACTTGCTTATTATCTAATATATCTTTTAGAAGTTGCTTATTCTCTTCTGTGAATGTTGGCTCCATTCTTCTTTCTCTCTGAATCAACTTAGCTGCATCTACAAATAAAACATCTGTGTTACCCTGCTCAAATATAAGCATAGTTGTATTGATTGTTGTGTAGTTATATACAGAAGGGAGCGATACAACTGCCTTAAGCATACCTCTTTTTACAACATTCTCTCTAAAAATTGATAATGCTTTTGACTGCCTAAACAAAAATCCCTGCGGAACAATTACTACCATTCGCCCTTTCTCATTAAGACATTCTAAGCCGCTTGCTAATAGCAAACACTCCATTTCCTTACACTGTACATTATCCATCCATTCTCTGCATCGCACCGTTTGATATCCAATCAACTCATTTACTTTCATTCCGAAAGGAATATCCATAATCACTTTGTCATGCATTCCGGATGTATTAACACCACTAAAATCTTCTGTCGCCAGTGTAAAATTCTTTATATCCGACAAAATCAGATACATGGCTGTATTTTGAATGGCTTCCAAACGAATATCATTACCATAAAAATCAATTTCTTTTCCTCTGATACACTCCACTGCGGAATAACCATAACCTACTGTGCCGTCAAGCACAGACTCTCCATCATGCACATCCGCTGCTATTCTCATAAGCTCTGCTACTGTATAACTGGAAACCTTCTCATTTCCTCGGTCTTTACTGATAATATAGAGCATATACTGCGCCAGTTCTCCATAGTTATCTAATTCTGCTACTGCTGAAATCACGCCAAGAAAAGTCTTCTTCCATTGTTCTTCCTGACATCTTGAAGGACTAAGCACATCCTGTAGTAAGCCTTGACGCAAAGCATATGTTTCTTCTAAAACTTCCGTTCCTTTTCTCAAAGTCTCAATATCGTCAACATTAGTAGGACGTAAGAGGCTCTTTGTCAATTCTAAAACCACTCCCATGTATTCCGGATTCATACACGCATTTTCGTCAATCATTTTCTTAAGACACATTACATATAACATCGTTCCAACATACTGTGTCGCATCATATCCGGCTTTGTGCCAAAGACTCATTAAGTCATATACTGCTTTTATTGTTCTTTCATTGCTTTTCATCTTACTTACCTCCAAGTACACTATTAAGTTTCTCTTTTTCTAAAGCAATAATCTGTGCCATTACTTCCTCTTTAAGAGAAATATTATGAAAATACTCCGCTACTTGTTTCTGCTCCTCAACCTCCATATTGTTTATTACAACATCCTTTATCTTTCCCATCGTCAACATCGGAACAGTCGCTCCGCTAACCATATCCATTACTTGGTCAAGATAAACTCCGGAATTAAGAAACGCAGCCAAGTATTCAGACAATAACATTTTACTGGTATTTCTGATTATGATACAAAATGAAGTAATCAATAATCCTTCATCCGCCTCTGTAATGTACGCTGCATCATATGGAGATGATAACTTAACAACAATATCCCCTGCTTTTGTAAGCTTCTTTTCATCAAACTCTGTTTTATACTCCAATTCATATAATTCATTATGAAGTATTTTCCCACTCTTAATTGCTTTTGGAGGAATAACCTGCACCTTACCAACTACTACTTCGTTCTTCTTTTCATTTGCCTCTATTCTTGATGTAATCTGACCACCGATAAAGGCTAACCCTTTTACTTCACTTAACTTAATTTGATTTTTCATGATAATATCCTTTCTGTGGTTGATATATTTTTTAATGTTCAAAACCGGTTTATAAAAGAAATGGCACGGTACCAGTGCCTATTCCTTTTTGTTAAGCCTATCATAGCACCAAATATTTATCTTGTCAATAACATTTTTCAAAAAATCAATAAATATTTTGATATATTTTTTTATGTTCAGTGCAGACAAGTGAACTATTTATCACAAATGTTACTTATTTCTCTCATTTTCATTGACACGTCCGCTTTGATGTGATATATTTCTCTCATAAGAGAGATTTATTTCACATGGAGGTATATATGAAAGAAAAGAAAATATTATCTGTTACTGACCAAATGAACCTATTCTGTTTTTACTCAGGTATAGCTTGGTTAATCGGAGGTATCGTATTATTTTTCGATGGCATTATATTTACGATTATAGAAATCCTTGCAATGCTTGCTATCTGCATTACCCATATCGTTGTAATGAAAGCCAAAAAGGAACAGCAAGATGAGCTTTCCATTAAAAACTATCACACCGCACGTTCCCATGCTCTCAGTATTATGCATGTAATATATATGATTATCTTAATTGTACTACAAGTTATAACCGCAATTCCTGCCAATGTTACTATGAGCATCGAAATAAAAGATATGCTCATTCCAGCTTTCTTCATCTCGCTTGGCATTGAATATATCATTGTCGGCTTCTTATTCCGTAAATATGAAAGGGATGGTGAAGAATGTATATATTAAAGACACGAATTCATGAATTCCGAAAAGAAATGAATATCCAACAGGCAGAACTTGCAGAAATGGTTGGTGCCCGCCGTGAAACAATCGGTAAATTAGAAAATGGTAAATATAACCCCTCTCTCAAGCTTGCTATGGATATCGCAAATGTGTTTCACAAGCCTGTTGAAGAAGTCTTCCGGTTCGAGAAAATATCTGACGATGACGATGAAGAATAAACCTCTGGTCATCGTGACCAAAAGTTCCAATATTTCAAAAAAAGAGAAGCGGGCCATCTACATGATCCGCTTCTCTCTGTTTATGTTACTAACCTATCATATTTTTCTTCTGCGGTTAGCTCCTCACTCTTCATAATATCCATAAACTCTTGGTAATTACTCGTATCTCTATCCAAGTCATCCGAATAATGAAATTTTTCTGATGCATTTCTTCTAAGTACTTCCCACAAAAAATATACTTCGTAACATTCCCCTTCATCAAAGGTGCATCCAGTCATACAAACACACGCTTTTTCTAACCGCATGATTGCCTCCGCTACCTTGATTAAGTCAATATAATCCTTTTTATCCATGCACACCTCTTGTTATTCTTCAACCTTTATTACCTTAACATCATTTGCAGCTTTCTTTTCCAGCCATGGCACCAACGCATTTGCAAAAATACCAAGTTCAATAAAAACCGCTATTGCCAAGATAATTATTTTAATAATAATCCTTATTACACTATTGTCTATCCAGTCCACCAAAGCCCAAAACATAGCAGTGAGCATTACTACACTTGCAATACAAGGAATTGCAGATACCACAGGTGAAAAGCTCAAAAACACATACACAAGCACAAACAATCCACACAGCCCGAGTGTCACCCAAAAGGTTGCATCTGGAAATAATTTCTGATGAAGCGGAATGCTCCACACTATTGCCGGAATAATATTTATCAGTGGAAATCCATACTTCTTTTGATAATTTGATGTCGTTTTAGTCTGTACATAGTACTTCGCCATGTTTCGTGCCTCCCTAGTAATTTATCGTCCTCTATGAACTCTTCTCGTCTGCTCTTTCCAATTATCATCACATCTATGCAGATATTCTTCTATCGTGCCGGAGCATTCTGCCTTGATTGGGTTGATATCCAACAATACTCCATTCATCCACCGCTTTTCTTCGTGCAGCACATTAAAGATATCATCCTCTCTTGCAGTACCTTCATACTCCACTAAAATATCCAAATCAGAATCTTCTGTTGCTGTTCCATTTACCCGACTTCCGTAAGCCCGGATTCCCACATAAGAAAACTCGGTTGAATCAAAACCAGCATCCTCAATGATATCCAGAATCCAGTCTCTTACCTCATCAATATCTACACCTATATTCATCCTTTCACCCCTTCCATTATACATCATTAGGTCAACCAGCTCCATATAAATCATGATTCACTTCGGCATTATAGTAATGATTCATGGTATTTGGAGCATTGTACAAGGCTGTAATCAAATATGCCTTAATATTACTTACCTTTGTTGTATTACGTTCCATGCATCCAATCACATACTGTAAGTGAGAAGAATTAAGCTTAAGGAATTTACTCTTTACCAACGCATACGGATAATCCTCACCCGCAATACGGATGGTTTTTCTTGGAACACATACGACTTCACAAATCAACTGATACAACTCCTCATAGTACTCCCTATCACTCCATGTAGGACAGCTCATAAGCGCATCGTATTCTATATTTTCCCGAATCAGCTCCATATAAGCTTCCGCCTCATCCATCGCATCTACTCTGCCCGATGGAATGATATGATTAGTATTATTCAAATTGGTATTATTAAAATCATTATTATTAGGGTCTAATTTCTTGACAGGTTCCAGTCCATTTTCCGGACAAGTACCGGTCTGTAAATTATCCTCGTCCTCATTATGTACCGGTCTATTTTCTGTACTGGTTGAAATTTTAGACTCGTCAAATGTCTGTGGTACAGATTTCTTACTGGTCTGATTTTTAGACCGGTCTACCTGCTCCGGCTTCTTTTCTGACACAAAATTCTTAACATAAATAATATTCGCCTTGCCACTTTCCTGCACCATATCAATAAGCCCGATTTCATTCAATTCCTTTAATGCCCCAACTGCAGTCATCTTGCTGCAGTTGAGGTCTTCCATTATACTCTTAATGGCATATTTGATATAAACTCTGTTCTCTTCATCAAACCAACCACTCCGGGCAGACAGAGCCATACGGTCAAGCATAAGTCCGTAGAGAAGCTTCGCATTATTTGTTATATCCTTAAAACGAGCATCTGTAATCAGAGCTTTCGGCAAGCGATAGAATGTAAACTGCTCCGCTTCCTGCCCATAATAAAATGCTAAATCTAATCTTTCCACGGTTATACCTGACCTCCTTTCTTCTTCCAATCATCAAGAAGCTTAACAATAATCTCCTCAATATCACTGTTGCTCATGTTCGGCTCAAAATAAGAATCTAATCTTTTCTGATTAAACACAACCTTACGTACAGGCTGTTTGACATAGGTAAGCATATCCTTAATATACGCTTCATTCAAATAACCCTTTTTATCTGCTTCTCTAATGCGAGAAGCCTGTTCAACGCTAATAACACATCCAAGTTCCATAAGCACCTTATACACCGTGCTCTGCGCTTCGGTATCCAAATATGAAATTTCAAGTCCCTGCATAATACCAAGCTTCTTGCTATCAACAAGTTCAAGCAATTCATCATTCAGTCTTGCCAAGCAAATATATCTCTGAATGGTCTTTCTGCTTTCTCCGGACTCTTCACTCATTTTCTCTAAGCTGATACCACCTGCGGCTCCCTGATGCTTCATAGCTTCATATTTCATGCTATATGCTTTCGCTTTTTCACTGATGGAAATATCCTCTCTCTGAATATTGGAATCCACCATAATAATTGTCGCTTCATCATCGGTATACTCACGTACCATAAACGGCATCTCCGCTTTACCTGCAAGTTCCGATGCACGTCTTCTACGATGACCGGAAATAATCTCATAGCCGCCTCCATTTCTCGGTCTTGCAATCCCCGGCACTAAAACACCATGAGCTTTTACGCTTTCTACTGTCTCTTCCATTTTTTCATCATCCAAGACTTTAAAAGGATGATTTTCAAATGTATGCAGTTCGCTCAGAGGGACATTAATAATCTGCCCCTCTGACTTTTGGTCATCGTGACCAATAGTTTCCGTTCCAAACATTTCATCGTAGGTCGATAACTTGATTTTATCTCCAAGATTTCTTTTAGCCATTGTTTGCCACCTCCTTTGTCAGTGCTTCATATGCCACAGCAACTTTACCCTTGGCATCATGCTTATAGATGCTCATGCCCATTGCCGGAGTTTCTGCCGCTCTAACTGACATAGGAATTGCTGTCTCAAAAATATGGATGTTATTGCCATACGCATTGTATAATACATCCGTAATCTCACATGCATAATTGGTTCTGTAATCTACCATAGTCAACAAAATACCCATAATATGCAATTTAGGATTCATCTTTCGCTTTACCCTACTAATAGTCTTTAAAAGCTGTTCCAAGCCCTTAATCGGCAAATATGCAGCCTGTACCGGTACAATCACTTCATCTGCCGCCACAAGCGCATTCAATGTAAGCTGACCTAAGTTTGGAGAGCAGTCAATAAGGATATAATCATACTTGTCACCAATCAGTGCAATATAATCCTTTAATACCGTTTCACTGCTCATAATCCCAATAAGGGATGTTTCTACACCGGATAATTCAATATTGGCTGGCATGAGGTCTACTCCCTCTTCGTGATGAAGAATACCTGCTTCTAAATCGAAATCCTCTTCGTTCAATACCCATTCCATAATCTGCGCCAATGTGGTCTCTAATCTGTCCGGCTCCTGATATCCTAATGCTTCTGTCAATGAACCCTGCGGGTCATTATCAATTAACAATACTTTCTTGCCTAATCTTGCAAGTCCGATTCCTAAGTTTAATGTAGTGGTAGTCTTTGCTACTCCACCTTTCTGATTTGCACAAATAATTACTTTACTCATATGGTCTAATCTCCTTTTCTCTATTCGTTTACTTCTGTTGCTTTTTCAATTTCCAAATACTTGCGGAAATAATTGTTTGTACCCTTATTCCGATAAAATTCAGAGGATTCTGTAATCTGCACATTGGGCAACTGTGCCAGTTGCTCTTCTAACCATTCCATATCCTCTTTTGTTCCCTGCAATCTCATTTTTACCATGTCGCCACCTCCAAGACCTTCCGGATAGATGACCATATGAGCTGCACTTAACGCTGTGTTTCTCATTCGGGCTGCCTCCTTTCTCATGTACTTCATACCGTTCCATATCGCATTTTCGTATCCCAATTCGTATACACTTCGTCCATATTCGTATACGCTACAGGAATATACGAAAAAAGGACCTTCCAATAGATTTCTCTAAAGGAAAGTCCTTAATCTCAAAGTAATTTCGTTATTAAAAATTGAAACATATTCGTTAGTTGAGCTTATATTTCTTTATCTCAACTTTCAAATTTGGTACAGTAATTGGTACACCTACAGAGTTTTTTGTGCCCGCAAACCCGCATAAATACTGGATTTTACTTGTCCAATGACTTCATTGTCGGGAAGAGCAAAACATCCCTTATCGCAGGCTGGTTTGTGAGCAACATAACAAGTCTGTCGATACCATAACCGATACCACCTGTCGGAGGCATACCAATCTCAAGTGCGTTCATGAAGTCCTCATCTGTCGTGTTGGCTTCTTCGTCACCTGCTGCAAGTGCAGCTTCCTGTGCCTTAAAACGTTCTCTCTGGTCAATCGGGTCGTTAAGCTCTGAGTATGCGTTACACATCTCACGGCCTGTGATGAAAAGTTCAAAACGCTCTACATAATCAGGCTTGTCGGGCTTTCTCTTAGTAAGCGGAGAAATCTCAACCGGATGATCCATTACGAATGTAGGCTGTACAAGATGCTCCTCAACAAACTCCTCGAAGAAAAGGTTAAGGATGTCGCCTTTTTCATGTCTAGCCTCGTAGTGTACGCCCTTTTCGTCCGCAATTTTCTTAGCTTCCACTGTATCTTTTATTGCATCAAAATCAACGCCTGCATATTCTTTAACGGCGTCAATCATTGTAATTCTCTTAAACGGTGTACCAAGGTCAATCATAACATCACCGTAAGGTACAACTGTTGTTCCGCATACTTCCTGTGCAACGTGACGGAACATATCCTCTGTAAGATCCATCATTCCGTTGTAGTCTGTGTATGCCTGATAAAGCTCCATAAGTGTAAACTCAGGGTTATGTCTTGTATCAAGACCTTCGTTACGGAAAACACGACCAATCTCGTATACACGCTCAAGACCGCCTACGATAAGTCTCTTAAGATATAACTCAAGAGAAATACGAAGCTTAACATCCTCGTCAAGTGCGTTGTAGTGTGTCTCGAAAGGTCTAGCTGCCGCACCACCCGCATTAGATACGAGCATAGGTGTCTCAACCTCCAAAAAGCCCTTAGCATCAAGGTATCTTCTGATTGAGCTGATAATCTTAGAACGCTTGATAAATGTATCCTTAACATCCTGATTCATGATAAGGTCTGTGTATCTCTGGCGGTAACGGATATCTGTGTTGGTAAGACCGTGGAACTTCTCAGGAAGCACCTGAAGGCTCTTGGACAGAAGAGTAACCTCCTGTGCATGAATAGAAATCTCACCTGTCTTGGTTAGGAAAACTTCACCCTTAATTCCGACGATATCACCGATATCCATCTTCTTAAAATCTGCGTAATCTTCTTCTCCGATGCTGTCTCTTGCCACATAAGACTGCATCGTTCCCTGTATATCCTGAACATGGCAAAAAGATGCCTTACCCATAACGCGCTTAGACATCATACGACCTGCTATTGTTACGGTTTTGCCTTCCAATTCCTCGAATTTATCTTTAATCTCCATGCTGTGATGTGTTACATCATATTTGGTAATGACAAAAGGATCCTTGCCTCTGTCCTGAAGATCTTTAAATTTCTCACGGCGCACCTTTAACAACTGGTTAATATCTTTTTCAACATTATTGTTTGCTGCGTTATTCTGCTCTGCCATCTTTTTCGCTCCTTTTTATCTATTTATTTGTGAAACCGGTTGCTCCGCTTCTTTAAATCTCCCGCACTCGTTGTTTCACACTAATTCACTCTCTGAATTGCAAGAACCTTATACTGCATGCTGCCTGCCTGTGCATCAACAGTAACGGTATCGCCTACTTTGCTTCCGAGAAGTGCCATACCTACAGGTGATTCGTTTGAAATCTTGCCTGCAAGGCTGTTAGCCTCTGTAGAACCTACAATCTTAAACTCTAACTCTTCATCAAATTCACAATCAAATACTTTTACTTTACAACCTATACTTACTTTATCGATATCAATCTCGTCTTCATCAATAACTTCTGCATTCTTAAGGATTTTCTCAAGTTCTTCTATTCTTGCCTCAATATCTCTCTGCTCATCTTTTGCCGCATCATATTCTGCGTTCTCTGACAAGTCACCCTGCTCTCTCGCTTCTCTTATCTTCTGAGCAACCTCATTTCTTTTATTAACTTTAAGATCCTGGAGTTCATCCTCTAATTTTTTAAGTCCCGCATACGTTAATATATTTTTCTTTTCAGCCATTACTACTTACACCCTTCCTTTATATTTCGTTATATAAGAAAACACTTTCTCAACATTCCAATCATTATATACAAAAATGTTTTCTTTGTCAAGAAATGCTTATATTTCCGCCTGATTTTCTATGAACAGTCATTTGCCAAAGAATCTGCATACTCTAAAAACATCTCCTCAAGCTGTGCATATGTCTCTATCTGATTCACATTGTTACGGAGTTTTGCCGAATACGGAAGCCCCTCCGTGTACCATCCGACATGTTTACGCATCTCGCGAATGCCAAGATACTCGCCCTTATATCTTACCTGAAGTCTTGCATGACGGAGTATCATGTCAAAAACCTCTGCATATGTCTGCTTTGGCAAGCTCTTACCTGTTTCAAAATAAGTCTTTATTCTCTTAAAAAGCCATGGATTGCCTTGTGCCGCGCGTCCTATCATAAGTCCGTCACATCCAGTCTCTTCTAGCATCCTTACAGCATCCTGCTCACTTCTTATGTCTCCGTTACCTATAACCGGAATACTGATGCTTTCCTTAACCTGTCTTATTATATCCCAGTCAGCTTGACCGCTGTAATACTGTTCACGTGTTCTTCCGTGCACCGCAATCGCCGCTGCGCCCGCCGCCTCAAGAGCTTTCGCGAACTCCGGGGCATTGGCATCCGTTGCCTTAAAACCTTTGCGTATTTTGACAGTGACAGGCTTTTTTGAAACCTTCACCATAGCACTTATAATATCCGCAGCGAGCCTCGTATTATTCATGAGTGCCGAACCTTCTTTGTTATTAACAACCTTCGGTACAGGACAACCCATATTTACATCAAAGAATGCAAACGGCATGTCATTAAGCTTCTCCACTGCCTCTGCCATAATCTCAGGCTCAGAACCAAAAAGCTGAAGTGCCATCGGTGCTTCCTGCGGCTCCATCCGAAGCAACTCGTTCGTATTGGCGTTATTATAGTGAAGAGCCTTTGCGCTGACCATCTCACTGTATAAAATGCCGCACCCCTGCTCCTTGCATAACAAGCGAAATGGCAGGTCTGTTACCCCTGCCATCGGTGCCAATATTAAATTATTGTCTATAATGAGATTCCCAATTATTATTTGCACTTTTCTTTACCTTTACACTTGTTATATATAAGTCTGAGACCGTTAAGAGTAAGATTCGGATCATAAATATCAATCTTACTGCTTTCATCCGCAATAATCTTACCGAGACCGCCCGTTGCAACCGTCTTAACATTCTTAAGACCGCTCTCTTCTTTTATCTTGTCGATAATATATTCTGTCTGGCCGATATAACCGTAAACAAGACCTGCCTGCATACTTGTAATCGTATCCTTCGCAAGGATAGTATCAGGCTTTTTAATAGCAATCTCGGGAAGCTTCGCAGCGTCCTCCCAAAGAGCTTTCGCGCTGATTCTGATTCCGGGACTTGTAATACCTGCTGCAAAAGTTCCGTCTTCAAGAATCAAATCATATGTTGTGGCCGTTCCAAAGTCCATAACTATAATGGGGCCACCGTACACTTCGTACGCACCCACAGCATCAACAATTCTGTCCGCACCGATTTCTGCCGGATTACTTACGCGATCAAGTTTGATTCCTGTCTTAATTCCTGCTTTTACTTCTATAGGAGTGATGTGAAGATAACTCTCAATAGCATGACAAAAAGAATGCATAATTGCAGGAACAACCGAAGAAATAATAACATCCGTTACGTCCGTTATCTTAAGTCCTCTCTGTTCAATCAAATTACAAATCATCATACCGAATTCATCACTGGTTCTGGGAATCTTGGTCGTTATTCTGAAACGTCCCGTCATCTCTTCCCCATCATAAATTCCGCATGTTATATTGGTATTACCCACATCAACTACTAAAAGCATCCTTATTCACTCCTCTTTAACTCATTAATCCACTCAGGATCTTTTAAAATCATTACTTTATAAAACAACTGCACACTCTCAAGAAGCTCTCTGTACTTAATCTGCATATCCTTTATCTTAAGACCACAGCCGATTTCATCAAAAAGATAATCTTCATCTGCAGCATCAACATTGAACTTAAGTTCTCCTTCACTGTCAAACAAAAGAGTCAGCACACCGCCGATATCCTCTGTAAACAAAACGCACATAATCTTGAGTTCATTTTTTATCTGCTCCGGAAGCTTATCAAACTCCGGGTTAAGATAATATTTCTGGCTATAGGAATTGGCTCCGCACAATACCTTATTCTCTTCTGAATTTCCCATTACAATACTCCTTCCGGCTAAATGGGCTTCCAAAGCACCCTATAACTGATTACCGCAAATGCAACAATAATTGCCGCCGCCAGCATAAAAAATACTCCTGACATACGTTTGCAATAATAAAACTTCTTCAAGCCTTCAATAAGATTGACCATTGCCGCGCCCAAAAACATAAGCGGAAGCCACTTAAGTCTCTCCTCTACAAACAGAAAAATATATATTGCAGAAACAATTGTCGCAATGCCGATTATCATCGACAAACAATCCACAACCGTTTTCCAACGGATTTTATCAATAAATCTTTCTTTCTTTTTTCCAATATACATGTTAATCACCCAATGTAGCTGCCATAACTGCCTTGATTGTATGCATTCTGTTCTCGGCCTCGTCAAATACCACTGACTGTGCAGACTCAAAAACCTCATCCGTTACTTCAAGGTCTTCAAAGCCATATTTCTCGCCCATTGTCTTGCCTATCTTAGTCTTTAAATCATGATATGCCGGAAGACAGTGCATGAAAATAGCCTTCTCGCCCGCATTCTTCATAACATCTGCGGTAACCTTGTAAGGTGTAAGGGAACGTATACGCTCCTCCCATACTTCTGCCGGTTCACCCATAGAAACCCAAACATCTGTATAGATGACGTCCACATTCTTGGTCCCCTCGTTAACGTCCTCTGTAAGGCGAATAGTTGCTCCTGTCTGCTTAGCAATTTCTTCACATTCCGCAACAAGAGCCGCATTAGGGAAATATTCCTTCGGTGCACATGCCGTAAAATGCATACCAAGCTTAGCGCATACAATCATAAGTGAATTGCCCATGTTAAAACGGGCATCTCCCATGTATGTAAGCTTCTTACCCTTAAGCTCCCCAAGATGCTCACGGATAGTAAGCATATCGGCAAGCATCTGGGTAGGATGATATTCGTCCGTAAGTCCGTTCCATACCGGAACGTCCGCGTGCTTCGCAAGCTCCTCAACAATCTCCTGTCCGAAGCCTCTGTACTCTATACCGTCAAACATACGGCCAAGTACTCTTGCTGTATCCTCGATACTCTCCTTGTTACCAATCTGCGAACATGACGGGTCAAGATATGTCGAGTTCATTCCGAGGTCAGCTGCGGCAACCTCGAATGCACATCTTGTTCTCGTACTTGTCTTTTCAAAAATAAGCACGATATTCTTACCTGTAAGAGGCGTATATCTTATACCATTCTTCTTCTTATCCTTCAAATCAGCCGCAAGGTCAAGTAAATACTCAATCTCTTCGGTTGTATAATCCTTAAGCGTAAGGAAGTCTCTTCCCTTTAAATTCACCATAATTCCTCCAAAATATCTTTAGTTCTCTTTAGCAACCTCTGCCACTGACTTAACCATACCTGCAAGTCCCTGAATCTCTGACGGAATAATAATCTTAGTTGCCTTTCCGTCTGCAGCCTTTGCAAATGCTTCAAGACTCTTAAGCTGGATTACGGCATCATCTGCGCCTGCTTCTTTAATAAAACGGATACCGTCTGCGTTAGCCTTCTGCACCGCAAGAATTGCCTCTGCCTGACCCTCTGCTTCACGAATCATAGCTTCCTTGTTAGCCTCTGCACGAAGAATTGCCGCTTCCTTATCAGCCTCAGCATCGAGGATAGCTGATGCCTTCTTACCTTCTGCAACAAGAATTGTAGATGTCTTCTCACCTTCCGCACGAAGGATTGCTTCACGACGTTCACGCTCTGCCTTCATCTGCTTCTCCATCGCATCCTGGATAGCAGCCGGAGGGATGATATTCTTAAGTTCAACTCGGTTAACCTTAATTCCCCAAGGATCTGTTGCAACATCAAGTGATGTGCGCATCTTTGTATTGATAATCTCTCTGGATGTAAGTGTCTGGTCAAGTTCCAAATCACCGATAATATTACGAAGTGTAGTAGCCGTAAGGTTCTCAATAGCCATAATCGGATTCTCTACACCGTATACATAAAGCTTCGGATCCGTAATCTGGTAAAATACTACTGTATCTATTCTCATTGTAACGTTATCCTTAGTGATAACCGGCTGGGGTGCAAAGTCTACTACCTGCTCTTTAAGAAGCACACGCTTTGCAACTCTGTCGATAATCGGAAGTTTAAGATGGATACCTACTGACCATGTTCCCTGATAGCCTCCCAAACGCTCAACAACGAATGCCTGTGCCTGCGGTACAATCTTAATGCATGACGCAATTAAAATCAAAATAAGTACCAAAAGTATCAAAAGTGCTGTTAATCCTGACTCCATTCCTGATAAAGTAATCATAATTCAATATCCTCCTTAACAATTAATTTTACACCGTCAATAGCAATTATTGTAACTGTTTTTCCTTTCTCGATACTACCTGAGAAATCTTCAGTTCTGGCTGTCCAAACAAGACCATTCACAGTAACCTCTCCGACTCCGTCTGAGTTATCGATAGCCTGTGTAACAACAGCCTGCTTACCAATCAAACTTTCCGAATTCGTCCTCGTTCTCTTGGCATTAAAATACTTGAGCGCAACCGGTCTCGTAAAAATAAGTAAGACAAGTGAAATCACCAAAAACAGTACAATCTGTACCGGCAACGGTGCCCCGAATTCTGCTGCGATAAACGCAATTAGTGCTCCACCCGCAAACCAAATCGTCGTAAGTCCCAACGTAAAGATTTCTATTAAAAGAAGCACTATCAAAATTCCAAGCCATATCAGCTCCATAAAAAAGCCCCCTCTCTATAAAGTACAAAATATATTTTATCACATATGACTTGGTTTTGTATAGCGATAATTTAGAATATTCTTTTAAGTTTTTCCTAATAATAATTCTTAACAATTTATATATTATGCCGCAACTACGTCGGCGGAACGGAGAATTTATGAAATCAATCTGGGATAGCAAGTCATTACCCGAAACAAAAATACTGAAAAAAGACTTACATGACATAGATACCGTTGTAATCGGTGCCGGAATGTGCGGCATTCTCACTGCCGCCTTTCTGTCCGCTAAAGGCCAAAAGGTTGTTGTCCTTGAAGCTGACCGAATCGGAAGCGGCCAGACCAAAAACACTACCGCCAAAATAACCGCACAACATGGTCTTTTCTACAGCAAAATGATAAAAAAACACGGTGTTGATTCAGCCGCTTCATATGCAGAAGCTAATCAAAAAGCAGTAAAACAATATATTGACCTCGCATCTTCTCTTTCAATCCCCTGCGATATGCAAATCCTGCCTGCCGCACTGTATACAAATTCTCAGGATGCTAAGCTTGAGGAAGAATATAGTGCCGCCACGTCTCTCGGTATAGACTGTGTGTTACAAAAAGGATGTCCACTGCCCTTTCGCACTTCTTCATGTCTGTTATTTCGTAATCAGGCACAGTTTAACCCAATGCCCTTTCTTTACAAACTTGCCGAAAATCTAACCATATACGAAAACAGCCGGGTTATAAACGTAAAAGAACATAACGTCATAACTGAACATGGAACAATATCTGCTGCAAATATAGTATTTGCAACACACTATCCTTTTATCAATATACCCGGTTTCTATTTTTTACGTATGCATCAGGAGCGTTCCTATGTTATCGCTCTAGAAAATGCAGATACTCTAAACGCCATGTACTATGGTATAGATGAAGACGGCTTATCCTTCCGCAACTACAAATCCCTGCTTCTTGTGGGTGGCTTCGGACACCGTACAGGCAAAACCGACATAGGTAACCCCTACCGCCACCTGCAAAAAAAAGCTACAAAGTTATGGCCTGACAGCAAAGTTGTTGCACACTGGTCAGCGCAAGACTGCGTACCAATCGACAATATACCTTATATCGGACAATACTCTACATTTCGCCCTTATTGGTATGTTGCCACCGGCTTTAAAAAATGGGGTATGAGTACCTCCATGGTCGCTGCTCAAATCATAAGCGATTTAGTACTTCACGGTACCTCGGAGCACTCAGATATTTTTGCCCCAAGCAGAAAAATAGCACCGGATTCCTATAAAAATCTGGGCAAGGAAATAGGGCAGGCGTCCATCGGTCTTTCAAAGACCTTTCTCACCTACCCTTTATCAGGCATTGATACAATATCTCCCGGCGAAGCCAAAATCATCCATTACAAAGGTCGTAAAATCGGTGTTTACAAAGCGCCCGACGGCACAATATATCCCGTTTCCGTAAAATGCCCTCACCTCAGTTGTGCCCTTAGCTGGAACCCACACGACCTAAGCTGGGACTGCCCCTGCCACGGCTCACGTTTCGATTACCACGGCAACCTCCTCGATAACCCTGCTCAAACCACAGTGCGCCTACACTCACACTAAATTAGGGGGGACGCGCTGAGGTTAGAGCTTAACGTGCATCCACTTGCCGGTCTTGAAACGCCACGAGGTCAGGAAATAGCGGCACAACTGGTCGGCGATGAGCCCCATCCAAATACCGAGAATTCCGACTTCAAGTATGTAGCAAAAAAGATACGAGCAAAGCGGGCGCATGCATGTAATGCTGATAGTCGAGGCGATGGTAGTGAATAATACGTCACCTGCACCGCGGAGGCAACCCATATAGATAACCTGCGCTATTTGGAATACAACAATTACACCGATAATACGCATCATTTTTACACCGATCGCAACAATCTCCGGTTCTTTAGGAAAATACAGGTTAAAATACAACCTGCCGCCGAAGAAATACAGTACGGCAAGAACCGCCGCGATACACATTCCCATACGCCTGCAAATCCAGCCGTAACGTTTGGCAAGCTCCGGATTTTTCTGACCGAGGCTCTGTCCGATAAGCGAAACAGCGGCAACCTGCATACCGTCTCCGAACGAAAACGACAGTGCCATACAGTTCATTGCAACCTGATGTGCCGCAAAATCGTTCGTCCCCTGATTAGCCGCCATTACGGATACAGTCATAAAACCGATTCTTATAAGTACCTGCTCCGTAAAAGTATTCATAGCGATTTTAATTATACTCTTCGCATCCGAAAATTTTGGACGAAGCTTACTTTTTATACAATAAATAAGGCTTACAAACTGATTCGGTTTCATTACCGAAATAATGCTTAATGTACACGCAACCATCGTACCGAACACGGTTGCTATCGCCGCACCCTTGATTCCTAGTGCCGGAAAGCCGAAATTACCGTGAATAAGCAAATAGTTACCCACAAGATTAACGCCGTTGGAGGTAAGATTTGTTATCATGGCAATCTTAGTATTGCCCGCTCCTCTGAGCGCCGCATTTATAACAAGCGAAATAAGGTTAAACATAATTCCGCCCATAATTATCCTGAAATATGCAACCGCACCTTCGTGAGTTTCTACATTGGAGCCGCTCAGCTTCATGAAAAAACCCGCATTGCTCACCGCAACAGTACTTATAACCACACCCATAAACACGGTAAAAATGAGTGCAATCAAAAGTACCCTGTTGGCACTATCCTTGTCTTGTTCACCTTTTCTTCTTGCCACAACAGCCGAAACAGCGATATTAACTGCAATAAAAATGGCCAGTCCCAGAAACTTCGGCTGTGTCGTGAGGCCAACTGACGACACGGCCGAGGGTCCAAGTTTACTAACCATAAATGAATCTATCATACCGACAAGAGCCACACAAAATGACTCCAAAACTGCCGGCCATGCTATTTTAACTGCTCTTCTTACTTCTTCTTTGTTACCACCGAAAAAACCTTTCATAATCAAGACCTTCTTATAAACGTTTTATCTCATAGTTTACTTTTTTATCCTGCATAATCTCCATCACAATATATGTACGCTGTCTTCCCATCTGTCTCGGATACGATACACTTCCGGGATTAAGCACCGTGATATTGTTCTCTTCGTCAATCTCAAGAAGCGGTGAATGTGTGTGTCCGTACATAACAACATCTGCGCCGCGCATAAGCCCCTGATTCTTAATTCTTTCAATCCCCTGATAGACACTGTATTGATGTCCGTGTGTCATAAAAATTCTTACACCGCCTATTACAAGCTCAAGTTCCTTCCTAAGCGTCGAAAAAAGATCATTATTCCCGCTTACCATTGCAACCTTCGCTCCGGCCATAGCGGCAATATCCGCAACCTCATCCTGCTGTCCTTCAACATCACCAAGATGCAATACCCAGTCTACCGGCTTTGAACGCTCAACAGCCTCCTGCATATCCCCAAGTCTGCCGTGCGTATCACTCACAATAACAACTCTCATAAATATCCTCTCTAAAACCCGTGCTTTCGTAATTCTTCCTTCATAAGCCTGAGTGCCTTACCCCTGTGGCTTATCTCATTCTTCTGTTCTGCAGAAAGTCCACCGGTCGTAGTTCCATATTCCGGCAAATATAAAATCGGATCATATCCAAAGCCGTTGGTACCCTCTTCCTTATAGCCAATCTCACCTTCTATGGTTGCTCTTGTCGTAGCTACTTCTCCGTCCGGAAAAGCCGCCGCAATGACACATACAAATCTTGCACTTCGCTCTGTACCCTTTGCTTCCGCAAGCTTATCTATTATTGCATTATTCTTTATCGTGTATGAAGTATCTTCACCCATAAATCTCGCAGAATATATTCCCGGCGCTCCGCCAAGATAATCAACCTCAAGTCCCGAATCATCGGCAAGAACAACTTCTCCCGTAAGCTTACAAATAGTTTTTGCCTTTATTATGGCATTTTCTTCGAAGGTTGTACCATCCTCTACGATATCCGCATGAATTCCAGCCTCTTTAAGAGAAAGCACCTCCACACCCATATCACTCAAAATCATCCTGATTTCCTTCATTTTACCCTCATTAGAGGTTGCAAATATCAGTCTTTTCATTTGTTATTTCCTACTTTCAATTTATTGGTAAATGCTTTAAGACAAACATTGCAGTTTTGCATTTTCTCTGTACTTTCCCACACGGTACCCTGCAAGCTTATATATCCTTCTCCGTCACTCAAATCAACAGTCTGAGTACTTTTATCCACTGCATACTCAACCGCTATCGGACGCTCCGCATCGGGAGTCTTTATTTTAACGATTACCGCAAACTTCTCTCCCTCAGAAAGCATAATACTTTCATCAAAATCAACGGTATAATATCCTGCATTTAAAAATTCTCCGCTAATAACCGGTCGCATATTCTTAAAAGATTCCGTATCTCTAAAATTCGGTACAAAGTAAACTTCATACCCGGTATTTTTCCCTGTTGCGTAAAAACTCACTGCTTCAAGTGTCTCATGTGAACCTGCCGTATAAACATTTGCAAAATATGCCGTATCCTTCATATATCCAAGCTGTCCTACCCAGCCACATAAATCCGACTGGTAAATACTGTCGTAATTGCCAACATCCTCAACACCGGTATACACTATATTATGAATACCTATGTTTGTATCATAATAGGACACATAGAAAATACCATCCTTACCAAAAGCCTCACCCCAACTGTTCATGCAAATAAAAGCACCGTCAGCTTCTATCTCAGTATTAAAATTGTCCTTGGAGTAATTGTCGTCCCACCCCACAATAACAACATCATGATTAGGCTTCTCTGTCCCGATATAACAATATGCACTCGTAATCGGATTATAAAACTCTGAATCGTCCTTTTCGTCCTTAAGACTTGTATACAACGAAGTCTGAACCGCTCCATATTTAAAAACCATTTCTTTTATGGTATCAAAATCCTTTGCAGAAATAATTCTTGCTTCCTGCACATGCTTAACGGCTGACAAATTATCAGGACTCACTCCATCCCCATACGGATCATCTGCTGCATAAACCGGTCCCTGCCATGCTGCAAGATAAGCAAGTGCCATAGTATATTCCCCACCGTCATTTTGCGTACCGTAAAATCCGTTATTAATTGTCATATGATCTACGGCAAATTCATAAACCTCTTTGGGCAAAAGTGTAGATTCTAATGCAGAAAGTGCTGCAAACGCCCAACAAGTACCAAGACTTCCCTGATTTTTAACAACAGGAAGCTTATCCATATCTTTATAATAGAAAGCATCCGGATATGCCTTTTTTGAAAAAAGGTCAAAAATGTTAAGTGTGTTGGTTTCAGGAATCCACATATACTGGCACTCAAGTCCCTCCACCAAAAACTCTAACGGAAGATAAATCTTATCTTCGTCATTTTCAATATATAATTCCGTACTGAGTTCCTTATTCGTACCGTCATTGCTGATTGTAATTCTGTTATCACCCAAATACCATGTGACAACCGTGTTATTACGCTGTATAACAAGCTGCTTATCATTGTCATACATTCTCATTCCGCAATCAAGTTCATCAACCACAAGCTCAGCAGGAAACATAATATCTCCCACATCATTCATATAAAGCCGGATACCCTCTATATCTCTGTTATTAATATGCAACTTAATCTTCTGAGAATTAACGTTACTTGCAATAATGGAACTCCATACTTCGCGATTCCCCTCAAAAAAAGGCTCTCTCCTAATCTCTTCTGAAAAAACGAAGTCGTTCATTCCTATAAACACACATATAATTAATAACAAAACAGATACTGCAAAAACTTTAAAAAATTTCAAATTATCCACCTTCTCCCCCTCAAACGGGGTAAAACCATACTACTGCTGCTTAGGCGGCTTCGGACCCATGAAGCTGTAAAAATAAGTTTTCATCATTCCGTTATATATCTTTCTGTTCTTATCCGCCTTGCGTCCCATGTCTCTCTCGGCATTCTCATATGAAGTAATCATATATGCCGACCATGTGTCAAGCTGTTTAAAACGTTCTCCAAATGTCTTATATATCTGCGGCAATTCTTCTTTCTCCGCAATTCGCTCTCCGTACGGAGGATTAGTTATGATAAATCCGTACTTTTTGGGATTGTTAAGCTGTGCCACATCCCGCTGCTGAAAATGAATATATTTGTCAACACCTGCTCTTTTTGCATTCTCTCTGGCCGCCTTTATTATCTCTCCGTCAAGATCATACGCCTGTATGTTCATCTCCACATCGCACTTGACCATGTCATGTGCCTCTTCCACCGCGTAGCCCCATTCTTCTTTAGGAATAAGATTTGTCCAGTTCATTGCACAAAACTTACGGTTCATTCCCGGTGCAATATTAGCTCCTATCATGGCCGCCTCAATCGCAAATGTTCCGCTTCCACAGAACGGATCCACTAAAATCCTGTCCTTATTCCACGGGGTAAGCATAATAAGTGCTGCCGCAAGTGTCTCTGTAATCGGAGCTTTACTTGTAAGTAACCTATAACCTCTCTTATGCAGAGAATCTCCTGTTGTATCAATTGCAACAACAACTTCATCCTTCATAAGAAATACTCTTACAGGGTAATCGCTTCCGTCCTCCGAAAACCAATCCTTATGATAGACCTGTTTCATACGCTCTACCATAGCCTTTTTCATGATGGACTGAATATCGGATGGGCTGAAAAGCTTACTTTTTATTGAAGTAGCCTTGGTAACCCAAAACCTTCCGTTCTCCGGAATATAATCCTCCCACGGAAGCGCCTTAGTCTTCTCAAAAAGCTCTTCAAACGAATACGCATGAAAGCTTCCGACCTTAAGAAGAACTCTCTCGGCGGTACGCAAAAAAACATTGGCCCTGCAAACAGCCTCCGCATCACCGATAAAGCTGACTCTGCCATCCTCCACTTTACTTACTTCATAACCTATATCTATAATTTCCCTCTTTAACACGGACTCCAAACCAAAATGGCAGGGTGCGATTAATTCCATCGTCTGCATATCTTTCTCCTATTCTGCAGGGAATGCCTTTGTTTATTTCTCTACATTCTTATATTAAAGTTTCACTTGTTTTCTGTCAACTAAAGAACGCATAAATTTTTCATACTCTTCAAAACCACCCACAAGAGTAAAAATCAATACCTCTCCATTTGCAATAAGCGCGGCTGCCTGCATACTTACTCCACCGTGATTGCAATACAAAACATAAACGTATTCCTTTGCGAGGAAATAATTACCCGATTTGATTTGCTCCATAGACAAGCAAAATGCACCTTCTATATGTCCCTCTTCAAACTCTCTCCTACTTCGTAAATCAACAAAAACAGTATCCTTTTGTGAAATATAATCTTCTACATCTTTTGCTGAGATAAGTTCAAACATTTGCTGTCTTACCAACTTATACCACCACACAGCTTCCGACTGCTTTGCTCTTTTATATGTAGTATATGCTGTCTGCTACAAAACGTAATGTAACAGACAGCATATTTTCAATTAATTACTATCTGTAATTCTCGTTTCTGTTATTATTCTTGCTGCTATCTTTGCTACTGTTCTGGTTGTTGTTCTGGCTATTGTTCTGGTAACTATTCTGATTATTGTTCTTGTTCTGGTTGTTGTCCTGATAATTGTTCTGATTATTGTTTGACATTGCAAACTCCTCCTATATAATAATATTTTTGGTTACATCAACTATTATCTCTCATATCGTTTTTTTTATTCGCAAAATAAAAAATTACATGTTTGGTTACACTTATATAGGAAAAATGGACTATTTTTTGTCGAAAACACTTGCTTTTTGGTGCATCAGCGATTATAATACATAACAGAAAGGAAATAATTCCTTATTTATTTCTTTTCATACCCCTTATAATTATTTATACTCCCCTCATCAAAATAGTCGGTAGCTCCCCTACCGGCTATTTTACCGTTTATGGGTATTTTTAATAAAAAAACACTCCCCGTACCATATTATACGATACAGGAGAGTGCTCCCATAATTCCGTCTATTTTTTTAACTGTAACAAACGTCATCTGTGTAGTACAATGAAATCTTGAACCTTCAATTATAAGTACTGTTCCCGGATACATCTTGCTCTTGGCTGAAAAGCTTGCCGTAGCACCTGCCAAACGCAAGGTTCTGAGTCTGTCAAGCTTCTGTTGCAAAAGACTAAGTTCATTTGTAAGTCTTATCTTCTCGCTGATTTTCTTCCTGTCGCTGTCCTTAACTTCTTTCACTGTACCAAGACTCTGTGCCATGGCAAGTTCACGAAGTTCAAGTGTCAATTCATCCACACGCTTAAGATCGTTGTTGAGTGTCTCTTCAGCTTCTTCTATCTGACTCTCTATGTAATCAATGTCAACAAGCGACAATACCGTCTTTGCTTCATTTCTGTTACCGATTATACTTGCTACAATCTTGTCACCTGCGACTATCTTTCCTCCGATAATTGCACCTTTATTACCGGCAACCTCCACATTACCGTTACACTTAATATCGCAGTTAAGAATATAATTAGCATTAACATTGCCTTCTGCAATTATATTAACCTGTTCAAAGAACTTGCCTGAAACATTACCACCACTTCTGATGCTACCTTTACCGCTACCCTGCATACCGCTCTGCAAAATAACATCCTTACCGGCCTCAATCGTTGAAGGTTCTACCGTACCGCATATTGTGACACTTCCCGTAGCTTTAATCGTTATGCCCTGCATAACGTCGCCTCTTACGATAATATCACCGTCAAACACTAAATCCTTTAGCAGATAATCAATCATACCGTCAATCTCAAGGATATTCTTAACATTAAGTACATTACCGGTTATAACTGCCTTGCCGGTAACTGCCGCGGTATATACACATTTATCTTCAGAAAGATAAAACCCTCTGCCTCTTAAAGTTCTCTGTTCCTTGCCCGGCTTCGCCATAAGCTGTTCACCGGCAACACTGAACCCGTTCTTGCCCTTAGTCGGCGGAAAATATCTGGCAATTACCTCTCCTGCCTCAACTACCTTAACCTTACCTGCCGTATGATAATCCACGGAACCGTCCTCTAAAACCTTTGGTTTACTTTCATCCACGGTATCAAAGTAATATTCAAAATAGCCATCCTTACCATCTTCTCTCGGGAAACCCGTGGCAATATGAACCTGTTGCCTATATTCTTTATTAGCAATCATATTCTTAATTGCCTGTGTATCCACACCAAAAACAACCCTCTTCTGCTTAAGAATCCAGGTAATATCCTTAACGGTATATTCCTTGCCCTTAGGCGGAGGAAAGATATTAAGATATGCTTTAACGCCATTCTCTTCTAAATAAATGACTGCAGACTCCATCGCAATCTGCAATTCTTCCTGGGTGAGTGCTGCCATGTGCAAGCCCCCTTACACAATATTAGTTACCATAATAATTTTACATTATTTCAACCAAAAAGTCTATAAAAACTTGAATATTTGTGACATAATCACTATTTATTCACGCATTTTCGGCTGAAAAACAAGACTGCCGAGATATCCAAAGATTAAAGCCGCTGAAATACCTACCGCACTTGCTTTAAAACCGCCTTTAAATATACCGAGAATTCCGTCCGAATCAATCGCCTCTCTTACACCCTTCCAAAGTGTATTACCAAATCCGAGAAGCGGCACTCCTGCTCCCGAACCCGCAAATTCTAAGAATGGTTCATACACACCGACCGCACCCAAAATTGTTCCGAGACACACAAGGATTACCATAACCCTACCCGGCATAAGCTTGGTGCGGTCAAGAAGAATCTGTACCACCGCACAAATAATACCTCCCACAAGAAATGCTTTTATAAACTCCATTTTATTCTCCTCCTAACAATGCTCCAGCACAACAGCATGTGCAATTCCCGGAACAGTTCTGCCTTCATTAAAAGAAACCTTTGACAAAAGTGCACCCGTAGGCATGAACAGCATTCTTTTTATATTGCCTTTTTCAAGCTCACGAAGGTAATATGCACAAAACACCGTGGCACTGCAACCGCAACCGCTTCCGCCGGCATGAGTATCCTGTGTCTCCTTATCAAACATTTTTATTCCGCAGTCAGAGTAATTCTGTGAAATATCAAAGCCCTTTTGCTTCATAAGTTCGATAATAATATCCCTGCCGACATATCCAAGGTCGCCCGTAACAATTCTATCGTAATCTTCCGGCTTTCTGTCAAAATCCATCATATGTTGATAAAGTGTGTCACAAGCCGCAGGTGCCATACACGCTCCCATATTCATGGAATCCTTAACACCCATATCAACTATCTTACCTGTCGTAATTCCTGTTATACGCACATGACTTCTCTTCTTGCCGATAATTATGGCTCCGCTTCCGGTCACCGTCCACTGCGCAGACGGAACACGCTGTGTTCCGTATTCAAGAGGAAAACGAAACTGCTTTTCAGCACTCGCAAAATGGCTTGATGCCATGGCGATTACATTCTCTGCAAAACCGCCTGCCACTACCATTGCGCCAAGGCTCATAGCCTCGCCCATAGTGGAGCAGGCACCGTAAAGCCCAAAAAGTGGAATCTCCAAATCCATAAGTCCGAAAGAAGTTGCCGTTTCCTGCTCAAGCAAATCTCCCGAAAATAAATATCTTATTTCTGATTTCTGTAAATTACTCTTATTAATTACTCTCATGGCAGCTCGACGCTGGATTTCGCTCTCCGCTTCCTCCCAGCTGTCCTTACCAAACATCGGATCCTGTTCTATTTCATCAAACAATTTGGCAAGCGGGCCTTCACCTTCTTTTTTACCTACTACAGAAGCACCTGCCTGTATATACGGCGCCTCGTCAAACTGAATACTTTGCAAGCCTTTTATCATTACATTAATCCCCTGTTATTTTATATTTTTCTTAGAATTATCATTCCCCATATTCCCTTATTTATCCGCAATTTTCACATTATGATGTAAAATTTTTAATTACACTTTCACAGCAAATAAAAAGCTTCCCCTGATTCTGCAATTTTCTTACAAAACCAGAGAAAGCCTATTTATCCGAAATAGCTGTCTCTCGGCGAAACACCGAACGCTTTTTTATAATTTCTGAGGAATGATGAATAATCCTGAAATCCGCTCTCCTGCCAAACTACCGACACAGGATAATTTTCTTTTATAAGTTCACAGGCTTTTATCAGGCGTTTATTTATAACGTACGCATGCACAGTCATTCCTGTAAGTGCCTTGAACTTCCTAAGAAAATAGTATTTACTCATGTGCACATGCTCCGCCAGTTCCTCAAGTGACACAGCGTCTTTTATATGTTCTTCTATATAATCCGAAACAGCCTTAACCATCGGCTCATACGTCGTAAATTCCTTGGCAAAGCCGTACTCCTTTTTCGTGCAAAGTTCATTAAGGTAGACAAAAAACAATGTAAGGTATGCCCGATCAAGCGTCTCCTTGCCGCCTATAAGCGACACATCCCCCGCGTCTTCCTGCACAAGCCTAAGAAGATGCATTCTAAGCATTTCCTCATAGTAAATCGGAAAATGACACGCACACGTATCCTTACGGCCGAAACACTTCGTAAGGTCTATTCCGCCGTACGAAAGCTCATGAAGCATCTCCTCCGAAATCCAGAGAATAATTCTCTTGGACGAATCATGCACTTTTTCGATATAATGATACTTGTGCATAACATTGCGGTCGATAATCAGGAAATCACCCTTCTTAAGATAATATGTCCTGTTTTCAATAGTTCCGGCAAACTCCCCCTCCATGACATATATGACCTCGTAAAAATTATGATAATGAAAAGCCTCCGCCCCGACAGGCGCACCCTCCTTCTCATAAACCTCATAACTCTCATTTAACATATACTGTCGCTCATCTGTTGCCGCAAGCTTCTTAACCGCCGCCTGGTTCTTGTACATCCCCAACTACCTTCCTTCTGCATATGCGCTCCTGTAATTTCCTGCACTTCACATCTGCCTAAATTATCTCATTACCGATATAATTGTATTATTCCTACTCTTTTATCCTATATTAATATATAAAAGCTACACTTGCAATATAAAGCAAGGCAATTTTTGCATTATTATCAGCAACTATTTGTCTTTTATTGCAGAATATAGTGGTGTATACTGTCTGTAGTAGTTAAAATTAATTTTATAACAGTTGCAAAATTCTCATTTCGCCGTGGCAACAGCGCTAACAGCAGTCTGTAATTTGTTAAAAGAAAAATCTTTATATGCCATGGAAATGAGACTTAAAAAATGTTGAAGGCTCTCCTGAAACATTTTTTGATTAAGGCTCATTGTAATGTTTGGCATATCCGATTTTCAGTTAACAAATTACAGACTGCTGTTAGCGCTGTTGCCACGGCAAAACGAGAATTTGCAACTCATAAACACTAAAAAAGGAGAGATACAGACATGCAGATGACTTTAAGATGGTATGGTAGCAAATTTGACACCGTAACTTTGAAACAGATTCGCCAGATTCCCGGCGTAACAGGCGTAATCAGCACCCTCTACGATTCAGTTCCGGGTGAAGCTTGGGAGATGGAAGACATCCTTAACCTTAAGAAAGAAATCGAAGCCGCAGGCCTTAAGCTTGTCGGAATCGAAAGCGTTAATATCCACGATGCAATCAAGGTAGGCACACCCGACCGCGACAAATACATCGATAACTACATTTTAACACTTGAGCGTCTCGGACAGGCTGACATTCACATGGTATGTTACAATTTCATGCCTGTATTTGACTGGACAAGAACAGAGCTCGCGAGAATGCGTCCCGACGGCTCCACGGTTCTTGCATATACACAGGAAGCAATTGACAAGCTCAATCCCGAGGAGATGTTTGCTTCAATCGCAGGCGACGTTAACGGTTCTATTTTACCTGGTTGGGAGCCTGAGCGTATGGCTCGCGTTAAGGAACTTTTTGAAATCTACAAGGATGTTGATGATGAGAAGCTTTTCGAAAACCTCAAATATTTCCTTGAGAGAATCATGCCGGTTTGCGACAAGTACGATATTAACATGGCAATCCATCCGGACGACCCTGCGTGGAGCGTGTTCGGACTTCCCAGAATCATAATCAACAAGGAGAACATCCACCGCATGATGAAGATGGTTGACAACCCTCACAATGGTGTTACTTTCTGTTCAGGCTCATACGGCACTAATCTTCAAAATGATTTGCCTGACATGATCCGCTCCTTAAAGGGAAGAATACATTTTGCACATGTAAGAAACTTAAAATTCAACTCCCCTACAGATTTCGAGGAGTCCGCTCATCTTTCGTCCGACGGAACCTTCGACATGTACGAGATAATGCTCGCATTATACGACATCGGCTTCACAGGCCCCATCCGCCCCGACCACGGTCGAATGATTTGGGACGAGGTTGCTATGCCCGGCTACGGTTTGTACGACCGTGCACTCGGTGCAACGTATCTTAACGGTTTGTGGGAAGCGATTGAGAAGAGTCATAAATAATTTTTATAGGTTGTCGCAGAATTTTCTGCGGCAACTTTTTATTTTCGCATATATTTACACAAGAATTACCGGGTGCTATAATACCCACAGGTGATTATTATGAAAAAAACATACATAACAACAATGCCTAATCATATAGGCTCTTTTTTAAAGGCAAGCGAGTGCTTTGCCGAACTCGGAATTAACATTACCCGTGTAAGCTATAATAAGGCAGTGGATTCGCACACGTTGTTCATAGATGCCGAGGGCACTGCAGAACAACTTGCCAAAGCCGACACAAAGCTCACTCAAATCGGCTATCTTCAAAACAACAAAAGCGACAAAAGCGTTGTTTTGCTCGAATTTTGCCTTAGGGACGTACCCGGAAGCGTAACAGCCGTACTTGAGCTTATTAATGAATTTAATTTTAATATCTCTTATATCAGCTCACAGGAAAACGGCACTGATTACCAGCTTTTCAAAATGGGGCTTTTTGTCGAGGATGCCAATAAAATATCCGAATTTATTACAAGTGCCGAAAAGCTTTGCAAGGTCAGGGTAATAGACTATAATCACTCCGAAAAGGTATATGATAACAGCATTTTTTATAATTCGTTCGTATCAGGGCTTTCCCAGACAATGGGACTTTCTGAAGAAGTAAAAAATGATTTGCTTGTCAATGCCAATCTCGCCATGCAGATGCTGGATGAACAGGGCTTATCTCCGTACAAAACCTTTGACAGCATAAGCCGTTTTGCAGATTTACTGGCAGAGTGCAGAGGTGCAGCTTTTTCACCGAGAATATCGTATCACCCTGTTACCGACAACACCGAAATAATTCTTATAGAGCCGCCCTGCGGCAGCAACACGGCTATTATAAAAAGTAACGGACAGGTTTTGTTTATAGATAGCGGATATGCGCTTTACCGTGAAGAGATGGAAAATCTTTTCCGCAGTTTGATTGATAATTACGACAACATAACCAAGAAAATTTTCATAACCCACGCGGATGTTGACCACTGCGGTCTGCTTCCATTATTCGATGAAATAATCGCCGGCAAGAATACAGCCGAATGCTTAAAGCTTGAATATGAGGGCAAAAACGGCTACAGAGAACAGAATCCCCTTCACAGACCATACATAAATATGTGCAAGATTCTTACCTCCTACAAGCCGCCCCACCCCGACAAGGTAAAAGGTCTTTGGGCTAAGACGGATGAAAGCACCGAGCCTTTAACACAGGTTGGATTTTTTGATTTCGGAGAATTGCATTTTGAAGTGTATGAAGGAAAAGGCGGCCATCTCCTTGGCGAAACCGTGTTGATTGATTACGCACACCATATTGCTTTTACAGGCGATATCTACATTAATGTACACGGACTTACCGCGGAGCAATCCAAATACAACCAGTATGCACCGATACTTATGACCTCGGTGGATACCGACCCGAAGCTCTGCGCGCTTGAACGCAATGCCATTATTCAACGACTCGGAATAGGCAATTGGCAGATTTTCGGTGCTCACGGGTATAAGAAAGATTATTCGGTTGGAACGAAATAAAAAAATGGCTACTGATTTTTGCAAATATGCATAATTTCAGTAGCCTTTTTCACGCACAAAATATATTATTTATCTGTATTTGTCCAAAACTGCTTTGTAATCGGGATTCTTCAAAAGTTCTGCATTTCTGCAACCCGTCGCGTTGATACGACAATCAAGAATAAATTTAAAGAAATTATCCCTTACTACTTCGGAATACCTGTCAAACGAGCGATTCAAAGCTTCATTTTCTGCCCTCAATTCTTCAAGCTTTTTTGCAGCATACAGATACTTATCCATAACCGGAATAATCTGTTCATCTGTTCCTCCGCGATATTTCAAATCATTTTCCATTCTTCCAAGAAACGATTCAGCGAGCATAAGGAAAAATGCATCTTTTGTTTCTTCAAATGCGTTTAGCATCAGTTCGCCATAACGTAGTGCGCGTTCAGCCTTTTCTAACATAGAAAGCGAAGAATTAAAGAACACTGTTCTGCCAAGCTTATCTGCTGCAAAATCAACAAGCTCATACATATTCTTTTGCACATGGAAATAATATTCGCTTGTGTCTTTTGCAAACAACTGCTCGATTTTTTGTCCGCCGGTGGTGAACCAGTCAGTAAATTTTGTTTTATAAATCTCAAGGGCCTCGTCTGTCCGTCCTTCAGCATGGAGAATTTTTGCGCGCATATTCCATGCACCAAGTCGAATATTTTCGTCCGTACAGCCTTCCAATATTTTATCGCAAATGGCAAGAAATTCATCCTTGTGTGCAACCAAAACAGCGGAATCGTTATCAGCCAAACCACCGCCAATATTCCACATATAGCAATGCATGATTCGATAATCATTTGGATAGTTATGGTAAGCCTTAACAATAATTTCGCGCCCTTTTTTGTCATTACAATGCTTTGTGTACAAAGCAAGCACATCATCGATTTCCGCTTTTACCTTTTCCTGATTATAACCCATAAGCTCGTCAAGCGTTACTCCAAAGAAGTACGCCAGAGGTTGCAAAAGTGTAATATCCGGATAAGTCTCGCCTCGTTCCCATTTACTGACCGCCGCGCAGGTAACATTCATCGCAACAGAAAGCTGTTCCTGCGTTATATTTTTCGTTGAGCGCAAACGTTTGATATTTGCACCAATAGTCATTTCCATAATCATACCTCCATTGAGATAAAAGTAAGCTGACGTCTGCTTCTGCTTATATTATAGCAAAAAAACTTTCTCAGCAAAGGTATTATCAGGAAACCTCATGTTAACCAAAAGTTAAAAAATTTAACTACCAGCACGACAGTTTTATTTCATTTTTAATAATCGATATCCTGTCTAGTTACAATTTTCAAATAGTTTCTTTTTAAATCACTAACAGTACCGAAAAAAATCTGTAATCGGATGGCTTTACCTTCCTGAATTCTACCCTCGAAAGAAATGAAATCATAATGCTCTCTAATAAAAACCGATATCTGTAAAGTATACTTTTTTCAACATCAGTGCAAAAAGCATTACACAAGGCATAATATAACGACATATTTAAATTCAAATAAACAATATCCAGATTAACTTAGATACTATGTGACATCCTCCATGAGCAATCATTGCATATCGTAAGCCGTATTTACGATACAAATAACCTAACAGCAAACCGATACCTCCATTCAGTAAGAGACATCTTGTAATAATAGCAGGCGAATTACCAAATAACATAAACGTTGCCGGCAAATGACCTACAGCAAACAAAACTGCTGCAATCACATTAGATGCAATCAAAACTCTTGTTGTCGGTTTATCTTTTTTCTCTCCAAACAGCTTATGAAGAATGAAGGCTATGAGCGTCATTGCAAAAAGTCTAAGCATCACTTCTTCGATAACTGCGCCGTAGGTTACGGATGCAAGCATATACGGAATGGTGGGTTTTGTTGCATAGTAATCCATAATCGCCTCGGAATAATGCCCAAAGAACAACATATCGGGCAAAATCATTAAAAGACCTCCGGCAACAGCAATAACAAAAGAAGCCGCCAACGGCTTTTTAGTTATGGTTCTTTCGTCTTTCCAAAGCCCCGTTTCCTTTCCAAGCAAAATACCAATTGTGCCCAACACCAAACCATAAACGGCAGATTGAACTGCTGTAATAACACCCATAAGAACATTAACAGGTACTTGGTCAAATACATCGGCATCAATGCTATCGAGAAGCTGTTGCCTTATATCCGGAGGATAACTATCCAACAGATATATGCCTGTAAAGAAACCACCGATAAGTCCTACCACCATAAAAAATAACAGCGTTTTCCAATATGCTTTTATAAAATTCTTCATCAAAGCACCTCCAAATTCTCTTACACCCTCGCTGCATACGCTGCTGACACTATCGCCACAACAATCAGTATTCCGACCATAATCATAGTCGAGGCAATTCCTCCTATAATGAGCGATTCTATGACTGTCAAAAGCCCGGCTATCATAAACAATTTGCCCGCAAAACGGTTAGCCTTCTTCCAGACCTCTTCGTCATTCATCGTCTTGCCTGTTCTAAGTCCGACAATACCGTTTTGCTTAGCCCTCGGCAAGTAATTACCGATTATGATAAACATAAGACCAAAGAGCACATTTATAATCATGAAGCTGTCAAATGCCGACTTCGTCATATCACCGGTTGCCTCTTTACACGCCGAATACATGAACACAAAATGCATGATTCCGAATATAACCGCCTCGCATATTGCCGCAAGCAATATAATATTTTTGTTGGACTTAGCCTCTAAAGCTTCCTTCTCGTTCTTGGCATTCTTCGCCTTCTTGTCAAAATGCCATACAAAAAGCTGCCAGAACAGTGCCATCACAAGTATTATAATCGGAAAAATGAGTTCCTCATACTTTGAACCCCAACGGTCTATATTGCCTTCAAAATCATAATGCGCCGGAATCTCATCAGGTAAAAATCTAAGTACAAACAACGTAATCACAAGCGGTATCACAGAAATAATCCACAATATTTTATTTTTCATCTTCTCTACCTCCAAACTGTTTTAGCCACAAAATCAAATCCTCAAAAATCGTCGTGTTAATCTCGTACCAGATAAAATTCTTCTCCTTATACTCTATGAGAAGCTCGGCACTCTTTAACAACTTAAGATGATACGACAACGCCGCAGGTGTTATATTAAGTCGCTCGGCAATATCACCTGCCGTCATCTTGCCCTCTTTCAGCATAACAAGTATGTCGCGCCTGATTGGGTCTGAAAATGCCTTCAAGGCTTCGCCTATTCCCATATGCCCTCCATCTATTTAAAATTTTCTTTAAATAGATATTAACACATCCTGCACCGGATTGCAATGGGCATTTAAAAATATTTTTAAATAGTTTATTTTTCTCTCTACATATGTTAAGCTTGTATAAAATAATTTTAGGAGGCCCTATGAAGAAAATAGCAAGCTTTACAATAGACCACATCAAGTTACAGCCGGGCGTATATGTTTCGCGTAAGGACAACGTAGGCAACAGCGTAATTACCACCTTCGACCTTCGTATGACAAGCCCCAATGAAGAGCCTGTAATGAACACTGCAGAGATGCACACAATCGAGCATCTGGCTGCAACATTTTTAAGAAATCATGCAGTTTATGGAGACAAAACTGTTTACTTCGGACCGATGGGCTGCCGCACGGGCTTTTACCTTCTGCTTGCAGGCAACTACGAGTCAAAAGACATCGTGCCGCTTATGATAGAGATGTATGAATTTATAAGAGATTTTAAGGATGAAGTACCGGGTGCCTCCGCAAAAGACTGCGGCAACTATCTTGATATGAATCTTGGCATGGCAAACTATCTTGCCGACAAGTATCTTGAGCAGGTTCTTTACAACATTACACCGGACAGACTTATCTATCCTGAGTAATCATTAATATAAACGTTGCGGATTTTGTGTCTGGTCTGCGGTTGCATATATTTTAAATTTCAGACCCTTAAAAAACGTCAGCACTTGGATTTTTCAAGAGCAACGCAGAAAAATCCTTAGTACTGTTACGTTTTTTACGGAACGAAAGTGTGTCTGTGAATTTAAAATATATGCAACCGCAAACCAGACACAAAATCCGCAACAACTAAATAAAGAAAAGAGGAAAATATATGTCTAAGATTGGAATTATAGGAGCCATGGATTTGGAGGTTGATGCTTTAAAAGCTGAAATGTCAGTTACCTCAACCACTAAGCGTGCTTCCATGGAATTTTTAGAAGGAACTTTAAACAATACGAAAGTCGTAATTGTAAAAAGCGGTATCGGCAAAATCAACGCCGCACTCTGCGCACAGATTCTCATTGATGAATTTGACGTATCTCACATCATCAATACAGGTGTTGCAGGCTCACTTAACGCAGACCTTGACATCGGCGACATCCTTATTTCCAAGGACGCTGTTCATCACGATATGGATGTTACTATTTTCGGATACAAGCTCGGCGAAGTACCGCAGATGGGAATCCGCGAATTCCCCGCAGATGAGAAAATGATCGAAGTGGCAATGGCTACCTGCAAGGAGGTTAACCCCGACATTAACGTCCGCAAAGGACGTGTTGCAAGCGGTGACCAGTTTATTTCAAGCAAAGAGAAAAAACAGTTTATCATCGATAATTTTGACGGTGACTGCGCTGAGATGGAGGGGGCTTCCATCGCTCAGGCAGCATACCTTAACAATATTCCGTTTGTAATCATCCGTGCCATCTCCGACAAGGCAGATGACAGCGCCGAGATGGACTACCCTACATTTGAGAAAGCAGCAGCAAAGCATTCTGCAAATCTCGTAAAGCATATGATTTGTAAATTGTAAAACTGTTTTGAAAGGATTACTATGACAAAAAAATCAACCCTTAAAATAGCATATTCGGCAGTGTGCATTGCGCTTGCCATGGTACTGCCATTCCTTACAGGACAGATTCCTCAGGTAGGCAATGCCCTGTCACCGATGCATATTCCCGTATTCTTATGCGGATTCCTATGCGGATGGCCTTACGGAATTATCGTTGGATTCATTTCTCCGATTCTCCGCTTTTTCGCATTCGGAATGCCACCTCTTATGCCAAAAGGACTCTCCATGGCACTTGAACTTGCGACATATGGATTTGTTTCCGGAATTCTTTATAAAAAGCTTCCGAAAACCACACTCAACATCTACATATCGCTTATTATTGCGATGGTTACGGGCAGAATCGTGTGGGGTGCGGCAAGGTTTGTTCTTGCCGGTATCAGTGGAACCGATTTTCCGTTTTCTGCGTTTATTGCGGGCGCGGTAACCACTGCACTTCCCGGAATAGTCCTTCACTTGGTTATTATTCCGCTAATTGTATTGGCACTTAAAAAAGCAAAATTTGTTTTGAATGAATAATCATAAATTCGCTAAAAGGTAGAAATTTAATTTTCTACCTTTTTTATAATAAGACCACCCAATGAAAACCAAACATCAAACACTTTATAGTCGAAAGGCAGGTGAAGGCAATGAATAGTGACGTTATTGAAAGCTATGTAGAAAAAGTATACGGATACGCAATTAATCACACCTATTCTCGCGAGGAGGCGGATGAACTTGCACAGGAAATACTTTTTACAGCAGTACGCGAATTGCCAAGATTAAAAGACTCAAGCAAATTCGAGCCTTGGCTTTGGGGAATCGCAAACAATGTTACAAAAACCTTCCGACGCATTATGGGAAAACAGCGCGCGATGTATTCCTATGATATGCCTGACAACATGACATATGAAGAAGAGTATTTTGACGATCAAGAAGAAATTTATGATTCCTTGCGCACAAAAATAGCGATGCTCTCTTCAATATATCGCGAAATCATTGTTCTTTACTATTATGACGGTCTTTCAACAAAACAGATTTCCGAGCATCTTAATATTCCTGAAGGCACGGTAACTTGGCGCCTTTCGGAAGCTCGAAAAAAACTGAAAAAGGAGTGTACTAAAATGAATGAATCTGCTTTGCGTCCTATACGCATGAAAATTGATATGTATGGAAACGGAAATTACGATGGAGTTTCTATTCCGTTCCCCGATGTATACATCAGTGATGCACTTTCTCAAAATATTCTCTATTATGCTTATGAGAAAGCAGTGTCCGTTGAGGAGCTGGCAAAACTGTGCGGCGTCCCTGCCTATTTCATTGAAGAACGAATTGATAATTTGTTAAAGCGTGACGCCATTATTGAGATTTCAAAAGGGAAATACCAAACCGACTTTATTATCTGGTCTGATAAGTACGGCATCTTTTGTGAAGAGAATGCCGAAAAAGCTTTGCTTCCCATAATGGATAAATTGATAACTGCCATAAAAGCAGTTTCAAAAGAAGCACAAACTATTGATTTTTATAAAGCGAACAAAAGCGATGTCGATTTGCTTTACTTATACGGTATGCTTTCCTTCGATTATATTCGCAGGCATTATTGCAAGTTACCGTGTCCGCAACACAAAACAAAGTATGACGGCTACCGTTGGAATTATATCGGCAGTATTGAAACAGGAAAGCATCCCCGAATAAGCATCAATTCGCACCATAGCGGCAATCTAGACCGCGGTGGCAACTGTACTTATACCATCTATTTTGGTATAGACGGACTTAATTACAGAAAAATGATGTCTGATAACTACATCACCGCCTGCTACGACATTATAAATCAAGGTGCTTCCAAAGATATTGACTCAATAGCCAATGCAACTAAAGATGGTTTTATTATTAAAAAATCAGACGGAAGCTTTTTTGTTCCTGTTCCGTTCTTTACCACCGAACAAAAAAGAGCCTTTGACGAAATTGTTGAAAAACATTTTTCACCATTAATCTCTGAGTACAAAGCCATAACCAATAAGTTTATTACTGCCTATAAAAAACTCTTCCCAAAGCATTTAAGTGATGATGTTGACCGTATGTGTCAAAGTATGTTTTCAAACTTATATGCAACCGTAATAGCTTACGCCAGAAAGACCAATGCTATCGAAAAGCCTTCTGACGAATACTACTGCGAGGTTTTGCTACAGCATTAAAATAACAGCGCCGCTGTCACATCAGCGGCGCTATAAATTTTAGCAGAATTCCTGCAAGTCTCATAGATAACTTTTCTTTTTTGACATCGTTCATCGTAATAAGCTTACTGATTTGCATGGTTTCCTGCATATCTTTCTCTATGTCGCGAATCGCCGGCACTTCGTGCATATATGCCGCACATTCAAAGTGCAGGTACAAACTTCTGAAATCAAGATTAATAGTGCCGACAACCGCGCGTTTATCGTCACTAACAAATACTTTAGAGTGAATAAATCCCGGCAGATATTCATAAACCTTAACTCCTGCGGCAATCAAATCCTTATAATGTGTCTTTGCAAGCGCAAAGGCATATTTTTTATCGGGAATATGCGGAAGTATAATGCAGACCTCCACTCCGCGCTTTGCCGCAAAGGTAAGTGCCTGTAACATCTCATAGTCAAGAATTAAGTATGGTGTCATTATATGAACATATCGTTTGGCATTATTGATTATATCCAGATACACCATCTCGCCGACTCTCTCACTATCGAGAGGACTGTCTCCGTACGGAAGCACATAACCCTCTGCCTTTCCCGGGCACTTATAATCAACGTTTACATATGTGTTATAATCACGTACCCTGTTGTCTACATCCCACATCTGCAAAAACATGAGTGTAAAACTTTTTACAGCCTCACCGCGAATCATTATTGCCGCGTCCTTCCAATGTCCGTGAAGCGTCTTTTTATTGATGTATTCGTCCGAAAGATTAACACCGCCCGTAAATGCCGTGTGACCATCGATAATCGCAATCTTTCTGTGGTCACGGTTGTTATAATAGGTCGAAACAAAAGGTCTTAACGGCGCAAAGGGCTTGCATTTAATACCGAGCGCCTTCAGCTTCTTAGGATAATTATTCGGAAGCAGGAAAAACGAACAGGTACCGTCATACATAACCCTAACTTCCACGCCTTCTCTTGCCTTTCGCTCCAATATATTAAGAATACGTCCCCACATATATCCTTCATTTATCGTGAAATACTCTAAGAAAATAAACTTCTCTGCCTTTTCAAGTTCGCAAAGTAATGCCTCAAATTTATCCTCCCCACTCGCAAAATACTTAACCTCGGTATTCTCATACGCCGGAAATCCGCCGTGCTTTAGGGCATATTGTTCAAGATTGTACAAATCGCGTTTTTTCTCTTTTAAAGCCTCCGGAAGTTCTCTTTTAGGAAGATACGGGCGACTCTCCTTAAGCAGATATTCGAGTCTCTTATGAAGCAGTCTGTGTCCAAGATCCGCCTCTACAAACATATATAGCAATGCCCCGAATATCGGCAATGCCAGAATCAAAATTGCCCATGTAAGCTTCATTGAAGGGTTCATCGTTCTGTTAATAAGTATAATTATCATTACTATGCTGAAAGCAAATGAACTTCCGAATGCAATAACAATATACTCTCCAAGAAATGCAAAAAAAGCAAAAAGCACAACAAACTGCAAAAGAAGCAACACTGCTACGACCATGGTTCGCCCGAATATAATATTTAGAATTCCTCTTTTTCCTTTTTCAAGAAGTAAAATCTTTTCTTCCTGTTCTCCCAAGTTATGCCCAATATCCTCACGCAAGAATACGCACCTCCCGACAGTCTCAAAACCTCTATTACCATTATACACCAAAAACGGCAGGGTATTTCTCCCTGCCGTCAGATTTAAGAATAATTTAATTCTCAGTTTATATTTACTTCAAAATCTCGTCAATCTTCTTCATTTCTTCATCTGTAAATTCCATATTGTCAAGTGCCTTAACATTCTCAACCACCTGAGAAGCACGGCTTGCACCAAGAATTACTGATGTAAGTCTGCCTTGCTTAAGTGCCCATACAAGTGCCATCTGAGCAAGTGACTGACCTCTGTCCTTAGCCATATCGTTAAGTTTTGCAATCTTTGCAATCTTCTCTTCTGTAATAGCCTTCTCGCTTAAGAATACACTCTTACCTGCTGCTCTTGAATCTGCAGGAATACCGTTAAGATACTTATCTGTAAGCAAGCCCTGTGCAAGCGGACAGAAAGCGATGCTTCCCATTCCTGCTTCTTCTACTACAGGAATAAGTGCCTCCGAGCCTCTCTCAAGCATTGAATAACGATGCTGATGGATAAGGCAGGGAACATTCATTTCCTTAAGTATTGTAGCAGCTTCTTTAAGTCTCTCAGGGCTGTAATTAGAAAGTGCCACATAAAGAGCTTTACCCTGACGTACAATTCCTGCAAGTGCGTCCATTGTCTCCCAAAGAGGTGTCTCCGGGTCAGGTCTGTGATGATAATAAATATCTACATAATCAAGTCCCATACGCTTAAGGCTCTGATCAAGAGAAGCTACAAGATACTTCTTGGAACCAAAGTTACCGTACGGTCCCGGCCACATATCATAACCTGCCTTAGTAGAAATAATAAGCTCGTCTCTGTAAGGCTTAAGGTCTGTTGCAAGCATCTTACCAAAGTTCTCTTCTGCGCTTCCCGGTGTAGGGCCGTAGTTGTTAGCAAGATCAAAGTGTGTAATTCCAAGATCAAAGCTTGTCTTTACAATATCAAGCATATTATCATAGTTGCTGCCACTACCAAAGTTGTGCCACAAACCGAGTGACATTGCCGGAAGCTTAAGTCCTGTCTTACCGCTTCTGTTATAAACCATTTTGTCATATCTGTTTTCGTTAGCTATATACATTATTCTTCTCCTTTCACGGTATCTACTACCCATTTAATTCTGTTTATATCTACTCCTCTGCCGAGAGAGCAGTCTGCACCTATAATCATACCATTTTCTGTGTTCTCTTCCAACCATTTTTTTGTAAATGCTACAATTTCTTCCTTTGTTCCCGAGCAAAGCACTGCGTCATCTCTGTTATCAAAGCCTCCGATCACACATTTGCCTCCAAAGAACTTCTTGCCTTCCGGAAGCGTCATATTCTCTACGAAAACTGCCCAGTTTATAGCCTTTGCCGGATAATCCTGCCATACTTCGATTCTGTTCTTATCTCCTGCCCAGCCACAGCAGTGAAGCATATTGTTCTCACTGAGCTTATTGGCAGCCTCAAGAACCTTTAAATCACTCGGAGTAACCAGCTTACGATACTCCTCATATGTAAATCTGAATTCCTCTGCATTCTGTACGCAATAGTAGATTCCATCACAGCCTGCTTCATTTATCAAAAGCTCGCAAAGTGTTATTGCATCCTGCGCTATAATATCAAATGCATATAAAACAGCTTCCGGGTCCTCTTTAAGGTGACTCATAAGAAGCTCCTCTGATGTTCCGAATCTGAAAAAAGACATCGGACAAAACACATTATAGAATGTACAGCATTCTCCGTTAAGACGCTCTACTATTTCCTTTGCACGCTTAACCTGTCCCTGTATAAAAGGATGGTCCTTGCCGAGCGGCTTCATGTTATACCAGTCCTTCGGTTCTTTAATCTGTGGAATAATCGGATTGGGATAATCAAAAAATCCGTCACACATAATTTTTATAAAGTCTGTATCGCAAGCCTTGTAATAATCAAGATGCGCATCAACACAGTCCTTGTCTAAATCCATATCTAACGGGAAATGAAACCAAAAACCTACCGGCGGTCTGTCAACCGGCTTGTTGTTCATTGCATTAAGTACTCTTTCTCTCTTAGTCATAACAAAACCCTCCCATGTATTTTTGACAACATTATAACAAGCGATTTTTGCCTTTTCTTTTATTATATCGCTAATTTATATGCAAAATCGCTCACTATAACTCCTGTTAAATGCAATCCAAATTACGGTATGAGCGATTCTGCATAGTTTTCGGCAAATATATATTAGAAAAGTTTTTTTAATTATACTATAATTTAAACAGGTAATTAATAGGAGGTCTTTTACAATATGTCAGCATTTACAAAGCAGGCGGTTGAAGAATGGGTTGACAAGCAGATGCCCGACTTTCTTAACGACCTAATTACAATCACCAACATAAGAAGTGTTGCTGAAATCGACAGTAACATAGCACCCTACGGTCAGGGTTGTATTGACGTTCTTAATAAAATGCTGGAGATTGGACAGAGCTATGGTTTTAACACACGCAACTACGACAATTATGTAGGTTGCATCGAACTTAACGACCTTAAAGACGACATCGGAATCTGGGCACATCTTGACGTGGTACATGAAGGCGAAGGCTGGGTATATCCTCCGTATCAGGCGCAAATCAAGGATAACTACGTTATAGGGCGCGGTTGTCAGGACAACAAAAGCTCCGCGATAGTCGGTCTTTACACCCTTAGATTTCTCAAGGAATTCAATATTCCCGTTACTCATAATGTGAAGTTGTTCTGCGGAACTTGTGAAGAACAGGGCATGTATGACCTTGATTATTTTACAAAGCATTACCCCTGTCCCGTACTTTCACTCGTTCCGGACAGTGGCTTCCCCGTATGTTGCGGTGAACGTGGTTCCTTTAATGGTGAATTTATCTCAGACAAGGAATTTTCAGATGAAATAATTGATTTTTACACCTCTAATTCCATATACATGGTACCGGAGAAGGCAACTATTGTCCTTAAGAAAAGCGATACTATGCTTGAGAAGATAAAAACTCTTCCCGAGAATGTTGAGATTGACATAAATGGCAATGTTACGTTAACCGTAACAGGTGCGTCCAAGAATGCGTTTATGCCACGCGGAAGTATAGATGCTTTGCTCATCTTGCTTACAGAATTACATAATCATGATATTTTATCGGCACATGATGACGCAATCTTTTCACTTTGTCGTGAAATCAATGCTACCTATGACGGCACTGCACTTAATGTCAACTGTACCGATGATATTTCCGGTCCGCTTGTACTTACATGCGTTATAGCCAAGAATGAAGACCGACACTTAAAAGCAACCTTTGTTTCCAAATTCCCCATTTCAAAAAATGATACTGATTTTGAGGGAATTGTAACAAATGTATGTAAGGGACGCGGCTATTCCTTTAAAGTAACCCGCTATGGCAAAGCCAACTACTTTGACCCGGACCACCCTGTTGTCGGCAAGCTTACAGCTATATACAACGACTACATGGGTCTTGACACCAAGCCTTTTGTAATGAGTGGCGGCACCTATGCCCGCAAGCTTCCCAATGCATTTGCATTCGGAACAGGCATGTCCCTCAAAAGACCACCGGAAGGACTGTTTTTACCGGGACACGGCGACTATCATCAGCCTGACGAGGCTATTTCCATCACAAGAATGCGTAATGCACTTGTGATATATATTCTCAGTTTTCTTGAAATTGCGTAGCATACTTTTTTATTAAAGTTTAATGCAACGAAAGAGCATTCATGGTACTTCCCCCCCCCATTCCATGAATGCTTTTTCGTTGCAAAACTTTTTATGGATAATCACCACAGCATTTGATATAATCATAACATAAAACAATTGGAGACCAACATGAACAATTCAAGCTCTAACTTCACTCTTGAATATAGAGAATATATTTTGCCGGATGAATTTCCGGCACTTGTTCTTGCACCCAAAAATGCTGTTTTCACAAGTAATTTTTCACAACAGGAGAAGAAATATCATTTTCACAACTGTATAGAAATCGGCATTTGTTATGAAGGGGAACACTCTCTTCTTTTTGAAGACAGCGTATACAAAATATCTCCCGGAACATTTTTTGTGTTGCCTCCTTATACTATGCACTTTATGAACCGCAACGACAGAACCCTGCCTGCCAATTGCGAATATCTTTATATAAAACCCGAGGAGCTGTTGCAGGGTTTTTATCCTTTCCAAATACCCTCTGAGATGATGTGGTATAAAAATGCCACAGTACCCTTTATTTTTTCAAAAGAAGCTCATTCTGTCATTTACAGAATTATCGAGAGCATTCTACGTGAATATAAGGAACAACACAACAATTATAAACTTGTAATTAAAGGATTGTTTCTAAGCCTTATGGCAGAACTGACAAGAGAGGTTTCGATCAGCAACTGTGAACAATACCCTTCCAAATACCAAAGCATGTCCAAAATCCAGCCTGCTCTGCAGCATATACATCAAAATTACGCCCAGCCGATTAAAATAGCTGAGCTTGCGGCAGTCTGTCATATGAGTACTTCCGGATTTTGTACGCTGTTCTCTGAGCTCATGCATAACTCACCCAACCGTTACATCAATACTTTAAGGCTTGAGAATGCATGTAAGCTTCTTCGCAGCACTGAGCTTCCCGTGCTTGATATATCAATCGAAACAGGATTTTCGTCATTGTCGAATTTTTATAAAATGTTCAAGGAGCGGTACAACATGTCTCCGCTAAAATGGCGTAATGACAAACGTACAATCCGCAAAAAGAACTACAGATACTCCCCTTTTCTTCCGGAGGCTTAATTATGCAAACTACTTTTTCAGAAATTTCAAATTTACAAGGTGCTGTTAAAATAGGTCGCTGTCTTTCCACCGGTGACCTTGTTTTCCTGCCGGAAACCACAAACCGCTTCCCTGAGGAAGTACCTGTGGAATTTTTTAATAACTTATCTTATGAATACCTGTATTTTGACCCTTTTCTCATGTTTAACGAATTACTTAACAGCAAAGAGGTTCAAAAAATACTTTTTATATTGCCCGAATGCTATGGTTTTTTCCCAAAGGAACAATATACCGATATTTGTTTTATTGCCGAGCTTATTTTTAATGAATTCCACAGGAAAAAAGCTCACTACGAGGATGCCATAAGAGGTCTTCTTCTCTCTCTTATTTCATTGATTGTGCGCAATTTTCCTAAGGAAAACCGTCTCAAAAAGTCTGATTCGCAAATACAAACCGTACTGCTTTTTATACACAATAATTACGCAGACAAACTATCTGTTGCCGACATGGCAAAAGATTGCTGCAATATGAGCGAATCTCACTTCAGACGTAAATTCGTTGAAATTATGCATATTTCACCACTGGATTATATTAATGCACTCAGAATTCATAAAGCCTGTCAGCTTATTTATCACAGCGAAATGCATATTAACGAGATTGCCCAGTCAGTTGGTTTTACGACACTTTCAAGCTTTAACAGGCAATTTCAGATGCTTACCGGCACTTCACCAACCAAATGGCGAAAAACTCATATTAACCCGGTATCACAGCTATACTATACTGTAACGGGCTCATAACTTTTTTTCACAAGGAGTTTACAACAATGACAGATATTTTATCTTCTTTAGGAATAAAAGAACATCTTGACGAACAAAACAAAGACTTGAATATAGAAATTTACCCGATACTGAATTCGACCAATCTGACTCTTAAGGAAAAAGCTGCTTCAGGTGCTCCCGAAGGCACTGTTATCATTGCCGAGGAACAGACAATGGGCCGCGGCCGTTTCGGACGACAGTTTTTCTCACCTGCGGGCACAGGTATTTACATGAGTATGCTTTTGCGTCCACAGCTTGAACCTTCAGATTCCACTCTCATTACAACCGCAACCGCAGTCGCGGTTTCGGAAGCCATTGAAGAAGTAACCGGTGCTTCCACTGCCATCAAATGGATTAATGATATATGGATTAAAAAATACGGAAGTAACAAATATGCTAAGATTTGTGGCATACTTACCGAAGCTGCCTTGTCCTCGGGAAGCAGATATCCTGACTACATTATTCTCGGCATCGGAATAAATGTTTTCGAACCCGAAAACGGCTTTCCCGCGGAGATTTCAGGTATTGCGGCTTCCGCTATAGGTTCTGACCGGCCCACAAAAAACTCCAATGATACTTCAACAAGCTTGGCACAGCATGACAGCAGTTGTTCACACAATACACGTAATCGTATCATCGCGGCTGTACTCAATAAATTCATGGCCCTTTACCCCAATTTAACTAAGCGCACTTTCCTTGATGAATACAGAAGACGCTCCGTAGTTCTGGGTCACAAAATTAATGTTATTGAGAACACGCTTCGCCCTGACGTTTCCTTTAGTGCAACTGCCGTTGCGATTGATAATGACTGTAACCTAATCGTTGAGCTTGAAGATGGCACAACAGAAGCCCTGTACAGTGGCGAAATAAGTATAAGACTATAAAAGAAGCTGTCGCAAACTGCGACAGCCTCTTTTTATTAAAAACCCTATACACAATTAGTTTTCGACTACTCTTCTTTCTGCCATTTCTTCCTGCATCTTTGTAAGAGTCTTCTTATCAAGATTATAGATAACGGCTAAGCCGATAAACTGCATTACTGCACTGAACATGTAAAGTCCTGCAACGAGCCAACACATATTGTTTGCTGTTGCGGCAGACTGTGCACCAACTCCTAAATCTGAATTGTAGCCCAAAAATCCCATTAACAAAAGAACAAGTGAAGGTCCAACACCCTGTGCGAGCTTACGGAAGAATGAGTGAAGTGAATAAACAGTACCCTCTTCTCTCTTACCTGTCTTCCACTCGTTGTAATCGATGGCATCTGCCATGAGTGCCCATGATACACATGTGTAGATACCCATGCCCATACCGTAAATACATAATGCGGCAATATAGATAACAAGTGCAAGATTTCTGTCAGAAATCAACGGGAAGACAAACATCAAAACACCACCTGCAAGCGACACAAATGTTCCTGCAACAGAAGCTTCCTTCTTTCCCCACTTAGCAACGATTTTCTTAATAAACGGCATAAATATCAACATCGGAAGGAAACCGATAAGCTGTACGATACCTGAAAGCTCTGCCATACCGAAATAAATCGCAAACATAATGGATACTGCTGTAGTAGCAGCATTCATACCAAGGAACATACCCATAGCTGCAAGTGTTGCACCGACTGCGGGACGGTTCTTCATGAAGTTACCAAAAGCCTTTACAATATTAAACTTCTCTGTATCATTTGTCTTAACAGAATTCTCATCTACACGGATGGTAATATTTTTAAGCATGAAAAGGAATGCGATAAAACCTAAAATACCCATTATAAGTGCTGCAATGAAAACTCTTTCACCCAGAAGTTCCTGAACCTGCTTGCCTGTCTCTGCATTCATTACAGGATTTCCATCTGCATCAAAAACTTTTTTCCAAATCAACATCGGAAGGATAATATTCGGAAGCAAGTTACCAAATATTGAACCTACGCTTCTCCATGTTGACAACTGTGCTCTTTCACCGGCATCCTCTGTAACAAGTGAAAGCATTGAGCCGTAAGGAACGTTAGCAACCGTATAACATGCATCCCAGATAATATAACCAAGAATAAACAAAATAGCCTTGATAATAACCGGAGCCTTAGGTACCGGAATAAATACCAGCGCACCTGCAACAAGCAGACCGATTGCACCGATCAAGATGTACGTTTTAAATTTACCCATTCTGTACTTTCTTCTGTCAGCATCAATCATGGAACCAATAAGCGGATCGTTTATTGCATCCCAAATCTGTACAGCCAAAAGAAGTCCTGAAAGAAGTCCTGTCTCAAGCATCATGTAAACAAGCCAGAATGTCTGAACAGTTCCCTTAAGTGAAAAACTCATGTTACAACCAAAATCACCTGCTGCATACGCAATTTTGTCTCTCATGCCAAACTTGCGGTATTCCTTGTTTGTCTTAGAAGTATCCATTATAATTTCCTCCTATTTATCTTCTCTCTTATTTAGAGGGGCAGTCTCTCCTTCTGCCCCTTAAGGCACATTATTTTTTCTTAATCTTGTTAAGTTTCTTGTTAAACGCAAGCATCTCGTCTTTAGTAAGAGGCTTAGCTCCCATTGTTCCCATCATGGAAAGAAGTCTCTTTACAGTAAATCCACCGAGGAATCCCATCATGTCTTTGCTCTGCATCATCGAACCGGCATCCACCATGGTCTTCTTACCCTTCATTGCCTTCTTAACAAGACCCAGGAAAGCAAGTTTTCCTCTGAAGGTTGCAAGCACATCGCTTGCCTTGTCGTTAATTGAGAAACGTCCTTCAGGAGCCGTAATTTCAAACCAGTTGAGAACATCTCCCGATTCTGTCATACGGTAATCGTTGTTGAATTCTGCAACCTTTACAATCTTGGATGTGTCTTCACACTCGCCCGCCTTAGCCACGAGCTCCGTAGTTCCTGCATTAGGTACATCGAAGTAGAAGAAATGTACATCACTTGTCTGCTTTCCGAGACTTACGCCGTTTGCGAACAACTCAACTTCGGGCTGATTGGAGTAAACTGTTACCTTTGTTACCTCTTCAACACGATCCACATATCGCTTACCGCAAATGTGTACGAACGGTTCGTCTGAAAGCCATGCCTTGTAAGCATAGAAGGAATCCTTCTTATACTTTCTGTCAAAGGTCATAAGTCCCTTATGGTTCTGTCCGTCCTCACCGCCCTCTGCACGTGCATCGGCACCGAAATCAAACATGTTCCATACATGAGTTGCCCAGATATATTTTCTTGTAAATAACTGCTTGATAAGTTCTTCATGGTAGTACGCCTGATATTCTTCGGTGTAATCACCCTGCTCAGGGTTCGATGTATGCCAGTTAAGTGCTTCACAACCGTATTCACTCACACCTACCGGAATACTCGGATGCTCTGCATGGAACTTGTCCATCCAAGGACCGTTCATTGAAGTATCTCCGCCGTACCATCCAAAATAATGGTTCCACGCTACCGTATCGGGAATCTTAATATACTCGCAATCTGTAGGGCACATTGACACAATCGCCATCGTTGTAAGTCTTGTCTTGTCCCACTCATGACAAAGGTCGTTCAAAATACGGTGATTTTCAAGTAAGTCAGGATCGTCTGCGCCCTTCATTGAAATCTCATTGGAAAGTCCCCATACAAAGATTGATGTATGATTGTAATTCTGTGCAAGTAATTCCTTCATCTGTGTAATTGTGTTTTCTCTACCCTTAGGCATGTGGTTAGAAATATACGGAATCTCTGCCCAAAGCACAAAGCCCATCTCATCACACAAATCATAAAAATACTGGTTATGCTGGTAATGTGCGAGACGAATTGTCGTTGCACCCACCTCATAAATTAATTCAGCATCTTCTTTATGATGCTCCGGAAGAAGTGCATTACCGATACCCCATCTGTCTTGATGACGAGACACACCGCGAAGAGGATACTCTTCACCGTTTAAGATAAAACCTCTCTTAGGATCAATTTCAAAATAGCGACAACCGAATCTTACTGTTCTGCTGTCTAATTCCTTACCGCCGTCAAACAATACTGCTTCAAGTGTATAAAGGAAAGGATCCTTACGACCGTTCCATAAATGTGCATTTTCAATAACGAAATCTGCTTTTCCTTCGGATGCATTAACGGTTGCTTCGGCAATTACAGTAGCACCGTCCATAATTGTATATTTAACTGTCTCGCTTCCTGCAAGGCCAGTAAAATAACCTACCACAGCAACATTGGCATTCTTGCCGTCCACAACAGGAGTTACAGTAATACCGGGCCCTCCGAAGTAATCCAAATCAAAATGTGCGTTAGGCACGCAGATAATATTAACGTCACGATACAAACCGCCGTAGAAAGTAAAGTCTGCCATCTGAGGATATACATAATCGTTTGCAGAGTTATCAACTGCTACAACAACGATATTCTCTTCCTCCAAAAGCTTTGTAATATTTGCACGGAATGTTGAGTAACCGCCGTCATGATGAACTGCCAACTTGCCGTTTACATATACGTCTGCAGACGAATTGGCACCTTCAAATTCAATATAAACCTGTTCGGCACCCTTGTAGTCAGAAAGTGAAAGCTTCTTGGCATAATAGCATGTACCGCGGTGATAATCATTACCGCCGTCCTGTCCGTCTTTCGCATTCCATGTATGAGGAAGCGTAACTGCTTCCCACTCTGCTTCTTTTAAAATAGTGCGGTTATCTGCAATAAGAGAAGCCTCTTTTGTAAATAACCACGAATCATTCCAATTAAATTTCATGGCGACCGTCTCCTTCTAAAAATTTAATATAAATTTTATTTCTAAATTCATTGTACTTAATATGTCAGACTGCTACTTGTAATATTTTTGTATTTCTTGTATAATTTTTATATAATAAATATCGATTATTAAAAGGAGGATTATATGAAACAGGAAAATGAAGTTTTTAAAGATTGTTATTCTCTGTTACAACAGGTTCTTTTGGACGCTTTTAATGTTGCAACACTTTACCATACGCCTCCTTATCAGGATATCAGCAAAATCGACCTCGGAATGCGTGCCGCAGTATGGACTCATTATAACGACGACAATACTAAAATACGCTTTGACAGCACTTCGCAGTCTCTCCGTATTCTCATAATAAAAAGTAATCTGGGTTTTTATAATATTTTGCTTCCTATGGATTTAAATGCCACTCCCGACTTTATATCCATCGGTCCTTTTCGTGATGAAGAGCTTTCTCCAAGTTATTTCACACAGATTCTTAAGGATGCCCATGTTGCTCATTATGACATCCAGCGAATGAAATACATCTACGAGAACATGCCACTTATTCAGTTGGACTCCGTGGTAAATGTAACCAAGCACATTCTCGGTAATTTTATTCCGGAATTTAAAAACGTTACGCCAGAACTCATGCAGTATTCGGAGCAAAAGCGAGCAATCGAAATGAATGCCGCTGTCCTTGATGAACGTTTTATCGAGCACTCCTCCAGATATCAGCAATTGCTTTTTCAGTTTCTTGACTACTTAAAACTCGGAGACAATGAAAACGCAAAAAAGGCACTTCATGCATTCTGGCAGGAGTCAAACCTGATAAGCAGCAGAAATATGCGCGAATACAAGTTAAACCTGTTGATGCTCAACGATTACTGCCATATGGCGCTGATGCAGACGTCCATACACCCTTTTCATATTTTGAAACAGTCCAACTCTATAAGAGCCAAAATCGAAAGCATGACTTCTTTCGCGAAGCTAGAGCAGATGCCCGGCGAAATATGCCACAAATACTGCATTTTGGTAAAAAATTATGCCAACCCGGATTACTCCAAGTTGACAAAAGATATCATTGCATATATTCAGTTGCATTTGGAAGAAAAGCTCTCCCTCGATTTCCTTGCCGAACACTTTAGCAAGAACCCTTCAGTGCTGTCTAATTCTTTCAGCAAGGAAACCGGACAAACCCTGACCAAATATATTCATCAGGTCCGTATTAAAGAGGCACTGCGTCTTTTTAATACTACCGATATGTCCGTGTCCGAGATTGCCCTTGCCGTTGGCTATCAGGATTTTTCATATTTTTCTAAAGTGTTTACGCAAAATATTGGCATGAGCCCGAGGGAGTATAGGCAGAAAAGGTAATCCCTCCATTAAAACAAAAATAATGCCCGTTCATTTCCAAATGAATGGGCATTATTTATATAATAATTTAATTAACGAATTACTTTTTGTGGCACATAAAAATAATATTATATGTCGCATATTTTATAGCAAAAATAAGTTCCCGGAGCAATATTGTCATCATCGTAATACAGTAATCCTAACTTACTAAACCTAAAGCACTTCTTGTAATCCTGCTTTACCAATTCATCATATGCTTTTTGATATGATTCAAAGCTTGCACCACCAATGGCAAATGTCATATGAAAAACATAATCATCGTCATGTTCTGCCGGGCATGTTCCAAATTTTTCATACAATCCTTCATTTAATCTTCTTTGCGCCTCCCCCAGTTCCGGTGTCTCTTTTACACGCAGACTCATACATCCTGATTGAACTCCTCCCAACACATTTGACGGAAATACATCCATACCCACAAACTCAATATCAAACGGCGAAAGTTCCTTTATAAAACTATCAAAAAATTCTTCCATATCCTCTAAATTCGGAATAGCAAACGGTTGCTTTAGAGAAACATGCTGTGGCAATCTTGCCATCTCAAATCCCATTTTTCCATGCTTATGAGCCTCCAGCATCATTCTTCTTCCAAAATTTTCGGCATCATTATCTGCAATTAATACTATTGTTGCTTTCATTCATTTGCACCTCTTTTCACAATCTCAACCAACTGCTCAAGCTTCATTTCACCGAGCTCCTGCTTGTCAATCTCCGCATCTCTTTGTCTTACGGACACAGACTCGTTATTCTGCTCATTCTCGCCTACAATAACCATATACGGAACTTTGTCCATTCGTGCTTCGCGAATCTTATAACCCAGCTTTTCGCTTCGAATGTCAATTTCTGCTCGGATATCATTCTCACTAAGGTACTCTGCTACTTTTTTCGCATAATCATTATACTTATCAGATACTGAAAGAATCTTAACCTGTACTGGTGCAATCCACGCAGGGAATTTGCCGGCATAATGCTCGATTAAAATACCAATGAAGCGTTCAATAGAACCAAACACAACTCTGTGCAGCATAATGGGGCGATGCTTTTCTCCGTCCGCACCAATATAATCAATGTCGAATCTCTGCGGAAGCTGGAAATCAAGCTGAATTGTTCCGCATTGCCACGTTCTGCCTATAGAATCCTTTAAGTGAAAGTCCAGTTTCGGTCCGTAGAATGCACCATCACCCTCATTTACCACATAGGACTTACCCATTCCCCGCACTGCTTTTTCAAGTGCTTCCGTAGCCAGTGCCCAGTCTTCATCACTGCCTATGGAATGCTCCGGTCTCGTTGACAATTCTATCTCATAAGAGAAACCAAATTTTTGGTACACTTCATCAATCAGGCGCATAACACCTTGTATTTCATCCATTACCTGATCTTCTCTCATAATAATGTGCGCATCATCTTGTGTAAAAGAGCGCACTCGCATGAGACCATGTAACGTTCCCGATTTTTCATTACGATGCACAAGACCAAGTTCACCCATTCTCATCGGCAATTCTTTATATGACCTTGGCTCCAATTTATACACAAGCATTCCGCCGGGACAACTCATTGGCTTAATCGCATAATCCTCTTCCTCTACCTTAAGAGAATACATGGAATCCCTGTAAAAATCCCAATGCCCTGACGTTTCCCACAGACTACGCTCTAGCATAATCGGCGTAGATATTTCCACATATCCGTCTCTTCGATGAATTTTTCTCCAGTAGTCAATTAATAGATTCTTAAGAACCATTCCCTTCGGCAAAAATACCGGTAATCCCGGGCCCTCGTCAAAAATCGTAAATATTCCAAGTTCCTTTCCTAATTTTCTATGATCTCTCGCCTTTGCCTCTTCTACCATATGCAAATATTCTTCTAACTGCGCTACTTTAGGGAAAGATATGCCATAGATTCTCGTAAGCATCGGATTCTTTTCGTTTCCTCTCCAATACGCACCGGCTACTGACAAAAGTTTAATGGCCTTAATTTGACATACGTTAGAGATATGTGGTCCTGCACAGAATTCCTCATATTCTCCCTGCTTGTAAAAACTAATCTTCTCTGCATCATCCAGTTCCTCAATCAGTTCAAGTTTATACTTTTCACCCGCATTTTTCATGAAGCTAATAGCTTCTTCCTTAGATTTTTCGAAGACTTGTAACGAGAGCGATTCCTTTACAATCTTTCGCATCTCATCTTCAATTGCCTTTAGATTCTCTTCTGAAAATGAGAAGCTAAAATCAAAATCATAATAGAATCCATTTTCAATTGCCGGACCGATTGCGCATTTTGTTTCCGGATACAAGCGCTTTACCGCCTGTGCAAGCACATGCGCACTCGTATGCCAAAATGCCTTTTTACCCTCCTGTTCTTCAAAGTTTACTTCTACAATTTCTCCATTTTTTCGTAGAACCTTCATAATTTGTTGCTCCTTTCTTTTTAGCGTTTTATTTGGCAACAACATAAGAAAAGCACCCATAAGACCATAATTATATAGTCTTAAGGGTGCACTTAGCACGGTTCCACCTTAACTTTTCACTTCAGATTCCATCAAATCCTATCCTTTAACGCAGGCATACGGTAACACCTACTTATTTCAGCATTACAGCTCGGGAATGGTTTTCGTCTACCTTCCACATAAATAGCTTCCACCAAATGCTATTCTCTCTGGATGCTTCCATCTAAACTACTCTTTTCCGTCATTGCTTTTCTTATGTTATTGAAGATATACTATCACAATCTTTTCTTATAGTCAACACAATATATTTTACTGCTCTCTAAGATCCGTTTTTTTAATCTTACCACTAATAGTCTTAGGCATCTCCTCCACGAATTCGATAAGCCTAATCCACTTGTATTCAGCAAGCTGTGAGTTACAGAACTCTTTAATTTCCTTCTGCAAGTCAGAGGATGCCTCATAGCCGGATGCAAGGTGGATAAATACCTTGATTGCCTGACCTCGTAACGTATCCGGTACACCGATTGCGGAACATTCAAGTACTGCCGGATGCTGCATTACGACATTCTCGATTTCAAAAGGTCCTACCCTGAAACCACCTGTTTTGATAACGTCGTCAATACGTCCGTTAAACCAGAAGTATCCGTCCTCATCCTTCCATACGGTATCTCCCGTGTGATAAACTCCGCCACGCCATGCGTGCTTGTATAAAGCTTCATTATCAAGATATTTGCAGAAAATGCCTATCTGCTTTTCGTTATCTCTAGGTACAATAACAAGCTCTCCGACCTCGCCTGCATCGGCAATACTTCCATCCTCACGCATAACCTCTACATGATAAAGAGGTGTCTCCTTACCCATTGCACCGGGCTTTGGCGTTGTTCCTGCCAGATTGCCAAGAATCAACGTAGATTCTGTCTGTCCGAAGCCTTCCATAAGTTCAATGCCCGTAGATTCCCTAAACTTCCTGAAAACCTCAGGGTTCAAGGCTTCACCTGCAGTTGTTGCATGCACAAGACTCGACATCTTGTCGATACCTTTTTTTACAAGATATCTGTAAACCGTGGGCGGTGCACAAAATGTTGTTACTTTGTATTTATTAATAATTGTCACGAGCTGCTTAGGATCAAAGTTATCAAAATCGAAAACCATAACGGCACATCCTGCAAGCCACTGACCATATATCTTACCCCATGAAGTCTTTGCCCAGCCTGTCTCTGCTACTGCAAAATGCAAGCCGTCTTCCTGCACCTGGTGCCAGTATTTCGCTGTAATGATATGTGCAAGCGGATAAGTATAATCGTGAATAACGCCCTTGGGATAGCCTGTTGTTCCTGATGTAAAATAAAGCATCATCGGGTCAAGAGCCTTGGTATCAATACGCTCAAGTTCTTCCCCGGCATTATCTATATCGGTTGTCATATTCCTGAAACCGGCACAATCCTTCTGAACCGTCCACAAATGTTCAACCATCTTACTTTCATTTACGGCTTCAAGAACCTTTTCGGGAGCATCATCCTGTGAAGTACAAACAATAGCTTTTATCCCGGCATTCTTTATTCTGTAAACAATATCGTGGACAGTAAGCATATTGGTAACCGGAATCATAATAGCTCCGATTTTGTGAAGAGCAACCGCAAGAATCCAGTATTCATAATGGCGTTTAAGCATTAACATAACCTTGTCGCCCTTTTTGATGCCGGAATCAAGTAAAACATTGGCTGCCTTGTTGCTTAATGTCTTAAGCTCACCAAACGTAAACATACGCTCAGCGCCCTCCGTATTGCACCACATGATTGCACGTTTGCCGGGCTCTTCGTCTGCTATCGCATCCACAACATCATAGCCAAAATTGAAATTATCCGGATGGTGAATATGAAATCCTGTCAATTTACCTCTTTCATCAAACTCTTCATCACAATATCTTTTATAAATACTCATAGTTTCTCCTTAATAATCCGGTCCATCTCCTCAAAAACCTGCGGAGCTCTTTTCTTTAGCGATACCGGAGTACGCGTCTCATTGTCAAGGAAACAATGCCATGACTCTCCTGTAGTCACAAGCTCATTTCTCTCGACAGCATATATCTTATACTTAAATCCCATCTTAATTCCGTTAAAAGCTGCCACCTCTACTTCTACAGAAAATGTCTCTCCGTAAAAAAGTGACTTGACATATTTGCAAGAAACCTCAAGCACCGGCATGATTATTCCCAGACTTTCAATCTGCGCATAATCAATTCCGCACTTGTCCATAAGATCAAGACGTGCTTCCTCAAACATTCTTATATAGTTAGAATGATGCACAATGCTCATCTTATCTGTTTCATAATAATAGACTTTTCTTGAATAAGGCTCTACCTGACTCATACTGTTTCTTCCTCCTTGGGGGCTCCGATTTTTCTGAATCTATTATATCGTCTCGAAACAATATCCTCAATAGTCCTTGTATCAAATACAGCAAGCTGTTTCACAAGAAGATTCTGTATTCTTGTATAAAATGCCGGTGTTCCAAGCCCTGTCTCGGGAATTACTCTCTCCACAACTCCGAGCTCATGCACATCTTCCGCTGTAAGCTTAAGACTGCTTGCCGCTTCATCTGCCTTGGCTGCATCCTTCCACAAAATACTTGCACAACCCTCCGGTGAAATTACGGAATAAATTGAATTCTCAAGCATCCATACACGATCCGCAACACCAAGTGCAAGCGCACCGCCGCTTCCGCCTTCTCCGATGAGAATCGAAATAATCGGTGTCTTTAAGGTCATCATCTCCATAAGATTCTCTGCTATTGCCTGACCCTGTCCTCGCTCCTCTGCGCCGATTCCGCAGTAAGCTCCCGAAGTATCTATAAAACAAATAACCGGTCTATTAAACTTTTCTGCCTGCTTCATAAGACGAAGTGCCTTACGATATCCTTCCGGATGAGGCGCACCAAAATTTCTGAGCATTCGCTCCTTGGAGCTGTGTCCCTTCTCGATAGCAATTACCGTTACCGGTCTTCCCTCGAGTCTTGCAACACCGCCCACAATCGCCATATCATCCTTATATCTTCTGTCGCCATGAAGCTCAAAAAAGTCCTCAAAAATAGAATTAATATAATCAAGACCTGTCGGTCTGTTATTAGCTCTTGCCGCTTTTACCTTGTTATACGCAAGCTTATTCATTACTGTTTCCTCCTTTATGCATCTTAAGAAGATATGAAACAGTCTCCTTCTGTGTCTGTCTCGGAGAAATAGCATCCGCAAAACCATGCTCTAAAATAAACTCCGACTTCTGGAAGCCATGAGGAAGCTTCTTACGTGTTGTCTGCTCAATAACGCGTGCTCCCGCAAAGCCTGCCGTCGCTCCGGGCTCTGCAAGGATTATATCACCCTCCATTGCAAAGCTTGCCATTACACCACCCGTTGTCGGATCCGTAAGTACGGTAAGGTAGAAAAGACCTGCATCACTGTGTCTCTTTACGGCACCGCTTGTCTTTGCCATCTGCATAAGGGACAAAATACCCTCCTGCATTCTGGCTCCGCCCGATACTGTATATCCGACTACAGATAATTTATGTTCTGTCGCATACTCAAACAAACGTGTTATTTTTTCACCGACTACAGTTCCCATACTTCCCATCATGAAATTCGGCTCCATAACAAAAAGCGCACACTTTTCACCGTCCACTGTTGCCGTTCCGCATACTACCGCGTCGTTTTCGTCGCTTGCAGTGTGCGCATTCTCAAGCTTTTTCTCATATCCGGGAAATCCAAGTATATCCGTAGAAACCATATCACCCCACAGCTCATTAAAGCTGTCCGCATCGGTAATAAACTTAATTCTCTGTCTTGCATTCATTCTGAAATGATGTCCGCAGAAATTACAGGTATTGTGATTAGCCCATAACTGACTGTCTGCAACCTGTTTTTCACACTTGGGACAGGGCTTCGTAGGCTCGTTCTCATCGCCTCCGATTGTCGGCTCAAAATGTCTGCCGCCCTCTTCCAAATCATTTTTTACTTTATGCAAAAATTGTATAAAAGGCATACAAATACCTCCTTCGTCTGTCAGACTATTTCTTAAAGAAGTTAAGGTTATAGGTTCCATCCTTAAATCTTTCGTCACTGACATATTCTATCTGGTCCTCGACATTATTCGGAACCCCTTCAATTACAAGCTCACAAAGAGCCGCTTTCATCTTCCTTATAGCTTCCTCTCTGGTTCCCGCGTACACGATTAACTTACCGAGAAGTGAATCATAATACGGCGAAATACCGTAGCCTGTCACAAGGAAGGTATCAAATCTTACAAAAGGACCTCCCGGCACATGAAGGAACTTAACTGTTCCCGGTGCACCCGCATTAATTCTGCACTCAATTGAAGAACCCTTAAAGCTTACTTCCTCCTGTGTAAAATTAAGCGGAATACCTGCCGCCACACGAATCTGCCATTTAACGAGGTCGATTCTTGTGAGTGCTTCCGTAACTGTATGTTCAACCTGAAGTCTTACGTTCATCTCCATAAAATAAAACTTGCCGTCCGTATCGAGCAAAAACTCTAAGGTTCCCACGCCGACATAATTTACATGCTTTACAGCCGCAGTTACCTGCTCTATAAGAACATCTCTCTGATCTTTTGCAACTACGGGAGACGGAGACTCCTCTATAAGCTTCTGGTTATTTTTCTGTACTGAACAATCTCTTTCACCGAGACACACAACATTACCGAATTCATCGGCAAGTACCTGCATCTCTATATGTTTTGCCGGATTAATGAATTTCTCCATGTATACGGCACCGTCGCCGAAAGCCGCCTGACCCTCTGCCACCGCAGAGTGAAAAGCATTCTCAAGCTCCTCTTTGGAGCGGACAAGACGGATACCTCTGCCACCGCCGCCGCTTCTTGCCTTAATCATGACGGGATAGCCGATTTCCTCTGCCGCCGCATATGCCTGTTCCACGTTTTCAAGCACTTCACTTCCCGGAATTACGGGGAGCTTCGCTTCCATCATGGAACGCTTTATCTTTTCCTTATCGCTAAGGAGATTCATATTCTCAATGGTCGGTCCGATAAAAACAATTCCGTTATCGATACACAACTGTGCAAAATGTGCATTCTCAGATAAAAATCCGTAGCCGGGGTGTATCGCCTGTGCACCTGAAACCTTAGCCGCAGATACAATTCTCGCTTCATTAAGATAACTGCTTCCTGCCTCACCCGGTCCGATGCAGATTGCCTCATCCGACAGCGCAACGTGCAAAGCCTCTGCATCCGCCGTAGAGTAAACTGCAACCGTTCTTATACCCATTTCCTTACAAGCACGGATAATTCTGACTGCGATTTCGCCTCTGTTTGCAATTAATATTTTCGAAAACATAATGTCACTCTCCCATTATTGCAAACGAAAACTCGCCCTTAATACACAATTTTCCGTTTACATAGCCCTTGCCCTCTGCAAAATAGAACGGTGCTTTTGCCTTTACTATCTTGCACTCAGTCTCAAAGGTATCACCCGGTTTTACCGGATTCTTAAAACGTACGTTATTAAGGCCCGTATAAAAAGGAAGTTTACCCTCTGTCATTGTATCCTTCAACAAAACACATGATGACTGTGCGAGAATCTCGCAAAGAATAACTCCCGGTACTACGGGGTTACCGGGGAAATGGCCCTGTAAAAACCACTCATCCCCGCGTACATGATATTTTCCATATGCCGTATCGTTCTCCATATATGCTTCATCTACGAGAAGCATATTGTCACGATGGGGCAGAATTTCCATAATTTCTTTCTGGTTCATATGTTACTTACTCCTTATTGATGCGGAACATAATATGGCCGAAATCAACTACCTGGCCGTTACTTACACATACCTCTTCAATAGTTCCGTCACATTCCGCTGTGATTTCGTTCATCAGCTTCATTGCTTCTATAATGCAAAGCACATCGCCCTTTTTAACTTTGTCTCCGACTCTTACATAAGGCTCTGCGTTCTCACTCGGTGCGCAGTAAAATACACCAACCATCGGAGATGTAACAGGTGTAAGTCCGCTTACTGCATTGTTTGAGCTGTCAGACACAGATGCAGTAGTTGCCTCATTTCCTGCCATTGTCAAACCTGTCGTTACTGCAGATGATACTGCGTCAAGCGCTATAACCTGCGGAGCTACCGGAGTAGTTGCCTGCATGGTTCTCTCAAGACGTACTGTGCTTCCGTTCTCATTGATTTCAAGGGCTGTAAGACCCATTTCCTTCATAAGACTTGCATAATTTCTAATGTTATTTGCGTCCATACTTATTACACCTTTCTGAATGCGAGACAAGCGTTGTGACCTCCAAAGCCAAGTGAGTTAGAAAATGCCAAATCAACATCAACCTTAACCGGTTTGTTGGGTACATAGTTAAGATCACACTTCTCATCAGGGCTTAACAAATTGATTGTCGGAGGAATAATTCCTTCCTCGATTGCCTTAAGACAAGCTATTGCCTCTGCCGCACCCGCAGCTCCGAGCATATGTCCTGTCATTGATTTTGTTGAACTGATATATAAATCCTTTGCTTTTTCTTCTGTAAAAGCAATCTTAATTGCTGAAGTCTCTATAACATCATTAAGCGGTGTACCTGTACCGTGAGCATTTACATAAACTGTCTCCTTACCTGTGTAACCTGCTTCCTTCATAGCTTCTACCATGGCTCTTGCGCCACCCTCTGCTTCCGGATGAGGTGCTGTAATATGATATGCGTCACATGTTGAACCATAACCGCAAACCTCACCGTAGATGTGTGCGCCTCTTGCAACTGCGTGTTCATACTCTTCAAGTACGAGTGCCGCACCGCCTTCACCGATTACGAATCCTCCTCTTCTTGAGTCGAAAGGAAGTGATGCCTCGTTGGGATTTTCTGCTGTTGACAATGCCTGCATGTTTACAAAACCTGAAACACCGCACTCATTAATAGGTGCTTCTGCACCACCTGTGATAACTGCATCAAGATATCCGTGACGGATAGCTCTTAAAGCTTCACCGATTGCATTGGAACCTGATGCACATGCAGTAACCGAAGGCATTGCTGCGCCCTTACAGTTAAATCTGATTGCAATCATACCGCTTGCCATATTGGCAATCATCATAGGTACAAAGTAAGGAGAAACCTTTCTTGTTCCTTTTTCGATGAGCTTCTTATGCTCCGTCATAAATGTATCCATACCGCCGATTCCGGTTCCGTAATAAACACCGATTCTCTCAGGCTCCACGGTTCCGATAATCTTACTGTCTTCTACTGCCTGGCATGCACTTGCAAGTCCGTACTGTGCATACAAGTCACTTCTTAACATTTCTGCCTTTTCCATGTAATCTCTTGCGTTAAAGTCTTTAACCTCTGCCGCAAGTTTTGCTTTATATTCTGTTGTATCAAACTTTGTTATAGGGCCGATTCCGCATTTTCCTTCAAGAAGTGCGTTCCAGAACTCCTCAAGATTATTACCGATGGGACTGATTACACCCATACCTGTTACAACAACTCGTCTGTTCATTTCTTTTCCTCCTACATTGCCATGCCGCCGTCAACGCGGATGACCTCACCTGTAATATATGAAGCTCCCTCACCTGCAAGGAATGCTGCAGTCTTTGCAACCTCCTCGGGTTTTCCGATACGTCCAAGCGGTATGCTTGCTACCAAAGGATTGTCTTCTGTCGCAATTCCCTGTGTCATGTCTGTTCCGATAAATCCCGGTGCAATTGCGTTACATGTTATATTTCTTGCCGCAAGCTCTCTTGCAACTGATTTGGTAAGACCGATAAGTCCTGCCTTGGATGCTGAATAGTTAACCTGTCCCGCATTACCCATAATTCCTGACACGGAAGAAATATTAATAATCTTTCCGCCTCTGTTTCTTATAAAAATCGGACAACAGTTTCTTATCATATTGAATGCACCTTTAAGGTTTGTATCGATAACACTGTCAAAATCTGATTCCTTCATCATTGCAAGTAAACCATCTTTTGTGATACCTGCATTATTTACAAGGATATCAATTGTTCCAAACTCCTGCTTAACTGCTGCAACTGTTGCCTTTACTTCTTCAAAATCCGCAACGTTACATTTATATATCTCTGCTTTTATGCCATACTCTGTACAGGCTGTACGTGTTTCCTCTGCCGCAGCTTCATTACCTGCGTAAACAATCGCAACATTGGCTCCCTGCATTGCATACTCGATTGCAATCGCTCTTCCGATGCCTCTTGATGCGCCTGTTACAAGTGCTGTCTTACCTTTTAACATTTATTTTACCTCCGTTATCGTCTCGGATAAGCTTGCCATATCTTCAACATGCAAAACCTTAACCTCGGAATTAATCTTGGAAATCAATCCGCAAAGTGTCTTTCCCGGTCCGATTTCCACAAAAGTATCAAAACCGTTAGCAATCATATCTTCAACAATAGTCTGCCATCTTACGGGATTACAAATCTGCTTTGTAAGAAGTTCCTTGTAATCACCCTCGTAAGGGCGTCCCGTATAATCTGAATACATTATTATCTCCGCATTCTTAATATCATAGCCGAAAAGCTTCTCCCCAAAACTCTCCGAAGCTGTCTTAACAAACTCAGAATGGAAACCGCCACCCACCTTAAGGGGTAATGCTCTTCCGCCTGCTTCCTTAACATCCTTTGAGAACTCCGCAAGCTCATCTTTAAGACCCGCAACCGTTATCTGTGTCGGTCCGTTATAGTTAACCGGATAAACATGCGGATACTTCTCACAAAGTGCATCTACAACATCGGGAGAAAGCTTAACAACAGCAGCCATACCGCTGTCTACCTTCTGTGCATCCTCCTGCATAAGCTCGCCTCTTGCACTTACAAGCTCAAGCCCTTCTTCAAAGGAAACGCATCCTGCGTAAGTAAATGCCGCAAGCTCTCCGAGCGAAAAGCCCGCAACCGCATCGGGAACAATTCCCTCTGCCTTCAAAGCAGCAGCCGCTGCAAGCTCCATTGTAAACATGCACGGCTGTGTATTTTTTGTCTGTGCAAGATCTGCATCCGTGCCCTCAAAGCACATCTTTATAAGTCCCGGCTTTACCGCCTCCGCCTTATCGAAAACTTCCTTACACACATCTTTATTATCATAGAGTTCCTTACCCATGCCCGGGTACTGTGCACCCTGACCTGAGAAAACAAATGCTATTTTACCCATTGTGCTGCTCCTCTTAAAATCTCTTCTGCCTCAGTCATCATCTCTTTAACAATTTCTGCCGCAGGCTGCTCTTTGTTAACCATTCCGGCAATCTGTCCCGCCAGGAAGCATCCCTGTTTGGCATCACCATCCTGTACGGCGATTCTTAATTTGCCCACACCCATTGCCTCAAGCTCTTCATCGGAAATATCACTGTACTCTGCCTTGAACAATTCTCTTGAAAAAGGATTCTTGATGCTTCGTACCGGATGACCGAGTCTCTTACCTGTAACGATGGTTGAAATATCATTTGCCTTTAATACTTTATCTTTATATTCACGATGAATATTACATTCTTCTGCAACGAGGAAACGTGTACCAATCTGTACACCGCATGCGCCAAGCATAAATGCCGCCGCAACTCCTCTTCCGTCTGCTATACCGCCTGCCGCAATAACAGGAAGGTCTGTCGCATCACATACCTGCGGAACAAGCGGCATCGTTGATGTCTCGCCTACGTGTCCGCCGCTCTCGCCACCCTCAGCAATAAGTGCCGATGCACCGAGTCTTGTCATAAGCTTCGCCATAGCTACCGAAGCGACAACAGGGATTACCTTAATTCCTGCTGTTTTCCACAATTCCATATATTTACCGGGATTTCCTGCTCCCGTTGTTACAACCGCTATTTTCTCCTCTGCAACTACCTGCGCAACCTCATCTGCAAACGGACTTAAAAGCATAATGTTAACACCAAACGGCTTATCAGTCTCTTTACGAGCGATATGTATCTGCTCACGTACATAGTCTCCGGGGGCATTGCCTGCAGCGATAATCCCGAGGCCACCGCCGTTAGAAACGGCGGCTGCCAGCTTACCGTCTGCGATCCATGCCATTCCGCCCTGGAACAGAGGATATTCAATTCCTAAAAGATCACATACCTTGGATTTAATCATTAAATTATTCCCCACACTTTGCTTCTACAAATTTAACTAAATCGCCAACTGTCTCAACCTTCTGGTCTAACTCAATTTCTTTGTCAAGTTTGTCTTCAAGCTGCATAATCATCTCAACCGTATCAAGTGAGTCGATTCCAAGTTCCTGAAATGATGACTCCATCTTAATCTCTGACACGTCACAATCATTGTGTTCTGCAATAAGTTCTGCGATAGCTTCAAATACCATTTTAATTTCCTCCAATTATAATAATTTGTTTTGGTTATTTGTCTTCAAGTTAACATTATTAACTTTTTAGTTAACACTGTTAACTTTTGAACCTAGGTGTATTATAGCACTTCATTTCCATTTGTCAACACATAAATTACTAAATCATTCCTTACGTACCTACTATACCCATGACAGCAGAAAATTACCACCTACCCTCTAAAGTTTAATCTCTACTGATTTTCTCCTGCCCGTAGAGCATGAAAAAAGCCACTCTACCCACGATAGAATAGCCCAAAAAACATTGACTTTACGCACTTTTCTTTAATACTCAATATTCAAAATAGGAGTTGCAAGATATATTCGTGTCTGCTTCAATCCTTCATTATAGTTTGCCGCAATATTAATATTAGCCTTTGCGTTGCCAAGACTGATGGTCTTCTCCTCTTCAATATTTTTCGAATATGCATATACGCTGAAAAGATCTTTTGTCCGATTTTCCGCAACAACCTTTGCATTCATACATGCAAGCAATTTGTCCGTAAGAGCAGAAATTTCCTTAACATCAAATTTATCAGCAAAATTGCTTATAAGAGTTGTTGTCACGTCCGTTGCAAGCCCGTTTTCCCTTAAGTAGCCTTTTAAAGCTTCAACATAATGACATACGCTTTCCGGAGAATTATCAATACATATTTTGCAGGTAATGTACTGTGCAAAACTATATCTGCCAAACTCATCTTTCTCCTCAAGCGTTACAATACAAAGAGTTGTTTCCGAACCGACACCCTTTTTAAATAAAGTAAACATCTCTCTATTCTTTTCACGTTTTGACGAACTTTCCAAGCCGACTGTAATACCCAAAGCTTCAGCCATATCTTTAAGAATTTTGGCTTTTTCACTATCCTCCAGATACCTATCCCCATAATACGACGCAGATTCAATTATCCCTAAACTCCCGACAAAACCTTCCTTATCTCTTACGACCTTAGACGCCACCAGGATCGTATCCTCTTTTTCCTTAAACTCATCAAAACTTATTATAAGTACCGCTATCAGTGCAAACACAATAATCATTTTTATGCTTTTTTTCACAAAAAAATACCTCCGATAGTTCATATCGGAAGTATTGCCGTTATCCGGCGCAAAAATACCGGACTCTTAATTTTCTTTTGTAATAATGAATTCTTCTGCATACGGAAGACTCTTTATCCAGTCACAGAACACATGCCACTCGTCAAGCTTGTGGTTACGTCTTGCGTAATACATGTTCGTAAGGTTCTCGTAGTTCATAGTACAGGTTCTCATCTGATTGTAACTTGACGGAAGAAGCTGAATAAGATCCCACCAGTATGCCTTATCCTTGTCCTCCATATACTTAAGTCTTACTGACTCAATATAATCAACCATACCCTTAGCAAACTTCTCAGACTCCGGTGTGAGTCTGTCAAAGCTGAAGTCCTCCATAACAATTGGCTTTGAGTGAATCTTGTGCATAGTACTTGTGGAGTTTGCAACAGTTCCCACCTTGTATGTATCAAACTCCTTCCACCAGTAAAGCGGTGCCGTAATATCTACCGACACAAAAATCTGTCTGATGAACTTGCGATGGTCACTGCCTGCCTTGGCAAGTCTCATGCCAAGTCCCAAATCGTTCTCACCAAGTATATATTCTCCGTCTTCGTTATATGCGCTGTCCATCTTGTCCCAGCTGTTAAGCGGGTTACGCGCTCCGCGTATTGCATTCTCAATATTCATAACCGATGTTCTCTCTATTTTTATCATGAGTTATATCCTCCTTAAGATTCTTAGAAAACCTCTTTTAATATTATAAAGTACTCTCTTAAGAAAAACAAGTTATTATAATAAGTTGTTGCATTTAAAAAACTGCTCATAGTACATAAAAGTCGGCAAGTTTGTCCTTTTTTCTACAATTTGTCAAAAAACTATTGACAAACCGCAAAAACCGTGCTATAGTATATGTCAAATAAAAGGGAGTAGCTAACAAAGGTTCCCGGGACTTTTGTTATAAAACATCGTCATGACGACTTTTTGTCCGTGTTTTATCGAGTAGCAAGACTTTTATTGATGCTGACAAATCGGCCTCAATAGAAGTCTTTTTTGTTAGCAGAGCACAATTTATCAAAGAAAGGTGGAGTATTATGGGCGCGACATACACTTATGACCCCCAGAAAAATGACCAAATGAAAACATTTGGCAGAATCGCTAAAATAGCGGTAGCAGTAATTGTAGTTTTAATTTTATTATTTGGTTCCTTCTACACTATCGGTGAGCAGGAACAGGCAGTCCTTACAACCTTCGGTGTTGCCAAATCGGTAACCGAGTCCGGTCTTCATTTTAAGATACCGTTCGTACAGGAGGTTGAAAAGGTTAACACAACCATTCAGGGCTTCTCCATTGGTTATGATGCTAACGACGTAAGCATTGAAGATGAGTCACTTATGATTACATCCGACTATAACTTTGTAAATGTAGATTTTTATCTCGAATATCGTATTTCAGATCCTGTTAAGGCTGTTTACAGTTCCGATGACCCTGTTGCTATTTTAAAAACAATTGCCCAGAGCTGCATCAGAACAACCATCGGTAGCTACGATGTTGACAATGTACTTACAAGCGGTAAGAACGAAATCCAGGCAGAAATCCGCCAGATGATTATGGATAAGCTTACAATTTATGATATCGGTGTACAGCTTGTAAATATCACAATTCAGGATGCTGAGCCACCGACAACAGCAGTTATGGAAGCTTTTAAGGCAGTTGAATCTGCAAAGCAGGGCAAAGAAACTTCTATAAACAATGCCAATAAGTACCGCAACGAGAAACTTCCCGCTGCAGAGGCTGAAGTGGACAGAATTTTACAGGATGCAGAAGCTACAAAGGCTGAGCGTACCAACGAGGCTACAGGTCAGGTTGCACGTTTTAACGCAATGTATGAGGAGTATGTAAAATACCCTACAGTAACAAAGCTTCGTATGTTCTACGAGACAATGGAAGATGTTCTTCCCAACATGAAAATCGTTGTTAATGGTGCAGATGGCAATGCAATCGAAATGATGCTTCCGCTTGACGATTTCAATCAGACAACTATTTCAGGAATGACAAACTAACAGGAGGACAACAGTATGAATAAATTAGTAAAATCAATTATTACAATCGTTGCATGTCTTGCAATCGTATTATTATGCTCCTCCATCGTTGTAACACAGGAGGACGAATACAAATTCATCCGTCAGTTCGGTAAAATTAACCGTGTAATTGAAGAGCCCGGTCTCAGTTTTAAGATTCCTTTCCTCGAGACAACGGATTCTCTTCCGAAGAAAATTCTTCACTATGACCTTGCTTCATCTGATGTAATCACAAAAGATAAGAAGACCATGATTACAGATAGCTACGTTCTTTGGCAGATAACTGACCCGCTTACATTTGCGAAGTCACTTAACTCTTCTGTCATGAATGCAGAAAACCGTATTGATGCAGTTGTTTATAACTCAATTAAGACAGTAATTGGTACTATCGAGCAGAATGATGTAATCACAAGCCGTGACGGCGAGCTTACCGACGCAATCATGATTTCCATCGGTGATTCTATGGACCAGTACGGTCTGCAGATTCTCACAGTTGAAACCAAGCGTCTCGACCTTCCCTCAGATAACAAAACCTCTGTTTACGAGCGTATGATTTCTGAGCGTGACAAAATCGCTGCTACATACATCGCGGAAGGTAATGCTGAAGCACAGATTATCGTAAATACAACCGACAAGGAAATTTCCATCATGCTTGCTGAAGCAAATGCACAGGCTGAACAGATTATCGCAGCCGGTGAAGCTGAGTACATGCAGATTTTATCAGACGCTTACTCAAGTGAGGAAAAAGCAGACTTCTACTCCTTCGTACGTTCACTTGACGCAGCGAAGCTTTCCTTCTCCGGCAAGGACAACACACTTATCCTTCCCGCAGACTCACCGCTCACATCAATCTTCTTAGGCGAATAATTACATAACCAAAAGAGCTGTTGCAAACTGTTGCGCAGCTCTTTTTTTGTCCTGCTACTGCACCCACCCATACGGCTTAGGGGACTTATATCGGCTTTGAGGTGCTTGGTTTTCTTGCAACATTTTACGCTTTTAAGAAGAACTAAGGCTTTTTGCTTTCCACCTTGCGATTTTGTGCCGCTCCGAGGAACTTGTTGGAATTGAAGAAGTTCATATAGTTTGGGGATATGCAGAATTTATATATAAGGTTTAAAGGCACTTGAAAACCCTCGCTCCTTAGGCTCCGCGCGAAATCTCAAATAATTGGCACGATTAAGGTTTTCTGATTTCGTGACGGAGCCTTAGTAGCGCTAGGGTTTTCTCGTAGCGAGAGCGTGCCTTATAAACCTTATATATAAATTCTGCATATCCCCAAACTATTGAACTTCTAATCAATTCCACTCAGACAACTCTGCGCGGCACAATTTGGTGGAAAGCTTAAAAAGCCAAGTTCTTCTAAAAACCTTTTGTTGCCTGCGAAAACCAAGCACCTCAAAGCCGATATAAGCCTCCTAAGCCGTATGGGTGGGTGATGGCAGGGCACAAAAAAAGAGCTGCGCAATAGCTGCGACAGCTCAATTTTATATTATTATTTTTGGCTTGCCTCAATACGTGTCAATGCACGTCTTAAGGACATCTCCGCTCTTACTATATCAGTTGACGGATCGGCCTCTGCCAATCGTCTCTCTGCACGTGTCTTTGAATCCTCTGCCCTGTCGATATCAATCTCATCAGGCCACTCGGCAACCTCTGCCATAATCGTTACCTTGTCAGGCATAATAACCGCAAATCCTGAATGTATAGCCGCAAACTTAACGTCCGACTCTTCATGTATGGTTACGAGGCCCGGAGCAACTACCGTGGTAAGCGGTATATGCTTAGCATATACACCCATCTCACCGTCTGATGTGTTCATCTCAACCATCGTAACTTCACCCTCGTAAAAAACGCGGTTAGGCGAAACTATCTGTAATTGAAAAAGTTCTGCCATATCGTCACCTACTTACATTTTGCTAAAACGTCATCTATGCTTCCGGCATTGAGGAAGTAGCTCTCAGGAATGTTATCATGCTTACCTTCAAGAATCTCCTTAAAACCTCTGATTGTCTCTGCAATCGGAACATAACGTCCTTCAAGACCTGTGAACTGTCCTGCAACGAAGAAAGGCTGTGAGAGGAATCTCTGTACCTTTCTCGCTCTTGATACAACAAGCTTCTCTTCTTCTGAAAGCTCATCCATACCAAGAATTGCAATAATATCCTGAAGCTCTTTGTAACGCTGTAAAATCTCCTGTACTCCACGGGCAACCTGATAATGCTCCTCACCAACGATTCTCGGATCGAGAATACGTGATGTAGACTCAAGCGGGTCTACCGCAGGATAAATACCAAGCTCAACGATTGAACGTGACAAAACGGTTGTCGCATCCAAGTGCGCGAATGTTGTTGCCGGAGCCGGGTCAGTTAAGTCATCGGCAGGCACGTAAACAGCCTGTACAGATGTGATAGAACCGTTCTTTGTAGAAGTGATACGCTCCTGCAAAGCACCCATCTCTGTCTGAAGAGTGGGCTGATAACCAACTGCAGAAGGCATACGTCCGAGAAGTGCTGAAACCTCTGAACCTGCCTGTGTAAAACGGAAAATATTATCAATGAACAAAAGTACGTCTTTACCGCCCTGATCACGGAAATACTCTGCCATTGTAAGACCTGTAAGACCAACTCTCATTCTGGCTCCCGGCGGCTCGTTCATCTGTCCGAATACCATCGTAGTCTTGTTAATAACTCCTGACTCGGTCATTTCGTGATAAAGGTCGTTACCCTCACGTGTACGCTCACCTACGCCTGTAAATACTGAATATCCGCCGTGCTCTGTGGCAATGTTACGGATTAACTCCTGTATAAGTACGGTCTTGCCTACACCGGCACCGCCGAAAAGACCGATTTTACCACCCTTCTGATAAGGACATAGTAAGTCTACTACCTTGATACCTGTCTCAAGCATCTCTGTGGATGTTGACTGCTCTTCAAAAGAAGGTGCTGCCCTGTGAATAGGGTAATACTCAACTCCTTCCGGAGCCGGTTTATTATCAATCGCATTACCGAGAACGTTGAAGATTCTTCCCAATGTCTTCTCACCTACAGGTACCGAAATCGGTGCTCCCGTAGCTACTGCGTCCATTCCTCTTACGAGACCGTCAGTAGAACCCATTGCTATACATCTTACCGTATCGTCTCCGAGATGCTGTGAAACTTCTACTACAAGCTCACCGCCCTCGTTGGTAGCGATTTTTATTGCTTCGTTGATTTCCGGCAGCTTTCCTTCTGAAAACTTAACGTCAAGTACGGCGCCGACAATCTGCGTTATCTTACCAACATTTAACTCAGCCATTTCTTCACTCCTTTTAGTTAATTGCTTCCGCACCCGCTATAATTTCGGTTAACTCCTGGGTGATGGAACCTTGTCTTGCCCTGTTGTACTTAAGTGACAAGTCTGCAATCATCTCTTCCGCATTACTTGTTGCGGAATCCATTGCCTGCATTCTTGCACCGTTCTCACTTGCTACCGCTTCCATAAGTGCGCCGTAAATAAGGCTGTTAATGTACTTCGGTATTATTGCATCAAGCACCTCGTCTTCATCGGGCTCAAACGTCATAGGTGCTTCCTTTGTATCCTGCTCTTCCGACTCCATGTCTTCAACATTAAACGGTAATAACTTTATCATCTTAGGTTCATGACTAACCGTATTCTTAAAGGAAGTATACAAAAGATAAATCTCGCCGATATTACCCTCTGTAAATTCTTTAAGAACAGCTTCGCCGATCGTCTTCGCATCTCCGTATACGGGCTCATCAATCATATCAGAATAATCAGCCACGATATTGTAGCCACGACGTGCAAGAGTATCTTTACCCTTACGTCCTACAGCAAATACGCTTACATCAGCTTTGTCAAAACCGCTGTTCAATAACTCTTTTACAACATTATTGTTATATCCTCCCGCAAGACCTCTGTTGGAGGTAATAACAATAACCGCTTTCTTTGTATTCTCCTCTGAAGCAGGTGTAAGATAAGGATGGTTAATATTTTTTGTTCTTTTAAGCATATCGACCATAGTGCTGTACATATATGAAAAATACGGCTTGGTCTGCTCTGCTTTGGTTCTTGCCTTCTGCAGCTTAACAGTGGATACAAGCTTCATGGCCTTGGTAATCTGACCTGTGCTCTGTATACTCGCCCTGCGTCGCTGTATATCTCTCATCGATGCCATGGCAATCGCTCATCCTTTCTTACTTAAATTCTTTTTTGAATTCCTCTGTTACCTTAACAAGTAACGCTTCCGTCTCCTCATCAAGCTGCTTCTTTTCTCTGATTGCAGCAGGAAGCTCCGGATATTTTGTATCGATAAAATCGAAAAATTCTTTCTCAAAACGCTGGATATCATCAACGGCAACGTCAAGCAAATACTTCTTGGTTGCAACATAAATGATGATTACCTGGTACTCAACCGGCATCGGCTTGTACTGAGGCTGCTTAAGCATTTCTTTGATTCTTTCACCCTGTGCAAGCTTCTCTTTGGTATCGGCATCAAGCTCTGAACCAAACTGCGAGAACGCTGCAAGCTCACGGTACTGTGCAAGCTCAACACGGATAGGAGCGGCAATCTTCTTCATAGCCTTAATCTGTGCGGCACCACCAACTCGTGATACTGAAAGACCTGCGTTAACAGCCGGTCTGAAACCTGCGTTAAACATCTCTGTTTCAAGATAAATCTGTCCGTCCGTAATTGAAATTACGTTCGTGGGAATATATGCTGAAACGTCGCCTGCCTGTGTCTCGATAATCGGAAGTGCGGTAAGTGAACCACCGCCGAGCTCGTCTGACAAACGTGCGGCACGCTCCAAAAGTCTTGAATGCAAATAGAATACGTCACCGGGGTATGCTTCACGTCCCGGAGGTCTTCGAAGGAGCAATGAGAGTGTACGGTATGCCGTAGCATGCTTACTCAAATCATCGTAAACAACGAGTACGTCCTTACCCTGCTCCATCCATTCTTCACCGATAGCACAACCTGCATACGGTGCAATATACTGAAGCGGTGCGAGCTCACTGGCTGTAGCCGCAACAATAGTTGTATAGTCCATTGCGCCGAACTCTTCAAGAGTCTTAACAATGCTTGCAACGGTAGATGCCTTCTGCCCGATTGCTACGTAAATACAGAGAACATCCTGTCCTTTCTGATTAATGATTGTATCAATTGCAATAGCTGTTTTACCTGTCTGTCTGTCACCGATAATAAGCTCACGCTGTCCACGTCCGATCGGAATCATGGAGTCGATAGCCTTAATACCTGTCTGAAGCGGTGTATCAACTGATTTACGAGCGATAACACCATGCGCAACTCTTTCAATCTTACGATAACGATCTGTCTTAATCGGACCTTTACCGTCGATAGGCTGTCCGAGTGCATTAACAACACGACCTATCATTGCGTCGCCTACCGGCACCTCAACAACTCGGCCTGTTGTTTTAACTGTATCTCCTTCGTTAATGTTTGCAGCGGAACCGAGCAAAACGGCACCAACATTATCTTCCTCTAAGTTAAGTACCATTCCGTATACATCTTTAGGGAACTCAAGGAGCTCACCCTGCATTGCATTCTCCAAACCATGTATACGTGCAATACCGTCTGCAACCTGAATAACCGTACCAACATCCGACACTTCAAGCTGTGTCGAATAATTCTTAATCTGTTCTTTTATAACGGAACTAATTTCTTCCGGTCTTAAATTCATGAGGTTTTGCACCTTCCTTCTAATCTGATTATGCCAGCTGTACGTTTTTAAGACTCCTTGCAATATCTTCAAGCTTAGTCTTTATACTGCTGTCTACTACTCTGTCTCCGATTCTTATGACCATACCACCAATCAGAGACTCATCTACTTTATAATGCATCTCAAAGTCAGTATACTTCGTTGTGGTAAGCAGTTTCTTAAGAACCTGCTCCTTCTGCACATCAGACATTTCAACAGGTGTTGAAATATATGCAACCCCGATATTCTTATGTTCACGAACTCTATCTGTAAAATATTCAAAAATATCGGTAAGCTCTCTCTGTCTGCCCTTATCCACAACAAGGACAAGAAAACCTGTCATCTCGTCTGAAATACGGCCTTTAAATACATCTTCAATAAACTTAATTTTTTCTTCTTTAACAATCTTAGGATGCTCCAATAGCTTCATTAAATCGGGATTCTCTGAAAATGCCTGTGCAACAGCCGTTACTTCTGCGGCAAATTCGTCCACGGCATTTTTCTCGAGCGCAATATCAAATAATGCGTCACCATATGTTTTGGAAACTAATTTTGCCATGTACTATCACCTATTTCCTGTAATGTATCGTCTACAAGCTTTTCCTGAACCTTAACATCAATATTGCCTGAAACAACCTTTCCTGCAATAAGTGTGGCAACCTCAATCATCTCTTTCTTCATGTCGTCGATTGCCTGCTTCTTCTCAAGCTCCATCTCCTTGCGTGCACGT
>SVEG01000027.1 GCA_015057505.1 Lachnospiraceae bacterium
TCTCCTTCTATTACCGCCATTATGTGACGTTTTATGTTGCAGATTGTAACATATTAAATGTTCTTATGCAATATTAAAATTAAGTTAATAAAGCTAACAAAGTTGGGAGCGATGCAATGAACGAAACAAAATTATTAATACGAAAAAAAGGTGAGGACGGAACGAAAACATTTTCTATACGGATTAAGCAAGATACCGTTGATAGAATCGATGAACTTGCAAGAAAAACTGAACGAAGCCGAAACGAACTTATTGGAATGCTTCTTGATTTCGGATTAGACCATTGCGAAACTGAATAAATGATATATTTTCAGCCATCTCCTTGAGGTGGCTTTTTTCTTTCTTCATCAATAGAATTCAGAACAAAAGTCCGCTTGCGGACTCTCGCGTCGAGCACGGTTGCGACAGCAACATCTTCTTTACGCGTGAGTGTGCCAAAATGTTGTACCCATCTGTCTACAAGTGGGTACAACTTTCAGACACACAAAAAAATAGCGGAAAGCCTTATTTTTAAGGTTTTCCGCTTCATTCGAGAAGAGCACGAGACGGGATTCGAAGTTGGGCTTTTCTCACAAGTACGCATAAATAAAGGAGGATAAGCACGTTGTCCGCTTGTGTATACAGATTATATACAACCAAACACTCTGTGCTACTCCCCCTTTACAAAACTCACATTATTCTCTAAACCCTGCCTCTATCTCTGCGCCAGCCTTACTGTTTGCTTCAAAGAAACAGGTTACGCAACCGCCAATTAATAACGTAAAAACATTATTTACTACATTTGACCACGTTCCTATTACCAATGACGCTATCCACGCCCACAATGCTCCAAGAAGTATTGCGCCCAACAAACCACCTAATGTTAATAACAGATAATGATTCTCTTTCTTCTTTACCGCAATATAACTCGACAGAATAAGCAGTAATAACGGAATTGCGAATGCCGCCATAAAATAACCAGAAACAGCCGCGTACTTCCATATATTCTCAGTAAAAAACAAAAGGCAACTGAAAACATACGTTCCTAATCCTATAACCAACAAAATCTTATTTACTTCCTTTGAACTCATATTATCTACCTCACAATCTTCAAAAAACAATCACCGAAATAAAAGCTCAAATCCACCCTTGTTCACATGCACATATACTATGGAATATGATTCCTGACCACTTTCTCGCTGAAATTATTTTTATCAAACCAATACTCTGCATATGAACCTGTCTCAACGAAAATCGACTTCAAGTGGACACAACCTTCAAAAGCACTTTCACCAATACTCTCCACACTGTCCGGTATTATTATCTCGTTCAAGTTTTCACAACGCTTAAAGGCACTTTTACCAATACTCGTCACACTGTCCGGTATTGTTATCTCGGTCAAGTTACCACAATATGCAAAAGCACTTTCACCAATACTCGTTACACCGTCCGATATTGTTATCTCGGTCAAGTTGCTACAATTACTAAAAGCACTTCCACCAATACTCGTCACACTGTCCGGTATTGTTATATTGGTCAAGTTGTCACAATTAAAAAAAGCAGCTCCACCAATACTCGTTACACCGTCCGGTATTGTTATCTCGGTCAAGTTGTCACAACCATAAAAAGCCCTTCCACCAATACTCGTCACACTGTCCGGTATTGTTATCTTTGTCAAGCTCTCACAATTTTCAAAAGCCATTTCACCAATACTCGTCACACTGTCCGGTATTGTTATCTCGGTCAAGTTACCACAATATGCAAAAGCACTTTCACCAATACTCGTTACACCGTCCGGTATTGTTATCTCGGTCAAGTTTTCACACAGATAAAAAGCCATTTTACCAATACTCGTCACACTGTCCGGTATTGTTATCTCTTTCAAACTTTTCATATGGCCAAATGCAACAGAATCAATACCAATCACCGGACGTCCTATTATTTTTTCCGGAATAACAACACTTTCTGCATGTTCATCTTTACAATTTTTAATGACAACTCCGTCATCTTTGATTTCATACTCAAACTTTCCACAAGCCGTTAATCCAATGACAGCCATAACCGCCATCACAAATACCAATAATAATTTTTTCCTCATAACACACTCTCTCCTATAAATCGTTAATCATTTGATTCTAAAACATAAGCAAAGATACATATGGCAAACAATTTCATCTGCAAATGCACGCAACTATCTATTCTTTATCTAACAGATCAAATATATCTTTTCCGACACTATCAACTTTTTCTTTTACTGAATTCACTTCATAGTGATACTTACAAAGACCATCTTCATAAACTTTATCATCACACTGCTTGCAATGTGTAATACCGGAACATGCCACCAAACTAAAGGCTACTGTCAATACTGCCATAAGTAACGCTAACTTTTTTTTCAAAAATTCGTCCTCCTTAGATTGTCTCATATCTCCATATGTATCTTTTGCCTTGTGCTTATTTTGTATTATAACTGCTTTCAGCATTCTTCGCAATGCTTTGCGCATACTTTTTAACGCCGTGAGCATTCTTATCAGAAGTATAATGAACGCGGAGGTGTTAACATGATTCATGGTTTAGGCGAACGATTACATAATTTGCGCAGAGCAAGAAACCTTTCACAAAAAGAAGTTTCAAGCGCTCTCGGTATCTCGGCATCCGTTTTATCCAATTATGAGAGTGGCGAACGAACTCCCAGTATAGAGAATCTAGTTGCTTTATCCTCTTTCTATCGGTGCTCAACAGATTATCTTCTGGGTATTGACCGTTCCACTACACTAAACGTTTCCAATCTTTCAGAAACACAAATACAATTGCTCCAAGCATTTCTTAGCACAATTAAGTAGTTCTGCATAAATAAAAACAAACGGAAAAACAAAAGCTCCTCTGCTTTTCGTTCTTTCCGTTTGATAACGTAATGACGTAATATAGAATACCGATATTTTTCCGGCTTGGTGATTTTGACATGTATATATTCTCTCTATACACACTCACTTCCCAAACGGATTTTTTTTGTCGGTTCGTGTCATTGTACTAAATAATATGTAGCGCTTTGCGATACATATTCTAACTTAGCTTGCTTGACCGCCATTAATCAGAAACAGCTACGGCAAGTCAAGCCCTTGCCGCTGTGCGGTGCTTGCAGGCTTTACTTACTGTAGCTGTTTCTGATATACTGCTATAAGCACAAGCTGAAACACTTAGACATTAAATGATATATTTTATTCTTTAATATCATTATTACTTGACTTTTGAATACTTTAGTGGTATACTTTACCTAGATGTAAAGCAACAACATTACATCTAGCCTACTATATTATATTCTACCGTTTGCACTTGCAAACAATTACATTCTATCTTATAGCTTAGTCCTATTGATGTTGATGTGGTTGTTTGGAAGTTTTTTTATTTTTCAAACTTACTCTTCTTTCTTCTATATCCCTACTGCGCTCTAATCTAAACTCTATATTGCACCAAATTTCGACTCTAAAATTTACTATCTCCAAGTGCAGAAAGCATAGAATAATTTGCTGTTTTGTAACCGGAAACAGCAAATAAGATTTAAAAAATTCCAATTTAGCTAAATTGTTTTTGTTGGACGCAACAAATAAATAAAGCCTAAACAATAATCATTATTTTAAATTTCTTTGCGCAAAGAGGCTAACAAATGGAGGAATAATCATGAGAATAATTGGTATAAGTTACACAACAAAAGATGGTGAGCACAGATATACCTTAGAGGTAGCAGAGGCATTTGCTTCCTATTTCCAGAATGCTGAAGCAGGAAGATACGCAAGTGGAGAAAAAGTTGAGTCTATCTATGTCGGCTCACTAGATTGCTCGCAACTTAAGGTGGGCATGGACATTGACTTAATATACGATCGTATGCGTAGACTTGCAGATGGTACTGCGTATCAGCCTATCAAGAGAATTGAAGTGCTCACAAAATAATATTCGAACAACAATTTTGCTCGAGAATAAGGAAGGATATATAATATGTGGTTATTAAAAAAAATTTGGGCATTATGCCTTTTCCCTATTGAATGGTTCTTCCAGAAGTTTGAAGAGTTAAAGGAAGAAAATGCAACCGGAAAGATAATTCTGCTGTTTTTATTTTCACTAACCGGATTTCTCCTGTTTGCATTTGCAATAGCATGGATAATCACAACACTAATCATCGATTTTCCGGAGGTACTTGTCATTATCGGTCTTATTGTTTGGCTGTATGTTTACGTTAAGGAAAAAATGTTCCCAGAGCCAAAAGAAGTACCTGTTTCGCAAATGGCAATTATTCAAACAGAAGCAGATAAAAGTTTTCCCGTAGTAAGAAATATTGTTTACCAAACATTAAAGGAAATGGCTGATTGTATCGGTGGAATAGTTCCACGAACACTTGATGAGATTACGTTTTCGGAATGTCACTATCTCATTTCACATGGTGTATGCTTTTATCAGTATCGCTTAAACAAGTCGGATATAAGAGTTATGTACACAGCCAACGAATTACAGGAGTTTAAAAGAACGTTCCAGAACTGCATCTCAAACAAAATACAGGCAGGTCAATTTCCTATGTTTGAGACAGCCATTGTCTACGATAAGTACAATAACGCTTGGGATGTCGTATGCGTAGAACGCATTGAAGATGTCGGAAATTATTTTTCACTGCAAGTAGCACTGTTTAGTCCTGCTTATGCAGAATATGCTATTCAGATGAAACTCAATGAGCAGGCAAACACTTCCGGTTCTTCCATTCCGGATGCAAACTGGGGGAATAAGTAATGCAGTGGGGGTATCTCACAGGGGACAGGATAACAACGCCTGTTCCCCTAATGCTCCCGGTATCAAGCCATTGCCATGCCCTTATCACGGGCTCATCCGGTTCTGGCAAGAGTTATGCACTTTTGTACTTACTCGGTTGTCTTTTGCAAGATATTCCTGATATAGTAGTTACCTTTTGTGACTTCAAAAACTCGGAAGATTTTGCATTTATGAAATGTTATCCGCGTTACTACAGCGGAAATGATTGTTATGACGGTATCATGGCATATTATAACAGCTTCTGTAATGACAGAATTCAAGGCAAACCGGAAAAACGGCATATTCTTATAGTGGATGAATACCCTGCACTGATTAACTATCTGACTACACTCGACAAGCAAAATAAGACAAAAAAAGCCGGAGATATTTTAAGTGCAGTAGCTGAAATCCTTATGCTCGGAAGAGGTATTGGCTATGGCTTTTGGTGTGTGACCCAGCGTGCAGACAGTTCCCTTTTCTCCAACGGCGCCAGAGACAATTTTATGGTAATTTCTGGAATTGGACGCATGAGCAGAGAGCAGAAAGGTATGGTTTTCACAGGTGAGGATTTACCGGATAAGGTCTACCGACAAGGAGAAGGCTGTCTGCTTGCAGACGGTTATCCTCTCCGTGAAGTAGTCTATCCCCGCATTAACAATCCTGTCGATTGGAAAAAACATATCATGGAACTGTTGATGAATAATTCAGAATCATAATCATACTCCACGGTCTGCCATGCCCCCTCAAGGGGCATGGCAAGAGCCGTGGAACCGGAGTCTGGGTTAGTATTACCCCAGACTCCTATCACAAAACATCAAATTCCTACACCCCTTTATTTATGCATAGTTCAGATGTGTTATTTTGTGACAAACGAAAATCACAAAAATCACAAGGAGGTACTATTGACACAAAATGATAAACAAGCAAGGAAATACCAGATAACAATTAACAATCCTACTCCGGAATATACACACGACAGAATTAAAGAAATTTTGAGTCTGCAATTTAAGACATTCTCCTATGCAGCCATGGCAGATGAAATTGGAGAACAGGGAACTCCTCATACTCATATCTTTGTCTGTTTTAATTCCGCTGTGCGGTTCGGGAAAGTTAAGAAACATTTCAGTCGTGGACACATCGAATCTGCGAAAGGCTCTATCGAGGACAACATTAATTACATAAAAAAGGCTGGCAAATGGGCAGATACCGCAAAGGCAGAAACAACTGTAAAAGATACCTTTGAAGAATTGGGTAATCGTCCACCGGAAAACAAAGGCAGACGTGGAGATTTAGAAGAGCTTTACCATATGATTGTAGAAGAAAATCTTTCAAATGCCGAAATTCTCCGCATCAACAACGATTATATCCTGCAAATAGATAAGCTCGACAAAGTGCGCACCACTTATCTGCAAGAGAAATTCAAAGGCATTCGACGGCTTGACTTAGAGGTTATCTACGTTTACGGTCTGACTGGAACAGGAAAAACACGCGATATTCTGGACGAACACTCGGACGAAAATGTGTATAGAGTTACTGACTATAAACATCCTTTTGACGGTTATACTACAGAATCGGTCTTAGTATTTGAAGAATTCAGAAATTCGGTTCCGTTAAAAGATATGCTGAACTACTTGGATATTTACCCTATTCAGTTATCTGCTCGTTATGCCAATAAATACGCTTGTTACACTAAAGTGTATATCTGCACCAACTGGAAGCTAGAAAAACAGTATGAACATGAACAGCGTAATGATGTTGAGTCTTGGGAAGCATTTCTACGCAGAATCCACAAGATCAAGGAATATACCAAAGACGGTATTATTGAATATTCTTCTGTTGAAGAGTACATGAACAGAGCTTCTCGCTTTACTTCTATTGCGGAACTGTCCGAAAAAGAGCAACTTGAAATTGATTCTTTATTTCCTACCGCCAATGAGTAGTGAATAGCTTTTGTAAGGCGGTGATGCGACTGGATAATGATACTTTTCTGGAATATCAGCTTGCGCTATTGAATCTTAATTCAAAGTACGGTATTCTGAATATGGACAACGTGCTTGAACAGATACCCATGAGTAAAAAAATTGAACAAGTCCGCAAAATTCATCCATATAGCATTACACCGCCTACAGGAAGCAACAAGAGGTGGCAGACACGCTACAGGGACGGAAACGGAAAATACACAAACATTCAAGCACCTACAGAAGAAACATTGTTAGAAAAGCTGGTAATGCTCTACTTTTCTAATTCGTACATTGACAAATTAACCTTTGCGAATCTCTTCGAAGATTGGTTGTCCTACAAAAAGGAGCTTACCGGAAGTCCAAACACGATTACACGGCACAAACAGCATTACAAGAAATATTTTGAGCTGTCAAAGCTTCATAACATGAAACTAAAGCAGATTGATACTCTTTTGCTGGAAACAGAGTGTAACCGCATTGTTCGGGAATTCAATCTTGCTCGTAAAGAATGGACGAATATAAAAACAATTCTCCTTGGAATGTTCGAGTATGCCATACGAAAAAAGTATCTGACAGTCAATCCTATGAACGATGTAAAAATTCTTGTGAAATACAGACAAGTTATCAGAAAAACCGGAAAGACGCAGACCTTCAACACAGAAGAACTTGCAGAACTGAACCGCTATCTTAACACTAAATTCACAGAAACCGGCGATTTTGCTTTTTTAGCAGTACAAGTAAACTTCTATCTCGGTTTGCGTGTGGGAGAGCTTGTAGCCCTAAAATGGAGTGATTGGGAAGATGAAACCACATTGCATATTGTCCGCGAGGAAGTCAGAGAACAGGAAAATAATCTCCGTTATGTAGCAGACCACACAAAAACTCATCTTGACCGCTTTGTAGTTGTTCCACCAAAAGCGATCGAGCTGCTGAACAAGATTCCGAGACAGGGGGAATTCATCTTTACCAGAAATGGAGAACGGCTGACAAGCCGACAGATTGCATATGTTTTGGAGAAGTATGCAGAACGGCAAGGAGTAAAGACCAAAAGTACCCACAAAATGCGTAAGACCTACGCAAGTCTGCTTGCATCGAATGGTGTTCCGCTTGATGCTATCAGAGAATTGCTCGGACACACAGAGCTTTCCACTACATTGAATTACATTTATAATCCCTTACCCGAGAAAGATACCTACGAATTGATTAGCAAGGCACTTTAGGCTTGTATACAACTGTATACAGCAATCCGTATACACAAAAAAATCGGGAAGCCTTGATTCTTCAAGACTTCCCAAACATTCGAGAAGAGCACGAGACGGGATTCGAACCAAGAGAATGCTCGCAAACACTGATAAAAAGGGGGTTTTCCGGTATATCCATACTCAAAATACCCGTCATACTCAATCCAAATCTTTACAATTTCCAAGCCGATTCCATGAGAATTTCTAACACAAAACAGCAACTTTCCGCACCCGAGAAGTTGCTGTTTTTGTTTTGGAATTCTGTAGAGTTCTTCCGGTTCTGCTCCACACTTTGGCTTGCAGTCTCCCCTATTTCCTTGTTCACCCCTTTGCCCGAGCGTTAAGAAATCGGCGCACATTCCCGAAGCGTGTCTGAGGGGATGGGCGAGAAGCGAGAGCGACCGATTTTAGCGACCGGTTTTCAGAACCTTAGTTAGTTCCTTTATTTCATCGGCTTTCTCACGCAAAAAGTCTTGGTTTTCTTTCACGATTTTGCTGTCATACTCTGCTTTCATCTCACCAATTAAAGCAACTATTATCGGAATAATTGTCTTCGTTGTATCATTCACGGCTTGTACTGCTATTGACTGTTTAAGCATTTTTATACTTTCTTCATCAAGCAATCCAACAAGACTGTCATACATCATATTCTGTGTACTACGACTGGAAACAAAGTATTCTCCGATTGTTTCAATAAGCATCGATTTTGTTACTACTGCGTTTATGACTTCCAAATTTCTCCGTGCAGTCATATCACTATCAATCGCATTCGCATATTTACGAATTTCGTCAATCGCTTCGTCAGACAACCTTAACGCATTACTGATGTCTTGATTCTCTCTCTTAGGTGACACACTCAATCCCAAAAGGTAATCACAGGAGCATTCCAATACTTCCGCAAAGCGCAACAGCAGTTCAACATCATACAGATTCTTACCAGACAAATACTTTTTGAGAGTAGAATGCCCGATTCCCACTTTGTCTGCAAATTCTTCCTGTGTATATCCCATCTCTTTTATCCGCCGTTTCAAAACAGCTCCAAATGTATCTCTTCTCATTGTTTCACCTTTCATTTATACACTTTTTAGCTCTTTTAGGAGCTATTGTAACATGGTACACTCAAAACCGTCAAGAAACTCAAGTAGCTACGCAGATTCACGACAACCGCGCGCCGGTAACTTTAGTTCGGCGCGGTCGTGGCTAGTATTACCCACGACCTAGGGGACAGGGACAAACACGCTCCCCACCCCATAAACACTACATTTTACGTGTCCCACTCGTATGGGACAGAAAGGAAATATATGAGTAAAAACACAGATAGTTGCCGTTCTTGGTTTTGTGTACTGAACAATCCCGAGAAACTTTTTGAAAATCTGACACCATCCGAAATCGTTGACCGCGTTATTGAGATGTGGTGCGAGAACAAGCCCCAACGCTCCTGTGCTGTCAATTACGAAATCGGAGACAATCAGACACCACATTTACACATGGTTTTGGAAGACCCGTCTAAAACCCGTTTTACAGCTGTACAAAAGCTGTTCCCCAGCATTCATATCGAACCCACACGCGGAACAAAGGAGCAGGCACAGGATTACATCCATAAACGTGGAAAGTTCGAAGAAAAAGGGCATACCGTTATTATTCCGGCTCGCTTTCATGGAGAAATCAAAGCAAATAAGGGAAACCGCAGAGATTTACAAATTATACAGGAACTTATCGAAGACGGTAAGACCCCCGATGAAATCATGGATATATCCATCAACTACCGTAATCACGAATCACTGATACGAAAAGCGTATTTTCGCAAACGCTCCAAGGAAACACCGAGTATGCGTTCTGTGAATGTTGTATGGCACGTTGGTGAAAGTGGCTGTGGAAAATCATACACCTACAAACAGCTCTGTGACATTCACGGCGAAGATAATGTATATCTTCTCACCGACTATGAAAACGGTGGTTTTGATTCCTACTGCGGACAACCAATTCTGTTCATGGACGAATACAAAGGCAGCATGAAATTTCAAGTATTCTTGAATCTGCTTGATGTTTACAAAACGCAGATACATTGCCGATATTCCAACGCCTACGCCCTGTGGAATGAAGTGCACATCACATCCATCTTCCCACCGGAACGGGCATATTCGTTCATGGTTAATGCAGAACAGCAAAGTGATGATAAAATCCTACAGCTATATAGACGAATCAACACAATTATTTATCACTACAAAGACGGAAACGACTACAAACTGTTTTCCTTGCCCATGAGTCAATACACAACTTATGAAGCCCTTAAAACCCTTGCTCTCTCTGACAGTGACGGTTTTATGAAAGTAACAGAAGATTTATCCATGTTTGAATAATTGCGAAAGGAAAAGAATGAAGTTAAACGAAGAAGAAATTTGTATTTTACAATCTGTACTTGATTGTGCTAAGATTGGGGCGGATATACCGGATAAATTACAAGACATGAAAGAGAACAAAGTCAAAAAAATTCATCCGTACAAAATTACATCACCGAAAAAACCGGACGCAAAGTGGATGACTTATGTAAAAGACCTGAAAGGCAACCGCCAAAAAATTACTGCTCACACAGAAGCAGAGTTGTTCCGCAAGCTGTTCAAGCATTACTTCGGTAAGCAGAACCACACGCTCCGCACGCTCTACCCATTATGGATAGAAAAGCGCAAGTCCGAAAACGTAAATCCGCGAACCCTACGACGGAATGAGAACCATTGGGACAAGTATTATGCACCGGACAAAATCGTTGATGAGCACATTGAAAACCTAACACCGGACATGATTGAAGGCTTCTTCCATTCAGTTATCCGCGAATACAATCTGACTGTGAAAGAGCTGAACAACATGAAATTCGTTTTTGCAGAGATTATGAAACTTGCAAAACGGCGCAACTTCATTGCTGAAAATCCGTTCACGGAAATCAAGATTAACACCAACGGCTGCAAGCCCGCAAAAAAACAGAATGACAGTAGCCGTGTCTATCTGACAGATGAGCGCGAAACTCTCTTTCGGGAATTGGCAGTTGAAATGAAAAACTATCCGGACAACACAGATGTTTTTGCAATTCTTCTGCTGTTCAAGCTCGGACTTCGTATCGGCGAAGTGGTTGCTCTCAAATGGACGGACATTGATATGCGAAACCGTGAAATCCATATACACCGGATGGAAACGGTTGCACCAAATGAAAAGAATCAGCTCCGCCCGACTGTCGTTGAGCATACAAAAAAGAAAAGTCTGTACGGTGATCGTTTTCTGCCACTCGGCGATTACGAGTTCTCACTATTTCAGACAATCGCACAAATCAACGAACGGAACGGCTGTGGCGAAAGTGAATTCATTTTCTGTGACGAAAAGGGACGCACCAAAATCCGCGCACTAGATAACCGCATACGAAAACTTTGTACGCGCGCAAATCTTCCTGTTAAATCAGCCCACGACATTCGCCGTACTGTCGCATCTGAAATGTTCAACAACGGCGTTCCGGTGGAAATCATTCGTAACTATTTAGGACACTCCGACATTAAGACAACATGGGGATATATCCTTGACAATCAAGGCAAAGAAAAGACTGCCCAAATGGTGCTCAAATCCTTGCAAACCCTTGATTTTACAGGCTATACTCAACAATACTCAATCGGCTGAAACACACAAAAAAATCGGGAAGCCTTGATTCTTCAAGACTTCCCAACCATTTTCGAAGAGCACGAGACGGGATTCGAACCCGCGACCCTCGCCTTGGCAAGGCGATACTCCACCACTGAGCCACTCGTGCATTTATTTAGTTTTGCGCCGTTTCCCTTGCGCATTGCGCCGTTTCTCTTGCGCAAGACATAATATACTATAAGTTTTCTTATTTGTCAACACAAATCGTAAAATTTTTTTGATGTTTTTTTCTCCCATAATTTACATATGTTTTACGCGACAAAAAACACCGTATTCTACTCAATCATCTTCTTTTTATTCGCATATAACAGTTCGTTTAATTCCTCCAACGTATACTGCTTCTCTACTGCGTACATGATAAAAGCATCCCGGCTGTTACGCACATACAACCCAAGATATCCGCCCAACTGCAGCAGATACTGTGTCTCTTCAATACTCAATGGGAAACCGAGAGCAATTTGTATCAACTTGTCCCTGCTCGCATTCTTCTTTCCATTAAATATCTGATATGGATAATTTCCGTTAAATCCGCCACGTTTTGCAACATCACACTTTTCAATATTATACTTGATTAAAAGTTCGTTCAAATACTCCGAGACACTCATAACACCTAATTCCGACTGATTCTCGACCACGAATCTTTCCACACTTTCAGAATGTCTTAACTCAGACTGTAGCGTTACAGTATCTTTCTTTCTGATTATTTCACTGCCAACCGGTAAATCTTGCACAGCTATCCGTCTCCCACCGTGTAAACTTCCGTGCTTTTTTCGCTCAAAATAAATCGACACAAAACAGCACGTGTAGATTATAATGCATTCTCTACCTAAAAATCTTACACTCAGAGAACAATTTTCAAAAAGAAAGACAGCACCTGACTTTAATGCTGTCTTTCTCACCTATTCCAATATTTTTTTTCCATTATTAAACAATAACTCGTTCGTCTCTGCTATCCCGTACCGCTTCTCTAATGCAAACATGATGTAGGCATCCCTGCTGTTACGCACATACAACTCCGAATGTCCGCCGAGTCGTAGCAAATACTGCGTCTCATCTACCGTAAGCGGAAATCCGATTGCAATCTGTATCAGTTTGTCCCGGCTTGCAGTCTTAATCCCGTTAAATATCTGATACGGATAATTCCCTGCAAAACCTCCGCGCTTTGCCACATCGCACTTTTCCAAATCATACTTAATCAGCATCTCATTCAGATACTCCGCTACACTAATCAGGCGAAGCTCTTCTTGATTCTCTTGCATAAACTGTTCCGCACTGCTTGCGCTTCTGAGTTCTGACTGCAAAAGCTCTGTATTCTTCTGTTTTTTCGTCTGCTTATTATCCATGTTTCCCTCTAATTACTGCTCCTTATCCTTACAACGTGTTGCAAGCTTAACGCCTGCCATTATTTTTCCCCTTGTTTCCTTCTTTTATTATGGTATATAATACTTCCATCTAATATTTTATCAGAAAGGTCCCCCTTATGTCTACTATCCTGATTACCGGCGCTTCCCGCGGCATCGGCCGTGCAACCGCACTGCAGTTTGCTGCCCCGGGCAACACGCTCATTCTTGTATGCAAATCAAATATTGACCGCTTAAATGAGCTCGCTGAGGAACTCCGCGCCCGTGGTGCTATAGTGCTTCCCGTACAAGCAGACATCTCGGACTCCGCAGAGGTAAGCTGTCTTTTCGATACCATCGAATCAAGAGGCTTATCTGTAGACCTTCTGATTAATAACGCCGGTATCTCCTATACCGGTCTGTTGCAGGATATGACAGACACAGAATGGCATACCATCCTTGATACGAACCTGTCTTCCATCTTCTACTGCTGCCGCGCAGTCATCCCGATGATGCTAAAAAACGGTCAAGGGAAGATTATTAACATCTCTTCCATCTGGGGCGAATACGGTGCCTCCTGCGAGGTTGCCTACAGTGCCACCAAAGGTGCTGTCAACAGCTTTACCAAGGCACTTGCAAAGGAACTTGCTCCGTCCAATATTCAGGTAAATGCCGTCTCCTTCGGCTTCATTGAC
>SVEG01000017.1 GCA_015057505.1 Lachnospiraceae bacterium
TTATGCAGAAGCTGACGCTTCCAAGCTTCCTTGGGGCGAGATCGGTGTAGATGTTGTACTTGAGTGTACAGGTTTCTATACAAGCAAGGCTAAAGCAGAAGCACATATCACAGCAGGTGCTAAGAAAGTAGTTATCTCTGCTCCCGCTGGTAACGACCTTCCTACAATCGTTTTCGGTGTTAACGAAGGTACATTAAAGAAAGAAGATACAGTTATTTCTGCAGCTTCTTGTACAACAAACTGCTTAGCTCCTATGGCTAACGCACTTAACAAGTATGCTCCTATCCAGAGCGGTATCATGAGCACAATTCATGCTTACACAGGTGATCAGATGATCCTTGACGGACCTCACAGAAAAGGTGATTTAAGAAGAGCACGTGCAGGTGCAGTTAACATCGTTCCTAACAGCACAGGTGCTGCAAAGGCTATCGGTCTTGTTATTCCTGAGCTTAATGGTAAGTTGATCGGTTCTGCTCAGCGTGTTCCTACACCTACAGGCTCAACAACAATTCTTGTTGCAGTTGTTAAGGGTAAGGACGTAACAAAAGAGGGTATCAACGCTGCTATGAAGGCTGCTGCTAATCCTTCTTTCGGATACACAGAGGATGAGCTCGTATCATCAGATATCGTTGGTATCACATATGGTTCATTGTTCGATGCTACACAGACAATGGTTAGCAAGATCGATGAGGACACATATCAGGTACAGGTTGTAGCTTGGTATGACAACGAGAATTCTTACACAAGCAACATGGTAAGAACAATCAAATACTTTGCTGAATTAGCTTAATATTTGGAATTGATCCTATTCGGGTCCGGTCTGGTTGGACCGGACCCGTTTTTATTAAAACATGAAAGGAGCATACTAACATGCTTAACAAGAAATCAGTAGATGATATTAATGTAAAAGGCAAAAAAGTTTTAGTTCGTTGTGACTTTAACGTGCCGCTTAAGAATGGTGTAATCACAGACGAGAACCGTATCGTGGCTGCACTTCCCACAATTAAGAAATTAATTAACGACGGTGGACAGGTTATCCTTTGCTCACATCTCGGTAAGCCGAAGGGAGAGCCGAAGCCTGAACTTACACTTGCGCCTGTTGCAGTTCGTCTTGCAGAGTTACTCGGACAGGAAGTTAAGTTTGCAGCAGACGCTGAGGTTGTTGGACCTAACGCTAAGGCAGCAGTAGCAGCTATGAAGGATGGCGATGTAGTTCTTCTTGAGAATACACGTTACCGTGCAGAAGAGACAAAGAACGGCGAAGCACTCAGCAAAGAGCTTGCTTCTTTGGCAGAAGTATATGTAAACGACGCTTTTGGTGCAGCTCACAGAGCACACTGCTCAACAGAAGGCGTTACAAAGTTCATCAGTGGAGAATCAGTAGTTGGTTACCTTATGCAGAAGGAAATCGATTTCCTCGGCAATGCGGTTAACAACCCTGTTCGTCCTTTCGTTGCAATCCTTGGCGGTGCAAAGGTTGCAGATAAGCTTAACGTTATTTCTAACCTCCTTGAGAAGTGTGATACACTTATCATCGGTGGCGGTATGGCATTTACATTCCTTAAGGCTAAAGGATATGAAATCGGTACATCTTTAGTAGATGATGAGAAGATTGATTATTGTAAGGAAATGATCGAGAAGGCTGAGAAGCTTGGAAAGAAACTTCTTCTTCCGGTTGATACAGCAGTAGCTGCAGCATTCCCGAATCCTATCGATGCTGAAATCGATGTAGATTATGTTGATGCAGACAAGATGCCTGCAGGTAAGATGGGTCTTGATATCGGACCTAAGACAGCAGCTCTTTACGCTGAGGCAGCTAAGACAGCTAAGACAGTTGTTTGGAACGGACCGATGGGTGTATTCGAGAATCCTGTTCTTGCAAAGGGTACAATCGAAGTTGCTAAGGCACTTGCTGAGACAGATGCTACAACAATTATTGGTGGCGGTGACTCTGCAGCAGCAGTTAACCAGCTTGGTTTCGGTGACAAGATGTCACACATCTCTACAGGCGGTGGTGCTTCTCTTGAGTTCTTAGAGGGCAAAGAGCTTCCGGGTGTAGTTGCAGCAAACGACAAATAAGGAGAATTACAGTAATGGCAAGAAGAAAGATTATAGCAGGCAACTGGAAAATGAACAAAACTCCCAGTGAGGCAGTTGCACTTGTTAATGAATTAAAGCCGTTAGTAGCTACAGAAGATGCAGACGTAGTTTTCTGCGTTCCCGCAATCGACATTATTCCTGCAATGGAAGCTGCTAAAGGTTCCAATATCTGCATTGGTGCAGAGAATATGTACTATGAAGAGAGCGGTGCTTACACAGGCGAAATCGCTCCGGCCATGCTTACAGATGTAGGTGTTAAGTACGTTATCATCGGTCACTCAGAGAGAAGAGAATACTTCGCTGAGACAGATGAGACAGTTAATAAGAAAGTTCTCAAGGCATTTGAGCACGGCATCACACCTATCATTTGCTGCGGTGAGTCTTTAACACAGCGTGAGCAGGGTATCACAATCGACTGGATTCGTCAGCAGATTAAGATTGCTTTCCTTAATGTTACAGCAGATCAGGCTAAGACAGCAGTTATCGCTTATGAGCCTATTTGGGCTATTGGAACAGGTAAGGTTGCTACAACCGAGCAGGCTCAGGAAGTTTGCCATGCAATCCGTGTTTGCATCGGTGAGATTTTTGATCAGGCTACAGCAGAAGCAATCCGTATTCAGTACGGCGGAAGTGTAAGTGCTTCTAACGCTGCTGAGTTATTTGCTCAGGCAGATATCGACGGCGGTCTTGTTGGTGGAGCTTCGCTCAAGGCTGACTTCGGTAAGATTGTAAATTACAAATAATAAGTAATGTGAGAGACACTAGGTGTGATTTGATATCCACCTAGTGTTTTTTTGAGATTATTGAAGCTTTGGTGAAATGTTTGTTGGGAAATTGAATAAATATAGGGTTTTTTGTAAAAAAATATGGCAAAAAATATTTTGTTATGGTAATATATATGTGTATACGAAACCAATTTGTAACTTTTTATAGAAAGGTTGCGCTGTTATCGTGCTAAAAAATATTGATAATTATCGATTTGAAGATTTATTTGATTTATCCGAGATACAGAAGTTAATAGATTCTATGTCAAAAGCGCTTAATATGGGGCTTGTTATTGTGTCGCCTGAAGGGGAGTGGATTACAAGACCAAGTAGTAAGTGCTATTTTTGTGAAAAGATTATAAAAACTTCAAAAAAGGGATATGAGAACTGTAAGATATCAGATGCGGCTTTAGGAAGACCTAATAAGGGTGGTCCTATTATTCAGAAGTGTCTGTCGGCAGGTCTTATGGACGCAGGTGTAAGCATATTCCTTAAAGACAGGCACATTGCGAGCTGGATTATTGGACAGGTAAGAATTCAGTCAGAGATAACCGGCGAGGAAGAGAATATTGCCAAGGCAAAAGAACTCGGCATAGAACCGAATATTTATTGTGATGCTTTGGATAAGGTTCCGGTTATGACGAGGGAGCAGTTTGAGGCTGCGGCAGAGATGGTTAATAATATCGCAGTTCAGTTATCAGAACTTGGATTCCAAAACTATTTGCATAAGGAGCAGTTGAGAGAAAAGGAAGAAGCAGAGAAAAGGCTTGAACAGGAAAAAGACAGATTCGGTTATATGGCGAATCATGATGCCCTTACAGGTCTTGGAAGCAGAGCATATTTTGAAAACAAGCTTCAGGAACTTAGGAATAATAATATTACGCCTTGTACATATATAGCTTGTGATATTAATAATCTGAAGTATACCAATGATATTTTCGGACACGATAAGGGAGATGTCGTTATCAAAACGGCAGCAAGAGTTTTAAAAGCAGAAGCTAAAGAATCATATATTATCGGCAGATGCGGCGGTGATGAGATTAATATTTTACTTCCGGGTGCAGATGAAGCAGAAGCTAATGATTACATAAGACGTGTGCAGGCTGCATGTCACGCGGTGAGAGAATGCAGTATTCCGATATCTGTCGCAATGGGTTGCAAGAAGCTGCATTGGAAGGATAATGCTTACGAGGACGACATTATTCAGGCCGATGAAGAGATGTACAAGAATAAGCGTAAAATCAAGAAGACGCAGAACCTTATTAAAGAGATATACAACAGACTTGCAGAAAAAGGCTATATTAATGTTTATCTTATTGAAAAAACTGTAGATGTAATTAAAAAGTTTGGCAAGTATTTGAATTTGCCGGACAGAGTTATAGCACGAATTGCACTTGCTGCCAGAATTTCTGATATAGGATATATTGCTGTTCCTGACAGTGCTTTTGTGGGTAATTTAAAGCAGTATAGCGCAGAAGAAAGAGAATTGCTTAATAAACATACCATTGTGGGTTGTGAACTTGCAAAGTTATATCCCAATACACAGCGTACCGCTAAGGTTATTTTGCAGTCTCATGAGGCTTGGGATGGTCAGGGATACCCATATCAGCTTAAGGGTGATATGATACTTTTTGAAGCTCGTGTATTATATTTGGTCAGTATGTACGTAGTGTGGGCTACCAAAAGCGACAAGCTTGCAGAACATAATGAAGTTGATGTAATTGAGCATATTAAGGAGAGGGCCGGTTCGCAGTTTGATCCGGAGCTTGTAGAGAAATTTTTAGAGTTTTTGGATAAGACAAGTTACCAAATATAATTTGTGCATAATGTGGGGGATATTATGAACGAAAGATACGAAAAGGAACTAAAATCGAATATTGAGAATTATAAGTTTGAAGATTTGTTTGATATAGAAGATATTCAGAAGCTTGCCGATGCCATGTCGAAGGCAATGGAGATAGGCGTTGTTTTTACGGCTCCTGACGGACATCCCATAACACAACCGAGTAATTTCTGTGATTTTTGTATTAACGTTGTTCGTAAGACGGAGAAGGGACTTAAGAACTGTTATCATTCTGATGAGGTTCTCGGACGTGTGCATCCTGAGGGAACGGTTATTGCGCCTTGTTTGTCAGCAGGTCTTTTGGATGCAGGAACAAGTATTGTTGTAGGCGGCAAACATATTGCAAGTTGTCTTATGGGTCAGGTAATGATAGATGGTCTTTTGGATGATGAGGAACGCAATAGGAAGAATGCGGCAGATATTGGAGTTGATTATGATGTTTATATCAAGAGTCTCAGAAAAATTCCAATCAGAACAAAGGAGCAGTTTGAACGCATAGTGACATTTGTTAATCTTGTAGTTAAGCAACTTTCGGAGCTTGGTTATAAGAATTTCCTTCAGAAGGAAGAGATTTGTTTAAGGAAGAATCTTGAAGAAGAGCTTGAACGAGAGAAGGAAGCGCTGCAGTATCTTACCACTCATGATAAGCTTACCGGACTTTTCAGCCGAAGTTATTTTGAAGAGATGCTGACATATTATGAGGATAAACAGGATGCTTATCCTATTGCCATTGTCTCGGCGGATGTTAACAATTTAAAGCTTATGAATGATATTTTCGGGCATGCCAAGGGCGATCATCTGTTGCTTACAATATCTGATATAATGCAAAATGAGCTTCCTTCGGATAACGGTATTGTCGCAAGATGCGGTGGTGACGAGATTCAGGTTATATTACCGAATACCACATATGAACAGGCAAGAGCATATTGCACAAGGGTTAAGGCGGCATGCGTTGCGTGTGAGAAGTGTGTACTTAAACCATCAGTTTCTTTGGGCGTTCATGTGGCGGAAAAATATACAGAAAAGCTATCGAATACTCTCAGAATTGCTGATGAAGCAATGTATCATGATAAGGATCTTATTAAGGCCAGACAGGATATTATCAGTGATATACGAGAAATTTTATATCAGAAGAAGATTTTGTCAAGAGCAATTACTGCTAAGGCAATTGCTCTTATATCGCAGTTCTGTAGTTTCCTGGAGATGGATTTTCAGAAGATTAATCTTATTATGTTTGCTGCGCAGATTCAGGATATAGGCATGATTGCTTTTATTGATGAAGAATGGTACAGTCGGGATAATATGTATTCCAAGGATGTATCAGAACAACGCAGGACGGTTCAACAGCATGTCGAGATTGGTAACAGAATTGCCAGGATGTTTGAAGATAGTGTTGTTGCAGCAGGTATTATTTTGCAGACTCATGAGACTTGGGATGGAATGGGATATCCCAATCGCTTAAAAGGAAAAGAGATTTCGATAGAAGCAAGAATAATTTATATTATTAATACATATGTAACATTTACCGGAGAACGCCCTATAGGATATGGTCGTACTAAGGAAGTTACCCTTAATTATATAAAAGAGAAGAAAGGTCAACTCTATGATCCTGAACTTGCAGACAAGTTTGTTGAATTTATGGAAACATATGATTAACTGAAAAAAACAGTTGAAAAATAAAAACTTGTGTGGTACAATATTCGTGTTTGACTTATAAGAATATTGATTTACACTGTAGCAACCTGGTATCTAAGGTTCGCCACGGACGGGAAAGGAGATAAAATGGACGTTTTAAAGATTGTTTTGACCATAATTTATGCACTTGTATGTCTTGGATTAATTGTAATTGTATTACTTCAGGAAGGTAAGCAGGCAGGTTTATCCGGTTCCATCAGTGGTGCAGCAGCAGAGACTTATTGGGGTAAGAACAAGAGCCGTTCAGCAGAAGGCAAGCTTGATAAGCTTACTAAGATACTTGGTGTTGCATTTATCGCATTGTCATTAATTATTAACTTGATTTAATATTGATTAATGAGTAGATTTAGGTTGTTACGGAGGATAAGCTGTAACAACCTTTTTGTATATGGAGGGATTGTGTATGAATAAAGAGTTATTTGAAAAACGTAAAAAAGTAATATATGACCTTGTTTGTGATAAACATTATGTTCCAATGAAGGCCAAGGAGCTTGCGATGCTTCTTCAGGTCCCTAAGGATGAGAGAGAGGCTCTTTCTGAGGCGCTTGATGCACTTGTGCTCGAGGGTAAGATTACCTGTACCAAGAACGGTAAATATCAGAAGGCAAGCGAGAATCTTCTTACAGGAATATTTGAAGCGGCTGCGAATAAGCCTTTTGGTTTTGTTAGGGTTGAAGGCAGACAGGAAGATATTTATATTCATGAGAATAATGTAAACGGTGCATTTAACAAGGATACCGTACAGGTTAGGATTACCGCACAGGCTCAGGACGGGAGAAGAGAAGAAGGCGAGATTGTAAATATTCTTGCCAGAGGCTTTACGGAAATAGTAGGTACATTTAAGAAGGATAAAAACTTTGGGTTTGTTATCCCGGACAACCAGAAGTTTGCAAAGGATGTTTTTGTGCCTGTCGAACGTTCAAAAGGTGCGGTGACAGGGCATAAGGTTGTCGTAAAGCTCACAAGTTATGGGAATAAGAACAAGAACCCGGAGGGGATTGTGACGGAGATAATAGGTCATATTAATGATCCGGGAACAGATATTCTTTCGATTATTAAGGCTCACGGGATTCCTATGGAATTTCCTAAGGAAGTTATGAAGCAGGTTGAGTCCATTCCGGAAGTGGTTCTTGAAGAAGAAAAGGTCGGACGTAAGGATCTTCGAGATGTTGTTATGGTTACGATAGACGGCGAGGATGCCAAAGACTTGGATGATGCTGTTTCTTTGGAAAAAAAGGGCGACAGATATTATCTTGGAGTGCATATTGCCGATGTTACGCACTATGTTAGGGAAGGCAGCGCTCTTGATAACGAGGCACTTAAACGTGGTACAAGTGTTTATCTTGTGGACCGTGTTATTCCTATGCTTCCGCATAAGCTTTCTAACGGTATCTGTTCGCTTAATGCGGGCGTAGACAGGCTTGCACTCAGTTGTCTTATGGAGATTGATTCTAAGGGAAATGTTGTAGGTCATGAGATTGCAGAAACATTGATTCACATTGACAGACGAATGAGCTATACAAGCGTTAAGAAAATCTTAGAGGATAACGACGAGCAAGAGAAGGCAGAATATAAAGAACTTGTTCCAATGTTTGAACTTATGGCAGAACTTGCGTCGATTCTCCGTTCCAAGCGAAGAAAGCGCGGTTCAATAGATTTTGATTTCCCTGAAACCAAGATTATTCTTGATGATAAGGGGCATCCTGTTGAGATTAAGCCTTATGAGCGTAATACCGCGACTAAGATAATTGAGGATTTTATGCTCATTACCAACGAGACTATAGCTGAAGATTATTTTTGGCAGGAGATGCCTTTTGTGTACAGAACACATGAGACGCCTGACCCCGAGAAGATTCAGAAGCTTGAGATTTTTATAAATAACTTCGGTTACGGCATGAAAGGTTCGACAGAGGAGATTCATCCCAAGGAGCTCCAGAAGCTTCTTGAGAGAATCGAGAATACACCTGAGGAGGCACTCATAAGCAGACTTACGCTTCGTTCAATGAAGCAGGCACGTTATACAACAGCATGTTCAGGGCATTTCGGCCTTTCGGCTAAATATTACTGCCACTTTACGTCTCCGATAAGAAGATATCCTGATTTGCAGATTCACCGTATTATTAAGGAGAATCTTAACGGTAATCTCGGAGAGAAAAGAATGTCGCATTACAACGGAATTCTTAATGAAGTTGCGGAACATGCAAGTAAGACGGAACGTCGTGCGGATGAGGCGGAGAGAGATACAGAGAAGCTCAAGAAGGTAGAATTTATCGAGGATTATATCGGTGAAGTTTTTGAGGGTGTCATCTCGGGTATAACTAATTACGGTATTTACATGGAACTTGAGAATACTATAGAGGGGATGATTCATGTCAATAATCTCTTGGACGATTACTATTATTATGATGAAGAAAAATATGAGATGGTTGGCAAGGATACCGGCAGAACCTTTAAATTAGGTGAAAAGCTATTGATTCAGGTGGCAGGTTGTGATAAAATAACCCGAACCATAGATTTTATCTTGGCTGAAGAAGACGGGGAGGAAGAGTTTTAATATGTCTAAAGATAGTATTAAGCTTGTGGCAAATAACAAAAAGGCATATTTTGATTTCTTTATAGAAGATACCTACGAAGCAGGACTTGTACTTCATGGTACGGAAGTCAAGTCGCTTCGTATGGGTAAGTGCAGCATTAAGGAATCATATATTAAGGATGATAAGGGCGAACTGTATATTTACGGAATGCATATCAGTCCCTATGAGAAAGGTAATATTTTCAACAAGGATCCATTAAGAGTACGAAAGCTTTTGTTGCACGGCTATGAAATCAACAAGATTATGGGTAAGGCGTCCATCAAGGGTTACACAATTGTGCCTCTTAAGGTATATTTCAAGGGAAGTCTTGCTAAGATTGAGATAGGTCTTGCCAGAGGTAAAAAGTTATATGACAAGCGCGATGATATCGCAAAGAAGGACCAGAGAAGAGAAGCTGAGAAGGAATTTAAAGTAAAAAATCTCTATTAAAAGAAAAAAACTATTGACGATTTGCAAAAAGTTTTATATAATACATTTTGTTCGTTTGTTAAACCATTAATCCTTAGGGGTTGTACTGGTTTCGACGGGGATTTTGAAATTGAAGAAGCTATCCGCGGGCCGGGACCGCGCAGTAATCCGGAACTTAAATATAAACGCAAACGATAATTTAGCGTACGCTGCCTAATTTGGCGGCTGTCGGCCTTAAACCGCTCACTGTTTAAGAATCCGGCATCAACTTTGTGAGGCACTTCGTTCCCAAAGCTTTGAGGGTTCGGAAGATTTTATGAAGCTACTGAAGCAGAAAGCCTGTCATTAGGCGTTCTATGGAGGGAATGGCGCAAGCATAAAATAATGACTGTGATAGGAGATGCTTCAATGGATGGGTTTTCGGACAGGGGTTCGATTCCCCTCAGCTCCATATCGAGGTGTGGCTCAGTTTGGTAGAGCGCTACGTTCGGGACGTAGAAGTCGCAGGTTCGAATCCTGTCACCTCGACTAAGAAAGAATGGCTAAGCCATTCTTTTTTTGTTTAGGATTGACTAGACAAAAGCATAAAGAAGGTCAGAGACTTCTTGATTTTTCTAGGAAAGAGCAATGTATGCAAATATCTGTATTTTTTGATTTGGGTTAGGATGTAGTCGGTATCAAAGAAAAAGGTTATTCAAAAATATGGGCGCTTTTTCGTCGCTTCAGTTATTTGTACATGGGATGTGTTGTTGAAAAGAAAAAAAGATTATGATATCATATTTACATGAATATAGTGAGGAGGTTTACGATGATTGTAAAATATCAATGTACTAATATTAGTTCTAAAAATCCGAAAGCATTAGCAGAATTCTATAGAAACATAGGTGCGCCAGTATATGTTGCTGATGACCGTTATGATGGATGGCAACTTGGAAACGAGAATGAAGCATATATTTGTGTGTGGGATGAGAACAAATGGGGAAAATCAACGGCTGGATATGTTACTTTTGTTTTTAAAGTTGATGATTTACAGAAAACGTATGAAGAACTTATTGGTAAAGGAATTGAAGCTGAACCACCCAAGACAGCATCCTGGGGTGGACAAGAACTTGTTCTTGAAGACCCAGAGGGAAACAGGATTATCTTATTGCGTTAGCGCAAAAAAAGAGTTAGCAACAGGTCTTGGTTCGATTCCAAGTATCACCAACATAATGGAATTTCTATCGAATTCTATTGTTTCAGGTTTTGTTTATGATGTTATGAATTTTGTAATCATGAAAGGAAGCGATTGTATGAAGAAAGAAATTATGTTTTTAGGTCTAGGTGTTTGCGGTGATATGGTGTAATGGTAGCATGTAGTTGATAAGTACTACCCTAGACCTACCAAATATTATGAGAACTCAGTTAGAGTTCTCTTTTTTTGTCCTGAGGTTTTTTTATATATTGAGTATTAGTGGCAAAGTGGCGAAAAAAAAACAGGTGCGAAGAAAAAAAGAGACGAAAAAAGTATGCTTCGAAAAAAGTTGCCACTTTGCCACTGAGAACAAATGTCAGCCCCTGCTTCTGTGCCGTTGGCGGTGTAGCCTGGCATGTCCTGTCCCTACTGTCAAGGTTCGCTACGCTTTCTACCTTGACAGCATGAACCCACAGGACATGCTTTTTTTGGCACACTAGCCAGACAGCTACGGGGCTGACTAGAATTTTTTCTTTGGTGTCTTTTTCTTTTCTGTTTTCACGATGGAGTATACTGTGACAGAAGCTACTGCACCTTGAATGAAAGCACCGAGAGTGGCGGAAGTGACACCTGTAGCGAGTGCTGCAAACAACATTTTTCTTTCCTCCTATTATTCAAAACAAATTTCAAAAATGCAGACGAGACCGAAGCCGAATGTTGCACCTGCAATGAATGGTATATATTCCATGTTTATGACCTCCTTTCTTCTATGATTGGAAACACCAATACTATCTGAAAGTCAGACATGATATAGAGTCTGCTGTGCCATGTGAAGCTGGTGTTTTCTTTTGTGATAGTGGTGAGAACATAATCTGACTCAAAATCATCTGCTTCCAAGTGATATCGAAGCAGAAGCATTTTCATGCTGTATTCTAATGACAGGCATTCATCATAGGGAAAAAATGCGACGAAGCCACCTTTCAATTCCGAAAGTTCATTTTTGTCGTATGTGTCTTCTAAAATGCTGATGTTGAAGTGCAGATGTTCAAGAATAGGTGCCATGTTCGTGATTTCTGTTGGGAACATAGTTATTTTCAGATGGTGTTCCAAACAGAGCAGGTCTGTCAATGTTGCAATTTTGTAGTACATAGCTTTTTATCCTTTCTTTTGTAGTGATTTTTGGCTCATCTTTTGGTTTTCTTTTGACTTCAAATTATTTTTATTTATTTTCTCCATATTTTTTCCTTTATGGATATTTAGGTTGCTATCTTTGATATGGGTTTTCTTCTCTGCAACGGGAGCGAAAGATTCGGGTGGAGTATAGGGAACAAGTTTCCATGCTGTATTTGCAAATCTGATTCCAAGAAAGAGGGGGTGAAGAATAGTTCCGGAAGAGGTGCTGTTACCTGCACAGATCTGATATAGTATTCCAGTCGGATTGTATTTTTTAAAAAGAGCGATGATTCTGTCTTTTGTCTGATTTGCGACCAAAGAAGAAGAGAGCGAACTGCCCCATCCGAGAATGAAGAAGTTTTCTTTGAAGTCTTTCTCTTGCATGATTTTTTCAATGTATTGCATATTTTCTTCGTCTAGTCGAATCCCTCTTGTGCTCATCCTACTGCCACGAACAATTCGAGAAAAAAGATTTATGATACGAATCTGTTTCAAATTTAATTCTTCCATGTGGTTTTGTAGGTGCATTGCAGTACTATCAAGTTTGTGTATGTCAAGTCCAGAATAGGACGGGTATAGGGTTACAAGTATTCCTTTTTTGCCATCAAAGTTTTCTAATGCATGACAGACTTCATAGCAGTGAAATCCATCATCATCACATACCAGGCTTCTCTTTATCGCACTTTCAAATCGTTTCATGTCTTATCCTCCTGTTCCTTTACAAGTTCAATCTTATTTGTTTTACTGTTGTAACAGTAGAGGTTTTTGTCATTGAGAATTTCTTCTGGTGTTATGTTTCCGCTTTGGTTTGCAGATTGTACAACTTCACGAAAGTATGAGATGTCTGATTCTTTTTCGGGATAGGGGATAGCAAGTACTTCATTGATACTACTGGGAAGTATTAGAAGAGTAGTTACAGATGGAAAGTATTTGTTGAGTGCTTCGTAGAAAGTATCAGTAGACAACAAAACGGTTGCTCCGTTTGTATATGTCTGTTCGGCAGAAAGAACAAGAAGTGGGTTATCTGCTGAAGTTACATCTGAGAGCTCTTCGGATGATATTTCTGATTCGTCTTGTACCGTTTTCACGAGGAGTTCTGACATGGTAGAACAGGAAAAGGGGATTCCTCTCAAATTTTTCATTGCAGTTTTGTGTAACTCTTCAACAGAGATGCCCCATGTACTTATCATGGTGTTGTTGATTTCAATGAGACCAGTTATCCCATCTGTAATTGGCTGGAATATCTTATATGTGACGGCAAGGTCGAGAAATACGCTGTAAGGGATGTTTTTCAGCCTTTTGCGATTGAGGTCAAGATTAACCAGGACAGGGAAAATATTTGCCGAAATCGTGGCGTATGATGCCAAATTTGGAATCTCTACATCAAAGTGGTTGGGTTGAGAATTCAGAAGCTGAAGAATCTTGCTTGTTATTTCTTCAATGTTACAACCGTGTTTGTATGAATGGAAAAATTCTTGCAGGTATACTATGGGTGCAAGAGAGGTGTCTTTGACGCTTACAATATCAAAGAGCGTATCATTGTTTTTGAGGACTTTACTGAAAGACAGTCCTCTTGTTGAGGACTGTTCTAGTTTTGTCTTCAACAATTGTGCAAATTCTGAATATGCGTTTGTATTCATGGTGTGTTACCTCCTTATAGTGTGATGATTTAATATCAAAATTAGAATATATATTTCAAAAAGCAGTAGATACAGGTGAAAAAGAAAAATTTTTTTTGCGAAAATGAAGAAACGAAAATTGTTGCAGAATAGTTCCCAAAACCCAGTGTTTATGCGGGTTCTAGGAATTTGTTCCGTTTTGGCAAGGATAGACTGGCTAAAACGGTCATGAGATGGCATATGGCAAGGATAGACTGGCAGTTTTTTGTGGAATATACACAATAGAAAAAGAAAAAAGAAAGATAAAAATGTGCAAAAGTTACAAAAAAGTTGTTGACACCTGTTTTCGATTGTGCTAAGCTGTTGCTCACAAAGACGATAGCAAGCTTTGGATGAGCGCTCAGATGCACATTGATAACTTAATATCGCAAATAAATTTTTACTTTAGGAGGAAAAGATATGAATCTTTCATTTTTTGAATTTTTGCCTAGTATTACAGAGACGGGAATTTACAGTGCTACTATTACAGAAGCCATGTTAGTAAAGAACGGCGAAAAGCTGTTAGTAAAGTTTAGACCGAAGGATGTTGATGGTAATGAATACAGTGAATTGCCAGTGTTCTTTGACCAAAAAGCTAATCAAAATTCTATAGAAAGAAAGTTTGTAAACGCAATTGGAAATTTCAGCTCTGAAAAGCAACTGAAAGGAAAAACTGTTGATATAGAAGTTGTAGTTAATGTGACAACAGATGGCAAAGAATATGTTAATGTTAAGGATTTCTATGTACATACTAGCAAAAAGGTATCTAAAAGTAGTAATAGCAGAAGTATGTTTGACGAACTTGACGACGAGGACGAACTTGATGAAGAGGAAGAGTTTGACGAAGAGGAAGAGTTTGACGAGGAGGAGTAGATATGTCAAAAGGTTATCTCATTAATGAGTATGGAAAATATGTTATTGATGATTATAGTTTGTTTATGGAGGATTTCTTCAATACATATACTGTAGTATATAGCTTGCAAAAAAACCTGTACTATCTGTATGATGATAGTACAGGCATTTACTTCGAATGGTCGGAAATTTTACAAAAGCAGACGATAAAAGAGTATTTGGATTTAATAGATACAAGCATGTGGACTCCGAAGCTTGAACGGCAGATATTGTCTGCTATTCCTGCAAATGTTTCGGTCGTTGCTAAGATGGATTGTAAAAAGAATATTCTTACCCTGTCAAATGGAGTATTAAATTTGAAGACTCTGCAGTTAGTGAAATTTAGCAAAAAGAATTTATCTACTTGGAGATTAAACATAGCATATAATCCTTATGCAAAATCTCCTCGTTATGATAAATTTATTGAAGAGATATCTTGCGGGGATGAGACCATGATGCTATCGCTCAATGAAATTATGGGGTATGTGCTTGATGAGAGCATTAAAGCGCACAAACTCTTCATATTTTGTGGCGATGGTTCAAATGGCAAGTCGCTTTTTTGTGATATTTTGTCTGCGATGCTTGCAGACAAAAATGTGTCCAATATTCCTATAACAGAGTTAAATCAGAAAGCATTTTCAAGGCATTTTATATCAGACAAAAGAGTCAATATCGTATATGAGAATGACACAAAGATGAAACTCTCACAGCTGTTTTCGGGAATTACCAAGAGTATTGTTACAGGAGACAAAATTAATGCTGAAATTAAAGGGGGTGCGAATTACAGTTTTACTTCACATCTCAAAATGATTATAGCGACCAATGTTTTACCAGAGATTGATACGATTCCGAACACGGCAGTTACTAGACGTTATCTTATTATTCCGTTTAGTGCGTATTTTGGTCCTGAGAAGGCAGACAAAAATCTTTTTTCAACACTCCAAAAAGAGGCGGAAGGCATTCTTATCAGGGCTATAGAAGGGATGAAGAGACTACAAGAGCAAGACTATGTGTTTAGTTATCAGAAAAAGTCAGACAAATATCTGATGCACATGGTAAATGATGCATTTCCTGTTGTTGGTTTTGTAAACGAAAAGATTGTTGTTAATCCTAAGGGGAAGGTATTGTATTCTGATTTGCGCAAAGCTTATTCCGAATATTGCAACGAAAAAGGTGCTTATGAAATTTATATCGGAAATGAGTTTCCTGTGCAAGTAAAAAAAATCTTGAGAGACAGGAATGTTAGAGTAGAACCGTTAAAATCTAATGGGGACAGGGGACTTAGAGGTATTCAGTTAAAAAAATAGAGGAGAGGGAGTTACCCCTCTCCTCTATTGATTATGAAAAGTCGAGCAGTTTATTTATATATTCTAGTAAAAATAATAAGGAGGTAGAGTCATATGGCATCTAAGAGAGTATTAGACAAGGGCACTCCGAAAGAGCGAATCCAAGTCAATTTTGAAATCAAGACCGCTGACGGTCGAAGAAAACGTTCATCTAAGACATTTCCGGCATCAACACCTAAGAAGACTATCAATGCATTTATTCGTAAGGTAGAAGAGGAATATGAAGCTTCAAGTGGGATTGTATTGGAGACTTACAAGGTTACTTTGAGAGAGTTTACAGAAATTTATTTGAAAGATTATGTTAGCAGGAAGTTAGAACCAACAACACAGAACAATTATAAACAGATGCTTAACGAGAAAAATCACGGTATTCTGGTTGAACTGGGTGACTGTCAACTGATGAAACTTGATAGAAGGCAGGTACAGAGGTATGTTCATCTGCTACAAGACCACGGATTGAGCCCAAAGTCAGTAAAAAATTATGTTATGCTTTTGAGTGGCATCTATGAGTATGCCACGAAGTATGGGTACATAGAAGCGAAGCGAAATCCTTGCTCTATGGTTGACCTGCCAAAGCAGAACAAAAAGCAAATTTCAGTGTATTCGCCAGAGGAAATCTCGGTATTGTTAAAGCTTATCAATGAGAACAACGATGAGTTGTTACAGTTTGCAGTTTATTGTGGTGTGGGATTAGGACTACGTCGTTCGGAAATTGCAGGTCTTACTCTTTCAGCAGTGAATTTGAAAGACCATTCAATTCATATCTCACAAGCAAAAGTCTACGCAGGTAGGAAGGAGTTTCTGAAGGCAACAAAAACTCAGGCGGGAGATAGGCTTGTGTTTATGTCGGAAGAGGTGGAGAAGATTGTACGTCAAAGAATTTCTAAGTACAAAGAAAATCGTTTAAAGCATGGCAGAGTATTTAATGATTCTGGTTTTCTGTTTTCGGACGAATTCGGAAATCCAATGCACACGTCTATCATCGGAAATCGGTTTGCGAAATTTATAAAGAAGAATTCAGCGCAGTTACCTCATATCACTTTTCATGGTTTGAGACATACATTTGCAAGCAATCTGATTACGCAAGCAGATGCAGATATAGTTTCAGTTAAGGAACTTATGGGACATTCTAGTGTGTCTACAACACTTTCGGTTTACAGTCATAGTTTTGACGAAAGGAAGAGAGCTCTTGCTGAAAAGATGAATGGAATTATGGCAATTGAAAAGCAAGCAGTGAGCCAATGAGTAATAATCATTTTTGTGGGATTTAGTCGCTTTTGTGGTCGTTTATGAGTGACATTGTTATGAGGTCTGCTGTTATTATGTCTATATATGTTGTAGAAGATAGCATTGTAAGAATGTTTACTCGAAAACAGATATTAGCAATGTGTTGGTTAGATACCTGTTATCCGAATGAAAGGGAGGTTGATAGACTCAACCTCTTTTTTGCAATTATTATATGTCAATGAAATAGGATGAATGATTATGTTATGAAGGAACTTAGATTTGACGCTTATTCGTCGCTTTGTTTTGAGGGTTTCAATGATTGTATTATTAAGTTTGAGTCACTTGACAAGGAAGGACTGGCAAGAAGAAATACAGATAGAGATAGCTTTGAACACGAATGTAGATGTTCGAATCCTGTCACCTCGACTAAATAAAAAAAGAATGGCTAAGCCATTCTTTTTTTGTTCTTGGTAATTGATTTTGAATATGTACTTAAAGTACTGTAAGCTTTATTTAAAAAGCTTGTTTACTACAAAGATTACGAGGCAAGCACCTGCAACTGCGATAGCTAACTGAACGATAAGACCGCCGCCTAAACCAATGAGGTCTGCAAGAAAACCGCCAACGAAACCGCCAACGATACCGAGGATGATGTTACGTATCCAACCACCCTGTGATTTCATAATCTTACCTGCAATCCAACCTGCAAGAGCACCAAGTAAAAGTGAAATAATAAGTCCAATAGGATCAAACATGATTAGTTCTCCTTTCTAGTAGTTTATGAGAAGATTATACCACTAAATATAGTGGTTTTCAATTGTAAAACACAAAATATTTGAATTTTATATAAAATGTTAGAATTTCACAATTTTATTGACAACAGAATTAAACAGTGCTAGAATTAAAGAAGTTGAAAAAGGCATTGACCGGAAAGAAGTACATACAGGGAGCTTTTCAGAGAGTCGTCGGATGGTGCGAGACGATAAGGCCGATTGTGTCGAATACATTCCGAGAGCTTCGTACCGAACATTTTAGTAGGCTACGACGTGAGGCACACGTTATAACGCTAGGGCATAATGATGTGCCTGATGAGGCTGTAGTTCGTAAGAATGCAGTAAATAGAGGTGGTACCACGATTAATATCGTCCTCTGTCATATTTGTGACAGAGGGCTTTTTTTGTGCAATTCACTAAGGAGATATGGAAGGAGAAAAATTATGATTATCACAGAATTACTTGAGAAAAATGCGAAAATTTACCCCAACGACGTAAGTCTTGTCGAGATTAATCCGGAGCAGCAGCCTGATAGAGCTGTTACATGGAGAGAATACAACCTCATTGAAAGTACTCCGGGCGAGAAGTACAGACGTGAGATGACTTGGAGAGATTTTGATATCAAAGCGAACCGCTTTGCTAATCTTCTTATGACAAGAGGTATCAAGAAGGGTGATAAGGTAGCGATTCTTATGATGAACTGTATTGAGTGGCTTCCGATATACTTCGGGATTTTAAAGACAGGAGCTCTTGCGGTTCCGATGAACTTCAGATTTACGGCTGATGAGATTAAGTATTGTCTCGAGCTTTCAGAGGCCAATACACTTGTTTTCGGACCTGAATTTATCGGGCGAATCGAGCAGGTTTTTGATAAGCTTAAAGGAGTTAAAACATTTTTTTATGTAGGACAGAATACACCGAGCTTTTCAGATAATTATGAGAAACTTGTTTCTTACTGTTCATCAACGGCACCGGCTGTTGATTTAAATGAAGATGATGATGCGGCGATTTATTTTTCGTCGGGAACAACAGGTTTTCCTAAGGCTATTTTACATACACATAAGGCGCTTATTTCTTCTTGCAGAACAGAGCAGAATCATCATTCACAGACAAGAGATGACGTATTTCTTTGCATACCGCCGCTTTACCATACGGGCGCCAAGATGCACTGGTTCGGAAGCTTACTTAGCGGAAGTAAGGCAGTGCTCCTTAGGGGTGTTAAACCGGAATGGATTTTGCAGACAGTATCTGCAGAAAAGGTAACAATCGTATGGCTTCTTGTGCCGTGGGCACAGGATATTCTTGATGCGATTGACAGAGGAGAAGTAAATCTTGAAGAATACAGACTTTCACAGTGGAGACTTATGCATGTTGGTGCGCAGCCTGTACCGCCGAGTCTTATCAAGAGATGGAAGTCAGTTTTCCCGAATCATGATTATGATACCAACTACGGCTTGAGCGAGTCCATAGGGCCCGGATGTGTTCACCTCGGGGTTGAGAATATTCATAAAGTCGGTGCAATCGGTAAAGCAGGTTATCTGTGGGAGACCAAGATTGTTGCACCTGACGGAAGCGAAGTTGCACAAGGAGAGGTCGGAGAACTTGCCGTAAAAGGACCCGGTGTTATGAAGTGCTACTACAATAATGCTGAAGCCACTAACGAGATTCTTAAAGGTGAATGGCTTCACACAGGAGATATGGCAAAAGAGGATGAGGACGGATTCATCTATCTTGTAGACAGAAAGAAGGATGTTATCATCTCAGGTGGTGAGAATCTTTATCCTGTTCAGATAGAAGATTTCCTTCGTGCGCATAACTCCATTAAGGACGTTGCCGTAATAGGTTTGCCGGATGAGAGACTTGGTGAGATAGCTGCAGCAATTATCGAACTTAAGCCGGGCGAGAACGTTTCGGAAGATGATATCAACGAGTTCTGTACAGAACTTCCCCGATATAAGCGTCCGAGAAAAATTATTTTCGCAGAAGTGCCGCGTAATGCAACAGGTAAAATCGAGAAGCCGAGACTTCGAGAGATTTACTGCGGAAAGAGCCTTGTAGAAGCTCAGATTACAGGTTAATACATAAGATGTTTGAAAGAGTGCTAAGAAACAACGTGAGTTACAAAATATTATTACGATTTAGGAGAGAAAAATAAAATGGTTGCTAAAATTATAATGTTGGTAGTATTTTTTGCGGTTATGATTGGTGTTGGTGTTTACTGCAGAAAGCATGCAACTGACGTTAACGGTTTCGTTCTCGGCGGACGTGCCGTAGGTCCGTGGCTTACAGCTTTTGCATATGGTACTTCATATTTTTCAGCAGTAATTTTTATCGGTTATGCAGGACAGTTCGGATGGAAGTTCGGTATTGCATCAACCTGGATCGGTATCGGTAATGCAATAATCGGTTCACTTCTTGCTTGGGTTATTCTCGGAAGAAGAACACGTCTCATGTCGCAGCATTTAAGTTCTGCAACAATGCCTGAGTTTTTTGAGAAGAGATTCGGAAGTGTTCCGTTAAAGATAATTGCTTCTGCGATTATTTTCATATTCATGATTCCTTATACAGCATCTTTGTATAATGGTTTATCAAGACTTTTTGGAATGGCATTTAATATTGATTACACTGTATGTATTATCATTATGGCAGTGCTTACGGCTGTTTATGTTATTGTCGGTGGCTATATGGCTACAGCCATTAACGATTTCATTCAGGGTATTATCATGCTGTTCGGTATCGTTATGGTAATTGCTGCAGTTCTTAATTCCAACGGTGGTTTTATGGCAGCACTTGACGGACTTGCAAAGGTTGAGGATACGGCTGTATCTACAACACCGGGTGCATTTGCATCATTCTTCGGACCTGACCCGTTTAATCTTCTCGGAGTTGTAATTCTTACTTCTCTCGGTACATGGGGACTTCCGCAGATGGTTCAGAAGTTTTACGCAATCAAGAGTGAGAAAGCAATCAGCAAGGGTACAATCATTTCAACAATCTTTGCTTTGATTGTAGCAGGAGGATGTTACTTCCTCGGAGGTTTCGGAAGACTTTACAGTGATAAGCTTGATACAAGCAAGGGTATCGTATATGATGCAATTGTACCTAAGATGCTTGAAGGATTACCGGATATGTTAATCGGTGTAGTAGTAATCCTTGTACTTTCAGCATCAATGTCAACATTATCATCACTTGTACTCACATCAAGCTCAACACTTACACTTGACTTCTTAAAGGGGAACATCATTAAGAAGATGGATGATAAGAAGCAGATGCTTATCATGAGAGCACTTGTCGTAGTATTTATCGTTATTTCAGTTGTTATTGCAATTTTACAGTATAAGAGTAATGTTACATTTATCGCTCAGCTCATGGGTATTTCATGGGGAGCAATGGCTGGAGCATTCCTTGCACCGTTTATTTACGGCTTGTATTGGAAACGTACTACTAAGGCGGGTTGTTTTGCAAGCTTTATTTTTGGTTGCGGTATCATGCTTCTTAACATGTTCTGCAAGAACATATTCCCGGTATGGCTTCAGTCACCGATTAACTGCGGTGCACTTGCAATGCTTGCAGGTCTTGTGATTGTTCCGGTGGTAAGTATTATTACAAAAGCGCCTGATAAAGAAAAGGTAGACGGAATGTTTACATGTTATGAAAAAGAAGTGGTTGTTCACTCTAAAAAATCACTTGGAGAATAAGAAAATTAAATTTCATTATAATGGTTGACATGGTAAATTCATTTTAGTATAGTAACATATAGGTATGATAAGGAGGCGGCATTATTATGGCAGACGTAATTGTTGCAGTTGATGCGATGGGCGGAGATAATGCCCCTGTCGAGATTGTAAAAGGTGCGGTTGATGCAGTCGTATTAAGACCGGAGATTAAGGTTTTGCTTGTAGGTATAGAGGATGTTGTTAAGGCAGAACTTGCCAAGTATACTTATGATAAGGACAGAATTGAGGTTATTAATGCTACGGAAGTTATCGCTACTGAAGAACCTCCGGTTATGGCTATCAGACGCAAGAAGGATTCATCACTTGTTGTGGCACTTAACCAGGTTAAGAATGGCAGGGCAGATGCTTTTGTTTCCGCGGGAAGTTCCGGCGCGGTTTTGGTTGGCGGTCAGCTTATTGCAGGTAAGATTAAGGGAATCGAGAGAGCACCTCTTGCACCGCTTATTCCGACAGAGAAGGGCGTATCGCTTTTGATTGATTGCGGAGCAAATGTTGATGCCAGAGCCTCACATCTTGTTCAGTTTGCAAGAATGGGTTCCGTGTATATGGAGAGCGTTGTCGGCGTTAAGAATCCCAAGGTTGCGATTGTTAACATCGGAGCTGAAGAAGAGAAGGGTAATGCTCTTGTTAAAGAGACTATGCCTTTACTTAAGAATTGTACCGATATTAATTTTGTCGGAAGCGTGGAAGCAAGAGATATTCCCAAGGGTGATGTAGACGTAATTGTCTGCGAGGCCTTTGTTGGTAATGTAATACTTAAGCTTTACGAAGGTGTCGGTTCGACTTTCATGAAGAAGATTAAGGGTTGTATGTATAAGAATCTTAAGACTAAGATTGGAGGCTTGCTTCTTAAGTCTTCACTTAAGGAGACACTTAAGGCTTTTGATGCAAGCGAGCACGGTGGCGCACCGCTTCTCGGACTTAATGGCCTTGTTGTTAAGGCACACGGTAATTCAACTTCAAAAGAGATTACTAATTCAATTATTCAATGCATTGCATTTAAAAAGCAGCAGATTAATGAAAAAATAAAAGCAAATCTTTTAGATGAAGAGTAGAAAGGATGAAGTTATAATGGAATTTGAAAAATTGCAGCAGATTATCGCAGAGGTTCTCAATGTAGACGCTGACGAGATTTCAATGGAGACAACTTTTACAGATGATTTGGGAGCTGATTCACTGGACGTTTTCCAGATTATCATGGGAATTGAAGAAGAATTCGATATCGAGATCGCTAACGAAGATGCAGAGAACATCGTTACCGTAGGAGATGCGGTAGAGCAAATTAAAAAGGCTATTGGTTAATTTAGACAGCGAGTAGGTTTCCTACTCGCTGTTTCGCAAAGTTATAAGAATTCGCAACCGGTAATTTACGGCAGCATTTGGAGGAATATAATTGGAAATCAAAGACTTGATGAATAAAATCGGATACAGTTTTAAAAGGCCGGAATTACTTAAACTGGCGTTGACACACAGTTCTTATGCCAATGAGAAGCATCTAAAGAGTGGATACAATGAACGAATAGAGTTTTTGGGTGATGCTGTACTTGAACTTGTTACAAGTGAGTTTTTGTATACTAATTATCCTAAGATGCCGGAAGGCGAGATGACGAAAACAAGGGCAAGTATAGTTTGTGAACCGACTTTGGCGCTCTGTGCGGCAGAGCTTTCGCTTGGGGATTACCTTTATCTTGGCCATGGAGAAGAAATGTCCGGTGGACGGAGGCGTGCCTCAATAGTGTCCGATGCCATGGAGGCTTTAATCGGTGCAATTTTTCTCGACGGTGGAATGGAAGAAGCCAAGAGATTTATATATAGATTTGTTTTAACTGACTTAGAAAACAAAAAGCTTTTTACGGATAGTAAAACTATTTTGCAGGAAATTGTGCAAAGTAATCATAACAATAAAGAGCTTTCTTATGTTATAATATCAGAGGACGGTCCTGACCATAATAAGACATACACGGTAGCAGCACTTATTAATGGTGTCGAAGAGGGCAGGGGATGCGGACGAACGAAAAAAGCTGCGGAGCAGGCAGCTGCTTACAAGGCTATACTAAAGCTTCAGAAGAGAGGTTAATATGTATTTAAAATGTATTGAGGTGCAGGGCTTTAAATCCTTTGCCAATAAATTAAGATTCGAATTTCATAACGGAATAACAGGTATCGTAGGCCCCAACGGAAGCGGTAAGAGTAATGTTGCCGATGCTGTCCGCTGGGTTCTTGGCGAGCAGAGTGCGAAGCAACTTCGAAGCTCTAAGATGGAGGATGTTATCTTTGCAGGTACGGAGAATCGTAAGCCGCAGGGTTTTGCTTATGTTGCAATTACACTTGATAATTCCGATCATTCACTTGCAATAGATTATGACGAGGTAACTGTTGCACGTCGTGTATATCGTTCCGGTGAGAGTGAATACCTTATTAACGGTAATGCGTGTCGCCTTAAGGATGTTCATGAGCTTTTCTATGATACAGGTATCGGTAAGGAAGGTTACTCAATTATAGGACAGGGTCAGATTGACAAAATCTTAAGCGGAAAGCCGGAGGATCGAAGAGAACTTTTTGATGAGGCGGTAGGTATCGTCAAATTCAAAAGGCGTAAAAATGCTGCTGTTAAGAAGCTTGAGGCAGAGAAGCAGAACCTCATAAGAATTGAGGATATTTTGTCAGAACTTGAGAAGCAGGTCGGACCTCTTGAGAAGCAGGCAGCTACAGCCAGAGAATATTTGCGCCTTAGGGACGAACTTAAGGTTTATGATATTAACTCATTTCTTGCGGAGACAACATCTCTTAGGGAACAGTTAAAAGAGTTGGAGGATAAAATTTTTATAGCCGATAACGAACTTATTAATGCCAAGCAGGAATATGAAGCAAGCAAGTTGCGCTATGAGAAGGTTGAAGAAGAACTTGCGGCTGTTAATGAAGAGATTGAGCAGATTAAGACTTCAAGCAGTCAGAATGTGCTCCTTCGTGAGAAGCTTGAAGGTGAGATTAATCTTTTAAAAGAACAGATTAACAGTGCAACACTTCAGGATGAGAGCTTTAATCAGCGTATTGATGCAATTAAGGTACATATTGAAGAGAAAAATACCGAAGCGGCAAAGCACAACGCGGACAGAGACGCACTTAACGAGAAACTTTCAGAGGCTCAGAAACGTCAGGCTGAGGCAATGGCAAAGTATGAAGCTACGGCTAATGGCATCAGGGAAAAGCTTGCGCAGATTGAAGAGAATAAGAACAGCATTATTGACTTGCTTAATGAGAAGTCATCTGTTAAAGAACGTTTGCAGAGATATAGTGTTATGTCCGAGCAGGTTAATATAAAGAAGTCGGAGATAAGCAGAAGACTTATACAGTATAAGAGTGATGAGGCTGTTAAGCAGGAATATATTGATGGTTTTAAGAAGGAATTTGACGCTGTTGAAGCCAAGATAAAGAGCATTGAAGCAGAAGGCGCGGGAATTGCGGAGAATCTTTCGCAGCTTCAGAAGCAGAATACAGAGCTTGAGCAGGAGAGACTTCGTACGCAGCAGTCTTATCATCAGGCAAAATCACGTCTTGAATCCATGCAGAACATTGCAGAGCGTTATGACGGCTACGGCAACTCCATTCGTCAGGTTATGGAACTTAAGAAGTCTAATAAAGGGATTATCGGTGTAGTTGCTGATATTTTTACAACAGAGAAGAAGTTTGAGTCGGCGATTGAGACGGCTCTGGGCGGTAATATCCAGAATATTGTTACAGATAATGAGAATACTGCCAAGGGTCTTGTTGAACATCTTAAGAAAAATAAGCTGGGGCGAGCTACATTTTTACCGCTTGACAGTATTACGGTGCGCGGTAATGCAATAGACGCGGCAGTTCTTAAAGAACAGGGCGTACAGGGTATTGCAAGTAAGCTTATAGCTGTTGATAAAAAGTATGAGAATGTAGCGGAATTCCTGCTCGGAAGAGTAGTTGTTGCTGACAGAATAGAAAATGCTCTTGCACTTGCAAGAAAGTATAAGCATTCTTTGAGAATTGTTACACTTGATGGAGAACTTCTTAATCCTGGTGGTTCTCTTACGGGCGGTGCTTTTAAGCACAGCAGTAATCTTCTCGGAAGAAAGAGAGAGATAGAAGAACTTGAAGCAACTGTTGCTAAGCTTTTTGCGAGACTTGAGGATATGGAAAGACAGTATGAGTCTAATCGTAATAAGTGTTCGCAGCTTCAGACAGAACTTGAGAATTTAAGAATCAGATTGCAGGAACAGCAGATTTTAAGAACTACGGCAAAGCTTAACCTTGATCGTGCGTCTGACGAATACAGTGCAATCGAGGAAGAATATAAGAATTTTGTAGGAGAATCATCAGAGCTTGATACACAGCTTAAGGATATTAACGAGCAGATTAATTCATTAAACGCTAAGCTTGTTGAGTTTGAGAACAGAAACAGGGAACTCGAGATTAGTATTGATGAGCTCAATGACGAGACTGAGAAGGATAGACTTACTGAGGCTGAGCAAGGAAGAGTTACCGAAGCCATCAGAATGGAGTATTCTTCACTCTCACAGAAGGAATCCTTTATTCTTGAAAATATCAAGCGTATTAACCGTGAAATTGAGCAGTATGAGGCTGATATTGCTGAACTTAAGGAACAACAGACACAGGCTGCCGGTGATATTGAGACAAAGAAGAACAATATAGAAGAAATTTACAAGACTATTGAGGCGGGAATTAAGAATAATTCAGACCTCGACAATAAGCTTGCTAAGCTTACTGAACGCAGGGAAGAGCTCAATGCGCAGCAGAAGACAGACCTTAAAAAGAGAGAAGAGACTTTTGAGAAGACAGGTATTCTGGATAAGGAAATGTACAGACTTACAGGGCAGAAGGAAAAGGTCGAGAATTCTCTTGAGGGCGGAATTAATTATATGTGGGAGGAATACGAACTTACATATAATGCCGCACTTGAATTTAAGGATGATACTCTCGGAAGTGTAACCGAGATGAAGAAGAAGGCTTCTTCACTCAAGAGCGATATCAAGGCTCTCGGAAGTGTCAATGTCAATGCTATTGAGGACTTCAAAGAAGTATCTGAACGTTATGAATTCCTTAAAACACAGCATGATGATCTTATTACTGCAGAACAGAACCTTCTCAAGATTATCGAAGAACTTGATGACGGCATGAGAAAGCAGTTTGAAGAAGGTTTTAAGGATATTAAGGTTGAGTTTGACAAGGCTTTCAGGGAACTTTTCGGAGGTGGTAAGGGTACACTTGAACTTACCGAAGAGGAGGATATTCTTGAAGCCGGAATTAAGATTATAGCACAGCCTCCGGGAAAGAAGCTTCAGAATATGATGCAGTTATCGGGTGGCGAGAAAGCACTTACAGCGATTGCGCTTCTTTTTGCAATCCAGAATCTTAAGCCTTCACCGTTCTGCCTTCTTGATGAGATTGAGGCGGCACTTGATGAGAACAACGTTATCCGTTTCGCAAAATATCTTAAGAAGCTTATTAAGAATACACAGTTTATCGTAATTACACACAGAAGAGGTACGATGGCTGAGGCAGACAGACTTTACGGTATTACAATGCAGGAAAAGGGTGTTTCAACGCTTGTTTCGGTTAATCTTATAGAAGACCAGTTGGAAAAACAGGCTAATAAGGAGAGTTAATTATGGGAGAAAATAAAAAAGGTTTTTTTGGAAAACTTGTAGCAGGACTTTCTAAGACAAGAGCAAATATTGTATCGGGTATTGATTCGATTTTTAGTGGATTTTCCAATATTGATGAGGATTTTTATGAAGAACTCGAAGAGACACTCATAATGGGTGACCTCGGTATTAATACGACCATGGCAATTATGGAGAGTCTCAGAGAGAAAGTTAAAGAGCAGAAAATCAAGGAACCACAGGATTGCAAGGCACTTCTTATTGATACGATAAGAGAGCAGATGAGACTTCCCGAGACGGCATATGAGTTTGAGAATAAGACTTCAGTAGTTCTTGTAATCGGCGTTAACGGTGTGGGTAAGACTACTTCTGTAGGTAAGCTCGCGGGACAGTTTAAGGATATGGGCAAGAAGGTGATTCTTGCAGCTGCCGACACTTTCCGTGCAGCTGCGATAGAACAGCTTACAGAGTGGGCAAACCGTTCGAGTGTTGACATTATTTCACAACAGGAAGGCTCGGATCCCGCAGCGGTAATTTATGATGCCGTGCAGGCAGCAAAAGCAAGACGCGCAGATATTTTGCTTTGTGATACGGCAGGACGTCTCCATAACAAGAATAACCTTATGGAAGAACTTAAAAAAATCGACAGAATCATTACGAGAGAATTCCCTGACGCATATCGTGAGACGCTTTTGGTGCTTGACGGTACTACCGGGCAGAATGCACTCGAGCAGCTCAAACAGTTTAAGAATGTTGCAGATATTTCAGGTATTATTCTTACTAAACTTGACGGAACTGCCAAGGGTGGTATTGCAGTTGCAATTCAGGCGGAATACGGAATTCCGGTTAAGTATATCGGGGTCGGCGAGCAAATTGATGATTTGCAGAAGTTTGACGCGGATGAGTTTGTAAATGCGCTTTTTGATGTTAAATAACTTGATAGAACCCGGTGTTTATATTATAATTATATTCAGAATTTTGTGTTGCAATAAACATATATTTGCACATAACGAAGTTAATGAAAGGTGGACGATAACATGAGTAAATATTATTTGGCCGTAGATATCGGTGCGTCAAGCGGACGTCATATTTTGGGCTATGTTGAAAACGGTAAGATTATTTTGGAAGAGGTATATCGTTTTGAGAACAGACTTGTACAGAAAAACGGTCATTTGTGCTGGGAGTTCGACAGACTTTTTAAAGAGATAGTTAACGGTATCAAAGAATGTAAGAATATCGGTAAGCTTCCTGTGAGCATGGGTATTGATACATGGGGAGTTGACTTTGTTCTTTTGGATGAGAATGACAATGTGCTCGGTGATACCGTTGCATACAGAGACAGCCGTACAGAGGGCGTTGATGAAGAGTTATATAAGGTTATTTCAGAGGATGACCTTTATGCAAGAACAGGTATTCAGAAGCAGATGTTTAATACAGTATATCAGTTATATGCAATTAAGCTTTCCAATCCCGAATACATAGAAAAAGCAAAATCATTCCTTATGGTTCCTGAATATTTTAACTACCTTCTTACAGGTGTTAAGATGAATGAGTATACCAATGCTACAACAGGTCAGCTTGTTAATGCAGCGTCTAAGGAATGGGATTACGAGTTGATTGAGATGCTCGGATTTAATAAGGAGATGTTCGGTAAGCTCAATCTTCCTAAGACTTCTGTAGGTTTCCTTAGGGACAGCATTAAGGAAGAAGTGGGATTTGATCTTGAAGTTGTGCTCCCTGCTACACATGATACGGGTTCGGCTGTTATGGCGGTTCCGGCTAATGATGATGATTTCTTATATTTGAGTTCAGGTACATGGTCACTCATGGGTATAGAGCGTAAAGAGGCAGATACTTCACCCAGAAGTAAAGAGGCAAACTTTACTAATGAGGGCGGATATGAGTACAGATTCCGTTACCTTAAGAATATCATGGGACTTTGGATGCTTCAGAGTGTAAGAAGAGAGCTTAACAGCGAAGGCGATAAGAAGTATGGTTTCCCTGAACTTATAGCGATGGCTAAAGAAGGCGATGATTTTCCTTCAATGCTTGATGTTAATGATGCAAGTTTCCTTGCACCGGAGAATATGCAGAAAGCAATTGATGCTTACTGTGAGAGAACAGGACAGCCTGTTCCGAAGAATTTGAGTGAGCGTCTTGCTTGTATTTATCACAGCCTTGCACAGTCTTATGCAGACACAATTAAGGGAATTGAAGATATTACGGGAAGAACTTTCAAGAGACTTCATATTGTCGGTGGCGGTTGCCAGGATATGCATCTTAATGAGATGACTAAGAAGTATACCGGCAAAGAAGTATATGCAGGCCCTATCGAGGGTACAGCACTTGGTAATCTTATGGCTCAGATGATTAAGGCAGGCGAGTTCGCAAGCCTTGAAGCAGCAAGAGAGGCTGTTGCGGTTTCTTTTGATATTAAAAAGATATAGTTAAAATATAAAACCACCTTTGCGGCAAGGTCCGCATAGGTGGTTTTTTAACTGAGTTTTTTTTACTACAAAATTTCGATAAAAAAATTCTTGCCCTGTGTCGAATAAAAGTGTATAATGTTGCAGTGCGAAGATTTTGAAAGGATTGTACTTGAGTGATGAAAGAGAATTTTGAAGAATTGCTAAAGCAGTTGGTTGAGTTTGGTAAGAGCAAGAAAGGAGTTTTAGAGTTAAGCGAAATTAACGATTTTTTAAAGGACGAGAGTCTTACTGTTGAACAGTTAGAAATGATATATCAGTATCTGGAGGAACATAAGATTGATGTTCTTCGCGTGATGAATGAGGATTTTGTTGAGGATGACATATTACTTGATGATGATGATAGTCAGTTTGATGTTTCAGCAGAAGAAGAAATCGATATAGAGTCTATAGATTTACTTGAAGGAGTAGGAACAGAGGATCCGGTAAGAATGTATCTTAAAGAAATAGGTACGGTGCCGCTTCTTACCCCCGAAGAAGAGATTGAACTTGCCAAGAGAAAGGCCGAAGGCGATCAGTATGCAAAGGACCGTCTTATTGAGTCAAATCTCCGTCTTGTTGTAAGTATTGCAAAGAGATATACAGGACGAGGAATGAGCTTTCTTGATCTTGTACAGGAAGGTAACCTTGGTCTTATCAAGGGTGTTGAGAAGTTTGATTATGAAAAAGGATATAAACTTAGTACATATGCAACGTGGTGGATTAGACAATCTGTAACGAGAGCGCTTGCAGACCAGGCGAGAACTATTCGTGTACCTGTGCATATGGTCGAGACTATTAATAAATTATCTAAGATGCAGAGAAAGCTTACATTGGAGCTTGGTTATGAGCCGTCAATGACAGAACTTGCAGAAGCGCTTAATATGACAGAAGACAAGGTAATAGAGATTATGCAGATTGCAAGAGAGCCTGCATCACTTGAGACGCCTATCGGTGAAGAGGACGATTCCAATCTCGGGGATTTTGTTGCGGATAACAATGCAGTTACTCCTGAGGGGAATATTGAGTCGGTAATGCTTCGTGAACATATTGATGTTTTACTTGATGATTTGAAAGAAAGAGAAAAACAGGTTATTCTTTTGCGATTTGGTCTCCTGGATGGTCATCCCCGTACACTTGAGGATGTAGGCAGAGAGTTTAAGGTTACAAGAGAGAGAATCAGGCAGATTGAAGCCAAGGCACTTCGTAAGCTTCGTAATCCTGTAAGAAGTAAAAAAATAAAAGATTTTCTTCAATAATTTGTTCACTGTTTTTTCACATATTTATCAAAATACTGCCACATTCGTGATTTATCATAATGATACAAGATTACGGAAAGGGTTGTTGATATGAGTAAAAATCGAAAGAATATTTTTAAAATAGTAGCGATTGTGTTTCTTGGAGCTGTCGTAATCGGCGGAGGGGTTGCTACAGTAAGTTTTGGAATAGATTATATAAATACAAGAGAAAAGAATGAAACACAAGATTCAGGAATCGGCAGATTTTATAAAGAAGTTGAAACAACGGAACCTGATGAATTTGTAAATGTTTCAAATGATATACAGACAACTCATCAATCAGAGCTTCTTGTTAAGATGTTAGATGTGTCGGATGTTGTTGAGAATGCTGTAAAATCGGTTGTTGCAGTTAACAGTATTGAGTATGTTACCAATAACGGATATTTCGGGTATTATTTTGGACAGCAGGGTACACAGACCAGAGAAAGCTGTGGAACAGGTATTATTATAAGCCGTCAGGAAGATAGGATTCTTGTTCTTACCAATAATCACGTGGTTGAAGATGCTGATGTTTTAACGGTGGTTTTTGTGGATGGTAAGGAGGTTAAGGCAGAAGTTCTCGGAACAGCACCGGATTCCGATATTGCGCTTGTTGCCGTGCCGCTTGAGAATATTGAAGAAGGGACCTTACAGGCTATAGCAATTGCTGTTATGGGTGATTCCGATACTGTAAAAGTAGGTAATGCGGCGATTGCCATTGGTAATGCACTTGGTTACGGACAGTCAGTTACTACTGGGGTTATCAGTGCACTTAACCGTGAGGTCGAGATGGTTGATATGACTCTTGAACTTATTCAGACAGATGCAGCCATTAATGCAGGTAACAGTGGTGGCCCTCTTATTAATTCTTCGGGCGAGGTTATAGGTATTAATTCCTTAAAGTACTCAAGTACAGGTGTGGAAGGAATGTGTTATGCCATCCCAATTAATACCGCCAAACCTATTATAGAAGATATCCTCAACAATCCTAAGGATGCGGAAGAAGTTGAAGAAAAGTCTTATCTTGGTATTTATGGTTTTGATATTACCTTCCAGTATCAGTTCATGTATGGAATGCCTGCCGGTATTTTTGTTAGCAGTGTTGAGAAGGGGTCTCCGGCAGAAGCAGCAGGCCTTGAACAGGGAGATATCATCACATCCTTTAACGGCACAGCAGTAGCTTCGATGGAAGAACTTACGGAGCTTATTGTAGAATGCAACCCCGGTGATACTGTGGAACTTGGTGTGAAAGTACTAAAACGTAATACTTATCATAGCACAATAATTACAGTTACCCTCGGTAACTCCAAAGACTATTCCGAAGAGAAGCAGAACTAATATTTAATTATTTGACTAATAATAATCCGGATATAAGGTGAAACACTTTATATCCGGATTTTTTGTTTTGAAATAATACAAAAAATTCTTCAAGAAATATAAAGAAAAACATGTACGGAAACGGCAGAATATGGTATGCTTAAATTGTATAGTTGCGAATTTTTTTAGGAGATAACAGATGGTTAAAAATTTGTTTTTTGATTTGGACGGAACGCTTACAGACCCTAAGGAAGGAATTACAAAGTCGGTTGCATATGCACTTGAGTCATTTGGACAGAAGGTAAATAATCTTGAAGATTTGCTTGTGTTTATCGGACCGCCGCTTAAGTGGTCTTTTATGGAATATGCAGGATTGGATGAAGAACAGGCGGAAGCAGCGATTGCAAAGTATAGAGAAAGATTTAAAGACGTTGGTATATTTGAGAATGGTGTTTATGAAGGTATAGCAGGAATGCTTGACAATTTAAAAAAAGCTGGATTTAAGCTTGTGCTTGCTACATCAAAACCGATTGTGTTTGCTGACAGGATTTTAGAACGTTACGGACTTGCAGAGTTTTTTGATGCGACGTTCGGTAGTGAATTTGACGGAACAAGGGCAGATAAGGCGGAAGTAATAGCGTATGCTTTAAAGCAGACAGGGGCTGTGCCTGAAGAGACGGTTATGATTGGTGACCGTAGTCACGATGTTATCGGTGCTAATAAGAATAATATGAAAACGATAGGTGTGTTGTTCGGCTACGGAGACAGCAAGGAACTTTTGGATGCCGGAGCATGCAGACTAGCTAAGAACGTAGAGGAACTGGAAGATATACTTACTAATATCAATAGCGGAGAATAGATTATGATTTATGCCGTTTGGATTGAAGATGATGCCGTAAGCCGTAATGCAAACTCAAATTTACAACATGATATGGCATGGAAGCTTTTTGAACATGCTCTTACAAAGGAATATGGTATAAAGCTTTCGGAGTGTACTGTTGTGCGCAACAGATGGGGCAGACCAAGTCTTAAAGAATATCCGGATATACATTTTAGTATTAGTCATAATAAAAGCATGGCGGTATGTATTGTTTCGGATAATGAGGTGGGAATTGATATTGAGACTGTGGGACGCGTCTGCAGTGATAAGGTTTGGAGACGCATGCTTTCAGATGAAGAATATATATGTTTGACAGGTATGTCGGATGAAAAAGAACGCGACAGGGAATTTCTTAAGTACTGGACACTTAAGGAAAGCTATGGAAAAGCAATTGGCACAGGTCTTTCGTATGACTATAAGTCCATATCTTTTAATATAAGTGATGGCGAAATTGTATGTAATGTGCCGGACTACAGGTTATGGCAGACTGTTGTAAAGAAGAACTATGAAGAGGTTATAATTTCAGTTTGTAAAAAGCAGATAACAGATTACACGGAAAGTATTGAGTGGGTTAATTTAACAGGAGGAGAAGCATATGAAACTTGAAAAATTACATGAGAATCCGGAAGTATTACATGTTGGAACGGAGGAAATAAGAAGTTATTATATTCCGCTTGACCGTGACGGTAATGAGCAGAAGGTACTTTTAAGCGGGGATTGGATGTTTAATTATTATAAGTCGGTGGAGGATATAGAAGGAGATTTTTCGTCTCCGGGATTTAATCACAAGAATTTTAAGACAATTCCTGTGCCTGGATGTTGGCAGGTATATGGATATGATTATAACCAGTATACCAATGCTAATTATCCGTTTCCTAATGATCCGCCATACATACCGGATGAGAATCCGTGTGGTGCATACGTTACTACTTTTTGTATTAATGAAGAGCTTGTTAATAAAAGACTGTTTCTCAATTTTGAAGGCGTGGATTCCTGCTTTTATGTATGGATAAACGGCGCATTTGTGGGATACAGCGAGGTTTCTCATTCTACAAGCGAGTTTGAAATCACACGTTTTGTAAATCCCGGTTTAAATGAACTTAAGGTGCTTGTTTTTAAATGGTGCACAGGGTCTTATCTTGAGGATCAGGACAAGTTTCGTTTATCGGGAATCTTTAGGGATGTGTATGTAATTGCAAGACCGCAGGAATTTGTTCGTGATTTCATGATAAGAACGGATATACTTGAGGACGGAAGTGCAAGTATTGATATTAAGCTTGATACAACCGCTAAGATGAATGTCGGATGTTATCTTTTCGATAGTAAAAAGAAGCTTATAGGTGAGACAAAAGTTGTAAGAAACAAGGCCAAATTCATTATAAATGAGCCTGTTCTCTGGAGTGCGGAGAAGCCGTATCTTTATACGGTCCTTATAAGTACGGAGGAGGAACGTATTTTCCAGAGAATCGGAATTAAGCGTATTGATATTGATAATGGTGTATTTTACTTCAATAATGTACCGATTAAGTGTAAGGGTGTTAACCGTCATGACAGTAATGCATATACGGGGTATACAATAAGCAGAGAGCAGGCAATCGCTGATTTTAAGCTTATGAAAGAGAATAATGTCAATGCAATCAGAACAAGTCATTATCCTAATGCACCGTGGTTTACGGAACTTTGTGACGAGTATGGTTTTTATGTGATTGCAGAGGCTGATATTGAGATGCACGGTACACGCAGGGGTAAGGGCGATGTGCCGAGAATGGTTTGTAATGACGAGCCTTACCGTGAAATGATTCTTGACAGAGTTAAACGCTCTGTAATCAGGGATCAGAACAGAACCTGTGTGATTATGTGGTCACTCGGTAACGAGGCAGGTTACGGTAAGAATTTTGAGCTTGCAGGCAAGTGGGTTAAGTCATATGATAAAGCAATTCCGGTGCATTATGAGTCTGTGAGATGGGACCCGAAGTCGGCGAAAGATATTACAGACGTGTATAGTAGAATGTATCCTTCAACACAGGAGATAGATGATTATTTTGCAGACGGTAAGGTTAAAAAGCCTTATGTTCTTTGTGAGTTTGTACATGCCATGGGTAACGGACCGGGAGATATTGAGGATTACTACGAGCGTATTTACAAATATGACGGTATGATTGGTGGTTTTGTCTGGGAGTGGTGTGACCACGGAATCTATATGGGCAAGGCTGCAAACGGCAAGGATATGTTTTATTATGGTGGTGACTCGGGAGAGTATCCGCACGACGGTAATTTCTGTATGGACGGACTTATTTACCCTGACAGAAGACCACATACGGGACTTCTTGAACTTCGTAATGTTACAAGACCTGTAAGAGCAGAACTTGTGGATGGAGACATTACAAAAGGCATCCGTATAAAAAACATGCTTGATTTTACAGACCTTAAGGATGCAATCAAGCTTGTTTATGAAATTTGTGTAGATGGTGAGTTACGGGAGAAAGGTGAGCTTACTTGTCCGAGCGTTAAGCTACATGAAACAGGTATTGTTAAGTGGAACAGACAGTTCCCGAAGAATGCAGATAATATTTCAGTAAGACTTATTTATAAGCAGCTTGTTAAGACGGCACTTGTTGCGAAGGGCAGTGAGCTTGGTTTTGACCAGTTTATAATCAAAGAAGCGGCTGCATCATTTGCGCAGGTTAGTTATAAAGGCGTTGTTAAGGCCCTCGAGACTGAGAAAGCGTATATTTTAAACGGTGAGAAATTCAGATATGTTTTCGGCAAAAAAGAAGGTATGTGGCTTGCACTTGAAAAAGATGGCTATGAGCTTCTTGAAAGTCCGATGGAATATAATATTTTCAGGGCACCTACGGACAACGACCGCAATATTATACGTGAATGGAAGCGCTTTGATTATGAGCATATCTGTGTTAAAGTAACCGAAACTGAGTGTAAGAATGACAAGGATGCTGTATCTATAAAAGCAACACTCAGACTTGCACCAATGTCACAGACAGTACTTTTGCAGATTGATTCAGAGTGGACTGTATATCCTGACGGAACGATTGATTGTAGAATTGAGGGCAAGAAAAATAAAGAATATGTTTTCCTTCCGAGATTCGGAGTTAAAATGGAGATGCCTAAGGCATTTTCTAAGGTGCGTTATTATGGCTACGGTCCGTTTGAGAGTTATATTGACAAGCATCACGCAAGCTATTTACAGTGCTTTGATAGTAGTGTAGCGGCACTTCATGAGGATTATATCAGACCTCAGGAGAACGGAAGCCATTGTGGTTGCAGATATGTGGAAGTCAGTGATGGTACCAAGACTGTAAGATTCGACGGCGAGAGCCCGTTTGGATTTAATGCGTCATATTATACAATTGAGGAATTAAAGACCAAGAAGCATAATTATGAGCTTGAAGAAGCAGATTATTTCACACTTTGTGTTGATTATAAGCAAAGCGGCGTAGGTTCTAATTCATGCGGACCGGAGTTGCTTCCTCAGTATCGTATGAATGATGAAGAATTTAGCTGGAAATTCAGAATGAGTTTTGTATAGAGTAAGTAGATTTTGCGAGGACCTGACAAGATGAAGAGTGAAAAGTTATGGATTGCTGACAGATGTGACGGAACATATGTAAATCCTGTTTTATATGCAGATTATTCTGACCCGGATGTAATACGTGTAGGTGATGATTATTTTATGATTTCATCAAGTTTTTGTAATGTGCCGGCAATTCCTGTCCTCCATTCCAAGGACCTTGTAAATTGGAAGGTTGTTAATTATGTGCTTGATAAATTGCCTTTTGCAGATTATGATGTGCCTGCACATGGAAGAGGTGTGTGGGCACCTGCAATAAGATATCATGACGGTATGTATTATGTATTCTTTCCAATGCCGGATGAGGGTATTTTTGTAAGTATGACAGAGGATCCGTTTGGCAAATGGTCGGAGCCAATCTGTGTTAAGAAGGCAGTCGGATGGATTGATCCGTGCCCGTTTTGGGATGATGACGGACAGGTATATATGGTGTCGGGATTTGCAAAAAGCAGGATGGGATTTAATAATGTTCTTAGACTCAGCAGGCTTGATGCGGATACTCTTGAGGTCATAGATGGCGGCAGAGATATTTATGATGGAAATCTGACCGGTCAGAGAACAACGGAAGGTCCTAAGTTATACAAGCGTAACGGTTATTACTATATTTTTGCTCCTACAGGCGGTGTTGCCGAAGGTGTTCAACTTGTTTTGCGTTCGCGAAGCATTTGGGGGCCGTATGAAGAAAAGATTGTTCTTGCGCAGGGAAACACACCTGTTAACGGACCTCATCAGGGAGCGTGGGTTGATACTAAGTCGGGTGAAGATTGGTTTTTGCATTTTCAAGACGCGGGTAATGTGGGTCGTGTTGTGCATCTTCAGCCGATGCGCTGGGAAGATGATTGGCCTGTTATGGGTATTAATCAGAATAGAGAAGGCTGTGGGGAGCCGGTGTTATCCTATCGCAAGCCCGATGTAGGGTGCGACTGTATGTCTTGTGCTCCTGTGGACAGTGATGAATTTGATGGAGATACGTTGGGTCTTCAGTGGCAGTGGAATGCCAATTATAAAAAAGAATGGTATAAGTTGGACTTTGCAAACAGCAGAATAGAGCTTAATTCCATGTATATTACGGGCAATTTAAATGATGCAGGCAATCTTTTATTGCAGAAGTGGCCGGCTCCGAGGTTTAATATAACCACAAGACTTGATTTAAGCAGACTTACCGATAATCGCGATATTGCGGGAATGATTTCGCTTGGTGGTATTTATACGGGATTTGGTGTGATTTGTCTTGAAGATAAGAAACGAATTGTACAGATAACGGGCGAGTGGCAGAAAAACAATGAATGTGTCCATATGTACGAGGAGATTGATTGCGACGAAATTATTTTAAAAATGATAGTTAAAGATGATGCGGTTTCTTTTGCATATTGTTGCGTTTTTGATAATAATGATAAGAATGCTTATGATACAGATGTGAAGTGGATTGCTACAGGAGAAAAGATTAAAGCAACTCCCGGACGTTGGGTTGGTGTAAAGGTCGGACTGTTTTGTGTAAACAGGGAGCAGAAGACTGACGGTGTGGTTGCAGCAGAATATTTCAGATTTCATAAAATATAATAATACATATTTTTGTTAAAGATTGTGATATTTGACAAAATATATATGTGTGTGATAAAATAAGGTAACAAGTGTAACAGATGTTAATTTTCTGCGAAATATGCCGATATAATAAGCAGAAGGACATAATGTTACATGTAACTAAGGACAAAGCATGATATTCAAGGAGGATGATAACATGTCAGATATAACAAGTTTATTTGGTGGCGTATCAACTAATAACAACACAAATACGTTTTCATTAGGTGATTATGCAAGTATACGTAACGGAAGCTATGGAAAGCTCCTTAAGTCATACTACAATAAACAGGACGAAGAGAAGAATACTGCAAAGGCTGAGGAAAATAATAAGCAGCTTGTAAGCGTTAAGTCGGAGGCTGACGAGCTTAAGAAGACTATGTCAGAGCTTATGAACAAGAAGCTTTATGAGAAGAACGAGAAGGGCGAGTACGACTGGGATAAGATTACAGAGGCCGTTAAGAAATTTGTTGATGATTATAATGATATCATTGATAAAGTTGGCTCCAGTGATGACAAGTCAGTTCTTCGTAACGGTGTTTGGATGACAGGTGCAACCAGAGCCAATGATGATTTGCTTGCAAAACTCGGCATTACGGTTGGTGGAGATAATAAGCTTACCTTTAAGGAAGAGGATTTTAAGGAAGCTCATATGTCAACAATCAAGCATGTTTTTACGGGTGCCAATTCATTTGCGGCAGATATTCTCAGCAGAGCATCCAAGATTTCTAACGTAGTTGAGCAGAGCGCAGGTAAGACAGGTTCTGCTTACACAAGTTCAGGAGATTATGAGAAGTTGTTTTCAGAAGGACTTTCATATGATTTTGAGTCATAAGTTTTAAAAATATTTTGTTTAACGGTGGCGGCTGTGCAGGTTGATTGCATAGCCGTTTTTTATGAGAATAAATGTGATAATTAGCCAATAATTTTGCCTGTTATTACAGTCATAGTAAATGAAGGAGGTCAAAAAATGAATAATGATGATTTGCAAATCAAACTTGATTTACTTCATAGCGGTGATAAAAAAGCATTTGAGGATATTTATAATGAACTTAAAACACCTGTATATACGATTATACTAAGAATTGTAAGAGAGAGGTGTATTGCCGAGGATGTGTTGCAGGAGTTTTTTCTGAAGCTTTATAAACAGTATAAGAGTAATGCGGAGAAAAAAACTAAAATTGCAATTAAAAATCCACGGGCGTATTTATTTAAGATTGCGCATAATATGGCAATAGATGCCATAAAGAAAAATCCGCAGGAGGATAATATTGATGAGTACGATACTATGTATTTGGAAGCTTTTGATAGTTTGTCGTACAAGCTTGATATTGAAAGAGGATTAATGAAATTAACGCTTTTGGAAAGGCAGATAGTGGTCTTACATATTAATGCGGAGCTTAAATTCAGGGAGATAGCCGAGATTGTTGAAAAACCGCTTGGAACGGTTTTATGGCATTATCGAAAAGCGATAGATAAATTACGTGTGCTTTTAGAAGGAGGAAATTCATGAAAAAATTAGGTGCATTATTAATTACAGTAATAATATTGATTGTTGGTGCAATAACTGTATATGCAGCAGAAAAAAGCTTTGCAAACGGTGATGATTTATTTCAGTATTGGGCAACTGTAACGGGGTATCCTGAATATGTATGTGGTGTATGGAGTGCAGACGGTACAGCGCGAAATCTTGTTATTGCAGTTACAGAGGATGATAAAGGAAATGCGGGGAAGGAAGAAATTCTTGCAATGGTAGAAGATGATACTTCTGTTTCGTTTACATATGCAAAATATTCTTATGCGGAGCTACGTGCGATTCAGGATGCATTAACTGAATATTTAAGATATGATAATGGGATATATGAGGTTGGTGTTGATGAGACAGATAATTGTGTTTCGGTAGGAATTGATACTACAAATGAAAACAGTAAAGCTTTTATGCAGGAATGTTTTGAGATTTATGGTGATAAGGTTGTATTTCTTGAATCTAAAGGCTATCAATATGTCCTGTTAGATGGCACTTATGAGTCGGTAGACGGTTTGGATACATACGATAATCCGGCAACTGCTGTTGCGGTAGGCGTAAATAAAGGAGTAATGTCACGGCCGTGGATGTTGTGTCTGTTGGTGGTTATAGTATGCTTTGCGTTTGGGATTGTTGTGATTTGTCAGAAAAGAAGTATTTCAAATGGCACGGTTACACAGACGGATACAGGAAATGTTGTAGTTGAAAGTGCGAAGATAAGCAGAAATCAGGTTGTTAAGGCTGTGAAAAATGCAGAAGAAGCACCGGATGATAAAGTTTATTTTAGTATTATACAAGAGTTAAAAAACGATAAAGAAATATGATGTGATAATAAGACGGTATAACCCATTGGGTTATGCCGTTTTAATATGTGTTTTGACTTTTATATTTTGATATGATAAGATTTTAATAATTCATTGCAGAAGGGACATTTGGTATGTATAAAGCTGTTGTATTTGATATGGACGGAGTTATTTTCGACTCGGAAAAATTGATTTTAGATATATGGGTGGAGCTTGGAGAAGAACATAATATTCCGGATGTTGAAGTAACCATGCATAAGTGTCTCGGTGTGAATGCTACAGAGACCAAGCAGATTTTCCTTAGGGATTACGGAGAGGATTTTCCATACGATGTCTATGTAAAAGAGGCATCACGAAGATTTCATGCCAAAGCCGATAACGGTGAACTGCCCATGAAACCGGGAGTTTGTGAGCTACTTTGTTTCCTTAAAGAAAAGGGCTATATTATAGGTCTTGCATCTTCTACAAGAGAAGCTAGTGTGCGACAGGAACTTAAGGATGCGGGAATTATTGATTATTTTGACGAGCTTGTATGTGGCGATATGCTTAAGAAAAGTAAGCCGGAGCCGGATATTTATCTGATGGCTTGCGACAAATTAGGAGTGACACCGCAGGAGGCTGTTGCCATAGAGGATTCGTTCAATGGTATTCGTTCTGCATATGCGGCAGGAATGATACCTATTATGGTGCCGGATATTGCACAGCCGGATGAAGAAATGAAGGAAAAGAGTTTTAGGATATTTGCAAATCTTTTAGAAGTAAAAGAGTGGTTGGAAAAGATAGGAGAATAATATATGGCAAATAATTCAAAAGACAATTCTGCCACATACTGCGATATGTGCGCTTATTATATTTATGATGAGGATTATGAGAGTTATATCTGCGACCGCGACATGGACGAGGATGAGGTGGTGCGTCTTATGACGGATAAGCACTACAGATGCCCTTATTTTAGGAATGGGGATGAGTATGCAGTGGTAAGGAAGCAGATGTAGTTAGAAACTGGTTTATATCGCTTTAGCGTTATAATAAAAACATATAGAAAGGAATGATTATTATGAAGAACAGATTATATACAACCAAAAAAGAAAACAGGAGGGAAAATATAGTAACCCTCCTATGAATATGGAGGAAAATGTATTGTACAACGAAAAAGATATTATTTTAAAATGGAATGCTGACATGTATGATTGCAATGAAACAGATATACAGGATGTTGAATTTGCGATATCTGTTATCGGCACGGAGCCCAAACGTATTTTGGAAATTGCATGCGGGAGTGGACGTATGCTTGTTCCTATGGCAAAGGAGGGACATATTGTTACAGGACTTGATTTTGATGAGTGCATGTTAGACAAAATTGCTTCAAAAGCATATGGTATGGAAAATATAGCATGGCGTAAATCAGATGTTACTCATGATGATTGGGGACAGGGATTTGATGTTGTGGTATTGGCCGCTAATTTTCTTTTGAATATTGTCTCTGATACAGATTATGAAAAAGCTCAAAAACTAATGATTCAAAAAGCTGCTGAATCGCTTGTTTTGGGAGGGCATATATTCATTGATTATGCATATACACTATATCCTGAAAAATGGTTTAATAACCCAAATGAAAAAGTTGTTTGGGAAGGTATGGATAGTGACGGAAACACGGGAAGAATGGTATTATCGAATAGTATTTACGATGAAAATAGATGCATGTGCCATTTTATTCGCAAATACGAATTGACACTTCCTAACGGTTCTGTTATTGTGCAAGCGATTCCTTCTGCAAAGCATTTCGTAACGCTTGAACAAGTTCATGAATGGTTGTCTTTTTCCGGATTTATCATTGAAAAAGAATATGGTGATTATAGAGGAAATCCGATTGGCGAGAAAACCGGAAGAGCTATTATTTGGGCTAGGAAAGTATAAGGAAAGCATCCGCGTCGTCGTATTGAACAGCTACGTAATAAATTATAATTAAAAACATAGGAAAGAAATGTAAAAATATGTAAAATGTTTCTTGCTTTAAACACCTCTGTGATATATAATAATCACAGAGGTGAAGCTTTCTGTCATATCGGAAGGAGTATACATATGGCAAGAAAGAGATTTAATGAACTTAATTTAACAAGTGCCTTTTTGTTTGGTGCGGCTATGTCGAACCCGGAAGTTTTGAGACTTATTCTTGAAATATTGCTTGATGAGAAGCTTGACAGTGTTAAGGTAAGTGCTGAGCACACTCTTTTATTTAGCTCAGATACACGTAATATCAGACTTGATATTTTTGCAGATAATGATTCACATTCATATAATGTTGAGATGCAGGAAGAAGATGAGAATAATCTTCCGAAGCGAAGCAGATATCATCAGGCAGAGATGGATGTTTTATCTCTCAAACCAGGACAGGATTTTAATGAACTTAAGCCTAATATTGTCGTTTTTATTTGTGATTTTGATCCTTTTGGGGAGGGACTTTATCAGTACACCTTTGAGAATAAGTGTAATGAGAATGATATACCTCTTGGAGATGAGACTAAGAAGATATTTTTTAAAATTCACGGTAAAAATACAGGTGATACACGGACTGAGCTTATTAATTTTCTTAAGTATATGAAGGAAACAACGGATGAGTGTGTTGATTTGCTTGGTGATATGAATATAAGCAGACTACATGAGTATGTTACTGAGCTGAAAAAGGACAGAGAATGGGAGAGGTGCTATATGCGCGTTGAAGATTTGATTAAGAGTGCTGAGAGAAAAGCACTGGCACAAGGACGTAAGGATATGCAACAAGAGCTGCTTGACTTGGTTACCAAGATGATTAAGTCTGGTGAGGCTGAGCAAGTAGTACGTTTATCAGAAGATGAGGATTTTTTTGCAGAGATGCGAAGAAAATATTTTAATGCTGATAGCTGAATTTATGGGCATTTTATGTCAATATCTGAAAATCTAATATAATCTTTTCGGGGAATTATCCCAAATCATTTAAAATCCAATTAATTATAGTTTGTTGATATGACAGAAGTTTTATTTCTATTTTGTGTATGTTTGTGTATGCATTTTAAGAAAAAAGGCTGATGCAAATAGACTTCTATAGCATTCGAAGGTCTATTTGGCAACAGCCTTTTTTATATTATTTCGCAAGAAGCATCAAAATATCATTACTTCTCTTAATAAACTTCGTCATTGCTTCAGGAGCGAGCTGTTTGTGGCTGATCATTGCAAGGTCGTAAAGCTGCTCGCAAATCATAGGCACATTGTCGGAATCCTTGTTGGCAAGAACATACTGTACAAGCTTGTTATTGGCGTTGAGTACGAGAGTCTCGCTTGTTCCGAACATGCTCGGGTCCATGCCGTACATATTGTACATCTTCATCATATCCTGCATACGACGGCTGTCCTCTGAAAGAGTAATCATTGAAGAAACTGACTCGTCTTTAAGTTTTTCAACCTTAATATCAAGCTTATCGTTCTTTAATGCACTGCGGAAGGTAGCAGTAAGAGTATCAATGTCATCTTTCATTGCTTCTGCATCGATTTCTTCTTTAACACCTTCGCCAAGTTCCGCGTCGATACGCTGGAATTTGATTTTGTCGTTTTTATGTTCAAGCTGAGAGATGAACGGCTGGTCGATGTTGTGTGTTAAAACAAAAGCATCGAGCCCCGCATCCTTAAACATCTTGATATACTGACTCTGCTGGACTTCGTCGGTAACGTAGTAGATAGTACGTTTCTTAGCGTCGTCGGCATCGTTATTATCTGTAGCCGGAGTACCGTCTGCATTCTCAACCTCTACTGCATCAGCGTCTTTATCGGCGTCGTCATTAACCTTAAGTGCCTCGGGAAGAGCGAAATATTTACCGTCTAAGTTCTTAAACAAAATGTAGTCTGTAATCTTTTCACAGAATTTCTCATCCTTTAAGCAACCAAACTTAATAAACGGGCTGATGTCATCCCAGTATTTCTCGTAAGATTCACGGTCTGTCTTGCACATACCTGAAAGCTTGTCGGCAACCTTCTTTGTGATGTAGTCGGCGATTTTCTTAACAAAACCATCGTTCTGAAGAGCACTTCTTGAAACGTTAAGAGGAAGGTCGGGACAGTCGATTACACCCTTAAGAAGCATTAAGAACTCAGGGATAACTTCTTTGATATTGTCTGCGATAAATACCTGGTTGTTATATAACTTGATTTTGCCTTCAATTGAATCGTATTCAGTGTTAATCTTAGGGAAGTAGAGGATACCCTTAAGGTTGAATGGATAGTCCATGTTAAGGTGAATCCAGAACAAGGGCTCCTTGTAATCCTGGAATACTTTGCGGTAAAAATCCTTGTAATCATCGTCTGTGCAATCATTCGGGTGCTTTGCCCAAAGAGGGTTAGTATCGCTTATTGAAACGGGACGCTTAAGGATTTTGTACTTATCTTTAGCAGGAATTGCTTCAACAAGCTCAGTTGTACCGTCTTCGTTTTCTTTTTCCTCAACCTTAGGTTCTTCGTGGATTGTCTCGATGATTGTATCGCTCTCTAAAAGCTCGCTTTTTTCAATCGTCTGGTATTCAGGCTCAGCGTTAGCTTTGCTTAAGAAAATCTCGACAGGCATGAAAGAGCAGTACTTCTGTAAAACTTCACGTGCACGGTACTCATTGGCAAATTCTACGCTGTCGTCGTTTAAGAAAAGAGTAATCTCGGTACCCGGTGTTGTGCGTGTACCTTCTTCATTAATGCTGTATTCTGTACCACCGTCACATTCCCAATGAACAGGTGTGGCACCTGGCTGGAATGAAAGTGTATCAATATGAACCTCGTCAGCAACCATAAATGCAGAATAGAAGCCGAGACCGAAATGACCGATAATCTGGTCCTCGTTAGTCTTGTCCTTGTATTTCTCAAGGAAATCCGTAGCACCTGAAAATGCAATCTGTGTAATGTATTCCTCGACCTCGGCAGCAGTCATACCGATACCGTTGTCGATGAATTTGAGAGTCTTGTCTTCGGGATTAACGATAACCTGAATGGCAGGCTTGTAATCATCCGAAAAACTGTATTCGCCCATAACCTCAAGTTTTTTGAGTTTCGTAATAGCGTCACAGCCGTTACTAACGAGCTCACGGAAGAAAATATCGTGATCTGAATACATCCATTTTTTTATGATAGGTAAAATGTTTTCGCTGTTAATGGAAAGAGAACCTTGTCTTGTTGCCATAAATAAAACCACTCCTTTAAAATGTAAAAATATTTCTCTCGGTAAATTAAGAATTTGCCGAATTTAATAATAATGATAATACCGCATGAAATAAATGTCAAGAGAAAATTAGCACTCAAGACAAAAGAGTGCTAACAAAAGTAAAAAATGCACATAATAGTAGATTATAAATACAAAATATGGTATGATACTCAACAGATAAGTACTATTTTCGCGAGGAGGAAGCCAATGTTTGTCTGCAAGATAAAAGATATTAAAGACTTTATGAATAAACTTCTGTTAAAGTCAGATTTTGATATGTTCGCAGTTTCGGAAGTCACGATAATGACCTATAATAGTTTTGTTGTTGACGGACATTTGCAAAAGAGCTATTACACTGAAGAAGAATGGAAGAATCTTGACGGCGAGCGTTTTTCTTTATGGGAAGCGATAAGACCTTTTTGTTTGCAGGTTATTAAGGGCAAAAAGACACCGGAGAGTTTTAAGATAGTGCTTCTTTTATCTGAAAAGAATAAGAGTAATTTGCTTGCCGGTTATGAGGAACTTCAAGCGGCAGGTTATCGGAGCGATAATATTCATGGCTTATACATGAATTTGAAATATGAGAACGGAGAGCTATATATAACAACGGGAACCTCCGTAGCTTTTTTTACGGTTGATAAATCACTTGAGAATATTTGGGCAAAATATGTAAAGGACTTTTTTGCAGAGAAGTCCGTGGACTTTGAAGAAATGTGAGGTATGAAGCATGTCAATTGAATGTAAGAATAAGGATATTTGCATGATACAAAAACTTTCAGATTACATTGAGAAAAGTGTTACACCATATCATACGGTTGCTACAGTTAAGGAAACTTTAAAAGTAGCAGGTTTTGAGGAACTTTCGATGAATAAAGCATGGCCTAAGATTGCGAAGGGTGCAGGTTATTTTGTGGACGTGTTCGGTTCCGCATGTGTGGCTTTTTATGTGGGTGAAGAGTTTACAAGTGGCGGAATGCTAAGAATTATTACGGCACATACAGATTCGCCTTGCCTTAAAATCAAGACATCACCCGAGAGAAAAAATCCGGACGGTTCATTATCACTTAATACAGAAATTTACGGTGGGCCGATTTTAAATACCTGGCTTGACAGACCGCTGTCAATTGCCGGAAGAGTTATGCTTAGAACCGAAGATGCTTTCGCACCGCAGAGCGTGCTTGTTGATTTAAAGAAGAGTGTTGCAACGATTCCAAATCTTGCGATTCATATGAACCGCGAGGTTAATAAGGGCGTTGAACTTAATCGTCAGACAGACATGTTGCCTTATCTCGGGCTTGTTGCTATGGACGGAGAAAATATGACCGAGGATTATCTTCTGGGAGTTATTGCGAAGGAATTACAGACTGAAAAAGAAGATATTTTGTCCTGTGATTTGTATGTATATAACAATGAAAAACCTGAAATTTGCGGAATTGAAGATACGCTTTTTTCAGCACCGCGAATTGATAATATAAGCTCGGTTGCGGCAGGCGTGGAGGCACTTGTTGACGCTAAGCATGATGTTAAGGGATTGCAGATGCTTGCAATTTGGGACAATGAGGAAGTAGGAAGTCAGACTAAGCAGGGAGGAGATTCGCAGACACTTTCTGTTATTTTGGAGAGAATTTATTTGGCACTTTCTGCAGACAGGGAAGAGTACCTTAAGGCTGTTTGCAAGGCGGTTGCACTTTCTGCGGACGTGGCTCATGCACAGCATCCCAACCATCCTGAGAAGTCTGATATAACTAATCACGTATATCTTAATAAAGGTGTGGTTTTTAAATTGTCCGGCACTCAGAAATATGCTACGGATGCCGAGACACTTGCAATTGTAAAACAGCTTTGCGAGATAAATGATATACCGTATCAGATTTTTGCAAACCGTTCAGACAATCCCGGAGGTTCGACAATCGGAAGTCTTATGTCATCGAATTTACCGATACGAACTGTTGATTTGGGAATTCCTATGCTTGCGATGCATTCTGCAAGAGAGCTTGCGGGAACGGTTGACCAAAGTGCAATTTATAGGTTGATGAAGGCGTTTTTTGAATAACAGTTCGAAATTTACAAAGTAAATTTTGAATAAAACCAGGAGGTGGACTATGTCTGTCATAATAATTATCGGAGGCGGCGCATCAGGAATGATGGCGGCGATTACAGCAGCACAATTTAATAAAAAGTCGAAGATTATTTTGATAGAGCATGGTGATCGCCTCGGCAAGAAGATTCTGGTTACAGGCAACGGTAAATGTAATCTTACGAATCGTAATATAGTTATTTCATGTTACAGAAGTGATAACTTGAGGTTTGTAGAGGATGCGTTGGCGCTTTTTGGGACTGCCGATACCGAGCAATTTTTTGAAAATAGCGGACTTTTGCTTAAAGAGAAAAACGGTTACATGTATCCGTATTCAGAACAGGCGGCGACCGTCAGCGATGTGCTTCGTGCAGAACTCGTAAGATGCAAGATTGATGTGCAACTTAATACGAGAATCAACAGAATATCGGCAAAAGACAATCATTTTGAAATTTGTTGTGAAGATAATAAGAAGTTTTTCGGCGACAAACTTATACTTGCGACAGGCTCCAAAGCATCACCCAAAACAGGCTCCGACGGTAGCGGTTACGAGCTTGCAAAGATGCTCGGACACAAAGTAATCAAGCCTCTTCCGGCGCTTGTTCAGCTTGTATGCGAGGGGAACTTCTGGAAGGGAATTTCAGGTGTGCGCTGTGATGCAAATGTAGTTATTAAAGCAGATGACAAGTTTGTTTGTGAGGAACGAGGGGAGTTGCAGCTTACAGAGTACGGAATATCGGGAATTCCGGTATTTCAAGTGAGTAGATTTGCAGTACGAGCTTTGGATGAAGGACAGAAGGTTAGTGCAAATGTTGATTTTCTTCCGTCCCTTTCTGAAGAGAAAATATTTAAGTTTATCAAGAAACAAATGAGTGCGGATAAAGATGTAAATGCGGGCAGTTCTAATAATAAAACAATTGAGGAATGCTTAAACGGTCTCCTTAACAAGAAAATAACAGTATTTATATTAAAAGAAGCCAAAATATCGTCAGGCAAAGCTTTATATGCTCTTTCAGACAAGGAAATTAAACTTATTTTAAAACTTATTAAGTCCTTTGAGGTAACAGTCACAGGCTCCAAATCATTTGATATGGCGCAGGTCTGCTCAGGCGGTGTGGATACGACACAGGTAGATTCAAGGACAATGCAGTCTAAGAAAATAAAAGGACTTTATTTTGTCGGGGAACTTCTTGACGTGGACGGAATCTGCGGCGGATATAATCTTCAATGGGCATGGACAAGCGGTTATCTTGCAGGAAAGGATGCTGCAGGGTCACTTATGCAGGTAGATGAGATATGATTAGAATAAATCAGTTAAAGTTAAAGGTAACACATAGTAAGATAGAGTTTGAAACTGCGATTTGCAAGGCACTGCGAATCAGTAGGGAGCAGGTTTTACAGTATAAAATCATTAAGCGTTCAACCGATGCACGAAAGAAAGACAACATTATTTATTCGTATGTTGTTGATGTTGCGGTCGCTAATGAATCAGGTGTTTTAAATAAAAATAAGAATAATAAAGATATAACTAAGTTCAATGAAGTTAAATATGTTTTCCCGAATTTGCAGGAAGGCGAAGTGTTGGCAAACAGACAAAAGTTAATGTACAGACCCGTTATTATCGGTACCGGCCCTGCAGGGCTTTTTTGCGGGCTTATGCTTGCAAGAGCAGGCTACAAGCCGATTATTCTTGAACGTGGTGAGTGTGTTGAGAAAAGACAGAAGAGTGTAGAAGAATTTTGGAACGGCGGTAAGCTTAATACTAATTCTAATGTGCAGTTTGGTGAAGGCGGAGCCGGAACTTTTTCGGACGGTAAGCTTAATACACTTGTTAAGGATGTTTCGGGAAGAAATAAAAAAGTACTTGAACTCTTTGCAGAGGCAGGTGCACCCGAAGAAATAACATATATAAACAAGCCGCATATCGGTACAGATATTTTATGTGATGTTGTCCGTAATATGCGAAAGGAGATAGAGAGCCTTGGAGGAGAGGTCAGATTTGAAAGTCAGGTAACTGATTTTGTTATTGAACAGGACCGGGTAAAAGGAGTTGTGGTTAATGGTTCTGAGACAATAGAGACAGAGACGATAGTTCTTGCGATAGGGCACAGTGCAAGAGATACGTTTGAGATGCTTCTTAAGCGTGGCGCTGATATGGAACAGAAGGCTTTTGCGGTGGGCGTACGAATTCAGCATCCACAGCAAATGATTAATGTTTCGCAGTACGGGGAAGATTATCCGGATTGCCTTCCTGCGGCAGATTATAAGCTTACTTATCAGGCATCCAATGACAGAGGTGTATATTCGTTTTGTATGTGTCCGGGTGGCTTCGTTGTTAATGCATCCTCTGAAGAAGGCAGACTTGCAATTAACGGTATGAGCTACAGTGACCGTGCCGGTAAGAACGCTAACAGTGCGCTTATCGTAACTGTTAAACCTGAAGATTTTGAAAATGAGCATCCGCTTGCGGGGGTTGAATTTCAGCGAAGACTTGAAGAAAAAGCATATAATGCAGCAAATGGAAAGATACCTACACAGTATGTGGGCGAATTTCTTAGCAAGGGTGAGCCGGACGATATAAAGGTTACGCCGCAGTTTAAGGGAGAGAGTGTTCCGGGCGCGAATATGCGAGATATTCTTCCGGGATTTATCTGTGACGCACTTTCAGAGTCGCTTGAGTTTTTCGGACACAGAATAAAAGGGTTTGACAGGGGAGATGCAATACTTGCTGCAGTAGAGAGCAGAACTTCATCACCGGTTCGAATTAACAGGGATGAGAACTTTGAAAGTAACATAAAAGGGTTGTATCCGTGTGGTGAAGGAGCAGGCTATGCAGGGGGTATAACCTCAGCAGCAATGGACGGCCTTAAGATAGCGGAAGCAATTGCAAAAAAGTACGTACCGTAGTATAATATATTGTGAATAATTGTTTGCAGGAGAGTAAAATGAACGGAAGAGAAATACTTAAGGACAAGAAGCGAATTGTAATCAAAATCGGTTCGTCTTCACTTACGCATAAAGAAACGGGGAATTTAAACCTTAATAAGCTTGAGAAGCTTGTTAGGGTGCTTTGTGATTTGCGCAATCAGGGCAAGGATGTCGTACTTGTATCCTCAGGCGCGATTGCAGTAGGAAGAAGGATTCTGGGACTTAAGGAGAAGCCGGTTGAGATATCCAAGAAGCAGGCTTGCGCATCAATCGGACAGGCAAGTCTTATGACTGTTTATCAGAAGCTTTTTTCAGAGTATCATCAGGTTACTTCACAGGTACTTATTACTAAGAATGTAATGATTAATGATTTGTCCCGTAAGAATGCATGTAATACATTTGAAGAGTTACTTAATTATGGAGTAATTCCGGTAGTTAACGAGAACGATACAGTCTCAACATACGAGATTGAGTTTGGCGAGTTTGGCGATAATGATCATCTATCTGCGATAGTGGCAGCACTTATCGGTGCAGATTTACTGATACTTTTATCAGATATTGACGGACTTTTTACAGATGACCCGAATACCAACAAAGAAGCAAAGTTTATTGATATTGTTCCGGAGATTACGGAGGAATATCTTAATATGGGCAAGTCCACCAGTAAGAGTAATGTCGGAACGGGAGGCATGAGTGCCAAGATTTCAGCTGCGAGAATTGCTACGGATTCAGGCGCAGACATGATAATTGCCAATGGTGAGGATGTTGAGATAATTGACAGAATAGTAAGCGGTGAGAAACTTGGTACTTTGTTTTTGTCGCATAAAAATATAGATTTCAGTTTGATTGATTATTTGGCAGAATAGCTTGAATGAGTGTATTTTACAAAGGAGGGGTCCTGTATGGCTATACATATTATTGAGAATGAAAATGATGCAGTGTACAAGCACATGTCTAAAGACAGAATACTTGAGATTGCGGAAGATAAAGGCAAAATCGGAGGGCTTAAGACATATAATTATGCTTTGCTTCATCAGAACAATAATATTCGTGAGGAGATTTTGCCTAAGCTTGATAAATATGATCTTATAGAGGTTACATCATGTATTCCCACTGAGAATAATATTTATTTTACCGGGATTACCGAGCATACGGGAGGCAAGGCATTTATTACCTTGTTCCAATATGATGTTGAGACAAAGCAACTTAATAAGTTTTATGCTTATGAGGACACTTTGGCTTTGTATCCCAAGCAGAAAAAGGTTAAGATTTTTATTCTTGACGAGGATTATATTATTGTTCAGAACAGTTATTTGCGTCATAATATGGCCGATAATTATGAGGGCTATTTTGATGTGGAGCTTAATCTTTACAATGTTAAGGTTAACAACACTGTTCCGATTACAGACCCGAATCTTTCCCTTGGTATTGAGTGTATGATTCCTGTTTCAAAAAATACCTGTGTTATTAAGACAGGATTTTCGGTATTTCCGGATGAGATATTCAAGAAAATCGATAAGTCGGAGAGTGTACCGGAGATAATTGGTCTTGTTAATGTTAAACAGCTTATTACGGATATTCTTTTGAAGCAGAGAAATGTTTATATTGATGTTATTGACAGAATGCAGTTTGACAAAACCATACCCAAGCTTAAAGTAAGGAAAGGTCAACTCATTTATTCAAGGGTTAGTCCGGCAGAAGCAAAGGAAGAGGTTGTATTCTTTAATATAGGCACGGGCAAGAATTATGTGTGTGTAAAGAATAGAGTTACAAGTATGGAAAAGCTTGCCAAAGCTTATGTTCTTATGGGTGAACCGCATGTTCTTGTTTTAAAGCAGGGAGAGACTTATTTGTATAATGTTGCCACGAATGCCATCACTTTACGTCTTAACAAAGGGATTTCTTTAAAGACAATTAAAGATAATTATGTTATTTTAGAAAAAGAAAAAAACAGTATTTTGGGATATCCTGTTTACACAACGGAAGTTTACGAGTATCCGGGCGAGCAACTTGTTCTTAAGGAAAAGGCGGCTTACTCTGATTTGTGTGTAACGAAGGATAACGATATATACCTGTTTGTAAAATAGGAGAGTTTTATTTATGGATGACAGCAGAATTACAAGAATTAATGAGCTATATCATAAGTCGCAGAATCAAGGACTTACACCTGAGGAGAAGGAAGAACAGGTGCGTCTCCGTATGGAATATGTTCAGGCAGTAAGAGCCAATTTAAGAGGCCAGCTTAACAATATAAGTATCAAAGAGGCAGACGGTTCGATTACCGACCTTGGTAAAAAGTTTGGTGATGTACAGTAATGGGTGTTGAAAGTTTGAAAGTTTTTCAGATGTCAAAGAAAGAACTCAGAAAACAGATGCTTGAATATAGGAGAGGCTTATCTGCTGAAGAAGTGTCAAAGAAGAGTAAGAGTATAGTTGATAAAATACTTACGACAGATTCTTATAAAAAAGCAAGTTGTATATATGCTTATATAAGTACGCGGAATGAAGTTGATTTGCAAGCACTTATAGAAGACGCGTGGATGGAAGGCAAACGCGTGGCGGTTCCGAGAGTATGTGGGCAGGATATGAGCTTTTACTATATCGAAAGCTATACCGACCTTGCGAAAGGAAATTTTGGTATTTGGGAGCCGAAAGAGGACACAATTCGGGCTGAAGAGAAGGATGCACTTGTACTTATTCCGGGTGTTGCATATGACGAAGCGGGTAACCGTATAGGCTATGGTGGCGGATATTATGACAGATATCTTTCGGGAGTGCATAATCACTATATTATAGCACCAGCATATGAATTTCAGATTGTTGATACGCTTGTATCTGAAAAACATGATATTCAGGTTGATGAAATTATAAGCGAAATACAAGATATATTATAAAGTATAGGCCGGAAAGAACATTATTGCTTTTCGGCTTTTTTAGGAGAGGTACAAATGGAATATTTAATTGTGATTATAGCAGCGATGCTTGCAGGAGTAGGAACAGGGCTTGTCGGTCTTAGTGCCGCAACGGCGATGGTTCCGCTGTTGATTGTGCTTTGTCCGACTTTTCAAGGAGAGCACGGAGCATTCATGGCAACGGCTATTGCACTTGCAAGTGATATTCTGGGTTCTGCGGTTACATCAGCCGTTTATGCTAAAAATAAGAAAATTGATTTGAAACACGGATGGTTACTTTGCGTTTGTATTATATCCATGTGTACGGTCGGTTCTATTGTGGCATATTTTACACATCAACAGGTTTTGGGTGGTTTTTCTCTTTTCTTATGTGTGGCTATAGGTATTCGTTTCCTTGTAAAACCCGGCTCAAAAGACAAAGCAACTAATGAAGGTGTTTCAAGACTTACGGTAAAAGAAATAGCCGTATCATTGTTTTTTGGTCTTACAATAGGCTTCGGAACAGGTTTTTTCGGTTCCGGCGGCGGAATGATGATGCTTATTGTTTTTACTGCAATGCTCGGATATGAGAGAAGAACAGCTGTAGGTACATCGACGTTTATTATGACTTTTACGGCGCTTATAGCTTCTGTAAGCCACATTCTTATTGAGCCGACTATTTTATTTGAATGTTGGGATTATTTAATTATTTCAATAATTACGGCAACTGTTTTTTCGATGGTCAGTGCACGTTTTGCCAATAAGGTTAATGTTAAAATTGTAGGTTACGTAACAGGAGCGCTTTTGTTTGGTTTGGGTATTGTGTTGGTATTTCTTAACTATAGGGAATATATAAACATGACTTATTTTGCTGAGTTTTGGAAATTGCTCGGAATTTATTTTGCATATATTATACTGCTTGCGACTATTCTGATTATTGTTCATTTTACAACGAAGATTCCGAGATATATTTTTCGTAAGCTTTTGCATATTGTAGCATTTACTTCGATTTTGCCTTTGGTTTTGTGCACGGATTATTGGTGGATTGCTGTGCTTGTTCAGCTTATTTTTCTTGCGGTAGTTATTGTGGCGCTTAGTATAGCCGAAAAGTTTGAATTTTATAAATCATTATTTGTAGAGAAGGAGGAACATGAAGTAATTACAAGCTTTATTATTCTATTCGGTCTGATTACAGTTTTATTGGTTGTGTTTTGGGGTGTTTTCGGTTCACAGTATAAGTATGTTGCTGTTGCAGCAATTATGGCATGGGGGCCGGGCGACGCGGCAGCAGCGATAGTCGGAAGAAATTTTGGAGAGCATAAGTTGTCAGGTAAGTGGATTGAGGGTGTTAAATCTGTTGAAGGCTGTGTTGCAATGGCGGTAACCTCTTTTGGATTTACTTTGCTTACACTTGTTACAATGTCAGGGCTTGCTATAATTCCCGTGCTTGTTTTGTCGGGTTTGATTGCGCCTGTTGCGGCTTTTGTAGAATTGTATACTAAAAAAGGTCTTGATACCGTGACGGTTCCTATCGCAACGGCGTTGCTTATGGGTGTTGCGATGATTTTTATTTAATTGAAAAAGAGTTTTTTATATGTTAATATATATTTAGTATATAGTCAGTATTTACAAATATTATCGGATATAAATATATAAGGAGTATTTATAATGAAAAATAAAAAAATTCTGTCTTGTATAATAGGATTAATAGTTTTCATATGTTGTTTTTTGGGATGTGGTGATAGTAAGAAGGAGGTTTCACTAATGGATGGTGTAGTTAAAATTGAGGTTGATGAGAAAAAGTATCTTACCGGTGATTTGGGTTTTGCGAAGGACTGCACGTATTCTTATAAAGGTGACGGTATAGCAATTTATAACGGAATACTCAGAGGAATGGTTTCGGATACAGCTACCAAGGTATATGTAGATGATAAAGACGGTAATTCATTGGGGTATTTCGAGGTAGAAGTTCTTAAGGATACGTATCAGGGGTATGGAACAGTAGAGACGGAAGAAGGCTGGTATGAGCCGATTGAGGTCGAGCCTGTTGAAGGTATTTCCAAGGAGTTTTCAATGGGAATGGATATTTCTACGATACAGAATGTCCTTGAAGGCGGCGGTAAGTTTTATAACAGTGAAGGTAACCGTGAAAGTATATACAAATTGTTAAAGGATAACGGATTTACTTATATTCGTCTTCGTTTGTGGAATGAGCCTTATCAGTATGATGCAGATAGCAATAAGCTTTCATACGGTGGGGGTATGTGTGATATTAATACCATTAAGGAGATAGCCGTTGATGCTAAGGGCCTTGGATTTAAGCTTTTACTTAACTTTCATTATTCTGATTTTTGGGCTGATCCGACTTATCAGGTTATTCCTAAGATGTGGGAGAATATAGAGACTGCCGAAGAGATGGCAAAGGCTTTATATGATTATACTTATGAGACTGTTACGGCTTTTTGTAAGGCGGGAGCCAAGCCTGATATGGTCCAGATTGGTAACGAGATTACCACGGGTATGTTTTTACAAAAAGGCGGAGAAGACGACGGAACCTTTGACAAAGTAGGTTATGCAAAATATATTTCTGCACGAACCAATGCTTCCAATAACGTAAGAGCACCTTACATCAGAGGCAATGAGAAGTCTAATCTTGTGTTGTATGTTAAAACAGGTGCAGAGGCTGTTAAAGCAGTTGATGATTCAATATTAGTTATGATTCAGCTTGCTAAGGAAATGGCTGCAATTGAGTTTATGAAGGGATTTTATCATACATTTGACAGCGTACCCTTTGATGTAATCGGTCTTTCATATTATCCGAGATGGCACGGAAGCACAGAGCGACTTAATACAGCACTTAAAGCACTTGCTGAAGAATTTCCCGAAAAAAAGGTGGCTGTAGTTGAAGTGTCATATGCGTACACTTACGAATATACCAAGAATGCAAGTAATCAGTTTAATAAGGATTTTGCTGCTACAAATTATGATGTAAGTGTGCAGGGACAGGCTGATTTGTATCGAGATGTTATTGCGGCTGTTGCCGGTGTAGGTGATTCGGGTTTTGGTGTATTTGTATGGGAAGGTGCATGGCTTCCTGTTGAAGGTGCGGGATGGGCTGCATATAATACTAAGAGCAGCTGGTCTAATCAGGCATTTTTCGGATATGGTGGAAAAGAGCTTCCATCGCTGGAAGTGTTTAAACGTGTGACAGGAATGGAATAATCATTTGATGATGTAGTAGTGGATATAGAGAGGATAAGAATTATAATGTTTTGTAATATTGATTTGGAAAGTATAGACATTACAAAAGAAGCACCACAGACAGAGCCGGAGCGACAGTATTATTTTATGGCGAAGGCCAGGGAATATGTAAAGGCACTTAAAAAGGAAATCGGAAGAAAACCTACATTTTCTGTAAATACCTTTGGGTGTCAGATGAATGCAAGGGATTCGGAGAAGCTTACGGGAATTTTGCTCAGTCTCGGATACGAGGAGATTGAATCCGAGGACGCTGATTTTGTAATTTATAATACATGTACGGTTCGAGAGAATGCCAATGTACGTGTATACGGAAGGCTCGGTTCGCTAAAGCCGTTTAAAGCTCGTAATCCGCATATGATGATTGCACTTTGCGGTTGTATGATGCAGGAGCCGGAAGTTGTTGCTAAGATAAAGCAGAGTTACAGATTTGTGGATATTGTTTTTGGAACACATAATATTTTTAAACTTGCGGAGCTTATGTGCAACAGATTTGAAAATGGCAAGATGACGATTGATGTGTGGGAAGATACCACTCAGATAGTTGAGGATTTGCCTAATGAACGTAAATTCGTTTTCAAGTCGGGCGTTAATATAATGTTTGGCTGTAATAATTTCTGCAGTTATTGTATTGTGCCGTATGTTAGGGGCAGAGAGCGAAGTCGCAAGCCGGAGGACATTATTAATGAGATTAAGCGCCTGGTAGCAGACGGAGTTGTTGAAGTAATGCTTCTCGGACAGAATGTTAACTCATACGGTAAGAATCTCGAGAATCCTATGAGCTTTGCAGAGCTTCTTCGTGAGATTGAGAAGATAGAAGGACTTGAGAGAATTCGTTTTATGACCTCGCATCCGAAGGATTTGTCTGATGAACTTATTGAGACCATGGCAAGTTCCAAGAAGATTTGTAAGCATCTTCATTTGCCGCTTCAATCCGGAAGTTCGAGAGTGCTTAAGGTAATGAACAGAAAATATACAAAGGAGCAGTATCTTGAGCTTGTTGATAAAATCAGAGCTGCTGTGCCGGATATTGCACTTACGACAGATATTATCGTAGGATTTCCCGGAGAGACGGAGGAAGACTTTTTAGAGACAATGGATGTCGTTAGAAAAGTAAGATATGACAGTGCGTTTACTTTTCTTTATTCAAAGAGGACAGGTACACCTGCGGCGGCAATGGATAACCAGATTCCCGAGACGGTAGCTAAAGAGCGCTTTGACAGATTGTTAAAGGAGGTTCAGGATATTGCAGCCGAGGTTACGGGTAAAGATGCAGGCAGAATAATGGATGTGCTTGTTGAGGACATTAACCGCCAGGATTCAGAATTTGTTACGGGAAGGCTTAGTAATAATTCGGTTGTTCACTTTAAAGGTGGCGAAGAATTGATTGGTAAAATAGTTAATGTTAAACTTACGGAAGCCAAGGGCTTTTATTATTTGGGCGAGATGACAAATTAGTTTTTTTAAAATTTATTTAAAACCGGAGGACTGACTCATGGGATTTTCGAAAGATTTTGTATGGGGTGCAGCAACGGCGGCGTATCAGATTGAAGGAGCTGCAAATGAAGACGGAAGAGGTCTTTCCGTCTGGGATATTTGTTGTATGAAAGATGGTTTTGTTAAAGACGGAGATACAGGGAATGTTGCGTGTGATCATTATCACAGAATGAAGAGTGATGTTGCACTCATGAAAGAACTTGGACTTAAAGCATATAGGTTTTCTATAAGCTGGTCGAGAGTTATTCCCAACGGTTTTGGTGAAGTTAACGAGAAGGGACTTGATTTTTACAGTGCTCTTGTAGATGAACTCCTTGAGAATGGAATTGAGCCATATGTTACTTTGTTTCATTGGGATTATCCCGTAGAGCTTTTTAAGATGGGCGGTTGGCTTAATCCTGCGAGCTCTGATTGGTTTGCAATGTATGCGAAGGTAGTGGTTGATAAACTTTCGGACAGGGTAAAGCATTGGATGACGCTCAATGAGCCGCAGTGTTTTATCGGACTCGGACATGAGACCGGAATACATGCCCCGGGACTTAAATTACAACCATACTATTATTTGCAGGCTGCACATAATACCTTGCTTGCGCATGGTAAGGCAGTACAGGTAATAAGGCAATATTCAAAGCAACCTTGTGAGGTCGGTTATGCACCAATTGGTGATACAAGAATTCCTATATCTGCATCGGAGCGAGACATTGAAGCGGCAAGAAAAGCTACATTTGCATGTAATCCTGACGGGCCGATTTGGGCTCCGACATGGTGGATTGATACGGCTATTTTTGGCAAGTATCCTAAGGAGGCTTTTGAGGGTAAACTTGGACAGAATATGCCGAAAATCGGACAGGACGATATGAAAACCATTTGTCAGCCGCTTGATTTTCTCGGACTTAATATGTATCAAGGCGGTTATGTAAGGGCGGCTGAGAATGCAGATGGATATGAATTTGTTAAAAAGCCGGTGGGCTATGACCAGACAGCGATTAAATGGCCGGTAACACCGGAGATGCTTTATTACGGACCTAAGTTTTATTATGAAAGATATAAGTTGCCGATTCTTATCACGGAGAACGGCCTTAGTAGCATGGATTGGGTAAGTATGGACGGTAAGGTTCATGATCCGAATAGAATAGATTTTCTTAACCGATATCTTTTGCAGTACAGAAGGGCTGCGGACGATGGTGTGGCACTCAAAGGTTATATGCAGTGGTCACTTATGGATAACTTTGAGTGGGGTGAGGGATATAACGAGAGATTTGGACTTATTTACGTTGATTATCCTACACAGAAACGCATCATAAAAGATTCAGGATATTGGTATCGTTCGGTAATTGAGTCTAACGGTGAAAATTTATAATTGGGGGAAAACAAATGTTAGAGAAGGATGCATTTGACTTTCTGACAGGGTTATTTAACAGAAAAGGTTTATATGAAAAATATAGTGAATTGCCGTCGGATGTAGCAAGACATCTGATGTTTCTTGATTTGGATAATTTTAAAGCCGTTAATGATGTGTATGGACATCATGCAGGAGATAAACTCTTGATTAATACCGGTAAACTTTTAAAGGAATGTGCACCGGATGCAGAAGTTGTACGTCTTGGTGGCGACGAGTTTATAATGTTATTTTGCGGTGATGTTTCCAGGGAGGAAATAACAAAGAAGGCTGAGAAGATACTTAAAAGTGTAAGCAAGTTAAATAAACAGATGCAGGTTTATACCATGGTATCGGACAGCATAGGTATTATTTGGAATGCCGATGGTACTGTTGATGTGGAGCAACTTTTGGGACAAAGTGATGCTGCCATGTACCAGGCTAAACAGAATGGTAAGAACAATTATGTTTTTTATAACGATTTGGAAGCAAAATTCCTTATTGAAGAAGAAATGGAGGAATTGGCAGAAGAAGCGCTTCTTAATGAACAGTTTGAAGTAAGATATTTCCCTGTTATGCATATGCAAAGCTCAAGGCTTGTACATTCTCATGTTAATGTGCGTTGGCATAAGGATGAAAATACTATTTGGGGTACGGAAGATTTCAGACCCGTGTTTGAACGAAATGGTTTTGTTCGTAAACTTGATTTGTATGTTTTTGAAAGAGTATGTCACGATATAATGAAACTGCATGAGCTGGGAAGGGAAGGACTTGTATTTAGTGTGAGAATTTCAAGATTGCTTTTTGTAGATGAAAGTCTCGGAGAGCATCTTAAGGAGATAATGGATAAATACGGTGTCAGACCGGACGAGTTGGAGCTTAATATCGGAGAGACAGCTTTTTCTGCAAGAAATGTTAATAAACTTATTGAGGCAATGAGTAATCTGAAAAAACAGGGATTTTCAATTTCAATTATAAATTTCGGTAAAGATTTCTCGAGTTTCAGGTATTTAAGAAGCATTAATGTTGATTGTTTAAAATTTGATAGAGATTATTTGAATGAAAATCTTTCTACGAGCAGAGGCCGACATATTATAAAAACACTCATAAAGCTTGGTAAAGAACTTAAGCTTTTGGTAGTTGCAATGGGACTTGCAACTAAAGAGGATGTAATGACTATTAGTGGTTACGGTTGTGATGCGGCAGGTGGAAGTTATTACGGTGAGCCATTATTTTTCGATGAATACATTAAGTATATAGAAAAATATATGTCTTACTCAGGTGCCAGCAAGGCATTTATGTTTAAAAATAATTTGAATGATTTAGACGGCAATATATGCGGTGAGATAATAGGAGAAGGTATTGAATTTGCTCCGGGAATAACTGATAACTGGGGAAGTGTCAGATTTCCGGGCGGAAAGCACGGAGAAAATGTAGTATCCTTTCCTAGAACGCTATTTTCGACCAACAGCTATACAATTGCATTGTGGTTTAAGCCGGAAGAGTTTAATGCATGGACAAGTATTTTGTACATGAGGTTTATGGAGGGATTTGCGTCACTTGTACCCAGTGTCGGCGGTGGGCTTGGTGTATACAGGATTAAGGAAGATAATGATGCTACGGGCTGGCCTGATACTTTTTGTCGTGCGGTAGCACTTGATAAATGGAGCTTTATTGCTGTTACATACGATGCTTATACTGAGTCAGTACGATACTTTATTGACGGAATAAAGGCAGGATATCGGGATGATGTGCCTACCTTGATATCCTGCCGTGAAGTTTTGTTGGGTGGTGATCCGTTCCAATTATCATATAAAGGTTACGTGTCCGGTCTGGTTGTATATGATACAGTCAAAACAGACGAAGAGATTGCCGAGTTATACAACTCATTCCTTAGAGAACCGGGATTTTGTGGTGACAAAATTGAGGTTATGAGTGATGATAACTAATCGGGACGTTTCTTGTACCAGGTACAGATACCCTTGTCAGATAAGCCGGACATCATTAGGGTCGGTCGTTCAAGCTCTTTATCCCAACAAGGCGATATAATTAAATATTCGGAAGTATTTCCATAATGGATGGTAAGTGCGTTGTCACTTACCATTTTCCATGTTCCGACAACGGAAGCTGCTTCAAAGCGACCATCGGGCATAAGCTTAAACGGATGTGCACACTGGATTCCTTGGGGAACAGTGGGGATAAGAGAAATTCTCTCATAATTGCCAATTAAAGCATCTTCAGGTATTGGTTGCAGGGTTTCTCCGGCGTAAGGCTGTGCGGCAGCAATAATCCATTCGTCTGGAGTAAGATAAAGCCGGCGAATCTGCATGGTGGAAGGTTCGGGTTTGTCTGTAAAATTCATCTCGCGGATATGTGATACAAGTAACATTTTGCCGTCAAAATCTCTGAGGACAGAGTTATGACCCGGTGCCATGTAAGGAGTTCCGTCATACCAACGATAACCACATGAAATCATCATGCCTACTGTATTATCGAAGTCTGCTTCGTCTGTCATGACACGACCGTTATAGTCATAAAAAGGTCCGGTTACATTACGGCTTCTTCCTACTCTTATATTGTAGTCGCTCTTTAAAGAACCATAGGAAACAAAGAGATAATAATACTTGGTCTCCGGATGATATAGCATATACGGACCTTCGATTGAACGCATTGTAAAGTTCGGACGTGTAGCTATACAGGTTCCGATACCTTCCTCTGCGGCAAGTCCGGTTTCTTTGTCAAGCTTGATAATATAGCATCCACCCCAGAAGGAGCCGTAAAGCATGTATTGTTCACCAGAAGTCGCATCTTCGATTATGTTGGCATCAATACCATTAACAGGTACCTGGTTGCTTGTTTTGAGCACACAACCACGTGGAGTAAAAGGGCCTTCCGGTTTATCTGCAACTGCAAGGAATATACATGATTGTTGAACGCCCCAAGATGAGTTGGAGCAGTAGAGGCGATATTCGTCGCCGACTTTTACGATATCAGGAGCCCAAATGTCATGGCTACCTGTCCAGTCGATTGATTCCTGTGGCGGGTCGGCAACTACTTTGCCGAGGTTTTCCCAGTTAAGTAAATCTGAGGAGCGCTTGCAACCTGCACCTGTGGAATATATGTAATAATTCTTACTTACAGGATCACGGAAAATTGCAGGGTCATGGGTCATCCACAGACCAAGATTTTCGTGACGTTCTTTTTTAATAAAAGAAGGTTTTTCGGGTTCCTTAGGTGGCATGTCGGGGTAAATTAAATTGTTCATGTAAACCTCCGAATGTGATATAGACTCGCAAACCCGCGCTATCGCGCTTTCTCGTCTGCTTCGCAATATGGTTTGCTCGTTGAACGCGCAATAAAAACAAATGTCGCTTCGCGCCGCTTGTTTTTATTATGCGCTGTTCATATTATACAATAAATTAGTAGCCGTTGGCAATAACTTCCTCGGCTCTTGCAAGTGCAGTATCAATGTTTGCACAGAAGTTTTCTGTACCGAGTTTTATATCAAAACCGGCTTTTTTCATAACAGTAAGCGGTTGCTCTTGAATATGAGAAATAATAAGTGTTATATTGTGTTTCATACATTTTTCATAAAGTTCTTCCATGAAGAAAAGAGCGGTAGAGTCCATTGAAGGAACGCTTCGCATTCGAAGAATAATGACGCTTATTTTGTCGTTGGTCGGAATGTTTGCAAATTTATCACGCGCTGCAAAGAACATTGGACCGGATATCTCGAATACAAAGGTTCGCTCGGGAACCTTTTTTAAGTTGGTTGCATCTTTATCAGAAGCGGCATCATTACCAATGTATTCCCATTCGGATACACTTGTAACATTTGACATACGTCCGAGGAAAAGGAGAGCAGCAATAACGATACCAACTTCAACTGCAAACAAGAGGTTAACTGCAACACCTGCAATAAGTGTAGCAATTAATACCGTAAAGTCGGATTTGGGTGCATTTTTGGCAGTGTAAAGGATTTCCTTAATGTTGCACATGTTGTATGAAACTACAATAAGGATGGCTGAAAGTGTGGGAATCGGAATGAATCCCGCAAGCGGCATCATAAACAAAAGAATAAGCAAAACGACAACACTGTGCACAAGACCGGCTATGGGTGTTTTACCACCTGACTTAACATTGCTTGAAGCTCTGGCTACGGCACCTGCAACGGGAGCAGCACCGAAGAAACCACAGAAAATATTGGCAATACCCTGACCGATAAGTTCCTGATTGGAATTATGCCTGTGACCGTTCAAACTATCGGTTACTACACAGGCAAGGAGAGTAACGATTGCAATAAGGATTGCAAGGGTAAATGCATCGGGAAGCAGTTCGGTAATTAATTCAAAAGAAAATTCCGGTACTTCAAACTTCGGGAAATGTGAAGGAAGTTCGCCGTATACACTTTTGATGGTTGCTACATCAAGCTTAAGAACTTGTACGATCAAGGTTGTTACAATAATAGCAACGAGAGAGTTGGGAATTTTCGGAGCTTTCTTCTGTAAAATAAGTACAATTGCCATAGCAACAACACCGATAATAAGTGAAGTAATATCAATAGTAGTTATGTTTTTAAATGTTGCAACAAATTTATCCAAGGTTTTTACCGGAAGGTCACCCATGTCAAGGCCGAAAAAGCCTTTAAGCTGACCTGAGAAAATGCCCATACCGATTGCTGCTGTAAAACCAAGTGTAATAGTTCTCGGAATATATTTAAGAAAAGCACCAAGCTTTAATAGTCCCATGATTATAAGAATAATACCTGCCATGATTGAAGCGATTGCAAGTCCTGCAAGTCCGTAATCGCTTATTATCGTAAATACGGTCATGACGGTTGCGGCAGTTACACCGCCGATATTGACACGGCTGCCACCAAAGAATGATACAAGGAAACCTCCGACAATGGCAGAGTAGAGACCGCGTTCAGGTGACATGCCTGAAGCAATCGCAAGTGCGATGGAAAGCGGAAATGCAATAATCGCAACGATTACACCCGCGATTATGTCCTTGGGTAATTGTTTGATTTTGTAAGTTTTAAGTGCCGAAAATAATTTCGGTTGAAAAAAATTCATGATAAGAGACCTCTCTTTTGTTTTTTAATAGTTAATTTAATTCTATTCCTACTTCTTTTATATGACAAGTATAAAAATTAACAAAAAAATGAGCATTTTAAAGCGTTTTTTATATAGAAATAAAAAAGGACGTCAGATAACGTCCTTTTATGCACCTGAAGGGAGTCGAACCCCCGACAACGCGGCTCCGGAAACCGCTGCTCTATCCACTGAGCTACAGATGCTAACCGTATATATTTTATATTGTATTGCTAAAAAATGCAAGGGTTCTTGGTGTTTTTTATAAGACAGGATTTGCACGGGGATTTTTATATATGTTTGTGGGATTGTGGCGGGAAAATAGAAATGGTATAATAAGAATAGTATAAGCGGCGAAAGATCATATTGATTATGAAGTGTGCGATGTTTTGAAAATTGATTTAATGAAATTTGGCGAATGTTTCGATAGATATGGTTTTTATGGAGGCTGGTATATTACATTATTTCCATGATATTAATGAGTTTATGAAAATTATGTATGCTTTGTTAAAACCGAACGGGAAAATGATATGCAGTGATTTTCACCCGTTTACGAAGATATCTGATGCGCTGCACTTTGGGCAACCCACTATGAGTTATTTTTCAACTGAAGTATTTGAAGCGGAAATGGCACATGCACGTTTTTATGAGGATGAGATACGACAGCAGATGCCTAAGTTCAGTTATAGAAAATACAATCTCAGCGAAATAATTAATAGTGTAATAGATAATAACTTTGTTATAAGAAGATTCGATGAGCATCCATCGTGGGTGGATGATAGGGTGCAGGGAGAGTTTACGGTTATTGCAGATAAAAAAATTATTGCTTATTAAAATATACTATGTTACAATATAGACATGAAAGGAGCAACCGCCCACAAGGTGGTTAGCCTCAAGAGTATGTTAAATGCCTACCTTGCACCGGCTAAGTACAGAGGTAGGCATTTTTATTTTCGCTTGTTTATCCTATCTATGTAGGCAAGCAGTGTGATTATAAATGTTGCAAATAAGACTAAGTCCTGAAATGTAAACAGATTCATCAACACCACCTCCCTTCTGTCTGCAGTACGGGAGGCTACCAACTTGTACACGATTGCTCCTAAGATTATTATATCATGTCAGTAATAGATAAACAACATAAAATGGAAGGAATTTACAAATGAAAAATAAGGGTTATAGACACACTTGACAAAAGAAATTAAACTGCTATACTAATTTTATATAAAATAACACGTTGACGAGACGAGTAGAATGGGAAATATCTCAGAGAGGAACATAGGCTTTGGCCTTGCTGTGAATGTTCTGTTAGGAACCATTTGAAAACTACCTCTGAGTGGCCCCAATCCGGTCCGGTGATTCCGTTATAATCGTAATGAGTGGCTGACAATATGTCGGCAACATGGGTGGAACCGCGATATTATCGTCCCTTGTATCTTTGGATACAAGGGATTTTCTTTTTTTAAAAAACCTCAAAGCAAGGGAGGAATTCAATGAAGTTAACAGTCGATGTAAATAAAAAGAAAGACTATCTGGGCGATTTGTACGGACTTTTTTTTGAAGATATCAATCACGCAGCCGACGGTGGTTTGTATGGTGAGCTTGTAAGAAATCGTTCTTTTGAATTTGCAACGGTGGATAATAGAAATTATCATGGTTTATATGCGTGGGAGCGCATAGGACGCGACGACAGACAGGTGAGACTTGTTTTAGAAACAGGTAATCCGGTAAGTGATAAAAATCCGCATTATCTTGGGCTTGATGTTCTTGAGCCGGGAGACGATGTCGGTGTTATGAATTTTGGTTATAACAGCGGAATGTGGTTTCGGAGCGGTGCTGAGTACATTTTTACATGCTATGCAAAGCGCGAGCAGGACCATGATAAGCCTCTTAAGGTGTCATTAAGAGATGCTGAAGGCAAGGGATATGTTTCTAAGAAATTTACAGTAACCGATAAGTGGGAACGTTATGAGTTCGTTCTTAAACAGCCTGATACAGAGGAGACAAGCGGAAGACTTGCGATAACCGTGGAAGGACGAGGCAAGGTTTATCTTGATTTTGTGTCGCTTTTCCCTAAGGACACCTTTAAGGGCAGAAGAAACGGTTTAAGAAAAGATATTGCAGAAATGCTTGCGGCTGTTAAGCCAAAGTTCCTTCGATTTCCGGGCGGATGTCTTGTACATGATGGTTCACTTGATGCTTCTTCGAGATATTCTCAGTACAGATACAAGAATACCTTGGATATACCTGAGAATCGTCCGGCAAGAAGAAATAACTGGGGTTACAATCAGACACTCGGTCTTGGGTATTATGAGTACTTCCTTTTCTGTGAGGATATTGGAGCTAAGCCGCTTCCGGTAGTTCCGGCAGGTTATGACCCACACCATAAGAGAGCACTTCCGTTTGATAAGATGCAGGAGATGGTAGATGAGACACTTGATCTTATTGAATTTGCAAATGGTCCGGCGGATTCTGAATGGGGAAGCGTAAGAGCAAAGCTTGGACATCCCGAACCTTTTGGTCTTGAATATCTCGGAATCGGTAATGAGGAAGTAGGACAAGAATTTTTTGACAGATACGATATAATTCATAAAGCAGTAAAGGAAAAATATCCCGATATCAAGCTTATCAATACGGCGAGCCCGTTTGCGGCAGGTACTGAATATGACCGAGGTTGGGAGAATGCACTTAAGAATGGTTCTGATTTGATTGATGAGCATTATTATATGCATCCCGAGTGGTTTATTGCCAACAATGACCGATATGATGATTTTGACGGCAAAGTAAAAGTTTTCCTCGGTGAATACGCAACTTGGGGTAACACCTGGTACAATGCGCTTGTTGAGGCTTCATATATGATTGGTCTTGAGCGAAATGCTAAGAGTGTGGGACTTGCATGCTATGCACCGCTTCTTTGTAATGCGGATTACATTAACTGGCAACCGGATATGATTTGGTTTAATAATCATCAGGTGTATGGAACTGCCAATTACTACGTGCAGAAGCTTTTCTCTGAAAATCAGGGCGAGTACACACTTGATTTTAAGCAGGAGGACGTTCCGGCAGATATTCCGGTGACTGAGAATCCTGACATGCTTATCGGTGATGTTACGCTTCGTTCGGTTGATAATGATGTCGAGTATAAAAATATCACAATTACTAATCTTGATACAGGCGAGAATCGAACTTACGAGGATTGCAAGATTACCCGCGAGAAAAAAGAGCGAACAATCGACAATATAACTTGGAAGAACTACAGCGTAAGCTATACGGCAACAGAGCTTACCGGATTTAAGGGTTTCCAGATACACGTAGCAAGAAAAGACGGTGGTAACAATGTTTTATGGGAGCTTGGCGCATGGCAGAATCAGGATGGTGCAATTGTCCACAATGTTAACGGAAGAGGCGCATGTCTCACACAGCGTCTTATCGAAATTGAGCGCGGACGTGACTATAAGCTTGAAATCAAGGTTGAAGGTAATCGTGTCAGCACTTATATAGACGGTGAGTTATTCCAAAAAGCACAGGTTAAGCCGGTAATTCTTAAGCCGCTTTATTGCATGGCGGCAGTGGACAGCAACGGTGACATTATTATCAAAGCGGTTAACCTCTCTAAAGTAACGAGAGAGATGAGTATAAAGCTTGATGGCGAGTTCGTCACGGACACTACAAAGACAGCTTGTGTGTATACAATGGCAGGCTACAAGCTTGAGGACATGAATAGCTTTGAGGAGCCGGAAAAGATTAAGCCAGAGATGACGGAAACTACCGTTAATTTGCCGGAATTCGCCTATGAATTCCCTGGGGAATCAATAGTTATGATTAGAATTAAGAAAAATTAATATTTGTAAATAATATAGGAGGAACTAGAAATGAAAATTACATTAAAAGACGGTTCAGTAAAAGAATACGCACATGCCATGAGTATTATCGATATCGCATTTGATATCAGCGAAGGACTTGCAAGAGCAGCATGTGCAGGCGAGATTGACGGCAAGGTAGAAGATTTGCGTACAATCGTTGACAAGGACTGCGAATTAAACATTTTGACACTCAGAGACGAGAAGGGTCTTGCGGCATACAGACATACAACATCTCATGTTATGGCTGAGGCTGTTAAGAGACTTTATCCGCAGGCTAAGCTTGCTATCGGACCTTCAATTGACACAGGTTTTTACTATGATTTCGAAATCGATTCATTTTCAAGAGAAGACCTTGACAAGATTGAAGCTGAGATGAAGAAGATCATCAAAGAAGGCAAGGAACTTGAGAGATTTACACTTCCGAGAGCAGAAGCAATTAAATTCATGGAAGAAAAGGGCGAGCCTTACAAGGTAGAACTTATTCAGGATTTGCCTGAGGACGCAGAGATTTCTTTCTATTCACAGGGCGAATTCACAGATCTTTGTGCAGGACCTCATCTTATGAGCACAAAAAATATTAAAGCATTCAAACTTATTTCTTCTTCAGGTGCTTACTGGAGAGGTAGCGAGAAGAACAAGATGCTTACACGTGTATACGGAACAGCATTCGGCAAGAAAGAGGAGCTTGAGGAGTACCTTGAGTACCTTGAGAATGTTAAGAAACGTGACCATAACAAATTAGGTCGTGAGATGGAACTTTTTACGACTGTAGACGTAATCGGACAGGGACTTCCGCTTCTCATGCCTAAGGGTGCTAAGATGATTCAGACAATGCAGCGTTGGATTGAAGATCTCGAGGAAAATGAGTGGGGTTATGTTCGTACTAAGACACCTCTTATGGCAAAGAGCGACCTTTACAAGATTTCAGGACACTGGGATCATTACAAAGAGGGTATGTTTGTAATGGGTGACGAGGAGACAGATAAGGAAGTATTTGCACTTCGTCCGATGACATGTCCTTTCCAGTATTATGTATATAAAGCAAGCCAGAAGTCTTACAGGGACCTTCCGATTAGATATGGTGAGACATCCACACTTTTCAGAAATGAAGAGTCAGGTGAGATGCACGGTCTTACACGTGTTCGTCAGTTTACAATTTCAGAGGGTCACTTAATTGTAAGACCCGACCAGATGGTAGAGGAGTTCAAGGGCTGTCTTGCACTTGCAAAATACTGCCTTGATACACTCGGAGTAAGCGAAGATGTAACATACAGACTTTCCAAGTGGGATCCTAACAACAAAGAAAAATACGTTGGTTCGGCGGAAGTTTGGGAAGAGACACAGCAGAATATCCGTGACGTTTTGAACGAACTCGGTATTCCTTTCTACGAGGGCGAAGGCGAGGCTGCTTTCTACGGACCTAAGGTAGATATCCAGGCAAAGAATGTATACGGCAAGGAAGATACAATGATTACAATCCAGTGGGATGCTGTACTTGCTGAGCAGTTTGACATGTACTATGTAGACCAGAACGGTGACAAGGTTCGTCCTTACATCATTCACAGAACAAGTATGGGATGCTACGAGAGAACACTTGCATGGCTTATCGAGAAGTATGAAGGTATGTTCCCGACATGGCTTTGCCCCGAGCAGGTACGTGTACTTCCGATTTCTGAGAAATATCAGGATTACGCTGAGTCTGTTCGCAAAGAACTTGCTAAGAACGGTATTCTTACAACAATGGATAACAGAAGCGAGAAGATTGGTTACAAGATTCGTGAAGCAAGACTTAACAGAATTCCTTACATGCTCGTTGTTGGTCAGAAGGAAGAGGAAGAAGGTCTTGTATCTGTAAGAAGCCGTTTTGAAGGTGACGAAGGACAGAAGCAGCTTAAGGACTTCATCGCTGAAATCAGCGAGGAAATCAGAACAAAAGCAATCCGTAAAATTAATGTACAGGAAGAAAAATAAAATCTTTTAGTGTATAATTTTTCTATATATGTAAAAAATAAGGACGCAGGATAATCCTGTGTCCTTGTTTTTGTAGCAAAAGCCCTGCAAGCGAAATTGTGCTTGCACAAAATTTCATTTGCAGGGCGTAAGAACAGTGAGAAGCTTGCTTCGAACTGTTCGATTGCGTATCGAGTAGGATTCAGCCTACTCGATACTTGTGAGAAATGCTGTCGGCATTTTGAACAGGTATTACAAGGATTATTTATGAATTTCAGGAGGAAATAAAAATGCCTATTTTAAAATGTGATGTAGTAAGCTGCGTGCATAATGCAGAGCGTTGTTGCTGCAAAGGAGCAATTCTTGTTGAGGGAGATGCTGCAAAGGATGTGGAAGATACATTTTGTGCAAGCTTTTATGAAAAAGCGGAGGATTCTTTTAAGAATGTGTATGAGTCTCCGAATTACAGTCTTCAGATTGATTGTGAGGCTGAAAACTGCGTGTATAATGAAGACTGCGAATGTCAGGCAGACAGCGTCGGAATATGCGGTGGAAAAAGATGTGATTGTGCGGAAGATACAGCGTGTTCGACTTTTAAGTGCAGGTGATTGTATGGGGCGGGCAAAATATTTTGCCCGCCCCAATTATTACTCTTAAAAATGTCTGTGGAAATATCATTATATTTATGGTAGGATTATCTTATGATGAGAAATATTTTGGGGAGGGATAGTATGAAGAAAATTATAAGTACATTAATATTGTGTATGGTTTTGCTCGGAATGGTATTTCCATGTACCGTCAGTGCAGACATGGGGCCGAAACCGTCAGTCAGAATTACCTTTGAAAATATGAGTGATGAGGTTTGCTACGGCACATTGCTATCAAAACTTGAGTCTACCGGACCGGCAAGCGCATGGGATGGTAAGGAAGAAAATATTCACAGTAATGATTTGGATTTGGATATTTGGAGAGCCTTTGTAGAGTATCAGGATGCTGACGGATATTATTTTTTG
>SVEG01000018.1 GCA_015057505.1 Lachnospiraceae bacterium
AACCTCTGGTGCATCGGTTGTCAACCAATGGCATGGCCGAGTAGCCAAGTTTGGACGGGATAAACGCTGAAGGCATCTAAGCGTGAAGCCCCCCTCAAGATGAGATATCCAAGTATTTATACGAGAGACCCCTTGAAGACGACGAGGTAGATAGGACAGAGGTGGAAGTGCAGTAATGCATGCAGCTGACTGTTACTAATAGGTCGAAAGCTTGACCAAATCAAACCGAAATTTATTGCGAAGCAAGAAATTTTGGTTAGCAAGAGACTAAGATTCCGGGTGGAGTCTTGGTTAGCTAGAAGCGGATAGAACGGATGAAGATAGATTCAATGTGCAGTTTTGAAGGTATAACAGACCGAAATTCCGATAGGAATTTTGAGTCATACCTTTAGGAGATAATCCTCCTTAGCTCAGTCGGTAGAGCATGCGGCTGTTAACCGCAGTGTCGTTGGTTCGAGTCCAACAGGGGGAGCTATGTACGGCTCCATGGTCAAGCGGTTAAGACACCGCCCTTTCACGGCGGTAACAGGGGTTCAAATCCCCTTGGAGTCATTTTGTGATAAAACCTTGATTTATGGAATATAATATAGTATAATACAGTATGTTATGGCGCGATAGCCAAGTGGTAAGGCTCCGGTCTGCAACACCGTCATCACCGGTTCAAATCCGGTTCGCGCCTCTTCAAACCTCGAAAGTTAATTCTTTCGAGGTTTTTTTTATGCAAAAATATATTATTGTGTGACCAACATCTAAGAAATGTTGTCTTTATATAGTAAGAAGCGATGTGCGGAGCAGTCATAATTTTTGATGAACTTATTGATATTATTTTATATGATTGTCAAGTGTTGATATTTTAGTTTATACTGAAGATATCTAAGATAATCGGATAAGGAAGGAGGATATTATGGAAGATAAGGAAATTATCGAACTGTATTTTAAGCGCGATGAATCTGCGATAGATGAGACTGATGCTAAGTACGGAAAGCATTGCCTTTTTATCTCGTCAAATATACTTAATGATTTTCAGGATGCTGAGGAGTGCGTGAATGATACATATCTAAAAACATGGAATTCCATTCCTCCCGTTGTTCCGTTGAGTCTTATTGCATATCTCAGTAAGATTGTCAGGAATCTTTCGCTCAATCGTATAAAATCGCAAAACACCAAAAAACGCGGATGTGGCGAGTATGAGTATGTTTATGAAGAACTATCAAATGTGATTTTATCGCAGGAAACAGTTGAAGAAGCATTTAATGAGATGTATTTGAGAGACTTGATAAATACATGGCTTGGGAAACTTACCAAAGAGCAGAGAATGGTTTTTGTAGGGAGATATTGGTATTTTGAATCGGTAGATGCAATATCGTCTAAAATGAATTTTAAGACGAGTAAGACAAAAATGATTTTAATGCGACTTAGGAACGATTTGAAAGAGTATTTGAGAAGCGAAGGTGTTCATGTATGACGGTAGAACAGCTTATTTATTCAGTAAATGAGATTGATGATTGTTATATTAATGAATATGCAGAAGCAGCGTCGGTTAAAAAAAATAATAGTTTTTGGGTAGAAATTATAGGGTTTGCCTGCTTGGTTTTGGTATTTTGTATTCCGGCTTTATTGATACCTAAGTCGGGGGCAGAGTATTTTGAGGTCGAGACACATTCATTTACAAGTTATGCTGAAATGTGTGAACTATTACCTGAAGGACATATTTTATCTAATATTCCGGATGCTAAAAGTGCCAGAATCAGAAGCGAAGGCGGATGCAAGGAAGCTGTAACGGATTTTTCAGAACTTGAGAATTATATTTATTTGCGCACATATGTAATATATGAGGACAGTGCCGTTAATATATCTTATACTAAGGATACTGAAAAAACGGCGGAAAGTGCGTTTAATTCATTTGTTTATGCCGATAAGGAAATAAATCGCACTATTATAAACGGAGTAGAAGTGTTGTATTGTTATTTGGATGGTACAGGCAATGGATTCATCAATACACCTTCATCACATTGGGTGGTACGTTTTTCGGTAGATAATGACTTGTATGAGCTTGAGTTGTATTCGTTTGACGAGGAAAGAATGCTTGACTATATAGGTAGAATTATGGAACAGTAATATAGCAAAGGGGGTTACTGTTTTGAAAAAGAAAAGAATTATAGTTCTTTGTTTGTTGGCCATTGCAATTGTCTTGGAGCTTTTGCCTTATGGCGCTGTACTCATTTTTGGAAATCCTGACGGCACACGTAACAGAGAGACATTTTCATATTTCGACCTAAGACCATATGGATATGCGAACTTTGCACCGCTTATTACGGCAATACTTACTTCTGTACTTTTGTTTATGTTTGTTGTTTACATGTTTAACAATAATGCCGAATTGTATAAGAAGATTAAAGGAGTATCGATTGCCGCTGTAATTGTTTCATTCATGCCGTTGCTTCGTGGTCTTGAGAACTACTCCGTTACAGGATTTGCAATATCTGTTGTTTTGTTGGTGGTTTGTATTGTTTTGCAGTTGAAGGGATTCAACCGTTTATGCCGATGAGGAAGCATGATTGACTATATGGAAAGAATTATGGAGTAGCAACAGAAAAGAAGGTGTTTATATATGACTGTAGAGCAGTTAATTTATTCGGTGAATGATATTGATGATTGTTATATTAATGAATATGCAGGTGCGGAGCCGATTAAAAAGAGTAAGGTTAAAGGTTTATTGATAGTTAGTGCTATGATATGTTGTGCTGTTTTGATAATAATCCATGCCGTTAAAATTACAGAGGGAGATAACGATTATATTTTGCGTCAAAAATACCCGGTTATCACAGATTCCCAATATGCTTTGGATACTCCGGAATATGATTTTGAAGACAGAATAAAATATGCTCCGAACATAGCTAATGTTAAGATTGTAGAACAATTGCCGGACTATACAGTTACTATTAACAATGGCCTTGCTAATATAAAAGAGATTGTTTTTTATCAATATAAAGCGATAGTTATAGAAGACATAGGGATGACAAATTTCGATGTAGATAGTGACAACACCATTACTATTTGTTTGCCATCAATCTTTAGTTCTTCATACCCTGCATTGTCAGAAGGGATGGAGATAATATGCTCTATAGAACCGGCATCAGGGCCGCATGTCGGTAAATATCTATTTTACGACAAAACTTTTTATTATGTTGATAGTGATATTGCTTTGGCAGCATATGATAGTGATGACAGCATAGCCAGAATTAGTTGTAAAAAGAGCAAATTAATTGAGCAAATTGAAAATATCAGAAATAAAAATTGATTGTTAAATTTAATCCTATATGATATTGCCGGGAGAACGGAATGAAGAAAAAAGTTAAAAAATATTATGTAATTGTTCTAATGATCATTGTAGTTTTGGTTGCAGGTTGCGTATTCTTGGAAGAATGGATATCATCGGAGCAACGTTTATCAGAGAAACAGATAGCTGAGTTGCGCGAGCAATATCCTATATGCGGAATTAATATTCCGGCTACAATATCAATGAGAAAATCCTCTTTAACAGAAACGAAGGAAATAGCAGAGTCGTTTGTGTACGGTAAAGTAGTGGGAGATATGTCAACTTACTCTATTTCTGCTTCTGCCGGGAATGCTTCTTTAGATAACAAAAGAGAAGAAAATGAGTTGATTGATACATTTGATTTTTATGAGTACACTATAGCCGTTATTGAGGATACGGCCGGTAAATATGCAGAGGGTGAGCTGATAACCATTGCCGCCAATACAGCGTTTATTGATTTTAATCCTAAATTAATCGATGGTATGCAGGTGGTTGTGCCTGTTGTTGAAGATTCTGAAGTGGATGGCAGAAATTATTATACGGTGTTTGGAATGTATTATGTGACGGAAGAAAGATATGTGATAGCAGCTTATGATGAAGAACAACTGAATGATTCCAAAGATGTATTTGGTGGAATTAAAGTTGATTCTTTAATGAAGAAACTTAAAAATTAAGCTTAAAAAGGCTTTGACACGAGTTGTCAAAGCCTTTTTTGTGAAAATGTTTACTTGTTATCCTTATCGTCATCCTTAAGATTGTCAATAAATTTTAAATTCGCAATAGCATATTGTAGTGCCAAGTTAATAATTTCGTTGCGTGAACGATTTGAGAGTGTTGCAATTTCATCATACTGTTTTTGTAATGATTCGTCGATGCGAATTGTCATAGTAACGGATTGGTCGGACTTTTTGGTTATAATAAAATCTTGTGAACTCATATTTATCACCTCTATGACATTATAATATATTATTAAATATTAATATATAACACAAACATATTGACATATGTGTTATAATATGAATACAAAAAGAATACAGATTATGCAAAGCAAGGTGGGTGAATGGTTATTTACGGACAATTGATAGTTGAGATTAAGGTATCAAGGGTTGAGATACTAAGGCTTTTAAAAAAGATATATTTTGACAAAGTGTTGTCGAAGGAGCAGATGAACGCTTTATATAAGCTGTTGAGCGGAAAGGAAGCAGGTGAGCTTATTTCTGAAGATGGGGAATATAAGCTTGTTGTTACGCGTGATAAAAGGTTAAAAATATCTTTGCATAATCAGTTTGATGTTGTAAAATATACTTATACGGTCGGAATCGGTTTTTTGTGGAGGAGAGGGCTTCAAGATGCCATGTGTGAGGCTGTTTTGGACATATGTTGCAGTGCACAGGTCATGAATGGATGGAATCCTAAGTCGTAGGTGAGACGGATTTGGACCGGGTAAGGAATATATTATGACATGCGGAGGTTTGTTATGTATTTTGGTGTGGATTATTATCCGGAACATTGGCCGAGAGATGAATGGGAAGCACAGGCTGATTTAATGAAAGAAGGCAATTTTAATATTGTCAGAATGGGAGAATTTGCGTGGAAGATTTTTGAAAAGCAGGAAGGTAAGTTTGATTTTTCACTGCTTGATGATGCAATAGAGATTCTTGCAAAGAGAGGAATTAAGACAATTCTTGGGACTCCGACAGCTGCACCGCCTAAGTGGCTTAATGATAATTATGATATTTTACAGAGGGACAAGTACGGTCGTAAGAAGGAATGGGGTAGCAGAAGAGAATGCTGCGCTAACAGTACCGATTATATAGAAAAGTCTCGTATTATTGTGGATGAGATGGCAAAGCATTATAAGGATAATTCTAATGTTGTGGCCTGGCAGATAGATAATGAGTTTGGTTGCCACGGAAGTACGCGTTGTTATTGTGAGCAGTGCAGAAGAGAGTTTGCGAGCTGGCTTAAGGAGAAATACGGTACGATTGAGAATCTGAATGCTAAGTGGGGCTCTGTTTTCTGGAGTCTTGATTATGATTCTTTTGATGAGGTTATTCTTCCGGCATATAATGCGTGTGAGGGTACTTTCGGTGATTTGTGGTCGCATAATCCCGGGCTTGATTTGGAGTATCACCGTTTTTCATCTGATTCATGGGTTAAGTATCAGAAGATGCAGATTGATATAATAAAGAAGTATACGGATGCGCCCGTGACTCATAATCTTATGGGACATTTTTCTGATATTGATTATTATGATCTTTCTAAGGATCTTGATTTTGTGTCATGGGACAATTATCCGGACAATCAGTGGGGAGGTTCGGATTATGAGTATGTTTCGATGGCGCACGAAATAATGCGTGGTGTTAAGGATAAGAACTTTGTGGTTATGGAGGAACAGTCAGGTCCTGCGGGTTGGGATGTTCTCGGTAGAACACCGAAGCCCGGACAATTAAGGCTTTGGACATATCAGTCGATTGCACATGGTGCTGAGGGCATGGTTTATTTCAGATTTAGGACTGCGCTTTTTGGTATGGAGCAGTATTGGTACGGCGTACTTGACCACGATGGTGTGCCGCGCAGAAGATTTTATGAGCTTCAGCAGACGGGTAAAGAGTTGCAAGCGCTTGAGCAGTATATTGTTGGCGCCAAGAATAATTACGATGCGTTGCTTGTAAAGTCCTATGACAATACGTGGGGACATGATATTAAGCGTCATAACCATAAATATAATTACGAAGGTCACCTTTATTCATATTATAAGGCGAACCGTCGCCACAATGTGGGCATGGCTGTATCAAGAGGCGATTATGAGAAATATAAGGCAGTTTACATGCCGGCATATAATATAGTAGAAGATGATGAGATTGCAAAGTTAGAAAAATATGTTGAGAACGGCGGTGTGCTGGTGCTTACTTTCCGAAGTGGCACAAGAGATACATTTAACAGAGTTCGCTCACTTGCAGTTCCGGGAGTATTTGCAAAGCTTGCCGGTATTGAGGTTGAGGAATTTGATTCTTTGCGTGATACGGAAGTGGCGGTAACAGGAAGCTTTGAAGGAAAAGCAAGGCTTTGGTGCGACATTATTAATCCTGTTACGGCAAAAACAATTTGTACTTATGACAGTGAGTATTATAAAGGTAAGGCTGCAGTTACGGTTAATTCCTACGGCAAAGGCAAGGTGTTCTATGTGGGCTGTGATTTGGATGATGCAGCGATGGAGAAGTTTGTAGAGTTGGTTTCTAAAGAGGCCGGAATTGAGATAATCAACGCACCTACAGGTGTTGAAGTGATTAAGAGAGGCGATTGTACGATTTTGCTTAATCATAATGCGGAAGCGGTAGATGTTAAAGGCTTGGCTGAAGGCAAGGCGCTTATCGGAGGTTCCGACTTTACAGGAAAGTTGGAAGCTTTTGGTGTGGAGTTTGTAGCTAAATAAAGTTGATTAGTACACTGAGGTCAGAGGGATAAAAACTATTTATAAAAGTATATGGGAGGAAAATGTAATGAATGAAGAACTTAAGAGTATTTTAGAAAAATTTGCAGAGTCGGGCTGGGATTTGATTGACAATGTTTCAAAGGAATATCTGCAAGGTGGTAGCACATCTGAAGAACTGATAAAAGCCATTAAGCTTGCTGATGAACAATGCGGTTCTTGTGGATGTGAGTTTGATCCACTCTACAAAAGAGCTTTGTTATTGTTAAATGCTAAAAAATAAATACAAATGATTTAAAAGCCATTGTAGAGAATAAAAATCTGCAATGGCTTTTGTAATAAAGCATATTCAAAACAAAGAACAATGAAAAAAATGTTGACATTGTCTATAGTACTATGGTATAGTATATGGGCAAGAGATTGGAAGGGTCTTTTTTTTATGCCAAAAAAGAAGGCCAAAATATGAAAAAGTGGAGGTGGAAGTTGTGCGAACAAAGATAACATTGGCTTGTACAGAATGTAAGCAGCGTAATTACAACACAACGAAGGATAAGAAAACTCATCCGGACAGAATGGAAACAAAGAAGTACTGCAGATTCTGTAAGACGCACACTATGCACAAAGAAACGAAGTAATTACAATTTAGCAAAGGAGAGATATTTATGGCAGACAATACCGTGAATGTTGAGAAGGCTCCGAAGAAGAGCTGGTGGAAAGGCTTAAAAGCCGAGTTTAAAAAGATTATCTGGCCGGATAAGAAGACCTTAACCAGAGAGACGATTGCAGTTGTAATTTTATCCGTTGTTATGTGCGTGATAATTTTCGTTGTTGACGCAATTATCAAATTCGGACTTGATGCGATATTATAATTAAGGGCAAAGGTGATTATATGTCAGAGGCAAAATGGTATGTAGTTCATACTTATTCCGGTTATGAGAACAAGGTAAAAGCAAATATCGAGAAAACCATCGAGAACCGTAAACTTCAGGATCAGATTCTTGAGGTGTCAGTTCCGATGCAGGATGTAGTCGAATTGAAGAACGGCGTTAAGAAACAAGCGCAGAAGAAACTGTTTCCGGGCTATGTTCTGGTAAACATGTTCATGAATGATGACACTTGGTATGTTGTACGTAATACCAGAGGTGTTACAGGCTTTGTAGGACCGGGATCAAAACCTGTTCCCTTGACAGATGCAGAGATGAAGTACTTAGGAATTCAGGGCGGTGCCGGTGAGGTACTTGTGGATTTCGAAGTTGGCGATGCAGTAACGGTTACATCAGGTGCTTGGGAAGATACAGTCGGAGTTATCAAGAGTATCAACCAGAGTAAACAGAGCGTGATAATTCATGTTGACATGTTCGGTCGTGAAACACCGGTAGAAATAAGTTTCACAGATATCAAGAAGATGTAAGCTTCGATATTTTTCGGAGCGTGGGAGTCAAGCAAGATGCGGCTTTGTGACGCAAAGACGCTAATACCACATTTATTTAGGAGGTGCCGAAATGGCTAAGAAAGTATCAGGATATATTAAATTACAGATCCCTGCCGGCAAGGCAACACCGGCTCCGCCGGTTGGTCCTGCATTGGGACAGCATGGTGTAAACATTGTACAGTTTACAAAAGAATTTAACGCAAGAACAGCAGATCAGGATGGAATGATCATTCCGGTTGTTATTACAGTTTATGCTGACAGAAGCTTCAGCTTCATAACAAAGACTCCGCCTGCTGCAGTATTATTAAAGAAGGCTTGTAAGATTCAGTCAGGTTCAGGTGTTCCGAACAAGACTAAGGTAGCAAGCATTTCCAAAGCAGAACTTCAGAAAATTGCTGAGCTTAAGATGCCTGATTTAAATGCAGCATCTGTAGAGGCTGCTATGAGCATGATCGCAGGTACAGCAAGAAGTATGGGAATCACTGTAGTAGACTGATAACGGTTTTTAGAACCATTTATTACGTGGGAGACCATTAAGGTCGAATATAATACCACTAGGAGGTTAATCATGAAAAGAGGAAAAAGATATTTAGAGTTAGCAAAGAAATTTGATCGTGCTAATCTTTATGATGTAGCTGAAGCAATCTCTATCGTAAAGCAGAATGCATCAGCAAAATTTGATGAAACAATTGAAGCTCATATCAGAACAGGTTGTGACGGACGTCACGCTGACCAGCAGATCCGTGGTGCTGTTGTATTGCCTCATGGAACAGGTAAGCAGGTTAGAGTATTGGTTTTCGCTAAGGGTGCTAAGGCTGACGAGGCATTGGCAGCAGGTGCAGAATTCGTAGGTGGCGAGGAGTTAATTCCGAAGATTCAGAACGAGAACTGGTTTGAGTTTGATGTTGTAGTTGCTACACCGGATATGATGGGTGTTGTAGGTCGTTTGGGACGTGTACTCGGACCTAAGGGATTAATGCCGAACCCTAAGGCTGGTACAGTTACAATGGACGTTACTAAGGCCGTTAACGATATCAAAGCCGGTAAAATCGAGTACAGACTTGACAAAACCAATATTATTCACGTTCCGCTTGGCAAGGCTTCTTTCTCAGAGGAGCAGATTGCGGACAACTTCCAGACTCTTATCGATGCAATCAATAAGGCAAAACCCGCTGCTGTTAAGGGTGCTTACTTAAAGAGCGTTATCCTTACATCAACAATGGGCCCCGGAGTTCGTTTGAACGTTACAAAACTTACAAACTAATTTCAGGAAATTGGTTGACATTATATATAATTAATGCTATAATGCAGAATTGTGAATTGCCCAAGACAGTAGGTGCTTGATAAAAGCGTAAAGGTAACACGCCTACCGAGGTAATGTAAGATCTTTTTAGAACTTATAAGCCTATGCTGTTTTGGACAGGATAGGCTTTTTTCGTGTATACATTGAGCAGGGCGAAGCTTTTGATTGAACATTCGCCATGCTTGCATGAGCGATGTTTCAAGCAAAACGCTTCATGCGGCGAAAGCCGCGACCCGGACAGCTTTGCTGTGCGGGTGCCCTGCTTATAGATAGCATTACAAAGCCTTGTGTCTAACACATTAAATTTTAAGGAGGTGTATCGAACATGGCAAAGGTTGAAATTAAGAAACCGATCGTAGATGAGATCAAAGAGTTATTGAAAGACGCTCAGGCAGCAGTAATCGTTGATTACCGTGGTTTGACTGTAGAAGAAGATACTAAACTTCGTAACAACTTAAGAAAAGAAGGCGTTACTTACAAAGTATACAAGAACACAATGATCCGTTTCGCAATCGAGGGAACAGAGTTCGAAGCTTTAGGAAAACATCTTGAAGGACCTACAGCTTTGGCAGTTTCTAAAGAAGATGCTACTGCTCCGGCAAGAATCCTTTTTAACTTCTCTAAGGAAGCTAAGGCTCTTGAGCTTAAGGCAGGAGTTGTTGACGGAACATACTATGACGAGAAGGGTATTCAGGCAATCGCAAACGTTCCTTCAAAGGAAGTATTGCTTTCCAAGTTGCTTGGAAGCTTGCAGTCACCTATCGCGAACTTTGCACGCGTTATCAAGCAGGTTGCAGAGAAGCAGGAGAACGCATAAGTTTTTATATCGCGGCAACTTGACAGCCGCATTTAAGGGAATGTAGTTCCCGCATTACAAAATAACAAACAATAAAATTTAAAACATATTTATGGAGGTAAAATAAAATGGCTAAATTAACAACAGCAGAATTTATCGAAGCTATCAAAGAGCTTACAGTATTAGAGTTAAATGACTTAGTAAAAGCATGTGAAGAGGAGTTTGGTGTATCAGCAGCAGCAGGTGTTGTAGTTGCAGCAGCAGGTGCTGGCGCAGCAGCAGAAGCTGAAGAGAAGACAGAGTTCGACGTAGAGCTTACAGAAGTAGGTCCTAACAAGGTTAAGGTTATCAAGGTAGTTCGTGAAGCTACAGGTTTAGGCCTCAAGGAAGCTAAGGACGTAGTTGATGGTGCTCCTTCAATGCTTAAGCAGGGTATCAGCAAGGAAGAGGCTGAGGCTCTTAAGGCTAGCTTAGAAGCAGAAGGCGCTAAGATTACATTAAAGTAAGTGAGCGTAGCTACAAGCCATGCAATAATTTAACAAATGAAGCTCCGTCAAGCTTGCTTGTACCGGAGCTTTTTTTGTTAAATTATTATACGGCGCCAGCCGTAAAACGAGCAACGCGCTGCGTCGCGAGTTCGCATGGCTAGTGCTGCTCGTGGCGCAGCGCGTCGCGAGTTTGCATGGCTAGTATTGCTCGTGACGCAGCGCGTCGCGAGTTTGCGTGGCTTTTTTATCCAAAACAGGAGGCTTTGTAATGAACAACATCAGGGATTTTTTGTACGACAGCGAAAATCAAAACCTCATGGCAAACTACCATACCCATACCAAGCGCTGTATGCATGCCGGCGGAACAGATAGGGAATATGTAGAAGCGGCAATAGAAGCAGGTTTTAAAATTCTCGGTTTTTCTGACCATACACCGCAGGCATACACGGATTTTGTTTCGAGAATGAGAATGACAATGTCGCAGCTTGAAGACTATGTGGATTCGATTCTTTCACTTAAGAAGGAGTATCAAAGCGATATTAAAATATTGCTTGGCCTTGAAACAGAATATTTCCCGTCACTTTTCGACGATTTGCTTCGTGAGACTGACAACTACCCGTTTGATTATATGATAATGGGGCAGCACTGGCTTTACGGAGAAATGCCGGAGACAGTTTCAACAAAACCGCGAACAGACGATGAGTTCCTTAAGAATTATGTTGAACAGGTGCTTGAAGGGATGAGAACAGGTTGCTTTTCATATCTGGCACATCCGGATGTAGTTAATTTTGTGGGAGATGTTGCGATTTACAAAAAGCACATGACACGTCTTGCAGAAGAGATGAAGAGCATGCGTATCCCGCTTGAAATAAATGCACTCGGATTTGCTGATAACAGATTTTATCCTAATAAAGCATTCCTTGAGGTTGTTTCTGAGGTGGGGAATGATTGCGTGGTTGGTGTTGATGCACATGCACCAAAGATGTTACTTGACGAGAGCCGAAGACAAGGCTGTCTTGATCTTGCAAAAAAATACAATATAAATATACTTAACCGCATTGTGTAATTACCTGATGCGGTTTTCTTTTTGAGGGAAACTGCATTTCCAAAAAAGTTTTCTTTGTAAACTCTTTTAATTTTATACAAAAATAAAATGTGAAATATATCCAAAATTTTGGTTGACATGCTTTTCTATTTGTGGTATCATGAAAAATGCACTATTGTGGTGTAATAGGTCTATCTATGCGCAAAAATAGGCATAAAGATAGGTTTTTATAAAAAAATCAAGGGGTGACGCCAATGGAGAAAAACAGAATACGTCCGGTGAAAACAGGCAAGAGTATGCGTATGAGCTATGCGAGACAGGAAGATGTTCTCGATATGCCGAATCTTATTGAGATTCAGAAGGACTCTTACCAGTGGTTTTTGGACGAAGGCCTCAAAGAAGTATTTGAAGATATCTCACCTATCGCTGACTACAGTGATCATTTGAGATTGGAATTTGTGGATTTTGTTTTATGCGAAGACGACGTAAAGTATACGATCGAAGAGTGTAAGGAAAGAGATGCAACTTATGCAGCTCCGCTTAAGGTGAAGGTAAGACTTTACAACAAGGATAAAGACGAAATCAACGAACATGAAATATTTATGGGTGATTTGCCGCTTATGACAGCTACAGGCACATTCGTTATTAACGGTGCAGAGCGTGTTATCGTAAGCCAGTTGGTTCGTTCCCCCGGTATTTATTACGGCATCGCACATGATAAGATTGGTAAAACATTGTATTCATGCACAGTTATTCCCAACAGAGGTGCATGGCTTGAGTACGAGACAGACTCAAACGATGTTTTCTATGTAAGAGTTGACCGTACAAGAAAGGTACCGATTACAGTTCTTATCCGTGCACTTGGTTACGGAACAAAGAATGAAATTTTAGAGATTTTCGGTGAAGAACCGAAGCTTCTCGCAAGCTTTAACAAGGAGCCTTCAGATGTAAATGACAGCTATGAAGGCGGCCTTTTAGAACTTTACCGTAAAATACGTCCCGGTGAGCCGTTGTCTGTTGACAGTGCAGAGAGCTTGCTTACAGCTATGTTCTTTGATCCCAGAAGATATGACCTCGCTAAGGTTGGACGTTACAAATTCAATAAAAAGCTTCATCTTAAGAATCGTATAAAAGGTCATAAGCTGGCTGAGGATGTTATCGATGAGACAACAGGCGAAGTTATCGCAGAAGCCGGAGTTGAAGTATCCAGAGAATTGGCAACAAAGATTCAGAATGCTGCCGTTAAATTTGTATGGATTGAGACAGAGGAGAGAAAAGTAAAAGTTCTTTCCAATATGATGGTTGATTTAAGAGAGTATGTTGACTGTAATCCGAGAGAACTAGGTATTACAGAGGATGTATTCTATCCTGTGCTTGCAGGTATTCTTGAAGAGTGTGGCGATGATAAAGAAGCCCTTCTTGAAGCTATTAAGCGTGATGCAGCAGACCTTGTTCCGAAGCATATTACCAAGGAAGATATTTTAGCTTCCATTTCATATAATATGAACCTTGAGTATGGTATCGGCAACTCAGATGATATCGACCACTTGGGTAACAGAAGAATCCGTGCGGTTGGTGAACTTTTACAGAATCAGTACAGAATCGGTCTTTCACGTATGGAGAGAGTTGTTCGTGAGAGAATGACAACACAGGATTTGGATGGCGTATCACCGCAGTCACTTATCAATATTAAGCCTGTTACTGCAGCTGTTAAGGAATTCTTCGGAAGTTCACAGCTTTCACAGTTCATGGATCAGAATAACCCTCTTGGTGAGCTTACTCATAAGAGACGTCTTTCTGCATTGGGACCGGGCGGTCTTTCAAGAGATCGTGCAGGTTTCGAGGTTCGAGACGTTCACTATACTCACTACGGAAGAATGTGTCCCATTGAGACACCCGAAGGTCCTAACATCGGTTTGATTAACTCTCTTGCATGCTTCGCAAGAATTAATGAATACGGATTTATCGAGGCACCTTATCGTAAGGTTGACAAGAGCGATCCTAAGAACCCTGTTGTTACAGATGAGGTAGTATATCTTACAGCTGATGAAGAAGATAACTACATTGTAGCACAGGCTAACGAACCGCTTGATGAGAAAGGTCATTTTGTTCGTGCATCAGTATCAGGTCGTTATAAGGAAGAGACATCTCAGTTTGATAAAGCTAAGATTGATTTGATGGACGTTTCACCTAAGATGGTATTCTCAGTTGCGACATCCATGATTCCTTTCCTTGAGAATGACGATGCTAACCGTGCGCTCATGGGATCTAATATGCAGCGTCAGGCAGTTCCGCTTATGACAACAGAAGCTCCAGTTATCGGTACAGGTATCGAGGCTAAGGCTGCTGTTGACTCAGGTATTTGTGTTGTTGCCAAGAAGGCAGCTACAGTTGAGCGTTCAACATCCAAGGAAATCGTACTTCGTTATGACGAGGACGGATCTAAGGAGACATATAAATTAATCAAGTTTTCACGTAGTAACCAGTCTAACTGTTACAATCAGAAGCCCATTGTATTCAAGGGCGAGCATGTTGAAGCGGGACAGGTAATCGCTGACGGTGCTTCGACAGCGAAGGGTGAGATCGCACTCGGTAAGAACCCTCTTATCGGTTTTATGACATGGGAAGGTTATAACTACGAGGATGCTGTTCTTTTGAGTGAAAGACTTGTACAGGATGATGTTTACACATCAATCCATATTGAAGAGTACGAAGCAGAAGCACGTGATACCAAGCTCGGACCGGAAGAGATTACAAGAGATGTTCCGGGTGTTGGTGAAGATGCGCTTAAGGATCTCGATGAGAGAGGTATTATCCGTATCGGTGCAGAAGTTCGTGCGGGAGATATTCTTGTTGGTAAAGTAACTCCTAAGGGAGAGACAGAGCTTACAGCCGAGGAGAGACTTCTTAGAGCAATTTTCGGCGAGAAGGCAAGAGAAGTAAGAGATACTTCCCTTAAGGTTCCTCACGGTGAGTACGGTATTGTTGTAGATGCTAAGGTGTTTACAAGAGAGAACGGCGATGAGATGTCACCGGGAGTTAACCAGACAGTTCGTATATATATTGCACAGAAGAGAAAGATTTCTGTTGGTGATAAGATGGCCGGCCGTCATGGTAACAAGGGTGTTGTTTCGCGTATTTTACCTGTAGAAGACATGCCGTTCCTTCCTAACGGAAGACCGCTCGATATAGTTCTTAATCCTTTGGGCGTTCCTTCTCGTATGAATATCGGACAGGTGCTTGAGATTCACTTGAGTCTTGCGGCCAAAGCACTTGGTTTTAACATTGCTACACCTGTATTCGATGGTGCAAATGAGTATGATATCATGGATACACTCGATTTAGCTAACGATTATGTTAATCTTGAGTGGGATGAGTTCAAAGCTAAATATCAGGAGTCATTGTTACCTGAGGTTATGGAATATTTGGAAGATAATCTTGACCACAGAGAGTTGTGGAAGGGTGTTCCGATTTCAAGAGACGGTAAAGTAAGACTTCGTGATGGACGTACAGGCGAGTATTTTGACAGCCCTGTTACAATAGGACACATGCATTATCTCAAACTTCATCATCTGGTTGATGATAAGATCCATGCACGTTCTACAGGTCCTTACTCTCTCGTAACTCAGCAGCCTCTCGGTGGTAAAGCACAGTTCGGTGGACAGCGTTTTGGTGAGATGGAGGTTTGGGCACTTGAGGCATATGGTGCTTCCTACACATTGCAGGAAATCCTCACTGTTAAATCTGATGATGTTATCGGACGTGTTAAGACTTACGAGGCAATTATCAAAGGTGATAATATTCCTGAGTCAGGTATACCGGAATCATTCAAGGTATTACTCAAAGAGTTGCAGTCACTTGCTCTCGATGTAAGAGTACTTCGCGAGGATGAGACTGAAGTTGAAATCATGGAAAGCGTTGATTACGCAGACGGTGAGATTCAGAAGATGCTTCAGGGCGAAAGACTCAGAGAAGAAAGAGAGTCACTTGGTGCATTCGGTTATCAGGAGCAGGTTTTTGAAGATGAAGAGCTTGTTTCTGTAGCAGAAGAAGACGAAGTTTATGAAGATGACAGTTACTACGGATATGACGATGGTATGTCAGATGATGAATAAAAATAAGCGTTTAGTATAGAAGGGAGTGTCATTCATGCCGGATACAATAACAAACGAGGCATACGAGCCGATGACATTTGATAAAATTAAAATCGGACTTGCTTCACCGGAAAAAATCCTCCAGTGGTCCAGAGGAGAGGTTTTAAAGCCTGAAACAATCAATTACAGAACACTTAAGCCTGAGAAAGACGGTTTATTCTGTGAAAAAATATTCGGACCCAGCAAGGATTGGGAATGTCATTGTGGTAAATATAAAAAGATTCGCTATAAAGGTGTTATTTGCGATCGTTGTGGCGTAGAAGTAACAAAGGCAAATGTAAGACGTGAACGTATGGGTCATATTAAGCTTGCCGCTCCTGTATCTCATATTTGGTATTTTAAGGGCATTCCGAGCCGTATGGGACTTATCCTTGATTTGTCTCCCAGAGTGCTTGAGAAGGTACTTTACTTTGCTTCTTATATAGTACTTGATTCGGGTAATACAGACTTGGAATACAAGAAGGTTTTATCTGATAAAGAATACAGAGATGCAGTTGAAAAATGGGGAGCTAATGCTTTCCGTGTAGGTATGGGCGCAGAGGCCATTAAAGAGCTTTTGCAGGCAATCGATCTTGAGAAGGACGCAGAAGAATTGAAGAAAGGTCTTAGGGAGTCTTCAGGACAGAAGCGTGCAAGAATTATTAAAAGACTTGAGGTTGTTGAAGCATTCCGTGCTTCAGGTAACAGACCTGAGTGGATGATTCTTGATGTTGTTCCGGTTATTCCTCCGGATATCCGTCCCATGGTTCAGCTTGACGGTGGACGTTTTGCAACATCAGACCTTAACGATTTGTACAGAAGAATTATCAACCGTAACAATCGTCTTGCAAGACTCCTTGATCTTGGTGCACCTGAGATTATTGTTCGTAATGAGAAAAGAATGCTTCAGGAAGCAGTAGATGCTCTTGTAGATAACGGTAGAAGAGGCCGTCCTGTTACAGGACCCGGTAACCGTGCTCTTAAGTCGCTTTCAGACATGCTTAAAGGTAAGCAGGGACGTTTCCGTCAGAACCTTCTCGGTAAGCGTGTTGACTACTCAGGACGTTCAGTTATCGTAGTAGGACCCGAACTTAAGATTTATCAGTGCGGTCTCCCGAAGGAGATGGCTATTGAGCTTTTCAAACCTTTCGTTATGAAAGAGCTTGTTGCTAATGGAACAGCTCATAATATAAAGAGTGCAAAGAAGATGGTTGAGCGTCTTCAGAGCGAAGTATGGGATGTATTGGAAGAGGTTATTAAAGAACATCCTGTAATGCTTAACCGTGCTCCTACACTCCACAGACTTGGTATTCAGGCTTTCGAGCCGATACTTGTAGAAGGTAAGGCAATCAAGCTTCATCCGCTTGTTTGTACAGCTTTCAACGCCGATTTCGATGGTGACCAGATGGCTGTACATTTACCGCTTTCAGTTGAAGCACAGGCAGAGTGCAGATTCCTCTTGCTTTCACCAAATAACCTTCTTAAGCCTTCAGACGGTGCGCCCGTTGCCGTTCCTTCACAGGATATGGTTCTTGGTATTTACTACCTTACAATGGAGCGTATGGTTGACCATTATGCTGACGAAGAGCTTCGTGCAAAGCTTTGGGATACCGAAAGCTACGAGTCTGAAGATGCAGTAATGGAAGCAGTAGCTGCAGGTAAGATTGCTAAAGATACAATCGTAAAGGTTAAAGCAAACAATTACAAGGAATTGGGAAGAGAAGTTCTTTGTTCAGCTGATGAGTTGTTCGGTAAGTACTTCCATAACCCCAACACAGCAATGCTTGCATATGAGAACGGAGAGATTACTCTTCATCAGAGAATTACGGTTCGTCGTTCAGGTGTTAATGCTAACGGCGAGGCTATTTCAAGTATTATCCGTACAACTCTCGGTATGTTAATTTTCAACGAAATCATTCCTCAGGATCTTGGTTTTGTAGATCGTTCGGACGAGAAGAATGCTTTGGCACTCGAGGTTGATTTCCACGTTGGAAAGAAACAGCTTAAGAAGATTCTTGAGAAGGTTATTAATACACATGGTGCAACTAAGACGGCAGAAGTACTTGATGATATCAAGGCTATGGGTTATCGTTATTCAACACGTGCAGCCATGACTGTATCAATTTCCGATATGACAGTTCCTCCGAAGAAGAAGGAGATTATTGCTGAAGCAGAGAAAACTGTAGAGAAGATTACAAAGAACTTCCGCAGAGGTCTTATTACAGAAGAGGGACGTTACAAAGAAGTTATCGAGACATGGAAGAATGCCGATGATGAGATTACAGATGCACTTCTTTCAGGACTTGACAAATATAATAACATTTACATGATGGCTGACTCAGGTGCCCGTGGTTCCGACAAGCAGATTAAGCAGCTTGCAGGTATGCGTGGTTTGATGGCTGATACAACAGGTCGTACAATCGAGTTGCCCATCAAGTCAAACTTCCGTGAAGGTCTTGACGTTTTGGAATACTTTATTTCAGCACATGGTGCCCGTAAGGGTCTTTCCGATACAGCTCTTCGTACAGCCGATTCAGGTTACCTTACAAGACGTCTTGTAGACGTTTCGCAGGAGCTTATTATCCGTGAGGTTGACTGCTGTGAGAGCAGAGGCGAGATTCCGGGTATGGTAGTTACTGCGTTTATGGACGGTGCAGAGACCATCGAGAGCCTTGAAGACAGAATTCGTGGCAGATATGCATGCGAGACAATAACAGATCCTAAGACAGGAGATGTTATCGTTAAGGCAAATCATATGATTACACCTAAACGTGCTGCTGCGATTATTAAAACAGGTGCGGATAGTGTTAAGATTCGTACAATTCTTACATGTAAGTCACATGTGGGTGTTTGTGCTAAGTGTTACGGTGCTAACATGGCTACAGGTCAGCCTGTACAGGTTGGTGAGGCGGTAGGTATTATCGCTGCTCAGTCAATCGGTGAGCCCGGTACACAGCTTACGATGCGTACTTTCCATACAGGTGGTGTTGCCGGTGACGATATCACACAGGGTCTTCCCCGTGTTGAGGAGCTTTTTGAGGCAAGAAAGCCTAAGGGACTTGCAATTATTGCTGAGTTTGGTGGCGTAGCTACAATTAAAGATACTAAGAAGAAACGTGAAGTTATTATTACCGATAATGAGACAGGCAATTCCAAGACTTATCTGATTCCTTATGGTTCCAGAATTAAGATTCAGGATGGCCAGGTTCTTGAAGCAGGTGATGAGCTTACAGAAGGTAGCGTTAATCCTCATGATATCCTTAAGATTAAAGGTGTTCGTGCAGTTCAGGATTACATGTTACGCGAAGTACAGCGTGTATATCGTCTGCAGGGTGTTGAGATTAACGATAAGCATATCGAGGTTATCGTTCGCCAGATGCTTAAGAAAGTTAAAGTAGAGGATGGCGGAGACAGCGAATACTTACCGGGTGTTTCAATTGACGTATTGGATTATAACGAGACTAATGAGAGACTTGAGGCAGAAGGCCTTAAGCCGATTGACGGTAAGCAGGTAATGCTTGGTATTACCAAGGCTTCACTTGCTACAAGTTCATTCTTGTCAGCTGCATCATTCCAGGAGACAACAAAGGTTCTTACTGAAGCAGCAATCAACGGTAAGATTGATCCGCTCGTTGGTCTTAAAGAGAACGTAATTATCGGTAAGCTTATTCCGGCAGGAACAGGTATGAAGCGTTATCGTTCGGTTAAGCTTGATACTGATAATCAGTTGATTCCTACAGAAGAGGAAGAGGCTGTTTATGAGGATCAGGAAGCAGAGATTGCTGATATTGAAGATGTAATTGCAGATATGCAGGACGCTGAAGACGATATCGAAGTTATGGAAGAGGAAGAAGTAACAGAAGAATAATTATATTTTTCACATAAAGCAGAGAGAACTGATATAGTTCTCTCTGTTTTGTTAAAAAAGTAATAGGAAATATCAAAAAAATGCATTGTTAAGTCTTAAGAAATATGGCATACTTATAAATGTTGTGACACTTATTTGAGGAGACGAAGATATGCAGGAAAATATCAGACATCTGATTGATGATTTGAATGGCAGTCTGGAAGAATATTCACCGATTCCTTTTTGGTTCATAAATGATGAATTAACAAAAGAAAAGTTACGTGGACAGCTCGAAGATTTTAAAAGCAAGGGCGTGGATGGGGTTGTGATTCATCCGAGAATAGGTATTCCTAGAGAACTTAAGTATTTGTCAGAGGAATATTTTGATTTGGTAGTACATACGGTAAAGTCTGCCGCAGAACTTAATATGAAGGTGGTTCTGTATGATGAGGGTATGTACCCGTCAGGCTCGGCTAACGGAGAGGTTGTTAGAAGCAATCCCGAATTTGCTGCAGTTGGTATTACTCTTGCGGATTCTCCGGATGACGGCATCGTAATTGCGGGTCCCAGAGACGGTAAATATATTGTGGAGAAACCTTGTGGCGGAACTATCAGAGGCATACATTTCGGACAGGACGACGGAGAGTCTGATGCACCTGCGGCGGCAGATATACTTAATTCCAATGCTGTAAACAAGTTTATTGAGCTTACACATGATAGATATTATGTGCATCTTAAGGAGTATTTCGGTAATACGATAATAGGTTTCTTTACGGACGAACCGAATGTTCTTGGGCGTAATGCGCGAGGCTTCTTCCCATGGTCAAAGGGCCTCCTTGCCGAATATGAGGCGGCAGGCGGTAATCCTGATGAATTATGGTCACTATTTGCTAAAGAGCAAAATGAAGTTACGGCATTTTATCGTGAGTTTATAAAACAACGTTTGAATAATATTTATTATAAAAGCTTATCAGACTGGTGTGTAGCACATGATATTGCACTTATGGGACATCCGGCTGAAAGCGCAGATATTGACGAAGAAAAATATTTTCATATTCCGGGACAGGATCTTGTGTTTCGTTGGGTGTCGCCGGAGAAGGGCGGCACTAAGGGAAGAGACAGTGTTATGGGTAAATGTTCTTCAGATGCGGCAAGACATATGGGGCGAAGAAGGAATTCTAATGAATGTTTTGGTGTATGTGTGAGAGAGGGTATCCCGTGGTATTTCACAGGCGGAGATATGAAGTGGTTTATTGACTGGCTTGCCGTGCGCGGTGTTAATCTTTTTATACCGCATGCGTTTTATTACAGCCTTAGAGACAGACGTAAGGACGAGAGACCGCCGGATGTCGGACCGGGTAATATATGGTGGGAACATTACAAACTTTATTCAGATTATATGAAGCGAGTTTCGTATCTCATGACCGATTCTAAGAATGCTGCAAAGGTTGCCGTGCTCTGTGAGAGCGGCAGAATGCCGATTGAGGAAGTAGAACCTTTTTATGAGAATCAGGTAGAGTTTAATTATCTTCAGAAATGTATGCTTGACAAGTGTGAGATTCGTGATGGCAGGTTATGTGTTGCAGGCTATGAATATGATTATGTAATGGGCGATGATAAGCTTGTGCCTGAGGTTGAGCATATCAAAGATATTTCAGGAATCGGGCTGTGCGACAGGGACTTGCTTACAAAGAATCCTTGTGAGATGCTTCGTGCGACCCATCTTATTAAAAATAATGTGTCAATGTATTTCCTTGTGAATGAAGGCTATGGAACTATAGACGAGTCGATATCAATTCCCGGAGATATGGGGATAGTTGAGTATGATTTATGGACGGGTAAAACTTATGCAACAGAGTTACTTCCGGATGCAGATAATGCTTCCTGCGAGAGAGTTGCATTTCGTATTAAACTTGAATCTAGGGAAAGCAAGCTCTTTATCTGTACTTCGGAAGCATGTGCAGAGCTTACAACACGCAAGGAACCAAAGATAATTAATCTTACTGAAAAGGCGGTTCTTACAGATGGGGATGAAACGCTTTATAAAAAGACCTATGTGGCTGAATATATTGCAGATGAAATTACAGGCGATGAGGTTATGGAAGTAAAGGCAGAAGAGATGGTAGAATGCTTCTGTAACGGTAAGTTTGCAGGTGTGAGCTTCTGGAATAAGCATCGCTTTGATTGTGGAGAATTATTAAAGCCCGGTGTTAACGAAATCAAATTCATTGTAACCGGTAACGCCGCCAACCGTTATACAGGTTATAGTATTCCGTATGGAATAGAATAAAATAGAAATAGGGCTGTGCAAAATTTGTTTGCAGCAGCCCTATTTTTATTTGTTCTTATAGTAGAAAATGGCGAGCTGCGTGCGATCACGAAGCTCTAATTTTTCAAGAATCGTGCTTATGTAGTTGCGGACGGTTCCTTCACTTAAGAAAAGCTCACCGGAAATTTCTTTGTTACTTAGGCCGTCTGCAACAAGTGTAATAATGTCTATCTCGCGTTCTGTAAGGTCGTATTTTTCCATGGAAGAATATTTGTCCCATTGCATTTCGGGAAGTTTGGCAATGATTTCGTCACCAAATACACGCTGTCCGCTTTCTACAGCTTTAATGGCAGGGATGATGCTGTCGAAGTTCTGCTTGAGAAGATAGCCCTTGGCACCGATTTTGAGAGCTTTGATAATGTATTCGTTGTCTGCAAAAGTAGTAAGGTATAGGATGTGCGCATCGGGATATTTGAGTAAAATTTTTTCGCCGGCATCAACGCCGGTCATACCGCCCATTCTGATATCCATAAGCATAAGCTCAGGTTTGAGTGCAGAATATGCTTCTATGGCTTCTTCTCCGCTATTGCAGATTTTTATTACGTTAAAGTTCGGAGTGCTTTCTAAAATGGTTTTGAGGGCACTGCATACCAACTTATCATCGTCAACAATAATAATATTCATTATTTATTCTCCTTTGTGGAATATGTGTGTCTTAAGCATCTTGTGAAGTGCCTGAAGATGCAGCTTCGTTTTTGGGTATTGTAATATAAATCATAAAACCTTCGGAACGGTCAATGTGAAAGTGTCCGTCGAGTGCTTCAATTCGTTCCCTGATACTGTTGATTCCCATGCCGGAATCGTCTTTTGAACCGTCTGGCAGAAAAACTTGCTTGCCGTTATCGTGGATTTTTATCTCGTATTCCTTGTCGTGCTCGGCAAAAGAAAGTGTAACAAGTGTTGCGGAGGAATGCTTCATAACATTGGAAAGCGATTCTTTTGTTATGGAAATCAGAGAGTATTTTGTTCGCATTGAAAAATCGTGTTCTATTGCGTAGTCAAGCGTTGTTTCACAAAAGGTAAAATGATGGCAGAGTTCTTTTAATTTTGCTTCCAAATCAAGAGAGTCTTCGTGGATATTGTGAATGCTTGCACGGATATTGTCCATGCCTGTGGAAAGAGTGTCCTTAACTGTTGTAAGGGCCTCCCGGGTGGTATCGTCTTTGCAAATTGCGAGAAGTGCACCAATCTGTAAAAGAGAACTTGAAATCAGATGGCCAACAGTGTCATGAATATCTCTTGCGATACGGTTACGTTCGTCAAGAGTAGCATTTTTAATCTCGTAGTCCTGTTTTTCAAGAAGGTCACGGTTGCGGGCTCGGAGGCGTTTTGTCATGGCAACAAGAGTGTCGCGCATGTTTATGTATTCCTGTTGGGAATCCTCGAGTTTTAGAGCTCTTTTTCTGAGAAAATACGAGAGTAATGTTAGTGAAAGTATGTAAAAAACAGAAATCAACGGATTGGACAGAGCCACAACCACAAGGTTAGCAATTCCGAGAATAAGCATTGCTTTATAAGGAGTGCATATTAAATCATAGCTTATTACCGGAAATAAAAAAAACGCACTCGGATAGAAGAAACAAAGCACAGAATATACAAGGTAAGTTATGATATTTACGCTATCCTGATTAAAACAGGTTATGAGTGAACTAAAAAAAATAATTACAAGTATTGCAATTAGCGAGTCGGTAGAAAAGGAGACCGACAGAAGGAAAATACTGCTGCATATTAAAAGAATTATGCGGTCATATATTTTTTCCATGGATACTCCTTTCACATAGTGTATTTATTATAATTATATATTATCGGCGTGAAAAAATAAAGTTGCATTTGTCATATATATCGTCGGATATACATGATATTTTACATAAAAAATTGCATAAAATAAAAAGCAGTATATGTAGAATTGGTTAAGACAATTCCACATGTACTGCTTTATGTTTAATTTAATCGCAAATTGTGCTTATGCATTCTTGTTAATAATTTTAGTCTCGTACTTGCCTGTAGCAAGATCAACGTATCTTACAAACAATGAAACCTTGTTATCTGCATTCAAGCTGTTCCAAAGAAGGTCTGTATATTCATTGATGTCATCGCAAACATTAACAAGCTCGGGTTCACCTGCAAAGCTCGGAAGTGGATTGCCGTCCGTCATGTAAGTGTGGATGAAACGGCCCTTTCCTGCGATGGGATTAGAGTATGCAAATGTATAACGGTTGCATGCTGCCGGGTCACCGTCGTCACTCTTTAAGATTGACATTGAGAAATCAAAGTCACCGTTAGCAAACTCAAGTACACCTGAAATACGGGGTGTGTAGTTAGGACCGTCCGGCTCAAACTCTCTTGTGCGGAGAGACTCTTCAAAAGTCTTGCCTTCTTTCATGAGGTCGTAGATTGTATCTGTCTGGTCGCCGTTGGTTACAATTAATTTGTTGCCAAGTACGCGAACGGGAGCGTAGATGATTAAGCTCGGATCAGTAAGCTTTGAAGGATCAAAAGCCTGTGTACGGATACCTTCGCCGTCTTCAACAAATACTCTGTTACGGCTGTTTTCGCTTCTACCCATGATAAAATAAGCGGTTACGGCCTTTTTGCCGTCCGGTGTTCTGCCGATGATGATTCCGCGGCCCGGATAAGAATTCTCTTTTAATGCTGTAGCTATATCTAACATTTTCATGTTTTAATCTCCTTAATTTAGTAATAATGTTCAGAACAAGGTGCTGAGCAGATTAGTCCTAGTGGTGGAATAAACGTACGCCTGTAAATGCCATTGCGATGCCGTACTTGTTACATGTCTCGATTACATTGTCATCACGAACAGAACCGCCTGCTTCTGCGATATAAGATACACCGCTTCTCTTGGCACGCTCGATATTGTCGCCGAACGGGAAAAATGCGTCTGAACCGAGTGATACACCTGACATTGTTGCAAGCCAAGCCTTTTTCTCTTCTTTTGTAAGAATCTCGGGTTTCTCTGTGAAGATAGCTTCCCAAGCGCCGTCTGCGAGTACATCCTCGTAATCGTCTGAAATATATACATCAATAGCATTGTCACGGTCAGGACGACGGATTTCCTCTTTGAAGGGAAGATTAAGAACCTTCGGATTCTGGCGGAGGAACCAGTTGTCAGCCTTGTTGCCTGCAAGTCTTGTACAGTGGATACGTGACTGCTGGCCTGCACCGATACCGATTGCCTGTCCGTCCTTAACATAGCATACTGAGTTGGACTGTGTATATTTTAATGTAATCATAGAAATCATAAGGTCGATGATTGCACTCTCAGGAATATTCTTATTCTCTGTTACAATGTTGTTAAACATCTCTTTTGTTACCTGATAGTTGTTGCGGCCCTGCTCAAATGTTACACCGTAAACATCCTTTGTCTCGATTTCTTCGGGAATGAAGTCTGGGTCCATCTTAATAACAACATATGTACCTTTCCTCTTGTTCTTGAGAATCTCAAGAGCCTTCTCTGAGTAAGAAGGTGCGATGATACCGTCTGATACTTCTCTTGCAAGGAAAGCGGCTGTCTGCTCGTCACACTCGTCTGAAAGAGCAACGAAATCGCCGTAAGAAGACATTCTGTCTGCACCACGTGCACGGATATATGCTGTGGCCATCGGTGAAAGCTCGATACCTTCAACGAAGTATACCTTCTGCAATGTCTCGTCAAGCGGAACTGCAACTGCAGCACCTGCAGGGCTTACATGCTTAAATGAAGCAGCTGCCGGAAGTCCTGTGGCTTCCTTAAGTTCTTTTACGAGCTGCCAGCTGTTAAATGCATCAAGAAGATTGATATAGCCGGGACGGCCATTCAAAATCTCGATAGGCAATTCGCCGTTTTTCATAAAAATTCTTGCCGGTTTCTGATTGGGGTTACAACCATACTTTAATTCAAATTCTTTCATCTGTTTTCTCCTTTTCTCCGATACAGTTATGAAATTTGTAGAATCCATTAAGACTTACTCCGGATATGAAAAAAGAGCCTGCTTCCCGGACTTCTACTGCCCAGACGGTCGGCTCATAAAAGTTATACTCCCTGTGGTCAATTCCACTTCCGTCAGTTGTATAACCAAGATTATCTTAGCATTATTTTTTGTCTTAATCAAGTACCAAAGTACGCATATTACGATTTTTTTTAACATATGATAGAAAAGAATTTCCAAATACTAATGGAGGGGCATCATGGGAGAAAAAGATTTGATTGCATTGGAGCAGTATGATATAGCAGTGTTACGTTCGTGGAAAGGCAGGGAAGCAATGCTTTGTGAGACAAACAGGGGCCTGATGCTCCTTAGGGAATACACGGGGACGGAGGAGAAACTTGAAGCGGAGGCATGGCTTCTTGACAGGCTTTTGGAGAGAAAGGTAAAAACCGATTCTTATGAGAGGAATAAAGACGGTAAGGTTGTAACGACGACTGCTGACAATAAGAGTTATTATCTGAAGAACTGGCCAGAAGGGCAGGAAATAGATATAAAAAGTGGTGCGGGAAGTTGTTTGGCTGTAAAATCGTTGGCAATACTACATATGAATATGAATGAAATTGACGTGCCGCAGGAAATTGTTTTTGCAAAAGGACGTTCATTTAAAGAGGACATGCGCAGACACAATAAAGAGTTAAAGCATGTCAGAGGGTTTATACGGTCAAAAAGAAGTAAAAGCGATTTTGAACTTAAGGTATTGGAGTGCTTTGATTTGTTTTACGGGCAAGGTGAAAAGACCCTTGAGTATATGTGTTCAGAAAAAAACCTTATTTCCGGTGATGAATCTACAGATAATTCGTATATGAAGACACTCTGTCACGGCAACTTCAATCATCACAATATTCTTGCCGGGGATAGGGGTGTGTTCGTTACTAATTTTGACAGAGTATCATACAATAACCAGATAACGGACTTGTATCTTCTTTTGAGAAAATGTATGGAAAAGCAGAACTGGAATGCGGAACTTGGAATTCATATGTTGCGGGAATATGATAAATTAAAACCCATAACCGCTGAAGAAAAGAGAATAATATATATATTATTTTTATATCCTGAAAAGTTCTGGAAAATAGTAAACCATTATTACAACGGAAACAAATCCTGGGTGTCCGGAAAAAGTATCGGGAAATTGCAGGCTTTGGTTGAACTTGAAACAAAAAGACAAATTTTTTTAGATGAATTACAGAGGTTGTAATTTTTTGATAAATTTGGTATAATTCATAATGAGATTCTTTAACAATCAGAACTGCTTATAGATAAAGGTTGGGATGCACATGAGGACAGACGACGTTACGGCATTATTGTTATATGAAGATTTTATAGAGCAGGCAGAGTATGAACTGAAGAAGCATGCCGGTAAGAAGCTCGTTATGATAACAATGGACTTTAGTAACTTTAATTACATTAACAATATGTATGGTTACAAGGAAGGCGATAAGCTTTTAAGACAGGCGGCGGATGAATTTATTCGCGGCAGTCGTGGCTTTTTGTGTGGTTGCAGAATGTATTCAGACCATTTTGCAGCATTGTTTGAACACGATAACCATAACGATTGGCTTCAGATGCTGACTGTTAATCGCGGTGACTATCTGCGTGATACAAGAACGAAGTTTGCAGCAACCTTTTTGCAGTTATATATCGGAATCTACTTTTGGGAACCGGGAGTGTCTGTTAAGAAGGCTATTGATAAAGCTAATATAGCAAGAAAGATGGTTAAGGGTAATCATAGAGAGCCGGTTTGTGTATATTTGCCGGAATATGAGAACAAGTACTTTAAAGATGCAGAGATGATTGCACTTCTTAAGCGGTCTGTTGCGGATGATAATGTGGTTGTACTTCTTCAACCAAAGATTTCACTTGAGACAGGTGAAGTTATTGGAGCAGAGGCTCTTGCGAGACTTAGAGGAACAGACGGTAAAGTATATCTTCCTGCGGACTTTATTCCGACTCTTGAAAGTGTGGGATATATTACGGCACTTGATAATGCGGTGCTCCGTAAGGTTATAAAGCTTCTTCGTGAGTGGAAAGATAAAGGATACGGACTTGTTCCGATTTCTGTCAATTGGTCGTATCCGCATTTTTTACACAGCACACTTGCCAAGGATTTGAAGGCTCTCGTTGACGGAGGCGGAGTTGATCCCAAGTATATTGAATTTGAGATAACAGAGCGAATGTTTACAACAGATTTGGATACGGTTATTCCGATTCTTAAGGAGATGCGAGAGGAAGGTTTCGAGATAAGTGTTGATGATTTTGGTTCGGGATATTCATCCTTTAATGTTATGGGTATCTTGCCGGTAGACACCATTAAGATTGATAAAGGTTTCTTGGACAGCTGTTTTAACAATGAAAAGGGCAAACAGCTTATTCAAGGTGTAATAGATGTTATTAAGAAAGTTAAGCTTCAAATGGTATGTGAAGGTGTGGAGACGAAGGAGCAGGCAGATATGCTTAAGGCATTCGGTTGTGCGAATGTTCAGGGTTATTTGTATGACAAGCCGCTTTCACTTGAGGCATTTGAGGCAAAATATATGAAGAAGTAAGATTTATCAGGAGGGAAAATGATAGCTCTCGGAGAAAAACAGATTTTAGAGGTAGTAAAAGAGACCGATTTTGGAATTTATCTGTCGGGTGGCAATGATGAAGAGAAAGTGCTTCTTCCGAAGAAACAGGTACCTGCAGGGATTGAGATTGGGAATAGTATAGAAGTTTTTATATATCGTGATTCACAGGACAGGCTTATTGCCACTACGAATGAGCCGCTTCTTATATTGGGTAATATAGCTAATCTTAAGGTTAAACAGGTTACAGGTATAGGTGCATTCCTTGATTGGGGACTTGAGAGAGATTTGCTTTTGCCTTTTGGGGAGCAGACAGTGAAGGTTAAGGAAGGGGATTTTTGTCCGGTTGCTCTTTATATAGATAAGAGTAACAGGCTTTGTGCAACTATGCGTATATACGGCAGACTTTCTGCGGAGTCACCTTATAAGAAGGATGATAAAGTGCAGGGTGTCGTATACGATGTCAAGGAGAATTTGGGTGTGTTTGTTGCGGTGGACAACCGTTATTTCGGACTTGTGCCTCCGCCCGAGGTTTATAAGAAGTTTAATATCGGGGAAGTTGTTGAAGGACGTGTGCTTGAAGTAAGAAATGACGGTAAGCTTAATTTGAGTCTCAGACAGAAAGCATATATGCAGATGGATGACGATGCGGCGCTTCTTATTAAGGAACTTGAGAATAATGGGGGAATGCTTCCTTTTAACGATAAGTCGGATCCTGAACTTATTAAGCAGAAGTTTAACATGAGTAAGAATGCTTTTAAGAGAGCAGTCGGAAGACTTCTCAAGGAAGGCAGGATTGAATTGGGAGAAAGCAGTATTATATTAAAGGGTAGGGAATAATATTGAAACAGATTCGTAAAGCTAATTTGTTTTTGTTGTTTGTGATATGTGTTTTTGTAGGAGGCTCTTTTGGACTGGCATGGCTGTTTAAGAGGGTTGATGTCTCCTATAATCTTAGTGTTATGAGCGGGCAGATTCTAATTGGCTTTTCTTTGATTATTTATCTTCTGGTGACGAAAACCAATCCGATTAAGGTATTCCGGGACAGCAGACTTGGCATTGTGGATATTCTTCTTGTAGTGCTTCTTATGTTTCTGATGCTTCCTATGGTATATTTTATTAATTATTTATCAATGTTTTTTACCGAAAATACGACAGCGGCTACTATCAGTGGTATGATGGACAACCCGTATATGCTGAATCTTCTCATGCTTGCCGTAACACCTGCGATATTGGAAGAACTTGTGTGCAGGGGTGTTTTGTTTCATGCATATAAGAAGAAAAACCTCCTTGCGGCAATTCTTCTGACTGCATTCATATTTGGACTTCTTCATATGAATCTTAATCAGATGCTGTATGCGGGTGTGATAGGTATTGCTTTTGCTGTTGCCGTTGAAGCTACCGGAAGCATATATTCCTCAATGATAATGCACTTTATTATGAACAGCATATCAGTGACGGCGCTTGCGTTTCTGAAGTTTGTGAAGAATCTGGGAATATATCCTGAAGAAATGTTTGAGGCAGAGATGCAGCAGGTGCAGGCAGGTGTAGAGGTTGCCATGCCGACAATAATGACGGTAGCGCTCATTTTGGTAGCTTTTATGGTTGTTGTGGCTTCTACGGCACTTGCGGTCGGTGTAATTATACTTCTTGCCAAACGTAGCGGCCGGACAGAGAATCTTAAGGAGATGTTTAAGAAGCCTTCTAAATCAAAACGTCGTAGTTTGCAACAGATAAAGGCACAGCTGGAGGCAGTTGGCGAAATACCGGTAACGGAGGAGATTGCAACAGAATCGGAAGGTGAAACGGAAATTGTCTGCGATGAGGCAGAAGAACGGATAATGGATATCCCGTTTAAATTGGCAGTGGTTATAGCTTTGGCAGTAATGATTTGGTTATAATATAACAGGCGCGAGCTTCTCGCGCCTGTCTTGCCCTTTATGGGAACTATACAGATATGTCGATATTCTGTCCGATATGAGGGGTAACGGACTGCTCCATTATTTTACGGAGACCTTCCGAGTTGACCTCCATATCCTCCATTGCCATTTTGCAAAGGGCAAAACTAACATCAGTTAAGAGGTTGCTTGTGCTCATCGATGTCGATAAAGCAGCAATATCAATTCCTTCCATAACAATACCTCCTTGCATTAGTTTTCAATTGGTATATCGGTACATTTTGACAAAAACTTAACGGCATTTATACAAAATGACTAAAACGCCAAAAAAGAATTTGGTTATTTGGCATATGGTTTTTTAGGCTTGTTTAGTGTATCATATTTGTAGTTGATTTTATGTTTATTTTTAACTGAATTAAAATTAGGAGGAAAATGAGATGGCAAGTTTATCACTCAAGAATATTACAAAGGTATATCCTAACGGTTTCGTAGCTGTTAAGGAATTTAATCTTGAAGTAGCTGACAAGGAGTTCATCATCTTTGTAGGACCTTCAGGATGCGGTAAGTCAACAACACTTCGTATGATCGCAGGTTTGGAAGAGATCAGCTCAGGTGAGCTTTGGATTGGCGATAAGTTAATGAACGACGTTGAACCTAAGGATAGAGATATCGCGATGGTATTCCAGAACTACGCACTTTATCCTCATATGTCAGTTTATGACAATATGGCATTTGGTTTGAAGTTAAGAAAGACTCCCAAGGATCAGATTGACAAGTTAGTACATGAAGCTGCTAAGATCCTTGATATCGAGCATTTGTTAGATCGTAAGCCGAAGGCTTTGTCAGGTGGTCAGAGACAGCGTGTTGCTATGGGTCGTGCAATCGTTCGTGATCCTAAGGTATTCCTTATGGATGAGCCGCTTTCAAACTTGGATGCTAAGTTGCGTGTACAGATGCGTATTGAGATTTCTAAGTTACACCAGAGACTTGAGTCTACAATCATCTACGTAACACATGACCAGACAGAGGCTATGACACTTGGTACAAGAATCGTAGTTATGAAGGACGGTTTGGTTCAGCAGGTAGATTCACCTCAGAACCTTTATGATAAGCCTCAGAACCTTTTCGTAGCTCAGTTTATCGGATCACCTCAGATGAATACAATTGATGCTGAAGTTGCTCAGGAAGGTTCAGATGTTACTCTTACATTCGGTGGTAATACAATTAAGCTTCCGGAAGTTAAGGCTAAGAAGTTAATCGAAGGTGGTTACATCGGTAAGACAGTTGTTCTCGGTATTCGTCCTGAGGACGTTCATGATGATGAGATGTTCATCTCTTCTTCACCGGATAGCGTAATTGAAGCTACAATCCGTGTATACGAGTTGCTTGGTGCAGAAGTTTACTTATACTTTGATATTGAGCAGTTCAACTGGACAGCACGTGTTAACCCTCGTACAACAGCAAGACCGGGCGATACAATTAAGATGGCTCTTGATTTATCTAAGGTACATGTTTACGATAAAGAGACACAGCAGGTTGTAACAAACTAGTTTGTGAAAAATCTATGAAATTTTTGGGGAAATACATAATAGTATGTATTTCCCCCTTTTATTTTGCTTGAATTTGGTTTAATATAGTATATAGGATTAGTATATCCATTTCTTTATAATATAAAATTATATCAGTAAAAGGGGATAGGCAGATGATTGCAAATCAGATATTACAAAATACGATAGAAGGACTTAAGGCAATTACGAGAGTTGATTTATGTGTGATAGATGCTGAAGGTCTTATACTTGCAACAACATTTCAGGGGGTTGAGGAGCATAGGGAAGCTGTTATGACTTTCGCGAGTTCTGCGGCAGATAGCCAGGTTATGCAGGGATGTCAGTATTTTAAGGTTTTTGATGAGCGACAGCTTGAATATATTTTGCTTGCGAAGGGCACGGCAGAAGATGTTTATATGATTGGTAAGATGGCGGCTTTTCAGATACATAATCTGCTTATCGCATACAAGGAGAGATTTGATAAGGATAACTTTATCAAGAATCTTTTGCTTGATAATTTGCTTCTTGTTGATATTTACAACAGAGCTAAGAAGCTTCATATTGATACTGATGTAAGACGTGCCGTGTTTATTCTTGAGACCAAATATGAGAAGGATAATAATGCGCTTGAGACAGTAAGAAGTCTTTTTATCGGTAAGAATAAAGATTTCATTACTGCGGTAGATGAGAAGAATATAATTATCGTTAAGGAACTTAAGCCTAATGAGGGATATGAGGAACTTGAGAAGACTGCACATGTAGTAGTGGACATGCTTAACACAGAGGCTATGACGCAGGTGTATGCGGCATACGGTACGATTGTTAACGATATTAAGGAAGTGTCACGATCATACAAGGAAGCTAAGATGGCACTTGATGTAGGAAGGATTTTCTATAGTACCAAGACAGTTGTTGCATATAACAATCTTGGAATCGGACGACTTATTTATCAGCTTCCTCTTCCTCTTTGCAAAATGTTCATTAAAGAGATATTTGACGGTATTTCACCGGATGATTTTGACGAAGAGACACTGTCAACAATTAATAAATTCTTTGAGAACAGCCTTAATGTTTCGGAGACTTCAAGACAGCTTTACATTCACCGTAATACGCTTGTATATCGTCTTGACAAGATTCAGAAGACGACGGGACTGGATCTTAGGGTGTTTGAGGATGCAATTACATTCAAGATTGCACTTATGGTTGTTAAGTACATGAAGTACATGGAGAATTTTGAACACTAATTCTTTTGGAGATATATAGATGATTGTTTTTGAAAATGTAGTAAAGACGTATGAGACGGGTACATCAGCGCTCAACGGAGTAAGTTTTAAGATTAATAACGGTGAGTTTGTTTTTATTGTGGGTAACAGCGGTTCCGGTAAATCCACAATAATTAAGCTACTCACCAAGGAGCTTGATGCAACAAGCGGTAAGATTGTTGTCAACAACAAGGTGCTTGGAAGACTCAGAAGAAAAAATATTTCCAAGTACAGAAGAGGAATTGGAATTGTTTTTCAGGATTTCCGCCTTCTTAAGGATAGGAATGTTTATGAGAATGTTGCATTTGCACAGAGGGTAATAGGTTCGCCGATGCGAAAACTTAAGAGGCAGGTGCCTGCCATGCTTTCGCTTGTGGGACTTGCCGAGAAGTACAAATCCAATCCGATGCAGTTGTCAGGCGGAGAACAGCAGAGAGTTGCTCTTGCGAGAGCGCTTGTGAACAATCCGTCTATTTTGCTTGCAGACGAGCCGACAGGTAATCTTGATCCCAAGAATTCATGGGAGATTATGAAGCTTTTAGAGGAGATTAACAAAAGGGGTACTACGGTAATTGTAGTAACCCATAACAGGGAAATTGTAGATGCCATGAAGAAGCGTGTAATTACGATGCACAAGGGTAATCTTATTGGCGATGAAAGAAGAGGCGGATACTATGAGGATTAGTACATTTTTTTATTGTTTCCGTCAGGGAATAAAGAATCTTTTTAAGAATAAGTTGTTTACGCTTGCATCCATCAGCACGATGACGGCATGTATTTTCCTTTTTGGCTTATTTTATGCAATTGTTGTTAACGTTCAGGGAATGCTTGATAATGCAGAATCTAATGTGTGTATTACCGTATTCTTTGACGAAGGAATGACAGAGGATGAGATTAAAGAACTTGGCGGTAAAATAGGTAAACTTGAGATTGTTGCCAGGATGGAATATACATCTCCGGAGGAAGCTTGGGAGATGTTTAAGGTAGATTATCTTAAAGGTCATGAGGAGCTTGCAGAGGCTTTTGCTAATGACAATCCTCTTGCAGATTCTGCCTCATATACAATATATCTTAAGGATATATCCATGCAGAAGGAACTTGTTAATTATTTGCGTACTATGGAAGGCATCCGTCAGGTAAATGAATCCGAGGTTCTTGCCGAGAGTTTTTCCGGATTTGGTAAACTCGTGGCATATGTATCGGCAGGCATTATAATTATTTTGTTTGCGGTGTCGATTTTTCTTATCAGTAATACTGTAACAGTCGGAATTACGGTGCGTAAGGAAGAGATATACATTATGAAAATTATAGGAGCGACGGACTTTTTCGTACGTTTTCCTTTTATCGTGGAGGGTATTATAATTGGTTTTTTGGGTGCGGTAATACCACTTGGAATCATTTATTATGTTTATAATTATGTTATAGAATATGTCACGGAAACTTTTTCGATTTTGTCTGGAATTATGGATTTTGTAAGCATAGATGTTATTTTCAAATCATTGCTTCCTGTAGGTCTGATTCTCGGTATAGGAATCGGTTTTCTTGGAAGTAGCGTTACGGTCAGAAGACACAATAAGGTTTAAAGGAGGTAGTCTATGTCCGAAAGAATAAAAAGATGGGTTGCCAGGTTTCTTATGGTTATGATGTGCATTTTCTGTGCACTTCCTGTATATGCTGCGACAACCAAGGATAAAATTAATAATAAGAAGAACCAGATTGCCAATCTTGAAGCAGAACGTAAAGAACTGGAAGCTAAGATTGCGCAGCTTAAAAAGGACCAGAAGAATATACTGGCGTATATAGAACTTTTGGATGTGGAACTTAATGAAATATCTGATAAGCTTATCGGACTTGAGGATGAGAAAGTTACTCTTGAGGGTGATATAGCTACAACGGAGAATAATCTTGCGGAAGCAGAGGATACGGAAGTTACCCAGTATGAGACGATGAAGCTTCGTATCAAATACATGTATGAGAACGGGAATGAGAACTTTCTTGCCCTGCTTTTAAACTCTGAGAATATGGAGGATTTCCTCAACAAAGCAGAGTATGTGGAGAAGATTGCGGAGTATGACCGTAATATGCTTGATTTGTATGCTAAGACAAGAGAAGATATTGCAGCCTACAAGGAGCAGCTTCTTGATGAAAAGACAGAACTGGAGCTTCTTATAGAGCTTACAGAGGCTGAATATGCCAATATGGAACTTTTGATTGCGTCCAAAGAAGAAGAGTTGAATAAGTACGATGCTAATATTGCTGATAATGTGGCATTGCAGGAAGAGCTTGATGCTGAGTGGGACGGAATGAATGATGACCTGAAGGCTTTAGAGGAGCAGCTCAAAAAAGAGGAAGAAGAAGCTAAGAGGAAAAAAGTTATATATGATGGAGGGCAGTTTATATGGCCACTTAAGAATAATTTTAAGGTTACTTCAAAATATGGATACAGAACACATCCCGTAACGGGTCAGCCGTATTCATTCCATAACGGAATAGATATAGGTGCTTCTTCCGGTACACCTATTTTGTCCGCGTATAAAGGGGTAGTGGCTACGGTAGCTTATACTTCACTTGCAGGTAATTATATTATGATTAACCATGGAAGCGGATTGTATACGGTATATATGCATTGTTCGAAGATTATTGCAAAGCAGGGACAGACAGTTAAACAGGGTGATACTATAGCTCTTGTTGGTTCTACAGGCAGGTCTACGGCACCGCATTTACATTTTAGTGTGAGACTTAACGGAGAATATGTGAACCCTGGTCCATATATAGGGTATAATAAGTAATAAAGGAGACAGTAATGGAAGAAAAAAAGGGTTTTGGCAAAGGCCTTTTAATAGGCATTGTCGGAGGAGCCTTAGGTATGTTTATTATGGCTGTGGCAGTTATAATAATAAGCATGAACGGTTTGGGTAAGAGTATAGGAGACGGAACACTTTTTATAGAAGGAGCAGAAGGTCCGAACGGTGGCGTTATGTATGAGCTTACCGAGACTGAGGATTATGTGATTTCTAAAATCGGATATATTATGTCTATGATAGACAGTGAATTCTATTTTGAATATGATAAGGATAAGGCGCTGGACGGAATATATTACGGAGTGCTTGATTCTTTGGGAGATGTCTATTCGACATATTACAGCAAAGAAGAATTTGATGATTTGATGGAGACGACGCAGGGAGTGTATTACGGAATCGGCGTCAAGGTTTCGCAGAGTTATGCGACAGGAATTATTACTGTTGCAAAAGTATTTGAAGGTGCGCCTGCTTTTGAGGCGGGAATGCTTCCGGGCGATATACTTGTGGCTGTTAATGATGAAGATATAAGTGGTATGGATTTGAATCTTGTTGTTACGATGATTAAGAGTGAAGAGGAAGGCTCCAAGGTAAAAATCACTGTTTTAAGAGATGGTAAGTATGTTGATATGGATGTAGAGCGTCGTAAGGTTGAGTATCCTGCTGTTGAGTATGAGATGCTTGAAGATAATATAGGTTATTTGCAACTTGTAGAGTTTGATACAGTATCCATAAAACAGTTTGAAGCAGCTCTTAAGGATTTGAATTCACAGGGAATGAAAGGAATCGTATTCGATCTTCGTGATAACCCGGGTGGAACGCTTGATTCGGTTGTGGGGATACTTGATATGATTTTACCTGAGTGTACCATTATTTATACGGAGGATAAGGATGGTAAAGTTGGCAGTAAATATGTATCTGACGCGGAGACTATTTTAAATGTGCCGGCAGTAGTTCTTGTTAATGGTAACAGTGCCAGTGCGGCAGAGGTATTTGCGGGTGACGTACAGGATATGGGCGTTGCAACTCTTGTCGGAACAACAACCTTCGGTAAGGGTATTGTTCAGCAGGTTTATCCTATTGGTGACGGAACTGCAGTTAAGCTTACACAGTCAAGTTATTTTACAAGTGCAGGACGCAATATTCACGGTGACGGAATTGAACCCGATGTATATGTTGAACTTGATGAGGAGCTTCTTGGTAAGGTTATTATCGAAAAGGGCGAAGATAACCAGCTTCAGAAAGCTTTGGAAGTTCTTGGAGAGAAGATAAAAGCAGCACAGTAATATAATTACACCGATATACGGAGGATTATGGTGTGAAAAAGTTAAGATTTTATTTTGCATTATTTGCAGGAAAATTAATATATTTTACAGAGAAAGCGTTGCACAAAAATGCAACGTTTTTTCCAGGTAGTATGGCGGTTAAGCTCTGTCCTGACATTTTAAAATATTTTGACAAGCCGAAGCAGATAATCTGCATAACCGGTACCAACGGTAAAACTACTGTGACTAATATGCTTATCAGTTTTTATGAGAAAAAAGGTTACAGTATTGTGCATAACAGTTACGGCTCAAATGTTGCGGGCGGAATCGTTACTTCTTTTTTGAAGGACTCGACTTTTATGGGAAAGTGTAAGAAAGATATTGCGATTCTTGAAGTGGATGAGAAGAGCAGCAGGCTTGTATTTCCTTATATGGAGCCGGACTGGCTTATTTGCACGAACCTGTTTAGAGATTCTATTAAGCGTAATGCACATACGGAGTACATTGCAGGAATTCTTGACAAATACATTCCTAGGAAGACGAAGCTTGTTGTTAACGCTGATGATTTAATCAGCAGCAGACTTGCAGAAAGTAATGAACGTTTATATTTCGGAATAGAGAAGCAGGAGAATGAATCCGGAAAGAATGATAGTCTTATAAGGGATATCAGTATCTGTCCGGAGTGTGACACGAAGCTTGAGTATGATTTTGTGAGATATCATCATATTGGACAGGCGCACTGTCCGAAATGTGGTTTTGCGTCCGCTAAAAGCGATTATACGGTTACAGAAATTAAATATGATGAAAATGTTGTTGCTATATCAGAAAAGGGTAGAATCGAGCGATATGAGCTTCTGTCGGGCAATATAGTCAATATATATAACCAGGTTGCGTGTGTGGCGTTACTTAAAGAGCTTGGTTTTAGTTCGGATGATATTAAGATGTATCTTACTAAGGACAGTATTGTGGCTTCGCGTTTTTCTGTTGTGGAGGCGGGACGCGTAAAAATTATGACGCAGCTTTCCAAGGGCAAGAATTCAATTGCCTGCTCGAGAGCGCTTGATTTTATTCATCATTTTAATTCTGAAGCTAAGGCAGTTTTTCTTATGGTTGATGATTTGTATGAGGAAAAAGAAGGTTCGGAGAATACGTGCTGGCTTTATGATGCGGATTTTGAGTATCTTGCACAGGATGAGGTTAAACGTGTTGTAGTTGCGGGCGCAAGGCATCTTGATCATAAGCTGAGACTTTTGATGGCAGGCGTGCCGGAGGACAGAATCGTATGTGTACTTGAAGAAAAGGACGCAGTCAATCCGCTTGTGGAAGCTGCAAAAGAGCTTGGTGTAGACTCGATGTTCATATTACATGAAGTATTCGGCTATCAGAGAGCCAATCAGGTAAGGGAATGTGTTAAAGAAAGGTTGGTGTCAAACAATGCTTCGAATTGAGGTGCTTTTTCCGGAGGTTTGTAATCTGTATGGAGATATGGGTAATATCCAGTATCTAAAATACTGTTATCCTGATGCCGAGTTTATTGAGACAGCACTTACTGAGATTCCGGTATTTGTAACGTCCAAGGTGGATATGATTTATCTGGGTTCAATGACGGAGAGACTTCAGGAAAAGGTAATTGCCAAGCTTAGTGAATATAAATCTGAGTTTTCACGTTGTATAGATGATGGAACAGTTATTTTATTTACAGGCAATGCGTACGAGCTTATGGGGGCGTATATAGAGGATGATGGTCGCAAGATACCGTGTCTTGGCTTTTTTGACTACTATGCTAAGCGAGACATGATGAATCGCCATTTCAGCATAATTCTTGCTGAATTTGATGGAATGGAGCTTGTTGGTTTCAAGGACCAGTTTACCATGTCCTATAACAATTCAGATGATACGGCATTTATGAAAATTGTAAAAGGAGAGGGTTGGCACGATGGTGCGGCATTTGAAGGCGTCCGTAAAAACAATTTTTTCGGGACCTACCTTCTCGGTCCCTTCCTCATAATGAATCCCGGTTTTACCAAATACCTTATGCGTCTTCTCGGAGACGAATCACCTACTCTGGCTTTCAACGATGCGATAACATCAGCTTATGAAAAGCGACTACACGAATTCAAAACCAAATCAGTTATAAAATAATTAACGGGCAGTACCTTCGGGTACTGCTTTTTTGTTCGTCATTAGGGCTGACTGCAGTGCTTGCCATACAGTAAAGCTTTGGGGCAAGAGTTTGCTTTCACTCGCAACATTTAAGGTTTTAAGAAGTACTAACGCTTTTGCTTTCCACCGTATGATTTTGTGCCGCTCCGTTAAACTCATGGAATTGAAGAAGTTCATGTAGTTTGGAAAAGATGTAAAATTTATATATAAGGTTTAAAGGCACTATAAAAGCGTCGCTCCTTAGGCCCTGCGCGAAATCTCAGTTAATTAGCCGGTATAAGTCTTAAAGATTTCGCAGCAGGACCTTAGTAGCGCTACGTCTTTTATCGTAGCGAAAGCGTGCCTTATAAACCTTATATATAAATTTTACATCTTTTCCCAAACCACTGAACTTCTAATCAATTCCATTCAGACAACTCTGCGCGGCACAATTAGGTGGAAAGCTTAAAAGCGCAAGTACTTCTAGAAAACCTTAGTTGTCTTCGGAAAGCAAACTCTTGCCCCAAAGCTTTACTGTATGGCAAGCACTGCAGTCAGCCCTAATGACGGACAAAAAAGAGCAACTCTAAGAGAGCTGCCCGTAATTTGCTTTATAAGTATTTGGGTTAGTCAAGATATTCATTGGAAGTTGATTGAGGAGAACGCATTGTACATGCTCCATTGAGGATTGCGCCTTCGTCTGCGATAAGGTTGCCGCAAACAATGCTACCCTGAATATTACCGCTACGTGCAAGTTGTATGGTCTGAACAATATCAAGATTGCCCTCGACAATTCCGCAAACATATGCGAATTCCGCTGAAATATTGCCTTTTACATATCCGGTGCCGCCAATAACAACACTGGAAGAGCATTCAATGTCTCCGATAAATTTGCCGGTGATTTTAATGGGTTCGGTACTTTTTAATACGGCTACCGATAATTCTGTAGAATCACCGATGATAGTTCCGGGTCTGTCAAAATTAGGTTTCTTGGTTTTCTTCATATATATCCTCCCAATTAATCTAAATAATCTGCGGGATCAACTTTAACGCCGTCAATCATTACTTCATAATGAAGATGTACCGCAGTGCTTCGTCCGGTACGTCCTGCAAGTGCCACACAGTCACCTTTGGAGACGGTGTCGCCTTTCTTAAAAAGAAGCTTAGTACAGTGTGCATAGCGGGTGGAGTAGCCATAGCCGTGATCAATTACTATTGTGTAACCATAACCGGATACATAACCGGAAGATGTAACAGTGCCGGAAGCTGTTGCATATAATTCCTGCTTATACTTGGCAGCAAAATCAATTCCATAGTGGAACTCTTTGCCTTTGCCGGTAATAGGATTGGTTCTGTAACCGAAAGGACAGGTTATCTTGGAGTCTTTAATCGGCCATCCGCTTGGTATGGATTCTATGTAAGGCACATAAGCGTCGGTCATCTCTGCAAGAGTGTTAAGGGCCTTATAGTTCTCGTTTAAAACGGTCTCAAGAGAATTGAGCAATGCCAATATGTCTGAATATTGCTTGTCGAAGTTGTCCAACGAAGAACTGTAAGACGAACTGCTTGAGGAGAACAACGCCGATGAAGAGTTACCTACATCATTGGGAGTTTTGCTTGCTGTAGTCTCTGAGGAATAAATCTCTTCCGGAGCTTCATTAAGCTTCTCGAAAATTGAATCTCGAATTGCTTCAAGATTCTCTATTTTGCTGAGAATCTCCTGAGTCTGACCTTTAAGTATATTAAGTTGTGCTTCTTTTTCTTCAATCGAACCGAGAAGCTCATTAATGATGACATTTTTCTCAGACAATACAGCTTCGACAGAGGATTTTTCTTCTTCGACGAGCTTCTTCTGTTCCTGTACGTATGAGATGTCGTGTTCCAGAGCATTAACTTGATTCGTAAAGTTAGTATACACTGAACCGATATAAAATCCGACTATCAAAAGAAGTACCATAAATAATGGGAATATTACTTTGGGAATGCGGAAACTTCTGCCAGAGGAAGAAGTCTTCGTAGTAACCATAAGTGATATAAAGCGGTCGGACTTAACGGAGTGTATCTTTGGCTTACGCATTGAAACACACGCCTTTCCGTTTTCTAGTATTAATTTCCTATATCGTGATATAAGAGGCAAACTCTATTATAATAAAATATGACGGGAAATGCAAGGGTAAAATTACTTTTTTTGGTCAAAATTACATATAAAAATGCACCACGGATATCATCGGATACAGTGGTGCGTTTTATTAGTTGTGAATTAATTCTGCGATTTCATCGGCCGTCATAAGCCGGCATTGCTTATTGCTTATGGAATAAACTCTTGTGCAGCTGTTAAGAACTGTCGGTCTGTGGGTTGTAACGATAGTGGTTCGCGGATACTTGTCATCCATAATATTTTTGAGAACCTTACGTTCGGTCATAATATCAAGGGCCGAGGTTGCCTCGTCAAGAAGCAGAATCGGAGAGCGTCTAAGCAAGGCTCTTGCAATGGAAAGTCGCTGTGCCTGTCCTTCTGAAAATCCGCCGCCACGTTCCTTGATTTCGGTGTTGATGCCACTGGGGAGCTTTTCAACAAAATCCCATGCACAGGCAATTTTTAATGCACTTATAATTTCTTCATCGGTAGCGTCTTCTTTTACGTTGCGCATGTTGTCGGCAATTGTACCTGAAAACATGGTATTACCTTGCGGAACATATGCAAAAAGCTGACGGGTAGAAGCTGTCAGATCCATGCAGGGCTTACCGTTCTCAGGAGTGCTGTCTCCTGCGCATATGAAGCCTTCGCCTTCCTTGGCACGTATAATCGACAGAAGGAGCCTTAACATGGTTGTCTTGCCTTCACCTGATGGTCCGACAAGTGCGATTACTTCATGCGGGTGGGCATCAAAGGTCGCATTTTCGAAAACCTCCGTACCCGTTGCATATGTATATGCGGCATTGCGGATGCTTAAGCCGACGCCGATATTCTTATTTGTCTCAAAAAACTGCGCAACTTCGTCTTTGGCTGAGTAATTTTCCTTGGGAAGATTGGCAATGCCCATGAGTCTTTTAGCCGAGTTTGTAAACATAATAGTGCTGGGAACAAAACTTATAAGGTTGTCCACGGAGGCACTGAGTGTTCCGGAAAGTGAGAGGAACATGGTCATTGTACCGTATGTAATGTCACCGCTCCATACCTTGTAGATACCCCAGGCATATGAGGAGTAGGTTACGAGCATTGAAACAATGGTAAGAATAAATGTGTTGGCAATCGCAGTACGCTGGTATTTTAATCTGATGTCCGAATATTGCTTTTGCAGTTCACGTAATCTTTTTGAATACAGAGGAATCATATCAAAAGCTTTGACTGTTTGGATATTTGAGAATGTCTCCTGATTAAAAGAGGACATTTTTGTTCCGACAGACATGCTTTGCATATTGTTCTGGCGCATTCTTTTTAAGGTTATGCGCGATGCGGTAATGCTTATGGGGATGCTTACAAGCGCAAATATTGCGAAGGAGGCATCATAATATAAAACCATAATTAAGGCTGAGACAAAACGGAATAAATATATAATCAGATTAGGCACAATGCTGAGAATTCCGGAAGATATACTGCTGACATCACCGCTCCATCTTACAAGTAAATCGCCGGAATGATATCTTGAGAGAGCTTCCCAATCGGTTATAAGTATGTCATCAAAAATCTTAGCTTTAATATCATTGTCGATTTTAATGCTTATTTTGGTAGAAATATATGTTGATAATTGTGAAATAAGTGTTGTCCCGAGGGTCATGCCTATCATCGTAAGAAATGTAGATATAAGTGCTCCCGTGTTATGCCCGGTTATAATATCTACAAGGTCCCTGGAAACAAGGCCGGCGAAAAGTGTGGTTATCGTTCCGGATAATCCAAGCAGGGTATATAAGCCGATAAAAAGAGTATAACGTTTGGCATGGCTGTAAATCCATGCAAGTTCGGCAAGTAATTCTTTGAGGCGTCCCTTTTTGATTTGGTTAATATAGTGTTTTATCTTGGAAAGCATACGGACCTCCTACAGAAAATGCACCACTGTATCAGTGGTGCATTTATTATATCATATAATATTAAATTTAGGCAGATACCGTAACGGCAACATTACAGCGTTTTGCACCTGCATTATTTGTGCCGATAGCACCGTGTAAAGGATTGTTATGTTCATCGTAAAGAAGTTCACTTGTAATTATCTCTGCGTTAAAGCCAACGCTTTCGGAAGGGTTAAAATGGTTGTTGCGGATAAGGGTAAAATTATAAAGACCCACATTGGTAATAGTAAGACCGCTGGCATTTTTAACTTCCTTTATGGGAAAATTAGTAGTTACATGAAGTTCTAAATGGTTACCGGATTTTTTGCCTCGGTGGGTTCCCTGAAAATGGCATACTGAATGACCGCCACTGTTATGACCGTCCCATCTGCATTCCCAACGCCATGTATCATCGTTTGAAATGTCAGGTGTTGTTTCCTGGGGTATATTAGGTAATGAACCGCTTCCTGCATAAATTCCTTCTGCTGTATCGTTAATGTCTAAAGCTATCAAATCTGCTGATTTAAATTCGCTCATATGAACACTCTCCCTATGATATATATTGTATTTGAATTATAACTGTAAGAATTAAGTTCGTCAAGTAAATCGACATTTTCTAACAAAAATGAAAGTTTTAAGGCAAATACGTATCTATTGCGTCCTGCATACAAATGACGGATGCTTTGGTCGGAGTACATTTAAGACTGCATACTAAAATGTCAGAATAAATACTCTCAATAATTCTGATATTGTTTTCCTGCAAGTCACAGGTCCAGGCAGGTGATATATTACGATGACTGATTGATAAAATCTTTTGTTCGTCTGTAAGACAAACACATTCATTATTCGGATCCTGCTTTAAAAGGATGATACCTCCCAAATCGTATGTGTATGAATCATATATTCCGGAGGAACCGCACCAGGGAATACCATGTATAACAGGTTTGCCGGACTCATTTGAGATAAGATTTAAGTCGCCGTTTATTAAGGGGGTTTTTACAAATTCCTGCCACAAATTAGTGTGGGTTGTTTTGCCGATGCCTGAAGCGGCGGCAAAAAGCCATGCTTTGTCTCTGTAAAGAATGGAAGCTGAATGGATAACTATCATGTTATGTCTGCCTGCGAAGTACATGAAAAGAGTTGCCATAACTGAGAAAGTTTCCTGTTTACATTCCTCTGTCTGAGCTTGTTTGCAGTATATGCTTGCATGTCTGCCGTCAAAACTGATATGTGCTTCTCTGATATATGTAAGGGATGGAAAGAATAAATAATATCTGTCTTCACCCTCCAGTACTGCAAGCTCCTTGCTTTGCAAAAGAAGCTTTCCTGTTTTGTTATGTGGCGGAGGAGCTGTTTGCACGGATATTTCCTGCGTATCTTTGGCGGCAGGAGTGTTGGAATTGCATTCAAATGCGAAAAGATCGTTAACAAAGCATGCGCGTGCACCGTAAAGTTTTACAGTCAACCCTGCGATTGCCAAGGAGGTACAGAATTCCTCCTTGCCTATGTAATCTGAATTATCAGGTATAAGAACACCGCGATGATAAAATGAAGCAATAAGTCTGTCAATACTTGTCTCTAATGTAGGGAATTCTTCGGATGGAATTGAAAATTCCCGTGCATAGAGGGTGGCAAGCTCTTCTGCGGTGGAGACTTCTTCAAAATGGTTCCACAAAAACATGCTGGATTCATTAAGCTGTATGTCCTGTTTAAATTCAGCTGTCGATTGACCGAATGCAATCAGATAAGGCGTTCCGGAAATAAATTTAAGTTGATAATGGGGATTACGTCTCATAACAAATCACCGCCTTCGTGAAATATATTAATAATATTATACTGTTTTTTTAGGATTAAGGCAACAGATAATCCGCGTGTAATTACCGGGAAACACTAATTTACCACAATAAATATCTATAAAAAATCTCGTATTATTTTTTTTCGGTTTATGGGAGAATATTTATAATCGGAGATTTTCTACATAAACGGAGGAAAATATGAAAATCACTAAGAATATAACTTACGAATATAAAAATGCACCGATACCGGGTGGCGGCTATGTGACCGGACTTATTTATCATATGAAACAGCCGGGAATTCTTTATGCAAGGACGGATATCGGAGGCACTTACAGATTCAATAATGAAGAACAGAAATGGGAGAGTCTTATTAACCATGTTACTATGAAGGATTTATCGGAGACGTATCCGATTGCGCTAGCGCTTGATGATAAGTATCCGGAGAGGCTCTACATAGCTAGCGGAATTACCGAGAACGGTTATGGTGTGTTGAGCATATCAGAGGATTATGGTGAAACCTTTACATATAAAAGAATTCCTGCGACTGTTCACGGGAATATGAGTGGGCGGGGAACGGGCTACAGGCTTGTGGTTGATAATAACGACAGTAATGTACTTTATTTTGCAAGTCAGAAGAGCGGTCTTTTAAAAAGTGTGGACCGAGGAGATACATGGACGAGGCTTGCTATAGAAGAGGATTACATGACCTTTGTCTGGGTGTCGGAGGAGTCAAAAATTATTGTTGCCGGAACGGCAGGATACACAACGAGAATTAATGATTCTTTGAGAGGACACAGCCTGTATGTTTCTTATGACGGCGGTGCAAGTTTTGAGAAACTTATGCAGCCTGAAAATGTTATAGTGAAAGACAGTAAAATGAACGGGCTTGTGGCTTCACGTTACGACTATGACGGAAAATATTTGTATGTGACAATGCAGTCCACGGGACGTTGGAATTATATTGTTGATATGGGTTACAGCTGTGATACGGGAGATACTCTCGGCGGCAAGGTTTTGCGATATAGATTTGAGAACGGTAAAATTACGGGGTATGATGACATAACACCTGATGAAGAGGGCAGACTTACCACAAAGTATCTTAATTACGGTTTCGGAGGAGTATGTTCCTGTCAGACAATGCCGGGACTTCTTGTATGCTCGACACTTTGTAAGGAAAAAGAAACACCGGAGTGTATATATATTTCCGAGGATTACGGTAACAGTTGGCGAATCAGTTTAAGAGGTTTGGATGAAGGAGACATATACTTCAGAAGCTCTTACATGCAACCTAAGTATAATGCGGGAGTAAGTTTGCTTCACTGGCTCAGTGATGTTAAGATTGACCCGTTTAATCCGAATAAGCTTTGGTTTAATTCAGGTACAGGCGTTTTTACAACGGATGAGCTTTTATCGGAGCATCCAAAGTATCATGACTACAGTGACGGTATTGAAGAGACGGTACATCTTAATGTTTACGCTCCGCTTGCAGGAGAAGTAAAGCTTGTGGATATCGTTGGTGATTTGGGCGGCTTTGCATTCAGGGATTTGACAAGACCCTGTGATAATTCATTTGATGATGCGGAAGGTAATCGCTATATTACTTGCATTAATGCAGATATTTCAGACTTAGATAGCTCTCTTGCGGTTATTACGGCGAGAGGCAACTGGAAAGGCAAGACAAAGGGCGGTCTGATTAGGACAAAGGATAACTTTAAGACCTTTGAAAGACTTCCGATGCCGTTTGAAATCGGTGGCAAAATAGAAGATGCGCTTCATGGAATAGAACATCCAAATGTTAACCCGGGATGGGTTGCAATGTCGCCCGATGGGCAGAATATTGTCTGGTCAATTGCTGACATAATAAGACTTCCTGCGGATATGGTTATTGCAAGCAGGGATGCCGGCAAGAGTTTTAGACAGGCGGAGATTTATGATGCTGGCGGAAACAAGGTTACGACCGGATTTTTTAAAGTATTTTCAGATCGTGTTGATAATGATGTCTTTTACGGTTTTGACGGTGCGGGACGCATATTTGTAAGCAGAGATGGTGGTTTTTCGTATTATGAGAAGCATGTATGCGCAAAGAAGCGTGACGGATCAAGGGTTGATTTCCCGAAGAGTGATTTCGGATATATTGATACAGCGAATAAGACGGAGGTCAGAGGCGTCTCAGGTGTAAAAGGATGCTTTTACATGGCACTCGGTAAGGATGGCTTATGGAGGTTTAATTATAATTTTGACAGGGATGAGTTTGAGGCTGTAAGACTGACGGACGAGAATGAAGAGTGCTTTTGCATGGGACTCGGACTTGGAACGAAGGATGGAGACTATATCGGTGCACCGAAGGCAATCTACTTCTGTGGAATAATTGACGGTGAATATGGCTTTTACAGAACGTTTGACGAGGGCGCGACATGCGAAAGAATAAACACCGATAAGCAGATGTTCGGCCAGATTATAAGCATTGATGCTGACAAGAGAGAGTTCGGACGGTTCTTTTTGGCGTCCGGTTCAAGAGGTGTGTTATTCGGAAGCGAAGCTTCCCATAGTAAGAGTGAATTTGCGAAGTAAAGTTAGGAGGCAATTATGAATATTTCTATAGAGAATAACAGAGTAGTAATAGGCAACGGTAAACAGACTCTTTGGCTGGAGCCGTGGGGACAGAATTCCTTCCGTGTACGCATGACGGGCGAGGCTGTTATGGATGGTAATGATTGGGCACTTACGGAAAAAGTTGAGGATTGCGTACCGGAGATAACGGTAGAAGAAATTGATACCACAGATCCGTGGTATGCATCAGAGGAATACGCAAAATATCATCAGACAGGCAAGGTTTATACAGTAAAGAATGGTAAAATAACGGCAAAAATCAGTCCTGAAGGATGGATTAGCTACTACAATCAAAGAGGCGAGCTTTTGACGGAGGAATACTGGCGCAACCGTAACAGAATCAACCGTTACTGTGTGCCTATAAGAATTGATGCGAGGGAGCTTAAGCCGATTCAGGGAAGCACGGATTTTGAACTGACCATGAGATTTGAGGCCTTTGATGATGAAAAGATTTTCGGAATGGGTCAGTATCAGGAAAAGCACATGGACAAAAAGGGTGCGACACTTGAACTTGCTCACCGTAACAGCCAGGCAAGTGTTCCTTTTATGATTTCAAGCAGAGGTTACGGTTTCTTTTGGAATAACCCGGCTATAGGAACGGCAACCTTTGCAACCAATAAGACGGAATGGTATGCAAAGAGCACTAAGAAATTGGATTATTTTATTACTGCGGGAGATACGCCTTTTGAGATAGAGGAACAGTATTCAGCGGCAACAGGAAGAACTCCCATGATGCCGGAGTATGGTCTCGGATACTGGCAGTGTAAGCTTCGTTACCGTACACAGGATGAGATACTTGCGGTTGCGCGTGAGCATAAGAGAAGAGGGCTCCCGATGGACGCAATCGTTGTGGATTTTTTTCACTGGACAATGCAGGGAGACTTTAAGTTTGAGCCGAGAGATTGGCCCGATCCTGAAGCAATGGTTAAGGAACTTAAGGAGCTGGGCATTGAAACAGTTGTATCTGTATGGCCGACCATTGATGAGCGTAGCGAAAACTTCGGCGAGATGAACGATAAGGGTTACCTTGTGACACCTGACAGAGGTATGGCTTATCATATGTCATGGATGGGTAATACGGTATTTTACGATGCGACACATCCGGGTGCGCAGAAGTTTGTCTGGGAAAAATGTAAGGAGAATTATTATAAAAAAGGCATCAGATGCTTTTGGCTGGATGAGGCAGAGCCTGAGTACGGCCCGTATGATTTTGACAATTACAGATACTATGCCGGACCGGCGCTTCAATGCACGAATACATATCCTGTAGGCTATGCAAAAGGCTTTTATGACGGACTTAAGGCAGAGGGCGAGACAGAGATACTGAGTCTTGTGCGTTGTGCATGGGCAGGAAGCCAGAAGTACGGAGTGCTCACATGGTCGGGAGATATTCATTCGTCTTTCAGGGCCATGAGAGAACAGCTTCAGGCAGGACTTAATATGTGTGTTGCGGGTATTCCGTGGTGGACTTCGGATATAGGCGGTTTCCTTGGTGGCAATATTGAGGATGAGCATTTTAAAGAACTTTTGGTGCGTTGGTTTGCGTGGGGCGCATTTTGTCCGGTATTCCGTATGCACGGAGAACGTTCGCCGTGGCACGAGAGAGAACAGGAATTTATCAATAATGTCCGTCAGCTTACATCAGGACAGGATAACGAGGTGTGGAGCTTCGGCGAGGACAACTACAAAATACTTACCAAGTATTTGTTTATAAGAGAGAGACTTCGTCCCTATATCAGAGAATGCATGAAGGAAGCAAGCAAGACAGGTGCACCTGTAATGAGACCGTTATTCTTTGATTTTAATGAGGATAAGGAATGCTGGAATGTGGAGGATGCGTACATGTTCGGGCCTGACCTTCTTGTTGCACCGGTGATGGAAGAGGGCGCAAGAGAGCGAACGGTTTATTTGCCGGCGGGCTGTGCTTGGACGGATGCGTATACCAAAAAGGTGTATGAAGGTGGGCAGTATGTGACTGTTCCCGCGCCGCTTGATATAATTCCTGTGTTTATAAAAGAAGGTAAGAATTACAGTATTTATGAGGATTAATTGTAGCTGTGAGAATAAAAAATAATTGTGCCGGTGAGGTGTTATAAATGAAAAAAAGATGCAAAACAGGTAAGAGAATATTTTTGACCATAGCATTTTCGGTGGGAATGCTAGTAATGGCAGGGTGTAACAAGACACAGACGGACGAAGTTTCTTCACTTGAGTTTTCCAAAGCGTCAGGTGTGTATGAAGAAGCGTTTAAGTTATCAATAAACTCTGCGCAAAAAGGCGAGATATATTATACTCTTGATGGAAGTGACCCTGCGACAAGCGATACGGCGATGCTGTATAAGGAGCCGATAGAAATAACGGACAGAAGTGACGCGGAAAATGTTGTGTCCGCGGTGGAGCCGGTGCTTTTTTCAGGAAATTACAACTATGTGAACAGTTCGAAAAATGGTTTTGACTGCAAGATTTCCGTGCCTGATAAAGAAGACGTGGATAAGTGTAGTATTGTAAGAGCCGTACTTAAAACTGACGCAGGAGTGGTTGAAGAAATTGCGGCTACATACTTTATCGGAACACCCGAAGAACATATTCAGGGGCTTAAGGAAAGTTGCGAGGCTGCAGGACAGACTTTGGCGGTTATAAGCATCAGTGCCAATTTTGATGATTTTTTTGATGCAGAGACGGGTATTTATGTAAAAGGTGCGACATTTGATGCGGCACTTAAGGAGTATCTCGAATCCGGTAAACGCTTAAAGGACGGCGAGACAGCAAGAAGTCTTGATGCCAACTATAAGCAGAAGGGCAGAGAATGGGAAAGAGAAGTTAACGTAACAATGTTTGAGTTTTCTGCAGACGGTGCCAAAGAGGTTATTAACCAGAAGTGCGGAATAAGAGTGCAGGGTAATTATTCACGCTCTGATTTGCAGAAGGGCTTAAGATTATATGCAAGAGCCGATTACGGTGATAACAATTTCCGTTATGCTGTGTTCGGTGAAGACTACAAGAATGACCAAGGTGAAACGATGGATAAGTTTAAAAAGCTTGTACTTCGTGCCGGCGGTAACTGTGCTTTTACATCGAAGTTTAATGATACCTTCTGGCAGGCGCTTGCAGAAGATACTGCCTGCGAGACGAAAAAGTCACGTCCTTGCGTGGTTTATCTTAACGGTGAGTACTGGGGACTTTATGTGCTTGAAGAAGATTTTTCGTCAGATTACTTTGAGGATTTGCACGGCGTAGACAAGAGTACCGTGGTTGTGTACAAGGGCGATGCAGAAAGTCTTAAGCTTGGTTATAAGCTCGATGAAGGTGATATACCCGAGGGCGAGAGCGAGAGCTATTACTTTAAGGATTTACTTGCTTTCTTCAATTCACACAAAGACCTTAAGAGTCAGGAAAGCTATGATGAATTTGTAAAGCTTGTCGATCCGCAGTCTGTAATGGACTATTTTGCGGTAGAATGTTGGATTAACAATAAATGGGACTGGCCGGGCAAAAACTGGTCGATGTGGAGAACAGTCGGAGCTTCAGCGGAGGACGGCAATGTATATAATGACGGACGTTGGAGATTTATGATTTATGATGTGGAGTTCGGTGGTGTAAGCGGCAGAAGCGATGCTTCAACTAACACCATAAAAGAGGATAATTATAAGCCTAACGGACTTCTCGACATGGACACGGATAATCCTGCGGTACTTTGCTTTGCATATCTTATGACCAATGAAGGTTTCAGAAATGATTTTTACGAGAGGCTTTCGGGGCTTTCAGAGGGCATATTTGAAAAAGAAGCCTCACTTGCGAAGCTTGAAGAATTTGAGGATATTTATTCACCGCTTTTTGAACAGTTCTTTGAGAGATATCGCGGAACAGGAAGTACAAGCGGTGCACTCGATGGTGGATATGCAAGCTCCAAATGTATAAGAGAATTCTTGGAGAGGCGAGAAAATTATATACAGCCGATGATTGATTACTGTGAGAAAATTCTTAATTAATGGAAAAGAAGAGGTAACAAATGAAATATCAAAATCCTATAATTCCGGGTTTTTATCCGGATCCGAGTATATGTAAGGCGAACGGAAAATATTATCTTGTTTGCAGCAGTTTTCAATATTTTCCGGGCGTTCCGCTTTTTGAAAGCGAGGATTTGATTAACTGGAAATGCATCGGACATGTGCTTACAAGAGAAAGTCAGCTTCCGCTTGAAGGAGCAGGCGTTTCGGGTGGAATTTATGCACCTACAATAAGATATAATAACGGAAGATTTTATATGGTAACCACCAACGTTAATTTCGGCGGCAACTTTTATGTATACACGGACGACATTTACGGAGAGTGGTCGGAGCCGATTTTTGTGGAGCAGGGCGGAATTGACCCGTCACTGTATTTTGAGGATGGGAAAACATATTTTACAAGCAATGGTGAGGCTGATGACGGAGAACAAGGTATTACTCAGTGTGAGATTGATATTGAGACCGGAAAGAAGCTGACACCCTCCGTGTGTATTTACAAGGGCGCGGGCGGAAGATATATAGAATCTCCACATTTGTATAAATTTGGTAATACATATTACATCATGGTTGCCGAGGGCGGAACTGAGTATGGTCATATGGTTGTCTATGCCAAAGGCAATTCGCCGTACGGTCCGTTTGAGAATTATCCCAGTAATCCGGTTCTTACAAATCGCAATCTTGGCGGCTATGTTATCCAGGGGTGCGGGCACGGAGATATTATAGAGGATTATAACGGCAACTTCTGGATGGTTCATCTTGCATTCAGACAGATAGACCGCTGGATGCCGTTTCATATTACAGGCAGGGAGGTATGCCTTGTTCCTGTTAAGTTTAATGAAGACGGCTGGTTTAAAGCGGGAGTTAACGGAATCACGCCTATCGAGATTGAAACACCTTATATAGCGGGTAGTGTTGAGCAGAAGCTTAAAATGAGCGAAGACTTTACAAATACAGAGGTCGGAAAAGACTGGGTATTTATCCGCAACCCGCACCTTGAAAATTACGAACTGACAAAAGAGTGCTTTGTGCTTACACAGACGCCTGTTACATTGGCGGACAAAGAAGACTCACCTACGGCCGTATGCATTAGGCAGAGGCAGATGAAAGGTGATGTAAGCTGCAAGTTAAGCATTGAGAGTGGTGAGGCAGGCATTTCTCTTTATATGGACGAGACACATCACTATGATTTGTGCATCTACAAGACAGAGAACGGCTGCAGAGCAGTAAAGAGAAGCTGTATCGGAAGTGTGGAGTGTGAGCAGAATGTTGCAGAACTTGAGGATGCAAAAGATATCGTGCTTAATATCAGGCTTGAGAATAAAGAGTACGCATTTTCTGTAGTACAGGGAGATAAAAAATACGACCTCGGCAAGCTGGAGACAAGATATCTGTCCTCGGAGGTTGCCTGCGGGTTTACAGGAGTAATGTTTGCGCTGTATGCATTTGGAGAAGATGCCGATAAAGCTATTTTTACGGATTTTGAGATTAATTATGAAAATGAATAGGACAATGTAAAATATTTAAGGCTTTTTTTGTGAAATTATTTTGGTTTTATTATTGATAGAAATATTTTATCATAGTTTTATGATGCAAAGAGTTTGCGGATAAACTCTTTAGGGAATGAAATTTCCTGACAAAGTAAAATAAAAAGGAGAGCGCTATGAAGAAAATAACAAAAATTTTGTTTAGTATGGCCATGGTACTTGCTATGGGCCTTGCTTGCCTCGGTTGCGGCAAAGAAAAAGAAGTAGGCCTTGACAGTCCTTATAAGACCATGAACGCTATTGAGTTTACCAAGGTTATGGGTAACGGTATTAATCTCGGTAATACAATGGAAGCTTACGGACACAGTACATACGGTATCAATAAAGCTACAACAGTATACGAGACAGCTTGGGGAATGCCTGTTACAACCAAGGAAATGATTCAGGGTATGAAGGATGCAGGTTTTGACTCCATCAGAGTTCCGGTAGCTTGGACCAATATGATGGATTTCGAGAATGGTGATTATACAATTAATCAGGCTTATATTGACCGTGTAGGTGAGATTATTGATTACGCAATCGAAGCAGATATGATCGTTATCATTAATGACCACTGGGACGGCGGCTGGTGGGGAATGTTCGGTTCCGCAACAGAGGCAACAAGAGAAGCTGCCCATAAGCATTTTACAGAGATGTGGACACAGCTTGCCAAGGCATACAAGGATTACGATTATCATCTTGTATTTGAGTCCGCTAACGAAGAGATGGGTAACAGATTCAACGACAATACAGATAAGTGGAATAAAGATTCAGGAACATTGTCAATGGATGAGTGTTATGCGCTTACAAATCAGCTTAACCAGGAGTTTGTTGACATTGTGCGTAAGACAGGCGGATATAACAAAGACCGTTTTCTTTTAGTTGCAGGTTACAATACTGATATCACACATACATGTGATGATAGATATAAGATGCCTACGGATACAGTAGAAGGCAAGCTCCTTCTTTCCGTGCATTATTATGATCCAAGTGCATACTGTATTAACTCAGGTATTTCTTCATGGGGAACACTTGCTGATCTTGAATCCATGAATACTATGCTTGAGAAGCTTACTAAGTTTACAGAAGCAGGCTACGGTATTGTTATCGGTGAGTACGGTGTACTTATTGAAGGCCAGAATCAGCTTAAGAAGAATACAATGGATTACTTTACAAACTTTATTGCAAACTGTGAAGTCTATGGATATTGCCCCGTACTTTGGGACTGCAACAGTCTTTATGACAGAAATCAGTGCAAGATTGTTTATGAAGAAGTAGCAGAATTCTTTAAGAATAAGAGTTATTCACAGGTACAGGTTAATGTAGATGATGTGGAAGTTGTGGGACTTGCCAAGAGAGCAATTAATAATGCAATTAAGAATGCACCTCAGGGAGAGGTTGTTCCGGATACTGAAGCACGCGCATGGATTATGTTTAACAGTAACGACTGGTCAATTGCTTACCGTGTAGGTGATAACTATCCGGACGGTCAGGCAGAGGGCCTTGTTGCAACTGATGTTACAATTACAGGCGCAGGCTCATATACTGTAGCACTTGATTTTACAGGTACGGCAGCAGGTTCTGCGACAGGTACTGCATTCTCGGCACTCGGAATTCTTCACGGTGAGGATTTATATCCGGGATACATTATCAACATTAAGGAAATCAGAATCAACGGAACGCCGTATACACTTACAGGTAAGCCGTATACAACATCTGACGATGCAAGTTGTACACGAGTTAATATTTATAATGCATGGGTTACAAAACTTCCCGAAGGCGCACGTGTGCAGGGCGGAGATCTTACAGGTTGCACACCTTCAATTGTAGACGGTCCTAATCTTGGAGCTATTAAGACGCTTGAAATTGATTTTGAATATATAGCACCGTAATTTAAAATTTTAGAGGCATAATCGCAAATATTTGCGGTTATGTCTCTCTTTTTTTTGCGGTTTTTAAAAAAGTGTGGTCGGGCTATAATGGAGTAAGCTAAAAATATAATAGGAGCATTGTATGAGTGATTTAACAAAAAAACTGAATGAGTTGTTAAATATGGCAATCGAAAAAGGCGATATTGCCGGCGCGAACCTTTTGGTTATTAAAGACGGAAAAGAACTGGCATACACGGAAGCAGGATATGCAAGCCTTGAAAAAGGCCAACTGTTTAAGAGGGATACAATTTGCAGAATATATTCCATGAGTAAGCCCATAACATCTGCGGCTGCAATGATTCTTGTTGAGAGAGGTGAGCTTGAACTTGGACAGCCTGTCAGTGATATACTTGAGGAATTTAAGAATCAGCAGGTTTGGGAAGGCGACAAGCAGGTTTCGGCACGAAGAAGCTTGCTGGTTAAAGATTTGCTCAATATGACATCTGGACTTCCTTATGGTGATATGAGTCCGGGCGGTCTTGAAGCTGTAAAGGTTTTTGAGGAAATGGATGAAAGACTCTACGGTGATAATCAGATGAGCACAATGGAGTTTGCGGCTAAGATTGCACAATGCGGACTTGAATTTCATCCGGGAGAAAAGTGGATGTACGGAACTTCCGCGGATATTCTTGGTGCAGTGATAGAGAAGATAGCGGGTATGCGCTACGGCGAATTTCTTGAGAAGGAAATTTTCGAGCCGCTTGACATGAAGGATACAGGCTTTTATATTACGGAGGATAAGCTTGAAAGACTGGCGGATGTATATGAGAAGACGTCTGAGGGTATGAAGCTTTTTGAAACAAATCATCTTGGGGTTAAGTATATTAAGACAGAACCACCGGCTTTTGAATCGGGTGGAGCGGGACTTATGTCCACACTTGATGATTATGCCAAGTTCGCAGGCATGCTTATGCAGGGCGGAATTTACGAGGGCAGAAGAATACTTAAACCTGCTACGGTAGAGTTTATGACGACAGGCAAGCTTACACCATGGCAGCAGGATTCCCTGTGGAAGAGCTGGGAGAGTTTGTATGGTTATGGTTATGCTAATCTTATGCGCGTCATGGAGGAACCCGGTATGGCAATGTTTATGACATGGAAGGGTGAGTACGGCTGGGACGGCTGGCTCGGTACATATTTCTGCAACAGTCCTTCGAATAAGGTTACAATCCTGATGAATTGCCAGCGAAAAGACGCGGGAACCATGGATGTGACAAAGCGTATAAGGAATGTAATCGCAGCTAATCTGGGAGAGTAAGCGAAGCTTCCCGATAAAAGATAAAAATATATTTTGACAAAAGGAGTCAGCAACAGTTATGAAATTTGGATATTTTGATGACAACAATCGCGAGTATGTGATTAATACACCTAAAACACCTCTGCCGTGGATAAATTATCTCGGATGCAATGAGTTTTTCTCACTTGTTTCCAATACCTGTGGCGGATATTCATTTTACAAGGATGCCAAGCTTTTAAGACTTACAAGATACCGCTACAATAATGTACCATATGATACGGGCGGCAAATATTATTATATCAAGGACGGCGATACAGTTTGGAATCCGGGCTGGCAGCCGATGAAGACAGAACTTGATTCGTATGAGTGCCGTCACGGTATGGGTTATTCCAAATGGACATCTTCTAAGAATAACCTTGAGGCAGAGGTACTTGCTTTTGTACCTCTAAAGGATAATTGCGAGATTAACCGCATAACACTTACTAACAAGGGAAGCGAGCCCAAAAATATTTCGCTTTTCTCATATGTTGAATGGTGTTTATGGAATGCAGACGACGATATGAAAAACTTCCAGCGTCTCTTAAGTTGTGGTGAAGTTGAGGTTATTGATTCCATTATTTATCATAAGACAGAGTACAGAGAAAGAAGAAATCACTATGCATTTTTCTCTGTAAATAATCCAATCGACGGTTTTGACACAAGCAGAGATGCGTTTCTTGGATTATATAATGGCCTTGACAATGCAGATGTTATAAACAGTGGCAAATGCACCAATTCCGTCGCAAGCGGATGGTCTCCGATTGCGACACACCAGATTAACATTATACTTAATCCCGGCGAGTCCAAAGAGCTTATTTTTGTACTCGGTTACGAGGAGAATCCGCAGGATAAGAAGTGGGAAGCACATAATATAATTAACAAAGAACGCGCACTTGCGACTTATAATAAGTATAAGACAGGTGATGCTGTAACTGCGGCATATGATGAGCTTAAGGAGTACTGGGACGGACTTTTGGGGCTTTTCCAGGTAGACAGTAAGGATGATAAGCTTAACAGAATGCTTAATATTTGGAATCAGTACCAATGTATGATTACGTTTAATATGTCACGTTCAGCATCCTACTATGAGTCAGGTATCGGTCGAGGCATGGGATTTAGAGATTCGTGTCAGGATTTGCTCGGTTTTGTACATTTAATTCCCGACAGGGCAAGAGAGAGAATTATTGATATTGCGTCCACACAGTTTTTGGACGGTAGTGCATATCATCAGTATCAGCCGCTTACCAAGAAGGGTAATGCAGATATCGGCGGCGGATTTAATGACGATCCGTTATGGCTTATCGCGTGTGTAAGCGCATATGTAAGAGAGACTGGCGATGTGTCGATACTTTCGCATATGACACCATTTGATAATGATGAGTCTGTTGCGGAACCGCTTATCGGACACCTTAAGAGATCATTCGACTTTACAGTTAAAAATAAAGGACCGCACAAGCTTCCGCTTATCGGAAGAGCCGACTGGAATGACTGCCTTAACCTTAACTGCTTCTCAGAGCATCCGGGCGAATCCTTCCAGACCTTCGGACCTAGTGAAGGCCCCGTTGCCGAGTCAGTATTTATTGCAGGTATGTTTGTAAAATACGGCGAGGAGTATGCACAGCTTTGCGAGCTTCTTGGCGATGAAACAGAGGCTGCACGCGCAAGAGACGAAGTTAAAGCAATGTATGCGGCAATCTTAGATGCAGGCTGGGACGGAGACTGGTTTGTCCGTGCATATGATTCTTATGGTAATAAGGTCGGTTCCAAGGAATGTGAAGAGGGTCAGATTTATATTGAGCCGCAGGGATTTTGCGTACTTGCGGGAGTCGGTGTTGAAGAGGGACTTGCTAAGAAGGCGCTCGACTCTGTAAAGGTGAAACTTGATACCAAGTACGGCATTATGATTTTACAACCTGCTTATACTAAGTATCATCTGGAGCTTGGAGAGGTTTCTTCTTATCCGCCGGGATACAAAGAGAATGCAGGTATTTTCTGCCATAACAATCCTTGGGTATCAATTGCTGAGACGGTTATCGGCCGCGGAGACAGGGCATTTGAGATATACAGAAAAACATGCCCGGCATACGTTGAGGAAATCAGCGAGATTCACAGAACTGAGCCATATGTATATTCACAGATGATTGCGGGTGCTGACGCACCGCTTCACGGTGAAGCAAAGAACAGCTGGCTTACGGGAACTGCGGCATGGACCTTTGTAAATGTGTCACAGTACATAATCGGTGTATACCCGACACATAAGGGCTTGCAGATTAATCCTTGCGTTCCTAAGGGCTTTGGAGATTTTATGATTACGAGAAAGTACAGAAATACAACATACAACATTACCGTGTCTAATCCGAACAATGTGGAGAAGGGCGTAGAAAAGATGCTTGTAAACGGGGTGGAAGTTGCAGGCAACATTATTCCGTATGATGCGAACCAGAAAGTGGCCGAGGTTCGTATCGTGATGGGATAATCGAAGAAAAGATTTCAATGAGGTGTCGTAAAAGCTGCGGCACCTTATTAATTAAAGGTATTTTTTTATGCTGCAAAATGTTAGAATAATTGTAAGATTTATATAGTGGAGGATAACTGACATGAATCCGTCAAGAGAAAAAGAATTACTTGATATTGTAGAACAGGTTATTGCAAAGGGACCGTTTAAGCCGACATGGGAGTCGCTTATGGAGGCAAATGTTCCCGCGTGGTTTAAGAAACAGAAGCTTGGTATATTTGTGCACTGGGGTTTGTACAGCGTTCCTGCCAATTCCAACGAGTGGTACTCAAGAAATATGTACATAAAAGGAATGCCTGCCTTTGAGCATCATGTAAAAACCTATGGCGAGCAGAAGGATTTCGGCTATAAGGATTTTATACCGATGTTTACGGCGAAGAAATTTAATCCGGAGGAATGGATAGATTTGTTTAAGGCGGCAGGAGCAGGATATATTTTTCCTGTTGCGGAGCATCATGACGGTTTTCAGATGTACGGAAGTGAACTATCGGATTGGAATGCCGTAAATATGGGACCTAAGAGAGATATTATAGGTGAACTGAAAAATGAGGCTGAGAAACAGGAACTTGTATTTTGTACTTCTACGCATAGGGCGGAACACTGGTTTTTTATGGGCCACGGCAAAGAGTTTGACAGTGATATAAAAGACCCGATGAAAAAGGGCGATTTTTACTGGCCGGCAATGCCTGAGCCTGATAATCAGGACTTGTTCAGCAAGCCGTATCCGACAGAAGAATATCTTAATGATTGGCTTGCCAGAACGGCAGAGATTATTTTAAAATATAAACCGAAGCTTTTGTATTTTGACTGGTGGATACAGCATCAGGCATTTAAACCTTACTTAAAGAAGCTTGCGGCGTTTTATTATAACTGCGGCAAGGAATGGGGAGAGGATGTAAGAATCTGCTACAAGCATGATGCGATGATGTTCGGAAGCGGTATCGTGGAGGTCGAGCGAGGTGGCTTTGCAGAAGCTAAATCCTACAATTGGCAGACAGATACGGCGGTTGCACGAAATTCCTGGTGTTATACGGATACTCTCGATTATAAGAGCAGTTATGAGATAATATGTACATTTGTGGATGTTGTAAGTAAAAACGGTAATTTGCTTCTTAATATCGGACCGAAGGGTGACGGTTCAATCCCTGAGGGCGATAGGAAAATCTTGGAGGATCTTGCGGCGTGGATGGCGGCTAATTCCGAAGCAATAATCGGTGCGGGAGTATGGCGTAAATCGCAGGAGGGGCCGACGAAGACAAATGAAGGACAGTTTAGTGACCAGAAAGAGCAGCTTTATACAAGCGAGGATTACAGATTTACCGTTAACAATGGGCACTTGTATGCTATAGCATTAAAGAATTCAGAGAACGGAAAATTTGTGATAAAAGCACTTGCAAACAGTAAGGACCAAAACGTACCTGAGTTCCACGGAATTATCGAAAATGTCGGGGTACTCGGATTTGATAAAGCTGTAAAGAGCTGGGAGAAAAACGAAGAAGGGCTTTGTGTGGAGACAGAAGGAATCACAAGTGATTTTCCGGTAGTGTTTAAGATAACGATTGAATAATATCCGGGTAAAGGAGAAGATTATGGAAAGAATATGGAAAAATAACAAGATGTCTTATGGCGGCGATTATAATCCCGAACAGTGGGACGAGGCTACATGGGCAGAGGATATGAGACTTTTTAAGCTTGCACATATTGATACGGTAACCTTGAATGTATTTTCATGGGCGACACTTCAACCGTCAGAAGATGAATATGATTTTTCAAAGCTTGATAAAATTATGGAGATGGTTAAAGCAAACGGTCTAAAGGTAGTGCTTGCAACCTCGACTGCGGCACATCCTGCATGGATGGCAAAAAGGTATCCGGAGATTCTCCGTACGGAGTTTAACGGTATGAGACGTAAATTCGGCGGAAGACATAATTCCTGTCCGAACAGTCCGGTATACAGAAAGTATTCGGTAAGACTTGCGGATAAACTTGCAGAGAGATATAAGAATTACGACAATATTATAGCTTGGCACATATCCAACGAATATAGCGGCGAATGCTATTGTGACCTTTGCGAGAAGGCATTTCAGGGCTGGTTAAAGGATAAATATAAGACGATAGATGAGCTTAACCGTGCGTGGGATACAAGTTTCTGGAGCCATACCTTTTACGATTGGGATGAGGTAGTGCTTCCCAACATGCTTAGCGAACATTTCGGTTATGAGTATACGATGTTCCAGGGAATAACAATTGACTACCGCAGATTCAGCTCCGACAGTATGCTTGAGTGCTATAAGCTTGAATACGATGCGGTTAAAAAGCATACACCGGACATTCCGGTAACGACTAATCTTATGGAGTTTTATAAGCTGCTTGACTATCAGAAGTGGGCAAAATACATGGATTTTGTATCTTGGGACAGCTATCCCGATACCAAGGCAACACCTGCTGCCATGGCGCTCAATCATGAGCTTATGAGAGGTTTAAAACAGGGTAAGCCGTTTGTGCTTATGGAGCAGACGCCGAGTGTAACCAACTGGCAGCCTTACAATGCACTTAAGCGTCCCGGTGTAATGAGACTTTGGAGTTACCAGGCTGTGGCACACGGTGCTGATGCGGTAATGTTTTTCCAGATGAGAAGAAGTATAGGTGCATGCGAGAAGTATCATGGTGCGGTTATTGACCACGCGGGTCACGAGAATACGAGAGTATTCAGGGAACTTGCCGCTCTTGGTGCAGAACTTGATAAAATCGGTGACAAGACACTTGGTACACGTGAAAAAGCCGAATGTGCGATTGTATTTGACTGGGACAACTGGTGGGGAATCGAGTATTCCGCAGGACCCAGCAGAATTATGAGATATCGTGACGAGGTTCAGAATTATTACAATGCTTTCCATGAGTATAATATTCCGGTTGATATAATCAGTGTAGAGGATGATTTGTCGCAGTATAAAATAGTTTGTACTCCGATTCTTTATATGGTAAAATCAGGAGTAGATGAAAGACTCAGACAGTTTGTTAAGAATGGCGGTACACTTGTAACCACATTTGTCAGCGGATATGTTGATGAGCATGATCTTGTAACGGTTGGAGGTTATCCGGGCAAATTAAGAGATATCCTCGGAATCTGGGTAGAGGAGTGCGACGCACTTCCTGAAGGAAAGAAGAACAGCTTTGTGTGGGAAGATATTAAGTACGATGCCGATCTTATTTGTGATTTGCTTCATACAGAGGGTGCAGAGGCACTTGCTGTTTATGAAGAGGATTTCTATAAGGGAATGCCTGTAATTACAAGGAACTCTTTCGGACAGGGAAAGGCTTACTATGTTGCTACACGCTCTACAGCAGAGTTTTACAAGAGATTTGTAGAGCTTGTCTGCGAAGAGCAGGACGTTAAAGGTGTCCTTGAAACTCCTGAAGGTCTTGAAGCAACGGCACGTTACAGTGAGGACAAAAAGTACTTGTTCTTGCTTAATCATGCTGAAGATACGAAGTCTTTCATTGCCGATGCAAATTACTACGATATTCTTAAAGAAGTATCGGTCAAGGCCGGTGAAGAAGTGGAAGTTGCCGCTAAAGATGTAAGGATTTTGGAGAGCGTATAAGATGAAAAAACTTAAGGCACTGTTAAAAAAGTTAAGCTGGAAAAATATGAAGCTGCGAGGCCAAATGTACATGGTCTATGTTTTGGCACTTATAGTTCCGCTTGCGATAGTCGGAGTTGTGCTCATAGTAAATGCCTATCGTCTGCTTAATGATTATTATATGGATTTGTTAAAATCCGATAATCTGCGTGTAAGAAGTCTTTTGTCGCAGATAACTACGCAGGCTTATAATGTTTCGGATGACATCTGTTTTGACAGTGCCCAAAAGACGCTTCTTTCCGGGACGTACGCAAGCCCGGTGGATTTTGTTCATGAAGCAAATAACAGCAGTAAGATTGATGATATTGTTTTTAATTATCAGGAGATTCAAGGTATATACATATATACGGACAATCCGACGATCGTTAATTATAAGCAGTACAACAAGGTTACTGAGGATATAAAAGAAACGGAATGGTACAAGAGGGCTCTTGGGCAGACGAGTGCATTTTGGACGCTTATTGAGGAAAAGAATTTTGGTAATACAACAAGTTATCTTGCACTTGTCAGGCGTATGCTGCTACCTAACAGCGATTATGAGGCTGTTGTTGTAATTAAACTTGGGGATGCATATATACGTTCTAAGATTAATTCCAAGATAGTTGATGCAATAGCGGTTGATAATGCAGGTATTGTATACAGTTCCAAATCAAGCTGGTATAAAGAGCAGCTACCGATAGAAGTGGACTATAGTGATGCATATTATAATTATTCGGGTGTTGTGGAGGTTGAGGATACCAATTATTTTGCGGTAGTGTCAACCACAAGTCCGCATATGACGAATTCAAAGCTTTACATCTGTACCATGGACGACAATGTGTATTATGAGATACAGGCTATTATAAACGGTTGTATTTTAATACTTGCACTTGCGGTTCTGATACCGGGTATAGTGCTTTTCTGGTATGCAAACAAATTTACTAAGAGAGTATATCTTTTGCGTGAGGAAATGCATAAGGCAAGTCACCGTAATTATGACATGAGTGTAAAGTTTACGGGTCATGATGAGCTTACGGATGCTTATGAAGATTTGAAACTGATGGTAAGCGATATCAAAGAGAAGGATGCCAAGATGTATGAGGCGGAGATTAACGAAAAAGAACTTCGCAACAATCAGCAGCTTATGGAGTACAAGATGCTTGCCGGGCAGATTAACCCGCACTATCTGTACAATACACTCGAAACCATCAGGATGAAGTCGCTGTCGGCGGGCAACAGAGAGGTCGCAGACTGTATCAAGATTCTTGGCAAGACACTTCAGTATGTGCTTAAGAATACGGGTACAACAGTTACTACCTTGAGTAAAGAACTTGAACATGTTGAAAATTATCTTGCAATCCAAAAGATGCGTTTTGGAGACAGGATTAATTATACGCTTGATATTGAAGAGGGCCTTGATACAGAGGAATTTCAGATACTTCCGCTTCTTTTACAACCGATAGTTGAGAATGCGGTAATTCACGGACTTGAACATATTGACAGCAACGGGCATATAGATATTAAGGTTTACCGCAACAGTAAGGAACAACTGAAAATTATTGTAAGCGATAACGGTAAAGGAATGAAGCCGGAGGAATATGAGGAAGTGTGTAAGAAGCTTAATACTCCGGGACTTAAGCTGGAATCAAGCATAGGTGTTTACAATATATGCGAGCGAATTCGTCTCCACTACGGGGAGGAATACGGCTTACAGATAGAGAGTGAATACGGTCAGGGAACAAAGGTTATACTTGTTTTACCGGCATAATTACCCATAAAATTTGAAATGTGCAATTTTTAAAGTATTTTATATCCAAAAGGCTATGTTTTTTCATAGCCTTTTTTTTGATAAAATTAAGTCACTGAAAGTCTATAAAAAGACTAATTTAAGGGAGGAAAAAAATGAAAACATTGAAAAAAGTTTTAACAATGGTAATGACATTTGCTCTTCTTTTGACAGGATTTGTAATGAATCCCGTAAAAGCAGATGGCGAAGGTTACAAGGCAACACTTGGATATGCTAATGCAGATTGGTCAGTTCAGGAGTGGGGCGACAAAGCCAATACAATGGTTAACGGTGCAGGTACATATGCAGTAAGCTGGGATCTTGCAGAGGGTCAGACAGTTAACGGCGCATTAGTATTTGTAGTTGATATCGCAGGTGCGGCAACAGATTTTGCAGCACAGGGTATCGGCCTTTCAGACCTTAAGGTTAAGGTTGATGGAACAGATTTGGCAGTAGATATGTCAAAGGTAGTTACAGGTGATATCGAAGAGAAGGGTAACTTTAGAATTGAGATTTACAATGAGTACGGCTCAACAAAAGAAGCTCCTTCAGTTGATATTGCAACAATCGTTGCAGCTAAGAATCTTACAGTAGAATTTACACTTGCTGTAGCAGGCAACACAGCGAAGCTCGGATATTCAGATCCTGCATGGGGCGTTCAGGAATGGGGCGACAATGTTAATGTTAATGTTAATGGTTCAGGCACATACACACTCAGTTGGGATCTTGCAGAAGGCCAGGCAGTTAACAGTGCAATAGTATTCGTAGTTGACGTTGTAGGCGCATCAGCAGATTTACTTGCAGAAGGCAAAGAAATCAATCTTACAGACCTTAAGGTTAAGGTTGACGGAACAGATTTGGCAGTAGATATGTCAAAGGTGGTTACAGGTGATATCGAAGAAAACGGTAACTACAGAATTGAGATTTACAACGAATACGGTACAACAAAAGAAGCTCCTTCAATTGATATAACAAAATTGGTGGCAGCTAAGAATCTTACAGTAGAGTTTACAGTTGATGTAGTATCAGCAGGTTATACAGCAAAGCTTGGTTACTCAGATCCCGCATGGGGAGTTCAGGAGTGGGGCGATGTTGTTAATACAGCAGTAACAGGCGCAGGCTCATATAACCTTACATGGAACATTCCGGAAGGAAGCACAGCAAACAGCGCAGTAGTATTTGTAGTAGATGTTGTTGGCGCATCAGCAGACTTACTTGCAGACGGCAAGGCATTTAATTTAACAGCACTTAAGGTTACCGCAGACGGAACAGAGTTGGCAGTAGATTTATCAAAGGTAGTTACAGGTGATATTGAAGAAAACGGTAACTACAGAATTGAGATTTACAATGAGTACGGCACAACAAAGGCAGCAGCTCCGATTGATATTACAAAGATTGTTGCTTCCAAGACACTTGCAATTGATTTTACACTTGAAGTGATTGATGCTCCTACAGCAACACCTGAGGAGACAACACCCGCAGCTCCTGCTGTAACATTCGATCCCGCAGGCAAGTACAATGCTTACCTCGGACTTCAGACACCTAACTGGACATATCGTGATGCTTGGAATTCAGCTAACGGTATCGGTTCAGAGTACTGGGGATCATTCATTTACGGTAATGAGACAAAGCAGCAGTACGGCGTTGTTACTGATGTTGAAGTAGCAGGTAACGGTACATACTCAGTTAAGCTTACAGATTTCGGTTCAATCATCAGCGATGATTTTACAACAGCTAAGCAGGATTACTTCAACCTTCTTTACATCTCAACAGATATTCCGCTTTCAGAGGATATTAAGATTACAGATGCAAAGATTATCATGGATGGCAAGACAATCAAGACATTTGGTGAAGCTTTCCTTGATCCCGATGAGAAAGAATATGTTAAGATTCTTTTCCAGAACATCTGGAATGACGATGTAAAAGAGCTTCCTTTCTATGTTGCTCCTACATCAAGCGTTGAGATGAAGTTCACGATTTCAGGCTTCAGCTATGACAACGAGGCTGCAGGCGAAGAGCAGACAACACCCGCACCCACAACACCTGCATCAAATGTTCCTGCAGATGAAGCACCTTCAGGAAACATTTTACCTATCATTATTGCAGTTGTTGCAGCAGTAGTTGTAGTTGCAGTAGTAGTGGTATTAGTTCTTAAGAAGAAAAAAGCTAACAAATAAAGTTTAATACTTAAAACAGGCTGATGCAAAAGCACAGCCTGTTTTTTTGTGAGATTCCCCACAATAAACAACCACCTTATGGCATCAGCCCAAACCGCCAAAGCTATGCAGGATTCTTAATTTCCCTTGCAACATTTTACGGTTTTAAGAAGAACTAAGGCTTTTTGCTTTCCACCGTTTGATTTTGTGCCGCTCCGAGTTTGTTGGATAATTTGCGAAGCAAATTACCAACGCTCGTGGAATTGAAGAAGTTCATGTGGCTTGGGATGTGAATTTTATATATAAGGTTTAAAGGCACTATAAAAGCGTCGCTCCTTAGCGCGCGAGACGAAACTCAAAACATTAATTATTCAACAACGCTATTGTTTCGTCTCGCAAGCTTAGTAGCGCTACGTCTTTTATCGTAGCGAGAGCGTGCCTTATAAACCTTATATATAAAATTCACATCCCAAGCCACTGAGCTTCTAATCAATTCCACTCAGACACCTCTGCGCGGCACAATTAGGTGGAAAGCTTAAAAAGCCAAGTCCTTCTAAAAACCTTTTGTTGTCTGCGGGAAATTAAGAATCCTGCATAGCTTTGGCGGTTTGGGCTGATGCCATAAGGTGGTTGTTTGTTGCGGGGAAATTAGTGAAAAGTGGCTGTGCTTGCATTGCGGGTTGAAATATTAGTGCATTTTAGTTGCAAATTTTAAGGTTTTTTAATGTAAGGTTTTTCATTATAATTTAGTTAAGATGATAAGTTAGAAAAACTATTCAGAAAAGTAACTTTAAGAGGAGAATGTCATGGAAAAGAAGGTTTGTGAAAAAGCCGGCAAGGGAAGCGTTTTATTCATAATTGTCAGGCTGTTAACATTGGCAACCGTTGTTCTTTTGTTCTTTCCGTCATTGTCGCCGGTAAACTTTATTACACAGGCTGGTCAGGCGAAGATTAAAGGAACGGCATCATTATTTACGAGCGGAATATCTTATTCAAGCTTAACAAGCGGTTTGGACAGAGCTTTTAGGATGGGCTGGTTGAATGAGACTCATTTTTATATTTTGTTCATTACATGTTTAATTGTTTTGGTAGGTGTTGCACTTAGCATAGCAGGTACATGTATGTCGCTCGGCAACCTTAGGATGAAGAATTTCGGCAACAGATTTTTGCTTGCTGGTGGCATTGTGAGTGTAGCCGGTGTAGCAGGAATTATCGCTACATATATGCTTATTACATCAAGCATGGATACAGCTAAGATTGTTACAGAGTTTGCAATAGGAATGCCTATTTTTGCGGTTGCGGCTATATTACAGCTTGTGTTTGCCATAGTTGTGATGATTGTTACACCCAAGGCGCCCGCGGAAGATAAAATGGAGATTGAGACAAAGTATAAGCTCTTTCTTATGCTTTTACCGTTTTTGGCACTCGTTTTTGCATTCTCGTATTTGCCGCTTTTTAGCTGGAGATATGCATTCTTCGATTATTCAGCGGGTAGT
>SVEG01000028.1 GCA_015057505.1 Lachnospiraceae bacterium
TAACGAACAGAAAAAGAACGGTGTTGGCATCCTTTTTGTAGGGGAGGATCTCGATGTTATGATGGCGCTTTGTGATAAAATTATGGTTATTTGCCATGGTAAGCTTATGGGCGTTGTACATGCCCACAAGGTAACCAAGGAAGAACTCGGACTTATGATGACCGGCGCACTTGATATGACTGAGATTGACGGTAAGATTGCCGGAATCGCAAAAGATACCAATATTACGGAGGAAGCAGACAATGAGTAATACGAACAGTAGTAGCAGATTCAGAATTGTAAAACGTATGCAGCTTCCTGCAAAAAAGGCTTTCCTGTATTATACGGTAGCTGTATTGGTTGCGATGTGTATCGGTGCAGTTCTTTTGATGTGCTTAAAGATTAATCCACTGGTATTTTATAAAGAAGTGCTTACACTTGGTATGCTTGATAATGTTTTTGCATACAAGCAGATTGAAGGTTTTATTAAGCTTTTTGTACCGCTTCTTATTACATCATTGGCACTTTCGCTTGCATTCAAGATGAGATTCTGGAACGTAGGTGGTGAAGGACAGTTTATAGTAGGCGTTATTTGTGCATCGGTCGTAGGACTTAAACTCGGAGGTTCTTTGCCGACGTTTGTTGTGCTTATACTTATGGCGCTTGCAGGCGGTATTGGTGCAGGTCTTATGGGTGCGCTTTGTGCATGGCTGAAGGTTAAATTCGATACAAATGAGACACTTATGACGCTTATGTTTAACTACATGGCATTGTATCTTATTAAATTCTTCGGAGAATATAAGGCGGATTGGAACTTTTTCCTTGATCCCGGTTCAGACAGACCGAGATTTCTTTCTTTACCTAAGGGTGCATGGATGCCTACGATTCCGATGGGTAAGTTTTCGCTTAATATTTCATTGATTATAGCTATACTTATTACCGTACTTATATACTTCTATGTAAAAAAGACAAAACAGGGTTACGAGATAACGGTAGTCGGTGACAGTCCGAGCACAGCTAAATACTCAGGCATGAAGGTTGGTAAAATTATCATCCGTACAGTGTTTTTGTCAGCATTTATGATTGGTGCGGCAGGTGCAATGCATGTATCTACGGCTCATGTAATGTCTACGGCTATTACTAATGATGTAGGCTGGACAGGTGTTATTGTTGCATGGCTTTCCAAACTTAACCCGGCAGTGATTTTTGTGGTTTCAATTCTGATTACTGTTTTACAGTACGGTTGTCAGGTTGCCAATGCAGAGTTTGCCGCAATTGATACTAATTTTGCTAATTTACTTCAGGGAATTATTTTGTTCTCTGTTCTTGTAGCTGATTTCATGATTCGCTTTAAGATAGTTCGTAATAAAGCGAATTCAGAAAACGGAAAGGAGAGTGAATAAGATGGATGCCCTTAATATAGTGACACTGTTTTTGTTTTATGTTGTTGTATATAACATAGCTCTTCTTTATGGAACCGTGGGTGAGATTATTACCGAAAAATCGGGAAGTCTTAACCTTGGTGTTGAAGGTATAATGGCAATTGGCGCGATGGGCGGATATCTTATCGGTTGTAGGGCTGACAGTCTTCTTGTCGGAATTTTGGCAGCGTTTATCTGTGGTGGTTTGTGCGGACTTTTGTTTGCATTCCTTACGATATCTTTGCAGGCTAATCAAAACGTTACGGGTCTTACACTTACAACCTTTGGTCTCGGGCTTTACTTTTTCATTGGTAAAGGTCTTGGTAATAAGTGGCCGGCACTCAGAGACAGTCTTTCTTTGAGCAAGCAGGTTGAAGAGATAGAGATTCCGCTTCTCAGTGAAATTCCCGTACTTGGAAAAGCACTGTTTTCACATAACCTTTTAGTATACCTTGGTATTGTGATTGCAATTGTGGCTTATTTTTATCTTAATAAGACAGCACCGGGACTTAAGCTTAAGGCAATAGGAGAGAATCCGGCAGCATCGGATGCAGTAGGTATCAATATTAATCTTTATAAATACATCCATATCATTATTGGTGCCGGAATTATGGGTATCGGCGGTTATCAGATGGGTATTAACCTTGGCGGAAGCTTTGAGGGAAGTAACTGCTGGATTAACGGATATGGCTGGATTGCGATTGCACTCGTTATTTTTGCGAACTGGAATCCTGCCAAAGCACTTCTTGGAACCTTTGTCTTTGGTTTCTTCAATACACTTAAAGTGTACGGTGCAGCACTTGCGCTTGCTTTCCCGAAGGCACTCGGCTGGCTTGCAGATATTCCTGCACAGCTTTTTCAGGCATTGCCCTTTATTATTACGGCGATAGTACTTGTTCTTAATTCTATTCGTAAGAATAAGAACAACGGTCAGCCTGCGGCAATCGGTATAGGTTATTACAGAGAAGAACGTTAATTAAGCAGTTTAAAAAAATATATTAAAGCTATGTAGATAAGTCCTGTTGTTGCACATTTTATGCCTAGAACAACTATTGACGGAAGTGCGATAAGGCTTATAGTCATACTTATGGTTAATGCTGCGAATAATGAAACAAGAAGTATAAGGGTCGGCCAGACAAGCAGACGCATTGCGTTTAATTGGAGGCTGACCTTTTTTCGTACTTTAAAGTAATGAAGTCCTGTCATTACTATCTGAGAAATAAGTGTACCTATAAGGTATGCAACGATGCCGTATTTTGGAATGGCAAAAAATACAAATGTTAATCTGATAAGTATTGAAATAACACTGTGTATAAACGGAGCGGTAGTTTCAGAAAGACCGTTTAAAATACTTCCGAGGGTCGTTGAAAGGTATAAAAAAGGGCATAGCCACGCAAGTATTGTGATATAAAGACCTGCAAGTCTATTATTAAATATAATAATTCCCATATCATTGCCGAATACTACGAATATGCCGACACAGAGTATTCCAAGAAGCAGACTGTACCTGATGCCGCTTTCAGAGGAATGGCGAAGTTTTAAGCAACCTTTTTCTTTATCGGTTACATTAAGTTCTGCGGCTGCAGCTACTTCGGGTAGCAACAGGACGGCTATTGCATTCGGGATTGCGGATGGAAACTGTATAAAAGGCATTGCCATACCGGTAAAAATACCGAACAGACTTATAGCTTCAGAAGAAGACATGCCAAAAAGTTTTAATTGTGTGGGGATAAGTACTGCTTCTATACTGTGAAGTACGCTTAAAAGTAAACGATTAAAAGAGAGTGGAAGTGAAAAGACAAAAATATTTTTCAGTTGTTTTACGAAACAAGGAGATGCAGTAGTTTTTTTATCAGTGTGGCGTGTGTTGTTAAAATGCAATGTAATAGAAAATACGCAAAAAAGCATGGAAGCAGCTTCGCCGATAACAATGCCTATTACTGCAATTTTAGGAGATATGGTACCTGTTTCCGATAAAGAGACCATACTCATTATATATACGCACAATACGCGTAGGACTTGTTCGGCAAGTTGCGATATTGAAGGAACAGCCGTTTTCTGCATGCCGTAATAGTAGCCGTTGATACAAGAGTGAATGCTTGAGAACGGAAGTGAAAAGGCAAGAATTCTAACAAGTGTGGTACAGCGGTTTTCTTTTAAGAATTCTATCGCGATCCATTCTGCATTATAATAAACAAAGATTGATAAAAGGAGCGTTACAGATAATGACAAAAAAACTCCGGCCAGAAGGGAATTTTTGGCACCGTGCTTGCGTCCGGCGGACTGCTCTGCCGCGACATAGCGCGATACAGAGGTTTGTACGGAAGCAATACTTATTGAGCTTACAATTCCGTATATAGGGAATATTAACTGATAAAGGCCCATACCTTCTGCACCAATCGTGCGGGAAAGGAATATTCTATAGAAGAAGCCGATTATTCTTGTGAGAAAACCGGCTATAGTAAGCAGGAGAGCTCCTTGAACGAGGGGGTTTTTGTGTTTCATAGGCAACCTTTTTAAAATAAATTATTAAAATATATCGTTATATGCAAAAATATATGCTATAATATATGCGCAAAAAAATATGAGAGGATAGAATATGGAATCTGTAATTTATTTAGATTATGCGGCAACTACTCCGATGCGGGAGGAAGTTTTTCAGGCTATGAAGCCATATATGACAAAAGAGTTCGGCAATCCTTCGTCGGCATATTCGCTTGGACGAACAGCAAGAGAGGCGGTAAACAGTGCCAGGAAAATTATTGCCGATTCCATAGGTGCAAAGGAAAACGAGATATATTTTACCTCGGGCGGTACGGAAGCTGATAACTGGGCTGTTAAAGGAACGTACAGAAAGGCTCTTTTAGAGGGCAGACATTGTCATATTATTACTGATGAGATTGAGCATCATGCAGTGCTTCATACTTGTAAGGCGCTTGAGGATATAGGCTGTGAAGTAACTTACCTTCCTGTGGATGATACGGGGAAGGTTAATCCTGCTATGCTGGAGCGTTCAATACGTAAGGATACGGCACTTGTATCAGTTATGATGGCGAACAATGAAATCGGAACAATACAGCCGATATCAGAGCTTTCGAAGATTGCAAAAAGGCATAACATTCTTTTGCATGTCGATGCGGTTCAGGCCTACGGTCATATGCCTATAAATGTTGATGAGCTTGGTATAGACATGATGAGTGTCAGTGCACACAAACTTTATGGACCTAAGGGTATTGGATTCCTTTATGTAAGAGAAGGTATACTTGATGAGGCACTTCTTAACGGTGGTTCTCAAGAGATGGGGATGCGTGCAGGTACGGAAAATGTAGCAGCAATCGTTGGTTTAGGTGAAGCGGTAAGGCTTGCAATGCAGGAACTTTATGATGAAGCAGAGAGAGAAAGAAAACTGCGTGATTATTTTATTGACAGGGTTACTGCAGAGATTCCTTATGTCAGATTAAATGGTGCTTACGGCGCAGGGCGTCTTGCCAATAATATTAATTTCAGTTTCAGCTTTGTGGAGAGTGAATCTCTTCTCATTATGCTTGATATGAAAGGTATATGTATTTCGGCCGGTTCTGCATGTGCCACAGGTTCAAAAAGTCCGTCACATGTGCTTACGGCAATAGGACTTCCGACAAATCTGGCAAATGGTTCTATTCGTCTTACTCTTGGAAGGAGTACAACAAAAGAGGAACTTGATACTGCGTTTAATGCAATAAAAGAAGCTGTTTTGGCCTTGAGAGAGGTTTCGATACAATACGAAGATTTTACCAAGGGACAGCAGGTTAATGAGAACAGAAGGATACTTTATTAGGTTTTGTATAACGAAAGGAGTTACCTGACATATGAAAAAAAAGGTAGTTATAGGATTGTCCGGCGGAGTTGATTCTTCGGTTGCACTGCATCTTTTGCAGGAACAGGACTATGAATGTATAGGTGTAACAATGAAAGTTTGGGATGAGACCGAGACTGATGATGCGAAGGCACTTGCAGAGAAGTTTGGTATCGAGTACCGTATTGTGGATTTTAGAGAGCAGTTTAAGGATAAAGTACAGGATTATTTTGTAAATGAGTATTTGGCGGGAAGGACTCCCAATCCGTGTACCGTATGCAACAGATATGTGAAACTTGAAGCACTTCTTTCTGTAGCAGATGAGGTCGGTGCAGATTATGTTGCAACAGGCCATTATGCCAGAATAGTTAAGCTTGATAACGGACGCTATACGCTTATGAAGACGCCTACTGCTGTAAAGGAGCAGACATATGCACTTTTCAGGCTTTCACAGGAACAGCTTGCACGTATTATGATGCCGGTGGGTGAATATACAAAAGATGAAATCAGAAATATCGCGAGAGAGATGGGAATGGAAGTGGCGGACAAGCCGGACAGCCAGGAGATATGTTTTATACCGGATAATGATTATGCGGGATTTATCGGAAGGTATACGGGAAAGACAAGTGTACTTGGTAATTTTGTGGATATGAGTGGTAAGGTTTTGGGACAGCACAAAGGAATCATTCATTATACGGTCGGACAGCGTAAAGGTCTTAATTTGTCACTCGGAAGACCGGCATTTGTTGTTGAGATTCGCCCGGATACCAATGAAGTGGTTATTGGTACCAACGAGGATGTTTTTTCAGATACCCTGTATGCGGGAGATATTAATTATATGGGGATTGAGAAAATTCCGGAGGACGGTATAACGGCAATCGGTAAGATTCGTTATGCACATGCAGGTGCAAGGTGTAAGGTTACCGATGAAAAAGACGGAAGGATAAAGGTTGTATTTGACGAGCCGCAAAGAGCGATTACACCGGGACAGGCTATTGTTCTGTATGACGGGGATAAAGTGTTACTTGGGGGAACGATTTTTAAATAGGAGTGAGAATATGAATTTTTCGCTTGAAAGTATCAGAAGTAAAGTTGTCGGAACACAGATTCTTGTAAATGGCAGGAGTTTGGCTGAGGAAGGTTGTGTTGAACTTGAAGACATAACCGTGGTGGGCAATAGAGAGACAGAGATAAAAGGTAAGGTTACAGGCTTTACGGATAAGGAAGATGTATATAACTCTAAGATTACCGTGGGTGACGGTAATATACGTAGCTATACATGCTCGTGCCTTAACAAAAACGCAGGTATGTGTGTACATGAAACTGCCATTGCATTTGCGTATTACAGGCATTTGTATCAAAACACGGCTATGCGTACTTCTACAGCACAGTTTATGAAAGATACAATGGATAATTATATAAAATATAAGGTATATGAGGAAATGAAGCAGGAAGAGGGGATAATAACGCTCTTGCCTAAAATCACACTGGGAACGTTGTCCGGTATGTGCTTTAAACTTTGTAACGGAAGTGCGGAGTATCTTATTTCAGATTTGACAGAGTTTTATAACCGTATGAAAACAGGTATAGAGTTTGAGTACGGTAAGCAGCTTGTCATGAAGCATAATGTACTTGTATTTGAAACAGAGAGCAGAGTGTTGCTTGGTTATCTTCTCGATGCTATAGAGGAAGAACAGGAAGCGGCACTTGATTATGTTTCGAAGAGCAAAAGTTCATTAAAAAGAAAAGGTCTTAATTTAAAAAGAAGCTATATGGATAAAATTTCAAAATATCTTATAGGGAAATATGTTGAGCTTGAATTGCCGGATAAGGATAAAAAGCAAGTCTTTTTTGAGATGAAAAATCCGGATATAAAGTTGTGTATAAAAGAGACGCTTCTTGGTGGTTACAGACTTGAGCCGGATAAACAGATGTATGCCTTTATGCTTGGGAAACATTTATGTGTCAGTCTTTTCCCGTTTGATACTGTTTGTATATGCGATACAGAATATACAAAAGCCATGTCGGCATTGCTTGTAAAGATGAGTGCCGATTTGTACCGTGAAGATAATTTTACGGTCGGTAAACGCGATATGCCGGTGTTTTGTGGTCAAATGCTCCCTATAATCAAAGATTATGCACAAATAGATACAAAAGGTATTGAGTTTGAGACGATATTGCCGCAAAAGCTTGAGATAGAATTTAAATTTGATGTTAATGCGGATAAAGACATTGTGTGTAAAGAGGTGTTATCATACGGCGATTTTAATATTAATCCGTTCAAAGGTGGAAGTATGCCTGTCAATATTCTTAGGGATTATGCAAAGGAGTATAGGGTAAGAAGTATTACAGAAAAATATCTTCCGGGAACCGTTAATGAGGAGGGGAACCTGATTGTAAGCGGAGATGATATAATTTACCGATTGCTTGAGGAAGGAATTCCGCAGTTGATGGAACTTGGTAATGTATATGTGTCGGATGCTTTTAAAAATATTCGTATTAGTGTTGCACCGAAGCTTTCGGTAGGGGCGCGAATGAATGAAAGCATGCTGGAACTTGATATTGACATGGAAGAGTTTGATAAGGAGGAGCTTAAAGAACTTCTTGAAAGCTATCGCTTGAGGAAAAAGTATTATCGCTTGAAGAATGGTGACTTTGTGCGGCTTGAGGACAATTCACTTTCTGTTATATCGGAAATAGCTGAAGCACTTGAACTTAGCGGCAAAGAATTTGAGAGAATGATCGAAAGTACAATGTTTATTCCAAAGTATAGAGCTCTTTATATTGATTCGATACTTAACCAGGCCGGTGACATACATCTTGACAGAGACAGAAACTTTAGACAGCTTGTGCGCGGTATGAAGGAAATGGCGGACAGTGATTACGAGGTACCTAAGACTCTTGTGTCGGTGCTCAGAAAGTATCAGAGGACAGGCTACAGATGGCTTCGCACACTTGCCGAGAATAGATTCGGAGGAATTCTTGCAGATGATATGGGCCTTGGAAAAACATTACAGATAATAACGCTTTTGCTTGCGGATAAAGAAAAGACAGATGAAGAAGCTGTGAAGAGGCAGTCGCTTATAGTTTGTCCCGCGTCACTTGTTTATAACTGGGAAAATGAAATTCGCAGGTTTGCACCGCAACTTGATTCTGTAGTAATCAGCGGTAATGCAGATGAGCGTAAAGAACTTGTTTTGGGAGCAACAGATAAAGACGTAATAATTACCTCATATGACTCGTTAAGAAGAGATATGGAGTATTACAAACGCTTTAATTTTAAATATCAGGTTATAGACGAGGCTCAATTTATTAAAAATCCGGCAACGCAGAATGCAAAGAGCGTCAAAGAAATTCGTGCCGATGTAAAATTTGCTCTTACAGGTACGCCTATTGAGAACAGGCTTTCAGAGCTTTGGAGTATTTTTGATTATCTTATGCCGGGATTTCTGTATTCTTATACGAAGTTTCGTGACGAAATTGAAAACCGTATAGTAAGAGAGGAAGACAGGGTTGCCTTAAAACGTCTTCAGAATATGATAAAGCCTTTTGTTTTGAGACGTCTTAAAAGTGAGGTTCTTAAAGATTTACCCGAAAAGCAGGAGACAGTTGTGTATTCAAAGCTTGACGGAGAGCAGAGAAAACTTTACGGAGCAATGCTTAGTAAGTTTAAGGAGGATATAATGAGTATTCCTTCTGAGAATTTTGGAGCAGAGCGGATGAATGTACTTTCCAAGCTCATGAGACTTCGTCAGATTTGTTGTGATCCGTCACTTTGCTTTGAGGATTACAACGATGTGTCTTCGAAGCTTGAGACATGTATGGAACTTGTAAAAGGTGCAATAGATTCCGGACATAAAATACTTTTGTTTTCGCAGTTTACAACGATGCTCGGAATAATAGCGGAGAGGCTTACGAAGGAAGATATATCGTATTATATACTCACAGGAGATGTGCCCAAGGAAGAACGTCTCAAGCTTGCAGAAAGCTTTAACAGGGATGATACGAAGGTTTTCCTGATTTCGCTCAAAGCAGGAGGAACAGGCTTAAATCTTACGGGTGCAGATATAGTAATACATTATGACCCGTGGTGGAATGTTGCGGTGCAGAACCAGGCGACGGACCGTGCGCATCGTATCGGACAACTTCGTAAGGTTAATGTGTACAAGCTTATAGCTAAGAATTCAATAGAAGAGAAGATACTGGAATTACAACTTGGCAAGGAAAGACTCGCAAATCAGGTTGTATCGGATGAAGTGTCGCAGATTACCTCGTTTACGAAGGAAGAGCTTCTCAAACTATTGGAGTAAAATATTATAATTGCTTATGTTTTGTAAATGTATTATAATAGATAAAAATGGAAAACACAGATGAAAGGAGAACGGCTATGATTTTACTGGATTTTTTTCAATGGCTTTGCGATGAACCTATACGATTTATATACGCAGGTATAGTAAGTGTATTTTTATGGTTTGGAATTCAGGCGTTTTTATTAAAAAAGGCTGAAAAAAGAATTGTAAGATTGATACCATCATTTATGGTTGGTGTATTTATTTTATTCGATATACTGCTTGCCTTTAACGTGTTTGATGCTAAGTCGGAAGGATTAGCCAATATGCATTTAGCGATTGCCGGTCTTCTTGGAATTTTGTTTGGCTCAATGTTATTAGGTATTTTGTTGGCGTGGGTATGGTATTGGATGAAACTTCGTAAAAGGAATATTTGAGACGAGAAACATTAAATGAGTTTTTGACATGAATATAAACATGGGCGGAAATAACACGCTCCCTACTATATGGGTAGGGAGCGTATTTGCAAGTTTTACAGCTTAATCCACTCGGGTTTTCTGTTTTTAAATATGGTAGTGTATTTAAAACCGCAGTCACCGAGCAATTCCGGAAGCTTGTCAAATTCATGAGCAATTCTCTCGGGGGTATGGCCATCCGAACCTGTTGTAAGGATTTCGCCGCCAAGTTTCCTATAGCGTGTGAGAATCTTTTTGTGAGGATTGGCAAACGGAAGATGGAAAAGTCCGCCGGTATTGATTTCGATACCTTTGCCGTTGTATATAAGTTCCTTCAAAATCTCGTCAATGAGATCGGGATATGTAAGGTACAAATCCGAGGTCTCGGGACGATTGAGTCTGTCCGGACGGTAACGCACAATATAGTCGAGATGTCCGTATACATCAAAGTTCTGGAAAGCTTTAATGCTGTTAAGAGTATCTGTAAGATAAGCTATAACGATATCATCGTAAGACGGATTCTTCTCCCAAAATTCAGGATAGTAGGGGTCTGCCTTTTTCACCACATGTGTTGAACCGATTATAAAATCAAATGGATAAGCCTTTGAATATTCGTCAAGTTCCTTGGCAAGGTGGGGCTGAAGTCCGAGCTCCACACCTGTGCGGATGTCGATTTGTCCGTGATATTTTTCCTTCAGAAGAGCATACTCCTTAAGATAAGCTTCTGTGTCAAGCGAAAATGGATTCGACTCGTCAGGAAAATCCATATCATGGTGCTCGGTAATACAAATTGTTTTGAGACCGAGCCTGATAGCCTGTTCTATTGTATCTTCCGGACGTGTATCTGAGTCACCGGAAAAATATGTGTGAATATGATAATCGTGCTTCATAAAAGTACCTCCTGCAGGATGTAAAGCAGTGTTTTCGCATGTTTGTTTCAAGTTTGATCAAGCTATAGTATAATACTAAAACCGGCTAAATACAAACTGATTTTATGATATGAAACGCAAATAACGCTTTTTTTGTGCATTGTTCATAAAATTTTGGGAAAAATAACTGAAAAATTGGCTTGCTATTTTCCTCTAAATTATGTACAATACGTATTAGGTTGATTTTTATTTAACAATCTTTATTTTATTTAACTTTTAGGAGGAATAAAAAATGGCAGTAAAAGTAGCGATTAATGGTTTCGGCCGTATCGGTCGTCTTGCATTCAGACAGATGTTTGGTGCTGAAGGTTATGAAGTAGTTGCTATCAACGATTTAACAAGCCCTAAGATGTTGGCTCACTTATTAAAGTATGATTCAGCACAGGGTAGATACGCATTGGCTGATAAGGTTTCATGCGGCGAGGATTCTATCACAGTTGATGGAAAGACAATCAAAATTTATGCAGAAGCTGACGCTTCCAAGCTTCCTTGGGGCGAGATCGGTGTAGATGTTGTACTTGAGTGTACAGGTTTCTATACAAGCAAGGCTAAAGCAGAAGCACATATCACAGCAGGTGCTAAGAAGGTAGTTATCTCTGCTCCCGCTGGTAATGACCTTCCTACAATCGTTTTCGGTGTTAACGAAG
>SVEG01000019.1 GCA_015057505.1 Lachnospiraceae bacterium
TGACAACGAAATCAATTTAACAGCAAAGAGTAATACATTATCACAACAAGGAGGTAATCACGCAAACAAGGGATTACAACCGATGTCAAAGCGTAGTAAGAGGATGTCCCGTGGCATCCCGACAATGCGTCAGCAGTAGTGAAAACAGTGAATCAAAGGACATTTTCAGGAGACGGAGAATGTCCTTTTTTTATAGTTTTCATTTGATATTCAAAATAATTTGGAGTATAATTTTAATGTTGTTTTAAATGTTTTTACACAGAGAGGAAGGTTAACAATCGTGTTAAAATACTTAAAGAGATATTGGTTTTTCTGCCTGCTAGCGCCGTTGTTTATGGTCGGAGAGGTGGCAATGGACCTGCTTCAGCCGGATATGATGGCTGACATTGTGGATAACGGTGTATTAAAAAGTGATATTACGCTCATTATAACAGTCGGAGTGAAGATGATACTGACAGTAATGCTTGGTGGTATGTGCGGTATCTTGTGCGGTGTGTTTGCAAACATTGCTGCGCAGGGCTTCGGTAATGATTTGCGTAAGGATTTATTTACGAAGATTATGAATTTGTCGTTCCAGCAGACGGACAAGATTTCAACAGGCTCGCTTGTAACACGCCTTACTAATGACGTGACGCAGGTACAGAACATGGTAATGATGGCTGTGCGAGGCTTTGTCAGAAACTCGGTTATGTTTGTCGGCGGTATTTTTATGTTGTATCGCCAGTCACCCAAATTTGCGCTGGTTGCGGCATGCGGACTTCCGTTTGTAGTGGTTTTTGTAGTGTTTTTTCTTAGGAAAGCTTCACCGCTTTTTGCGATTGTACAGAAAAAATTAGATGGTATAAATAACGTAATGCAGGAGACAGTGGCGGGTTCGAGAGTTGTAAAAGCATATGTGCGGGAAGAGTATGAACTTAGTCGTTTTGACGAGACCAATGATGCGCTTTGCAAAGAAAATCTTCGCGTCCAGACCTTGCTTGCATACATGAGCCCGTGCATGAATATTGTGCTTAATGTTTGCGTTGTGACCGTAATATTGGTGGGTGGTTACACTGCCAAGGCGGGTGGTACAATTACTCCCGGTAATACAATGGCGGCGATTACATATCTTGCACAGATCCTCCACGGAATCACGTTTATGGCGAATATTTTCCAGACCTTCAGCCGTGCGAAGGCTTCTGCGGACCGTATTAATGAGGTGCTTGAAAGTCCTGAGATTATTACTGACGGTACGAGCGAAAAAGAGCCGGAGGGCAAGGGAACAATTGAGTTTAGAAATGTAAGCTTTGCGTACCCGGAAAGCGACGGACAGTATATTCTGGAGGATATTTCTTTTAAGGTAAATCAGGGGGAGACACTTGCAATTATTGGTGCAACCGGCAGTGGCAAGAGTTCTTTGGTGCATCTGATTCCGAGATTTTATGATGCCACGGAGGGCGAGGTGCTCGTGGATGGTATTAATGTAAGAGATTATGAGCTTACCGCACTTAGGGACAAGATTGCGATTGTTCTTCAGAAGGCGGAGCTGTATTCGAGAAGTATTGCAGAAAATATCAGTTGGTCTAAGAGCGGGGCGACTCCGGAGGAGATTAAGAGGGCTGCGCAGATTGCGCAAGCAGATGATTTTATCTGTAATACGACATATGGCTATTACACCCCTGTTACGGAGGGCGGACATTCACTTTCCGGTGGACAGAAGCAGCGTATTTCCATATCAAGGGCAATTTTGAAAGAACATGAAATTCTGATTTTTGATGATTCTACAAGTGCGCTCGATTTGAAGACGGAGGCGGCTCTTTATAAGGCTCTTGGCGAAGATTGTCCCGATGTTACGAAGATTATTATTGCGCAGAGAATTGCGTCGGTTAAGGGCGCTGACCGTATAGCGGTGCTTGATAACGGCAGGATTTCAGCTATCGGTACACATGATGAACTTATGAAAACCTCTGAGATTTATAAGGACATTTATCGCTCACAGCTTAAGGAAGGAGAGGATGAATAATGGCAGAATTACATAACCTTCCAAAAGGCTTTGAAAAGGCTCCTGAACAGGAGAATATTACATATAAAGCGGCTTCATCCGGTGCAAATACCGATGCACCTACGGTAAATTTCCGCGGAAGGCCGGGTGGAGGTCCGGGCAGAGGCATGGGACAGACTGTGGAACATGCAGAAAATGTGAGAGGCACATTGTTAAGACTTCTTAAGTACTTTAAGAAAGAGAAGACACTCATAATTTTGCTTATGATTGCGGTGGTTTGCGTAACACTTGCGGGTCTTTTTGCACCGTCTCTGCAGGGAAAAGCGATAGATGCGATTACTGAAAAGAAATGGGATACATTGTATGCTTGTGTAGGCATATTGCTTGTGGTCTATCTTGTTAATGTAATAGCGACTCTCGGGCAGTCACTTATGGCGGCGCGTCTCAGCCAGAATATCGTAAAGCAGATGCGTCATGATTTGTTTAAAAAGATTGATTATCTGTCCATCAAATATCTTGATACACACTCAAATGGCGACATTATGAGCAGAATGACGAACGACGTTGAGAATGTGTCAAACACAATTTCACAGAGTCTCGGCTCACTTGTGTCAGGTGTGCTTACGATTATCGGAACAGTAACGATTATGTTTGTGTATTGCTGGCAGCTTACACTTATTACGATGGTAAGTGTAATCCTTACGGTAATTGTTACCAAGAAAATGTCTCAGGTGATGCGCAAGGTGTATCGTAAACGCTCAGCAATTTTGGGACGTCTTAACGGTCATTCAGAGGAGATGATTACGGGATATAAGTCCATCGTGGCTTATAACAAGCAGGAGGATGTTATTGACGAGTTTTACAATACCTCCGACGAGCTTCGTAAAGTGAGTATTAAGGCAGAGATACTTGGTGGTTCAATGGGACCAATTATGAATTGTATTTCCAATATCAGCTTTGTTATCGTGGCGGCATTCGGCGGTTATTTTGCTTACACGGGACTGATTACAATTGGTACGGTGTCTGCGTTTATAATTTATGCAAAACAGTTTTCGAGGCCGATTAATGAAATCGCGCAGTTGTACGGAACGATTCAGACGGCGATTGCAGGTGCGGAGCGAGTATTTGCACTTCTTGACCAGCCCAACGAGGACAACAGCGGTGATGTGGTGCCGGAAAATATTACAGGTAAGATTTCATTCAGAAATGTGGATTTTTCATATGTGCCGGGCAAACAGGTGTTGTTCGATTTTGATTTGGAGGTCGAGCCCGGACAAAAGATTGCGCTTGTCGGTTCAACCGGTAGTGGCAAGACCACGGTAGTAAATCTTCTTATGCGTTTTTATCCTGTGGATAAGGGCGAAATTCTTGTGGATGGCGTGAATATTTGGGATATCAAGAGAGATTATCTTAGGGACAACATTGCCATTGTTTTGCAGGATACGGTGCTTTTCTCCAATACTATCGAGAATAATATTAAATACGCCAACCTTGAAGCTTCCGATGAGGAGATGGTAAATGCGGCGGAGATGAGCAATATCCGCCGTTATATCGAAAAACAGCCGAAGAAGTACAAGACATTTTTGAAACAGGCAGGCGCAGGTCTTTCGCACGGTCAGAGACAGCTTATGTCGATTGCGAGAGCCGTACTTGCCAATCCTAAGATTTTGATTCTTGATGAAGCGACATCGTCTGTTGATACCAGAACAGAAAAGAAAATTCAGGATGCCATGGTTAAGCTTATGGAGAACCGTACAAGCCTGATTATTGCGCATCGTCTGTCTACGATTCGTGATGCGGACAAAATCGTTGTTATGGACAAGGGCAGAGTTGTTGAAATCGGAAATCACGAAGAATTGCTTGCGAAGCAGGGCAAGTATTATGAACTTTATATGACACAGTTTGTGGGTAACAGTATATAATGGTGAACAAGGGGAGATTTGCTGAATTTTTGTTGCAAATCTCCCTTTTTTTGCATATAAAATATTCCAATTTGAAAGAATTTGTTATATAATAAAAAATGTCGTATTATGACAAAAGTAACGATACAGCAGGAGGATTTCCTAATGAAGAAATTACGTGTAATAACACAGCATTTTAACAAGAGAAATATTATTATGGCTCTTGCCTTGGTTGCACTTGTAGTGGTTTTTATGAAGTATGACCTAGTGACTGCAATGGATATAATTGGTGAACCGGATTACAATAGTCCGGTCGATGAAGATGTGAACAGATACGAACCGGATGGTGATGAATATTATGATAATGATTCTCTCGGTGTTTTTTTGATAGAGTATGATGAGGCTCAGATAGAGAATTTTATTGTTGCGAATGTTGCAGAGGCAACAGACTCATCACATTTGGTAACTTCCAAGGGGAATGAATATCCTGTGGCGAACTGTCTTGACAATGATTTATCAACCATGTGGCAGGATGGAGAAGATGGCTACGGTGAAGGCAGTGAACTGAAGTTTAGCTTTGATGATGATGTGCGTCTCAGATGTATCCGAATTTTCGGCGGCAGTGGTAAGTCGGAGAAGAAATATTTCGAGAACGGAAGAGTACGTGATATCACAGTGGTTATTGATGATTTGGCGTGTCCGGTTGTGTTGGAAGATTATAATGGATACCAGTTGATTTGGCTTGACGGTGATGTTTATTGTGATGATGTGGCAATTACCGTTAACAGTGTTTATACGGGGTCAGAATACGAGGATACCTGTATATCTGAAATTACATTTTTTGCAGAATAATTCGACGTTATAGGTCGAAAAAAGTATAATTACATAATCGGGAGATAAGATATGGTAATCGGGATCGATTTAGGGACAACATATTCATTGGGAGCATACATAGATGATAAAGGGGAAGCTGAAATTATTCCTAATTCAGAGGGGGAGAATAAGACTCCTTCAGTGGTTTATTTTGAGAGCGCGGATTCTGTTGTTGTAGGAAAAGCGGCCAAGATGAACAGCGGAATGTATCCGGATGATGTTGTGTCTGCGGTAAAGAATTTTATGGGCAAACAGAAGAAAATATCATCTTCTTATGGAAAGACATATACGCCTGAAAGTATATCGAGTTTTATTCTGAAGAAGATAGTTTCTGATGCAGGAACATTTCTTAATGCGTCGGAACCGATTAAAGATGTTGTTGTGACAATTCCGGCATATTTTACGGATGCACAGCGTAAAGCAACGGAAGATGCGGTGAACATTGCGGGGCTTAATCTTGTCGGAACAATCAATGAGCCGACGGCGGCAGCACTTTATTATGCCACTAAGTCGAAGTTGGATCATGCCAATGTTTTGATTTATGATTTGGGTGGAGGAACTTTTGATGTTACAATTATAAGGGTTGATGGAGATTCGGTAGAGGTAAAAAGTACGGGCGGTCTTTCCAATGTCGGTGGAAGATTTTTTGATGAAAAGATAGTTGAGTTTGTTTGCGAGACATTTGAGGAATTGCATGATATCGATCTTGAAGATGATGAATATGAATATCAGGAGTTGTTTGTAAGGGCAGAAGATGCAAAGATACAGTTAAGTAAACAGGCGAAGGCTGTAATTCCGGTCAGAGTCGGAAAGATACGTGAGAATATAGAGATTACAAGAGAATTCTTTAATGAGTGTATAGAGAATTTTTATAAAAGATCAGAGTACATTGTGAAAACGGCTATCAGTGAAGCCGGATTGAAGGTTGAAGATATAGATAAAGCGATTCTGGTGGGGGGTTCAAGTCGTATACCTTATATTGAGGAAAGGCTTGGCAAACTCTTGAATATGCCACTTTCAAGAGAAGGTAATCCTGATGAAGTTGTAGCACTTGGCGCAGCTTTATACGGCAAGCAATTAACAGGTAATAATGCAAACAAGAAGATACAAGATGTTTGCTCTCACAGTATCGGTATTGCCGTTGTGGATATGGCGACAAAACAGAGAGTGAATTCTATACTGATTCCAAGAAATTCAAAACTTCCGGCAACGGTATCCAGATCTTTTAGGACAGTTGTGGAAAATCAGACTGAGGTTGAGCTTACAATTACAGAGGGAGAGTTTGTGGAACTAACGGATGTAACCATACTTAACAGTACCAAAATTGTGCTTCCCGAAAAACTCCGCCAAGGTACGAAGATAGAGATACGTTTACAGCTGGATGAGGCACAATTGTTACATGTGTTTATGGTAATTGTTGATATTAATTATGAGAAGGAATATAAGTTTGAAAGAATAACAAATCTTTCGGAAGAAGATGTTGTCATGCTTACGGGACTGATTGCAGATTACGAGGTGCGTTAGGAGAATCAAAATGGACAATACGATTTTAGTGCTTATGCAGGGGAAACAGTATAATCAGATTTTGGAACAGGCAAGAGGAATGGCGCCGGAGCAGTGTGAAGTTGCGGAGGTAGCAACAGCTATAGGCAAGGCATATGAAAAGACGGGCGATTTTTCAAGCGCAGGTGCATGGTACAAAAGAGGGTATCATCTTACCAAAGAAGATGAAGTTCTCGGTATGTTTATGGGTGTTACGCTTGCAAACGGAGATTATGTGGAAGCGGAAATTGTATTGGACAAAGTTGAAGAAGCGGAGAGAGGCTTTTATTATTGGGCTGCATGTTACGAGATTGCAAGGAAGACAGATAAGTCAAATGATAGGCAGATAGCTACGTTGGAAGAGTTTTTGGATGTTCAGCAGGAAGAGAACTATCTGTTGAGACTGGCGATGTTGTATGTGGAAGAGGGGCGAGACAAGGAAGCGTCAAAACTTTGCAAGAAAATCAGTCGTCTTTTTATTAATGGAGAGGCGGTTGATTATGCAGAGACGTTGCTGGAACAGATAAAAGCAGGTAATGGTCGTGAGTTTATTAGTAGTGTCCCATGGGAAAAAGGAAATGTATTTAAGTATTTATCTTTTTCAGATAAAGAGATTCCGGCACGATCTGAAGAAAAAGTAGTTCAAAGTACAGAGAATAGAGAACTTGATGAAGATAAGTTGTCTTCCAGAGATAAAGAAATTCTTAAAGAAGTTTTGGAAGATGGAGCTGAATCAGAAAGTAAAAATAAAGAAAAGTTAAAAGAAGAAAAAATATCCAAAATGGTTGAATCGTGCTTTGAAGGTGTAGTAAGTATGAAGGAACTGAAAACAGCAATGAACAACTTACATAATGTTTTACAGTTTAGCAAAAAAAGAAAAGGTCTCGGCGTTGATGAGGATATTTTGGGCAACAGTATTGTGATTGCGGGCCCGGACGGTTGTGGTAAGACGACAGCGGCGCGCGTTGCTACCAAGACTTTTGCAAAGATGGGAATTGTTCAAAGCGAGATTCCGCAGGTGACCGATTATCAGAGTCTTGTAGCGGCGACTTCTGATGAAACCTTTGAAAATATAAGACAATTGTTTGAACTTGCGGCAGATGGTGTCATTATTATCGAGAATGTACAGGAGTTTGATGATGCCAATGCGTATTCGCTTGGACTTGATGCAATTAATCAGATTGTAAAGGCATATGATGCGGCGGCCGGAAGAGTGGCGCTTATTATTACAGGAGACGAGAAGGGCATCCAGGATTTGTTCATGAAAAAGAAGAGGTTCAGGGATATTTTCCGTTTGGAACCGATTATACTTGGCCAATATAGCTTAGAGGATTTGGTTGAGATTTCACATTGTATTGCCGAGAAAAAGGCATTTATGTTGGATGAAAAGGCTGATGCGGTACTCGGCAAAAAAATAGCGCAATTGATACAGCAACCTGATTTTAGATACAGCAGGGATATAGAACATATTTTGACAGAGGCATATATCCGTGCTGCAAAAAGACTGGCAAACAAAAGGCATTTGTCATTGGCGGATTCCATGCTTATTCTTGAAGAAGATTTTGTATTCGAGGAGTCGGATGAAAGTATAGAAGAACTTCTTGCAAAGTTAAATCGTATGACGGGCTTAAAGGAAGTTAAAGAGCAGGTTAATAAAATTGTTAATTTTATGCGGGTACAGAAAGAAGCCGAAGAAAGAGGGCTTCAAAGTGACGACGGTCACGGGACGCTTCATCTGGTATTTAAGGGTAACGCCGGTACAGGAAAAACTACGGTTGCAAGGATTATCGGCAAGATATATAAAAGACTCGGAGTTCTGTCCGAAGGACAACTCATTGAAGTTAGCAGAAGCGATCTGGTAGCTGATATCGTAGGAGGTACAGCCAAGCAGGTGACGGCCAAGATAAAAGAAGCTATGGGAGGTATTCTGTTTATTGATGAGGCGTATGCCTTATGTACTGATGAATATGATACTTTTGGTAAGGAAGCGATTAATACGCTGGTTGCGGAAATCGAGAATCACAGAGATGCTCTGATGGTAATTATCGCAGGTTATTCAGATGATATGGATAAGTTTCTAGCCAAGAACCAGGGCTTAAAGAGCCGTTTCCCTAAAGAGATCATTTTTGAAGATTACACTCCGGAGGAGATGCTACAGATTTTCAAAAAGAGTGTTATCGATAAGGGATATATATTAAGTGCCGGAATGGATGAAGGTGTATTGACCTTATTAAGACAAAAATCCAGACAGAGAGATTTCGGTAACGCAAGAGGTGTCCGTAATGTTGTGGAAGCAGTTATTTTGAAACAAAGGGACAGACTCGCCGGTATCAGTCCGGATGAACGTACTGATAATGACTATATTGTGCTTCGGCGCGATGATTTGGAACTTGAAGAAGCAGCTGAAAAAGATAAAACCGTAGAAGAATATTTGGAGGAATTGAATTCATTAATCGGTCTTGCCTCCGTAAAAGAGCAGGTTAAGTCGATTGTTAATTCCGTAAAGGTACAACAGATTGCGCAGCAACGCAATTTAGGTAATGCCGGTGGTTTCGGAACCTTGCATTTGGTGTTTAAGGGCAATGCCGGTACGGGTAAGACTACGGTTGCAAGAATAATAGGTAATATTTATCGTAAGCTGGGTGTATTGTCTACCGGCGTTTTTGTGGAATGCGATAAGAGTAGCCTTGTTGCAGGGTTTCAGGGGCAGACTGCGCAGAAGGTTAAAGATAAGGTAAAGGAAGCAATGGGAGGTATTCTGTTTATTGATGAGGCATATGCCCTGTCAAGCGGCGACGGTGATACCTTTGGTCAAGAGGCGATAGATACACTGGTTGCGGATATCGAGAATTATCGAAGCAATCTTATGGTAATTATTGCGGGTTATTCTGATCAGATGGACGAGTTTTTGTCTAAGAATCAGGGACTCGGAAGCCGTTTCCCTAAGTCGATAGTTTTTGAAGATTATTCACTTGAAGAAATGGTGCAGATTTTTAAGAGATATGTTAAAAAAGAAGGCCTTGTCCTTGAAGAAGGTAGTGACAATGCAATCTTAACTCTTCTGAAGCAACGTTCGGTGCAGAAAGATTTTGGTAATGCCAGAGGAGTACGTAATGTTTTTGAGGCTGTTCAGAATAATCAGAGGAACCGTTTGGCACAGATGTCGGAAGGAATGCTTACGGACTTGGAACTTACGATGATTCGGAAGGTTGATTTTGGTGTTGTATGCGAAGAAAACGGTGGCCTGAAGACAATACAGGATTATTTGGATGAGCTTAATGCTTTGACCGGGCTTGCATCGGTAAAAGCGCAGATAAACAGTCTTGTATCTACAGCAGAAGTTAATAAGAAGCTTAGAGAGATGGGACTTGCCACTTCGGATGTAGGAACCCTGCATATGGTATTTAAAGGTAATGCCGGTACCGGTAAGACTACAGTGGCAAGAATCATAGGTAATATTTATCGTGAGTTGGGATTTTTATCAAACGGACGGTTGGTTGAGTGTGACAGAAGCAGTCTTGTCGGAAGTTATGTAGGACATACTGCCAAGAATGTAAAAGCTAAGGTAAAAGAGGCCATGGGAGGCATTTTGTTCATTGATGAGGCATATGCTTTGTGCACGGATGATAAAGACAGCTTTGGTCAGGAGGCAATCAATACTTTGGTGGCGGATATCGAGAATTACCGAAACAACATGATGGTAATTATTGCAGGTTATTCGGGTGATATGGACAAGTTTTTATCCAGAAACCAGGGACTTAAGAGTCGTTTTCCTAATGAAATTATTTTTGAAGATTACACGGTTGAGGAAATGTTGTCTATTTTCAAGGGTATGTTAAAGAAAAACCAACTTGTGCTTGATTCTGATGCTGAGATTTTGCTTAAAGAAATGTTGGAGCATAAATCTAAGGGCAGGGATTTTGGTAATGCCAGAGGAGTACGTAATGTTTTTGAGGCGGCTGTAATTCAGAAAAATGCAAGGCTGCATAGAATGATAAGGGAAAATATTGAGTTTTCAAAAGAAACGGCTCAGATGATTTTGCGAGAAGATTTAGAACCGTTAATGTAAGGAGGATTCATAATATGAATCAGGAAAATAGTGCTTCGCAAGCGCAGAGACAGTTTCAATATGAAACAGAAAAACAGGTGCAAAACAAGATGCAGCAGGGGCATAAGGGTGGTTCTGTAAATAAGCAATTTGCATTTAGTTTTACAGAAAGCGAGACAGAGGATAAGGTGCTCAGGCAACCACGTTCACAGGCATATGTGGAAATGTTTGAAGTTATTGATCTTCTCAGTTCAACAGATGAGGAAATAATTGCGAGACTTAAAGAAAAGCTGGATGAAGATGTTGCCGAAGAATTTTTGGATATGACGGATGAAGAGATTTTGGCAGAGATAAAGGCTTCGTTTAGAGAGGAATTTGCTGCGTTGGAAGTGGAGGCTACGCAGATTTTGCACGGAGTTCTTTCAAAATGTTATATTACCGGATGCGACTGTCATGCAATCTCGCCGGAAGGTGCATTTTTAGCGCATTTTAAAACAACAGAGAAGATGCCGGAGGAACTTCAGAAAGGAAGAACGGTCCTTCAAAGATATCCTGATTGTGCTTGCGTGGAAGTATATAATGATTGTTGCAGAGTAATCAAAAATGATTCCACAGTATTAAAAATTAAGAATTGTGAAATATAGGAGGCTGCTATGAATCTTGAATTATTAGAAAGTTTGCAGATTGACGGAACGATTGAACCGGAAAAAGTTTTAGAGCAGTTGGAAGAAAAGCAGATAGAGATTTTTCGTAGGCTTGACAATGTAAATGACGAAGAACGAAAAAAGACATTGGAAAAGACTTTAAAACAGGTTGAAGGAGAAATTGAATCCATCAAAGCCGAAATAAAGATGCTTAAGAGCGGTTTGGTGTTGGATAATGAAGAAAGTTCATCGCAAAACAAACAGGATAAAAAGGCCGAAAAGAAAGCAGAGAAGGAAGCTAAAAAGCAGGAAGAACTTGAGACGCAGAAAAAAGCCGATGAAGAGGCTAAAGCGAAAGCAGAGTTGGAAGCGAAAGCTAATGCCGTGAAAGAAAAGGCGGCAGAGGCTAAAGCTGAAGAGGAAGAGGCTAAGAGAATTACAGAGGATTTGAAGAATACCCTGTTTGGAGGAAATAATGCTGATAATACACAGGCATCAGCATCTGCACCAGCAAATGGTGCGGCACAGCAGTCCGGTGCGCAGACAGGCAATACCGGTGCGGCAACATCTGCAACCGGTCAGTCGTCACAAGCTTCCACGGCTATTCCACAGTCCGCACAGAGTAACACAAATAATGAATTCAGCGATGCTTTGCGTGAATATAAAAATAAGAACTATAATAAAGCTTTTCCTATGATGAAAAAGCTGGCTGAGGCAGGAGATGCTACGGCGCAGTATCTTGTTGCACAGATGTATAGGAATGGATACGGTGTTGGCAGAGATGATGAACGTTGGGAATTTTGGATGAGGAAAGCCGCAGACAACGGTGAAGTTTCTGCACAATTTGAATATGGCAAGTATTTGATGGCTAACATCAGTAAAAAGGCTTCTAATGAAACGGATGGTCTTCACTATCTTGGCTTGGCGGCAGGTCAAAATGATGCAGATGCAATGAAGGCATATATTGATGCTGTAAATGCAGGCCGTGGAAGTGTTAAGCATGTAAAGAAAGCAGTGGGATTTTGCACACAGTTAAAAACACAGACCGTAGATTCTTATGATAAGCAGAAGGTAGATAATTATGCGGAGACACTGAAAACAACAATCAAGCTGGCTAAACAGGAGCGCAGGCGTGTAGTATTGCCAACGATTTTTACAATTCTTGGTGCGGTGCTTATGGTATTTTCTTTTGCGTATATGTTTTGTGGCCTTTTCCCGGAAGAATGGGAATATAATCAAGTTCTCAGTTATTTGCCTGAGGCGACGGAGAATATGCTTGTACCTATTGATGCATACTGGGACAGATGCTCAGAGTTTATCAATGTGATGACGATGTTTGGCTTGCAGCTTTTACTGCCTGCAATGTTTTTTAAGACAGCAGGAAAATCACAGACACGAGCGAAGGTTGCCACGATTATAAATGCGGTTTCCAATGTGGCATGTATTGCGCTTCTTGTATGGGGGGCTTCCATGTTTGTGGACTTGTATTATATGAAGATGCTTTTCCCTGCATATCTTTGTATGTTTTTTATTTCTGTCTTGGGCGGAATGCTTGCGGGTAATTTAGTGAAAGTAGGATTACATATCTAAAATATATAGTTATATGAGAGCGGACTGCAATTTGCAGTCCGTTTTTTGTAAAAAATTATTGACAAACGATAATTTCTTGCATATAATACAAATAAAATTATTGAGAAACGATAATTTTTGAAAAAATGAGTATATAAGAGGAGGCAGTAAATGAAATTTTCATTTTTTACATTTCCGTTTGAACAGATAGGAGAGGGATTGCGTAGGTTGTCATTATCGGGGGCGGCAGGAAATATTGTGGCAATTGTTTTGTATGTGATAATCAGCCTTGTTCCCTGTGGGTTATTTTTGTGGTTGAAGAAAAAGGGAAAAACCTGCAAGGCAGACCTGATGCTTTTGCTGATAAGTGCTGATTTATTTTTTATGATTTACTATATGATTAATCCGGGATTATTTGCTCCGAACGGAATTCCCGGTGGAAAAGAAATATTGGGGTGCACCTTTTATTCCTTGGGTATAGGTTATCTTGTGCTTAGAATTTTGGCAAAAAGTGCAAAGGCAGATACGAAGGCCCTGCAGAAAGGACTTAGAATATTGCTTTATGTGGTGATGCTCTTTTTAGCATGCGTAGTAATGGTAGAACTTGCTTTTAATCTTCCTGCAAATATTAGGGCACTTAAGGGAGCAAATACCGCTGTATCAGGTGAACATTTATGGGGAGATTTCGGGAATGGCGATGTGGATTTAACCTTAACGTATGTATTTTTGGTGTTGCAGAGTATTGTAAATGCATTACCGTGTGTATTGGATATTTTGGTGCTTCTTGTTGTAGGGAAGGCATTAAAGGAATTTCTTGAGGATGCTTATTCCGATGAGGCGGTTGCGGCAGTACGGAAAATTGCGGCGACATGCTCTAAAGTACTTGCTGCCATTGTGATTGCCGGTATGAGTTTTAATATTTTACAAATATTATTCAGAAACAGCCTGTATAACATAAATATTGCAACGTCGATTCCGCTTTCGTCGGTGTTGTTTGTTATAGCCGCACTTGTAATTGCAAGATATGTTTCAGAAAACCAGCAGTTAAAACGGGATAACGATTTGTTTATTTAGAGGTGATGGTATGGGAATTCGGGTCTGCTTGGAAGACATATTAAAGATGCGAGGGATGACTTCTAAAGAACTCTGCAAGCTTGTGGATATTACGGAAGCTAATTTGTCCGTTCTCAGAAGCGGTAAGGCAAAGGGTGTGCGCTTTCATACCATTAATAGAATTTGTTATTACTTGCAGTGTGAAGTGGGAGATATTTTGAAATTTGACGGAGAGTTGGAGGATGAGGAAGATGAAAAATAAATATATATTCAGGGCATTTTTGGCAGGAATTGTGACACTTGTGATGATGCTTTCTGCATTTGGCTGCAGTTTGGCGGTTGAAGGTGCCGGAGAAGGAGAAGAAAGTATATCACGGGATCAAATGATAGGTGTATTTATAACTACAGAGCCTTTGATTTTTGATTGGGATGCCGAAAAACGAATTTTTGCCACGGTCGATAAGGGCGACAGCAGTGAACCGCATGAGTGGAATATTTATTTTGAGGGGATAGACGGAATTAACTTTTTTGACGGTGTTTGGAAGAGTGAAAACGGTAATTCTTTTAATATGCTTACATGTGGTGAAGAAGTATGTGATATTAAAACACATTATATGTCGACGGATGAAGGCGAAGGAGTGGAGTTATCCGGTACGGTATATAATCTTCCTACGAATGACCTAATATATTATTCGAACCCGGTATACCAGACCCCTGACGGTAAAATTTATACTGTCGGAGGCGACGGTAACCATATAGGAACATTTGGCTTGGGCGGAAAGCTTACGACTACCTTGACTGATGAGGTAAAAGTAACGGAGGACGGAGTGACAGAAACAAATAAAATATCCGTGCAAATTACCTATGAAGGGGAATATGAACCCGTAGAAATCACCGTATGTCAGATGGATAACAATAACCAAATAGTAAAAACGGAAAAATATGCTCCGGGTGCTTTGCCGGAAGCGATAAAGGCAGAAAGAGAAACTGCATACATTATTGTGGAGACCAAAAGAAACAATCCTGAAAATCCGGATGATTCAATAAGAGAGCTTTATACCCGCAGTGAAACCAGACACACTTATTTTGAAACCTTCAGGCTGACAAATAAGGGCAGACTCGCGAAAATGAGTACCCGTATTGAGTGGTAAGAAACATCTTGAATACAACCAAACTTAATAGTATAATATTTAAAGTGACAAATTTCGCAAACTTTATTTGGGAGGACATATATCATGATTTCATGGAACAATTTGGATACTATTAAGGCATACGATGAACTCGGTAAGGTTTCTAAGGTAAATCTTGCAGAGGTTATGTCGGGAGAGAACGGTGCAAACCGTGTTAAGAATTACAGCGTACCTATGGCTGCAGGCATGGCTTATAACTACGCTACAAAGCAGGTGGATGATGAGGTGCTTGCGGCACTTGCGAAGCTTGCAGAGGAGACTCAGCTTGTAGAGAAGTATGAGGCTCTTTACAACGGAGAGGTTATCAATACAGGAGAGAAGAGACTTGTTCTTCATCAGATGACTCGCGGTCAGCTTGGTGATGCAGTTGTTGCGGACGGCGTTGACAAGAGAGATTTTTATGTGGGCGAGCAGAAGAAGATTGCCGAATTTGCAAATAAGGTGCATAACGGTGAGATTACTAATGCGGCAGGCGAGAAGTTTACAACTGTTGTTCAGATTGGTATCGGTGGCAGTGACCTCGGTCCTCGTGCTATGTATCTTGCGCTTGAGAACTGGGCAAAGGTTAACAATACCTTCAAGATGGAAGCTAAGTTCATCAGTAACGTAGATCCCGATGATGCGGCGGCAGTATTACACACTATTGACGTGGCGCATTCAATTTTCGTACTTGTATCCAAGTCAGGTACTACACTTGAGACATTGACTAATGAGTCATTTGTTAAGGATGCACTTAAGAATGCGGGACTTAATCCTTCAAAGCATATGATTGCTGTTACAAGTGAGACTTCACCGCTTGCCAAGAGCGATGATTATCTGGCGGCATTCTTTATGGATGACTATATCGGCGGACGTTTTTCATCAACTTCGGCAGTTGGCGGCGCAGTGTTATCGCTTGCGTTCGGTCCGGAAGTATTTGCACAGTTCCTTGACGGTGCAGCAGAGGCAGACAAGACGGCTACTAATTCAGATATTAAGAAAAATCCTGCTATGTTAGACGCGCTTATCGGTGTTTATGAGCGTAACATACTCGGATATCAGACAACAGCGGTTCTTCCGTATTCACAGGGACTTTCACGCTTCCCTGCACACTTACAGCAGCTTGATATGGAGTCCAACGGTAAGTCAGTAAACCGTTTCGGAGAAAAGGTTAATTATGTGACAGGTCCGGTTATTTTCGGTGAACCCGGAACCAACGGACAGCACTCTTTCTATCAGCTTTTACATCAGGGAACGGATATTATTCCGCTTCAGTTTGTAGGTTTTAAGAACAACCAGATGGGTAGCGATGTAGTAATCGAAAACAGCACAAGTCAGCAGAAATTATGTGCTAACGTGGTTGCGCAGATTGTTGCTTTTGCATGCGGTAAAAAGGATGATAACGCCAATAAGAATTTCGAAGGCGGACGTCCTTCAAGCATCATTATCGGTGAGCAGCTTAACCCGGCATCTCTCGGTGCGCTTCTTGCACATTTTGAGAACAAGGTTATGTTCCAGGGCTTTGTATGGAATGTTAACAGCTTTGACCAGGAAGGTGTACAGCTCGGTAAAGTGCTTGCAAAGAAGGTGCTTGCACATGATACGGACGGAGCACTTAAGGTTTACAGTGATTTGCTGAATATTTAATAAGTCAAAAAACTATTATAGCAAAATATGTGAATTGATATGTGGAAAACGGGGTTTGCCTTTGGAGGAACCCTGTTTTCTTTATGTTTGCAATATCTTATTACAACTGATAAAATAAAATTGTTGGTATACGTTGTTTTGGCAGAGGTATAGAAGGAAGGTCTGCAAATGAACAAAAGAAGATTGTTATGTATATTTTTGATTATAGTTACTGCGTTTATATTGCATGGGTGTTTAACTGTTTCGGATGAGACTACAGAAACTGCGACAGGGAAAGAATCTGTAAGTACAACGGAAATTACGACAGAACACAAGGTTGTTATAGAACTGTCGGGGACAAGCATTTTAGAGTCGGAAACATCCTTTGATAATAGTGAACAAGAGACGACGATGGCACTTCCATCCGAGGAGGAATTTCTTGAAGAACAAATAACTGCAATTCTTCAAAATATGACTCTCGAGGAAAAAGTCTATCAGATGTTCATAATTACTCCGGAGGCTTTGACGGGGTATAAGACTGTGACTGCCGCAGGAGATACAACTAATGAGACACTTAAAAAGTATCCTGTGGGAGGTCTTATTTACTTTGCCAAAAATCTTTTAAATGCAGGTCAGACAACAGAGATGTTGTTGAATACACAGACTTATGCTAAAGAAATAACCGGTTTGCCGATTTTCTTATGTGTTGACGAGGAAGGTGGCGGAGTTGCAAGAGTTGGTAACAACGTAGGGTTTGATGTGCCGAATGTACCTGCAATGCAGATGATTACCGACGAAAAAGCGGCATATGAAGCAGGAGCAACAATAGGTAAATATTTGAATGAACTTGGTTTTAATCTGGACTTCGCACCTGATACGGATGTAATTACGAATCAACTTAATTCTGTTATCGGAGACCGCTCATTTGGCGAAGACCCTATTATTGTAACGAAGTATGGAGCGGCATATTCTGATGGTTTACATAGTTGCAATATTCTCAGTACATTTAAACATTTCCCGGGGCATGGCGCTACGGAGGGTGATACGCACGAAGGTTTTGCTTATACAAGTAAAACATATGAAGAGCTGAAGGAATCAGAACTTATGCCATTTGCGAGTGCCAAAGATACGGGGGTTGATGTTATTATGGTTGCGCATATTTCGGTTCCGAATATCATTGGGGATAACACACCATGTACACTTTCATACAAGATGATAACTGAGATCTTGCGTGGGGATTTGGGGTATGACGGACTTGTTATTACCGACGCTATGAATATGGGGGCCATTACCAAAAAATATTCGTCCGAGACGGCGACGGTAATGGCCGTTAAGGCCGGAACAGACTTGATTTTGATGCCTGAGAATTTTGAAAGTGCGGCAAAAAGCGTACTTGCTGCAGTAGCAAACGGTGAAATAAGCGAAGCAAGAATTGATGAGTCCGTAAGGCGGATAATAAGGGTGAAGTTGAATATAGAGCAATATTAGCAAATTGTCAGATAACATAATAAAAAAACTTGAATAATCCGTCTTTGTATGATATAATGTCGTATAAGATTTTATATGCTATATGATTGGAGGCCTGTATATGGCAAAAGAGAAGAAAATGCTTAGTGAGAAACAGCAAATTAATAAGACTTTAATTATTTCGTGGCAGATTACAATAGCAATTGTTTTGGTGGCTTATATTTTGGAGATTGTTAAGCAGACAAAGACGGTTGGTTATTGTGCCGTTATGTGGGCGATTACCATACCGTTTATGATATGGACGCTTGTGATTTATAAGAAGAATCCGGAGAGTAAGCTTATCAAATATATTGCAGCGATTGATTATTTGGCATTATATGCGTATGTATTGCTTACGGGAGATACGGTTCTTGTATTTGTATACATTTTCCCGTTCTTCTCTGCGCTTATAGCAAGTAATGATGTTAAGCTTATGCGTAATGTCGGTATAGCGGCTATTGTTCTTAATATAGCTTCTGTAGTACTTAGGCTTATTAACAATGACGGATCGAATCCGGGACTTTTGGCAGAGTGTGAGATTCAGGTGGCTGCGGCAGTGCTCATTACATTATTTTCATGTGTTTCCTGTTCGTTTATCAACAGACTCAATGAAAATAAGGTTGCTGCGATGGAACAGGCGGCTAAAGAGCAGGAGCTTTTGAATGCAAGAGTCATGAATCTTGTAGGTGTTGTTGAAGAAAATATCGGTATTATTAATGAGTCCTCCAAGCAGATGAGTGCTTCTGCCAAGACTACGGCGGATGCCATGAATGAGATTACACAGGGTTCTGACAGGACCAATGAAGCTATTGATAATCAGATTGTAAGAACCAAGGATATCCAGAGCCTTATTTCCAATCAGACAGAACTTTCGGCAAATATTAAAGCACTTGTTACAACTGCAAAGGATGATGTTGACAAGAGTATGGCCAATATGAATATGCTTGATGACGGTGCTAAGAAGGTTAAGGATAATAATGATGTAGTTAAGAAGAACATGGAAGAACTTAACGAGAAGACTGAGGAGATGCAGAACATTATTTCCATTATTGCGAACATTACGTCTCAGACCAATATGCTTGCGCTCAATGCTTCCATTGAGGCGGCGAGAGCCGGTGAAGCAGGACGAGGTTTTTCTGTTGTTGCATCACAGATTACAGAGCTTGCCAACCAGACCAAGGCGGCAACTGAGAATATCTCTGAGATAGTTCAGGCTCTAGGTGAACAGGCTAATGTTGCATATAATGCCGTTAACTCTATGGTTGAGATTAATGATAATCAAAATGAGATCATTTCTGATACCAATGCGAAGTTTAAGTCTATTTTTGCTGATATGAACAACATTGTTGCCGATGTGGATAAACAGGATGCTCAGATTAAAGATATTAATGATGCGAGCGGCGTTATTCTTGATAGCACCAATTCTATTGCGGAGATTAACAGCAAGCTTAAGGAATATGCAGAGGAGACGGACGGCCTTGCACAGACGAATCTTACCAATACGCTTGAGATGAGCGGATTGATTGATGCCGTAATGACAGAGATAGAGAACTTTAGAAGCGGGGAGTAATAGAAGTTTTTTAGTAATATGATATAAAATCATGGGATTTGCAAGTGATTGCAGATCCCTTTTTGTATATAAAGCGTTTTTTGTTAAAAAAGTAAAGAAATTTTAAAGAAATATAAAGAAAAAAGACTATAAATAATGTGGGATTTGTGGTATACTATAAAGAGGGGTAGAAGGCTTACGGATTACCGAGGCATTATTAGAGGATATTGTTTTATTAGAGGAGATAATTATGTTAAATGAGCGTAAAGTGAAGTTGATGACAAGGCTTGCTATATATGAGAAGAATGAAGGTAGACATACTATACCGTTAACCAAGTTTTTTACGGATGATTTTGTAAGCTGGAATATGATTAAGACTGTTGTTGCGATTACCTTTGCATATTTTCTGGGTGTTGCTGTCTGGGTGCTTTATAACATCGAGGAAATTTTGGAGAATATTGCAACTCTTAATTATTTTGAAATTATCAGGTATGCATTGCTTTTGTATGTCATACTCTTAGTAGGATACATAGTCATTTCATATATTGCATACAGGGTTAAATATTACCGTGCGATGAAGAGTCTTTCAAAGTACGAAAAAGGGCTTAAGGAATTGGCTAAGATACACATGGAAGAGACTCGTAGACGAGAGGAATTGGGAGGCAGGAAAGAATCATGATGATTTTACTTGAAATAAAAGAATATTTGAAGCTTTTTTATGCAAAGTTTGATATTTATATCATATCGGTAGCAAAGTTTCTGGTGACACTTGTTGCACTCAATATGGTTAATTCAGACCTTGGTTATATGAGCAAGCTTACGGGAACTCCAATAGTATTGCTGGTATCGTTGGTATGTGCAGTGCTTCCGTGGGGAATCTCGGCTGTTGCAATGGCAATGTTTATAGTCGGTCATTTTTATGAAGTGTCGCTTGAACTTGCAGGTGTTGCGCTTGTAATTTTATTGATTATGTTTTGCTTGTATATACGTTTTGGTAACGGTGACAGCATATATATCGTTTTAACTTTTATTTTGTTTGGAATGAACATACCTTATGTTATGCCGGTTGTTGTAGGGCTCGCTTCGGGAATGGTAACAGCCGTTCCGGTGGCTTTCGGAATAATACTTTTTTATCTGGTGCAGTTTGTGAACGGTAATGCGACGGCTCTTACAAGTACGGGTACGGATGATATGCTTGCAAAGTTTAAGTTTATAATTGACAGCATACTTAATAATCGCCAGATGTTTTTGTTGATTATTGCATTTACACTTACGATTATCCTTGTATATATTATTCGCAAGCTCGCAATAGATTTTGCATGGCTTGTTGCAGTCGGAGTAGGTGCAATTGTCGATGCGATGATTTTGCTTATCGGTGAATTTATGCTTGACATATCCATTACTGCAGGTGGAGTGATTCTTGGAACGTTCATGGCGATAGTTATCGGTATAATACTACAGTTTTTCTTGTTTGCAGTAGATTACAGACGTGCGGAGAAAGTTAAGTTTGAGGATGATGATTACGTTTATTTCGTAAAAGCAGTTCCAAAGATTAATGTTAAACTTTCCAAAAAGAAGGTTAAGAGAAGCTCCACAGGAAAGTCTAAGACGCCGGTGAGACAGAATAAGCCTGTAAAACAGGGGTTACAGATAAAACAGATGCCTACTTTAAAAAAGAGCATACCTACAAAACAGAACCAACCGGTAAAACCTATACAGAAGTTGGAGCAGAGTACGGTTGACAATTCTGCACAGTCGGAAAAACCGGCACAGAAAGATGCAAAACAGTAAGTAAGATGTACAAGGATGGTGAACGATAATGCATGCAATATGGGAATTTTTTAGAACGATTTTTAATAGGACATTGGTATTTCCGGACATGTCACTTACTGACATTATCGAAATTATCCTTATTGCATATTTAATATATCATGTAATGGTGTGGATTAAGAGTACGAAAGCATGGACTCTCCTTAAGGGTGTTGCAATTCTGATTTTGTTTGCGCTCATTGCAGTTGTATTTGAATTTAATACTATTATCTGGCTGGCAGAGAAGTTTTTTGCAATCGGTATTATAGCGATTATTGTAATGTTTCAGCCCGAACTCCGTAAGGCACTTGAACAGCTTGGACGTAAGAATATTATCAATATCAAAGGATTTATACCATTTGATGACAGTAAGAATACATCAGAACGTTTTTCCGATGCAACAGTTGTGGAACTTACCAAGGCTGCATTTGCCCTCGCCAAGACCAAGACAGGTGCACTCATAGTTATTGAGCAGGAGGATGCACTTAATGATTATGTTAACACGGGTATTGCGATTGACGCGGTTATAAGCAGTCAGCTTTTAATCAATATATTTGAACATAATACGCCTTTGCATGACGGAGCGGTTATTATCCGTGGCAACAGAGTGGTTGCGGCTACTTGTTATCTGCCTCTTTCGGATAACAGAGAGATTAGTAAGGAACTTGGAACAAGACATAGGGCAGGGCTTGGAATAAGTGAGTCGGCAGATTCTCTTACTGTAATTGTGTCGGAGGAGACAGGTAAGGTTTCGATTGCTTTCGGGGGTCAGCTTATAAGAAATATTGACAGCGAGAATTTAAGAAATAAGCTTATACAGTTACAGAATAAGACCATAGATGCCAAAAGGTTCAAATTGTGGAAAGGAAGACGTAAGAATGAAAAAGAAACTAACGCATAATTTATTCTTGAAAATCCTGTCCGTCATTTTTGCATTTGTATTGTGGCTTATGGTTGTAATCGTGACAGATCCGTATAAGACAGTGATTATTTCAGATGTTCCGATTACTGTTATAAATGAAGAAGAGATAACAGGACAGGGTATAGGTCAGATTTATTCTGTCGTGTCTCCGCAGGACCGTACGGTGTCTGTACGTGTATATGGACAGAAGTCAAAGGTAGATAAGCTTACAGCCAGTGATATTAAGGCAGTTGTTGATTTCGGCGTTGTATCCTCTGTTGGTGCGGCATATATAGATGTATCCGAACCGGAGGGTGTTACCATAATGAGTAAAACTCCTGAGATGATGAAAATAGATGTTGAAGCATTGCAGGAAAGATCATTTGATGTTGCACTTGAGGTTGTAGGAGATGCTGCAGAAGGTTATATAATTAATGATGCAAGGATTTCTCCGAATGTTACGAAGATTACTGCTCCTGAGTCGGTTATGGCTAAGATTGCCAAGGTTGGAATTCAAGTTGACGTGAGTGGACTTTCAAGTGATATTAACAGCTTCAGGAAGATAGTTTTGTATGATGCTTCCGGTAAAGTTATCGATTATGACAAGAATGAAAATGTTACACTTAGTGTTAGCGAAGTTCAAACATATGTAGAGACATACATGATTAAAGAGGTTCCGCTTGAGATTTATCCGAGCGGGGAAATGCAAGAGAATATTGTTCTTACTAATTTTTCCTATGAACCCGATACAATTGTGCTTAAGGGAAGGAAAAGTGACTTGGCAACGATTGATTCTATAGTTGTGCCCGAGAATTCGGGATTTGTGAATTTAGGTGATATTACGGAATCAGGAAATATAGTTAAAGATGTTTCCTTGTTTGTTCCCAGTGGAGTGTACTTTTTGAATGAAGGCGGAGAGAAAGTCACGCTTCATTTCGAAGTTATGAAAATAGTCGAGAAGACTTTTGATGTTTTCATGAGTGATATTGATTTTACCAATCGTCCGGATGATATTGAGATTGAGTTTGCAGATGATATAAGTAGCGTTGCAATTACTGTTAAAGGCTATGAGAATGATATGAAGGAACTCACATTGAAAAATGTGGCACCGTATGTTAATCTTATCAATTCGGTGGAAGGCAACAGTTACTATAAGCTCAGAGTAAGGACATCTTCGTCATTTACACTTGTGGGAGAACCTGTTGTGAATCTTACAATTAAAAAGATTATTGAGGAGATGCCGGAGGATCCTATTGTTGATCCGGCAGAGGGGCTTATCGAAGAACCGACAACTCCGGTAATAAATTAATAGAGGATGGAACGAGTAATAGGAGGGTGAGATATGGTATCTCAGAAGGTAACAATCAAAAATCCATCGGGTCTGCATTTGCGTCCTGCAGGGATTTTGTGTAATGAGGCGGTTAAATATAAAGCTTCGACTACTTTTACATTTGGTGGAAATGTTACCAATATAAAAAGTGTGTTAAGTGTTCTTGGTTCCTGCATAAAGTTTGGCGATGAATTGGAGCTTATTTGTTCGGGTGAGGATGAAGAAGAAGCACTTGCGGCACTTGTGGCGTGTATTGATAACAGATTAGGTGAGTAGTGGAATATGAAGCAGACGGTAGAAGTTATTATTCCGACGTATAAGCCGGATGGATACATAAGCGAATTGCTTAAGACACTTTTAAAGCAGACGTATCCGATTGCCCGTATTCACATAATTAATACCGAAGAGAAGTACTGGAAGAAGGAATTTCTTGACGACATAGGTGATACAAGGGTAATGGTTACCCATATCGGTATGGAGGATTTTGATCACGGTGGCACAAGGGATTTTGCAGCGAAGCAGTCAGAGTGCGGACTTTTGCTCTTTATGACGCAGGATGTAATTCCGGCAGATGCTGATATGATAAACTGTTTGGTGCGTGCTTTTAAGGGAAATGAAGATGTCGCAGTGGCATATGCAAGACAGCTTCCGAGAGAAGGGCAAAGCGATTATATAGAAGAGTTTACAAGGGGATTTAATTATTCCGAAGTATCCAAGATTAAGAGCAGGAATGATATACCGCATATGGGAATAAAAACCTTTTTCTGTTCTGATGTATGTGCAATGTATCGTAAGGATTTGTATGAGACTGTGGGTGGTTTTGTAAGTCCGACAATCTTTAATGAGGATATGATTTTTGCGGCTGATGCCGTTAATAAAGGTTATAAGGTTGCGTATTGTGCAGAAGCGAAGGTTTATCATTCGCACAAGTATACGGGAATTCAGTATTTTAAGCGTAACTTTGATATGGGTGTATCGCAGAAGGATTATGCAGACAGATTTAATCTTGTGTCCTCTGAGAAGGAAGGTATAAGTCTTGTAAAAAGGACGGCAGAGCATCTGTTTAAGACAGGTAAGGGTTATCTTATATTTAGGCTTGTGTGGACAAGCGCATGCAAGTATATTGGTTATTTATGTGGCAAAAATTATACACGGCTACCTATGGGGCTTATTAGAAAAATGACAACTAACCCGGTATACTGGGATAAAAAGAATAAAGGGGAATAAACTATGTTTAAATTGTTGGTTACGGGAAGTAACGGACAGCTTGGAAGAGCAGTTGCAAAATTATATGAGGGTAATGCAGAGGTTGAACTTGTAAATACAGATGTTGCTGAGCTTGATATTACGAATCTTGAACAGACGCTTGAGTTTGTCCGGAAGGTTAAACCTTACGCAATTATTAACTGTGCGGCACATACGGGTGTTGATGCATGTGAGACTGATGTGGAGAATGCATATAAGATTAATGCACTCGGACCGCGTAATTTAAGTATTGCAGCAAGCAAGGTCGGAGCCAAGATGGTACAGATATCTACTGACTATGTTTTCGCGGGAGATGCAAACAAGCCGTATACGGAGTTTGATGAGCCCGCACCGCAGGGTGTTTATGGTAAGAGTAAGCTTGAAGGAGAATTGTTTGTAAAACAGTTTGCGGATAAGTTTTTTATAATAAGGACAGCATGGCTTTACGGTGACGGCAAGAACTTTGTTAAGACGATGCTCAGACTTGCCGAGACCAATGATAAGGTACGAGTGGTAAGTGACCAATATGGTTCACCCACAAGTACGAAGGTGCTTGCCAAGATTATTGATAAGCTCTTGTGGACAGAGAACTATGGAACATATCACGGAACTTGCGAGGGAAGTTGCAGCTGGGCAGATTTTGCCAAAGAGATTTTCAGACTTGCGGGTAAGAATACTGAAGTGGATTACATTACCACGGAAGAGTACCCTACACCTGCGAAACGCCCCGCATATTCGGTGCTTGAAAAGTTTATGCTTAAGCTTACGGTGGGATATGAGCCGGCAGACTGGCACGAGGCTATTGCAGAGTATATACAGGAAATTCAAGGCTAGACAGCTTATAATAATAGACTAAATATATTTAAAACGGAGGATAATATGAGAACTTATCTTGTAACAGGAGGAGCCGGATTTATTGGTTCAAACTATATTCAGTACATGTTTCGTAAGTACGGCAAGGACATCAGAATTATTAATGTTGACGTTCTGACATATGCAGGTAATCTTGAGAATTTGAAGGCGGTAGAGGATTACGACAACTACACATTTGTAAGAGCAGATATCTGCGACAGTGATGCCATCCGCAAGATTTTTAAGGAGAACGATATCGACAGAGTTGTTCATTTCGCGGCAGAGAGCCACGTTGACAGAAGTATTCTTAATCCGGAGGTTTTTGTTAAGACCAACGTACTCGGAACACTTGTAATGCTTAACGCGGCGAAGGAAGCTTGGGAGCTTCCGGACGGAACATATAAGGAGAACAAGAGATTCTTACATGTTTCAACTGATGAGGTATACGGTTCACTTGAGGAGGACGGAACATATTTTTATGAGACCACTCCGATAGACCCGCACAGCCCGTATTCGGCAAGTAAGGCATCCTCAGATATGCTCGTGAAGGCGTATATTGATACATACAAATTCCCTGCTAATATCACTAACTGCAGTAACAACTACGGACCTTACCAGTTCCCGGAGAAGCTTATCCCGCTTATCATCAACAATGCATTGCAGGGCAAGAAGCTTCCCGTATACGGTGATGGTAAGAACGTAAGAGACTGGCTTTACGTTGATGACCACGCCAAGGCAATCGATATGGTTCAGGAATCTGGCAGACTTGGTGAGAGATACAATATCGGTGGGCATAACGAGAAGCAGAACATCGAGATTATCAATATTATTCTTGAGACATTAATCGAGATGCTTCCGGACAGCGACCCGAGAAAGGCTAATGTAAGCAAGGACCTTATTACTTACGTAACAGACCGTAAGGGTCACGACAGAAGATACGCAATCGCTCCCGATAAGATTAAGGCTGAGATTGGTTGGTATCCGGAGACAATGTTTGAGGAAGGCATTAAGAAAACTATCAAGTGGTATTTTGAGAACGAAGACTGGATGAAGAATGTAACCAGTATGGAGTATCAGAAATACTACGATGACATGTATAAAAATCGCTAATAACTAACAGGTGGGATGCTGTTTTTAACGGCATCCCATAGTGGCGTTAAAAAAAGGATAAGTTGTTGACCGGGAGAAATAGTTTATGAATATGTTTGCAAATATAAGCAAAGACAAAATTTGTGAATTTGTAAAAAAATATGGGATAATGTTCAGCGGAATGCTTATCATGTATATTATTTTTTTGCGCCATATAATTAATAATCCTGTTTCTTTTATTAAAGGAGTAAATGTATTTGTTGCTTTTATAGCTTTTTTGTTAATTGTGCTTATAGGGGTGGGTTCAATTTACTTTGAAAAGAAACTACATAAATTATTTCTGCTTATATATGCAATTTTAGGTATAATGTATTTTTTTGCATACCCTATAAACAGCGTTCCGGATGAGGACCATCATTTTTATAGGGCATATGAGATATCGGAAGGGCATATGCTATCCGATATTAAAAGCGGAATAGGAGGAAGGGAACTGCCCAAAGGCTTAGAACTTTGGTTGGATACGCACACGGTTACGCTTCAGGAATCATGGTCGACATTAGACATAAAGTTATCCGATGAAAGGACATGGTACGTTTTCTGGAATACTTCTTTATATGCACCGGTTTCTTATGTTCCGCAAAGTTTGGGAATATTTGTGGCACGAATTTTTACGGATAGTGTTGCAATAATGTTCTTAATGGGAAGGTTGTTTAATCTTGTGGCAGTGGGGCTAATTACTTATTTCGCAATTAAGTATATTCCTGTCGGCAAGAAAATGATAATAATGATAACATTGCTTCCCATGAATATGCAGGAAGCAATATCGCTTGCGCCGGATGCAATGGTTACGGCGCTTACAATGGCATTTATAGCATTTGTATTGTATTTAAGATATACACAGGAAAGTGTTATGTCAAAGAAGCAACTTGTATTATTATATATTATGGCAATAGCAATCAGCTTGTATAAGATTGTGTATATTCCGTTTTGTATTTTGCCGTTTCTTATTCCTATAGAAAGATTTGGCGGAAAAAAACAGTTTATTTCACATGCTGTATGCATGGGAATATTGGTTGTTGTAGCAGGGCTTGGTTGGCTTGCGTTTGCAGGCAGATATCTTTTGGATATAGAGGGAGGCAAAAATTCTGATGATCAGATTATATACATTCTCAGTGATTTGCCGAACTATTTTAAAATAATGTTTGCGACAATAAAGAAGTATGGTTCGTTTTATTTTTATACCATGTTTGGTCAACAACTTAGTTATTATAATATATTCATATCAAAAGGCTATATAATTCTACTTGTAATATTGTTAATGGGAGGAGTCTTCTCTGAAGAAAAAGTACCTGTTAAATTTAAAGGTGTGAGCACGTTATTCGCATTAATAGTTACTGCGATTTTCCTTCTCATTATGACTAGTTTGTATGTACAATGGACGGATTATAAAAATCAGTTAATTGAAGGGGTGCAGGGAAGGTATTTTATTCCTCTTTTATTACCGATGTTTTTGTTAATTAGAAGTTTAATACCGTTTTCTTTAAAAGAAATATTTGCCTTTAGGAATATTATATTGCCGATAGTGATAATTGATTTTATTGTAGTCATTTCGCTTTTAGGGAAGTTCATCGGAAAAGGTGACTTGGAAAAATGGGTTAAATATGAAGAGGGCTGGCGTTATTGTAACATACAGCAGGAAACGTATCTGACAAATACATGGCGTCAAATTGCAGGTGACTGGTATTATTTTGGTGAGGACGGTTTTGCCTTGTCTGATGAATGGTTAGAACAGGATGGAGAAAAGTACTATTTTGCAGACGGTTGTTTATTGGTAACAGGTTGGCAACTGATCGATGAGGAGTGGTATTATTTTAATTCCAATGGAACGGCATATTCCGGTTGGCTTGAGAGTGATGGGGCATTGTATTATTGTGAAGAGGGTAAGATGTGGTACGATTGCATGACTCCTGATGGTTATATGTTGGATGAGGAAGGTAAAAGAATTCAAGAATAGAAAGGTAGAAGTGGTATGGACAAAATAGCAGTATTAATTCCGTGCTACAACGAAAGTGTTACGATTGCAAAAGTAGTTTCAGACTTTAAGGAAGCCTTGCCGGAGGCGATGATTTATGTTTATGACAATAATTCAACCGACGGTACGGCAGAGATTGCGGCAAATTCAGGTGCGGTTGTAAGATACGAGTATCGTCAGGGCAAGGGTAATGTAATGAGGACGATGTTCCGCGAAATAGATGCAGAGTGTTATATTATGGCAGACGGTGACGACACATATCCTACAGAATTTGCGGGAGAGATGGCTGAACTTGTGCTTAGCGGTAAGGCGGATATGGTTATTGGTGATAGACTTTCTGCGACATACTTTGAAGAGAATAAAAGACCTTTTCATAATATGGGTAACAAGCTTGTAAGGAAGCTTATCAATAAGCTGTTTAAGGGTGATATCAGGGATATTATGACAGGATATCGAGCGTTAAGCTATGAATTCGTCAAGAGTTTTCCGATACTTTCGGGCGGTTTTGAGATAGAGACTGAGATGAGTATCCATGCACTTGATAAGAAGTTTAAACTTAAGGAAATACCTGTAACCTATAGGGACAGACCGGAGGGAAGTGTATCCAAGCTCAATACCTACAAGGACGGTATGAAGGTTATTAAAACAATAATAACCCTGTTTAAGGATTACAAACCGATGCTGTTTTTTGGGATTTTCGGGGCGTTAATGATACTTTGCGGCATAGCTTTTTTTATACCTGTACTTTGCGAATACATTGCCTATGCGTATGTATATAAGATCCCGACACTGGTTGTGTCCGTAGGATTTATGATTATCGGCTTTTTACTTTTGATGTGCGGAATCATACTTGATGCCGTGACCAAGAAGCACAGATGGCTTTTTGAATTGTATTTGAATATTCTTAAAAAACCTGAAAATAAATAATGATTTAAGGAGAAAGAAAATGGGAAAAATTACAGTAACAACATGCGATATAGAAGGTCTTAAGGTAATCGAACCGCAGGTGTTCGGTGATTCCAGAGGATATTTTATGGAGACCTACAATTATAACGATTTTAAAGAGGCGGGCATTGATGTACAGTTCGTTCAGGACAACCAGTCGATGTCGACGAAGGGCGTGCTTCGCGGTCTTCATTTCCAGATTAACTTCCCGCAGGACAAGCTTGTAAGAGTAGTTAACGGTGAGGTTTTTGATGTTGCAGTTGATTTACGTGAGGGCTCAGAGACCTTCGGTAAATGGTACGGCGTACTTTTAAGTGCAGAGAACAAGAAGCAATTTTTTATCCCGAAGGGATTTGCACACGGTTTTGTGGTACTTTCCGATATGGCGGAGTTTGCTTACAAATGCTCTGACTTTTATCATCCCAACGATGAGGGTGGCCTTAAATGGAATGATCCGGATATCGGAATTGAATGGCCGATTCCCGCAGATATGGAATTACTTCTTTCCGACAAGGATCAGAAGTGGGGCGGCATAAAGGAATATAAGCAGAAATAAGAGGTTGGAATAATGAGTGACACCGCAGTCCGTTTTGATAATGTAACCAAGATATACAAATTATACGACAGTCCGAAGGACAGATTTAAGGAGACCTTTTCTATTAGAAAGAAAAAGTACTCCAAGGATTTTTATGCCCTTAATGATGTAAGTTTTACGATTAATCGCGGTGAAACTATCGGAATTGTAGGTAAAAACGGTAGCGGTAAGTCCACACTTCTTAAGATTCTTACGGGCGTGCTTAACAGTACCTCGGGAAGCATAGGGGTGAATGGTAAGATTTCAGCACTTTTGGAGCTTGGCGCAGGCTTTAACATGGAATTTACCGGTATAGAGAATATATATCTTAATGGTACGATTCTCAATATCCCTAAAGAAGAGATGGATAAGAAACTGGATTCTATAATCAGCTTTGCAGACATCGGAGAGTTTATACATCAGCCTGTTAAGACTTATTCAAGCGGTATGTTTGTAAGACTTGCATTTTCGGTAGCGATTCATGTTGATCCGGAGATACTTATTGTGGATGAGGCGCTTGCAGTCGGCGATACGAGATTCCAGATGAAGTGTATGGATAAGTTCGTTGAGTTCATGAATGCAGGTAAGACAGTAATTATTGTAAGTCATGACCTTAACATGATTAAGCGTTTTTGTAAAAGGGCTATTTGGCTTAATGACGGTGCACTTGTAATGGATGGCAATGTCGATACGGTAACCGACAGGTACAATGACTTTTTAAAGAGCGGACTTGCTTTTTCAGAGTACAGTAAGTCACTTGAACTTGAAAAAAGAGATATGGAAGTTAGCGGATTAAACAATGCTTCTTCCGAGGGAAACTACGATAAGGATGTAGCCGAAGGTGTAAAAGCCGAATCTGTGAGTAGTGAAGAGAACGGAAAGAATGTTATAGCGGAGGTATGCTCAGTAAAGCTTTGTGATAAATTCGGCAACGAGATAAGTGATGTGCCGTTTGGAGAAGACATAACTCTCGAGATAGACTATGAAGTATTTGAGGAAAATGTTGCACATCCGGTGCTTGGAGTTGCAATCAGAAGTGTTGATCACAAATATATATGCGGTCTAAATACGTTACTTGATGATAAAAAAATACCGTGGATAAAGGGACACAATAAGTGCAGGCTTACATACGAGAGATTTAACCTTACGGGTGGCGGTTACTATTTTGATGTTGCTCTTTTTGATAAGACTGCGACAGTGAATTTTGATTATCAGACGCAGATAAAGCGTTTCTTTGTAAAGATGGATTATATTGCAGAGGGAATGTGTGTACTGCATCACGAATGGAAGATATAAGGAGGTTCTTAAGTTGGAACATTCAAAGTATAATTTTGATTTGGATATGGTGAATACCAATTCGTTGTCACTTATAATTAACCAGATTAAGAGAGGATCTACTGTGCTTGAATTTGGTCCTGCCAACGGACGAATGACCAAGTATTTAAAAGAAGCACTTGATTGTAAAGTGTATCTTGTGGAGATAGATGGTGAAGCCGGCAGGGAAGCTTTACAGTATGGCGAAGATTTGGTGATTGATGATATTGAGACATATAGTTGGTATGATAAGTATGAAAATTTGCGGTTTGATTATATCACATTTGCAGATGTCCTTGAACACCTTCGTAATCCCGAGAAGGTTATTATTCGTGCAAAGCAGCTTCTTAAACAGGATGGTTCAATAATTTTTTCAGTGCCGAATATGGCACATAATTCCATTTTGATATCGCTTCTCAATCATGAGTTTGAATATACCAAGGTAGGTCTTTTAGATAATACACATATACACTTTTTTACGAAAAATAGTATTGAAAAAATGTTAAACAGAACAGGACTTACTGCTACAAAACGTTTTGCAACGTATGCACCCGTAGGTTCAACAGAGATTCCGGTACATAATGAGGATGTTACAGGAATAGAGCCGTTGTTTTGGAGAACAAGGAAATACGGTGAAATATATCAGTATATTTACGAAGTGAAAAAAGGTGCAGAATTTATCGAAAATACGGAAAATTACATTACCGGAGGTTATCCGTATTATTTTTCACAACTTTATATGGACAGAGGTGCCGGTTGGGATGAGAGTGACAGTATTACCATGGGTATTTCAGATGTACGAGGTGTTATAACAGTAGAAGCCATTATAGCGGAAAATGTTAAAAAGCTTCGTGTTGACCCGATTAATGCACCGTGTTTTATGGAGATAATTTCTTTTACGGATTTGGCTGAGGGTGAAGAAATGCCCGTTAGGATTGTAGGGTCAAATGCAGTGCATAGCGCGGGTAACAAGTATATGTTTACTGTTTCAGACCCGTCATTTGAAGTAGTGCCGGTATCCGGAAAGAAGTTTCACTATGTGAAACTTGTGTATAGAATGATATCCTTAAGTGAGATTCTTATCAGTGAAATGGGTCAGATATGGGAGGACTCTATGGTGGCAAAAGCTGCAGAGCAAGAGGCCGACATGAAGAAAAAGGCAGCGGAAGCCGCACTTGAATTGAAAGAAGCAGAGCTGATAAATCTTAAAAACGAGTGTGCAGCATTGAGGCAGACTGTGGATGAGGCACTCAATTCAACAAGTTGGAAAATTACAAAACCGCTTCGCAAAATAGGAGATATCTTCAGAGGAAGGTAAAATAAGGATGTTTTTAAAGGTAAAAAAATGTTTTCAGTGGTTTGCGGATATATATGCAAACCGCAGACTTATAGTTAATCTGGCAAATAAAGATTTTAAAATGAGATATGCCGCTTCTTATTTGGGAGCGATTTGGGCATTTGTTCAGCCGATAGTAACGGTTGCAATTTATATATTTGTATTTCAATTTGGCTTGCGTGCAGGAAATACTGCAGAAGGAGTACCGTATTCACTGTGGCTTGTTGCGGGTATGGTACCGTGGTTGTTCTTTTTTGAGGCTTTGACTAATGCAACTAACAGTTTATTGGAATATAGTTATCTTGTAAAAAAAGTAGTGTTTAAGATAAGTGTTTTGCCTATCGTAAAGATTCTTACTGCGCTTTATGTGCACGTATTTTTTATAGGTGTTGCTATTGTGGTGTATTTGCTTTTTGGCTATACACTTACCATATCGCTTGTGCAAGTGATATATTATACATTTGCGGCGACTGCGTTGGTACTTTGCATATCATATATTACATCTGCACTTGTTATATTTTTTAGGGATTTAGGGCAGATTGTAAATATAATTTTGCAGTTTATGATGTGGCTTACTCCAATACTCTGGAGACTCGAAGATGTTGATATTATTCCGGACAGTTTACATTGGATATTTAAATTAAACCCTATCCATTACATTACAAGCGGTTATAGGGATGCATTTATTTATGGTACATGGTTCTATGAGAAGCCATTGTGGACACTTTACTTTTGGTGCTTTATTTTGGTGACGGGAATTATGGGAATATTCACATTTAAAAAGTTGGAAAAACATTTTGCGGATGTATTATAGCAGTGGCGGAAGAAAGGATAACCTTAAATGGCAAAGAAAAATAAGCAAAAAGACGGCTTTGGCTTTTTAATAAAAAAAGCATGCATAGAATTTCGCATGAACGGAATAAAAGGTGTAATGCGTAAAACTAAAAATAAGATTTTACATAAGAGTGAAGCAAAAGAATATATAAAACTACATGTTCTTTCAGAAGATGAAAGAAAGAGACAGCAGGATACGGTTTTTGATAGAAATATTAAATTTAGTATTCTGGTGCCGTTGTGGAATACTCCTATAAAGTATCTGGAGGAGATGATTGATTCTGTAATTGCACAGACATATGCTAACTGGGAACTGTGTCTTGCAGACGGAAGTGATGATGCTCACAAAGAAGTAGGGGAGAGATGTCTTAGATATAGTGCTCAGGACAAGCGAATAGTTTATAAAAAACTCAAGGAGAATAAGGGCATTGCAGGGAATACCAATGAATGTTATGCTATGGCAACTGGAGAGTTTATTGCACTTTTCGATCACGATGATGTGTTACATCCGGCAGCACTGTATGAAATGATGGTTAAAATCTGCGAAGAGGATGCGGATTTCGTGTATACGGACGAGGCGACATTTGAGGGTGATGATATTACAGATATTATAACTTTCCATTTTAAGCCCGACTTTGCAATTGATAATCTTCGCGCGAATAATTATATATGCCATTTTTCAAGTTTTTCGGCAGAGCTTATGTCAGAGACGGAGCTTTTTAGGAAAGAGTATGACGGAAGTCAGGATCACGATATGATATTAAGGCTTACGGCTAATGCAAAGAAAGTATGTCATATACCGAAATTGTTATATTTTTGGCGTTCTCATCCTAACTCAGTTGCGTCGGACATTAACTCGAAGACGTATGCTATTGATTCCGGTAAAAGAGCTGTAAAAGATAGCTTGCTTGCTGAGGGAATAAGGGCGGAGGTTGAGAGCTCAAGGGCATTTCCTACAATTTATAGGCTTAAATATGAACTTACCGCTACACCCAAGATATCAATATTGATTCCTAATAAAGATCATATTAAGGATCTTACAAGATGTATTGATTCTATAAGGGAAATGTCTACCTATACCAATTATGAGATTATCGTTATAGAGAATAACAGTGTGGAGGAAATCACTTTCCGTTACTACGAGTATTTGGAGAGCCTTGAAAACGTTCGGGTAGTACGATATACAGGAGGCTTTAACTATGCCGCGATAAATAATTTTGGTGCAGGATATGCAACAGGAGATTTACTCCTTTTGCTTAATAATGATACAAAGGTTATTACTCCGGAATGGATGGAAGAAATGCTGATGTATGCGCAGAGAAAAGATGTCGGTGCGGTAGGGGCTAAGCTTTACTATGAGGATGATACAATTCAGCATGCAGGTATAGTTATAGGGCTTGGTGCACATAGGGCTGCCGGACATACACATTACAGATGTACAAAAGATAATTTGGGATATATGGGCAAGCTTTTTTATGCACAAAATGTGAGCGCTGTAACAGGCGCATGTTTGCTCGTTAAAAAGAACCTGTATGATGAACTGGGTGGCCTTGATGAACAGTTTACGGTTGCATTCAATGATGTGGATTTTTGTTTAAGAATCCGTGAAAAAGGATATTTGATAGTATTTACTCCATATGCAGAACTTTACCATTATGAGTCAAAATCCCGTGGATTTGAAGATACTAAGGAGAAAAAAGAACGATTCGAAGGTGAAGTTAAAATATTTAGGGAACGTTATAAAGAATTACTAAGGAAAGGCGATCCTTATTATAATCCTAATTTTACTTTGAACCGTGCAGATTATAGTCTCAGAAGTAAAGATGAGGGGTTTGATATTTAGGATTGAAGAGCGAAAAGTTTTTACATGTTACAAAAGATAAAAACTTTAAGCTTAATAGTAGTTCACCACTGCCGGAGAAGATAGATTATATATTGTTTTTTGTGATTGCAGTGGGATGTTTTTTTTCGTTTCAAAATAGTGATATAGTTCATACTGTGTCGTCATCAGTCGGTTGCCTTAACGGCCACTGGTTAGATTTTTATGACTATAATGCGCAGTTTGAGTTATATGACAGTTATATGCCCAGCACATATATTTTGTTTGCTATATGGAATATTCCGTGTTATATGTTGGGAATTCTTGATTTGCCTGTAACCGATGATATTACATTTGGCATATTAATGTGGAATAAGTTACTTCCGTGTATAATATATATGCTGTCAGGACAACTTGTCTGTAAAATTGGTAAGGAAGTAGGAATGGGCGATTCAAAGTCAAAGCTTTGCGCATATGCATTTCTTACCTCGCCAATAGGTTTTTTCAGTCAGTTTATATTTGGGCAATATGATGTTTTTACATTGTTTTTTGTTTTGTCCGGATTCTATTTTTGGTTAAAAGACAAAGAAACACTTTTTATATTGTGCTTTGGTGTATCCTTTACATTTAAATATTTTGCGCTTCTTGTATTTGTGCCGTTACTGCTTTTGAAGAATAAAAATATTTTGAAAATACTCGTGAGTCTTGCACTATCATTTATACCGTTTGCTATAGAAGTCATTGTGTATTTTAGGAGCGTTATTTTTAGAGAGTATGTTTTTGGTTTTCAGCCGACCGGATATGTTAATATTACGGGGATAAATACAGGCATTGGAATTGTCAGTGTTGTAGTACTTTTTTGTGGTATCATTGCGGCATACGCATATTTTGTAACGGTAGAATCGAAGGACGAGAGTGTTAAGTGGTCAATATACATCATAGGACTTATGATGTTTGCTGTTTTTGGTATTGGCAGGTGGCATCCGCAATGGTTGCTTCTCATGGTGCCGTTTCTGGTTTTTGGGGCATTTATTCATAGTGATACTAAGATTTTCATGGTGCTTGATTTGCTGCTGATGCTGTTTTTTGTAATATTTATAGTAAATGAGTTTAGTGGGGCGGCGGATGAAATACTTCTTGAAAGAGGTGTTTTCGGAAAATATATCAGATATGAAAGCTCTCTGAGAGAAATTTTGTTTTTTGGAAATAAGGATTTAGCTTTATCTTTTTATGTGGTTTTGTTATTAATTATGGTGTTGTTTAAACATCCGAGGTATTTGTCCGAGGATGTTAAAAAAAATATTGATAAAGAGGGCATGTGGTTTATTAGAGGCAGATTTGTGTTGGGAGTGGCGTTTTTTATAGTGCCTGCGATTGTTTTTCTTGCTATAGAGGTATTGCCTCCATATGTAACTTTTCATACGCGGAATATATACAGCGATATAAGCGGAATGATAGACAGAGAGGTAACGCAGGTTTTTATTTCGAAAAAAGGAGTTCTTGAATCAATAGAGTTCCCGGTAGGTACTTACGGGAGAGAGAATGACGTTACATTAAACATTTCTTTAAGAGATGCAGATACAAGAGAATTATTGTTTTCTCAGAATATAACGATGAAAGATATTGATGATAATGAATGGGTATGTGTGGATACAGATGATTTAAGATTGGAAATCGGAGGTACGTATAGAATTGACATATCATGTTCTGACGGTGAGAGCAATAACTGTGTAACATTATACAGAACGGAAAACAGAGGAAATCAGTTGCATGGCTATGCTATAATCGGAGGAGAACGAATGGATTATCATCTTTGTATAAAAATTGTGGAAAATAAGCAGAAAAAATAGTTAAGATGCGATGGGAGACAGACATGAAAAAAACAAAAGTTTCTATGTTGATTGAAAAACCGCTTACAATATTTGACTATATTGTTTTTGGAGTTATAGCTTTAATATGTTACCTTACATTTCAACAGGGAGATATTATGCATACGGCAGGTTCATCTTATGCATATTTGCATGGGCATATACTTGATTATTATGACTATGCTGCATATGAATATAATATGTGGGATAGTTACATGCCAAGCACATATATTATGTTTGCCATATGGAACATACCTATGAAGCTTTTTGGGATAGTAACAGAGCCTGAACGATTTGCAGATTTTTGGGTAATTATGTGGTATAAGCTGTTGCCTGTTTCTTTGTATATTGCGTCAGGACTTATTATTTATAAAATAGCGGATGCAATAGGAATGGGTGGTAAAAAATCAAAGCTTTGTGCATACGCATTCCTTACGGCACCGATTGGCTTTTTTAGCCAGTTTATGTTTGGACAGTATGATATTTTTACAATATTTTTTATGCTCCTTGGTTTGTATTATTACTATAAAAATAATAATAAACTTTTTATATTGTATTTTGCATTATCGATACCGTTCAAATTGTGGTCTATACTGTTTTTTGTACCATTGTTGCTTCTTAAAGAAAAGAATATTTGGAAGATAATTCGTAATATTTTACTTGTGGCAATTCCGTATGCTATTGAGTTTGTTGTATATTACGGCAATGAAGTGTTTAGGGAATGCGTATTGGGATTTAGTGCAACCAGCTATGTGTATACTGCGGGCCTGAATGTAGGTGCAGGTACTGTCAGTTATGTTGTTTTGATGTGGGGTCTGATCTGTGCATATGCGTATTTTAAGACTCCGGAGAACGAAACAGATAATGTTAAGTGGTCATTGTATCTTTCATGTCTCGTTATTGTGGCGTTATTTGGATTGAGTCAATGGCATCCTCAGTGGTTGCTTCTCGCAATGCCGTTTTTTGTACTTAGTGCATTTATTAACAAAGACACAAAGATATTTATGGTTTTGGATATACCTATGATGCTGTTTTTCTCCATTTTTACAGTTAATGTGTGGCCTAATCATGTTGATCAGGAGCTCTTTACATGGGGAATTTTCGGCGATTATATTTATAAATATATCGGTACAAAGTTAATGATGAGAGATTTATATATCATAAGTGATATAGGAATCGTATTTACTTTGTTTACTGCACTTTTGGTAGTGTCGGCATTGTTTAAGCATCCCAAATATTGTGTAGATAATTTTAAGTCTGATGTGGATAATTGCATAGGATGGATTAGAACGCGATTTTTGGTTGGAGTCGGTATATTTGTTATTCCTGCAGTTATATGCTTTGTTGTTGCGGCATTACCTCCGTATGTAACATATAATACAGGCTTGTCGCATGCGGTTACTGCTCCGCTTATTAACAGTCAGGTTAGTGAAGTGTTTATTCCTCAAAGTGAGGCGCTTGATAAGTTGGAATTTAAAGTGGCGACATATCAGCGACAAAATGATGTTGAAATAGAAGTTAATATTGTTAATACATCTCAAAATGCACTTATATACACAACTAAGCTTGATGCAAAGTTATTTAAAGATAATAGCTGGGTGGAAGTTGATTTGGCAAAACTGCCGGTTGTTCCCGGAGATAAGTATCGCATTGACATAAGCTGTTATGAAGGCGATGGCGGTAATTGTATAAGCTTATACCGAACGGAAGATTTAGGAAAAGAAAAAAACGGATATGCATTTATAAAAGGAGAAGCTAAAGATTATCATTTGTGTATCAGAATATATGAGCAAGATAAGAATAATGATAATACAAGGCTTTTTGGATGGGTCTGGGATAAAAATGAGTAAGATACATCATAGGAAGTGAGGACTAATATGCTTGAGTTGTCTTTTTATAAGGGAAAGAAAGTCTTTGTTACAGGCCATACAGGCTTTAAGGGCTCATGGCTTTGCCGTGTGCTTGTAAAGGCGGGAGCAGAGGTTACGGGATATGCACTTATGCCTCCTGCGGGAGAGCCAAATCTTTATGAGCTTTGCGGAGTAGATGGGAAGATAACTTCTGTTATCGGAGATATCCGTGATCTTAAAAGTTTAAGTGAAGCTTTTGAAGAGGCACAGCCGGAGATAGTTTTTCATCTTGCAGCACAGCCTATTGTAAGGGATTCTTATAAGAATCCGGTATATACTTATGAGACCAATGTTATGGGAACGGTTAATATCCTTGAGTGTGTACGTAAAAGCAGCAGTGTAGTGAGCTTTCTTAATGTAACAACAGACAAGGTTTATAAAAATAATGAATGGCAACGCGGATATACGGAGGAGGATGAACTTGACGGATATGATCCGTATTCTAACAGCAAGTCCTGTTCGGAGCTTGTTACGCACAGCTACATGAAGTCATTTTTCTCGGAGGATGCTGTTAAAGAGGGAGCTAAGATACCTGCTATTTCGACAGCAAGAGCAGGTAATGTAATTGGTGGCGGAGATTTTGCAAATGACAGAATTATCCCCGACTGCGTACGCGCAGCTATGAAAAAGGAATCTATTATTGTGCGCAATCCGCACTCTGTAAGACCTTTCCAACATGTACTTGAACCGCTTTATGTATATCTTATGATTGCGCAGGCGCAGGCAGAGGATAAGAACTATGCGGGTTATTATAATGTGGGTCCGGATGATATTGATTGTGTTACTACGGGCGAGCTTACAACGATGTTTTGTGAAAGCTGGGGCGAAGGTCAGGAATGGATTAACAAATGTGACCACGGACCCCATGAGGCAGGCTTTTTGAAGCTTGATTGTACAAAGTGTAAAAAGGTATTTGGCTGGCAGCCTAAGTGGAATGTAAGGCAGGCTGTTGAGAAGACAGTGGAGTGGTCAAAAGTTTATGCAGCAGGCGGGGATGTGATTGCCTGCATGGACGGACAGATTGAAGAAATATTTAAGGCTTAATTGCCCGGACGAATAGGAGATAATTATGTTTGATAATATGACGGAACAGCAGGCAAGAGAAGAGATACTTAAGCTTACTGCAGAGTACTGTAAGAAATATCACACAAAAAAGGAATATAAAGAAGGTGACAGGATTCCGTATGCATCACGTGTGTACGATGAGGCAGAGATGGTTAACCTTGTTGACAGTTCGCTTGAATTCTGGCTTACATCCGGAAGATTTACAGATAAGTTTGAGGCAGATTTTGCAAAGTATCTCGGAGTAAGATACTGTTCGCTTGTGAATTCCGGTTCGTCAGCTAATCTTGTGGCTTTTATGACGCTTACATCACCGCTTCTTAAGGAACGACAGGTTAAGCGTGGAGATGAGGTTATTACCGTGGCGGCAGGTTTTCCTACAACAGTTGCGCCCGTTATCCAGTACGGTGCCATTCCTGTATTTGTGGATGTTACGATTCCGCAGTATAACATAGATGTTAATATGCTTGAGGCGGCGCTTTCCGAGAAAACAAAGGCTGTCATGATTGCACATACATTAGGTAATCCATTTAATCTTAAGGCAGTTAAGGAATTCTGTGATAAGCATAATCTCTGGCTTGTAGAGGATAACTGCGACGCTCTCGGAAGTACTTATGAAATAGACGGTAAAGTTAAACTTACAGGAACGATAGGTGATATCGGAACATCAAGTTTTTATCCGCCGCATCATATGACAATGGGTGAGGGTGGTGCCGTGTATACGGACAATCCGCTCCTTAATAAAATAATCCGCTCTTTTAGGGACTGGGGAAGAGACTGCTCATGTCCTTCCGGTATGGATAACCTTTGCGGGCACAGGTTTGACCGCCAGTACGGAGAACTTCCGCTTGGCTACGATCATAAGTATGTGTATTCGCATTTCGGCTATAATCTCAAGGCTACTGACATGCAGGCGGCAGTGGGCTGTGCACAGCTTGAGAAGTTCCCTGCTTTTGTTGAGAAACGTAAGAAAAACTTTGCTTTTCTTAAGGAAGCACTTGCAGATTGCGCAGATAAGCTTATTTTGCCGGAGGCATGTGAGAATTCAGAACCGAGTTGGTTTGGATTTATGCTTACCTGTAAGGAAGGTGTTGACCGAAATAAAGTGGTGCCGTATATTGAGAGCAAAGGCGTTCAGACAAGAATGCTTTTTGCAGGTAATCTTACGAAGCATCCGTGTTTTGATGAGATGCGTGCGAACGGTTGCGGTTACCGTGTTGTCGGTGAACTTAAGAATACCGACCGTATTATGAAGGATACATTCTGGATTGGTGTATATCCCGGAATGACGGATGAGATGCTTAAATTTATGGTAAAGACCGTAAAAGAGGCATTAGAATAAGGAGTAGCAGGTAGTGATAAAAAGAGTACAGCAGGCCAATCTCAAGATACTTCTTGAGGTGGATAGGATTTGTAAAAAGCATGGTATAAGATATTTACTTGATTCAGGAACTCTTATTGGTGCCGTAAGACACAGAGGATTCATTCCTTGGGATGATGATGTTGATTTGGCATTTCCAAGAGAGGATTACGAGAAGTTTCTGGCAGTGGCAAAAGATGAGCTTGCGGACGGAATAGAGCTTTATCGGCCTTGTGATATCGGTGGAGGCAAAGCCTTTTTCGATTTTACACCGAAGCTTGTGTATATGAACAGTCGTAAACATTTTGAGACGGAAGAAAGCAATTACTATGATAATATTCCGAACAAAATTTGCGTGGATTTATTTGTGCTTGATGAGATTACGGAGAAATCATTTGCACAGAGGCTTCATATCCTCAAAATGTACATTATATACGGAATGGCGATGGGACATCGCTACAGCCTTGATTATTCCAAATATAAAGGAATTCAAAAGCTTCAGGTTATGGTGCTTGCGATCATGGGAAAAATGTTTTCAATGAAGACGATTTACAAAATGGAGCATAAGGCAGCGACACGTTACAACAATTCCGGCAGTAAGCTATTATACTGGAGCAATTACGAACCGGGCTATACGCACATGACGATACCGAAGAGTGGTTCGTATAATATGACTGAGATGGAATTTGAAGGGCATATGCTTAGCGTGCCCGTTAATTATGACGGTGTGCTTAAGGTTGTGTATGGGGATTATATGACACTTCCGCCGGAAGATAAGAGAGTGCCCAAGCATGGCGAGTGCGATGAGGCGGCAGGTTTTTTTGTGGAAGTATAAACAGCGATAAAACCAAAAACAGCCGGAACATAAGTCTTTAATAAGAAAATAAAAACAGCGCGTCCAATACTGATATTGTTGGAGGCGCTGTTTATATATATCCGTTAAGTAATAAACCTGCGTAAATCGAAGTCTGATACGGTGTTGATGCGGGGCGCTGTGGGTTTGGATATGCAATCATCGTCTTATTAACATATTCAAACGGATTCGCTGAAATCAACTGTGTCTCATTAATTAGTGACTTCTGAAATCTGATTAATTCAGGATAACCGCGATCTAAGGAACCATCATCAAATGCACGCTGAACAGCTTCCTTATCAATCTTAAAATATCCGTTGTCATCACGATTAAGACCTACAGAGTCGAGCGTATTCTTATATACACCTACGATTCCGTTAAGCTTGGTCTTAAGCTTCTGGCCTGCAAGGTTGCCGCTTGCATCATTATCAGCCATCTTATAGACTTGATTATAGGAATCTGCAAAAATCTCAAGCTGTTCAAATGCCATCTCGGAAGACTTGTGGAAACCAATCTCAACAGACTCACCTTCTGCAGTTGTTCCCTTGAGGTTAATCTGGAACTTCTTCTCGATTGTAAAATTGTTGGAGGAAGATGTTGTACGTTGACCGTTAATCTCGACAATAGCATCAGAAGATGCCTGTCTCATCTTGTTGAGACCAAGAAATTCAACACTTCCGGTTTGTTCGGAAGAAGTATTCTCCGAGAAACTGAATACACGCTTTGTGAAAAGAGATCCTGTACGAACAGAGGTCAATTCCATGGCACTGCTTCCGTTAGCATCGCGTATAACCTGTGCGGAAATACCTATGTTAGAGCGGTTGATAAGTCTCGACAGCTTCTCTTGTAGTGCAAGGTTGGTGGAATTCTCTGTAACCTTAAACTGGAACTCGTAAGCGTTATCGCCGATGTTTAGATCGAAAGAGTAGTTGCCGGGAGTAAGACCGGGCGTATCTGCCGCAATAAAATCACCAGTGTTAATCTGTGGAGAAGCAAGCTGTTCAATCTTGAGAGAATAAACAGTATCCTCAGCAAGGTCTTCATCACCGATATATTCCACATCCAATAAGTCCGGGTTGGAAGCATATGTAGTCTTGCGTTGTAAGTCGCCTTCGCTATCCTTCGTTCCGAAAATCTCGTACAAGCGATTCTGGAAAACTCGGGAGTTCTCTTTCAAATCAATAAGTAAACGCTGGGTACTTTCGGACAAATCTACCTTATACAGCGGTGTCTTCTTATTAAGACGCACGATATTATTGTAGGTGCCTTTAAGCTCGCTCTTCTTGTGAGTGTCATAACGACTAGACTCTCTGTGACCGTATTCACTTAAATAATATTGATATGCACTGCTGATCATCCGAAATCACCTCCTTGTGATTGATAGCAATGGGTACAATCATCCTAATTGTACAATTACATTATATAACATCAATAGGACTTTGTCACTAATTTTTTTGAAAAACTTTTTTATTCGACAAAATTTGACACTTAAATATTAAAATATAGAAAGATATATGGTATAATGTGAACAGCGCAAAAGAAAAACAAGCGGCGCGAAGCGACATTTGTTTTTCTTGCGCGTTCAACGAGCAAACTGTCTGCGAAGCAGACGGGAGAGCGCGATGGCGCGAGTTTGCGAGTGTGGTATAATGGAACAGCGCAGCTTTGCGAGTATGTTTGATATTTTGGGAGAGAGTTATGTTTTTTATTTACTTGATGGCCATTGAAGATGAGGAAGAGCGTAAGAGTTTAGAGGCACTTTATTATAAATATAGGCATCAGTGTATGCATATGGTCAGACGTTATACAGATGATAAAGATGAAGCTGAAGATATGGTTCAAGAAGTTTTTGTAAGAATTATAAAACATAAGGATGAATATTTAAGGCTGAGTGAATCAAACTTTGAAGCATTACTGGTTACAATAGTAAAGAATCTGGGAATAGATGATTACAGAAGACGTAGTAGAATTGTACTTGCCTCAGATACATATGAGGAGCAGATAATCAGTAAAACGTTACCTACAGATAGAAAAGCCATTCTGCAAGATCAGTTAAAGAGCGTTATGGATGAGATACATAAGTATGATGAGAAAACGCAATTGATAATGTATTATAAGAGTTTGCTTATTCCTACAAAAGTTATTGCAGATATGATGGAAATGCCGTATAAGACAGTTGAAAATAAGATTTACAGAGTCAGAAAAGAACTTAAAGAAAAATTAAATGGGGATGATTTCTTTGATTAGTGAAGCACTTAAACAGGAATTGCTTGCAGAGTTCAGGGCAATTCCGCCGATAGAAGAACTTGAGAAAATGTATACTTTTTCGGAGCGGCATGAAAGACAGATGGCGTTACTTTTTGCTACGCTCAGAGAAAAAGAGCGTAAGGAAATGTTGTGGCAGAAAGTGCGAAAAGTTGCGATTATCGTGATTGCCATCCTGGCATTTGCATTTGCATCGGTGAAGTTTGTACCGGAGGTGTATGCATATGTAAAGGAATGGTTGATGGAACTTGCTGATGATGAGAGTATAGAATTTAGAGGGAGCAGTAAAGAGATAAGTGATGAAGATTGCGAAAGGATGCGATTTGAATTAGGATATGTGCCGGAAGGGTATGAATTGGAGAGAGAAATACTAAGAAAAACAGGAGCCAATATATTATCTTATAAACATTATGATGGAGCATATTTCTATTTTGAGTATCGTGGTAAAGCAACGGATAATTTGGTGGCGGTGAATTCAGAGGAAATTTTGATAGAGAAGATAAATGATAATGGTATTGAATATTATATATTTGATAGTATGTCTGGTAAAGTAGTTGTAACATGGGAATATGGCGGATATTTGCTTAAGCTTAGTGGCATATTGGAAAAAGAGCAAATATTGTATATGGCTATATCTGTAATGAACGAATAATAAAAAATATTAAAATAATAATGCCATATTTGTAGTGATTTGTTGTAATTGTACGTTTGTATAGTGTGGGGGCATACTATACAATTAGGAGGTTACAATGAGAAAAGTAAAGAAGATTATGTTGGTAGTTTTATCAGCGACTATGTGGATGTTCAATGTTTTGAGTGTAGCGGCATCAGCAGATACAGAACAAATGAGAGATGTGAATGATAATTCAAGAATGTATTCGGATGCTATTTCGCTGGGGTTGGGATTTTCGGATGGAAGTGTTGTAATGGATTGCGTTGTAGATGCACCTTATTCAACAAAATCAATAACACTTCTTTTCATTTTAAGAGAAGAAAATGCCTTGGGTAATCATATTATAGTGGATACATGGAGCGATAGTGGTACGGGATATTACTTTACCGAAGAATACTCATATTCTCCCGCTGTAGAAGGTAAAGAATATGAACTCAGTGTTCGTGTGGGAATCTATGATGCAAACGGACTTGTTGGATATGACTATAAGACAATCAGAGCAGTAAATTAAAGAACAATTAATAAAAATATAAAATAATGTATAGTAGCTACCATCAACAACAAAACGGCAGTTGAGTTTAATCTCAACTGCCGTTTATACTGCGGATGACAGGAATCGAACCTGCACGCTCGCGCACCAGAACCTAAATCTGGCGTGTCTGCCAGTTCCACCACATCCGCGTGATAGCGGGAATCCGCTATAAATTAAATAGAAATCCTGCAAGCAAGATTTCTACAAATGAGACATCGGGGATTCGAACCCCGGACAACTTGATTAAAAGTCAAGTGCTCTACCGACTGAGCTAATATCCCATGAGCTGGGCTAGCTGGATTCGAACCAGCGAGTGCAGGAGTCAAAGTCCTGTGCCTTACCGCTTGGCGATAGCCCAATAGTGAAAGAATTTGCAAAGCAAATTTTCGAAAACGAAGTTTCCCTCGTAATAAAAAACAAGCGTACCCAATAAAACAAAAGGTACGTCATTAAAAAGGGTGGATACAGGGACTCGAACCCTGGGCCTCCAGAGCCACAATCTGGCGCGCTAACCAACTGCGCTATACCCACCATAACGTGCCTGAAGGGATTCGAACCCCCGACCCACGGCTTAGAAGGCCGTTGCTCTATCCAGCTGAGCTACAGACACATAATTAAATTAATTGGTACATAAATACCAAAAGCGGGTGATGGGAATCGAACCCACGTATCTAGCTTGGAAGGCTAGTGTTCTACCATTGAACTACACCCGCATATTATATTTCACGCTTAGTCGGGGTGACAGGACTCGAACCTGCGACCTCCTGATCCCAAATCAGGCACCCTAGCCAAACTGGGCCACACCCCGCGAGTTCAATCCACTGCTCTCAACAGCGCAGATGTTATTATATCGTAAGGGGCAGAAATTGTCAATACATTTTCTGAAAAATTTTTTAGTGTCTTGTTGCCAGCACTTTTTATGAACTCTTATATAATAAGTATTGCAGATTTGCGGCGAATTTGCTAATATTAGGGTTGATTGGTATTACATAGATATAAGAAGAAAGAAGGACTTTATTATGATAGCAGAAAAAATGGTTGGTTATGTAAAAAACAGTTCACTCATCAGAGCCATGTTTGAAGAAGGCAAGAGACTTGCTGATCTTTACGGAGCTGAGAATGTATATGATTTCAGTCTCGGTAATCCTAACGTACCTGCTCCGAAGGAGGTTGAGGATGCGGTAAGAGAGATTCTTGACGGTGAGGATTCTGTTTTTGTACACGGATATATGAATAACTCAGGTTACGGTGATGTAAGACAGACAATTGCTGATTCCATTAATAAGAGATTTGGCACAGCATTTTCAGAGAACAACATTATCATGACAGTCGGTGCAGCAGGTGGCCTTAATGTTATTTTTAAGACACTCCTTAATCCGGGCGATGAAGTAATTGCATTTGCACCGTACTTCGGCGAGTACCGCTCATATACAACTAACTATGACGGTGTACTTGTTGAGATTTCTCCGAATACGGAGACTTTTCAGCCGAATCTCGTAGAGTTCGAGCAGAAGATTACGGCGAAGACTAAGGCTGTAATCGTTAATACACCGAACAACCCTACAGGTGTTATTTATTCAGAAGAGACTATTAAAGAGCTTGCGGCGATTATGGAGAAGAAGCAGAAGGAATTCGGTACGGACATTTATCTTATTTCTGATGAGCCTTACCGTGAGCTTGTATATACTGACGCAGAGGTGCCTTACCTTACCAAGTATTATGCCAATACAATCGTTGGATATTCCTTCAGTAAGACATTGTCAATTCCCGGCGAGCGTATCGGATACCTTGTAATCCCGAATGAGGTTGCAGACAGCGAGCTTGTTATCGGTGCAGCCAATGTTGCCAACAGAATCTTAGGCTACGTTAATGCCCCGTCACTTTTCCAGAGAGTTGTTGCAAAGTGCCTTGATGCCAAATGTGATGTTGAAGCTTACAACCGTAACAGAGAACTTCTCTACGGAGAACTCAGCAAGATGGGTTATGAGTGTGTTCTTCCCGAAGGTGCATTTTACTTATTCGTAAAATCTCCGACAGAGGATGAGACGATTTTCTGTAATGAGTGTAAGAAGCACAATATCTTAATCGTTCCGGGACGTTCGTTTGCATGCCCCGGTTATGTAAGAATCGCTTACTGCGTGGCTTACAAGACGATTGAAGGGGCGTTGCCGGGCTTTAAGGCAGTTGCAGAAGCATTTGAACTGCGCAAATAAAAAACAAGCGGCGCGAAGCGACATTTGTTTTTTATGCGCGTTCAACGAGCAAACCGTCTGCGAAGCAGACAAAAGAGCGCGATAGCGCGAGGTTTGCGAGTATATAATAAATTAAAGAGGAAAAAAGAATGAAGCCTTGGGAAGATAAAGTAAGAAGGGTTACCCCGTATACTCCGGGTGAGCAACCCAAGATTAAAAAAATAATTAAGTTAAATACTAACGAGAATCCTTATCCGCCGTCACCGACAGCCACGAAGAAGCTTAGAGAGCTAGATACGGATATGTTAAGAAGATATCCTGACCCGAACGTGAGTGACCTTGTGGGTGCGATTGCTGATTTTTATAAGCTTGACAAGTCACAGGTTTTTGTAGGTGTAGGTTCGGATGATGTGCTTGCGATGATATTCCTGACATTTTTCTCAGAGTCAGGTAAACCGGTATTTTTTCCGGATATTACTTATACATTCTATGATGTGTGGGCTAATTTGTTTAAGATACCGTTTGAGCGCAAAGTACTAAACGATAATTTTGAAATATGTGCAGAGGATTATTATGAGACTAACGGTGGCGTTATTTTCCCGAATCCTAATGCTCCGACCGGAACGGCAGTGCCACTTTCATTTATCGAGGATGTGCTTGAGCATAACAAGGATGTAATTGTTGTTATTGATGAGGCATATGTTGATTTCGGTGCGGAATCTGCGTTGTCGCTTATTGATAAATATGACAATCTTTTGGTGGTTCAGACATTTTCAAAGTCACGTTCGACAGCGGGCCTTCGAATCGGTTATGCGATGGGTAATCAGGAGCTTATTGCTGCACTTAACGCGGTTAAGCATTCATATAATTCATACACGATGAATTATCCGTCGATTGTTCTCGGTGTTGAGACGATTAATGACAGGGCATATTTTGAAGAAACTACGGCGAAGGTTATTGCGACAAGAGAGAATACGAAGAAGGAGCTTGAGGCTCTGGGATATACCTTCGGGGATTCCAAGACCAACTTCATTTTTGCGGCTCATGAGGAATTTGATGCAAAAGAGATATTTGCTTTCCTTAGAGAAAAGGCAATTATTGTAAGACATTTCAATGCTCCGCGAATCAGTAATTATTTGAGGATTAGCATCGGTACGGATGAGGAGATGGCTGCACTTGTAGTAGCACTTAAAGAATTTGAGCAGCAGAAAAGGAGTTAGGGATGCAGTTTATATTTAATATTATTAAGGGTGCGATAATAGGAATTGCCAATGTAATTCCCGGCGTAAGCGGTGGAACGATGGCAGTATCGCTCGGTATTTATGAGAGACTAATACATGTACTTACGCATATACGCAAGGAATGGAAACGGAATATCGGTTTTCTTGTGGCAATAGTTATCGGTCTGGCTATAGGTATTATCGGATTTGCGCAGGCGGTTGAGTTTTTGCTTGTGAATCATGCACTTATTACGGCACTTGTGTTTGTGGGACTTGTACTCGGCGGTATTCCGCTTATTCTTAAGTCTCTTAAGGACAGTCTTACGGCAGAGAGTAAGAAGCTTGGTGTTTCGCATATGCTTGTTTTTGTTGTGTTCTGTGCGTTGGTTGTTGTTATGGCGTTGTTAAACGGTAAAGAAGGCGCGGACGTTGCAGAACAAATCGGAATTTTTGATATGGTTATACTGTTTCTTGTGGGTGGAGTTGCGTCTGCGGCAATGGTAATTCCCGGCGTAAGCGGCTCAATGTTGATGATGATTTTCGGGTACTATGATACAATTATTACCACGATAAACAGGTTCATAGAATCACTTTTGAGCTTTGATATTATGGCAATGCTTGACTGTTGTAAGGCGCTTGTTCCTTTTGGAATCGGCGTACTTGTGGGTATTGTTGCCATTGCCAAGCTTATTGACTTTTTGTTTAAGAAGTTTGCATCTCAGACCTTTGCAGCGATACTCGGTCTGATTGTAGCCTCTCCGGGAGCGATTCTTTTGAAAACCAAGAACGAATATGGGTTTGAAGCAGAACTTTTACCGGTTATAATAGGAGGTATTCTCCTTGTGGTTTGCTTTGTGGTAACCTGTTGGTTCGGAAGCAGGTCATCTGATGAAAAAAAGGTTGAAAAATAGAGAATCAATGCGTATAATAGGCGTGATGTTAAAAGAGTTTGCGCAGCAAACTTTTTGGAAACGAAGTTTAAATTGGAGGAAATAAAATGATTAAAGTAGTTAAATTCGGCGGAAGCTCCCTTGCAAGTGCAGAGCAGTTCCGTAAAGTGGCGAATATTATTAATTCGGACAAGGACAGAAGATATGTTGTTCCGTCAGCACCGGGAAAGCGTTTTTCAGATGATATAAAAGTAACAGATATGCTTTATGAGTGCTACGGTGCAGCTTCAAAGGGGCAGAAGTATGATCATCTTCTTCAGAAGATTAAAGACAGATACAATGAGATTATCAAGGAACTCGACCTTAAGGTTTCTCTTGATAAGGAATTCGATATAATGGAAGCATGTTTTGTCGGTAAGGCAGGGCGCGACTATGCGGCTTCAAGAGGTGAGTATCTTAACGGTATCCTCCTTGCATCATATCTCGGATACGAGTTTATTGATGCGGCAGAAGTTGTATTTTTCAACGATAAGGGTGTATTTGACGCAGAAAAAACCAACAAAGTTATGGCAGAGCGTTTAAGTGGCCTTAAGAAAGCGGTTATTCCGGGATTTTATGGTTCAATGCCCAATGATACAATCAAGACTTTTTCACGTGGTGGTTCTGATATCACAGGCTCAATTGTGGCAAGAGCTATTAAGGCTGATTTGTACGAGAACTGGACAGATGCTTCTGGTGTGCTTGTTGCAGATCCCCGTATAGTTGATAATCCTGCAGTTATTCATACAATTACTTATAAAGAACTTAGAGAGCTTGCATATATGGGATTTGCTGTTTTCCATGAGGATGCGATTTTCCCTGTTCGTAAGGAAGGTATTCCGATTAACATTAAGAATACCAATCATCCGGAAGATGCAGGTACCATGATTGTAGAGAGTACATCTAAGAAATCCGACTACACAGTTACAGGTATCGCAGGTAAAAAAGGATTTACGGCAATTGGTATTGAAAAGGATATGATGAATTCTGAAATTGGATTCTGTAGAAAGGTTCTTGAGGTGTTTGAGAAGTGCAATATTTCACTTGAGCATATGCCTTCAGGAGTTGATACGATGAGTGTTATTGTACAGCAGTCGGAGTTCGAGGATAAGGAACAGGAAGTTCTTGCGGGAATTCACAGAAGTGTATCTCCTGATGCAATTGAGATTGAGTCAGATCTTGCACTCCTTGCAATCGTTGGTCGCGGCATGAAGTCTAACCGTGGTACAGCAGGAAGAATTTTTGCTGCCCTTGCGCATGCACATATTAATGTTAAGATGATTGACCAGGGCTCAAGTGAGCTTAACATTATCGTTGGTGTCAGCGAGGCTGATTTTGAAAAAGCAATCAAGGCAATTTATGATATTTTTGTAACTTCAGCATTATAAAAGGGGTTTGCGAAGCAGAGTATTTTGGAAACGAAGTTTGCTGCAAACTAGAAAGAGGAGTTCAGTGTGTATGGGAAAGAAGATTGTAAAAAATATAGTGATATTGGGATTATTTGCGGCATTTACAATGCTTGTCGCATGTAATAAGGGAGGCGTTAAAGGTACTATGGTGATTTCAGGCGGACAGGAGTATATTTATGCTCCGCATACAGGCTCAGTGACAACGGAGCCGTTTATTGCTTGGATGGTAAGCGGTGACAAAACAGAGAGGCTTACCAATGTAACATGGAAGATTATAAGTTCTTCCAAGGGGGCATCAATCAGTGCGGACGGTATGGTAACGGTAACGGAGAACTATATTGCCGGAGATATTAACGGTACGGATATTACCATTCAGGCAACACATAATGAGGATGCGAGTATAGTTGCTACAGCAACCTTACATGTACGAGAGGCACAGAGTGTTGCATCTTTTAATATTTCCATGCCGAACAATATAAGGACAGGTGAATCTGTAGAGGTATATATAACGGAATGTATTGATCAGTATGGAGAGCCTATTACAGACACCGGGTTTATCTCGGTAAAATGGGAGACTAGTGATGAAAGTCTTTTGGTTGTAGATGGACGTCTTCATGTACGTCTCAGAACCAAAGAGGAAGCTTTTGCTGCAGTAAGGGCAACGATAAACGGTGTATCTGTAGTGAAGAAATTTATAGTACATAATAAGGCGGAATATTCTCCAAGCGCAGATGTTCTGGCAAGCCTTGAAGCAACCGATATAGAGATAATTAAAGTTCTTGATGCAGACTTTGATGTGGAAAGAACATATGATATTAATCAGTATACATATGTAAATGAAGCGGTTCTGGGACTTGCAGAGCTTGTAGTAGATGTTAAAGGTATGGTTAACTACAGTACAAATACGGATTATCAGGTAACGTATTTGTACGAGGATGCTTCAATTAAGCAGGAAGATTTAAGAGCAGATTCAGAAGGTAAGATTAAACTTGCTTTTAAGGACAAGAAAGTAAAAGCAGTTGAAGTTACGCCTGTTCTCAAATTTAGTCTGGGTAACTGCAGTTATACGGAAACACAAGGTTATGTTAAGGTTCCTGCATCTGTAAAATATAATAACGAGAGCTTGTATGGTTTCTATGGTGAACCGGGAGACACAGCAGGCGGTGTTAATCTTTTTGATGATGCCGGCTTGTTTGTTGTTGCGATTCCGGATGGCTTTTATGATATCCGAATTACAAAATCAGGCGCAGGACGTTCTACTGTAAAAGTAAACGGTGCATCCCTGGGAACCAATGTTGGTAATCCGGGAACCGGCGGAAGAACAGGAACCACACCGTATACATATCTTATGGAAGATGTAATGATTGATGGAGGACTGGCGAAAATCAGTCTTGGCGAGAAGGATTACGGACTTGCGGCGGTAGAGGTTAGAAGGACTACACAGCTTAGGGAGAGAAGAGTACATGTGTATATCGGTGGTGATTCCACGGCCAGCAATTATTACCCGATAGAAGTTTCAGAGCCTGAAGCAGGAAGATATCAGACCGGTTGGGGTCAGGTATTTTCACAATTTGTTACAGATGATATTGTGGTAACAAATCTTGCGGGTGGCGGTACATACGCAAAGAGCTGGTATGAGATGGCATTTCCGGGTGTGCTTCAGAATGGTCAGCCGGGAGATTATTTCATAATTCAGGAGGGTATTAACGATCGTACTTACAGTAATCAGGATGAGATGGTAGAATACCTTACCAAGATGATTGATGAGTGTCGTGAAAAAGGAATAATCGTTGTACTTGTTACTACGATGCAGACACCTAAGTTTTGGAGAGATGGCAAAGGCACCGACCTTGGAGAGTTTGGAACACCCGAAGGTGGCGGGCTTGCAGCATTTATGGAATCCATCAGAGCACTTGCAACTGAGAAAAATGTATTTCTTGCCGATAGCGGTAAGATTACCGGAGATTGGTTTGCAGAGGTAGGAAGAACCTATGTTGCACAGACCTATCATATTTATAATAAAACTACGGGTGTGGAAGAGGATACACTTCATCTTTCATATCATGGTGCACTTAATGTGGCAGGTGTTGTTGCAACAACGCTTTACGAACAGCAGCAGGCAGGTGCAAAAGACGGAATGGGTAATACTCTTGATGGCCTTAAGTTTAATGAGCTTGCTCCTTACGAGGCAGTTCACAAAGATAAGTTCGGTGAGACAGTTACTTCTACAACTATGCGTGTTAAGGCGGTTTATGAGCGTTACGCGGAATAATTGACGATAGTAAAATAATATGATTAGAAATATTGGAAAGGTTTGCGGATTGCCGTGAACCTTTCTTTTTTTAAATAAATTGAAAAAAGTATTGACATCTGCATATGCGCATGTTATTATATCGAGTGTCGATACATCGAGCAAAGATATATCGAGCGTTAATATATCGAGGATAAATATAGGAGGGATTGCTTTGCATGACAAATTAATTAAAAAGTACATTCCCATGACTGAGACAATTTATTATGCGTTATGTGCTATGAACAACTCAAGACACGGCTACGGTATAATGCAGTTCGTTGCAGAGCTTACCGACAACCGCGTGAAGATGGGAGCAGGAACGCTCTACACTATGCTTGGCAGACTCTTGGAGGATGAACTTATATATATTGTTTCGGAAGAGAATGGTAAGAAGGTGTACGGTATTACAGATACCGGCAAGGAACTTCTTGTTATGGAGACGGTAAGACTTGGCAAGCAACTTGATAACGGTAAGGCTGTGTTGGAGGGAAGGAGAAAGTAGAATGGAAACGTTAAAGGTAACCAGATTTATATGGAACATCCGCAAGGAGACAGAATGGCTTCGTGAGATGTCAGAGTCGGGCTGGTTTCTTAAGGATATGAAGTTCGGAGTTAAGTATATATTTGAAAAAGGCGAGCCAAAAACTATGGTGTATGAGGTTGACCGTTTCAATCTTCCGGCACATCCGACAGAGGAGCAGATAACCGAGAAAGAGGATTTTGTTGCGATGGCAGAAGAACTTGGTTGGAAGGTAGTGCTTCATGATGAAGACCTCAATTACTATTTTACCAAGGAATATGAAGAAGACGGCATGAACGAGCTGTATGACACGGACGAGGCAAGGCGCCTGCATGCGGAGAAGTATACCAATCATTTTATTGAGTCGGTAAAGCTTATGTCGATATATACAGGAATCATATTTGCATCAGTTGCATTCTTTATGATTATGCAGATGCTTGAGAAATATGAGGACAAATTTTTAAACATTTTTGTTTTTGCATTCACGGTTTTAGGAACATTGCTCCTGTTCACTAATGTGCTTCTTTTGTGGGCAGCCAAGATAAATCATGATTCATTTATTTTGAGCAAGGAAGAATGGGAAGAGGAATATCTGAAGCGTTCATGTGAACGCAAGGAGCGCAAAATGTTTCATAGGACCCGTTCACTTATAAAGCATCTTGAAAAAAGAAGCAGGGAAGGCTGGCATGTAAAAAGTGTGCGTAGCCGTGCACAGATTTATGAGCCGGGTGTTAATACGGCATACCGCTATGCAATAGATACCAAGAAACTTACCAACAGACGTCGCGTTGCAGACGGAGAAACGGTTTTTGAAGATAAGAGAGACTGGAACGGTATCAATAATGACTGGCAGGTTGAAAGTCTTAAAGATGCGAGGGCAAAGGGCTGGTCATATGTGTGTGCATTGGATAACAGGGTTGTGCTTTACCGCTCGGTGGAAGAGGATAATTGTGAGCCAATTAATCCACCGGAGAGTGAAGGAAAGTTCCTTACGGGAGCTTTGCTTGGAACAATCGGTAAATGCATGCTTGTCGGATTTGTTTTGGGCTTGATTTTGGGAGTAATAATGAGTATATTATAAGAGGTTTCCAATGGTAACATTGAGGAATATATAAATAATTATATCTATGAAAGGGAGACAAAATGAAACTTGAAGTAAAGAACTTACGAAAAAGCTTCGGAGAGAATGAGATTCTTCACGGAATTTCTTTCTCGGTAGAAAACGGTAAGGCACTCGGCCTTCTTGGAAGAAACGGTGCCGGCAAAACAACAACCATCCGAATTATCATGGATGTGTTTAAGGCAAATTCAGGCGAGGTACTGCTTGACGGCAAGCCTTTTGTGCCGAAGGAAAACCAGATAGGTTACCTTCCTGAGGAGAGAGGAATGTACCCTAAGAAAAAGGTTGTGGAGCAGATGGTATATTTTGCGGGACTTCGCGGAATGGGCGCTGCGGCAGCCAAGAGAAGCGCACTTAAGTGGCTTGAAAGACTTGAGATATCAGAGTATGCAGATAGAAAGCTTGAGACACTTTCTAAGGGTAATCAGCAGAAGGTGCAGCTTGCACAGACTCTTGTGTGCGACCCCGAGATAGTTATTCTTGATGAGCCGTTCAGCGGACTTGACCCGGTTAATTCGCAGATTCTTAAGGACGTTGTAACAGAGCTTATCGCTGATAATAAGATTGTAATTTTCTCGAGCCATCAGATGAGCTACGTTGAGGAGTTCTGTGAAGATATCGCTATCATCAATCACGGCGACATCGTACTTGACGGTAACATCAAGGCAATCAAGAAAGAATTCGGTAAGGACAGACTTGTGATTGCGGCAGAGAATTATTCACTTGCGGAGCTTAGGGCAGTTCTTGAGCGTGACTTTGCAGATCTTGTGTACATAGACGGAGAGAAGAAGGAATTTCTCGTGCTTGCACTTAAGGATGGAGCAGACAAAAAGAAGCTTATGGCTAGACTTACAGAGTCTGATATTGATATTTTGCGTTTCGGCAGTTATGAGCCGACGCTTAATGATATTTTCGTGGCAAAGGCAGGTGACAACTAATGAAAGCATTCGGAAAAGTATTAAAATTTGAACTCAGCAATTATTTCCAAAGTAAGGGATATATGATTACGACCTTTCTTGTAGCATTGCTTATTGCGGTTGTCATGTTTATTCCTACGATAATTCAGGCGTTTGATGATGGTGACCAGTCTTCAGGTAATATAGAGATAGTGGAAGACGGTGGAGATATCAATGAAGATGATATTGCCGGAGAAGATGACAGTGTGGAAAATGTTGAGATTCCGGTGGAATATGACGAAGTATATTTGCTTTATGATCCGCAGAACCTTGTAAACGATTTTTCAATGCTTGAGAGTGCTTTTTTTGCAGAGTGGCAGAAAGTTTCGAGCGAGAGCGAGATAGAGGCAAAGGTTAATAGCGGAGAAGCAGAGGGTGGATTTGCGCTTAAGTCAGAGTATGAGGCTACATTCTATGCGCTTCAGATTCCGATGACGGACAATAGAGCTGATAAGTTTGAAAGAGTATTTGTGCACATGAACAGAGTAGCTGCTTTTGAAGAGATGGGCTTTGATGAAGAGACTATCTGGAATATAGACGCATACTATAATGCATACATGGATGTTGAGTCCATAGCGCTTAAGAAAGACGGCACAATGGGCTTTGTATATGCATATGTACTTATATTTATTTTGTACTTTATGATACTTATGTATGGAAATATGATTTCCACAAGTGTTACTACGGAAAAGAGCTCACGTACAATAGAGGTGCTTGTTACAAGTACATCAACCAATGCGCTCCTTTGCGGCAAGGTTATTGCAGGAACGATTGCAAGCGTATTCCAGACAGGAATAATCATGGGAGCCGGAGTTATATCTTATATGATTAACAAACCTGCATGGAGTTCTCTTATTAGTATTGATATTGCTATTCCGGCAAATCTGCTTATTACATTTGCATTATTTGGAACAATGGGTTATATCTTCTATGCATTACTTTTTGGTATGCTCGGAGCGCTTGTTTCCAAGACAGAGGATATCAGTAAATCCACAAGCCCGCTTCTTATGATTTTTGTTATTGTGTTTGTTGTTACAATGTACAGCCTTATGGTTCCGGACAGCATCTGGATGAAGGTTATGTCATACCTTCCGTTCAGCTCCTGTAATGCGATGCTTGCGAGAGTTGCGGTTGGTAATGTAGAATTCTGGGAGGTTGCGTTGTCATTTGGTGTGCTGGTCGCTTCCAATATATTAGTTGCATGGATAGCTGCTAAGATTTACAGAATGACTACACTTATGTACGGTAATCCGATAAGTCTTAAGAGTGCATTTAAGATGCTTAAGAAGGATAAGAATTAAAATGCATAAATAAAAATCAGGCGCCAAAACGACGGGGAATCCAACGTTTTGGCGCCTTTGGTTTGGAGTTATGGAATGTTAGCTTTAAGAGAGTGTACCGTTGGCGTCACAGGTTAAGGTGACGTCGCAGTCCATAGTTTCTGTGGTAATAAACAATACCTTTCTAACAAAGGTTGCATTCCCTATAGCTTGGTTGCCTGAAGCATAAGCTGATGCGGAATCTACTTTCCAAGCATCGTCGGATATGCTTGTGGAATAGGTAGCAGAAGTACATGTCGCACCTACACCGGTAGTAACGGTAAATACTCCCGTAACGGTAAAACGCCATACTTCAGCACCGTCGGAATCACGGAGTAAATAATATTTTGAGCCACTTCTAGTGTATGTGGGTATGCGTGAAATGGGTGTAGTACTCTCTGTAATAACGATGCTTAAGATCATGCCATTATCAAGAATGCGAGTTGATTCGCTGACAATCACTTCATCACAGGAAGATGATAAGGAAAATGTTTTTGCCTGTACCGGTTGAAGTGTAAATAACACTAAAATAAATGAAAGAAATAAAGGTAATAGTTTTTTGGTTAGTTTGTTCATGTGTAAAATTTCCTTTTAAAATAGTTATTCTAAATTTTCAGAGGTGTCGTACACGACACCTGTTTCATAATAATAAATCTCCGGCTCGTCAATAACTTCATGTATCAGCCATATACCTGCTATTATTATAACAATGGCAAGTATACCGGCTAGAGTTATAATTGATTTCTTAATCCAACTACTCTTATTGGTAAGAGTGGTTAATTCTTCATTATCCATTGATTTTAAAAATTCCGATGCGATGTTCTCAGGAATACCGAAGTGCTTTGCGAAATCTTCATATGTAGCTTTCGGATTAGCAGCCGAAAAATTATAAATCGAATCGCTCAAATCTGAAACAAATTGCGCTCTAAACTTGCGAGGACAAGCTTTCGTAAGCTTCTTTAAATAAGTGTTAAGCGCACTACTTTTAATAGTATCATTCATTTTCCATTTCCTCCAAACTATTAATTCCTAAAAGGTATAGTACACCTCGGTTAGTAGAGAGGTATTCTTTGCGAAGGCCGTCAAGGTAAACTTCGCCCGCCGGCTCTAAATGATAGTAAACTCTGGTTCTTCTTTTGCCTACTTTCTCGGTTCTGTCGGAAATATAACCTTTCTCAAGTAAACGATACAGAGAAGGATACAGAGATGTCTCTTGTATTGTATAGAGCCCTTTGCTTTGATTGGATAATTCCTGCGATATCTCATAGCCGTACATATCCTTTTGCTTAAGAAGCGATAGGACGGATATCTCTATGGTACCGCGTTTTAAATTGTCTGAAATTGCCATGTTATCACCTGTACAGATTTTGTATATTTAATATAACATTAGTATTCGTTAATAACAATACTATATATCGAATAGTATTGTTGACGAATAAAAGATAAGATGATATTATAATTGTATAAACAGTGGATTGTGTGTTTGATATCTTAAAGCCTGGAGATTATACTCGAAAATATATTTATTCAAATTTTGTTTGGATAGATATAAAAGGAGACTTTCGCTAGTACATTGGTGGGTAAGAGCGAAAGCCTCGGATAGTTGCATCAATAAACAATGCACTTGAATTGTAACACAAAGTGCGATCGGTGTAAATAAGGGAATGGGGAGAAAATGTAAAAAGGGGTAGCGCTCCTGTCCGGTATTCAATTATGTAAAAGTAAAAATAAAAAGGAGAATGGTAATGAAAAAGAAAATTTTAGCAGTAATTTTATCATTAATTATGGTTTTGGGAAGTATAAGCGTAGTTTCTGCATCATATGTTGAGTGGTCGGAAAGTGTTTCGGGCAGCAATTGCATGATATACTATGATGCTTACTGTTATCCGGGTTCTTGTACTGCGTCAACATGGGTATATCCGGATTATACGGTATCGTCTGTAAATGCATCTGTAAATATGAGATTATATGTTATACCTGCAGAGTATGATAGCATACAGGATGAAAACATTAAAGACCAATTAAGTACATTGTTTGGTTCTGACAGTGATTCCTCATCGACAATTAATAGCGGAATTGTTACCGCTGATGCAGAGGTTAATTGTTCAAGTGGGTATGTTTCACGGAGGGTAGAGTCGACACATGCGGTTGACATGGTGATTAATTCTAATAATTACTCTTCTACAAAGGAACTTGAGACACATTAGTAAGTTTGATGATTGCAGATTGTTGAATATGTAGTGTTAGAGTATGTATAGAATATGCGAATATCGGACGAATAGGAGTGCTGAATAATGAAAAAATATGTAATGGCAATAGTAAGCATTATATTGCTTACATGTATGGCTTGCGGTAAGCAAGAAAATGGCGAGAGCGTAACCTCTACGTTTCCTGCAGATGAAGAAAATACTACTACGACAGAGATAATAATACAGCCGACTACATCTGTGACAGAAACGACAATGGATCCGGGAATAATGCCTAATACAGCAGGCATCGTAGTTAAAGCGACTACAACAGCAAAAGAAACGACTACGGCAGAGATTCCGGATGATGAAAGAGGGATAGGTGACTTGGCTGATAACAACATACGTTTGGCAGATGAAGATGCTGCGCGGCTCGGAGTATCAAAGGTACTGGTACTACAGACTATATCCAACTGTACATGGAATACAGGTGAAGATATAATTAATAAATTTAACGAGCTTCTTGTGACGAAATACGGATGCGATTTTGTTGTTGGTTTTATAGGAGCTAATCCTGAAGTTGATGAAAAGGGATATACATATTATCATTTCCTTGAGGATATCAGAAATCTGGGACAGCAGGCGGATATAATAATGTCGGGCGCACCGGCGCATTATACGCGGCTTGTGGAAGATGGTTTTTTATTGGACATAACAGAATATTTAGGCTCAGAGGAAGGGGAAAAGCTTTATGATGCTTATTCGGAAGAAGTTTGGGAGTTAGTAAGAGTAGAAGGAAGAATATATGGATATGTGCCACGGAAGTTGCCTTCATATGTTAATGCGCTTAGTTGTAATAGGGAAATGGCAGAAAAGCTTGGTCTCAATATAGAGGCGGGTTATTCTTTTTACGATATAGGAAATATGCTTGAAGCTGTGGAAAATTTAAAAGAAGATATTGCTGAAAAGGTCATATTATATTCGGATAGCGGTTATCTTGAAGGAATGCTTGGGTATTATAATATGGGCAGAGGAATATACGCTAAAAAGAATGAGGATGGAAGTTGGACGGCATTTAATGCTACCGAAAATGAAGAATTTATAAATTTATGGAAGAAAGTACGTGAATATAAGGAAAAAGGATGGCTGAGAACTGATGAAACGGCATATGATGCTGTTGAAGAAGGTGATTTTTTATTTGCAGCAATTCAGCATTATTATTCGGATAGAGCAATAGAAGATAAGCTGGTGATGGTTGTCGGCAAAGGTCCTTATGCACACAAAACAGTATATGAGGTAATACCGGGGGAATGGTTTTATAGCTATTATACGGGAGTAGAGGACTTCGTATATGGAGTTACTACCTGGTCAAAGTACCGGCAGGAAGCATTAGAACTTATAACATTAATTAATACAGAGCCTGAATTAGCCAATTTACTTGTATACGGAATTGAAAATAAACATTATTCTTATAAGGATAAGCTTGTGAGAACGTTGCCGACTTCAGATGGCATTGCTATGGGAGATGGAGATATGTATGTTTTTGTAAATCCAGGCCTTTTGCTTGCGCAGTGTGCTGAACCGGAAAATAAAGCAGAGTACTATAAAGAAGTGGCGGCAAAATTTGAAGCTTCCCCATTATGTGAATATGGTGTATCTCAGTTGGAATTTTTTGAATTCTTAGAGGACTATGAGCAACGGAGTACGTTGCATCAGATATATGCTCAAGGATACGAGAAACTTTTTAACGGAGATTATGAAGATGTGGAAGCGGCTGTTGCAGAGATAAACAGAATGCAGAAGGAAGCAGGAATCGATGAGTTGATAGATGCTTTTAATACACAAATGTTTATAAAGGATGTTGAGTAAAGAGGGATGATAGTGAAGAAGATATTAGGACTTGTAGTAGTAATGAGTTGGACATTGCTTTTGGGGTGCGGTAAGAAAGAATTTACAGGAGTTTCGGAAGATTATAGGTATACAGAGATGTATCGTATGTCAACTTTTTCGCCGACAGGCGTTTTCTTTAGAGGAAGTAGTGAGATGGTGTTTTTTAGACCTGAAGATGCGAAAGAGGCTGTGCTTCTTTGTTATGACCCTAATTGCATACATGAACCGGCTTCGCAATATAATCCTGACCCTACTTGTAGAGCGGCACTGTTTCCGGATGTTAAAACATACATAGCTTATTATGAAGGATATATATATTATTTTGTAAATGAAGATTTATTTTCGCATAAGATTTATAAGATGGAAGTAGACGGCGCAGGAAGAGTTCCTGTTGCTGAGATTCCATATACAGCTGAGATCCCCGGTGGAATGGTTTTTTGTGAAGATAAAATGTATTATATTGTTGCAGAAAGAACCAGTGTAGGTGAAATGGGAGAACTGGAAAGTAAAAATTATGTACTCGAATACGATTTAAAAAGTGATAAATATCGTATAGTAACATCGCAGATAACGGATGGCCCCTTGGGAGATGCCATGCAAGTAACAAAGGATTATCTATATCTAAATGTTACGTCTTCAAGTGAAAATGGCGCAATATATGTAAAACGATATAATCTGAAGACAACAGAGGAAGAAGTTTTTATTAGTACAAAGGAGTACCAAACGCATAGACCTATAAGGGTTTATGATGATTATTATGTTTATTATGATACGTCGGGAAAAATAGGAATAAGGGATTTAGATACTGGTAAAGATACAATTATTGTTGAACAAGATGGTGAGGGATGGCTGAATCCTGTTGCATCCGGCAATGGTCTTTTTTATCGCATTTATGAATCAAAGGAGGACGGAAGCACTGAATTATCCGAGGCGTATTTTTATAATATATTAACCGGTGAGGAATGGGATATAACAGATAAGGTTACGGAATTTGATATAAAGGGATATGATGCATATAATAAAGTATTTATTTGTGGGAGTTTTACAGATACGTGTGTTGTGAGTGAAGCAAAAGTGCTTGGCGTCAAAGGAGATGTTAGTGAGTGATAAAACAGGAATTATATAAAGTCTTCGTAAATAAATCAACATTACTGTTTATCATTGCACTACTTGTTTTTAATGTAGTTCAGCTTGTATACCTTGATAATAAGGCTAACCCGTGGACTGCCTCTGCGTATACTGAAGCCTGGAGGGATATAGAGGAGCTTTTGGAGGATGAGACGGCTGGCAGAACCATAGTGCAGGATCGGCTTAAAGAGCGTTCTCTGGCGGTGGCACTTGCGAGGGTTAGTGAGGATGAGGATGTGAAGGCGGCGGCAGCGGTTTATA
>SVEG01000020.1 GCA_015057505.1 Lachnospiraceae bacterium
CTCGCAGCCGGATATGCGGCCATCGTAATATGGGGGTTGTTAATTTCGCTCATGCCTGTTGTTATAGGCGGGAGCTTGTGGAAAATAAGAAAAAGAGAAATATTTTTATTAGTTATAATGTTTGTGGCGGGAGTGTTTCTTATAAAGGTGGTTGAACAGCCGAAGGAGGCATTTGGATATGTTACTGAGCCACTTGATATAACTACTGTAAATGGTAAGATTGAATCAATAAAAGACAATGCCGATTATTCTAATGTGGTACTTGAGAATGCTGAAGTTGTTCATAAAGGTGAAGCTTATTATGTAGGCGGAATTCTCTTGTATATTTCTAATGTTTCAAATCTCCGAATCGGAGATGTTATTGCCGCATCAGGCGAATTATCCAGTTTTTTAGTTCCGCGTAATGACGGAGAGTTTAACCTCTACAACTATTATAAGAGCAAGGGGATTTATTATAAGGTGTTTTCATCGGACAATATAACTCAAGTTTTGTCGGTGAAAAGATATCCTGTGTCAGAGTGGTTTGATACAGTAAGGGACAAGCTTATTATCGAGCTTTTGGAGCACAGCTATTCTCTTAAGGATGCAGGAACGATGTCGGCGATACTGCTAGGTGAAAAAGAGTATCTTGAAAATAATTTGCAGGAAAGCTTTAGAATAAGCGGGATTTCACATGTGTTAGTGGTTTCGGGTTTACATATTTCGCTTATCGGAATGGGTATATTTGAGTTGCTAAAACGACTTGTTGGGTATGCTCCGGCATGTGTTTTTGCAAGTGTGGCAGTATTATTTTATGTGTGGCTTACAGGTTTTGGCCCTTCGGGGCAAAGGGCACTTATAATGTTTGGCGTGTCGATGTTCGGTAATATCACGGGAAAAAGCTACGACCTTTGTTCCGGAACAGGTTTTGCATTGCTTTGCATGCTAATAAAAACACCGTATATTTTTCTGGGAAGCGGTTTTGTGCTGTCGTTTATGTCAGTATTTGCAATTGGGACGATAGTTCCGGTTTTGGAGGATATTTGCAAGTGGGCATTTAGAAAGAAAGTGTCAGGTGCAGTTGCCGGATTGGCAATTTTTTGGATGACACTGCCCGTAGTTTTGTGGAACTATTATGAGTATTCTTTGTACGGGCTATTACTTAATCTTATAATAATTCCATGCATGTCGGTGCTTGTGGTTCTTGGTGCAGGCGGACTTTTGGGAGAAATATCGATGGGTGTGGGAGAAGTTCTTTTAAAAGGTCCTGTGCATATTTTACTTTTCTCTTTTGAGAAGATGAGTATGTTTTTTAATGAAATGTCTGTGGGTAGAATTTTATTTGGAAAACCGTCACTTACACAGGTGCTTGGTGTATATACATTGCTTTCAGTGGTAATTTGCGGATATTTCGGGATTAAGCAACTTATAAAAAGGCAGAAGAGATTACCTGCTTTTGTGAGTAAAAAGAAGTTTAAACATATATTTGCAGGTTTTTTTATAGTAGGAATCAGTATTCTTGAAATATTTATATTGCTTCCAAAAAATAAAAACGACTTTGAGATTACGATGCTTGATGTAGGGCAGGGTGAATGTATTTTTACAAGACTTCCAACAGGTGAGAATATGCTGATTGATGCCGGAAGTTCAGATGTAAAGAACCTTTATGAGAAGAGGATAAAAAATTTCTTAAAAGCACGTGCCGTAAGTAAGCTTGATTATATAATTGTATCTCATGCCGATGAGGACCATTGCAGTGCTATCGAGGAGCTTTTTAAGCAGGATGAAGGTATGGAGGTCGGATGTCTTGTTTTGCCGGGTGTGGCGAAAACGGATGAGAAGCTGAAGATGCTTTCGGGGCTTGCGCATAGTAGGGGAAGTAAAGTTATAACACTTGGCAGAGGTGATACTATAAGAATCGGAGAGGTTCAATTTTACTGCATTAATCCTGATTCAAAGGGAAATTATACAGAAGAGGACCGCAACGACAGCTCTATTGTGATTCATATGAAATATGGGAATTTCGACATGTTGTTTACCGGTGATATTGGTGCGACGACAGAGAGGGAGATTGTTTCGTATTTGGAAAAGTGTGAAGTACTAAAGGTTGCGCATCACGGTTCAAAGTATTCTAACAGTCAATTACTGCTTGAGAGGATTTGCCCGGGGCTTGCACTTATTTCCTGCAGTGAGGATAACAGCTACGGACATCCGCATAAGGAGACCTTGGAGCGCCTTGAAGGTGTTGGATGTAAGGTCATGTCGACGGCAGAGTCAGGTGCGGTCACGATAAGAATAGGAAAGAAAATAGAAGTGTACGGATTTGTAAAATAATGGGGAGTAAGATGCATTTTGGCCTAAAAAAGTGCATCTTACCTTTATTAATATTGTTATTGTTTCGGAAAAAAGTTATATTAATAAAAAGGCTAATGATAAAGAGAGGATTTATATGAAGATAACGGTCTTAAAAATAGCGCAAAGTGAACCGGAGGAGATGGAAATCCGCTGTCATGAAGTGACAGACCAGGTGAATGAGATTGTTGCTTTTGTGAAATCAAGGAATGGTCAGTTGACGGGAGTGATTGAAGGTAAACAGTATGAAGTGCCGGTGACGGATGTATATTATGTTGAAGCAGTAGATAATAGTGTGTTCATTTATGGGCCACAAAAGGTCTATGAGACACGACAAAAACTATATGAGTTAGAAGGAATTTTAAGAGAGAAATATTTCCTTAGGGTTTCTAAATCGCTTGTATTAAATCTGATGAAGGTAAAATCAATAAAGCCGGCATTAAACGGTAGATATTCGGCAATTTTGCAAAGTGGAGAGGAGATTATTATATCCAGAAAATATGTGCCGGAGTTAAAAAGGGCATTGAAAGGAGATTTATTCTGATGCGAGGTAAAGAATTGCTTGTTGACATGATATATACATATTTTATGTTGGTGACTATGATTTTGGCAGTAATGATGATTTTGGGGAGCTATTTTATGCCGGAAGTCAGATTTGGTTATGAATCCTTTAGAGCTCCTTTGATTTATGCTGCCTTTGGGACGATTCCAAACATTGTTATGTATGCGAAGAAGGAACTTACTGTGAGGCAATTATTGGTTCGTAAATTTATACAGCTTATATTAGTTGAAATAATTGTGATTGCAATAGCAGTACCAGCAGAAATATTTAAAGAAGGCAAGGCGGAAATCGTTACATTGCTGGCAATCAGTATTTTAGCGGTATTTGTCCTGACGCATTTGATTGAGTGGTTTCAGAATTATGCTGTGGCAAAGCAAATGACAGAAGAACTTTTAGTTTTTCAAAAAAATCATGAATAGAAAGGAAAAGGGCCGGATATGAAAGTAATAGTACATGACTTGGGAACGGAATATGATGAAATGCTACAAAAAAAGTGTGATGCAGTAATTTGTGCGGACGGTAAATATGCGCCTTGTCAGGGTTGTTTCGGTTGTTGGACAAAGCATCCGGCAGAGTGTCGCTTAAAGGATAGTCTGCATACGGTATGCCGCGTAATCGGAAGAGCAGATGAGTTAATCATTATCAGTGCAAACTACTACGGAAGCTACAGCCCTGTAATTAAGAATGTGTTGGACAGAAGTATCGGTTCGTCCACACCGTTCAGTACTTACCGTGGCAAACAGATGCACCATACACTGCGATATGGCAAGCATGATTTACTTAAGGTGTTTACATATGGTGATATTACCGAAGAAGAAAAGGCTACCTTTGAACTTTTGGCAGCCAGAAATGCACTTAATGACGGTTACAGAGAGTCACAGGTTTTCATTCTAAAATCTCTGAATGAATTGGAGGGTATGTTATCATGAAAACAGTATTTATAAACGGAAGTCCCAAGAAAAAGTTTAGTGCTTCAGCTTATTTTATCAGTGTGCAGAAATTCTTTGTAAAGGGTGAAAAAGTAAAAGAAACATTAAGAAATAAGAAGGATCATGACAGAATTCTGAGTATTTTGGAGGATGGTGATGCGGTGGTGTTTTGTCTTCCTCTGTATGTTGACAGTGTACCTTCGCATGTAATGTCTTTCTTGAAAGAAATGGAAGTATACTGTCTTGACAAACACTTAAATTTGAATGTCTATGTTATTTCAAATAACGGTTTTATTGAAGGCGTGCAGAGCAAAGCTTTGTTACAGGTTTTTCGTAATTTTTGTACAAGAAGCGGCCTGGTATGGGGCGGAGGAATCGGTATTGGCGGTGGTGTAATGCTGAATGTTATGCGAATCGTATTCTATGTTCAGATAGGCCTGTTGTTTTTAAATATCTTCCTTAGCGGAACTCAGACGGGGAATTGGCTTCCGATTGATGCATTTACAAATTTTATTACACAGGCACTTATTATAGGTTTTCTTAATCTTGGAGTTTTCTTATATACTCTAAAGATGGGACGTGCCATTAACCGAAGAGAGTCCTGTGGTGAAAAATACACCCGTATATTGATTCCTTCGTTTGTTTTCATTATTTTTGCAGATATTTTCTTCACAGTTTTCTCTATTTTTGAAGGCGGTTTTTTTAGAGGCTGGCTCAGTAAGAAGTAAAATGCATATTTTCATAGAAGTAAAAGTGTGATATTATTAATTCATATGGAGGAGATATCGCATGCAGGCACTCAGGGATTCGTTAAAGACGGGACAGTGGAAAAAAGTATATTTGTTTTATGGGGAAGAGTCATATCTTAAGCGTTCGTATAAAAAGCAGGTAAAGAATGCCATTGTCGGAGAAGATGATTCGATGAATTACAATTACTTTGAGGGCAAGGAAGCTGCGAATGTCAATGAGATTATGGGAATTGCCGATACTATGCCGTTTTTTGCTGACAGGAGACTTATTATCGTGGAAGACAGCGGATTGTTTAAGAGTGCGGCATCTGACGCATTTTGCGAGTATATGGCGAATATTCCGGATAACACCGTTTTGCTTTTTGTTGAGAGCGAGATTGATAAGAGAAACAAATTATATAAGGCTGTCGCGGCTAACGGAAGTGTAATTGAGATGGGCAGGCAGCCTGATAACAAGCTTGTCGATTGGATTGTGAAGATGCTTGTTAAAGAAGGTAAGAATATTACACGAAGAGACCTTGATTATCTGCTTGAGAGAACCGGCAATGACATGGAGAATATAAGCAATGAAGTAAAGAAGCTCATTGATTATACTTACGGACGCGATGTTATTACCAAAGAAGATATAGATGATATATGTACGGAACAGATTAACGGCAGGATTTTTGAAATGATTGATGCTGTAAGCGAAGGCAAGCAGAAGAGAGCATTGGAACTGTATGGAGATTTGTTGCTTTTAAAGGAGCCACCGATGCGAATTCTTTTTATGCTTGCAAGGCAATTCAGTAAGCTTTTGCAGGCCGGCGAGCTTGTAAAAAAAGGCATGGGAAAGTCGCAACTTGCCGAACAGATGAAAATTCAGCCTTTTATTGCCGGTAAATATATTGCGCAGTTACAGAAGTTCCCTGTCTCGAAAGTAAAGAAGGCACTTGAAGAATGCGCGGCTACGGAAGAGGCCGTTAAGACAGGATTTTTGAATGATAGACTGGGTGTGGAACTTCTTCTTGTGAAGTGTAGTATGAAATAATTATATTGAGCTGTCGCAAATACTGTGCAGCTCATTTTTTTAACCACAATTCCCCGTAATAAACAACAGTTTTAAGCACATTACAGCCAATTTCAGGATTTGTTTTTTCGCAGACAACAAAAGGTTTTTAGAAGTACTTTGCTTTTTAAGCTTTCCACCCAATTGTGCCGCGCAGAGTTGTCTGAGTGGAATTGAATAGAAGTTCAGTAGTTTGGGAAATATGTTAATTTTATATGCAAGGGTTATAAGGCACGCTCTCGCTACGAAAAAAGCGTAGCGCTACTAAACTTGCGAGACGAAACAGCAAATATATTTGTACATAATTCTTTGAGTTTCGTCTCGCAAGCTAAGGAGCGACGCTTTTTAAGTGCCTTTAACCCTTGCATATAAAATTAACATATTTCCCAAATCACTTGAACTTCTTCAATTCCAAGAGTTTAACGGAGCGGCACAAAATATAAGGTGGAAAGCAAAAAGCATTAGTACTTCTTAAAACCGTAAAATGTTGCAAGAAAAAACAAATCCTGAATTGGCTGTAATGTGCTTAAAACTGTTGTTTATTGCGGGGAATAGTGGAGAAATAGAAGGGTGTGCAGTATTTGCGGCAGTTTTGGAAAAAATAAAGCCTTGCTTTGTGGGTTATCAAAGCAAGGCTTTTAAAATTCAAAAACTTATTATGCCATCTTGTTAACGGCAAGTGATAAACGAGATACTTTACGAGAAGCGTAGTTCTTGTGGTAAACACCCTTTGAAGTAGCTTTGTCGATCTCTGAAGTAGCCTCAAGAAGTGCAGCCTGAGCAGCAGCCTTGTCTCCGGCAGCAATTGCAGCGTCTACTTTCTTTACATATGTTCTAACGCGAGATTTAATCGCTTTGTTTCTCTCTGTCTTTGTTGCGATAACATCGATTCTCTTCTTAGCAGATTTAATATTAGCCAATCCGTACACCTCCAAATATATATTGTAAATTATTGTCGCACCGGTTTGCATTAAACTCGGACACGGAACGGTCTAATGTAAACATGCTACTCTATTTTAGTCTATTAGTACAGTTCTGTCAATACATAAAATTAAAAAAAATGCAGAAACTACCTGCAAATAAATATAATGCCAAAGGGTGTGTATAAATATATGAATAGAGAGCAGTTTGAAATTAGGACGGATCTTGCGCTTGAGGTCAGGGAGGACATAGAAAAGAAAGGTGAAGAGCTTAAGGGAGTCAGGGTCAGTGAGGAGGAAAGATACGGAGGAGAAATCAGGATAACTACGGTATCAATTGAAACAGAAGAGGCGGCAAGGACTATGAGAAAAGAGAAGGGGAAATATCTTACAATAGAGGTCCCTTTTGTGAGATGGGAAGGAGAAGAAGAGCAGGAATTGGTTGCAGGTGTTGTGGCTGATTATATTAGGAAGGTACTTGGTAAAGAAGAGCGAAAGTCAGTACTTGTTGTCGGACTTGGAAACAGAGATGTAACTCCTGATGCACTTGGACCGCAAATTATTGATAATTTGTGTGTTAACAGGCACCTGATAGGTGACGGACGACGACAAAACATGATAAGTGCGGTTGCGCCGGGGGTCATGGCTCAGACCGGAATTGAGACAGCGGTGCTTGTAAAGGGTATTGTTGCAGAGACAAAACCTACGGCGGTAATTGCTCTTGATGCGCTTGCAGCAAGAAATATTCACAGGCTGAACACGACAATCCAGCTTTCGGATGCGGGGATAAGCCCGGGCTCCGGAGTTGGAAATCACAGGCATGCACTTAACAAGGGGAGTCTGGGAGTACCTGTGATTGCGATAGGAATTCCGACGGTAGTGGATGCAGCAACTATTGTTAATGATACGATGAATCGTTTGGTGGAGGCAATAAATTCATATGAAGGAGATACATTCTGCGGAGGATATGAGATGCTCACGGAGGAAGAAAGGAGAATGCTTGTTTATGAACTGTTTACTCCGGAGTGGAGGGGGATGTTTGTAACACCAAAGAATGTTGATGAGACAATAAATAACATGAGTATTACATTGGCAAAGGCCATTTGCTATGCACTGCTTGGCAAAAACCGGTCATAAAATATTTGGCTTCCGAATATAATGTTTTTGGAAGGAGTGTGCATATAGGATGAAGCGTAAATTCAGACAGATTATCAGACGGGCTTTGCAAGTGTGTATTTGGTTCTTCATCCTATATTTGGGCGCAAACATTATTGCGCGCGGAACAAAAATATTATTTGACAAACCGCTTGGTGAAATTATAGAAGATGCGGTAGAAGAAATGACGGAAAAATTGGGTATTGTTATTATGAAAAATACCGGTTTTGTTTTTTCATATTTATATGATGAAAAAGAAACACATAATATTGTGTCCAAGATATATAAAAAGACATATTTGTTAAAGGAGAGTGTACCGGAGGAAATAGTTTATCCCTCGGGAGACAATCTATACGGTGATTTACTAGCAGACTTTTTAATGAAAAAGGAGTTTGAAGAAGATAAAGAAAGTGCAATTCCTGTTATTACAATTATTCCCGACTATTATGGCGACGGGCAGGGAGAAGGTGATTCTGACGATGAGCCGGTGGGAGAGGTTATTTCACCATTTATAAGACCGCTTGCACCTGTAGTTATTGGGAAAAGATATACTCTTTCACAGCTTATGGATTTTGATGTATTACTTAAGAATTTTTATGCCGTTGAGACTAATACAGCAGTAAACAAGACCATACTTGATGTAGCGGAAATGCTTGATGCGGATATGACCCTTCGGGGAGAAGATACAAAATATCCGCAGATTTTGATTTTTCATACACATTCGCAGGAGGCATATAAGGATTCCAGGCCGGGTATGGTCGATGATACGGTTGTAGGAATGGGAGCATATCTGGCAGAAATACTTGAACGTGATTACGGATATCACGTTTTACATATTACGACAACTTTTGATTGCATTAATGGTAAGCTTGACAGAAGTGCGGCATATGAATATGCGCAGGAGGCTCTTAAGGGAATTCTCGATGCTTATCCGACAATTGAGGTAGTGCTTGATTTACATAGGGACGGAGTAAATGAGGACGTACATCTTGTTACTGAATATAACGGAAAAAAGGCTGCAAAAATTATGTTTGTAAATGGAATAAGCAGATTTAAGGATAATGAAATAGGCTATCTTTATAATCCGAATCTTGCAGGAAATCTTGCGTTCAGTTTTCAATTACAGTTAAAAGGCGAGGCGTATTTCCCGGGGTTGATGCGAAGAACTATGATAAAAGCGTATCGTTATAATCTACATTTTTTGCCAAAGAGTGCACTTGTTGAGCTCGGTGCGCAGACGAATACCGTAGAAGAAGCAAGAAATGCAGTAGAACTTCTTGCAGTAATGATAGGGGAGGTATTGCAGTGAAGAAAGGTACGAAAGTTGGGGGTATATTCGTATTTGCTTTTTTATTGCTGCCATGCGTAATTGTTTTGATGCTTGGACCGGGAGATGCAAAAAAGACGCATAGTTATAATAGAGAATATATTGTATACGTGGAGGATGAGGCAGTTGATTCCGAAAAATTTCTGATTTGGACACTTGCGGGGTACGTTGAACCGAAAAATGAAATGGAAAGTCTTAAAGCAATGGCGGTTATTCTAAGGACAAACTTAAGAAACGCAATGGCAGGCAGAAATAAAATTTCTGCGGATGAACTGGGGGTTACTTATTATGAGGAAGATGAGCTTGAACAAATATGGGGAGAGGGAGATTTTGTTGACAATTACAGAAGACTTGAAAAGGCTGTTGTTGATACGGAGAATGTGGTAATTCTTAATGAAAGCGGTAATTATATAAATGCACTTTTTCACAGAGTAAGTGCCGGGTATACCAGAGAGGGTGCATATTTGGGAGAAGAGTATTCATATATGGAGCCGACAGAGAGTCTTAACGATGTTAATGCGCCTAATTATATGCAACTTGTTATATATAATGAAGAAACTGTAAAAAATCTTTTGGAGGAAGGATTGGGGAAAAGCTTTGATTTGGGTGTAAAACCGTTTGCACAGGAAATTGTTTTGCAGAATGAGGATGGTAATTATGTGGAAAAGGTAATTATTTGCGGACAGGAATTTGGTGCAGACGAGGTGGCAGGTGCGCTTAATCTTCAATCACCGGCTTTTATGGCAGAGGAGTATGAGGGGAAAATCAGGTTTCTTGTGAGCGGAATAGGGCATGGCTTTGGTCTCAGTATTTATGGTTCAAATGTACTTGCCGGGGAGGGGTATGACTTTAAGAATATTCTTGAGTACTATTATACAAACATTATAATAAAGTATGAATAAGCACATTTATTTCGGGCAAACTATTGCTGAGGTGATAAATGTGAAAAATAATTCAAAAGTTCCTTTCTTTAAGGAAAAGACATTTTTTTCCCTGACTCTTGTTACGGTTCTTGCACTTGCCGGTGTGATTACTGTGGCATCTCTTATAAACCGTCAGCAAAAAAATCCATTTGTTGACTTAAATGAAACAGAAAGTACTTCGGATGAAGGAAGTACAACTCCGGGTCAGGTAATAGAAGGAACAACTCCAAATGAAAATGATGGACAAGAAGATGAAAGTACAGGTGATTCACAGGTAATCATTGATGCAGGACAAAGTACGGAAGAACCTACGGTTGTAATTGAGAATCCTACGACAGATTCGCAAGGGGTTGCAGTAGATGTAAACCCGCTTACACTTATGTTTACGGAGGAGGATACTATCGGATGGCCTGTTGAGGGTAGTGTGATACTTGAGTTTTCAATGGACGGAAGTGTGTATTTTCCGACACTCGATCAGTACAAGTATAATCCTTCCATGTTGATTCAGAGCGAAGTAAATACTCCTGTACTTGCAGGCGCTGACTGTATAATCAAAGAGATTGGAACTAATGAAGAGATAGGTACTTATGTAGTTATGTCACTTGGTAGTGATTATGAACTGACCTACGGACAGTTAAAGTCGTTAGAAGTATCTGAAGGGGATAAGATAACGGCGGGAGATATTGTCGGTTATGTGGATGAACCGACAAAATACTATGTAGTTGAGGGATGTAATTTGTATGTGAAGCTGGTACAGGGAGATACTCCTGTGGATCCGCTTGATTACATTCGCTAAATGTAAAGGATTCGTATTGCGACAATGTTGGAGAATACGGGTCCTTTTTTATTGCGTGATTTGTATTATGGTGCTATGATATATAATATAAAACATAAGGAGAATAATTATGAAAAACGAAAATTGCGGTTATTGTATGAGAGGCGAATTGTTAGAGAAATTTGGTATTTTTATTTGTGAACTTGAGGTAAGCAGTTTAATTCTTTTTAAGGAGCAGAGTAAGCCGGGAAGATGTATAGTGGCATATAAGGATCATGTGAGTGAAATTGTTAATATCAGTGATGAAGAAAGAAATTTATTTTTTGCGGATGTTAATCGTGCGGCAAAGGCAATTCATGCAGCATTCCACCCGGATAAGCTTAATTACGGTGCTTATGGTGACACGGGATGTCATTTACATTTTCATCTTGTACCGAAATACGAAGGTCAGGATGAGTGGGGCGGCGTGTTCCAAATGAACCCCGATAAGAAATATCTTACCGATGCCGAATACAGTGAGATGATCGAGAAGATTAAAGCTAATTTATAATAGAATATGTAATTGCATATACAGTCATTGCAAAAGGAGTTTGCAGTGACTGTTTTGTTTTGTGGAGAATTCATGACAAAAAAGACGGGTTTTTTCAAAAAATAAAAAAAGTATAAAATGTGTTGACAAAGGAAAAACTAAGTGCTATCTTAAATATAGCAATTAGCACTCCTGTTGATTGAGTGCTAACAACGAGAAGGCATTGGGAAGGAGGTAGCTTTGTTGGAACTTGATCAGAGAAAGCGCAAGATACTTGTAGCGATAATCAAGAATTACTTAGAGACAGGCGAACCGGTAGGTTCAAGAACAATATCTAAGTATACTGATTTGAACTTAAGCTCAGCAACCATAAGGAATGAGATGTCTGATTTGGAAGAGATGGGTTACATTCTTCAGCCACATACCTCGGCAGGAAGAATTCCGTCAGACAAGGGCTACCGTTTTTATGTTGATGCACTTCTTGAGGATAAGGAGAAGGAAGTATCGGATATGAAGGACTTCCTGATTCAGAGAGTTGACAGGGTGGAGCTTATGCTCCAACAGGTTGCGAAGCTTCTGGCAGCCAACACTAATTACGCAACTATGATTACTTCACCGAAGTATCATAAGAATAAGGTTAAATTTATTCAGCTTTCAAGAGTAGATAACCGTAAGCTTCTGATAGTTGTTGTGGTTGAAGGTAATATTGTTAAGAATACGATAGTTGACCTCGATGAGGATATTGATGACGAGAATCTGCTTAAGCTTAACATGCTTTGTAACACCACACTTAACGGGTTGTCGCTTGATGAAATTAACCTCGGTGTTATTGCAAGACTTAAGGAGCAGGCAGGCGAGCATGGTGTTATAGTTGCAAATGTTCTGGATGCTGTGGCAGATGCGATTTCGATAGATGACGATTTGGAGATTTACACGAGTGGTGCAACTAACATTTTCAAGTATCCGGAGTTGTCGGACCAGCAGAAGGCCAGTGAGCTTATCTGCACACTTGAAGAGAAGGATGCACTTAACGAGCTTGTGACGGATTTCCTTGAGAAGGAAGACAATAAGGGGATTCAGGTATACATCGGAAGTGAGATGCCTGTGCAGACCATGAAGGATTGCAGTGTTGTTACGGCAACCTACGAATTGGAGGAAGGTGTCCAGGGAACAATCGGTATTATCGGTCCCAAGCGTATGGATTACGAGAAGGTTATGGATACGCTTAAGACACTTATGGCACAGTTAGATAATATTTTTAAAAAGACTTGATATGAAAGGCGGCGAATTATAGGTGGCAGAAAAGAAAGCCAAGGCTTCAAAAAATAATGTTGATAAAGAACAGGAAGTAAAAGAAGCAAAAGTTGATGTGGAAGATACTGAGGCTGAGCAGGCAGAAGCTTGTGAGAATGCAGAAGAAACCACAGAGGAAGTAACAGAAGAAAATGCACCCGAGAAGGAAGGCGTTTTTGGCAAGCTTAAGAAAGACAAGAAGGATAAGAAAGACGAGCAGATAGCAGAGCTTAACGACAGAGTAATGCGAACAATGGCAGAGTTTGAGAACTTCCGCAAGCGTACCGATAAGGAAAAGGCGGATATGTTCGAGAACGGCGCAAGAAGCGTTATCGAGAAGCTTTTGCCGGTAGTGGACAGTTTTGAAAGAGGCTTGTCGATTTTATCAGAAGAGGAGAAAGCAACTCCGATAGCTGCAGGAATGGATAAGATTCATAAGCAGTTTTTAAAGGCACTCGAGGATATGGGCGTAACACCCATCGAGGCGGTTGGTAAGGAATTTGATCCGAATTTTCACAATGCCGTAATGCACGGTGATGATGATAAATTCGGTGAGAATATAGTTTCAGAGGAGTTTCAGAAAGGATACCTCTATAAGGAAAAAGTAGTACGTTACAGTATGGTAAAAGTAGAAAACTAATTATATTTAGGAGGAAAAAATAATGGGTAAGATTATAGGTATTGATTTAGGTACAACAAATTCATGTGTAGCTGTTATGGAGGGCGGAAAGCCCACAGTTATAGCAAATACAGAAGGCGCAAGAACAACACCTTCAGTAGTTGCATTTACAAAGACAGGAGAGAGACTTGTTGGTGAGCCCGCAAAACGTCAGGCTGTTACCAATGCTGACAAGACAATTTCTTCTATTAAGAGAAAGATGGGTAGCGATTACAGAGTTGCTATCGACGATAAGAAGTATTCTCCTCAGGAGATTTCAGCTATGGTTCTTCAGAAACTTAAGGCTGATGCAGAGAACTACCTTGGCGAGAAGGTAACAGAGGCAGTTATTACTGTTCCCGCTTACTTTAACGATGCGCAGAGACAGGCTACAAAGGATGCAGGTAAGATTGCAGGTCTTGATGTTAAGAGAATTATCAACGAGCCTACAGCTGCAGCGCTTGCTTACGGTCTTGACAATGAGACAGAGCAGAAGATTATGGTATACGACTTAGGTGGCGGTACATTCGACGTTTCAATCATCGAGATTGGTGACGGCGTTATCGAGGTTCTTGCTACAAGCGGTGACAACCGTCTTGGTGGTGATGACTTCGACCAGAAGATTACAGATTACATGATTGCTGAATTTAAAAAGGCAGAGGGTGTTGACTTATCAACAGATAAGATGGCACTTCAGAGACTTAGAGAAGCAGCAGAGAAGGCAAAGAAAGAGTTGTCATCTGCTACAACAACCAATATTAACCTTCCGTTCATCACAGCTACAGCAGAAGGTCCCAAACATTTTGATATGAACCTTACAAGAGCTAAATTTGATGAACTTACACATGATCTTGTAGAGAGAACAGCAGCACCTGTTCAGAATGCACTTAGAGATGCAGGACTTACAGCTGCAGAAATCGGCAAAGTATTACTTGTTGGTGGTTCAACACGTATTCCGGCTGTACAGGATAAGGTTAAAGCACTTACAGGCAAGGAGCCTTCCAAGACACTTAACCCCGATGAGTGTGTAGCTCTCGGTGCTTCAATTCAGGGTGGTAAGCTTGCAGGTGATGCAGGTGCAGGTGAAATCCTTCTCCTCGACGTTACTCCTTTGTCACTTTCAATCGAGACAATGGGTGGTATCGCTACAAGACTTATCGAGAGAAATACAACAATTCCTACAAAGAAGAGCCAGATTTTCTCAACAGCTGCAGATAATCAGACAGCAGTAGATATCAATGTAGTACAGGGTGAGAGACAGTTTGCTAAAGACAACAAGAGTCTCGGACAGTTCCGTCTTGACGGAATCCCGCCTGCAAGAAGAGGTGTTCCTCAGATTGAAGTTACATTTGATATCGATGCTAACGGTATTGTTAATGTATCTGCAAAAGACCTTGGAACAGGTAAAGAGCAGCACATCACAATTACAGCAGGTTCTAACATGAGCGATGATGATATCGAGAAGGCTGTAAGAGAAGCTGCAGAGTTCGAAGCTCAGGATAAGAAGAGAAAAGAAGCTATCGATACAAGAAACGATGCAGATTCAATCGTATTCCAGACACAGAAGGCACTTGACGAGGTAGGCGATAAGGTATCTGATGACGACCGCGCTAAGGTTCAGGCTGACCTTGATGCTTTAAAGGATTTGGTTGAGAAGACCAATATCGATAATATGACAGATGCAGATGTAGAAGCTATTAAGGCTGCAAAAGAAACACTTATGCAGAGTGCACAGACAGTATTCAGCAAGATGTATGAGCAGCAGGCTGCAGCTAACGGCGGCGCACAGGCTGGTCCTGATATGGGTGCAGCAGACGGCGGATATACATCAGCGGATGATGATGTAGTTGATGGAGATTACAGAGAGGTTTAGTGAAACAATGAGCCAAGTATCAGCAAGAGTATGCTCGCATACTCTTGCTGATATTTGGCGAATGTAGATAATGAGTAGCGTAGCATGATAATGCGGAGCTACGAATTATCCGGATGCGGGAGCTTCGAAGAAGCGAAGCAGCCGGTTTCACATATGTTAGTGTGGAATTGTTAGGCGTGAGAGCTTCGCAGAAGCGGAACGACCGATTTCACAATCTTACAATATATTGGAGCAGATATGGCAAATAAGAGAGATTATTACGAGGTACTCGGTGTGGGCAAGGACGCTGACGATGCAGCCTTGAAAAAAGCATACCGAGTATTGGCAAAAAAATATCATCCCGATACTAATCCGGGAGATTCTGAAGCAGAAGCAAAATTTAAAGAGGCTTCTGAGGCATATGCCGTGCTTAGTGACCCTGAGAAGAGACGCCAGTATGACCAGTTCGGTCATGCGGCATTTGAAGGCGGCGGAGCAGGTGGTGGTGCCGGCGGCTTCGGTGGTTTTGATTTTAATATGAACGATATGGGCGACATTTTCGGCGATTTATTCGGCGATTTGTTCGGTGGCGGAAGCAGAACCAGACGTCAAAGTAACGGGCCGATGAGAGGTGCCAATGTTCGTGCTGCAGTCCGTATTACATTTGAAGAAGCTGTATTTGGTGTAGAGAAAGAGCTTGAGCTCACTCTTAAGGATACATGTACCAAGTGTAACGGTTCAGGTGCCAAACCCGGAACAAGCAAGCAGACTTGTACGAAATGTAACGGTAAAGGACAGGTGGTTTATACCCAGCAGTCGCTTTTCGGGATGGTACGTAATGTTCAGACATGTTCCGAATGTGGTGGTACAGGTAGTGTAGTTAAGGAGAAGTGTCCTGATTGTTACGGCACAGGATATATTTCGTCCAAGAAAAAAATTCAGGTTTCTATTCCTGCAGGTATAGATAACGGACAGAGTATCAGAATTAGGGAAAAGGGCGAACCGGGTACAAATGGCGGTGAACGTGGAGATCTTCTTGTGGAGGTTAATGTTTCAAGACATCCCACCTTCCAGAGGCAGGATACTAACATTTATTCAACAATGCCGATATCCTTTGTGGATGCGGCACTCGGCGGAGAGATTAGAATCAAGACAGTTGACGGCGAGGTTGCATTCGATGTTAAGCCCGGAACCCAGACAGATACCAAGGTTCGCTTAAAAGGTAAGGGTGTTCCGTCACTCCGTAACAAGTCTGTACGAGGCGACCACTATGTTACACTCATTGTTCAAGTGCCGGAGAAGCTTAATGAAGAGCAGAAGGAAGCTTTAAGAAGCTTTGATGATGCTATGAAGGGTATCAGTCGTGACAACGGTGGCGAAAAGAAGAAAAAAGGCATGTTCGGTAAGAACGGTAAATAAAATGTAAAGAATAGAATGTCATGAGATACGACAGTTAGGGTTGTATTTCATGACATTTTTGTTTTGTCAGAGGTTATGTTTTTTTTAGAAGGTTGTTTATATTAATGCTTTTCAATTAAGGTGGTTTTGTGGTAAACTATTATAAAATGGGAAATATGTCCGTTTGATTATGTGTAAGCTTCGTAAGATGGGAGGTTCGTAGTATGATATATTTGATAGAGGACGACAATAATATACGCGAACTTGTGGTATATACACTTAATAATACAGGTATAGACACTGTCGGTTTTGAAAGACCGTCATTATTCTGGCAGGCGATGGAGCAGGCAAAACCTGATTTGATTCTTCTCGATATCATGCTTCCTGAGGAGGACGGACTACAGATACTTAAGAAGCTTCGTGCTTCCGATTCTAACAGGAATATCCCGATTATGATGCTGACAGCTAAAGGCAGTGAGTACGATAAGGTAATAGGTCTAGATATGGGCGCGGATGATTATATGCCCAAGCCGTTTGGGATGATGGAGCTTATTGCAAGGATAAAGGCACTTCTTAGAAGAACGGAGAAAAAGCCTGCATCCGCCACTTCAAGAAAAGACTACAGAATTGGTGAATTGTATGTCTGCCCCGCGAGCCATACAGTTAAGGTGGGAAATGAGGATATTGTACTAACGCTTAAAGAGTTTGATATGTTATGCCTGCTTCTTGAGAATAGAGGTATAGTTATGAGCAGGGATCAGATTCTTACCAAAGTTTGGGGATATTCTTTTGATGGAGAGAGCAGGACTGTCGATGTGCATATAAGGACACTCAGACAAAAGCTTTTGCAGGCGGGAGATTTGATAGAGACAATCCGCGGTGTGGGCTATAAGATTGGAGAACGCATATGAGAAGAAAGATTTTTTCGGCAATCTTTTTTTCTGCGGCGATAGTATGGGCGCTTGCAACTCTCGTGGTAATTGCACTTTCCGGAGATCTTAAGCTTACAAAAGAAGCAATGTATACAATCATTACGGCAAGCATTGTAGGTATCCTACTTGTTGCAATAATTGCTGTTATAGCTTCCAAATGGATTGCTGACAGCATATCTAAGGAGCTTGGCAGGATAGATTGGGACAAACCTGAGGATAGTGATGTTAATGCAGAGTTCTCGCCGCTTATTGAACAGATATCGAAGAAAAATGAGCAGATAGCAAGTCAGATGAGCGAGCTTAAGAAAGAGCATGAGAACAGGGACAGAATGAGGCGTGAATTTACGGCGAATGTTTCGCATGAACTTAAGACACCACTTACTTCCATTTCGGGGTTTGCAGAGATTATTAGGGACGGTCTTGTAAAAAGAGAAGAGGACCTAAACAGGTTTGCCGGCAATATTTATGATGAGGCACAACGTCTTATTACGCTTGTTGGGGATATCATTAAGCTTTCGCAGCTTGATGAGGAAGCCTTGCCGGTTAAATGGGAAGACGTTGATTTGTATGAAACCTGTAGTGCGGTTTTGGAGCATCTTCGTCCCGTTGCCAACAGCAGGGGAATAGAGCTTGAGCTTTGGGGCGAGAGCACAATTATTTACGGAGTAGAGCAGATAATTGACGAGATTATTTTTAATCTTTGCGATAACGCCGTAAAATATAATAAAGAAAACGGATTTGTAAAAGTAACCATAGATAAATTCGAGGATAGGGTCGAGGTTGCCGTAAGGGATAACGGAATAGGTATTTCGCTTGAAGAACAGGAGCGGGTTTTTGAGCGGTTCTATAGGGTTAACAAAAGCCATTCCAAGGAAATCGGCGGTACGGGACTTGGACTTTCTATAGTAAAGCACGGAGTTTCGTTCCTGAATGCAGAGTACCATATAGAAAGTGCACTCGGTGAAGGAACCAGAATCAGAATTGTTTTTAAAAATAAATCATGTAAAAATTCCCGATAAAGTCAGGATTTTACATAGATTTAACATAAATATAAAATTCTCTTAACAAAATAATGATAAACTTAAATTTAGACACTTTATATTTGTACTATTTTTATAAATAATGAACAACTGATAAGATGGAGGACATTATGACAATTTTTAATCTTTTCACACTACTCGGAGGTTTGGCGTTTTTCTTATATGGTATGACTGTAATGTCTACGGGACTTGAGAAGATGGCAGGAAGTAAGCTTGAGAAAATCCTCAAGAAAATGACATCCAATCCGTTTAAGAGTTTGTTGCTTGGAGCAGGTATCACAATTGCAATCCAGTCATCTTCTGCGATGACGGTTATGCTTGTAGGTCTTGTTAACTCGGGTATTATGAAGCTCGGACAGACTATAGGTGTTATCATGGGTTCCAATATCGGTACAACACTTACGGCATGGATTCTCAGTTTGTCGGGTGTGGAGAGTGATAATATTTTCCTCCAGATGCTTAAACCGAAGAATTTTGCACCTTTGGTTGCACTTATAGGTATTCTTCTTATCATGGTGTCAAAGAAGCGTAAGAAAAAGGATATCGGTAATATCTGCGTAGGTTTTGCTATTCTTATGTTTGGTATGGAGCTTATGGGAAGCTCTGTTGAGGGACTTGAGGATATGCCACAGTTTACAAGCATGATGACTGCATTTACCAATCCGATTCTCGGTGTAATTGTAGGTGCGGTAATTACAGGTATTATCCAGAGCTCGGCTGCCTCTGTTGGTATGTTGCAGGCGTTGTCGGCAACAGGTACAATTACATATGGTATCGCTTTCCCGATTATCATGGGACAGAATATCGGTACATGTGTGACTTCTCTTATTTCGAGTATCGGTGTTAACAAGAATGCTAAGAGAGTAGCAGTTGTTCATATATCCTTTAACCTTATCGGTACAGCGATATTCCTTGTTGCTTTCTTTGTAGGTAAGACGGTTTTCTCACTTCCTATTTTGGAAGAAACTATTGGTACAGTCGGAATTGCGGCATGTCATAGTGTATTTAACGTATGTACTACACTACTTCTTTTGCCTTTCCAGAAAATGCTCGAGAAAATTGCCAATGTTGTTGTTAAGGATACGGACGAGAAGGAAGAATATGCTTTCTTTGATGAGCGTCTCTTCAAAACACCTTCAGTTGCAATTGAAGAGTGTAATGCACTTACAATCAAGATGTCAGAGATTGCAAAGGAAACTATCGGTACTGCATTAAAGCTTGTTGAAAAATATGACGATAAGGTTGCACAGGATCTTCTTGAGAGTGAGAATGTGCTTGATATGTACGAGGATAAGCTCGGAACAATTCTTGTAAGACTTTCAGGTAAGAGTTTGTCTGCAAGCGACTCAAGAAAGATTGCGCGACTTTTGCATACAATCGGTGATTTCGAGCGAATCGGTGACCATGCAGTTAACCTTGTGGGTGTGGCACAGGAGATTAAGGAGAAGTCAATAGAGTTTTCAGATGCTGCAAAGGAAGAACTTCATGTTCTTGCAAATGCGGTAGACGAGATTATTACAATTGCAGTAGATTCGTTTAAAAATAATGATATTGATTATGCTGCCAAGGTTGAGCCTCTTGAGGAGGTTATTGACAGAATGGTAGACGTTATCAAACTTCGCCATATCAAACGTCTTCAGGCAGGTAACTGTACAATCGAGCATGGTTTTGTGCTTGCTGATTTGCTTAATAATTATGAGCGTGTATCAGATCACTGTTCCAATATCGGTGTTGCGGTAATCGAAGTATCACATAACAGCTTTGAGACTCATGAGTATCTTCATGAGGTTAAGAATATGGAAAATAAGGATTTCAAAGAGAATTTCGAGTTTTTTTCACAGAAATATGCCCTGTAAGAAGGAGATTTTGTTATGAAGTGGAATCGTTATACAATAGATACGACTACGGAAGCAGAAGATTTAATCAGTGATATGCTTTTGGAGCTCGGAATAGAAGGTATCGAGGTTGAAGATAATATACCGTTATCAGAGGCCGATACCAAAGCGATGTTTGTAGATATTCTTCCCGAGCTTCCACCGGATGAGGGACTTGCCAAGGTAAGCTTTTATCTGGAGCCGGAGCAGGTGTCGGAGGAGCTTATTGAGAAAGTAAAAGAAGGTCTTGAGGAACTTCGTATGTTTGTTAATCTCGGAAGCGGTACAATTTCAGAGTCCGAGACGGAAGACAAAGACTGGATGAATAATTGGAAGCAGTATTTTAAGCCGTTTACGGTTGATGATATATTAATTAAGCCCACGTGGGAAACAATAAGTGATGAGCATAAGGACAAGCTTGTTGTTCAGATTGATCCCGGAACAGCATTCGGAACAGGAATGCACGAGACTACACAGCTTTGCATAAAGCAGCTTAAGAAGTATGTAAATGAAGAGACAAAACTTCTTGATGTAGGAACAGGTAGTGGGATTTTATCGATTATAGCGCTTAAACTCGGTGCTAAGTATGCAGTTGGGACGGACCTTGACCCTAATGCGATTTGTGCAGCTAACGAGAATATGGAAGCCAATGATATTACGAAAGAGCAGTTTGAAGTATACATCGGTAATGTAATTGATGATGAGAAGCTTCGAGAGGATATCGGACTTGAGGCATATGATATCGTAGTTGCCAATATTCTTGCCGATATTATTATACCGCTTCAGAAGGTTGTGCATTTGTTTATGAAGCCCGGAGCAATATTTATTTCTTCGGGAATCATTAATATGAAGGAGCAGGCAGTGCTTGATGCACTTAATGCCAACGAGAATCTTGAAGTACTCGGTACAGAGTATCAGGGAGAGTGGGTTTCAATCTGCGCAAGGAGAAAATAAATGTATCATTTTTTTGTAAATCCTACACAGGTAGATGATAAGTTTATTACAATTACGGGTTCTGATGTTAATCATATTAAGAATGTTCTTAGAATGAGAATTGGTGAGGAAATCAGCGTAAGCGACGGTAGTGACAATGATTATTACTGTAAGGTAGCTGAGTTTGCGGGCGACCATGTCCTTGCAGAGATTCTCGATGTGGAGAAAAGCAGTGCAAGACTTGGTGCGGAGATTTATCTGTTCCAGGGACTTCCCAAGTCCGATAAGATGGAACTGATAATTCAGAAGGCAGTTGAGCTTGGTGTTCATGCAGTTGTTCCGGTTGAGACGAAGAGGTGTGTGGTTAAGCTTGATTCCAAGAAGGAAGAGGCAAAGCTTAAGCGCTGGCAGGCGATAGCCGAGAGTGCGGCAAAGCAGAGCGGAAGAGGTGAGATACCACAGATTCACAGTGTAATGAATTTTAACAAGGCAATTGAGTTTGTTAAGGATTTTGATGTTAAGCTTATTCCCTACGAGTGTGAGCAGGGAAGCATGGAGCATACAAGAGAGCTTATTCGAAAGGTAAAACCAGGAATGAAAGTTGCGATTTTTATCGGGCCGGAGGGTGGTTTTGAAGAGAGCGAGGTTAAGCTTTCCACTGATAATAAAGTGTGTCCGATTACTCTCGGAAGAAGAATTTTAAGAACTGAGACGGCAGGACTTATGATTTTATCGGTTCTTGTATATGAACTGGAAGAATAGGAGTTAACATGATATATCTGGATAATTCGGCGACAACGAAGGTTTATGACGAGGTCGCTAAGCAGATGGTTAAAATAATGACGGAGGATTACGGCAATCCTTCGTCAAAGCACGCTAAAGGACTTGAAGCAGAGGGACATATTAAGACAGCTAAGGCAGACCTTGCCAAGCTTCTTAAGGTAGATGAGAAGGAGATTTTATTTACCTCTGGAGGTACGGAGTCTGATAATCTTGCGCTTATAGGTTGTGCCGAAGCTAATAAGAGAGCGGGCAATCATATTGTTGTATCAGCTATAGAGCATCCTGCAGTGGCAGAGGTAGCGGACTATCTTGAGGCGCAAGGTTACAGGATTACAAGGCTTCCTGTAGATGCGAACGGAATAGTTGATATGCAGGCACTTTCGGAGGCTCTTTGTGAAGAGACAATTCTTGTGTCGGTTATGTATGTTAATAACGAAATCGGTTCTGTGCAGCCCATAGAAGCAATCAGTGCCATGATTAAAGAAAAGGCACCGAAAGCACTTTTGCATGTTGATGCAGTACAGGCCTTTGGCAAGTATAAGATTTATCCCAAGCGTATGGGTATAGATTTAATGTCGGTGAGCGGACATAAGATACACGGTCCGAAGGGTGTCGGATTTTTATTCATTAACAGTAAGGTTAAAATTAAGCCTATCATGTTTGGCGGCGGACAGCAGAACGGTCTTCGCTCCGGTACGGACAATGTTCCCGGAATTGCAGGTATTGCACTTGCTGCCAAAATGATATATGATGATTTTGAGAAAAAAAGAGAAAAGCTGTACGCTCTTAAGAAACGACTTATAGAAGGTGTGGCTGATATTCCCGATATTTGTGTTAATGGAACTACAGGAGAAGAAAGCGCACCGCATATAGTTAACATAAGTTTTATTGGTGTGCGAAGCGAGGTGCTTCTTAATACATTTGCTGCTAATGGGATTTGTGTATCTGCGGGCTCAGCCTGTTCTACACATAAACAAAGTGTAAGTTCTACGCTTAAGGCAATGGGAGCAGATGCAAAGAGAATGGATTCAGCAATACGTTTCAGTTTTTCGGAATGGACAACAGAGGAAGAAATCGACAAATGTCTTGAGGTGCTTCATAAGGAGCTTCCGATGCTCAGACGTTTCGTCAGAAAGTAGAGATAGAAGGAGAAGCCATGTTCAAATCATTTTTGATTAAATACGGAGAAATCGGTGTTAAAGGGAAGAACAGATATATATTTGAGGACGCGCTTGTTAAGCAGATTTATTTTGCGCTTAAAGACGTTGACGGAGAGTTTAACGTAAGCAAGGAGCAGGGAAGAATATATGTAGATACAGTCGGCGAGTTCGATTACGAGGAGACCGTCGAGGCACTTAAAAGAGTGTTCGGTATTGTGGGAATCTGTCCGATGGTACAGATTGATGATAACGGTTTTGATGATTTGTGCGAGCAGCTTAAGGGCTATATGAAGGCGGTTTATGGAGAGAAGCAGATTACTTTTAAAGTGAATTGTCGTAGAGCACGTAAGAATTATCCGCTTACTTCGATGGAGATGAACGCGGCAATCGGTGAGAAAATTCTTGAAGCTTTCCCGAATATGACGGTTGATGTTCATAAACCGGATGTTTTATTAAGCGTGGAAGTGCGCAATAAGATAAATATTTATTCTGAGGTTATATCGGGATGTGGTGGTATGCCCATCGGAACCAACGGTAAGGCGATGCTTCTTCTTTCGGGCGGAATCGATAGTCCTGTTGCAGGCTGGATGATTGCCAAAAGAGGTGTTGAGCTTGAGGCGACATATTTTCATGCACCGCCCTACACAAGTGAGCGTGCAAAGCAGAAGGTTGTGGACCTTGCGAAGCAGGTTGCAAAATATACCGGACCGATTAAGCTTAATGTTGTTAATTTTACGGACCCGCAGTTGTATATTTATGAAAATGCGCCTCATGAGCAGCTTACGATTATCATGAGACGTTATATGATGAAGATTGCAGAAGAGCTTGCTAATAAGTCGGGCTGTATGGCACTTATTACAGGTGAGAGCCTTGGTCAGGTTGCAAGCCAGACAATCCAGAGTCTCTATACAACCAATGAAGTTTGTACAATGCCTGTATTCAGACCGCTTATAGGTTTTGACAAGCAGGATATTATTGATATTTCAGAGCGAATCGGAACATACGAGACATCTATTTTACCGTTTGAGGATTGCTGTACGATTTTTGTTGCAAAGCATCCTGTTACCAAGCCACTTCTTCACATTATTAAGAAGTCAGAAGAGAAGCTTGGTGAGAAGATGGACGAGCTTGTAAAGATATCGATAGACAGCGTGGAGGTTGTTCACTGCTCTTAGTAAAGCAAATTCGTTCGGGAACGAGGTTTTCCCTAATTTATAGAAAAAAGAAAACGTCATAGCAAACTTGGTTTGCCATGACGTTCTTTGCTAATGAATGTCAGCTATGTGTTATTTATGCAACGATGTATTTCTCTAATATGTTCATAATCTCAGTTGCATCGCCTTCAGCATGGATGTTCAAATCAATCGGCTTAGATAAGTCTAAGCTGAAGATTCCCATGATAGATTTTGCATCGATAACGTATCTTCCTGATACTAAATCGAAATCAACATCAAAGCGAGCGATTTCATTAACGAATGATTTTACTTTGTCAATTGAGTTTAAAGAAATTTTTACTGTTTTCATGAGAAAATACCTCCTTATTATCTGTCAATTTAATTTCCATAAATATATATTAGCCAATTCATTTCAAAATGTCAACAATGAAAACATATTTATTTTTCGTGCCTTATCTGCACCACCACACCGTCCGTTTGCCTCTGTGTGGCACTCCGATTGGGGTTTATGGTTTTTCGCAGGCACCAAAGGTTTTTAGAAGTCCTTATGCTTTTATGCTTTCCGCCTAATTGTGCCGCGCAATGTTGTCTGAGTGGAATTGTTAGAAATTCAGTTACTCAGAAAATATATAAATTTTATATGTGAAGTTTATAAGGCACGCTCTCGCTACGAGAAAAACCTAGCGCTACTAAGCTTGCGAGACGAAACGCTATGTATGTTAACTATATAATTCTTTGAGTTTCGCCTCGCGAGCTAAGGAGCGAGGTTTTTCAAGTGCCTTTAAACTTCACATATAAAATTTATATATTTTCTGAGTAACATGAATTCCTTCAATTCCAACGAGTTTCATGGAGTGCCACACAGAGGCAAACGGACGGTGTGGTTGTGCAGATAAGGCACGAAAATAAAATTTTTTAGAAAGGCGGTTTGGTGATGAAGAGAGTTTCATTTCATACGCTTGGATGTAAGGTAAATGCATATGAAACGGAGGCCATGCAGCAAAGGATGGAGGCAGCAGGTTATACTGTTGTGCCGTTTGGTGAGGCGGCTGAGGTCTGTATTATAAATACGTGTACGGTAACTAATATAGCCGACAGGAAGTCAAGACAGATGCTTCATAAGGCAAAGAAGAGCAATCCTGATTCAGTTGTTGTTGCTGTGGGTTGCTATGTTGAGAGTGGTCTTGAGAATTGTAAGCAGGATGATTCAATAGATATTATTGTTGGAAATAATCGTAAGGCAGAGATTGTAGAGATTATTGAAGGTTATTTGGCGGCACGGAAGAGTAGCAGAGCAGACGAGCCGGGAGGAATATCTGCGGATACAGAAAAAGCATTTGCAGGAAAAAATGTATGTGCAGATAATGTTTTTATGACAGATATGTCCAAAACTGCAGACTACGAGGATATGCCGCTTGTGCGCGTTGAGAATCATACAAGGGCGTATATTAAGATTCAGGACGGTTGTAATCAGTTTTGTACTTATTGTATTATTCCGTATACACGTGGTCGTATAAGAAGCAGGAGTTTACAGTCAATAATAGATGAGGTTGAAATTCTTTCAAAGGAAGGCTATAAGGAAATTGTTCTTACCGGTATTCATCTCAGTTCGTATGGCAAGGATCTTACAGATTGTGAAGACAATCTTCTGACAGTTGTTAAGCGACTTTCGGAGATTGACGGTATTGAGAGAATACGACTTGGTTCGCTGGAGCCACGTATCATCACGGAAGAGTTTATGCAGGAGCTTGGTAGGATAAAGGAGTTTTGTCCGCATTTTCATCTTTCACTCCAGAGTGGAAGTGAAAGTGTGCTCAAAAGAATGAATAGACATTATACGCCGGGGGAATACTATGACAAATGTTGCCTTATCCGTAAAATATATCCAAATGCAGCAATTACAACAGATGTTATAGTTGGATTTCCGGGAGAAACAAAGGAAGAAGCTAAAGAGACATTTGAATTCCTTAAAAAAGTTAATTTTGCGGAGATGCATATATTTAAGTATTCCATGCGAAACGGTACCAAGGCGGCAAAGATGTCCGGTCAGATTCCTGAATCGATAAAAAATGAGCGAAGTGCAGAACTTATCAAGCTTGGCGAGGAAATGACAAAAGAATTTGAAAAACGTTTTATAGGGACTATACAGAAGGTTTTGTTTGAGGAGAAGGTTTTGCTTGAGGAAAAAAAGTACTGGTCAGGATATACCGCAGAATATGTCAAAGTGCTTGTACCTGTAGATAATATGGCAAACGATACGGCAGAACTTACAGGAAAACTTGCAGAAGTTTTGTTGGCAGAAATTGCCTCCGGTAACGTTTTTGGAAGTATTTTAGCAAAAGAGCGAGAGTAATCTTTTATTAAATTCTTACGAAAAGTTAAAGATTGCAAATATTACTTGCCGAAATTGCAAATTTGTATTAAAATTATTATGTATAATTTGTATTACGGATGTGGGGCGAGAGAAAATGCAGGATTTATCTAACACACAATATTTCAAAATAATACAGGAAGCAGAACCCGGGGTTAGCGAGATACTTGCCGCGGTTTATGAAGCATTGGCTGAGAAGGGTTATGATCCGGTAAGTCAGATTGTTGGATATATAATGTCAGGTGACCCTACGTATATTACAAGTCATAATAATGCGCGAAGTCTTATTATGAAGGTTGAACGTGATGAACTGCTCGAGGAAGCGTTAAAATACTACATAGAGAATAAGTTGCAATGAAAGAACAGAAGAGAATTATAGGGTTGGACTTTGGCTCGAAAACGGTGGGGGTGGCTATTAGTGACCCCTTTTTGATTGTCGCGCAAAGTCTTGAGACGATTAAAAGAGAACGTGAGAACAAGTTAAGACAGACGCTTGCAAGAATTGATGAGATTATTGCGGAATATGAGGTTGGGAAGATTGTGCTTGGCTTTCCCAAGAATATGAATAATACCATTGGTGAGCGTTGTGAGAAAACAATGGAATTTAAAGCTATGCTTGAAGAACGTACAGGTCTTGAGGTTGTACTTTGGGATGAGCGTTTATCCACGGTTGAGGCAGAGAGGACGCTTATGGAGACGGGCGTCAGACGTGAGAACCGCAAGCAGTATATTGATAAGATAGCGGCATCATTCATTTTGCAGAGTTATCTTAATTTTGCCGGCATGGATAAGAATACGGAAGAATAGGTTTGAAATACGAAAAATATATAGAATATGGGAGATAGTATGGAAAAGCTTACATTTACAGTACCGCAGACAGGCGAAGAAGAGACATTTTATATTGTAGAAGAAACAAGAATTAACGGACGCAATTATTTGCTCGTTACAGAGACAGAGGATGAAGACGGTGAGTCAGAGGCATACATTTTAAAGGATATGTCTGAAGACGGTGATGCGGAGGCACTTTATGAGTTTGTTGAGGATGATGATGAACTTGACAGTGTATCGGCTATTTTTGCACAGCTTTTGGACGACGATATTACCCTGGAGTGAGCCGGGGCTTTTATAAAATAATTCTAATATGTGGGGACTGCGTTCCCAAAAAGTTTGCTATGCAAACTCTTTAAAAATGGAGGTGTAATTTTTTGAGTTTGAAACAAAGTGAATATGGAAAGGTGAAGATTATTCCGCTTGGTGGATTGGAACAAATCGGCATGAACATGACTGCCTTCGAATACGAGGACAGTATTATTGTTGTGGACTGCGGTTTATCTTTTCCGAGTGATGATATGCTTGGCATTGACCTTGTTATACCGGACGTGACTTATCTTAAAGATAATATTGACAAGGTTAAGGGCTTTATTATTACGCATGGACATGAGGATCATATAGGCGCTCTGCCGTATGTACTTAAGGAGGTAAGTGCGCCCATTTATGCGACTAAGCTTACGCTGGGGCTTATTGATCATAAGCTTGAGGAGCATGGTCTCATTAAGAGTGTTAAGAGAAAAATTGTAAAATACGGACAGTCAATTAATCTTGGCTGTTTTAGGGTAGAGTTTATCAGAACCAACCACAGCATTGCGGATGCGGCTGCACTTGCTATTTTTTCTCCTGCGGGAACTATTGTCCACACAGGTGACTTTAAGGTGGATTATACTCCGGTATTCGGTGATATGATAGATTTACAGCGTTTTGGTGAAATTGGTAAAAAAGGTGTTCTTGCGTTACTTTGCGACAGTACTAATGCATTAAGACCCGGATTTACAATGTCTGAGAGAACAGTCGGCAAGACCTTTGATACTATTTTTTCGGAGAATTCTAAGAGCCGTATTATTGTTGCGACATTTGCGTCCAATGTTGACAGAGTGCAGCAGATTATCAATTCGGCACATAAGTTTGGAAGAAAAGTTATTATTGAAGGTCGAAGCATGGTCAATGTTATAGGTACTGCAAGCGAGCTTGGATATATTAAGATTCCTGAGAATACCCTGATTGACATTGAGCAGATGAAGAATTATACTGATGACCAGATAGTTCTTATCACTACGGGAAGCCAGGGCGAGTCCATGGCGGCACTTTCCAGAATGGCACTTTCCATTCATAAGAAAGTTACAATTAAGCCGAATGATACGATTATTTTCAGCTCGACGCCGATTCCCGGTAATGAAAAGGCTGTTTCCAAGGTTATCAACGAACTTTCTATGAAGGGCGCCAATGTTATTTTCCAGGATACTCATGTTTCGGGACATGCATGCCAGGAGGAGATTAAACTTATTTATTCACTTCTTAAACCAAAGTATGCAGTGCCTGTTCATGGTGAGTTCCGTCACCTTAAGGCGCAGGCATCAATTGCCGAAAGTCTGGGAATTGATAAAGAAAACATTTTTATTTTATCATCAGGTGATGTTCTTGAGATGAATCCTGAATCGGCAGAGGTTGTTGATAAGGTTCAGACAGGAAGCATCTTAGTTGATGGTCTCGGTGTGGGAGATGTTGGAAATATTGTTCTTAGGGATAGACAAAATCTCTCAGAGAATGGTATTATAATAGTTGCACTTACCCTTGAGAAGTACAGTAATCAGCTTCTTGCGGGTCCCGATATTGTATCGCGCGGTTTTGTGTACGTAAGGGAATCCGAGAACCTTATGGATGAGGCAAGGGAAGTAGTGCAGGATGCCATTGAAGATTGCCTTTACCGCAATATAAGCGATTGGGGCAAGATTAAAAATGTTATCAGGGAAAGCTTAAGTGATTACCTGTGGAAGAAAATGAAACGTAGTCCGATGATTTTACCCATCATTATGGAGGTTAGCGGATATTAATTTTTGAAAGTGAGGCCGGGTATATGGTAAGAAAGATGGCGATGACGGTTATTTCGATAGCTGTAAAAATAATGCTTATTGTGGCCGTTATTTGTCTTTTGGTCTGGGGTGGCCAAAAAGGCTTTGAATTTGGTGTATCAATTTTTACACCGTCAAGCGTTGAAGAAGCTCCCGGAAAAGATGTGACGGTTACAATTAAATCCGGCGCGGGTAAAATGGATGTTGGTAAGCTTCTCGAAGAAAAAGGGCTTATAGAAGATTATAAGGTGTTCTGGTTACAGGCAATACTTTATGAATGCGACATTGAATCAGGCGAGTATACACTTAATACTTCGATGACATCGGAGGATATTTTAGAGGTTATAAAGGCCGAAAAAACTGAAGATTAGAGGGAAATCAATGATAGTTAATGAGCGAATTACCGCATATATCAATTCATTGGATACAGGTAACAGTCCCCTCGTTAATTCCATAAGGCGTGAGGCACTTGATGATAATGTGCCTATTATACGTCAGGAAAGTGAAAGCTTGTTAAAGGTTATGCTTCGGCTTAAAAAGCCGAAGCATATTTTGGAAGTGGGGACTGCAGTCGGATATTCGGCGCTTCTTATGAGCGAGAATGTATCGGAAGATTGTCATATTACCACTTTGGAGAAATATGAAAAGCGTATTCCGATTGCAAAAGAGAATTTCCTGAAGGCAGGAAAGACAGAGCAGATTACGCTTCTTGAAGGCGATGCGACGGATATTTTGAAAGAACTTGAAGGCCCGTACGATTTCATTTTTATGGATGCTGCCAAGGGACAGTATATGGCATTTTTTGAGGATGCCATGCGACTTCTTGCACCGGGCGGTATACTTATATCGGATAATGTTTTGCAGGACGGCGATGTGATAGAGTCGAGATTTGCGGTTACCCGGAGGAATAGGACTATTCACAGTCGTATGAGAGAATATTTATATACATTGACACATCATGATGAGCTTACGACAACCATTCTGCCGATAGGTGACGGAATGGCGGTAAGCGTAAGGAGGATATAATGAGAGAGCCTGAATTATTGGTTCCGGCGAGCAGTCTGGAGGTACTTAAGGTAGCGGTTATTTATGGTGCCGATGCCGTATATATAGGAGGGGAGGCTTTTGGCCTTCGTGCCAAGGCGAAGAATTTTACACTTGCAGAGATGAAGGAAGGTGTGGAGTTTGCGCATGCGCATGGTGTTAAGGTTTTTGTTACTGCCAATATTCTGGCGCATAACAGTGACCTTGAAGGCGTAAGAGCATATTTTGAGGAGTTAAAAGATGTAGGCCCTGATGCGCTTATCATATCTGACCCGGGTGTATTTACGATTGCCAAAGAAGTGCTCCCTGAGATGGAACTTCATATCAGTACTCAGGCGAATAATACCAATTACGGCACATACCGTTTCTGGCATGCGCAGGGCGCAAAGCGTGTTGTTACGGCAAGAGAGCTTTCTCTTGCAGAGATAAAAGAGATTCGTGCCAATATCCCCGAGGATTTGGAGATAGAGACTTTTATTCACGGAGCAATGTGTATTTCATATTCGGGGCGTTGCTTACTCAGTAGCTTTCTTGCGGGAAGAGACGCCAATCAGGGTGCATGTACACATCCCTGCCGTTGGAAGTACTATCTCATGGAAGAAAACAGACCGGGCGAGTATATGCCTGTTATCGAGAACGAGCGCGGAACATACATTTTTAATTCCAAGGATCTTTGTATGATAGAGCATATTCCGGAGATGCTTAATGCCGGAATCGATAGCTTTAAGATAGAAGGAAGAATGAAGACAGCTCTGTATGTGGCGACAGTTGCAAGAACCTACAGACTTGCAATTGACGACTACAAGAAGAGTGAGGAATACTACAGAAGCAGACTTCCTTTTTACCGTGAAGAGATTGCTAAATGTACGTATCGTTTGTTCACGACGGGCTTTTTCTTTGGCAAGCCCAATGAGGAAACTCAGATTTACGACCACAACACGTACATGAAGGAGTACACATACCTCGGTATTGTCGGCGGTGTTGATGAGAGAGGTTGTGCGGTTATCGAACAGCGGAACAAATTCTGCGTCGGCGACATCATCGAGATTATGAAGCCCGACGGACGTAATATCGAAGCAAAGGTGCTTAAGATATTTAACGAGGATGGAGAGGAGCAGGAGAGCGCACCGCATCCCAAACAGAAACTTTTTATTGAGCTTGAGGGCGAGGCCGCACCGGAAGAGTTCGATATTTTAAGATGTAAAGGTTAAAATAGAGTATTCGGTTATTGAAAAGTACACTCTTCAATATAAACTGTTAACAAATATATTTTGAGGTGGTTATGATATACTTTAAGCAGACATAAGAAGAAAGGTTGAGAGAAATGCCGAAACGTAAACGTAATCTGAATAATATATATATATCGGAGCGGCTTAGGGACTGTCTGAGTCTTATTTCATCGTGCCCACTGACTACTGTTATAGCACCGATGGGTTACGGAAAAACAACAGCTGTGAATTGGTATCTTGAAGAATGTGAAAAGAACGAAGAAATTTTTGTTGTACGTATCAGCGTGTATTCCGATAATCTTATGATTTTTTGGAAAAGCGTACAGGATGCCTTTGCGTATTCAGGCTTTGATTTCCTTAAAGAATATCCTTGCCCTTCTGATATGGCAGGTAGTGGTATGTTGACAGATGATTTGTGTCATGAACTTGCTGGAGATAAGCCTTGTTATATTTTTATTGATGATTTTCATCTTTTGAAAAATGAAAGTGTTTCTGTATTTCTTTGTAATTTTGCAAATCGTATTCCTACAAATGTTCATCTTATTGTTGTGGGGAGAGACCGTTGTTTGCCTAATGCACAGATTGTACGTTTGGGTGCAAAGGTGTATCAAATTAATGTTGAACATCTTAGGTTAAATCATTTTGAATTGACTACATATACCAGACGTTGCGGAACAGAGCTTTCCGATGAAGAAATCAATTCTCTTCTGTATTCAAGTGAAGGATGGTTTTCAGCGATATACCTTAATTTGCGTACTTTTGCCGAGCAAGGAACACTTCCCGACAGCAATTCTGATATTTACACAATGTTTACAGCTGAAATGATTGATCCACTTTCCCAAAAGCAAAAGGAGTTTCTCGCAGTCATGGGACTTGCTGATGAATTTAGTATTCAGATGGCGCAGTTTGTTACGGAGATTTCTGACGCAGAAAAGGTGCTTTTTGCTTTGACAGAGCATAATGCTTTTGTAAAACGCCTTGCAGACAATGTGACTTTTAGGTTTCATCACATGATGAAGGAGTGTGCAGAGAGGACTTTTTTACAGTTTCCTGTTGAAAAACAAGGTTATTATCATAACCGTTTTGGAATGTGGTACGAAGACAACGGACAATATTTGTATGCAATGAAATCCTATGGGATAAGCGGGAATTTCGATGCTTTGCTGGATGTAATCCTTAAGGATGCTGGAATACTGTTATCACATCTCAATCCTGAGGATGTTATTCGTATGATGGACAAGTGCCCGGAAAGGGTGCTGAAAAGACATCCGCTTGCAATTCTTGTTCTTATGCGTAGTATGTTTAATTGGCGGCTTATTCCGAAAATGATGGAGATGAAGGAACTGTTATTGACATCTATTAAAGAACAGCCGGGAATATCTGAAGAAGAGAGAAGTAATCTGTTAGGTGAGTGTGACCTTATTACAAGCTTTCTTATGTTTAATGATATAAGTGCAATGAGCAGGTTGCATCGTAGTGCAAGTGAGCAGATGAGTCGTATAGCGGTAACTATACAAAAGAGTGGCGGTTGGACATTTGGATCCCCGTCAATACTTATGCAGTATTATCGTGAGCCGGGGGCATTAAAAAGTGAGCTTCGAGAAATGTATGAATGTATGCCGCACTATTATAAAATTACAGATGGACACGGTCAGGGTGCAGAAAAAATAATGCATGCTGAAGCGGAATTTCAGCAGGGGAATTTTAATGATGCCCAAATTGAACTTGAAAGAGCTTATGCGAAAATAAATGAAAATTGGCAGGAAAATATGGCTATTTGTTGTGATTTCTTATGGATGCGTCTTTCTCTTTGTGTCGATATCAAAGAACGTTACACTTTTGAAGAACGTTATAAGGGCTTGCTTTCCCATCATAATTCATCGTGGATAAATCTTTTTAATTCCTGTTGTGCATATTATTTTGCGTTGAGGCGGGAGGAAGATAAAATACCGGAAATTTTTCGCGGTCATAAGCTTTCTGAAATAAATCTGCTTGCACCCGGTAAGCCTGTAATTGATATGATTGAAAATCAGGTATATCTTATGCAGGGGGCATATGCAAAGGTCATCGGACGTAGTGAAGGACTTCTTGCCGTATGTGGTAATATGCATTATAAGTTAGTGGATATACACATCAATATACAGACGGCGGCCGCATATAAAATGCTTGGTAAGAATGATGAGGCGAAACGGTTGCTTTTGAAAATAATTGATGATGCTGCTTGTGATGGTTTTGTTATGCCATTTGTGGAGAATTATTATTATATCAGCGAACTGCTTGACGAATATGCAGATTATAATAAGAGATTTATAACACGTATTATGGAATTAGGCAGTAAATACGAGGAGCGTTTGGGAGGACTATATAATCAACATCTTCGCTTGGAAATTTTTAATGAACTCACTGAACGTGAATATGAAATTGTAGGCATGATGGCACAGCGTCTGAGTAATCGTGAAATTGCTGAAAGAATTTTTTTGTCAGAGGGAAGTGTAAAGCAGTATATTAATCAAATTTATTCTAAGTTGCATATTGGCGGAGATACGCGGACAAAACGCCGTCAGTTGTTGGCGATGATAAACGATAATATTTAACCTTTAGTTAGTAGTGCTTATTGAAAAACCACTGTATAATTATGTACGGTGGTTTTTGTTTTATAAAGCAAAGACTGCAAATTCAGGATTTTTACGATATAAAAGAGAGGGAGTAAATAAGATGAATAAGTCAAAAATAAGGGGAGCAGTTGTTTTTTTTACGATAGTATTGTTGTTTTCAGGTTGTAATGAAAATGATGACAAAGATGTATTAAATCAATCATCAACCACAACAAAACAGACTGTCGCCTTAAGTGAAACTGCAGGAAGTATAACAGAAAATAAAGTGGAATTGTCAGATTTCGCAACAGAAGTTAGTGATAATTGTTATTTTATTGAAGGCACAGAGCTTCCTATAGAAACGGTTATCGGACTTGATGACAATACATTTGTTTTTACATATTCTGAATATAACGATGACGGAACGAATATATCATATCTTTCTGTTACAGATCTTGAAACAGGCAAAAATAAAGAAACTTGCATAGGAGGAAAAGGTTATTTTACTGCAGTGGAAATTAGCGGATATATTGCTGTGATGAGTGCTGATAACGGAATACTTACAATTTATAATACTGAACTTGAAAAAACCGATGAGTATTTTTTTTCGGTAACAGATAACGGAGTTTATTTTATTACGTATGTTAATGATGATATGGCGGAGGTACATGGCACAGATAATACAATAAGTCTTGTACGTGTTAATGATTTTGGAAAGATACAGATTGAAGAAAGAACTTTTTACGTCGAGGATGAGTATTTTTTTGGTGGTATTGCAGGTTCGTTGTCAGATGATGTACTTGTTGCAACAGATTATAATGGGGATGGTGAACATATTTATCTGTGGGATACAAAAAGCGGTAATAAAACACAGATTAATCCTGAGTGTTCTCCTTATTCGGCATATGTGATTGGTAACAGAATTATAGGAGTGGATAACGAAAATTATAAAGTAAATATATACGATCAGAAGTGTCCGAATATGGTAAAAAGCTTCATGTTTTCCGAAAATTATAGTGTTGTAAAATGTAATGACAGTGAAGATAATATATATTTTGTTTCCGCTGGAGAGGAAATCTTTTCAGTGAAATCTTACTCGCTCGAAACAGGCGACTGTACGGCTGAATTTGCTCCCCGCCTCGAATTACCGGGATATATCTACCATATAGCAGAGCTGGAAGATTATGTTGCATTTATGGCGACGATTAATGAGTGCACAGGGATATTTGTATGGGAACCTGAACCTATAGAGGAGAAAGAGTCAGACTTTGCCATACTTACGGGAGAAAGTTGTGCCGCCTTAGCTTATGAACTGGAAAAAACTATAGAAACAAACTATGGAATTGAAATTTTTTCGGGAGAAGATGCCATTAGGTATTTTGGCGGTTATGCTGTTAAAGATGAAACAGGAGAAAAAACTATTTATAATGCATTGCAGGAAATAGATAGAGTGTATTCTAAGCTTCCTGTTGGTTTCATCGATGAAATGAAGGGAGCATATGGCGAAGGTGCAATTATGAGCATATATTTGACGGGTACAATTATTCCGGATAAGTCTGAGAGCGAATCCATTTCTGATGCGGCGGCATTTACCTTTTTGGAAAATGAAATGAATCATGTTATTGTAGTGGATATTACGCTGAGTGGAATTGATAAAACGTTGGCTCATGAGCTTATGCATTGCATTGAAGATGTAATCTATACAAAGGGTTTTGAGGGCTTTGATTTGGAGATGTTTGAACGATGGGAAATGCTTAATCCGTTTGATTTCAGATATGCAGGAACTTATACGGACGAAAATGGAAATACTATAGGCTGTGATGTGACGGAGTATATTGGAACATCTTATTATATCGGTGGAGATATGCCTCTTGATAATGTATATTTCGTTGATGGTTATGCTACTTCATATGCAAAAGAGGATATGGCAAGAATATTTGAAAATATATTCTTTTCTGAGTCAATACCTTTGCCGGATTACTTTGGAAGTGTAAATCTGCAGCTTAAATCAGCGTATCTGTGTGCTTGCATAAGGGAGGCATTCAATTGCCTGGAGGGTGTTGAGGCTTGTTGGGAAAAGAGTATAAACACCGATTGTACTTTAGACTATTTCAAGGAAAATTATGATCTTGACGATTATTATTATCGAATTTCTCTTGAGGCTGTAGGATGATATTGCGGTAATCAATAATGGTAGTTATATCTTGTTTTTTCGTTTGGTTTTATGGTTTTACGTATGATTAAAACTAAGAAGGGGTGAGTTGATGACTGTAAAACAAATACTTTTTCCTGTAATAAAACAGGAAATGAAAAAATATCGTGATAATGGGCAAAGGCTCAGATTGAAAACGGCAATCAGAAAACGTATTATTTGTACCGTGCTTTTTGCTATGCTTTTTATTGCTTTTAATGACATTATTTATTATACATCTCTAATGGTGTTTGTGTTGTTTATATATGCTTGCATAATGTTGAAAATGAACAATACAAATATTATTTTTAAAGAAGCAAAAAAGAATCCGGATATGCCGGTTGATAAAATTATAGCCAAGGAAATTAAAACGAGATTTGAATAACAATTTAGTTCATATAATGTGGGGGTTATAAATGATTAATATACATCCGAAAACTTATAATGAGGCACTCCGACTGTCAAGATGTACGGAGCTAAAAATGTATGTTCCGAAGATTACGGATTATATGATAGAAGAGATGTATCATTTTATTTCAGATAATCATAATAACATAATTGTTATTAATGGACGTAACATGGCAAATCCGAATGGAGTAGTCTTATTCATAGATGCCGATGGTAACGAAGTCAAAAACTATTTTGTCGAAGTTTCATCATACCTAAACAAAATCAAAATAGGTGCGTCAGTTTACCATGTACAAAGATACGAATATAGTTATTCAGACTAGGCGGATTATAACAAAATATTGGTAAAAAGAGATATTATGTACTCGAAAATTAACCATTGGTTAATACTTTTGGAAATAAAATCTTGTATAATAATTATTGTATCAAATAAATTATAGGGGTTCTCGGAGGGTAGTTTTATGAAGAAAACATTCAGATATCAGATGACTTTAATTGCTATTATCAGTTGCTTATGCTTTGGAGGATGTGGTTTGTCGACAAGCGATGTTGAGAGTACTACAACAGATTATGCTGCAGATGTTACAGAATTTGATGAAGATAACAACGAAGATGGTTCGGATTGGCTTACTACAGGAGTCGTTTTTGATTATGGAACCATAACCCGTGGGGGTGAAAGTATTGGTGTACTTGTGACCATAAATGATGAAGGGGCTTCGTTTTATTATGATACTCCGACTCGGGAGTTGTTTGAAAGTGTTTCTTATCCTTTCGCTATAACAGACTCATGGGATGCGTATAATGACATTTTTTTTGATGATGCAAATGGTGATAACGAATCCGATGTAACGCTACATTTTCTTCATGAGGATTACAGCTTTACAAACTTTGTCTGGTATTGGGACAAAGATAACGGCTATGTATATCAGGAAGAAGTTTCGTTTTTTCGAAAACCTGCAACATTTAGTGGTGAGACGGATTTTTAATGAGATGAGAGTATTTTAAATTAATAAATCAGGAGTGCCCAGGCACTCAAATGTTGTCCCCCGCATAAACTGTTAACAAACACTTTTTGCGGGGGTTTTGTTTGGTGAAGGCTTTCCAGAATCCACTATCACCTGAGGAAGAAAAATATTATCTGGAGCGTCTTAAAAGCGGGGACAATAGTGCGAAGGATTTACTTATAGAGCGCAATATGCGGTTAGTTGCGCATTTGGTCAAAAAATATAATTATGCGGACCGTGATGTGGAGGATTTGATTTCAATCGGGACAATCGGGCTTATTAAAGCAGTTAATACATTTAACGGGGACAAAGGAAGCAGACTTGTGACATATGCCGCGAAGTGTATAGATAATGAGCTCCTCATGATGCTTCGCTCCGAGAAAAAGCGCGCGCGTGATACTTCGATTTACGAACCGCTCGGTACGGATTCAGAGGGTAATTCGATAAGTCTTATGGATGTGCTTGAAAGTGACGAGCTCGACATAATAGAGGAAATGGAGCTTGATGCGAATATAAAGAAGCTCAACGGACTTATTAAGGATGTGCTTACGGAAAGGGAACGGCAAATTATTTGCCTGAGGTACGGACTTGGTGATGGGCATGAGGTTACCCAGAGAGAGATTGCGGAACGGTTTGGGATTTCAAGGAGCTATGTAAGCCGCCTTGAGAAGAAGGCACTTAAAAAACTCAGAGAGGCGTATGAAGTATAATCACTGTGTATATGCCGCGAGCATTGGTACCGTGCAGATAAGGTAAGCAGGGCTGTGTGTAGTTGGTTTTTAGTATTACTTTTTCGCTGGCAACAAAGGTTTTTAGAAGGACTTAGCTTTTTAAGCTTTCCGCCTAATTGTGCCGCGCAGAGTTGTCTGAGTGGAATTGATTAGAAGTTCAAGTGGTTTGGCAAATATGTAGATTTTATATGCAAGGATTATAAGGCACGCTTTTCAAGTACCTTTAACCCTTGCATATAAAATCTACATATTTGCCAAACCACTTGCACTTCTTCAATTCCAAGAGTTTAACGGAGCGGCACAAAATCAAAGACGGAAAGCAAAAAGCTTTAGCCCTTCTTAAAACCGTAAAAGCTGCAAGAAAAAGTAATACTAAAAACCAACTGAACACAGTCCTGCTTACCTTATCTGCACGGTACCAATGCTCGCGGCACAAAAACGGCGGTTAAATCCAACCGCCGTCTAATGTTATTATCTGTCCTGTAAGATAGGTGTGTCCGCCTGTTGCAAGCTCATATACGAAACGTGCTATTTCAGAGGGTTGTCCCATGCGTCCGACGGGAATATCCTCGCAAAGTGCTAATAAGTCATCTTCGCTTAAACAACTGTTCATCTCGGTATCAATAAGGCCGCAGGCAACTGCATTAACGTAAATGCCGCTTGGTGCAAGTTCCTTGGCAAGCGCTTTTGTAAAGATGTTAAGTCCGCCCTTGGAAGCGGAGTATACAGCTTCGCACGATGCACCGACATTGCCCCACACGGAGGAAATATTGATTATATGCCCGCAGTGAGCTTTGACCATGTCAGGAATCGCAACGTGACAACAGTTAAGCGAAGAAACAAGATTGGTCTGCAAAATATTGTTGTACTCCTCAGGGGTCATATCCTGAAAAAGTCCGATATGTGCAATTCCGGCATTGTTGACTACGATGCCGACCGGACCGAGTTTGTTTTTTGTCTCGTCAAAAATATATTTAACATTGTTATAATCTTTTATATCGCAAAGAAAACTTAAGCAGGGAACCCCGTATGTGAGGATTTCCTGTTTTGTTGTTTCAAGGCTTTCTTTATCGTGTACAGCATTAATTACCACGGGATGACCGTTTTTGGCAAATTCGATTGCAATGGCTTTGCCGATTCCGCGGCCCGAACCGCTTACAAATACTACGGGTTTGTTCATTGTTGCCTCCCAAATGTCGCCTTAAGCTTGGCGTCTTTAAGTGTAATAAATGTCTGCCGGTATAAAATAATCGGCTTTTTTACATAATAATATTACTTCAAAAATAAGTTGCGGTCAATGTTTGTTACAAAGAATTAAATTTGTTTAAACAAGGCTGATGTTATATTGATTTTAGCTTGTATTTTTGGTATGATATAGGAAAGAAGTATCATTTTTACAATGATGCTGTATTTTGGATGCCCGCGATGCGGGAAAGGAGAAGACGATGGATAAAATTTATGATTTGATAATTATAGGCGGAGGCCCTGCGGGACTTTCTGCGGCGGTGTATGCCGAGAGGGCTAAGCTTGATATGATATTGCTTGAGAAGGCGCCTGTGAGTGGCGGTCAGGTTCTTAATACTTATGAGGTGGACAATTATCTCGGACTTCCGGGAATTAACGGTTTTGATCTCGGCATGAAGTTCAAGGAGCATGCAGAGAAGCTAGGGGTAACTTTTAAGGACGGCGACGTTGTAAGTATTGATGTAAAGGGCGATGTTAAGAGCATCGTGACGGATAAAGAGACTTATAAGGCAAAGTCGGTTATTATTGCGACGGGTGCGGCGCACCGTAAGCTTGGTGTGCCGGGCGAAGAAGAACTTTCGGGTATGGGTGTTTCTTATTGCGCGACCTGTGACGGAGCATTTTTTAAGGGAAGAGAAGTTGCTGTAGTCGGAGGCGGTGATGTGGCGGTCGAGGATGCTATTTTCCTTGCAAGACTTTGCGAGAAGGTTTATGTAATTCACAGAAGAGACGAATTCAGGGCTGCCAAGACCTTGGTTGAGAGTCTTAAGCAGTGCCCCAATGTTGAGATTATTTGGGACAGCGTTGTTGAAGAAATTAAGGGTGAGGATGAGGTTCAGGCCGTAAGTCTTAAGAATGTTAAGACGGGTGAGAATTCGGAAGTGGAGCTTCAGGGTGTTTTTGTTGCAGTCGGAATGCTTCCCAATACTTCTGCTTTTGCAGGCGGTCCGATTGATTTGGATGCGACGGGATATATTAAGGCAGGAGAAGATTGTGCGACGAATGTTGCGGGTGTATTTGCGGCAGGAGATGTAAGAACTAAATCTCTTCGCCAGATTGTTACTGCGGTTGCTGACGGAGCCAATGCGGTTACTTCTGTTGAAAAATATTTAATGTAGGACGAGGTTGTAGTTTGCGCGGGGAGCGCGTTTTATTGGGAGGACATATGAAGCATAAGAACGGACTTAGAATTGCGACAGTTGCGGTGGGCGGAGCAGCCTGCATATTTGCACTGTCTACGGGGATTGATTTTGCTAAAGGACAAAAAAATAATATAAGGCAGATAGAGACACCTGTTGCAGGTATGTCTGTGGTGCTTGGTGATTTTATTGAGAATTCAGGACAGACTGAGGTTGATAAACTGCTTGAGATAAACGGTGTAAAAAAGGAGAATCCGAAGACAGATACTCCGGTAAGTGAGGGTGATGATAAGGAGACGGTAATTGTCATAGTTCCGGAAGAAACGACTACGATGCCTGAGGAGACTCAGTCAGACAATTTTGAAGAAATTGCCGACACAACACCGGAGGAACCTACAACACCGGAGGAACCTACAACACCGGAGGAGCCTACAACAACGGAGCAACCAACGACGCCGGAAGAAACCACGGAGCCTGAGACAACCACAGAGCCGCAGAAAGAATCTCCTTACAGCGGAATTGCTGTGGCAATTTGCGACAGCTATGTTAATGTAAGAAGCGGGCCGGGTACGGAATATAAGATTCTTGGCAAGATATATAAGAATTGTGCGGCTGAGATTCTCGAAGAGACTGATGGCTGGTATAAGATGACATCAGGTAATCTGACGGGATACATAAAGGCAGAATATTTTGCAACGGGCGATGAAGCGGGACGTCTTGCAGAAGAACTCGGACGAAAAGTCGGCAAGGTGACGGCATCTGCTTTAAGACTCAGGAAAGAACCATCCCTTGATGCGAAGATAGTAACCATGATTCCTAACGGTGAGAAGGTTGCCGTTGTATACGAGGATGACGAGTGGGTAAAAGTTCAGGCAGACGGAACGGAAGGCTGGGTGTTTAAGGAATACCTTGACATCGAGGTTAATTTTGATAAGGCGATTACTCTTGAAGAGGAACGTGCTAAGAAGGCAGCAGCAGAAGAGGCAGAGAGAATTAAGCAGAATGCTATCAAAAGTGCAGAGGAAGACGAACTCAGACAGGCTATTGTTAATTATGCCCTTCAGTTTGTCGGCAATAAGTACGTGTACGGTGGTAACAGTCTTACGGAAGGTACGGACTGTTCAGGATTTGTTAAGCTTATATATAAGGAATTTGGTTACGGTATGCAACGTCGCGCATCCTTACAGTATCGTGATGGTGTGAAAATTAACTGGGAAGATGCAAAACCCGGCGATTTGATTTTCTATGGCGATGACAGTGTTGACCATGTTGTAATGTACATAGGCGATCAGAAAGTTGTTCATGCAAGTAATCCGACAACTGGTATAATTGTTTCGACAATAAATTACAAGCGTGTTTTCGGTGCTATAAGGGTAATTCAGTAAAAAAGTCAAGAGTGTGGATAAAAATAATCGGTTTTTGTGAAAAGTGCACAAAAACCGATTTTGTTTTTGCTTGATATGTTAAAAAATGAAAAATATTAAGTAAACCAACCTAAAGTTATCCACATTCTAAAAGTGTTGAATTTATCGCAAAAATGAGTTATACACGAAGTTATCCACATTTTCCACACTTAAATATTATGTAAAAGTGGATATTTTGGATAAACAAACGTTTTGTGAAGTTCTCATAAATCGACATTTTTCGGCAAAAAAAATCAAAAAAGGCTTGACTTTTTTTGTACTTTAGGTATGGCGTTTTAAGAAATTTATATGGAAAGATATTGGTAAAAAATATATCGAAAATGCGCAGACAATTCAAAAAAAGCTTGATAATTTTCGGAAAAGTGATATAATACAAACAGGAGGAAAAAATAAAGAATAAATAATTTTAAGTAACAGGTAAAGGAGTTGGTATTTATGAAATTTATCATTACAGGAAGAAATATTGATGTTACTCAGGGATTACGTTTGGCAGTTACGGAGAAGATTGGTAAGCTCGAGAAGTTCTTTTCAGAAGACACAGAAGTTCATGTAACACTCAGTGTTGAGAAGGACAGACAGAAGATTGAGGTAACCATTCCGGTTAAAGGTAACATAATCAGGGCTGAACAGGTTAGCAGTGACATGTATGTTTCCATAGATTTGGTTGAGGAGATTATAGAGAGACAGTTAAAGAAGTATAAGAACAAGATTATTGACAGAAAGCAGAGCGCTGTAGCGGTTGAATTTACTCCTGAATATGTGGAGAAGGATTATGACGAGGATGATACAATCAATATTGTGCGTACCAAGAGATTCGGAATCAAACCGATGGATCCTGAAGAGGCATGCGTACAGATGGAGCTTCTCGGACATAACTTCTATGTATTCATGAATTCTGAGACTAACGAAGTCAATGTAGTTTATAAGCGCAAAGGTAACACATACGGCTTAATTGAGCCCGAACTTGAATAATAATATAACATACAGTAACCCCGGACGGATTATCCGCCCGGGGTTTTGTTTACTTATAAAAGTTCCACCACCCGCCATACTGTGGCTTGCGTCGGTTTGTCCTGCCCCATGGGACGATATTGCCGTTTCCTCGCAACATTTTCAGATTTAAAGAAGAACTAATGCTTTTTTACTTTCTGCCTTATGATTTTGTGCCGCTCCGTTAAACTCTTGGAATTGAAGAAGTTCAAGTAGTTTGGGATATATGCATATTTTATATGTAATGTTTAAAGGCACTTAAAAAACGTTGCTCCTTGGCTTGCGAGATGAAACCCAAGGAGATATTCGGCCAATAAACTTATCGTTTCATCGCGCAAGCCTAGTAGCACTACGTTTTTTTTCGTAGCGAGAGCGTGCCTTATAAACATTACATATAAAATATGCATATATCCCGAACTACTGAACTTCTAATCAATTCCACTCAGACAACTCTACGCGGCACAATTAGGCAGAAAGCTTAAAATGCAAAGTTCTTCTAAAAATCTGTGTTGCCTTCGGAAACGGCAATATCGTCCCATGGGGCAGGACAAACCGACGCAAGCCACAGTGTGGCGGGTGGGTGGAACTTTATGGAATGAAAATGAGAAGTCGGGGAAGAATGTATTGAATTTGCAACGGTTTAGTGGTACAATGTTATAATACAGCATAGTGGTGTAGTCTATGCTTCATGTAATATAATGTTTAGGAGATTGTAAATGAAGTTATTTGAGAAAATATTCGGAACACACAGCCAAAGAGAAATCAAGATGGTAACACCTATCGTTGAGAAGATAGTGTCTTACCGTGATGCGATGATGGCACTCAGTGATGAACAACTTAGGGGTAAAACAGACGAATTTAAGAAGAGACTTGCAGACGGAGAGACACTTGATGATCTTCTTCCGGAAGCATATGCGGTAGTTAGGGAGGCTGCGAGAAGAGTACTTAATACAGAGCATTTCCCGGTACAGTTATATGGTGGTATTTTTCTTCATCAGGGACGCATCTCTGAGATGAAGACAGGTGAAGGTAAGACACAGACCTGTTTGCTCCCGGCATATCTTAATGCACTTGAAGGCAAGGGTGTTCATGTAGTTACCGTTAATGAATATCTTGCACAGCGTGATGCCGAGTGGATGGGACAGGTTCACAGATTCCTCGGACTTACCGTAGGTGTGTCACTTGCCGGTATGTCAAGTGATGAGAAGAGAGAGGCTTATAATTGCGATATCACATACGTTACCAATAATGAGGTTGGTTTTGATTATCTTCGTGACAATATGGTGCTTTATAAGAAGCAGCTTGTTTTAAGAGACCTCCATTATGCGATTATTGATGAGGTTGACTCCGTTTTGATTGATGAGGCAAGAACTCCTCTTATTATTTCAGGTCAGAGCGGCAAGTCTACCAAGCTTTACGAAGTTGCTGATATTTTTGCAAGGCAGCTTACCAAGGGTTCTGCCAAGGAACTCAGTAAGATGGATATAATTATGGGCGAAGAGTTTACCGAAGAAGGAGACTTTGTCGTTAATGAGAAGGAGAAGAATGTTGTTCTTACAGCCGAGGGCGTTACCAAGGCAGAGAAGTTTTTCCAGATAGACAACCTTGCAGATGCAGAGAATCTTGAGATTCAGCACAATATTATCCTTGCTCTTAAGGCACATAACCTTATGTTTAAGGATCAGGACTATGTTGTAAAAGACAACGAGGTTCTTATTGTAGATGAATTTACGGGACGTGTAATGCCGGGAAGAAGATATTCTGACGGTTTACATCAGGCTATCGAGGCCAAGGAGCATGTTAAGGTTAAGCGAGAGAGCAAGACCCTCGCGACGATTACTTTCCAGAACTTCTTCAATCGTTACAAGAAGAAGGCGGGTATGACAGGTACCGCTCTTACTGAGGAGCAGGAGTTCAGGGATATTTACGGCATGGATGTAGTTGAGGTGCCGACCAACAGGCCTGTGGCGCGTATCGATTTACAGGATGCTATTTATAAGACAAGAAAAGAAAAACTTAACGCAGTAGTTAATGCCATAGAAGAAGCTCATAAGAAGGGACAGCCCGTACTTGTGGGTACAATTACAATAGAAGCTTCAGAGGAAGTAAGTGCTTTGCTTAAAAAGAGAGGAGTTCCGCATAAGGTACTCAATGCGAAGTTCCATGAGATGGAAGCTGAGATTATCGCGGATGCAGGTATCCACGGTGCAGTTACGATTGCAACCAACATGGCAGGTCGTGGTACCGATATTAAACTTGACGAGGAATCCAAGGCTGCAGGCGGTCTTAAGGTTATCGGTACTGAGCGTCATGAGTCGAGACGTATTGATAATCAGCTCCGTGGTCGTTCCGGTCGTCAGGGTGATGTCGGTGAGTCAAGATTTTATCTTTCACTTGAGGATGATATTTTACGTTTGTTCGGTTCGGAGAGACTTATGGCGGTATTTAACGCGCTTGGTGTACCGGAGAACGAAGAGATTGAGCATAAGATGCTCACCAATACAATTGAGAAGGCTCAGAAGAAGATCGAGTACAACAATTTCGGTATCAGAAAGAATTTGCTTGAGTATGACCAGGTTATGAATGAGCAACGAGAGATTATTTATGCCGAGAGAAGACGTGTTCTTGACGGCGAGAGCATGAGAGATGTTATTTATAAGATGATTACCGACACGGTAGAGAGCATGGTTGACAGAACCATCGGTGATGATCAGTCAACCGAAGAATGGGATCTTACTGAGTTAAATACACAGCTTTTGTCCATAATTCCCGTAGAGCCGGTTATTCTTGATGATGTGCGCAAGATGAAGAAGGCTGAACTTAAGCAGATGCTTAAGGAGAAGGCAGTTAAGCTTTACGAGGCTAAGGAAGCTGAATTTTCTGATGCTGAGCAGATTCGTGAGCTTGAGCGTGTAATTCTTCTTAAGGTTATAGACCGTAAATGGATGGATCATATCGATGATATGGATCAGTTAAGACAGGGTATCGGTCTTCAGGCATACGGTCAGAGAGATCCGCTTGTTGAGTATAAGATGAGTGGTTATGATATGTTTGACGGTCTCACAGAGAATATCAGACTTGATACGGTAAGACTTATGCTTAATGTAAGAGTTGAGCAGAATATTGAGCGTGAGCAGGTTGCCAAGGTTACGGGTACCAATAAGGATGACTCGGCAGTTAAGACACCTGTTAAGCGTGCCAACGACAAGGTATATCCCAATGATCCGTGTCCGTGCGGTTCAGGTAAGAAATATAAACAGTGCTGCGGAAGACTCGGCTAAGCATTGTAAGAATTTTTAAAAGTAGGTGAAATAATGGTAGAACTTGATCAGGCGAAATTTACCCTGAATACGTACAGAACACCATTGGCGGAAGTAAGGGATTCACTTTGACTTAGAACATAAGTCAAGACGAATTGCAGAACTTGAGAGAACGATGGAAGAACCTGATTTCTGGAATGATGCACAGGCCTCACAGGAGGCTATGAAGGAGCTCAAAGCTCTTAAGGATGTAGTAGACGGATATAAGAGACTGGAATCGCAGTTTGAGGATATCGAAGTGCTGATTGAGATGGGCTATGAGGAGAATGATGAGACTATTGCCACAGAGGTGCAGGAGGAACTTGATAAGTTTATAGAAGAGTTCGAAGAGCTTAGAATAGGTACCCTACTTTCCGGTGAGTATGATAAGGACAATGCAATCCTTACACTGCATGCGGGAGCAGGTGGAACAGAAGCCTGTGACTGGGTGTCCATGCTTTACAGGATGTATACACGCTGGGCGGAGAAGAAAGGCTTTACACTGGAGGTACTTGATTATCTTGACGGAGATGAGGCCGGCATCAAGTCCGTGACGGTACAGATTAACGGAGTGAATGCTTTCGGGTATCTTAAGTCCGAGAGAGGAATTCATCGATTAGTGAGAATTTCTCCGTTTAATGCGAACGGCAAGAGACAGACGTCTTTTGCATCCTGTGATGTTATGCCGGATATCGAGGAGGACCTTGATATTGATATAAGGGACGAGGATTTGCGTATCGACACGTATCGTTCAAGCGGTGCAGGAGGTCAGCATGTCAATAAGACGTCTTCTGCTATACGTATTACGCATCTTCCTACAGGAATCGTGGTGCAGTGCCAGAATGAACGTTCACAGCTTCAGAACAAGGATAAGGCCATGAAGATGCTCAAGGCGAAGCTTTATTTGCTTAAGCAGCAGGAGAATGCCGAGAAGGTTTCTGACATACGAGGCGAGGTCAAGGACATTGGTTGGGGTAACCAGATACGTTCTTATGTAATGCAGCCATACACAATGGTAAAGGATCACCGTACGAACGAAGAGAGCAGTAATGTGTCCGGTGTTATGGACGGTAATATAGATGCTTATATCGGTGCATATTTAAGATGGATAAATACAAAAAAAGATAAGGAGTGATTTCTATGGCAGAAATGCAGATTATCGTATTTAAAGTAGGAGAGGAAGTCTACGGTGCAGATGTTACTTACATTAAAGGTATCGAGAAGATGCTGCCTATTGTGCGTGTACCTACCAGTGTTCCGCACGTGCTCGGAGTAGTTAACTTAAGAGGCAAGGTGCTTCCCGTACTTAGTCTTCAGAGCAAGTTTGGAGTTGGTACAGGTAAGGATGTTACCGACGAATCCAGATTCCTTATTGTTAGTTATGATGATATGGATGTTGCTCTTTTTGTAGACGAGGTATCCGAGATTGAGACGATAAGTGAAGAAAATTACTTCGATACACCGCTTATAGTAAAGAGTGCCGATACGGAATATGTTAAGGCTATCATCAATAATGGTAAGAGACTTATCGTGCTTATCGACCATATGAACCTTATTCCTGTAGAGAGTCAGGATAAGATGAAGGATATTCTTAAAGACGATAAGAAGGAAGAGTAGATATGTTATAACGCCCGGTGATATCACCGGGTGTTTTTTGTGCAATTTAGTGGTTGCATATTTAAAATAAATGTGATAATATCTCTCTATGATAAACAAGTGTATTTCACAGACGGACGTTTTGCGATGGGAGGGATGGTATGTCAGACAAATATTATGTTGTTAATCAGAGGGCTGTGCCGGAGGTTCTTCTTAAGGTAGTAGAGGCTAAGAGGCTTATGGACATGGATAAGTCGATGCCGGTTCAGAAGGCTACGGAGATAGTCGGCATAAGCAGAAGCTCTTTTTATAAGTACAAGGATGACATTGAACCGTTCCATGAGAATGCGAAGGGACGTACGGTTACTTTCGTCCTGCAGATAGACGACAGACCGGGACTTCTATCATCAGTGCTTAAGCTTATTGCAGAAAGTCATGCCAATATTCTTACGATACATCAGACTATTCCGATTAACGGAGTTGCATCACTTACAGTAAGTGTCGAGATTTTGGCAAATTCGGGAGATGCTTCCGAGATGGTTGAGAGTATTAAAGCTCAAAGTGGTGTACACTATTTAAAAATATTATCAAAGGAATGATTCTGTTGTATTTAATGGTAGCAGAATAGGAGGTTATTATGGCAAAGGTAGCAGTTTTAGGATACGGCACAGTTGGTTCAGGTGTTGTAGATGTTTTGGAATTTAACAGGGACATAATTGCACAGCGTGCTAAGGAAAAGATTGATGTGAAGTATGTTCTTGATTTGAGGGATTTCCCCGGAGATAAAGTAGAAAAGATGCTCGTTCATGATTTTGATACTATTGTAAATGATGACGAGGTTGAAATAGTTGCTGAGGTTCTGGGTGGTGTTAAGTTTGCTTATCCGTATGTAAAAGCATCACTTGAGAACGGAAAGAGCGTAGTAACATCTAACAAAGAGCTTGTTGCAAAGTACGGTGCAGAGCTTCTTACGATTGCAAAAGAGAAAAATGTTAACTTTTTCTTTGAGGCAAGTGTAGGTGGAGGTATTCCGATTATCAGACCTCTTAATGAGTGTTTGACAGCAGAGGAAATCTGCGAAATCACAGGTATCCTCAATGGTACAACTAACTACATCCTTACTAAGATGAGCAAGGAAGGTCTTGATTTCGGTACTGTTTTAAAGGATGCACAGGACAAAGGCTATGCAGAGCGCAATCCTGAAGCAGATGTTGAAGGCTATGACGCATGTAGAAAGATTGCGATTCTTACATCACTTGCCTTTGGTAAGCAGGTTGATTTTGAAGATATTTATACAGAAGGTATTACATCAATTACACCTGATGATATTAAGCTTGCAGCAAGCATCGGTCGTTCAATTAAGCTTCTTGCTTCAAGCAAGTGCGTGGATGGCAACGTGTATGCGATGGTAACCCCCGGTATGATAACAAATGAGCATCCGCTTTACGGTGTTGAAGATGTATTCAATGCTGTAATGGTTGAGGGTAATATGGTTGGCAGAACAATGTTTTACGGTAAAGGCGCAGGTAAGCTCCCGACTGCAAGCGCAGTTGTTGCTGATATTGTTGCCGCAGTTAAGAATAAAGACAGACATATTGAGGTTAAGTGGGATACCGATAAACTTGCACTTTCAGATATTTCTTCTTCTGCAAAACAGTTTTTCGTAAGAATTGCAGATACAGAAGAATCCCGCATCGAAGCAGAGAAGATTTTCGGTGTTGAGGAATTTATTCGTGCAGAAGGTGCAGTGGATTGTGCGTTTGTAACAGGGGTTATGACAGAAGCGCAGTTCGCAGAAAAGGAAGCTAAGCTTACGGGAATCCGTAACAGAATCCGTTTACAGTAAAGTAGGGAGTTTGATTTGGAGAATCAAAGAAAAGAACTTACAGCTGAGACAGCATTTTTTGTTGTAGGAATTATTTTGGCGGCGATTGCAATAGTGATTGCCGCCTTGTTTGCCTTGTTTCCGGAAATGTTTGCAAGGTTTAGGTTTCCGTGTATGTTTCATGAAATCACAGGACTATATTGTCCCGGGTGTGGGGGCACAAGAGCGGTTAAAGCGCTCCTTGGCGGACATGTTGTAAACTCTTTTTTGTATAATCCGGTGGTGATTTACAGCGTGGTCATGTACATCTGGTTTATGGGTTCTCAGTTTCTCGAACGTCTGACGGGCGGTAAGGTAAAAGGCCTTAAATACAGGCACCTATATTTATGGCTCGCGCTTGTAATAGTAGTGGTCAATTGTCTTATTCGTAATACGTTATTAGTAAAGTGTGGTATATCCTTGTAAAAGAAATTGATGTATGATAAAATATTGACAAATGGCAGAAAGACATGAGCGATTTGCAGATTATCGTAACTCTGCCAATTATGATGTTTTTGGAGGAAAAATATGAGCTTTATTAAAACACCTATAAGTGATGGTAATTATTCAACACTTCTCGGAATGAACGGAGGGTGTCCGGAGAGCCCTGACGGAAGTACAATTGTATATGCAAGAAAGCCAAGTCTCACAGAGTCCTACACGGAAATGTGGGTTTGTGACAGAGATTTGCAAAATCATAGAAAAGTTTTTGAACTATATTGTGGTAATCATAACGGACCGTCCGCGTCTTTTGTTGATAATGACAGAATTGTATTCCGTGGCGGAAGCGATATTAAGTTGCCGATTTTCTATATTTTTAATATTAAGACCAATAAGGTTGAGTGGGGGCCGATAGTAGGTAAGGAGAGTCATTGTGCACAACAGAACCATTTTCCATTCAGCGTAACAGAGGCACATATCGGTAAGAATGAGCAGTATCCTCAGATTGATGAAGTTGCTGTTTATGATTTGGATTGTGATACCGGTGAGGTTGTTAAGATAATGTCTCTTGTAGAGATGAAGAATTATCTTGAGGAACTTGGATATAAGACTACAGAGTATACAACGGCCGTGAGTCATGTACAGTATAACCCGGCCAGAACTGCAGTTATGATGCGTGTAGGTCTTGCAGATAAGGATGCCGTACTTGTGGGGTATGATCTTGTTAAGAAGGAGTATCATCTTATCCCTAACAAGCCCGTTCATCAGCTTTGGTTTGATAACGAGACATATATCGCGGTATACCAGTATCATGACGGTGAAAGATGGCACATGGACAAGAGCCGAATCAATCGTTACAGCATGGATGGCGAGATATTAGAGACTCTCGGTGGTATCGGTAATCACGTTGACTTCTCCAAGGATGGCAAGTATGTTACAGGCGACAGTATGTATCCGGACGAAGAACTCAAGGTATTCCTTTACAAGCGTGGCCAAGTTGAGCCTATTGCAGAACTTGATTCTCACAATTTCCAACACTGCGGCTGGAAACTAAATATACATACCAATCCCAGCTTTTCATGGGATGGCAAACGTATCTACTTTAATAGACCTGTAAGCGAAGAAAAAGCATCAGCTATGTTCGTAGATATCAGTGATTTAATTAAATAATTAACAGGGACTGCCAAATGCGCAGTCCCTGCTTTTTTATGAAACATCCCACACAATAAACAGGTTCTGTATGGCAGATTGGCGCTTATTATATGTCGTTTTTCTCGCAACATTTTACGGTTTTAAGAAGAACTAAGGCTTTTTGCTTTCCACCCTTCGATTTTGTGCCGCTCCGTTAAACTCGCGGAATTGAAGAAGTTCTAGAATGTCAGGAGCTAGTATATTTTAATTTATAGTTTGCGAAGACAACATAGACCTTTAGCAGAACTTACTTTACAAATGCTTCGATGAAGCACGCCCCGCAAACTTTGTCTGAGTAACAAGGTGATAGAAAGATTATGGCTTGCTTGGATTCTTGAAATCACCTTGTTACGAGTTGGTGGAGGGGCGTGCTAATAAAACATCGAAGCATGTAAAGTCTAGTTCTGCTTAAGGGCGTAGAGTTGCGAGCAAAACTATAAATTAAAATATACTAGCTCCTGACATTTCTGAACTTTCATTCAATTCCTCTCAAACAACTCTGCGCGGCACAATTAGGTGGAAAGCTTAAAAAGCCAAGTTCCTCTAAAAACCTCTTGTTGCCTTCGAAAAACGACATATAATAAGCGCCAATCTGCCATACAGAACCTGTTTATTGTGAGGGATGTTTTCGCAAAGAAAAAGGGCTGCATTTGGCAGCCCATGTTGGTTAATGATTAATACTGAAAATCTGTATAACCGTTCATGATATCTTCGTACATTTTCATGTATTCGGACATCATCTGCTGTCCTGCGGGTGAGTACATGAAAACTATGATATAAACGAAGTACAGGATAAGTCCGAGAATAGATACGATACAAAGGATGAGACCGATGATTCGCATGGCGTTCCATTCGTGTCCGTTCTTGGTTGTAATGATTGCAAAAACGATACCGATGATTGCTGTTACAATCGGAATGGGTACACAACAGCAAATGCATGAACTTAAAAGTGCCATGATTGCGGACACAATACCGAGAACAAGTACCGTTGTATCATGATTTTTCCCGAGCGGTTGCTGTGGTGTATCGTATATGGGCTGCTGTTGCCAGACATCCTGATTAAAATCGTTGTTTGAATTGTTATCCATATTATTTATATCCTCCTGTGTATATTTTTGCGAATAAAATAAGTATATCATGTTATGAAAAAGATTACAATTATTTCTTGCCTGAAATTTCCGCTTGATTTATAATATAGAGGTATTTAGTTTTTTAGAACGAGGAGACAGACAATGGATATTTTAAAAGTAATTACAAATGAGCTTGGCGTTAAGCTTTCACAGGTTGAAGCAGCCGTAAAGTTAATTGATGAAGGTAATACGATTCCTTTTATTGCGCGTTACCGTAAGGAGGCTACAGGTTCACTTAATGATGAGCAGTTAAGAAATCTTGACGAGCGTTTGACATACCTTCGTAATCTTGAAGAGAAGAAAGCGCAGGTATTGTCTACTATAGAGGAGCAGGGCAAGCTTACAGACGAGCTTCGCAAGCAGATTGAAGATGCCATGACGATGGTTGTGGTTGAGGATTTGTACAGACCGTATCGTCCGAAGAGAAGAACAAGAGCAACTATTGCCAAGGAAAAGGGTCTTGAGCCTCTTGCTAATATAATTATGCTTCAGATGGCGGACAAGCCTATCGTAGAGTATGCGGCTGAATATATTTCAGAAGAAAAGGAAGTGCTTACGGCAGAGGATGCCATTGAAGGCGCGAAGGATATTTTAGCTGAGACAATTTCAGACGAAGCAGATTACAGAAGCTATATTCGTAAGATAACTTTTGATATGGGTAAAATCATTACTGTTGCCAAGGATGAAGAGGCAGAATCAGTATATGAGATGTATTATAATTTTGAGGAGCCGCTTAAAAAGCTTGCGGGACACAGAGTACTTGCAATCAACCGTGGTGAGAATGAGAAGATTCTTACGGTTAAGATTGAGGCGCCTGAAGACAGGGTTCTTCAGTATTTGCAGAAGCAAGTAATAAGCAGGGACAATCCTTATACAACGGATATTCTTGTTGCGACTATCGAGGACAGCTACAAGAGACTTATTGCACCGGCGATAGAGCGAGAGATTCGTAACGAACTTACTGAAAATGCAGAAGACAGTGCAATAAAAGTATTTGGCAAGAATCTTGAACAGCTCCTTATGCAGCCACCGATTGTTAATCAGGTGGTTCTCGGTTGGGACCCCGCTTTCAGAACAGGCTGTAAGCTTGCAGTTGTTGACGGAACAGGTAAGGTTCTCGATACAGTGGTTGTATACCCTACAGAACCGCAAAATAAAGTAGAAGAAGCCAAGGCCATCGTTAAGAAGCTTATTAAAAAATACGGTATTACACTTATATCTGTAGGTAACGGAACTGCGTCCAGAGAATCAGAGATGGTAATTGTTGATATGCTTAAAGAGATTCCTGAGAAGGTACAGTACGTTATCGTTAATGAAGCAGGAGCTTCCGTATATTCCGCAAGTAAGCTTGCAACAGAGGAATTCCCGAATTTTGATGTTGGTCAGAGAAGTGCTGCTTCCATCGCGAGAAGACTTCAGGATCCGCTCGCAGAGCTTGTTAAGATTGATCCTAAGTCCATCGGTGTAGGTCAGTATCAGCATGATATGAACCAGAAGAAGTTAAGCGAAGCACTTCATGCAGTGGTTGAGGATAGCGTTAACAAGGTTGGTGTAGACCTCAACACGGCGAGCGCTTCATTGCTTGAATATATATCAGGTGTCAGCAAGGTAATTGCAAAAAATATCGTTGCATACCGTGAGGAGCACGGTAAATTCACTAACAGAGAGCAGCTTCTTAAGGTTGCAAAGCTCGGTCCGAAGGCTTATGAGCAGTGTGCGGGATTTATGAGAATCTCGGGCGGAGATAATCCTCTCGATGCTACAAGCGTGCATCCCGAGAGCTATGCCGCTACAGAAGAACTTCTTAAGAAGCTTTCCTACTCACCGCAGGATTTGACAAGCGGCGGACTCAGAGGCATCAGCAAGAGAGTTACCAAGAATGAGAGCGAGGCACTTGCCAAGGAACTTGGCGTAGGTGCGATTACGCTTATGGATATTGTGCAGGAGCTTGAAAAACCGGCACGTGACCCGCGTGATGAAATGCCTAAGCCAATTCTCAGAAGTGATGTTCTTGATATGAAAGATTTGACTCCCGGAATGATTTTAAAGGGAACCGTAAGAAATGTTATCGACTTTGGTGTGTTCGTTGATATAGGTGTGCACCAGGATGGTCTTGTACACATTTCGCAGATGACGGAAAGATACATCAAGCATCCACTTGAGGTTGTAAGTGTTGGAGATATAGTTGAGGTTAAGGTTATCTCAGTTGATGTCGCTAAGAAACGTATTGCACTTACGATGAAATTGTAGTATATTCCTATAAGAAACATTCTTCGGGGCAGGGTGAGATTCCCGACCGACAGTGATGCAGTATAATAACTGCTGAGTCTGTGAGCCGCCAAGGCGGTTGATTTGGTGCGATTCCAAAACCGACGGTACAGTCCGGATGAGAGAAGAGATGTCTGTGTTATGTTGTGCATTTTTGTTGCAATATTATAACAACAGCTATAGCCCCATGTTTTCATGGGGCTTTTTTCTTTGCGGGAAACGAAGGCATAAGCCGGGGTGAAATGTAAAACCGGAATGTTTCATAAATATTTTTCTAAAAGGAGAATTTTATTATGAACAACAAAGTGAAAAGAATTACGCTGATTGGAATGTTTGCGGCCATTGCGTTTGCAATTGTGGTGATTGCAAGAATTCCTGTGGTACTGTTTTTGAAGTACGACCCCAAGGATATTATTATTACACTTGGCGGTTTTATTATGGGACCTGTATCTGCGCTCTTAATATCGGTTATAGTATCTCTTATAGAGATGATAACGATAAGTGATACGGGGATTATAGGTTGTATAATGAATATTTTGTCAACCTGTTCATTTGCATGTGTTGCAACAGTGATTTATTACAGAAAGAAGAGCATATACAGTGCAATCGCCGGCCTTTTTGCAGGCTGTATTGCGATGGTAGTTGTAATGCTTTTATGGAATTATCTGCTTACACCAATTTACATGAAGTATCCGAGGGAAGCGGTTGTCGAACTTCTTTTACCCGTGTTTTTACCGTTTAATCTGTTAAAAGGCGGGCTTAACGCAGCATTTACATTTTTGTTATACAAGCCGATTGTAACCGCACTCAGAAAAAGCGGACTTGTCGCCGGAGGAAGCAGCGCGGCACCGGCACAGACAAAAGCAGGCAAGCATATCGGTTTAAAAATAGTGGCACTTGTGATTATAGCGGCATGTGTGCTTATGGCATTGTCGTTGAAAGGTATAATTTAATATGCAAAATTCAGAAAAGAAACATCCCTTATATACACTTTCGGGGAGAATAGTGCATGGCAGGGGTATTGGTAAAAAGGCCGGTATGCCGACGGCAAATTTAGAGATTACAAAAGATATGGTAATACCAAAACTCGGAGTATATGCTTCTGAGGTTAAACTTGGAGGTAGTAAGTATACAGGTGTTACCAATGTTGGTTTAAGACCGACAGTCGACAGCGACAAAGATATCACTATAGAGACATATATTCTCAATTTCGACGGTGATATCTATGAGGAGACGATAGAACTTGAACTTTTTGTACTGCTAAGAAGACAGCAGAAATTTGAAGATATGACGATGCTTCTTGAACAGCTTCGCAAGGATTGTGATAAGGCTAAAAAATATTTTGGGGTGTAATATTATATATTTGCATTTTTTCTTGTATTTGGTATAATTATTATATAATACCATGCTTATGCATAGGTGTTGGATTTTGTATTTCGCAAAGGAAGGCGTAAGGTTTATGGATAAGAGTATAAAGGTTACGGTAAAATTAAAGACAGCAGACATGTTTTGCTTCCTTATGCACTATACATATAGTGCTGTTTCAGGAATAATAGGCGTGCTTTTCAGCATTGGTGCGGTAATTCTTTTGATTAATATGTGGGGCGAACTTGATATTGCATATAGATTTTTGCTTATTGTGTGTGCGCTTCTGTTTACGGTTATTAATCCTTTTATGCTTTGGAAGAGGGCTAAGAGACAGGTGCTTACATCACCTGCACTTAAGGAGCCGATTACTTATGTATTTGCCGATAAAGGTGTAACTATGTCCATGGGTAAAGAAAAAGCAGAGCTTGCGTGGACTGATTTTTTTAAGATTAAGAAGGTCGCAGGAAGATATATTTTATATACCAGCAGAATTCGCTCGAACATAGTTCCTGTTTCCTGCTTTGAGAGTAAAGAAGATGCGGCAGAAGTTGCGGCAATGATTAAGGAGTATTACAAGAAGAAATGATAGTTAAAGAATCTTTTTCCATGGAAGATACATTTGAACTTGGTAAGCAGTTTGGTGCCGCAGCCAAGGAAGGCGCGGTTTTCTGCCTGTCGGGAGATTTGGGTACAGGTAAGACTGTATTTACACAGGGCTTTGCGGCAGGTATGGAGATAGACGAGCCGGTTAACAGTCCGACTTTTACAATTGTTCAGGAATATGATTCGGGAAGACTTCCACTGTATCATTTTGATGTGTATCGCATTGGTGATGTGGAGGAGATGGACGAGATAGGCTGTGATGACTACTTTTTTGGAAGAGGCGTATGTCTTGTTGAGTGGGCAGAACTTGTTAAGGAGATAATTCCCGATAATGCCGTTTGGATTACCATCCGTAAGGATTTGGATAAAGGCTTCGATTACAGAAGTATTACTATAGAAGAGAAGGAGGTCTGAATATGAAGATACTTGCTATTGACAGTTCTTCTCTTGTAGCGTCTGTTGCGGTGGTTGAAGAAGATATAATGCTTGCCGAATATACCATTAATTTTAAAAAGACGCATTCACAGACATTGCTTCCGATGATTAAGGATATTACAGATATGATAGAGCTTGACCTTGCAACTGTCGATGCGATTGCGGTTTCTGCGGGACCGGGTTCTTTTACGGGACTCAGAATCGGTTCAGCAACGGCCAAGGGACTTGGGCTTGCTCTTGACAAGCCGGTTATTCCGGTGCCTACTACAGCGGGTATGGCTTATAATTTTTATGGTATGTCGGAAGAGGCTTTTGTTTGCCCGATTATGGATGCCAGAAGAGGACAGGTATATACAGGCTTATATACATTTAAAGACGAAGAGTTTATTACGGTATGGCCGCAAGAGGCTGCGGATATTCACAATTTGATAAGCCGTCTTAACGGACTTGGTAAAAAAGTATTTTTTGTGGGTGATGGAGTACCTGTTTTTAAGGACATAATTACAATAGAGAGTACTGTGCCTGTAGCATTCGCACCGGCTCATCTTAACCGACAGAGAGCAGGAGCACTCGGTGTTTTGGGGGCAAGGCTGTACGCACAGGGCGTTATAGAGACTGCTGCGGAGCACAAGCCTGACTATTTGCGCAAATCACAGGCAGAAAGGGAGCTTGCCGAGAAGAATGGAGAAATTGACAGTTAGACCGATGAGCCTTAGCGACCTTAATGAGGTATGCGCTATAGAGAATGCATCTTTCAGTATTCCGTGGAGCAGGAATTCTTTTGCGGAAGCTCTGGCAGATGAGAACAATTTTTTATTTGTGTGCGAGGCGGACGGAAGTATTATCGGATATGCAGATACATGGTGTGTGCTTGATGAGGCTACAATTACCAATATTGCGGTAAGAGAAGATTTTCGCAGTAGGGGAATAGGAGCCATGCTTCTTAAAGAAGCACTTGATGAGGCAAAAAGGCGCGATATAGTCGCTGTTACACTTGAGGTTCGGAAGTCCAATGCTCCGGCGATAAAACTTTACGAGAAGTTTGGTTTTGAGTCGGCGGGAATAAGACCGGGATATTACGAGAAGCCGACAGAGGATGCCGTGATTATGTGGAAGTACAATCTTTGAGAGTAATTACCATTGTACAGGCCTTCCAAGATACTGTATAATTACACGAGAATGGATTTTGGAAAGGATAGGACAGAATGAGACAGTACGAAGGTAAAGATACGGTAACATTAAAGTCAATATATTGTAATAAATGCGGCAGGATGCTTAAGTCCGATAACGGAATAATAACGGAAGGCATCTGTTCGGTTAATCAGTTATGGGGATATTTTTCAATGAAGGATGGTCAGAGACATTCTTTCGATTTGTGCGAGGAGTGTTATGACTCATTTGTTAAAGGTTTTGTCATTCCCGTCGAAAATATAGAAGAAAAGGAAATGATTTAATGCTTGATGTTTGTTTGCTTGGATGCGGTGGGATGATGCCGCTTCCCTACAGATGGCTTACATCTTTGATGGCCAGATATAACGGAAGCAGTATTTTGGTTGACTGCGGAGAAGGAACACAGATTGCTGTTAAGGAGCAGGGCTGGAGTTTTAAGCCAATAGATGTGATTTGTTTTACACATTATCATGCGGACCATATAAGCGGGTTGCCGGGGCTTCTTCTTACGATGGGTAATGCAGAGCGTACAGAACCGCTTCTTATGATAGGCCCCAAGGGACTTGAAAGAGTTGTGAATGCACTTCGTGTTATTGCTCCTGAGTTGCCGTTTGAGATAGAGTTTTATGAGCTTACGGAGCCGGAAGAGGTTATTGAATTACATGGTTACAGAATTAGGGCTTTTAAGGTAAATCATAATGTAATATGCTACGGATACAATATTGAGATTGACCGTATAGGCAAGTTTAATGTTGATGAAGCAAGAAGACTTGATATTCCCGTTAAGTACTGGAACAGACTTCAAAAAGGCGAGATTATCAAGGATGAAGGCAGATGTTTTACACCGGAGATGGTACTTGGTGCACCACGCAAGGGTATCAAGGTAACATATTCAACAGATACAAGACCCGTACCCGCTATAGCAATGGCTGCCAAAGATGCGGATTTGTTTATTTGTGAAGGAATGTACGGCGAGGAAGGCAAGGACGACAAAGCGAGGGAACATCGCCACATGACATTTTATGAGGCGGCTAAGCTTGCAAGAGAGGCAAAGCCGAAACGTTTTTGGCTGACACATTACAGTCCGTCTCTTAACAGACCGGAAGAGTTTATGGAGGCTGTCAGGGAGATTTATCCATTGGCGGAGCCGGGTAAAGACGGTAAAAATATAGTTCTTGATTTTGAAGACTGATATTTGTATGTGAGAATGGAGGGATACTTATGAAGAAGTTCAGAACCGGATTGTTGATTGTTTTATTTTTGGTAGCAGGTTTGTTGTTTTATGCATATCTGTCAGACAAGGACGGTACGGATCAGGAGGTTACTAAGGAAGCAACCGAGATTAGCAAGCTTCTTTCCAAGGATTTGACTAAGGAGTATCCCGAGACCCCCAGAGAAATCGTTAAGCTTTACAGCAGAATTACTGTTTGTTTTTATGATGAAGAACATACGGATGAAGAAATAGGGAAACTTGCTGATATGTCACTTATGCTTTTTGATAACGAGCTTCTTGAAAAAAATCCTAAGAATGAATATTTGGTAAATCTTAAGGCTGTTATTGATGAATATGCTTCTACGGAGAAGATTATTACGGATTATACGGTGCAGAGTTCCAACATGATTGACAAATACACTGTTGACGGTGTTGATTATGCTAAGGTACGTGTAATGTACAGCATGAGGGATTTTAAGTTATTAGAGGATAAAGATACAGGATTTTTGAGCGGTTGCGGAACGGGTGCAAGAAAGAATAAAGAGTACAGATATTATACGACATACGAAGATTTTCTGCTCCGCAAGGATGAGAATGGTAAGTGGAAGATTTTAGTGTGGCAGGTGCCTGAGATGGAAGGCATGGATGGAGGAGACGAATAGATTATGGAAGAAATATTGATTTTGGCCATTGAGAGCTCATGTGACGAGACTGCTGCCGCAGTTGTTAAAAATGGCAGGGAAGTATTGTCCAATGTTATTTCTTCACAGATTGCATTACATACATTATACGGTGGAGTTGTGCCGGAGATTGCTTCGAGGAAGCATATTGAGAAAATCAATCAGGTTATAGAAGAGGCTTTGGCTGAAGCGAAGGTTACTCTTGATGACATTACTGCTATCGCGGTAACATATGGACCCGGACTTGTGGGAGCACTTCTTGTCGGAGTTGCAGAGGCTAAGGCTATAAGCTTTGCCAAAGGCTTGCCGCTTGTGGGTGTGCACCATATAGAAGGCCATATTTCAGCCAATTTTATAGAACATAAGGATTTAAAACCGCCATTTGCATGTCTTGTGGTGTCAGGTGGCCATACGCATCTCGTAGTTGTTAAAGATTACGGTGTGTATGATATTATAGGTAAGACAAGAGATGATGCTGCGGGAGAGGCTTTTGACAAGGTTGCGAGAGCGATAGGACTCGGATATCCGGGTGGACCCAAGATTGACAAGGTGGCCAAGGAAGGTAATCCGTATGCGATAGAATTTCCCAGAGCACATGTTGAGAATGCACCGTATGATTTCAGCTTTAGCGGTGTGAAGTCATCAGTGCTTAACTATCTCAATTCTTGTGAAATGAAGGGCGAAGAGATAGTAGTTGCCGATGTAGCTGCATCTTTTCAGAAGGCAGTCGTTGATGTGCTGGTTGAACACAGTGTGCGTGCAGCTAAGGAACTTGGAATTAACAAGCTCGCAATGGCAGGCGGAGTTGCTTCTAATTCATGTTTGCGTGCGGCTATGCAGGAGGCATGTGAGGCAGAGGGTATAGAACTTTATTATCCTTCACCTATCTTTTGTACGGATAATGCGGCAATGATTGGTGCAGCTGCATACTATGAATATATTAATGGTGTAAGACATGATTTGGATTTAAATGCAGTACCTAATTTGAGATTGGGAGAACGAGGTTAGACCGATATGAAGAATCATACAAAGACTGCTGCGATAATTCTCGCGGCAGGCAAAGGTACACGTATGCAAAGCCGGACTCCGAAGCAATATTTGACTTTGGAGAATAAACCGGTTTTGTTTTATTCTCTGGAGACTTTTTCAAAACTTGACATTATAGACGAGATTATTCTTGTTGTTAGTGAGGGAGAGACAGATTATTGCAGAGAACAGATAATTGAGTTATATGGAATAGAAAAGGTAAAAACAATTACAGAAGGCGGTGCAGAGAGATACTTGTCAGTTTGGAACGGAATTAAGCAGGTGAGCCCGGATGTTGAATATGTGATGATACATGATTCCGCAAGACCTCTTATTGCATCGCAGACAATAAAGGAAGCACATAAGGTACTTATTAATAAAGGTGCGTGCGTTGTCGGCGTTCCGGTTAAGGATACGATAAAGCAGGTTGATGAAAATCTTACAGTAACGGAGACATTGCCGAGAAATACTTTATGGGCGGCGCAGACACCACAGTGCTTCAGGAAAGAAGTGATTGCCTTTGCTTATAATAATATGTATAAAGCCATTGAAGAAGCAAGGAAGAGCGGGGAAGAAGTGCTTATAACTGATGACGCAATGATTGTTGAGGCTTACGGGGATGTTCGAGTGTGTATGATACAGGGTGAATATACCAATATTAAAATAACTACACCTGAGGATATAGAACTTGCAAAATTATACATGAAATATGTGTAGAAAAATGAAAAATATTTTTTTGAATATCTTATTGACATACCGAAAAAATGATGATATACTATCATCTGTCGCTGACGATAAATGACGTCAGATGAGACGAATGGAGAGATATCGAAGTGGTCATAACGAGGCGGTCTTGAAAACCGTTTGTCCGCAAGGGCGCGTGGGTTCGAATCCCACTCTCTCCGCTACCGCGTAAGCGGTTAATACGAGTAAGATTGGAGAAGTACCCAAGTGGTTGAAGGGGCTCCCCTGGAAAGGGAGTAGGTCGTTAGTAGCGGCGCATGGGTTCAAATCCCATCTTCTCCGTTTCAGAAGGTTTGCTAAAACTTACCTGTTGATTTAATTGAATCGATATGATAGAATGGCAAAGCTGTCTGAGCAATGAACCTTGATAATTGAACAGTATATAAACCAACCCGAAAGTTCTGTAAAGTACAAAACACTTAAGTTTGGAAAGTGTTTTGCGAGTTTGCAAGATATTTGCGTAGCAAATGCTTGCGATACAAGAACCAAACAGTAAATTCCGTATTAAACGGAAATTAAGCCAGATATTCTGGCAGGAAAAACTTTAACATGAGAGTTTGATCCTGGCTCAGGATGAACGCTGGCGGCGTGCCTAACACATGCAAGTCGAACGAAG
>SVEG01000029.1 GCA_015057505.1 Lachnospiraceae bacterium
CGGCGGAGGATAAGATGGAGATTGAGACAAAGTATAAGCTCTTTCTTATGCTTTTACCGTTTTTGGCACTCGTTTTTGCATTCTCGTATTTGCCGCTTTTTAGCTGGAGATATGCATTCTTCGATTATTCAGCGGGTAGTGAACTTACCATGGATAATTTTGTGGGATTAAAGTGGTTTAAGCTTTTGGTGCAAAGCCCTGCATACGTAAACAGATTGTTGCGAGTACTTAGAAATACACTTGCCTTGAGCTTTCTCGGCATTGTAACAAGCTGGGTTCCTATGTTTTTTGCAATATTTTTATCAGAGGCCAGAAGTGCTAAATTTAAGAGATTTGTTCAGGTGTTCTCGACAATACCGAATTTTATCAGCTGGGTTTTGGTGTATGCAATAGCATTTGCAATCTTTAATACCGACGGTTTCATCAATACACTTATTAACAGCCTCGGAGGCAATGCTTCTGCCAACTATCTTCAGTCACCTGACCATATGTGGCTTAAGATGCTTGCATGGGGAATGTGGAAGGGCGTAGGCTGGAGCGCTATTATTTATATATCGGGTATCGCCGGTATCGACCAACAGCTTTATGAGGCGGCTACTGTAGACGGCGCGGGAAGATTCCATAAGATGCGTTATATTACTATACCCGGACTTCTTCCTACCTTCGTTGTTTTACTTGTAATGTCAATTGCGGGTATTTTGAGTAATGGTATGGACCAGTACCTTGTATTTACCAATGCTAATAATAAAGATTTGATAGAGGTTTTGGATTTATATGTATATAACCTCGGTATCGGAAGCGGTTCAATTCCGCTCTCTACGGTTGTAGGTATGACAAAGTCAATTATATCGGTAGTCTTATTGTTTATTGCGAATAGTCTTTCCAAGCTTATTCGTGGTGACAGTGTAGTATAGGAGGTGACAAGATGGCAAAGACAGAACAACAGAAGTTGGACGAAAAAAGAGAAAAAGAATATGCAAAAAAGCATAAAAGAATGCATCGTCTTACATGGCAGGATGTGATATTTAATATATGTAATTACGGTTTTTTCTCAATATTTACACTCAGTTGTATTTTTCCTTTTTACTACATATTCATTAATACGATTTCAAAGAGAAGTTATGTTATTGCAGGAAAGATTACACTTCTTCCCAAGGGAATTAATTTCCAAAATTATATTGATATGCTTAAGGTAAATGCCATATTTGATGCCTTCGCAGTTTCACTTATAAGAACGATTGTGGGAACGGCTCTTATGGTTGCGGCGACCGGTCTTATAGGTTATCTTGTTACCAAGCAGGAGATGTGGCACAGAAAGATATGGTACAGATTCATTGTAATCACGATGTACTTTAACGCAGGAATTATTCCGTGGTACATGAATATGTCAATGCTCGGTCTTACCGGAACTTTCGCGGCATATATAATTCCGGGTATTGTAGCACCGTATAACATAATTCTTGTTAAGACTTATATTGAGTCGATACCTGCGGAGCTGGAGGAAAGTGCTTTTATGGACGGAGCCGGATTTATGGTGGTATTTACCAAGATTATCTGGCCGCTCAGTAAGCCGATACTTGCAACGATAGCAATATTCGGTGCGGTAGGTCATTGGAATTCATTTACTGATTCACTTATTCTTATGCAGGATAATCCGAAGCTTTTCACTTTGCAGCATTTATTGTATAATTACCTTAATTCAGGTTCAAGCCTTGGAAGTTTCATGGACACAGGCGGAAGCGGAATGATAGGAATGGTAGAAGAATTGGCTAACGGTAAGGTAATCAAGTATACTGTATCCATGGTTGCGATTATACCGATTCTTTTGGTATATCCGTTCATGCAAAGATATTTTGAAAAAGGAATTATGCTTGGCGCGGTTAAGGGCTAAGATAATATAAAAGAGGAGGATTTTTTATGAAAAAGGTAATTAAAAGACTTTTGGCAGTGGCTTTGGTTGTTGCCATGATGTGTGGCTTCTTTGCAGGCTGCGGTAAGAAGAAAGAGACAATTACTCTTACAATCTTCAGTGAACTTGCAAATAAGTCAGGTGAGCAGATTGGTTGGAGTGCCATGATGCTTAAGGAGAAATTTAATGTAGTTGTTAACATCATTCCTTCAGATGAAGGTGTTCTTGAGACACGTATGGAGTCAGGTAATCTCGGTGATATCGTTGTTTGGGGTGGTGAAGATAATTATAAGACTGCGTTAAAGGCAGGTCTTCTTTACAACTGGGAAGAGGATAATTTGATTCAGGAATACGGTCCTTATATTTATGAGAATATGCCGTATGCATTAGAGAAGAATAAAGAATTGACAAGTAGTATTACAGAAGGTGCATCAGATGCACTTTACGGATTCGGACATAATGTGGCTACAGACAGTGCCAACCATGAGCCGTTCTTCTATACATGGGATATCCGTTGGGATTTGTATAAGCAGCTTGGTTATCCTCAGGTTAAGAATCTTGATGATTTGGTAAATGTATTTAAGGAAATGAAGAAGATTTGTCCTGTAGATGATAATGGTAACGAGACATATGCAGCATCACTTTGGCCGGATTGGGACGGCGACATGGTTATGTATGTAAAGGCTCTCGGAACGGCTTACTATGGATATGATGAGCATGGTATCGGTCTTTATGATTCTGATACAGGAACATATTATGATGCATTAAAGAAGGATGGACCGTACCTTGAGTGCCTTAAGTTCTTTAATAAGCTTTATCAGAACAATCTTCTTGACCCGAACTCTATGACACAGACATACGACGGTATGTATGAGAAGGTACAGGCAGGCGGAACTTTCTGGTCAATCTTTAACTATTCAGGATGTCTTGGATTTAACAGTGAAGAGCATGTTGCACAGGATAAGATGATGACATCATTGGTACCTGATGAAGCATCACCTATTGTATACGGACAGAGCGTTTTCGGTGGTAACCGTATCTGGTCAATCGGTGCCAATACAGAGTATCCCGAGCTTTGTATGGAAATTATCAACTGGCTTGCAACACCTGAGATGACTATGACATATTTCTATGGTCCTAAGGATCTTTGCTGGTACATTGATAGTACGGGTTATACTCACTTCACAGAGTTTGGTAAGAAAGCATATTTTGACAGAAGTACTTCTATGGAAGGTGATTACGCAGGTTCAGGTACATTTAACGATGGTTGCCTTCAGGTTAACAACACTATCTGGAGTATGGCTGCAATCAATCCGTTGTCAAATGGTGAGTCATACAACTACGAAGAGTGGAAGAGTAATCAGGTAGATCCGGCATGTAATACAGAAGCAGATTGGAGAAATAGATTCAACGTATCTTCAACTCAGGAGTACATGGAGAATCATAAATATAAAGTAGTTCCGGCATCCAAATTCTCATTTGATTCTAAGTCAGACGAATTTGAGACTGTTTGGGAAAGTGTTACAGACGTTATTGTTACATACAGCTGGAAGGCTATTTATGCAAACAGTGATGCAGAATTTGATCAGCTTGTTGCAGAGATGATTAAGCAGGCAGAAGGCTATGGTTACGCTCAGTGTGTTGAGTGGTCGGTTGAGCAGGCTGCCAAGAGATTTGAATTTGAAGAGGCAGTAAGAAAATAATATGAATTTTTTCAGTGTAGACGGTAAATTATACAAATTTATGCAGGGCTTGCTTAATGTATTTAAGATAAACCTGTTGTGGATTATATGCTCACTCCCGATTGTGACTTTTGGTGCAGCTACGATTGCGGCTTTTGACGTGACCATGAAGATGGTTGATGACGAAGAGGGCTACGTGGCGAGACAGTTTTTTAAAGCATTTAAGTCCAATCTTAAAAAAGGAATACCGCTTGGATTGTTTTCTGTGGTATGTGCATATATTGTATGGTTGAATTTCTCGCTGTTTGAACAGATTGAAGGAAATCCGATACTCTTGCTTATAATGGGAATGATTGCGGCGTTTGTATTTACATTATCATTTATATATGCGTTCCCATTACAGGCAAGATACGAGAATACAATAGTAAAAACCTTGCAGAATTCCCTAAATATCTCACTTAGGTATTTTGGAAGGACATTGCTTACAATAGTTATTTTAGCTGTTGAAATTTTGATTATTTTCTGGAACAGTACAACGCTCTTTATTGGAATAATAATAGGGCCGGCTTGTATGATTTACACGGTAAGCGGTTGCGCCAAGTTTATATTCAGGGAACTTGAAAAGGAGCCGGGAGCCGTAAGTAATCCGGAACAAAGATAGGAGAAATATTCATGAAGAATAATTTTGGAAAAAGAATAGTTTCTTTATTTCTTGCAATAATGATGGTGTTTTGTTTGGGAGCCTGCTCAGGCGGCGAGAATGAAACAACGACAACCACTACCCCGGCAGAGGTTGAAACAACAACACCTGCTCCGACACCCGGGGTGTTAAGACTTGCTCTTAATGTTATGTATAACGATGCTGACGGAGCATATTACGGCAACGAGGTCGGAGATTATATTGAAGTAACAGAGAACGGTCAGTATACACTTACTTTCGATTGTGATACTCAGCTTTCAGATGATGCAAAGCGTTCAGGCATTAAAGCTCTCAAGAACCTTACATCCATCTATATCAAAGACCAGGACGTTACAAACGGTGTAGCAGGTAAGTCAGCTCTCGTATCCTGTGACATCAAGTACGACAAAATCGTCGTAGACGGTACAGAGTTTACAATCACAATCACAGAACCTAAGAATGCTATCAAAACATCCGGTATCTTCGATACCAACGATCCCTTTAATTCATGGGACGGTAGCGCAGTAGCAGAGGTTGAATCAGTGGATCACGTACTTAACATGACCAATCTCACCAATCCTAAGAAGGTAGAAGTAACCTTCACCCTCAGTAACCTTGTATTCGAATAAATCTATATTGCTAAAAGAAGCGGTTGCAAAGTTTTGCGTCGCTTCTTTTTTATTTCCCTGCGCCCGCCTCTGTACACTGCGCGTGTCTGCCATACAGTTTGGCTTTAGGGCGGATATTTAGTTTCCGAAGGCAACATAGGTTTTTTAGAAGAACTTGGTTTTTTAAGCTTTCCACCAAATTGTGCCGCGCAAAGTTGTCTGAGTGGAATTGATTAGAAGTTCAGTGACTTGGGATACATGTAAATTTTATATGCAAGGGGTATAAGGCACGCTCTCGCTACGATAAAAGCGTAACGCTACTAAGCTTGCGCAACGAAACAATGAATATAATAACCATATAATTCTATGAGTTTCGTTGCGCGCGTTAAGGAGCGACGCTTTTATAGTGCCTTTCCCCCTTGCATATAAAATTTACATGTATCCCAAGTCACTAGAACTTCTTCAATTCCCGAGTTTCTTGGAGCGGCACAAAATCGTAAGGTGGAAAGCAAAAAGCCTTAGTTCTTCTTAAAACCGTAAACGTTGCGAGGAAACTAAATATCCGCCCTAAAGCCAAACTGTATGGCAGACACGCGTAATGTACAGAGGTGGGACGAGATAAAAGAAAAAGCGGCGCAAAAACTTTGCGACCGCTTTTTATTAATCTTCATTTATTTTGTGGGTTTTACGGAATTCGGCAGGGCTTTGGCCGACATACTTTTTGAATTTAATGTGGAAGTAGTCAACACTTCGGTATCCAACTTTTTCGGCGATGGTATAAACCTTGGAACTGTCATTAAGGAGAAGTTCTTTAGAGTGCTCTATGCGGATGTGATCCACATAGGAGTTGAAGTTCTCACCAACTTTTTTGCTAAAAATTTTGCCGAGGTATGAACTGTTATAGCCAAACAACGGGGCAATGTTTTCAAGGGTGATGTTCTTGGTGTAGTTATGATTGATATAGTGCAATATATCGTCAAGAACGCTGTCCCTTGTAGAATTGCCGATGGAACTCATAATAATCTCGAATTGTTCTGTGAAGAAGAGAACTATTTCGTAAAGGAAAAATTTCTCGCCGATTATTCGGATGATTTCGCTATTGCTTGTAAACGGAATGTTATTGTTTGGATATAAGTGGTTCATCTGCTCTTTGATACGTAAGTATAAGTCGGTAAGGAAAAGCTTGATGGATTCGATTGTATCGGCTGCATTATAGAGCTTTGTCTGCAATGAAGTAAGGACTTCGGCGACCATATTACGGTTAAAGGACTGTATATAATTTAAAAGTAAGTCAGTGTATTCATTTAACAGTTCGGGACAAATAATGCAGGTGTTGTTTTCAAAGGACGGTAAATCCATGTATCCGATGGTGTGCTGCTTCTGGTCGCAGAAGAAGCGTCGGCTAAGAAGCGTATCAGCTTCTTTATAAGATACTGGTACTTCTGCGAGTGAGTTGACACAGGAACCGTATGTAATAAAAAGCGAATCAAGAGGAGAGTTATGCTGTGGTTTGTTGTCGCGCTCATATCTCTCTAGAAAATAGTTGAATTTATCTATGGCAAACTGACCTTTTAAAAGGACAATCTCGCTGTTTTGCAATGTAAGAGCATCAAAAGAATCATTATCTTCGTTGGTTACGCGCAGTAAGTCTGAAAAACGATATGCTGCATCTGTTGAGTTAAAACTGTATTTTTCGTGAATGACAACCTGATATTTGTCGGCTGTCAAATGCAGTTCATCCAAATTAAGCTTTGATAAATCAGCAGTACCGTTAAGAATGTCTTTTAAAATTGAACCTCTTGCTCTACTGCGGTAATCGGCTGTCGTGCTTTTGGTGAGGCGGTCATTATCAAGAGTGGATTTTAATGATTTAAGAATCTCTTCAAGTTCATCCTCGTCTATTGGCTTAGTGAGGTAGTATTGAACACCGAGTTTGATGGCCTGCTGTGCGTAGCTGAAATCAGAATAACTGCTGATGATTACAAATTTGCCTGTAAATCCCTGCTCGTTAAGACGCTCAATAACCTCAAGTCCGGTCAGTCCGGGCATACGAATGTCCATCAAAACAACATCGGGCTTGAGATTTAAAATATTCTCGTAAGCCTGATTGCCGTTAGCAGCTTCTCCTTCAATTGTAAAACCGAGTGCCTCGTAATCGCAGAGGAATTTAATTCCTTCTCGAATTATCTGCTCGTCATCTGCAACTAAAATTTTGTACATTACACATTACCTTTCCTGTAAAGAGTAATTTTAAGTAATTATACTTATAAACCTCGCGTTTGTCAAATTTGTAGAGTGTTTTTTATTCAATTTAAGCGGTTGTTTGTATCGTGTAAAAGTTGTAATATAGTGTTAATGTGGATAAGTGCGAGAGTAATTACACGGCAAGTGTTTTTAAAGCATAAATCCCAGATTAAGACAGAATATTGGAGGACGTGAAAATGAAGTTTAGTAACGGTTGTTGGCTTTTTAGAGAAGGCTACGGATGTTTTTCGCCTGCAGAGGTATATTTTTCGAAGATAGAAGAAGATTGCGTTACAATATGCGCACCTACGAATAAAATCGTTACAAGAGGAGATACGCTTGGAGGAATTAACCTTACAATTAAGGTTTCTGCACCGTTTCCGGAGGTGTTAAGAGTTCAGACATATCATCATATGGGGCTTAAAGAGCGTGCCCCGAAGTTTGAACTTGCCGATATGCAGACGGGTAATCTTAAAGCAGAGGAGCTTGAAGATAAGATTGTAATTTACAGCGGAAGTCTCAGGATGGAGATTAATAAGGCAAATGCGGCATTTGCTTTTTACAGAGGCGATGAGAAGATAACTTCAAGCGGGTACAGGGATCTTGCTTATATGAAGACGGATTGGAAGGGCTTTGCTTATGACAAGGGACCGGAAGATGCGTATATGAGAGAGCAGTTAAGCATTACCGTAGGTGAGCTTATTTACGGCCTTGGCGAGCGTTTCGGAGCTTTTGCAAAGAACGGACAGAGTATTGATATCTGGAATGAAGACGGCGGTACATCCACGGAGCAGTCTTACAAGAATATTCCTTTTTATGTTTCAAACAGAGGCTATGGTGTGTTTGTTAATCACCCTGAGAAGGTCTCCTTTGAGGTTGCAACGGAAGCCGTAACCAAGGTTGAATTCTCTGTTCCTGGTGAGAATCTTGATTACTTTATCATCAACGGACCTTCCATGAAAGAGGTTCTTATGAGATACACCGATATTACGGGCAAACCGTCACTTCCGGCACCGTGGACCTTCGGTCTATGGCTGTCTACTTCATTTACGACCAATTACGATGAAGAGACGGTTAACAGTTTTGTGGACGGTATGCTTGAGAGAGGTATTCCGCTTAAGGTGTTCCATTTTGATTGTTTCTGGATGAAGGATTTTAATTGGTGTGATTTCACATGGGATTCAAGAGTATTCCCCGATCCTGTGGGCATGTTAAAGAGACTTAAGGACAAAGGGCTTAAAATCTGTGTATGGATTAACAGTTATGTAGGTCAGGAATCTTCGATGTTTGAGGAAGGCGTAAAGGGCGGATATTTTATCAAGAGACCTAATGGTGACGTATGGCAGTGGGATATGTGGCAACCGGGTCTTGCGATTGTCGACTTTACCAATCCTGAGGCATGCAAGTGGTATGCTAAGAAGCTTGAAGCACTTATGGATATGGGTGTTGACTGCTTTAAGACTGATTTCGGTGAGAGAATACCGACGGACTGCGTATATTATGACGGCTCAGATCCGATGAAGATGCATAACTATTATACATACCTTTACAACAAGGTTGTTTATGACGTAATTAAGAAGAAAAAAGGCGAAAAGGAAGCAATCCTTTTTGCACGTTCCGCAACTGTAGGCGGTCAGAAGTTCCCTGTACACTGGGGCGGAGACTGCTGGTCAGATTATGAGTCCATGGAGGAGAGCTTAAGAGGCGGACTGTCGCTTACGAGCTCCGGATTCGGATATTGGAGCCATGACATCGGCGGTTTCGAGGCTACTTCAACACCTGATGTTTATAAGAGGTGGTGTGCCTTTGGCTTGTTGTCAACACATTCAAGACTTCATGGTTCAACTTCTTACCGCGTGCCGTGGGCATATGATGAAGAGGCTGTAGATGTTGTACGCTTCTTTACAAAATTAAAGGCTTCTATGATGCCGTATTTATACAGGAATGCTATTGAGACTTCAAAAACGGGTGTGCCGATGGTACGTAGTATGGTGCTTGAATTTACAGAGGATAAGAACTGTCAGTATCTCGCAAGTCAGTATATGCTCGGAGATTCGCTGCTTGTAGCTCCGATTCTCAATGATAAGAGCATGGCAGAGTATTATTTGCCGGAAGGAACATGGACTTCACTTCTTAGCGGTGACGTTAAGGAAGGCGGTAAGTGGTACAAGGAAGAGCATGGCTATTTAAGTATTCCGCTTTATGCAAAAGAAGGCAGTATCGTGGCAATGGGTGCTATAGATAATGACCCTGTGTATGATTATGCGGACGGAGTAGAATTCAGGATTTATGCCCTGAAGGATGGAAAGTCTGCCGAGGCAGTTGTATATAACACAGACAATCAGGTTGATGCCACAATTAAGGCATGTAATGACAGCGGAGTATACAAGATTAGCGTGGAAAGCACCAAGGCATACAAGGTTGTGCTTGTCAATACAGGTATTCCCGCAGAGGTAGTTGGCGCAGGCTATGAGATGGCAGGAGATAACGTGGTTATTTCGGCAGAATGTGATAAAGAGATTGTTATTAAATACTAAAAGAGTTAAAATGTAATTGTTAAAAATAAAGGGAGTGTGCATGTCATGCTCCTTTGGAAATGGAGTTTCCTCTTAAATGAAAAAGGAAATGGAAAACTACATAGAAGAATTGCTTCAAAAGCTTACGCTTGAAGAGAAAATAGGTATGATTCATGGCGCCACACTGTTTGAGACAAAAGCTGTGGAAAGGCTTGGAATTCCGGCACTTAAAATGTCTGATGGTACCATGGGAGTAAGGGCTGAGCATGAGCCGGACAGATGGGTTGCGGCCGGTAATAATGATGATTTTGCAAGCTATCTTCCGTGTACAAGTGCGGTAGCCTCTACATGGAACAGGGAACTAGCCCTAAAGGCAGGACAGGTGCTTGGCGAGGAAGCCAGGGGCAGGGGCAAGGATGTTATCCTTGGACCCGGAATAAATATTAAGAGAAGTCCTCTGTGCGGTCGTAATTTTGAGTATATGAGTGAGGATCCCGAAGTGGTTGCAGAGATTGCTACGGCTATGGTTAAAGGAATCCAGGAGAATGATGTTGCGGCATGCGGCAAGCATTTTGCAGCGAATTCACAGGAGACGGACAGACTCGCAGTGGATACTGTTGTAGATGAGAGAACGATTAATGAGATATATTTTCCGGGGTTTAAGGCTGCTGTGGAAGAGGGAGATATGCTTACGATTATGGGAGCATATAACCGTTTAAACGGTGAGCATTGCTGTACGAGTCATAAGCTGCTTGATAAGGTCTTGCGCAAAGAGTGGGGCTTTGACGGTGCTGTGATTTCCGATTGGGGCGGCGTCCATGATACCAATGAGGCGGCAATGTCCTCGCTTGATGTCGAAATGGATGTTACATATGAGTTTGATAAGCATTTTCTGGCCAATCCCCTGATTGAGAAGATTAAGAGTGGCGAGATTCCAAAAAAGTGTGTTGATGATAAGGTTAAGAATATCTTGAGGCTGATGTACAGGCTTAAGATGATAGGCGATAAAACGGCGGAGCGTAAGCCGGGCAGCTATAATACGAAGGAGCATCATGAGGCGGCTCTTGAAGTTGCAAGAGAGAGCATTATCCTGCTTAAGAATGATGCAGGACAGCTTCCGATTGACGCTTCGAAGGCAGGTAAGATTGCGGTTATCGGTGCCAATGCGGCAAGAATGCATGCGGATGGTGGTGGAAGTGCCGAGATTAAGGCTTTGTATGAGATTACACCGCTTATGGGTATAAGGATGCTTCTCGGCGGCAGTGCAGACGTTAAATATACGCCGGGATATTGGATTCCGCTTAAAGAACGCAGACCTGAGATAAGCTGGCAGGCAGACAGTACTAAGCCGGTAGAACAGAGAGCGCAGATAAGACGCGGCGAGAA
>SVEG01000003.1 GCA_015057505.1 Lachnospiraceae bacterium
AGAGTGCGTTATGAAAAAGACGACAAAGATTTTGTTAGTTTTAGCAGCAGTTGTTGCTATGACTATCGGTGCAGTTAGCACAGTTATGGCTGCTGACGATGTTGTTATCAGCGAGTGGGTTACAATCGACGCAGCTAAGAACCTTTATGGTGCAAAAGATCAGAACGGCGAAACAATCGCTAGAGGTTGGGCAGTTTCTGAAGCAGGACGTTGGTATTTCTTCGATTCAGGTAAGATGTTATTCAACACATTCATTACTTACAATCAGGAAATCTACTACCTTGATGGTACAGGTTGTATGGCATCAGATGCTTGGGTTGGTTTTGACAAAGATGCTAACAACGCTACATTTGACACAAAGGTTAACACAGTTGATAAGTATATCAAGAACTCATATGACAAGATTACAGATATCGATGGTTTCAATGGTGCATTCGAAATCGTAAACGATACAAAAGGTGATGTTATCTTCGTTAATCCTCTTGAAGATGGTAAGGATAAAGTATTGTGGTGCTACTTCCTTGAGGACGGAACAATGGCTCAGAACGAATGGGTTCAGGCTTTTGACGGACTTTGGTACTATATCGCAGGTGCTTACTGTGTATTAGGTGATTATTCAGTTTCAATCAACGGTAATACATGGGAAGGCGATACAGATTTCAAGGATTCTGTAGATGGTGTTTACGGTTTTGGTCCTGATGGCGCTCAGCTTTACGGATGGAACTATTATGACAAGCCTCTCACAGCTGCAGGAAACGGTTCAGAGACAGATAAGGATACACCTTACTATGGCAGCACAGCAGGTACAGCTGCAACATCAATCAGAATTTGGACATACTATGATATGCAGACAGGTATGCAGGTTAACCGTGTAAAAGACGATGATATCGTTTTAGAAGGTTGGGAGAAAATCGATGGTAACTGGTGTTACTTTATCGCAGACGCTGATCTTGGTATGAAGCTTTTACAGAATACTATGTTGAAAGATACAAATGCTGCTGCTGACGGTTTACTTAAAGATGAAGTTGTAGATAACACACAGACAACAAAGCAGGGTTATTTCTACCTTGATGAGAACGGTTACATGGTAACAGGCGTAAGATCATTTGCAAAAGATTTCATAGTTAATATGTGGGACGAAGGAGCAACTTTAGGCGGAACACATAAGTTCACAGAAGCTGCTACATTTACTTTCGATACAACATTAGGAAAGATGTTAGACGGTATTCAGGGACGTTACTACTACAACCATGCAACATCTCAGTTAGTTGAAGCTGATGTAGTTTCTATTGTTTTAGATGGTGATATTACAACAAGCGGTTCTATTACAATTAATTCAACAGGCAGAGTACCTGCAACATACGAAGGTCAGAGAGTTGCAGCTAAGAACTTCTTCTTAGTAACTAAAGACGTAAATGACCTTGACGGAGATAATGATAAGACAGATACAGTTGTTTTATACTTCGAGCATGGTGTATGGCAGAAGAACCAGGCAATCTCATTTGGTGAGGTTACAATCGGTATCAATGCAAACGGTGCTGTAATTGAAGCTGTAGGTACAGACGGTAAGGTTAAGGTTGCAGGATACACATATGTTGCATCAGGTTTAACACTTACAGTTGATGGCAGAGCAATTATTGGTTTAAAGAAGTAATTAAATTAGTATAATATTCACTTGAATTTCTAATTGCGGAAAAGGCCTATCCTTATGGATAGGTCTTTTTTGCAATCTTTTTTTAGATGTTATTGCAATTATATAAAAACGGCATTATAATAATATCAAATCATGATTTAGTAAATCGTAATTTGATATTTAAACAAAGAGGTGATTATATGTTTATCGGAAGAGAAAGTGAACTGCAGTTTTTAGAAGACAGATACAACCGTACCGATGGGCAATTGATTGTTTTGTACGGCAGAAGACGTATAGGGAAAACTGAGACTCTGCGCAAGTTCTGCGAAGGCAAATCTCATGTATTTTATTCCTGTAAAGAATGCGATGACAGACTGCAGCTGAAAAGTTTTTCTGAAAAAATTTTAAAAGAAAATCTTCCGGCCGGTAAGTATATTACGGAGTTTTCTGATTGGGAGAAAGCTTTAGCATCTGTAACCGAACTTCCGTATAACGGCAAGAAGCTTCTCATTATTGATGAATTTCCGTACATGTGCAAGGGTAATCAAGGGATTCCCTCGATTTTGCAAGCTCTTTGGGATGAAGTACTTAAGAATTCAAATGTAATGATTATTCTTTGCGGCAGTTCTATGAGTTTTATCGAAAAAGAGTTGCTTTCGGAGAAGAATCCTCTTTACGGCCGTGCTACAGGAATATACAGAATGAGGGAAATGAGTTTTAAGGAAGCATCTTTATTTTTCCCGGACTATTCCCCAAAAGACAAGATTTTGGCATATGCAATTCTTGGTGGGATTCCACATTATCTTAATCAATTTAACCCTTCTGTTTCGCTTGAAGATAACATTAAACAAAATATTTTGGCAAAAGGCTGTATTTTATACAGTGAGGTAGAATTTCTGCTTAAACAGGAACTCAGAGAGACTGCTTTATATAATTCCCTGATTGAAGCAGTTGCTTTAGGCAGTACGAAGTTAAATGAAATAAGCCAAAAATCTCTTATGGAGGATACTTCAAAAACGAGTGTGTATTTGCGCAATCTCATAGAACTGGGTATTATTGAACGCGAATTTTCGGTGAATGCCGGAACAAAAGAAAAAGCAAATACCAATCGCGGATTATACAGACTTACGGATAATTATTTTAGATTTTGGTATGCATTTGTTTTCCCCAATCACACAGAACTGGAACTTAATGATGTAGAGGGTATATATCAGTATGCGATTGCCCCTAAACTACATGAATTCGCATCATTAACCTTTGAGGATGTATGCAGAGAATATCTCAGGAATCTTCAAAAAGAAGGGCGTTTACCGTTCCGCTTTACAAGAATGGGGCGTTGGTTTGGGAAAACCACTGTCCGCGATGCAGACAGTGTAAAAGTAGCAGAAACCGAAATAGATATTGTTGCCGTTAGCGAATCTCCTAAATCTCTGCTAATCGGAGAGTGCAAATTTAAAGGGCACCCTTTTACCTATTCCGATTTTCTTGATACATTTGCGAAATTGACACCACAGAAAGCCGATAATAAATTTTATTATGCACTGTTTTCTGAATCAGGATTCGATGAGAAGGTAATTCAAACCGCACAAGCAGAAAAAAATATTTATTTGTTTTCATTGGATGATATAGTTAATTAAAGAAAACTCTCCGACTCATGCCTGATATCCGGGCTTTTGTCGGAGAGTTTTTTTGTTTTTTTATTGCAAAAATCATGTCGGTTTTTGTCGCCTTTTACATACGTTTTACCACCACTTTACATCCATGATTTTCCACCAAAAAGCCTGTATTTATGCGGGTTTCGGGCATTTTGTTGGTATATTCAGGAAAATACAACTGTATTGCAAAGGAATTCGTATGAAAACCTCTTGCAAAGCAATTAGAATTCAATAATTTTTTAAGGAGAGTGCGTTATGAAAAAGACGACAAAGATTTTGTTAGTTTTAGCAGCAGTTGTTGCTATGACTATCGGTGCAGTTAGCACAGTTATGGCTGCTGACGAGTTCCCTACAATCGCTACTTGGGGTGGCGACGCAACAAAGGGATACACAGCAGTTGATACAAACGGTGAGCAGATTGCCAGAGGATGGGCTGTTGAGGAAGGACGTTGGTATTTCTTTGATTCAGGAAAGATGTTGGCTAATACATTTATTACTTACAATCAGGAGATTTATTATCTTGATGGTAATGGTTGTATGGTATCAGAATCATGGATTGGTTTCGACAAAGATGCAAACGATGCAACACATGAGACAAAGATTCATACGGTTGATAAATATGTTAAGAAGTCATATGATATGATTACCGATGTAACAGGCTTCAATGGTGCTTTTAGCATTGTAAAAGATGCAGATAACAAGGATATTTTTGTTAATCCTCTTGAAGACGGTAAGGATAAAGTATTGTGGTGCTACTTTGATGTGCATGGTGTAATGGCTCAGAACGAATGGGTTAACACTCCTGACGGACTTTGGTATTATATAGCAGGTGCTTACTGTGTATTAGGTGACTATTCAGTTGCAATCAACGGTAACACATGGGAAGGCGATACAGATTACAAGGATTCTGTAGATGGTGTTTACGGCTTTGATGAAAATGGTGCAATGCTTGTAGGTTGGGCTTCCTATGATGTAAAAACAGGTAATGCTACAAATGATAATACTACTGATACAGACACACCTTACGAAAATACTACAGCAGGTACAGCTGCAACATATGGCAAAATCTGGACATACTATGATGAGCATGGTATCCAGGTTAACCGTGTGAAGGATGACAATTATGTTTTAGAAGGCTGGGAAAAAATCGGCGACAAGTGGTGCTACTTTATCAAAGATGATATAGTTGGTATGAAGCTTTTGCAGAATACTTTATTAGAGGATACAAGTGCATTTACAGAAGGTTTACTTAAAGACGAATTTGAAACAACAGCCTATTTCTATCTTGATGCAGAAGGTTATATGTGGACAGGTTCTAAGACATTTGTAAAAGATGAGAAAGTTGCAACATGGGATGAATCAGCAAGTTTACTCGGAGAGCGTACATTCTCAGAAGATGCTACATTCCTTTTCGATACTACAGTTGGTAAGATGTTAGATGGTATCCAGGGTAATTACTATTATAAATATGCAACATCAAAATTAGTTAAAGATGATGCTGTAATTATCGTTTTAGATTCTGACATTACAACACAGGGTGCTATTACAATCAATTCTAATGTGAATGCAGATGCAAGAGTTGTTGCAAAATATCCTGGTCAGAGAGTTACAGCTAAGAACTTCTTCTTAGTAACTAAAGATGTAAACGATCTTGATGGTGATACAGACAAGACAGAAAATATTGTTATGTACTATGAGTACGGCAGATTGCAGAAGAACCAGGCTATCACATTTGGCGAAGTTACAATCGGTATCAATGCAAACGGTGCTGTAATTCAGGCTCTTGGAACAGATAATAAGGTTAATGTTGCAGGATACACATATGTAGCATCAGGTAAGAATCTTACAATTGATGGTAACGTATTAATTGGTTTAAAGAAATAATTAAATTAGTTTAATATTCACTTGAATTTCTAATTGCGGAAAAGGCCTATCCATTCGGATAGGTCTTTTTTGCATGACTTTTAAATCTCAAAGCAATATGTGTGCTGTGAAACAAGCTCTCTGACGCATTTGAAGGCACCGTACAGGAGTTTTTATATACTAATCATATAAATGGATTATGTATACGTTAAATCGCAAAAAAAGGCCTATCCTTGCGCAGATAGACCTTCCTGTACTATATAAAAACCATTATTTCAACCGCTTAACCGCTTCCCTGTATTCCTTTAAAGACATATTGAGCTTTGAAGCCGCAATCTCCTCGGTAATGATACCGTCTTTTACTAATCCGCAAAGAGCGTCAACACCTCGTTTAATACCTTGCTCTATACCTTGTTCAATACCTTGTTCAATACATTCTTCCTCAAAAGTCTTCCAACAAGTGCCGCCCATAAGCACGCCTCCTATCTGAGATCTTACTGTTTCATGATTCCTAAAAAAATACTCTGATACTTTTTTCATAATAACCTGCAGTTCCACACATAACCGCTGGCCTTCCGTATCATTCTCTGTACAAAATGCTTCGTTCATCCGATTAACTATATCCTTATATTCATCTACGAGCAAATGTAATTTTTCTGCGTTATAATTAAGTTCAGCCGATTCTTTTTCATATCGCATGATATAAAAGGGTAGTAGCATGAACAGATTCTTTTCGAAGATTTCTTCTTTGGTATATGTTTGCACCTTGATAATTGGCACAGTGTACGTAAAGTGGCTATCATCATTAAACCATACCTTTACCTCCATGTTGTCCTTAGTATGACTGTTGTGGCGCAAATACAGAACACATGACTTGGGTAGCCGAAGTTCGTAAACATCATCTTTATCGAGTACCGGTGCCTTAACAGAAATAAAAAAATCGTACTCCAATATCCTTACTGCAATAGTGCTATCCGGATTACTCTGACATTCAACATGATATAAATCCTTACAGATTCTGAATATTGAATCTGCCACGACCTTCTGATTATCTGCTTCGTGCATTTCTTTATCGAGAAATTCGACTTCTTCATCAAGTGCATAATTCTTGTTAAACTGCTCGTTTATTATCGGAATTATAAGCTGAGGAAATTTCTCGAGCATAGTCTTAAAAGCATCATCGTACGGAGTGCTATATCCTTTTCGTTTGTGCATTAAATATCCCCTTTCATTATACGTGGTAGTGTGTGAAAAATCAAGAAATACGAGAAACAAATGATAGGTAGAAATCTTAGATTGAGAATTATGGATAAATATGGTAAAATATCTATAATTAGATTACGACAGAATTACCAAGATGTCAAGAGGTAAATGTAAATATCTTCCATATAGATGCTGGCAAATTGATTAGAAGATGCAAAAAAGGCCTATCCGAATGGATAGGCCTTTTCCGCAATTAGAAATTCAAGTGAATATTAAACTAATTTAAATTACTTTCTTTCAACACCGTTGATTACGATATCTGTACCGTCTGCTGCAGCACCTGTAAGCGTAATCTTCAATGCATTATGCTTATAAGCAAAATTGTCAACTGTAATATCAGCTGTACCTAAATCAACAAGGCCCTTTGCATCAATTGCAATTGTAACCTCACCAAATGTGATACCCTGATTCTTCTGCCATCTACCTGACTCGAAGTACAATACAACTGTTTCTGTCTTATTGTTATCACCGTCGATATCGTTGATATCTGTGATTACTAAGAAGTAGTTCTTAGCTGTAACTCTCTGACCATCAAGCTCGATAAGAGATGCTGTTTCATCATCAAGTGCGAATACACCATTGTTTGTAATATCAGCACTTACAACAGGGAAAAGCTTGTCAGTTGTATCATCTGTGAAATCTTTGTAGTAGTAGTTGCCCTGAACACCGTCTAACATCTTACCTGTCTCTGTATCGAAGCAGAATACACCGTCATGAGCTGTAGCAACCTTAAATTCGATTGAAGTGCTTGATGTGTTCGCCTCATCCCATGTCTTCTGAGCAACGTTCTTTGTAAATGTCTTAATACCTGTCCACATGTAACCATTTGCATCAAGATAGAATGTACCCTTGTTACCGTCTGCATCAAGCTTACCCTGATCATCTGTATCACAGTCAAATAATACAGTATCCTGTAAAAGCTTCATACCTGTAATATCATCTTCGATAAAGTAACACCAATGTCCATCAATCTTCTCCCAGCCTTCGTAAACGTCTTTAGCTGTAGGAGCAACAAGATTAGGATCCTTGGGATCTGCAGATGTTGTATTTACAAGACGTCCGTTTGTATGATAATATACATACCATTCTTTTGTTGTTGCAGCTGTACCAGCCTTATCATCCTGGTAAGGTGTGTCCTTATCAAACTGTGAACCGTTTGTACCGTCGTTATTATTTACAACATGCTTAATCCAACCAAAAAGCTCAGCACCGTCATTACCGAAACCGTAGAAGCCTTCGTTGTCCTGTACAAGCCACTTATCAGCGCCTGTCTCACCAAGATCAATTGCAACCTTGTAATCGCCCATTACACAGTAAGGACCGTATACGAAATACCACTGGTCGCCTTTGTTCTGAATCCACTCATGATTAGCCATTACACCATGCTCATCAAAGTAGCACCATACAGTCTTATTAACTGAACCGTTCTGGAACAATCCGGTAAACAAAGGATCTCCTGCAGCATCTGTTGTAGCAATTTTAAATGCATTGCCAAAACCTTCAATCAATGTGATGTTAGCATATGTGCGAGCATCATCATACTTATCAACTGCATTAACTTTAGCAGCGTCTGTGCCATCACCGATGAACTCAATCCATCCGCCACAAGCCATATGACCGTTCTTGTCAAGATAGTAGATATCTTCTTTGTATGTGATGAATGTATTTACTACCATCTTGCTTGAGTCAAACCAATACCAGAAACCGTCAGATGTTGCCCATCCACGAACGATTTCTTCTCCATTTGTATCTACTGCTGTGTAACCGTTTGTAGCGTCTCCGCCCCAAGTAGCGATTACGGGGAACTCGTCAGCAGCCATAACTGTGCTAACTGCACCGATAGTCATAGCAACAACTGCTGCTAAAACTAACAAAATCTTTGTCGTCTTTTTCATAACGCACTCTCCTTAAAAAATTATTGAATTCTAATTGCTTTGCAAGAGGTTTTCATACGAATTCCTTTGCAATACAGTTGTATTTTCCTGAATATACCAACAAAATGCCCGAAACCCGCATAAATACAGGCTTTTTGGTGGAAAATCATGGATGTAATACAGCTGTAAAATAGTTGTATTTTGGCAATTTTTTTAGCAAATTTTTCGGTAAAAAGTCGAGTGACAAAATGATGTACTTTTGATGTCTTGGAGTCCAAAAACAATTTTTATTTTGAAATATTTTATTTGGAGTAATTTTGAAGATTTGGATAAAGCTTGAATTAACTAGTGTTGGAGAGAATAAGAATTGGAAACCGACAGGAAAAAATATATTGCAAAATTCGACAGCATTTTTCGCCGAAATACATCCTGTTTACATCCCGCTTCCGGGAGCCCCTTTTTGTAGATAACACAACAGGTTTTATAAGCGATAAGCAAGGTAAAATAAAAATCCCCTGCACAGGGCAGGGGACTTATAGGGAAGGTATTCAATTAGATATTAGATAATTACTTAGATGCTCCGTAGATAAATAATGTCTCGGAGATTTTGATATAACCGTTCTCTTCTGCAAAGGTGTAGTATGTGCCACCAATTTTTGTCTTACCTTCTGTTGTGATTGCTTTACCGGAGGAATTGAAAGCAACCATAACACCACCAAAGTCAAGAACATCGTTCTTTACGATATTACCGTCTTCATCGTAGTAGAATACATTGTTGTTTTCATCAACATAGAAGGTAGAGAAAAGCTTTTCAGCCTTATAATCAGCAGTTTTCTGAACAGTATTATATGTGTTCTGAAGTCTGTCGATTTCACCATCAATCTTATAAATACTATTAACTTCGGGATCAAAATAATAAGAATTATTCTGAGGACCTACTGTACGGATGCCTTCTTTGAAGAAAATAGTCTTCGCAGAGGCAAGCTTTGTAGCTGTACCACTCTTGAATGCGTCAACTGTAGGGAAGAAGGTATAACCCTTTGAGAAGGTAATTTCGCCTGAGCCTACAAGATATCCGTCGCAGTCAATAAAGTAATCATCAACATATGTGTCGGCTACCATGAGTGTACCGTTTGCTGTAGCAGTATAAGGTGCCTGAACATTTTCTGTAGCAGAATCAGTATCAACTTCCTCAGCTAAAACAAAGTATGTCCACTGGTCACCGATTTTGTTCCAGCCTTCAACAGCCATTGCGCCTGACGGTGAGTAGTATACCCAGCCAAGGTTATTGGTTGTTGTAGATGCTGAAGGACCTGAACCGGAGGAAACGGTCTTCTTGAGCTGAATCCAGCCTACGTGCATGTTTCCATGACCACTAAAACCGTAGTTCTTGTCTTCAATTTCATAAGCAAAAGTATCTCTAACCATGAAGTAGCCTTCAAAGTAGTACCAGAGATTGTCGGTGTCTTCAAACCATGTGTTTTTGCAGGCAACACCGTTCTGACCAAAATGCATCCATACGTAATCTTCATAGGCTGTATCTTCGCCAAAAACTGTGTTTCCGTCAATTGTAGTCTGTGCAAGGGCGGTGTTTACATCTGAATCATCTTCAAATTTAACCCAGCCTGTTGCCATTGCACCGTCCTTACCGAGATAATATGTGTCACCGCGGTAGTTAACAAATTCATCTGCAAGCATAAGTCCGTTGTTGAAGTAGTACCATACGCCTCCCTCGGTCACGGCCCATCCTCTTTGGATGTTGTTTCCGTTTGTGTCTACGGCTGTCCAGCCGTCATCATCGTTGCCTTTCCACTCTGCAATTACAGGGTTTTCTGAAGCCATTACTGTGCTTACCGCGCCAAAAGCGAGCATAGCAGCAGCGGCAAGAGTAATTGCAATCTTAGTAAATTTTCTCATCTTACACGCTCCTTTAACTGTTTTGTAATATCTAATTGCAATACAGTTGTATTTTAAAATAGAGATTTTGATGTACAGCTAAAGGTCGCGTGGTTAGTGCGTTATCTATATAAAAAGTCGACAAATTTTCGTTAGTTACATCACAAATTACATCCTAGAAAAGATTGGCAATCTTCAGGATTTCGGTGCTTTTTGTTTTCGGTAATACATGTGTATACAAATCTAAAGTCATAGTTATGCTGCTGTGTCCGAGGATGTCCTGGACTACTTTGGGCGGAATGCCGTTTTCGAGTGCGCGTGTTGCAAAAGTGTGTCTTAAGGTATGCGGTGAAAATTTTTCAAAATGCGGAATATCCTTTTCATTTTCGTTAATCTCATCAGTGATGTGGTCAATGTCATAGGCTATTGTCCGCTTCTTTAATGGTTCGCCGTTTTTGGTTGTGAATACAAGGTGTTCAAGACCTTTGACAGGCTTCCATTTGGCACCGGAACTAAGACGGTCTTTGTTCTGCTCGCGTCGTACATGCTTTAACATCTTGCAAATACTTGGCAGGAGCGGAACAGTTCTGTTACCCGATTCTGATTTGGGCGAATCCTTGTAAAATCCCGTGTCCTTAAAATATTTGAGTGTTCCGGTTACTGAGAGGCTTTCGTTTTCAAAATCAATGTCTTTCCAGGTTAAAGAGGTTAACTCGCCGATACGAAGTCCTGTCGCAAGTGCCAGTCGATACAGGCTGTAAAAGTTGCTGGATGCGGCATATTTGAGGAAAAGCTGTTGCTCGGAATCAGTAAGAACGCGACGCTTTGGGCGTTTTTCTTTTTTTGGCAGATTAGCCAGCTTTACGGGATTTTTCATAATGATGTCGTTGCGCATAAGCTGCGTAAACATACCGGAGAGAATCCCGGCACACAGGTTGATTACTCCGTAGGAATATCCAGCCCGCATCAGGTCGTTGTAGAGCTTCTGCAGGTGTTCTGCGCGGATTTCCTTGACATAGCAGTTGCCGAGATAGGGACTGATATACAGCCTGTAGTTGCGCTTGTAATTCTCAATCGTTCCTTTTTTCAGCTCAAACGCTTTGTACTCGTTCATCCAGGTCGAAAACCAGTCATCGAGCCGGATTCGTTCGGGTTTTGTAAAAATACCGTGGTCGATTTCGTACCGGACATTGCGAAGCTTAACTTCGAGCGCATCAAGATTCATATCATAGAGATATTTGCGCGTGCCATTGAAGTAGTAGCTTGCCTGATACCGTCCGTCTTTACGCAGGGTGATTCCTCTCGGAAGGTCGTGAGTTTTTTGCATGTTCCTTCATCCTTTCTATGTTTTTTAATGGTGGTAGTACATAGTACTCTTTGTATAGGATTTGCGTAGAAAAAATATGTATAACATGTAAAATATGTTAGTTTCTGCCTATACACACATTTGGGTACATTTGAGTATATTTCACATTGCACTTCCGACCATTTTCTAGTACAATATACTATAGATTTTGGCTTAAAAGGAAGTGTTTTTTTGAAAAAGGTCGTGGAATATGTTGCCAGCTTTCTGGTAGAGAACGGAATTAGCCGTGCGTTTTCTGTAACGGGCGGAGGTGCCATGCATCTTAATGATGCACTTGGTCACAAGGAAGGCCTTAAGTGTATATATAATCATCATGAGCAGGCTTGTGCCATAGCGGCAGAGGCTTATGCGAGAATCCATAATAAAATAGCAGTTTTGTGTGTTACGACAGGACCCGGTGGTATCAATGCGCTTACGGGTGTTGCGGGCGGATATCTAGATTCGATACCGATGCTTGTTTTGTCGGGACAGGTACGTTTCGATACGACGGCGAGAAGTACGGGACTCGGAATCAGGGCGCTTGGCGACCAGGAGTTTGATATCACGAAGGCTGTGGAGAGTATGACGAAGTACTGCGAGATGGTAATTGACCCTATGAAGATCAGATACTGTCTCGAGAAAGCATTATATATTGCGAAGTCGGGAAGACCGGGGCCGTGCTGGCTTGATATTCCGCTTAATGTGCAGGGGGCTTATATTGATGAGACTGAACTCGTGGGCTTTGATGCGGAAGAATATGAGAAGGAACTTTTTGTGCAGCAGGAAAATGATAGAGCTTTGGCGGAAGCAGAGGGAAGGGCTTGCGTGCAGGCATCATTGCGTCCGGAACCGGTAAGCGAAAGTGTTGTAAGAGAGGTGCTTGAGCGTATTAAGAGTGCTGCAAGACCCGTTATTTACGCAGGTAACGGAATAAGAATCGCAGGAGCCTTTGAGGTGTTCAGACGAGTGGCAGACAAGCTTGGAATTGCGGTTGTCACCGGTTGGAATAGTATTGATATAATGGAGGATGAGAATTCTTTATATGTTGGTAGGGGCGGCATCATGGGCGACCGTGCAGGCAATTTTGCAGTACAAAACAGTGATTTAGTGGTTGCAATCGGTAGCCGTTTGAGTATACGTCAGGTTGGATATAATTATAAAACATGGGCAAGAGAGGCCTACGTCGTGATGGTGGATGCTGACAGTGAGGAACTTAAGAAACCTACGCTTCACGTTGACATGCCCATACATGCGGATGCACTTGATTTCCTTCTTAAAATGGACGAACTTCTTACAGAGAAGCTTCCCGAAAAAAGTGAGTGGATGGAGCAGTGCAGGGAATGGAAGGCGAATTATCCCGTGGTTATGCAAAAGCATTATGAGGATACGGACAAGGTTAATGTATATGCCTTTATCGGGAAGTTAAGCAGTATGCTTAAAGAGAAGCAGATTACGGTAGTGGGGAATGGTTCTGCGTGTGTAGTCGGAAGCCATGCATATGTTATAAAGAAAGGTCAGCGATTTATTATAAACTCAGCGATTGCTTCGATGGGGTATGATTTGCCGGCGGCAATCGGTGCGTGCTTTGCACAGCAGGACGGTGAGTCTGCTTTTGAACAGGCCGGAGATGGTTTTACGACAGAACCTGCGATCTACGACCGAGAGATTATCCTTGTGACCGGTGACGGAAGTATTCAGATGAATTTGCAGGAACTTCAGACAATTATTCATCATAAGCTGCCGATTAAGATTTTTCTTATTAATAACGGCGGATATCATTCAATCCGACAGACGCAGAAGAATTTCTTCGGTGAGCCACTTGTGGGTATCGGTGATGATAGCTATGACCTTAGCTTTCCGAGCATGGAGAAGTTAAGCTATGCTTATGGATATCCATACTACAAGGTTGAAGAGAATGACAAGCTTATAGAAGTGATTGGCGAGGTGCTTTCAGTAGAAGGTCCGCTTGTATGTGAGGTTTTTGTAAATATAACACAGAACTTTGAGCCGAAATCGGCAACGAAGCGCCTTGAAGACGGAACACTGGTATCAGCACCGCTTGAGGACTTGGCACCTTTTCTTCCGAAAGAGGAGCTTAAAGCCAACATGTTGATACCGCTTGTGGAGGAGAATTAATGAAACGAGCTATTGTGACGGGAGCTACAGGAATGATAGGGACAGCTCTTATAAAAGAGTTGCTTCGTTCAGATATAGAGGTTACGGCAATAGTCCGTCCGGATTCCGATAGGGCAGACCATCTTGCAGGAGAAGTTGCAAAAATGGGAGGCTTGCAGGAAAACTTTCATATTGTTTTGCTGAATTTGTCGGACCTTGGCGAAGATGAAGCGGAGATTGCACTGAGGCGTGTGACAGGTGGTAAAGAATGTGCGGACAGCGAAGACATCTGCGACATGTTTTTCCACCTTGGTTGGGAAGGAACCTTTGGGTTAAGCCGTAATGATAAAGAACTTCAGGATAAGAATGTTAAGAATACACTTGATGCTGTCTGGCTTGCTTACAGGCTTGGTGCTTCTGTTTTTGTGGGCGCAGGTTCGCAGGCGGAGTACGGCAGAGTGCAGGACGGTATAAAACTTGGCGCGGCAACACCGACACATCCCGAGAATGAGTACGGCAGAGGTAAGCTTAAAGCCGGAGTTGACAGCAGGGCAGTTTGCAAGGCACTCGGAATAAGACATATCTGGTGTAGAATTCTCAGCGTGTACGGACCGGGTGACGGAAGCAAAACCATGATTATGTCGGGTATTTATAGTTTGCTTAGAGGTGAGCGTCCCAAATTTACCAAGGGCGAGCAACTGTGGGATTACATGTATGTCGAGGATACGGCAAAAGCCATGACCTTGCTTGCAGAGAGTGGTAGTGATGGTGGAATTTATCCGCTCGGAAGCGGAAGAGTAAGACCTCTTAGGGAATATATGGAGATAATCAGAGATAGCATTGATGAGAATGCAGAGCTTGGAATCGGCGAGATAGAGTATGCACCGGGGCAGGTTATGTATCTTTGTGCTGATATATCGGATTTGCGTAAGGATACGGGATTTGAACCCACGACATCTTTTGAAGAAGGAATACAAAAAACAATAGATTGGGCAAGAGGACAGATTAATGAAGAAAATTAGTATTGTAGTGCCGTGTTTTAATGAAGAAGAGAATGTAGGGCCTATGAGTCAGGCAATTGTGGAGTTGTTTAAGAATGAGCTTAAGGACTACGATTATGAGCTTATTTTTATCGATAATGACTCGCAGGACAGAACAAGAGAGCTTCTCCGTGCGATATGCGGTAATAATGACAGAATAAAGGCGATTTTTAATGCGAAGAATTTCGGACAGTTCAAGTCTCCGTATTACGGACTTTTGCAGGCGACCGGCGATTGTGCGATTCTTGTTGCATGCGATTTCCAGGACCCTGTGGAGCTTATTCCAACCTTTGTAAAAGAATGGGAGAATGGATACAAGATTGTATCCGGGATTAAGACAAGCAGCAAGGAAAGCAAGATTATGTACTGGCTTCGTTCGCTCTATTATAAGATGATCAAGAAGCTTTCGGATGTTGAGCAAATTGAGCATTTTACGGGCTTTGGTCTGTATGACCGCAAATTCTTAGAGGTACTTAAAGGGTTGGATGATCCGACACCTTTTCTTCGAGGTATCGTTGCAGAACTTGGCTTTAAGCGTAAGGATATCGAGTATCAGCAGCCACAGAGACGCGCGGGCAAGACAAGCAACAATTTTTACAGATTGTATGACGGAGCGATGTTAAGTATTACTTCCTACACAAAGGTGGGCTTAAGGCTTGCGACGCTTTTCGGTTTTGTGTGTTCGGTAATCAGCGTACTTATTGCGATAGTGTATCTTGTGATGAAGCTTATGTACTGGGACCGTTTTACGGCAGGTATGGCTCCGATGCTTATCGGTGTATTTTTGCTCGGCTCAATCCAGATGTTCTTTATCGGACTTCTTGGTGAATATATTCTTACAATTAACTCAAGGGTTATGAAGAGACCGTTAGTTGTGGAAGAGGAGAGAATTAACTTTGAAAAGGAAACTTCAGGAACTTCTGAAAAATAAGATGGTTCAGGATGGAATCCTGTCAATAGGTGCAAAGTGCATCTTCTATTTTGTTGTCAATTTTGTGATTTATTCACTTATGAATAAACGTATGGGTGCGACTCTGTATGGCGAGTTTGTCGTGTTACTCGGATATGTGCAGGTGTTTGCCTTCGGTTGCGGTGAGGCTCTTAATCATATCCGTGTGCTTCATCAGGAGGACGATAAAAAACATGCTGCGGATTATCGTGCGATTGCGATTTTGGAGTGTGTTGTAGGCTTTACGATTCTTGCAACCTCACTTCTTTCGGGCAAGCTTGGGTTCCATGAGAGACTTTTATATGCGGCAATCGGCGTTGTTATGATGCTCAGACTCTATACGGAGAGTGTTTTTCGAATCCAGATTAATTATAAGAGGATTCTGCTTTCTTCGGTAATTTGTGCGGCAGGATATCTTGCAGGCTTTGGTTTATATGTACTTGGTGCTTCATGGTGCATAATTTTCCTGTGCGGTGAAGGTGCGGCAGTTGTGTATGCGGCGGTTGCGGGTAAGGCGTTTTGTGCAGATAAGCGCGCGGACAGCACGAAAAAGAGGCCTTTTAACAATCTTAGTGATGAATTTAAGACTACATTTAAAAATATAGCAATACTGACATTTTCGTACCTGATAAGCTATCTGCTTATTTATTCGGACAGATTTATCTTGGAGATGTTTATAGACAGCGATTTTGCAGGCTTTTATTTTAATGCTACATATTACGGTAAGCTTGTGGCAGTTGTTGTTCCGCCGATAACGTCTGTACTTCTCAGTAATATTTCAAAGGGAACAATTGAGCTTAATTTAAAGATGACAACAAAGATTACGTTGTTTTCAATAGGTGCGGCGGTACTGTTTTTTGTGGCAGGCATACCGTGTGCCAGAATTATGATGTGGATTCTTTTTAGGGAATCTTATGAAATGGTGTTGCCGTTTATTGATGTTGCGAATCTGGCGTTAATCGTTTATTATAGCTGTAGTATTGTGAACATGCTTGCGATACGCTTATGTAAGTACAGTCTGCAGGTGTGGGTAGAGGTTATTTATTCGATCTGCTATATTGTTGCAGGAGTGCTCGGAACATATTTGTTCGGTGCAGTAGGTTTTGCGGTGGGAACACTGCTTGTAAATATTTTGCGTTTTATGATGCTTTGGCTTCCGGTGACACTTACCGTAAAGCGTAAGCAGGTGATGACAGAGAAGTAAGAGTTGGCGGTAAAGGAGAGTTCTGAATGAAGGTTACGGTAGTAATCCCCAATTATAACGGACTTCATTTTCTTGATAAATGTCTCAGTTCCATGGGTGCGCAGACTTTTGATGAGGTGCGTACGCTTGTGGTGGACAACGGCTCGACAGACGGAAGTACCTCGTATATCCGCGAGAATTTTCCCTGGGTAGAACTAATTGAGCTTGGCGAAAATACAGGCTTTGACCATGCGGTCAATGTCGGTATTGAGAAGGCACAGACACCGTATGTGCTGCTTCTTAACAATGATACGGAGGCCGAACCGGAATTTGTAGAAGAACTCTGTAAGGCTATTGATGTTTCGGAGAATATTTTTTCGGTAAGCAGTAAGATGCTTAATTATACAAAGCGTGATATAATGGACGATGCAGGTGACTTTTACAGTGTTATAGGCTGGCAGTTCCAGCGAGGTGTCGGGAGGTGCGAGAGTGTATATAACAAGCCTTCAAAGGTTTTTTCGGCATGTGCTGGTGCGGCTATTTACCGTAAGAGTATCCTTGAAAGAATAGGATGTTTTGATGAGAGTTTTTTTGCATATCTTGAGGATATTGATATAGGCTATAGAGCAAAGATACAGGGCTATGAGAATGTGTTTTGTCCGACGGCAAGGGTTTACCATGTCGGAAGCGGATCAAGCGGTTCCAAGTACAATGATTTTAAGGTATCGCTGTCCTCACGTAACAGCATATATCTTATTTATAAAAATATGCCGATAACCCTGATTATAATTAATTTCCCGGCACTTTTTTTCGGATATCTTGTCAAATGGCTTTTCTTTGTGAAAAAGGGCTTTGGCGGGGTGTATCTTAAAGGTATTACGGAAGGAATCAAAACCTGCAGGAAAAATTGCAAAAAGGTTCCGTTTGAATTTAAAAATTTCGGTAATTATGTTAAAATAGAGTTTGAATTGATTTACGGTGTGTTCTTATATGTATATGAGTTTATTATGAGAAGGCTCGGTAAATAAAGGAGCGTTTGTTTTGATAAAGAGTAATCAGCAGTTACTTAATAGAATACATGTTGTTTTGGATGCGATAGTTATTATTGTGTCCTATTTGCTTGCGTATTATATAAGAATTGGTTCGCCGATTTTTCCGGAGGTGGCACAGGGGCTTTCTTTTGGCTACTATATATTTGCGCTTGCTGTTTTAACACCTTTTTATCTTATATTGTATTCTGTCTGCCAGTTGTATGTGTCCAAGCGTTTACAGGGTAGAAGGCAGGAACTTGCCAACCTTGTAAAGGCCAATACAATAGGTATAGCAGTATTTATCATTATCCTGTTCTTCCTTGAATGGACACATTTTTCGAGGCAGATGATGTTTATTTTTTATTGTATTAACATTGTGCTTGGGACATTGGAGAGAAATGCACTCCGCTATGTACTTAATTCCATGCGTGCGAGAGATTATAATCTTAAGCATATTATGCTTGTGGGATACAGCCGTGCGGCAGAAGGTTATATTGACAGACTCAGAGAGACACCGGAGCTCGGCTATAGGATTCACGGAATCCTTGATAATCTTAAGGGTAAAGGAACAGCCTATAAGGGAATAGAGGTAATCGGTGATTTGGGAGAACTTGAGCATATTCTTGAAGAGAATTCTCTTGATGAAATTGTTATTACGCTTGGACTTTCGGAGTACGATTATCTTGAGAGCATTGTTGCACAGTGTGAGAAATCGGGCGTTCATACGAAGTTTATTCCAGATTATAACAATATAATTCCTACGAAGCCGTATACTGAGGATTTTATGGGGCTTCCCGTTATCAACATAAGGAATGTTCCGCTTACGAATACCGGTAACAAATTTATTAAGAGAAGTTTTGATATTATTGTTGGTGTTTTGGCGGCAATTATTTTCTCGCCGGTTATGCTTGTTACGGCGATTCTTGTAAAATGTACTTCAAAGGGACCGATTATTTACGCACAGGACAGAGTTGGTTTACATAACAGACCGTTCCGCATGTACAAGTTCCGTTCAATGGAAGTGCAGAGAGAGCAGGACGAGAAGGGTAAATGGACGCAAAAAAATGATCCGAGAGTAACTGGGGTCGGTAAGGTTATAAGACGCTTAAGTATTGACGAACTTCCACAGCTTTTTAATGTTATTAAGGGTGAGATGAGTCTTGTGGGACCAAGACCTGAGAGACCGTTTTTTGTGGAGAAGTTTAAAGAGGAGATTCCGCGTTACATGGTTAAACACCAGGTTCGTCCCGGTATGACTGGATGGGCACAGATTAAGGGGTATCGTGGAGATACTTCCATCAGGAAGCGTATAGAATGTGACTTGTATTACATCGAGAACTGGACACTTGGACTTGATATAAAGATTATGTTTTTGACAGTTTTCAAGGGCTTTATCAATAAAAATGCTTATTAGGAGACGATATGGAGTTAAGAGAGCAAATCATCGGCGCAGTGCGTGACTGCGCCGAAATTATTATTACTGCACATGATATAGAGGCAGGAATTGAAGAAAAAGACGGGGCGGCCAATTTTGTTACGAAGTATGACAAAAAGGTACAGGACGAGTTGTTTAAAAGACTTAAGAGTATACTTCCCGAGGCACATCTTGTTGGGGAAGAGGAATCGGAGCATGACAATGTAGATTTGGGCTATGCTTTTATTGTTGATCCGATTGACGGAACGACCAATTTTATTAAGGATTATAAAATGAGTGCAATCTCGGTGGGTCTTCTTAAAGACGGAAAGCCTTATATAGGTGTGGTTTATAACCCATATCTTAAGGAAATGTTTTCAGCAGAGGCAGGCAAGGGTGCATGGCTTAATGGGGATGCTATTCAGGTGTCGAATAAGGAGCTTTCGGAGGGTTTAGTACTTTTTGGTACTTCTCCATATAACAGGCAACTTGCGGATGTGACTTTTGATTATATGAGAAAGCTTTATGATGTTTCGCTGGATGTAAGAAGAAGCGGTTCTGCTGCACTTGATCTTTGCAGTATTGCGGCAGGCAGGGCAGAAGTGTATTTTGAGATGATACTGTCGCCGTGGGATTTTGCGGCAGGCGCACTTATCGTAACAGAAGCCGGTGGTGTAGTATCCACGCTTGATAGGGAAGAACTCTGTTACGATAAGAAATGTTCAATGCTTGCGGCAGGGAAGTGTGCGTATGCGCAGGTGCCGGGGATAAGTTATAAAAATAGTCCGTGAGGATTTGGCTGTTAAAATAAATATAAGGTTTTATGGCACGCTTTCGCTATGAGAAAACCCTAGTGCTACTAAGCTTGCGCGACGAAACGATAAGTGTATCGGATATATTACTCTTTGGGTTTCGCCTCGCTCGCTAAGTGGCGAGGGTTTTCAAATGCCATAAAACCTTATTTTATTTTAACAGCCAAATCCTTATGAACTATTTTTTTATTATTATACCGGGTCTTGCGATTTGTTTTTGGTGATTATCGCAATCACTTTAAAAATAAGAATAATAAGCACAAATAAAACTGCGCCAAGTAAAAATGTACTGTAATCCAAGTAGTCATATTTTTTGTAGCTTGGATTGGAAATAGAAACATCATAGATTACATAACTTACGGTATGAGCCGAGGCGCAGAGTGTAACGCAGGGTATCAGAAGCAAGTTGCGCAGACCGTAAAATGCAAGCTTTTTGCGGTCATCTGTAGATTTTATAACAAATACAAGAAAGACGATGACACTAAAGAACAGCAGGCTAAATGCTAAAAGTTCTACAATAATGTAAAAAGCGGATTCACCGACATATGACGGTGAAGCAAAGTACGGAGCAATAATTAATAGCAGTCCTCCAAGTACAACTGCACCAAATTGAAACAGATTCATCCGGAAAACTGTCGGATTTTTTGCTTTTTGGGATGCACTATATGGAATACCGGTTATCCATGCGGAGTAGGGTTCTTTTGTCGTGAAAAATAGCAGTGCCAACCCTAAAGCGATTACCGGCACAAAAATTGTAAAATAGTAGCCTGAAGAAACTACGGCGCCGATATAGTTTGTTTTATTGATTGTAAGCGGTACAGACAACACTATAACGGCAATTATTGTAAAGAATGCCACAAATGAAAAAAAGGAAAGACTTTTGTTAAATCTGTCTGTTAATGCTTTGTCAGCATTTTCAAACAGCTCGTTGTCGGTTTTGACATCCTTAAGTCTGTTGGTTGCAATAACCGTTATAACGAATGCCGCAGTTTCAAAAAGCATAAGCACTGCGAATCCGACAATCGGACGATAAAAGCCGTAGGAAATGCCGAGCATACATATATAACCGACTACGGCAAGAGCAACTGATATGAGTATTGTTGTCTTGAAGCTTGAAACAGAACGGTTAATAAGTACCTTAATTTGTTTATCAACTTTTGGCTCGTTTTTTTCAGGTGTAAAATTATCAAGAATGCGTTCGCCTTTGAGAAGCTCATCGCATGTTACGCCAAACATCTCTGCAAGTGCAGGAATTAAAGTAAGGTCAGGTGCACACTCGTCACGTTCCCAACGGCTGATTGCTTTGTTGGATACATTGAGTCTGTCGGCAACATCCTGCTGCGTCATGCCGTTTGCTTTTCTTAAGGCCGCTAAAAATTGTCCCATTGATTTTTTATTCATACTATACCTCCAAAATGATATTTGATTTTGATGCCATTCTACAAAATTGACACAAAAATCAAAAGCCCGCATACCGGAAATTTGTCTCGGAAAGTGAGAATATTAGATATGGCGCGTGAAAAAGATGATTATATGCGTTGTTCGCATATAATCATCCTAAGATTTGGTTATTAATTTGCTATACGAGTACGGGCTGTCTCAAGCTCGATTACTTCACCGTCATTAAATACGATTTTGAGTACGGAGATAAGATACATTTTGCCGAGAATCTCTTCGCGTTTTTCATCGGTGTAGCTTTCAAAAATGTAGTGCTCTGTAGTACAGGGAATCTTGCACTGTGCACCGGATAAAAGTGTTACAACCATATCTGATATCGGAGTTCCCGGAAGTGTTGATGAATATGTAGGTGTCTCGGAACCTTCTTCAGGAGGCGTAATTGTTATTACGATTGTCTTGGATACCGGATAGCCTCTGAAATTGACTGTGTAAGTAGCATTGTAGACACCGGGAACGTTCGGACGGACATTAGAAGTATTTACATATACCTCCGTGATCTCCGTATCCCCCTCACCTTCAATAACAAGATTACCAAGGTAATCGATTGAACTTCCTGCCGGTACAGAAAGGTTGGAAGCTTTGAGTGTCGGAAGGTCAACTCCTGCGGGAGGGGTGTGGGTCTCAGAAGGATCTATTGTGGAAATACCCGGATAATGTATGGAAGTAGGCTGCAAAATTGCTGTGGCTGTAGGTACAATAACAGTACTTATGGTTGTCTGATGCGGAAGGCATCCGCACCCCATCGCCGATGAAACAAAAACAGTCACACAGGCAACAGCAAGAATTCTTTTTAAATATATTTTTCTCATAAAATCATACTCCTTATATTATTATAGAAGAGTTTGCAGGGCAAACTTCTAAAACTATAACTAGGTTATGATTATAGAATAAATGATTTTTATGATAGTGTCAATAACGTCTGATTACATAACCGGAATCGATAAGTGTGAAATTCTTTCAAATAATCTTAATATTTTTATCACAGATTGAACACAATTGCTTAGTAAACTAAGGATAATCCAAGATGGATTTAAGGAGGTTTTAATATGTACGATAACGAGAATATGAACAGGGAAGAGAATAAGGTTATGGGTAATGTTGAGAATACAGAAAAGCCGGAAAGCAGTTTTTATAATGCTTACGCAGAAAATGCATATTCGGAGACGATAGTTGCTAAGCCAACAAGGAAAAAAAATAAGATCGGTAAGGTTCTTGGTATTGTTGCGGCGGCGATTGGTTGCGGTGCAGTTGCAGGAGCGATTTTTTTCTGTGTGAATTATGGACTTAATACATTATTTAAAGAGGATGACAAAGGTGTTGTCGATTATAAAATTCCGGTATCCGTGTCTGTAGGTACGTCTGATTCAGGTGATGGTACAAGTCTTGTTATGGATGCATCAGATGCGGCGGAGGCGGTTATGCCTGCGGTAGTTGCTGTAACCAGTACAATAAGCGAGGAACTCTATTATTACGGACGTTTTAGTCTCGGTACTCAGGAATATGAGTCAAGCGGTTCGGGAATCATCGTTGGACAGAGTGATACAGAGATTCTTATCGTTACCAATAACCATGTTATTGAGGATAACAGCGGTGTAATGATTACCTTTATAGATGATAAAGTAGTTCCTGCAGTTGTAAAAGGCGCGGTTCCTAATATGGATATAGCAGTTCTTGCGGTTGCAACAAAGGATATCGAGAAGGAGACTCTTGAGCAGATAAGAGTTGCCAAGCTTGGTAATTCAGACAATTTACGACTTGGAGAGAGAGTAATTGCTATCGGTAATGCACTTGGTCTTGGACAGTCCGTAACACAGGGTGGTATCAGTGCCATCGGAAGAAGCATTACGGTTGATAATGTTACATTTGATAATATGCTTCAGACAGATGCGGCAATTAATTCCGGTAACAGCGGCGGTGCACTTATTAATGTCCATGGTGAGGTGATCGGCGTTAATTCAGCTAAGTACAGCTCTACAGGTGTCGAGGGTATCGGCTATGCAATTCCGATTTCATCGGTTGTAGACCTTATTAACGAGCTTATGAACCGTGAGACAAGAGAGATTGTTCCGGAGGACGAGAGAGGCGTTATCGGAATCGGTGGATATGCCGTAACAAGTGACGGACAGCAGTATTACGGAACTCCGGCAGGTGTTATTATCCAGTACGTGGAGGAAGGTAGTGCAGCAGAAAAGGCAGGTCTTCAGCAGTTCGATATTATTACAAAGTTTGACGGACAGAGCGTTACTTCCGTGGAAGATATTCAGGATTTGCTTCAGTATTACAGAGCTGGTGAGAAGGTAACAATTACGATTGCATATCAGGAGAATCGTAAATATGTGGAACATGATATAGAGATTACTCTTGGCAAGGCGACAAGTACAAAGTAGATTTGAGGCAGGGGATTTAGTCCTCTGCCTTTTTTATAAAACTTCGGATTACGAAGTTGTCTGCACAAACTCTTTTTGCTTGGGGCATTGCAAAGTTTATGCAAATGTGGTTTAATTAAAGTAGGTAAAGATTATTATATGCTGGGAATTTAATTCGTCACGGAAGGTGATTTATATGAAGTTATTGGCGATATTTGATTCGAAGAATTATGATAATACGACTTCTATATTTGAGAAGTATAACCCGCGCGCTATTATTATGCGTGACGGAAAGCTTGCAATGCAACGAAGTAAGAACGGCATATATAAGATACCCGGTGGCGGAAGAGAAGGCGATGAGTCATTTCTGGATACGCTTGTAAGAGAGGTAAGCGAAGAGACCGGACTTGTTGTCAAAGAGACGTCAGTTTATGAACTTGGTGAGATAACGGAGATAAGGCAGGATATTTTTGATGAGACAGTCAAATATATATGTCATTCACTGTTTTATTATTGTGAGATTGAAGATGAGCAGAGAGAGCTTAATCTGACTGCCAGCGAGAGGGAAAAAGGTTTTTATGTCGAGTGGGCTACGCCACAGGAGATTTATAATAATAATATTGCATTAAGTAGTGAACCCTGGATAATGAGGGATACGGCATTTATAAAGATGATAATTGACGGAGAGGTTGTACTTCCCGATAAATAGGAATATTGTAAAATAGCAGTTTACATAAGACACGCTTTAATTATAGGGATTTGGAGGTGATTGCATGGGTATTAACGGATTAGGATACGGAATGTATATGATGCCTGCACAGAGCATGGGCTATGATGCAGTTGTGGGAGCAAGAGGAACCGAAACAGTAGGTAAGACCGGTGTTGACGCTACAGGTATGGGTGGCAAGGGCGTAAGTGCTTCGGGTGAATGTCAGACCTGTAAGAATCGCAAGTATGTTGATGGTTCTAATGAAGGTAATGTTTCCTTTAAGACACCCGCGCATATTTCACCTGAGAATTCCGCGGCAGCAGTGCGTTCTCATGAGCAGGAGCATGTTGCCAATGCAAGAGCAAAGGGTAGCAAGGAGAATGCAGAGCTTGTCTCTGCGAATGTAAGACTTCACACGGCAGTATGTCCGGAATGCGGCAGGGCTTATGTTTCGGGCGGAGTTACGACAACTACGATAAAGTATACCAATGAAGAGAATCCGTATACTAAGATGCAGAAGGCTATGGACGCCGATGCGGTTGCGGGAAGTTTTGTTGATATGGCAGGTTAGAGAGGTAATTATGTTTAAAATAGGTGGATTTGTGTCTGCCTCTAAGGGATATCTGCATATGGGTAAAGATGCGGTTATGATTGGAGGCAACACGTTTCAGTTTTTTACGAGGAATCCGAGAGGCGGTAAGGCCAAGGATTTGGATATGGAAGATTTACGCGCGTATCTGGAGTTTGCACAAGCAGAGGGAATTGGAACAATTCTTGCGCATGCACCTTATACGCTTAATTTATGCTCAAAGGACGAGTCAATACGTGAATTTGGGAAGGAAATGATGAAGGATGACCTTGCGCGCCTTGAGAATATTCCGGGAACACTTTATAATTTCCATCCGGGCAGTCATGTCGGACAGGGCGTTGAGGTCGGTATAGACTATATTGCTGAGGCGCTCAATGAATTATTGAGACCGGAGCAGACAACAACAGTGCTACTTGAGACGATGGCAGGTAAGGGCTCCGAGATAGGTGGCAGATTTGAAGAACTTAGAGCAATTATTGATAAAGTGAAATTGCAGGATAAAATGGGTGTTTGCCTTGATACCTGTCACATCTATGATGGTGGTTACGATATAGTGGAGCATCTTGATGACGTGCTTGATGAGTTTGACAGGGTAATTGGTCTTTGCAGGCTTAAAGCAGTGCATCTTAACGATAGCATGAACCCTATGGGAAGCCACAAGGACAGACATCAGAAGCTTGGTGAAGGTTCACTCGGACTTGAAGCAATCGGCAGAATAATTAATAATGATAGGCTTCGTGATTTGCCGTTTTTACTCGAGACACCCAACGAGCTTGATGGTTACGCAAGAGAAATATCAATGTTAAAGGAACTTAGGAAATGATTTCAGGAAGAAAAGGTTTTACTGTAAAACATACGCTTTTTGCGTCATATATTGCCTATGTGGTACAGGCAATAGTTATTAATTTTGTGCCGCTTTTGTTTGTTACATTTCAGAAGGATTATGGTCTTACTTTAGAAATGCTTACGCTTATCGTAACCATTAATTTTATAATGCAGCTTACGATAGATGCAGTGTCTGTGTTTTTGATAGACAGGCTCGGATACAGGCTTATGGTAGTGCTGGCACATGTGACGGCAACGCTCGGACTTGTGGGACTTGCATTTTTGCCGGAGCTTCTGGCTCCTAATTATTATGTGGGAATCTTGATTTCAACACTTATGTATGCAATCGGAGGCGGCCTTATCGAGGTTGTAATAAGCCCTATAGTTGAAGCATGTCCGACAGAGGGAAAGTCCGCAACGATGAGTCTCTTGCACTCGTTTTACAGTTGGGGTATGGCAATTGTAGCACTTGTATCCGCTGTGTTTTTTGCGGTTTTCGGAGTGGAAAACTGGAAAATACTTTCGTGTATTTGGGCACTTGTCCCGTTTTTTAACGGTATTTTATATGCACTTGTTCCGCTCTATGAACTTAATCCTGAAGGCGGTCAAAAGGGTGTTACCGGACTTTTTAAGATGAAATTTTTCTGGCTCATGCTTGTGCTTATGTTCGGTGCAGGTGCGGCAGAGCAGGCAATCAGCCAGTGGGCGTCAGCATATTCCGAGGTAGAGCTTGGAATCTCCAAAGCAATCGGAGATATTGCAGGCCCCTGTGCATTCGGAATTCTCATGGGAAGTTCAAGAGTATTTTATGCGAAGTTCAGTAAGAAGCTTAAGCTTTCTAAATTCATGCTTGTGTCAGCTTTCCTTTGTCTTGCAAGTTATTTTCTTGCGGCATTTTCGCCGATACCCGTTCTCGGACTTCTCGGTTGTGCAATCTGTGGTCTGGCAGTCGGAATCATGTGGCCCGGTACCTACAGTCTTGCGGCAGGCGCCATAAAAAACGGCGGTACTGCGATGTTTGCGATTCTGGCACTTGCTGGTGATGCGGGCTGTACATTCGGACCGACGCTTGTGGGCTTCGTATCAGGAATGTTTGAGGAGAATATCAGAATAGGTTTTCTTACTGCGGCAGTTTTCCCGGCGGTGATTATAGTTGGGGTTATTATATACAACCGTTTCAAAGCTAAAATTAAGAGGGAGAATAAAGAAGAGTGAAATTAAGAAATGTTCTGATTGTCGTAAAGGATATAGAAAAATCAAAGCAGTTTTATCATGATTTGTTTGGTTTGGAAGTTGTGCTTGACAACGACGGCAACATGATTTTGACAGAAGGACTTGTGCTTCAGGACGAGAAAATCTGGAGAGAGTTTCTTGGTAAAGATGTAGTCCTCGAAAACAATTCCTGTGAGCTGTATTTTGAGGAAGATGATATAGAATTGTTTGTTGAAAAATTGGAGAAGTTGTATCCAACAATTCAATATGTCAACAGACTTATGACGCATAGCTGGGGACAGAAGGTTGTCCGTTTCTATGATTTGGATGGGAATCTGATTGAGGTTGGCACGCCGGTGTAGTGTGTATAAATTTGAAGTTCTTTAAGATGATAAATATGGCTCAGAATCTGAAAAGGTTCTGGGTCATTTTTTCATATCCCATTTAATTAATTATTCAAAAAACTTACCACAATCTATTGACCTTGTCGCAACGTCAAGGTTTATAATGTCTATACAAAAAGCTTTTTGTATAAAAATACCGGAGGAAATTAAATAATGACGAAACAGAACTACACTATTGGTGACTTGGCGAGTATTTCGAAGGTTTCCACAAGAGCGATCCGCATCTACGAACAAAAAGGGCTTTTAACATCCAAACGTGATGCAGACAATAACTACCGATACTTTGACGAGGTTGCTAAGCTACAACTGCAACGAATTCAAATGTTAAAATATTTGGGTTTCTCACTAAATGCCATCAGCTGTGCTTTGATGCATTACAATAAGATTGAATTAGAAAAATCTTTTCTCGAACAAAAGAAACTACTGGAGGAAAAGATAATTGAGTTGCAGAGAATGATTCACTGCGTTGACCGTGCTTCCATCGAGTGTAAGCAGGTGGATTTTAATATCGATGATCTGTTTGATTCAATTAATCACATTATAATGGATCGTGTTGCAGATGAACGTGTCTGGTGGCTCAAAAAATACAGCAACGAGCCGGAAGGGTGGTCTAAATGGATTTTTGATCAGGCTGGTTTATGTGAAGGCCAAAAGATAATGGATGCAGGAAGCGGCGCGGGAAATTTGTGGCGTTATAATCAGGATAGGATTCCGGATAATATAACTGTTTGCTGTGTGGATAAACATAATACACATGCAGATTCATTTTATGAATGTGCTAAAGAAATACCGAACTTTTCATTTAGCTGGAATGATTTAGAGACCATGGAATTTGCAGAAGAATATGACTGCATTTTCTTTAATCATGTTGTTTACTATATTGAGAATCCTATTGCATTATACCATAAATTCGCTAAGGCACTTAAGAACGATGGACAATTTATCTGTACATGGGGAGGAAGTCTGCTTCTTGAAAAACTTGCAGAGCTTCTGGCAGATTTTATGCCTTCGCAAGCTGCAAGACTCAAAAAGTGTATGAAGGAAAGGCAGGAAAAATTCCGTTCAAGGGAAGATGCTCTCGCTTCTGTATTCTCATCTGTTGAAAAAAGAGTGTATGAGATTAGTTTGCACTATGAAAACAGTCGTGAGTTGGCTGAATTTCTTAAAGTATATGCAGAAAAATTAAATTTTGATTTTTCTGACTGCATGGAAGAGTTCTGCGAATACCTTTCAAAGCGCTATGAAGGTAAGCCTATAGATTTTGTTAGAAATTCATATCTTTTTATTTGCAAGACAACATAATCTATCAGCATCTATACTAAAAAATAAAGGCCTTCTCCGTTAGGGAAAAGGCCTTTTAAAATTCTAGTTACGGTAAATTCACCTGTGTTCCGCCCGGAACCTCTACATACTCACCTGCAACATTAAGCCAGATTGAAATAGCGTTCGGGTTATAAACAAAGCTCAAATCAGCTGAGAACTGGAGGCGCTTTGCTGCATCCATGTAATCATAAATTTCGATGTTGGTAGCATACCAGATATCGTCGCGGTTCCCTACAAGCTCACAGAAATCTTCGATTACGTTCCAGTTGTCCTTGTCTGTGAATTCGTAGCTGTGTCCCCACACATACATGAGATAGAGGTACTGCTTTTTGAAAAGGTCAACGAACTGCTTGCCGTACTCAAGAAGGTTGTTATTGTGATGACAGGTTGCCTGCCATTCAAGCCAATCCTTAGGCATTCCGAAATGTCCCTTGCTGCCTACGACTCTTGAATACTTGATTCCGAGGTGCGGAAGAACTTCTTTGATTTCCTTGCTGTAAGAACCGTTCGGATAAGAAAGCCCGCGAACGGGGTAGCCTGCTGCCGCTTCGAGTTCCTTACGGTCTTCCATAACCTGAGCAACGATTTCTTCCATCGGACAGCGTTCAATTGTGGGATGAGTATATGTATGACATGCAATCTCATGTCCCTTGTAGAGCTCAGCGAACTCTTCGGGCTTGATTCTCTTGGGGTCATTCTTAATACCTGCATTGATGTGGAATGTACCCTTGATACCATATTTGTTAAAAAGTGCAACGAGGCGGCGGTCTTCTTCTTTGCCGTCGTCATAGCTTAAAGTTAAAGCTTTGTGCTTTCCGCCCGGAAAACATGTGTAAATATTTTTCATGACAAACCTCCTTAAAGAGTCTTTTTTATATGTCATAATTTTACCATTTTTCAGCGTGAAAAACAATGTAAAATATTAATCGACAAAATGTATTTTGTACAAAAAAGACCAAGTATTTGACATTGTTTTTATAATGAAAAAATGATAGAATTATTACATTGTAAAACTAGTGAGAAAAGGATGTCGTATATGAGAGTAACAGACTTATCTGGAATATGGAGATTTCAAGAGGATCCGCGGGGGAGTGGAATGGAGGAGAAGTGGTTCCATTACACTCTTACGGATCAGATAAATATTCCGGGGATTATGCAGGCCCAAGGATACGGGGACGACATCACGCATGATACATGTTGGATGTCTTCTTTGCATGATAATATGTGGTATCTTAGAGAGGAATATAAGGGTGCACAGGAGGAAGGGATTAATGTTCCGTTTCTCGCACAGCCTCCCAAGCATTACATGGGTAAAGCATGGTACCAGAGAGAATTCGAAGTTATCGAGGAGGATGCAGGCTGTTACTTCAGACTTTTTATAGAGTGCACCAGATGGAATACCAAGGTGTGGGTTGATGATGAGTATGTCGGCGGAGAGATGAGCCTTTGTGCACCGCATGAGTTTGCGCTCGGCTGTCTTTCGGTAGGAGAACATCGCCTTACAATCTGTGTGGATAACGGTTTTTTGTTGCCGTACAGACCTGACGGACATGGTATTACTGATGCGACAGCGGCGACATGGAACGGTCTTGTCGGTAGAGTGGAGCTTCGTGCAATGCCTGCGGTTTACATAAATAAAGTTGCAGTATATCCTGATTACGATACAAGAACAGTAACCGTAAAAGGTATTATTAACAAGGTATCTGCCGATAGCGAGAAGATTACTTTAACCGTTAATGATATAAAGAAAGAGTATCTTATCAAAAATGCAAAGTCCGAATTCTCGGTGGATGTTGAATATCCGAGGACGGCAGAGGCATGGGATGAATTTACACCGGTGCTTCATACGATAAACATAAAACTCGAAGGAACTTCACAGGGGACAGGTTTTGCCGATTCAAGAGAGATAAAATTTGGCTTTAGAAAACTGGAGACATATGATGGTAGATTTTATGTAAACGGCAGACAAGCATATTTTAGAGGGACACATTTCGGTGGTGAGTTTCCGCTTACAGGTCATCCTGCCACGGGTGTGGACGAGTGGAAGAGAATCTTTAATATCTGTAAAGAGTGGGGACTTAATTTCATGCGTTTTCACTCATATTGTCCGCCGGAGGCAGCGTTTGAGGTGGCCGATGAGCTCGGCATTTATTTACAGGTAGAGTGTGGCATGTGGAATTGCTTCAGGGAAGATAATGACATGCTTCTTGTGCTTAAGGAGGAGACCAAGCGAATTTTATCAAGCTTTGGCAATCACCCTTCTTTTGTGATGCTTTCTCCGAGCAATGAGCCGGCAGGCGGCTGGTTCGGACAGCTTATGGAGTGGGTTAAGTTTGTAAGGGCATATGATACAAGAAGACTTTATACAATGCAGTCAGGCTGGCCGTTTCCGTGTGCTTCGGAGGATATAACGGATAATGACTATTTGTATTATCACCGTTCGGCAAAAGGACCTCACAGAGGCGGTACGATAAGAGGCAAGGAAGGCTGGTACGGTAGTGACTACCGAGCATCACTTGAAGGTGTTAAGCAGCCTGTTATTTGTCATGAACTCGGACAGTGGTGCAGTTATCCTGATTTTAGTGTGACAGATAAATTTACCGGTTATCTTAAACCGGGTAACTATAAAGTTTTTGAGGCAAGAGCCGAAAAACAAGGTCTCCTTGATAAAAATAAGGAACTTGCGGAAGCTTCCGGCAAATTCCAGGCGCAGATGTACAAGGAGGATTTGGAGGCCAATTTTAGAACACCCAAGATATATGGGTTTGAGCTTCTTGATTTGCATGATTATCTGGGACAGGGAACAGCGCTTGTCGGTGTGCTTGATGCATTTTGGGAGGAAAAGGGCTATGTTACCGCTGAAGAATTCAGGCGTTCCTGCGCAGAGACGGTCATTCTTATTCGTATGCCGAAGTTCGTATATACTGATGCCGAGACTTTTGAGGCATCACTTGAGCTTGCGCATTTTGCAAAGGAACCGCTTAAGGGCTGTACGCTTAAGTGGGAAGTGCATGAGAGAGAAAGAGGCCTCTTAAAAAAGGGTGAATTTGTGCTCGGTCAAATAAATAATGGTAAAAATATTCCGGTGGGTGATGTTATATTTAATCTTTCGGGTATGCCTACACCGGGTGCTTACGATATCCGTGCATGGATTGACGGAACAGATATATATAACGAGTGGCACTTCTGGCTTTATGAGGCAGAGGGAACAATTGGGCAGTTTGCAGAAGATAATAAGAAGGTTGTTTATACGAGAGCATATAGGGAGGCAGTAAGTGCACTTTCAGAGGGCAAAACTGTTGTGTATATGCCGTCGCTTTCAGTGCTTGACTGGAATTGTCCGCGTCTTGGCACAACTCCCGTATTTTGGAATTCGCAGATGGGTCCCGGATGGGGCAGAAGTCTTGGACTTTTAATTGATAATAAACATCCTGCACTTAAAAATTTCCCGACGGAGTATTATGAAGAATGGCAGTGGGAGCGGATTGTAAGATGTGCAAAGGGCTTTAATCTTGAGGCATTTCCAAGTGATTTTAACCCGATTGTGCAGCCGATTGATGATTGGAACAGAAGTTACAGGCTTGGAATGGTTTGGGAAGCAAAGGCATTTGGCGGTAAGCTTTTGTTTGTGAGTGCGGACCTTGAGGAAGCTGCCAAGACTTCTCCTGCGGCAATACAGCTTTTTAAATCGCTTGTCGAGTATGCGGCATCGGATGAGTTTAATCCGCAGTTTGAACTTGATGAGAGCATGTGGGAGAAATGTTTTGCAGATACCTTGTCGCTTAAGAGATACAATGTTAAGGCAGAGTTTCCCGATAATGTAGAGATAAAGGATGAACAGAAAGAAGCACTTTTTGAGTGTAGTCCTGACAGAATGTTCTGGGTAAGAGGCTGTGGTTATCCTTTTGAGATAACACTTTGTTGGGAAAATCCCATGAAAGTCGAAGGACTTAAGTATATGCCGGGCCAGTTTCACAGAAATCATGTTGGAGATATTTGCAACTATGAGATAGAAGCGCTTATCGGCTCGCAGTGGGTAAATGTTGCTAAGGATTCCTGCACAACTTCTTTTGACCTTAAGTACATGCCGTTTTCAGTGACGATAGAGACGACAAAAGTTCGTCTTAAGATACTTAGCAGTTTTGGCAAGGATAAGTATTATTCATGGTTTGAAGATTCTGAAGGCTTTAACTATAAAGTAATAGATTTTAAAGATAAGGACGTTGCAATTGGTGCATTGGGACTTGTTGTTTTAGATGACAGCTGGCAGGACATGACCGACAATGAAATTTCATATAAAGAAACAAAGACGATTACTGTCGAAATAGATGATTAATTGCGGTTGTTTTTTCTTGCAGTAATAAGGTGTAATATGGTACGTTAGAGTAAGGTGTGAAAATATGAATTATGTACAGGCAGTAGAATATTTGATGAATATACCCAAGTTTACACACGAGCCGGGACTTGAACCGGCAAAGAGGCTTTTAAAACTTCTTGGGAATCCCGAAGAAAATAAAAAAATAATTCACGTCGCAGGTACAAACGGTAAAGGTTCAGTATGCGCATATATGAATTCCGTGCTTACAAAAGCGGGAATAAACACGGGGCTTTTTACATCACCGCATCTTGTGCGTATTGAAGAACGTATCAGAATAAACGGTCGTATGGTAAGCGAGGAGCTTTTTGCCGAGGCATTTGAAGTTGTTTTAAAATGTGCCGGAGAGCTTGAGGCGGAATTCGGCAGATTGTCATTCTTTGAATTTCTCTTTGGTATGGCGATGTATTGCTTTGATAAGGCTGGAGTTGAGTATATTGTACTTGAGACCGGACTTGGAGGAAGACTGGACGCAACCAATGCGATAGAGCAACCTGCTGTTACTGTTATTACACCGGTAAGCTTTGATCATGTGGGAGTGCTTGGCGACACCATAGAGGCCATTGCCGGTGAGAAGGCAGGTATTATAAAGAAGAATGTGCCGATAGTATTTTGGGCTGAAAATGAGACCGTTAGGGAGGTTGTTTTTGCAAGAGCGGAAAAACTCGGTGCACCATGTCGTCCGATTGTTAAAAGCAATTATGAAATTTTAAAAAACAGCAATAAATCTGTTGATTTTTGTGTGCATAATCGGTATTATAAAAATAGTGGGTATTCAGTACCATTTCCGGCTGTTTATCAGGCGGGGAATGCCATGCTTGCCATAGAGGCGCTTGATGTTCTTGCGCTTACCGATGAGCGTATTACATACGAGAGAGTGGCAGATGGAATTAAGAATACTTCATGGGCAGGACGCTTTGAAGAGATTGCGCCGGGAGTTATAGTTGACGGTGCACATAACGAGGATGGAATCAGAAGCTTTATTGAAGCTGTGAACGGTATTCCGAGGGTAGGAAGGATAATCATCCTGTTTACTGTCATGAAGGACAAGGATTACCGGACGATGGTTGAGATGCTTTGTGAACAGGTGGATTTCGATGTCATTATCGTTACGGAGAGTGACGGTGGTTCAGGACGTGCTGTGGATGCTTTTTCACTTAAGGAAGAATTTAATGACCACACTGATAAGAAGGTCATTGCAATAGAAGATTTGGAGGCTGCCCTTAGGGCCGGTTTGGAACTTATAGGGGAGAACGATACACTATATTGTGTCGGTTCGCTTTATCTCGTCGGGGCAGTTCTTAAAGAATATGGGAGGTAAACAATGATTAATTTTGATGAAGAAATCAAGAAGTTTCATCCGAGTCCGGAGGTAGAAGAAACAGAGGCCATAATCAACGGAGACAATCTGACAGACATGGTAGACATAATGCTTGAACTTTTGAAGGAAAAGGATAAGGATAAAGAAGACTAGCCGATACGTAATGTACAGATAGGAGTATAGGATGAGATGCTACAAGTGTAATGCCACTTTGTCAGAGAATGACTTTTGTAACAGATGTGGCACAGATGTTAAAATATACAAAAAGATTATAAAAAGCTCTGAAGCATATTATAATTTGGGACTAGAGAAGGCAAAGAACAGGGATTTGTCAGGTGCGGTTGAATGTTTGAAGCGTAGTGTGAAGTTTAATAAGCATAATACCAATGCGAGAAATCTTTTGGGACTTGTATATTTTGAGATGGGAGAGGCAGTTTCTGCACTTTCACAGTGGGTAATAAGTCTTAATTTGCAGCCGGAGAAGAATATTGCCGATAAGTATCTGGATCAGGTACAGCGTAATCCGGGCAGACTTGAGACGATTAACCAGACAATTAAGAAGTATAACCAGACAGTTCAGTATGCTACGCAGGAGAGCGAAGACCTTGCCATAATCCAGATGAAGAAGGTACTTAACCTTTATCCGAATATGGTAAAGGGTCATCAGCTTTTAGCATTATTATATATGAAGACCGGAGATTACGAGAAGGCACTTAAGCCTATCATGAAGGCTCTTGCCATAGACCATAATAACACCTTGTCTTTACAGTATTATAATGAGATACAGGCAGAGATTGAACGGATAAGAAAAGAGAATGGAACTGCCGACAGAAGTGGTAAGAATCGTTTTCCGCAGAATAGGGTTAATTTGGCATATGTCAGTGTACCGGAGACAAGTAATCAGGGTTCTAATAGCGATGTTGTAATACCGCAGACCAAGTACAAGGAATCCTCCGGTAACGGTGGCTTTATTGTGCTTAACGTAATTCTTGGAATTGCAATCGGCGTAGCACTGTTTTGGTTCCTTATTCTTCCCAGTAAGCTTTCACAGCAGAAGATAGAGTTTGAGGACAAACTTGCCGAAAAGAATGTATCAATTGACAATAGCGCAACTGTTATAACGAATCTTCAGGATACCATTACTGAGCTTGAAGCGGATTGTGTACAACTCAAGAAGACCATTGCAGGTCTTGAAGAGGAGAATGAAGCTTTACCGATATATGAGACATTGGTTGGCGGAGTTGAGTTGTATACATCAGGTAAGTATTTGCCTGCATATGAACTTCTAAAGACAATTAATCTTGCAGAGGTTGAAGGAATTGTAAGTGATGAGAATTTTACTTCTGCATATAACGGTATAATGGCTCTCAACAATGTGCAGGTAGCACTTATATATTATGAGGATGCCTATAACAATTACTATTCCAAGAAAGAGTATGATACTGCGGCGGAGAAGCTTTTACTGGCGTATGCGCTTAATCCCAATCATGTGGATACGGTATACTTTATTGCAAGGGCATATGATTTGTCGCCTACAAGCGGTTCGGATGCGCAGGCAAAGCCTTATTATCAGGAGGTTATTGATAAGTTTCCGGATAGCGATAGGGTAAATAATGCCAAGAGTTATCTTTCAAAAATAAAATAATACAATTTAATATAACTATAATTATACACACGAAGTACGACAGATAAAGCGGTGATACCGGGAATCTTAAGTACTTCGTGTTTTTTGTTTAAAAATCAGTAAAAACGGAGGAGAATTATGGATACTACATACGAAATTCAAAATAGAATATTAATTATTCATCTTTCGAAAGAACTTGACCATCACAGTGCGGTAGGAGTCAGGTATACAGCAGACGGGCTTTTGGAACAGGGTCAGAGTGACAGCATAGTGTTTGATTTTACAGACACTGTTTTCATGGACAGCTCCGGTATAGGGGTAATTATGGGAAGATATAAAAAGGTAATGAAACGGGGAGGTTTTGTGGGAGTTGTTGGCGTTGGACCATGTATTCGCAGGATATTGGAAATATCGGGAATGTATAAGCTGGTGGAAAATCTTGACGGGAAGCAGGAGGAAGGATATGCAAACTAATGAGATGACTTTGGAATTTGACAGCAAATCTGAAAATGAAGGATTTGCAAGAGTGGCTGTGGCAGCATTTGCATCGCAGCTTGACCCTACACTTGAGGAAATTGCCGACATAAAAACAGCGGTTTCTGAGGCCGTTACAAATGCAATAATTCATGGATATGAGAACAAACCGGGAAGAGTCAGGATGGAATGCAAAATACATAACGGTGAATTTTTCGTTACAGTATCGGACAAAGGAAAAGGAATAGAAGATATAGAGCAGGCAATGGAACCGCTTTTTACAACAAAACCTGAATTAGAACGCTCCGGTATGGGTTTTGTTTTTATGGATGTTTTTATGGACGCGCTGGAGGTACTTTCGATTCCGGGCGAGGGCTGTACCGTACGAATGAAGAAGAAAATCGGGGCGGTTTCAGGCAAAAATGGATGAAACAATCCTTTTAATTGAGGCTGCACACGACGGGGATAAAAATGCCAGAGAACGCCTGGTAACAGAGAACATGGGCTTAATCTGGAGCATAGTCCGAAGGTTTTCAGGCAGAGGATACGAGATGGAGGATTTGTTTCAAATAGGAAGTATAGGTCTTATGAAGGCAATTGATAAATTTGATACGTCATTTCAGGTTAAGTTTTCGACGTATGCAGTGCCTATGATAAGCGGAGAGATAAAGAGATTTTTGCGTGACGACGGAATGGTTAAGGTGAGTCGTTCAATAAAGGAGAATGGCTGGAAACTTAATCGAGCAAGTGAAAAGCTTTTATATGAAACAGGAAGAGAGCCGACTATTGAGGAGTTGTCACAGGAAACGGGGCTTTTAAAAGAAGACATAGTTATGGCTCTTGAAGCAAATACTGAAATAGAATCAATTTATAAATCGGTTTATCAGGGGGATGGTAACGAAATTTTTCTTGTGGACAAGTTACCGGAAAAGTGTGATGAAAATGAAAGACTGATAAACAGTCTTGCTTTGGAGCAGATTATGGCAGAGCTTTCGGAGGAGGAGAGGATAATTATTGAACTTAGGTATTTTCATGAAAAAACTCAGACGGAGGTGGCAAAAGAGCTTTCAGTAAGCCAGGTACAGATTTCGAGGATGGAGAAAAGGATACTGCTGAAAATGCGTGAAAAAATGGCCGGATAAAAAAGTAGAAAAAAGGGCATACTATAGACGCAGGAAAGCTTTGTCAGACTTAAGGAGGCAGTATGAGTGATGTTTTATATCTGAAAATAGATAAAAATACTCAGGTAGACAAAAAGGATGTGTGTCTGGGTGATGTTGCGCAGATGGAATGTGCAAATCGTGATATTGTTAATAAGCTTAAGACAATAAAGCTTATCCGGATACCTGATGACAAACATAACAGGCAGGTTGTTTCGGTTATGAAGGTCATGGAACTGATACTTAAGGAATATCCGTCCCTGCAGATAGATAATCTCGGTGAGACAGATTTTGTTGTTACCTATAAGGTGCAGAAGAATGTTTCCAAGGCATATGTTTTCTTAAAGGTTGTATTAGTCTGTGCAATACTTTTTTTTGGTGCCGCTTTTTCGATAATGGCATTTAATGAAGATGCCGGAGTGACCGATATGTTTAAGAAGTTTTATATGCTTATAACAGGAACGGAGTCTGACGGATTTACAGTGATAGAATTTTCGTATTCTATAGGACTTGCGGTGGGAATTATTATTTTCTATAACCATTTCGGTAAAGCAAAGCTAACCAAGGATCCGACACCTATTGAGGTAGAGATGAGAACATATGAGGATGAGATCAACACAGTGCTCGTTGAAGTCGCAAACAGACAACAACAGCATTCGGGTGATTGCTGATGTGGAGTGATATTTTGTTACAGGCACTTATAGGTTTTGGGGGAGGTGCTGTTGTTGCAGCAGGGGTTTTTGCTCTTGTAAGTGCAATAGGAATTATTCCGCGTCTTGCAGATAAGTCGCATACTGCCAAGTATATCAGCAGATATGAGGATAGTGTTGTTTTCGGAGGAATACTGGGTAATATAATATATGTTTATGAAGTCAGTGTACCAATCGGAGTAATCGGAGGTATTATATTTGGTGCATTTGCAGGGATATATGCGGGAGTACTTGCGATATCACTTGCGGAAGCAACAAGTGCCACGGCGATTTTTTCGAGAAGGGCAAATCTAAAAAAGGGACTCGGTGCGGTTGTTCTTGCATTCGCACTCGGAAAAGGTTTTGGAGCATTTCTGATGTTTTTTGAAAGATGGGGATAAAACATATAGAAATGGCAGGTGTTTTAGTTTGAGCGGAAACGTAAACAGTAAAATTAAACAGACTAAGGAAGAACAATATAATGAGTATGTAAAGCAGGTAACTCCAAAGAGTGCCTTGTTTCCTAATATGGTAAAGGCTTTTTTTGTGGGAGGAATCATCTGTACAATAGGACAGGTTTTGACAACCTTGTTTATGAATAGCGGGCTTGATAAAGATACCGCAAACAGTTGGACTTTGGTTGTGCTTATAGGTGCTACGGTAATCCTTACGGGACTTAATATTTTTTCAAAAATTGCAAAATTTGGTGGTGCGGGGGCACTTGTCCCGATTACCGGTTTTGCCAATTCCGTTGCTTCGCCGGCAATCGAATACAAAAAAGAAGGTCAGGTATTTGGCATCGGTTGCAAGATATTTACGATTGCCGGACCGGTGATTTTGTACGGAATATTAAGCTCATGGATACTCGGAATTATATATTGGATTGGTAAGATGTGGGGGTGGTTTTAGTGAATATGCAAAATAATATGCCCACAGGATTTGCCTTTCAATTGTCCATGAATGAAAAGGCTATGCGGAATTTTGCAAAAATGACGGAGGATGAAAAAATACAGACTTTAAAGGCGGCAAGAAGTGTAGATTCAAAAGAGCAGATGCAGGGATTGGTGGATGATATATCAAAACTTGGATAAATGACAGGAAATCGGAGACAATAAAAGTTTCCGATTTTTCTTTACTTAAATTTTTAATTGTGTTATGATGTTCTTTGTTTATAACACAATAAAGAAAGAGGGGAATACCTATGAAAAAATTATTATCAATTCTTTTGATTATGATGATGTCCGTTGCACTTTGCTTTAGTTCTGTTGGATGTGGAAGGAGTGCGAAGGACGATGACAAGAGGGTTGAGTCCGATGAGAAAGACAAGGACAAAGATAAAGATGATGACGACAAGGATGACGATGAGTCCAAGGGATCCGAAGAAGTAACAACTCCTGAGGAAACAACAACTGTACCCGAGGAGACAACAACACCCGAGGAGACTCCGGTAGGAGTGTCAGGTATACCGAAAAACTTTGAACCGGTAGTTATTGTGGATGATGCTAACTGTACATTTACAGTTACAGGTATTGAATGGGAAGAATACTGGGGATATAAGTTAAATGTAAGTTTGGTAAATAAAACCGCAACTACATTAAGCTTTGATTTGGAATATTCTGCGGTTAACGGTTTTATGTGTGATCCTTATTGGTCATACAGTATTGAAGCAGGAAAGAGTGAAGCGACTGTTATTATATGGGATGAAGAAGATCTTGAAGCTAACGGTATAACAACGATTACGGATATAGAGTTTGTTCTTCAGGTATACGACAGTAATGATTGGGATGCGGAAGACTTAATTTATGAAACATACAAGGTATATCCGTTTGGAGAAGAAGCATCCCGTACATATGACAGGATTCCTGTAGAGAATGAGCTTGTTTTATTTGATAATGCTGAATTTACAGTGATAGTGACAGGAATCGACGAAGATGAGGATTGGGGTTATTATTTAGATCTTTATATTGAAAATAAGACAGATATGCTTCTTAACTTTGCAATGGATAATGTATCAATTAACGGTTTTATGAATGATCCTTACTGGGGAGTAGAGATGCTTCCGGGTAAGAAAGCTAATGTTAAAGCTTATTGGGGCGATACAGCACTTACTATGACAGGTGTAGAAACTGTTACTGATATAGAATTTGATATGAGTATATGTGATGTAGAGACGTGGGGCGATACATATGCTTTTGAGGAGCATGTTATAATATATCCGTACGGTGAAGCGGCATATCAGACATATGAACGTGTGGCGCAGGATACAGATGTTTTGTTATTTGACAATGAGTATGCATCTATGATTATAACAGGATATGAGGCAGATGATTTCTGGGGATTTAGCCTCTATGCTTATTTGGTGAATAAGACGGATTCAGATATAAGCTTTGATGTTGAAGAGGCAAAGGTTAACGGTATTGACTGTGACCCTTATTGGGAAGAAACTATTTGTGCAGGTAAGAAAGCTTATGTAGAGATTGATTGGTCTACATATAGTCTTGAGAGTGCTAATATCGATATGGAAGCAATAAGTAATATTAAGATTCAGATGGAAGTAACCGATGAAGATGATTACACGAAGGAATATGTTAATGAAGGTTATGAAATTACCATTGAGTCTAATATGACTTCTGAGGATAATATAGTTCTTTACCAGGGTACCGGTTACACAATCCCTGTTTCGAAAGAATGGACTGAAACTACAGTTGATAATGCTGAATTGGCATTTTATTATGCATCTACTGCAAATGATGGTTTTGCAGAGAACTTTAATATTGTGTTACAGGATTTATCTGCTTATGATGTGGATTTAGAGGCTTATAAGGACTTAACACTTGGTGAGTATGAAACTATGGGGTATACTGTTGTATCTACCGAGAAGGGTTCTGTAGATGATGTTGATGCATATGCTCTTGTTGCAACGACAAGCGTTACGGTTGCCGACGGTTCAACAATTACTTGCGCAATCAGCCAGATATTTGCAATACATAATAAAACTGCATACATCTTCTCATTTGCAGCGGATGAAGCAGGTTATAATTTATTGGCTGAAGAAGTTTTTGAAATGTTTACATCTGTTGATTTTCAGTAATATAAAAATAAATTGGGGCTGTTGCAACTTATCTTGCACGCCCCTTTTTGTATGCCCTGCGCCTGCTGTACAGACTGTGTTTATTGCAAGTTTCATTTCCTTGCAACTTTACGGTTTTAAGAATAACTAATGCTTTTTGCTTTCCACCCTACGATTTTGTGCCGCTCCGAGAAACTCGCGGAATTGAAGAAGTTCAAGAAATGTGGGAAAAGGGAGATTTATATGTAAAGTTTAAAGGCACTTAAAAAACGTCGCTCCTTAGGTCCCGCGCGAAATCTCGGTCAATTAGCTTGTATAAGTCTTAATGATTTCGCAGCGGAACCTTAGTAGCGTTACGTTTTTTTCGTAGCGAAAGCGTGCCTTATAAACTTTACATATAAATCTCCCTTTTCCCACATTTCTGAACTTCTACCCAATTCCACTCAGACAACTCTGCGCGGCACAATTAGGTGGAAAGCTTAAAAAGCAAAGTTATTCTAAAAACCTATGTTGTCTGCGGAAATGAAACTTGCAATAAACACAGTCTGTACAGCAGGCGCAGGGCATGCAAAAAGGGGCGTGCAAGATAAGTTGCAACAGCCCCAATTTTTTGTAATTATTTATTTAATTTCTCAAGGTCGTTCTTACGGATTTCAACACGTCTTACTTTACCGCTGATAGTTTTGGGAAGTTCTTCCACAAACTCTACAATTCTCGGGTATTTGTAAGGTGCTGTATGGGTTTTAACGTATTCTTGAATTTCCTTCTTAAGATCGTCTGTTCCGGTTGTATCTTTTGTAAGAACAATGGTAGCTTTTACAATCTGACCACGTACTTCATCAGGAACGGGTGTAACGGCACATTCAAGAACGTAAGGGAGTTCCATGATAACGCTTTCAATTTCAAACGGTCCGATGCGGTATCCGGAAGATTTGATAACATCATCGATACGTCCTACATACCAAAGGTATCCGTCCTCATCCATTGTTGCCTGGTCACCTGTGTGATAGTAGCCGTCATGCCATACATCCTTTGTTTTTTCATCATCAAGATAGTAACCGATGAAAAGTCCGCAAGGAGCTCCATCTTTTGTACGGATACAAATCTCTCCGGCATCACCTGTCTTGCACTCATTGCCATCGGGATCAAGTACTACAACATCGTAAAGTGGACTAGGTTTACCCATGGAACCAATCTTAGGTGTTGAGCCTACGAAGTTGGCGATAGAGAGTGTTGTCTCGGTTTGACCAAAGCCTTCCATGATGGTAAGTCCTGTTGCTTTCTTGAACTGATTGAAAACTTCGGGGTTAAGTGCTTCGCCTGCTGTTGTTGCATATTCGATTGAAGAAAGATCATACTTGGACAAATCTTCCTTGATGAAGAATCTGTACATTGTGGGCGGTGCACAGAACGTTGTGATGTTATACTTCTTAAAGAGAGGAAGTATGTCATCGGAGTGGAATCTGTCGAAGTCATATGTGAAAGTAGCTGCTTCACATAGCCACTGTCCGTATAATTTGCCCCAAAGTGCCTTGCCCCAGCCTGTATCGGAAATCGTGAAATGAAGTCCGTTGGGGTTAACATTGTGCCAATGTCTTGCTGTCGGATAATGACCGAGAGCGTACTTGTATGAATGTGTTGCTATACGGGGATAGCCAGTTGTACCTGATGTAAAAAGCATAAGCATCGGGTCGTTGCCGCAAGGAGAATTCTCGTTGCGGTAAAAATGTGTGCTGAAACGCTCCATCTCAACATTAAAATCATTCCAACCATCTTTCTGTCCGCCGACAAGAATTTTAACCATTCCGGGAAATTCTTTGGCAGCCTTTTCTGCCTCAACGGATACATCACCGTCAGCAGTACAAACAATTGCTTTTACTTTGGCAGCTTTATATCTGTATGTAAAATCATGCTCAACAAGTTGGTTTGTCGCAGGAATTGCGATTGCACCAATCTTGTGAAGCGCAAGCATACAGAACCAGAACTGATAGTGTCGCTTGAGAACGAGCATTACAGTGTCACCACGCTTGATGCCGAGTGATTCAAAGTAGTTGGCCGTCTTAGCTGAATACTTTTTCATATCCGAGAAAGTAAATTTGCGTTCGGACTTGTCATTGCCAACCCACATCATTGCAAGCTTATCAGGAGTCTTTGCAGCGATTGCGTCAACACAGTCGAATGCAAAGTTGAATTTATCTTCATTTTTAAACTTGATGCCGTTAAAAACACCGTGCTCATCATAAAATGATTCTATGAAATCGTCGGCAACACACTTGTCGGTTTTTTCTACAACGGTGGTTTTTGCTGCGATAAACGGAGCTTCCGGATATTCTTCGCTTACCTGTCCGTCCTGAGGATTAAGTACAACGGCGTGGAACTCACATCCACCTTCGCTTACAGCAATCATACCGTGGGGGATGAGGCTGTTATAAAAGATGGAGTCGCCTTCGTTAAGAATGTCTATGTGATTACCTACCTGAACTTTAAGTGAACCCTTGACGATAACATCAAACTCTTGTCCGTTATGTGAGTTAAGCTTTATAGGTGCGTTCTGTTCTTCTGCAAGATAAGGGAATTTAACAAGGAACGGCTCTGCAAGCTTATCCTTGAATTTGGGCGCAAGGTTGTTGTAAACAAACCCTTTCTTCTTAACAATCTTAAGTCCTTCACCTTTTCTTGTTATTGCAAATGATGTAAGAGTAGTGCTGGTTCCTTCAATAATATCTACAACCTCAACATCGCAGGCTTTTGCACATTTGTAGATAAATGTAAAGCTAAAGTCTGTTTCACCTTTCTCTAAAAGTGAGTAATCCTCAACTGATACACCTGTAAGCTTTGCAAGCTCTTCAGGGGTATAACCTTTTGCCTCGCGCAAATCTTTGATTCTTCTTGCGACTTCTTTCAAATTGTACTCCATGATTTTTGCTCCTTTCATTTCCGTCGCTTCTTATAAGAAGCTGTTATTACGGCTTTGAATAAAACAAAAAAACCCGTCTCAAAATAAACACTTTGAGACGAGTTAAATAACCCGCGGTACCACTCAAATTACGGAATATAATTCCGTCACTTTCCAGGCTCTAACAAGCCTTTTGCCTTTACGCAGCATTACGGAAGGAGTCTACTTGCAAAAAGCTTTCGGTCCTCCGACTCAGAAGTGATGGGTCATTGGAAAGCTTCACCATTGGCTCGCAGCAACCGCCAACTCTCTCCAGGCTCTTCAATCCGACCGTCTTCGTCATAGTCATTTTTGTGATATTCAAATTTAAGGTGTATTATACTTTCTTAACAGTATGTTGTCAATAGTTTTTTTAAAAAAATAAAAAAAGGAGAGCGATTGCTCTCCTTTGGATGGTATTAGTCCATCTTATAGTGCTTGTCGATAAGCTTGTCTACAAACGGGAATTTGATTGTACCCTGATTAAGTGCAGTAATACCAAGTCCTAATAAAAGAACTGTTCTTGCAAGAGAAATTACTGACTGAAGGAAAGTAATTGTTCTTGTAACAGGGTAGAGTGTGAATGATTCTTCGAAAATATTCATCAAGTCATCAATTAAGTAAACAAGGCTGGGGATAAGTCCGATAACTGACGAGATAAGTGCAAAAAACATGTAAAGTGCAACAGCTTTAATTGCAGCTTTCTTTAACCAGATATTCTCTTCAATAATAAGGATATATCCAACCAACAGTAACAAAGGTGTGTAGCCTCCGAAGAGAGCCATAAGATATGTAGCGGCTCCGAGGAGACCTACTGAAATTCCGAGTTTTGCTTTCATGATTTTAACCTCCGATAATTTATTTTATGTTTTAATAATAATAGATGGTGCATATTTTGTCAATCGTATAAAGGGTTATTTGGGTTCCCATCTGCCTGATGCACCGCACGGAAGAACAAGTCCTGAACTTCTTACGGGAAGCCCGATTTCATCGGAGGTTACATGTCCTCCGAACTTTTTGCCGATAACTGTGTCTATCATATAGGTAAGGACTGCGGGTGCAAGTCCGGTAGTATATGAATTGATGAGGAAGAAAAGCGGGTTGTCCGACAAAATGCTGGAGCAAAGCTCTACAAATGGATAGATTGAATCCTCGATTTTCCAGATTTCGCCCTTGGGACCGCGACCGTAGGAGGGCGGGTCCATGATGATTGCGTCGTAGCGGTTGCCGCGTCTGATTTCGCGTTCAACGAATTTACCGCAGTCATCAACAAGCCATCTGATAGGTGCGTCAGCAAGTCCCGATGCGGCGGCATTTTCCTTGGCCCAGCCAACCATACCCTTGGAGGCGTCAACATGGGTAACACTTGCACCTGCTTTTGCAGCGGCAATTGTAGCACCGCCCGTATATGCAAAAAGATTAAGCACTTTTATTGGACGGCCTGCGTTGTGTATGAGATTTGAAAACCAGTCCCAGTTGGTCGCCTGCTCGGGAAATAGTCCCGTGTGTTTAAAACTGAATGGTTTTAAGTGAAATGTAAGTTCCCCATAATTAATGCTCCATTGTTCGGGAAGGTTAAAAAATTCCCATTCTCCGCCACCTTTGCTGCTACGGTGATAGTGACCGTTCTTCTTTTTCCAGTGTGGGTCATTCTTTGGCGTGCTCCAAATTACCTGAGGGTCAGGACGCACCAAAAAATAATCTCCCCAGCGTTCAAGCTTCTCACCGCCTGAACAGTCAAGTACTTCATAATCTTTCCATTTATCTGCAATCCACATAATATTTCGGTTCCTTTCATAATAAAATGTAAGTGTGCAATCAGTTAAAAGTATACCGATTAGGACATGTTTACCGATTGTCTGCAAGTATAGTATACACGCTTTTGGTAATTAAGTAAATCATCTTATTTATTATAATTTAGTACACGGAATTTATTGACTTATTTAAGGCATAATGATAGGATATAGTCGTATAATTGTGCGAATATTGGAGAAATATGTCGTGGCATAAGAGTTATGAAAGGAGCTTGGAGATGGTATTCAGCAGTTTAGAATTTTTGTTTTTGTTTTTACCTATATTTTTGCTTATATATTTCCTGATACCGTCCCGATTCCGTAATTTGATTCTTTTTGCCGGAAGTGTTGTTTTTTACTCGATGGGAACACTTGAAAAACCGGTATATATTTTACTGATTGTAGGCTCAATGCTTGTTAATTATCTCGTTGCGCTCGGAATGGCTCGTTTTGATAAATGTAAGAAGCTATTCTTTATTCTTGGAGTTATATATAATTTTGCGTGGCTTTTTGTATTTAAGTATTCCGATTTTATGTTCTCGGGTGTGAATGAATTTATTGCGGCATTTCTTCCGAAGGTAGAGTTCAGATTTAAAATGCTCGGCCTTTTGCTTCCGATAGGTATAAGCTTTTATACATTCCAGAGTGTTTCTTATATTGCGGATGTTTATAAAGGTAAATGTGAGGCGGAACGTTCATTTATTAATCTCGGAGCGTATATCTGTATGTTCCCGCAGCTTATTGCCGGACCGATTGTTACTTATGCCTCGGTGAGAGAGCAGTTGCATGCGGAAAGAAAGTTTTCTCTGGTTGATTTCAGTGAGGGAATTAAAACATTTGTTTTTGGTCTGGGACTTAAGGTTATACTTGCCAATCAGCTCGGAAATTTGTGGTCCACACTTTCAACCATAGGTTACGAGAGTGTTTCGACTCCGCTTGCATGGCTTGGACTTATAGCGTATACATTTCAGATTTACTTTGATTTTTACGGATACTCGCTCATGGCATTGGGACTCGGTAAAATAATAGGTTTTAATTTCCCGGATAACTTCAACCATCCGTACATATCATGCAGTATGACAGAATTTTGGAGGCGTTGGCATATAACGCTCGGAAGCTGGTTCAGGGAATATGTGTATATTCCGCTCGGCGGAAGCCGCGTAAGTAAACCACGCATGATTTTCAATCTGTTTGTTGTGTGGATTTTTACGGGACTTTGGCACGGGGCAAGCCTTAACTTTGTGTTGTGGGGGTTGGTACTTTTCTTATTTATAATGATAGAGAAGCTATTCCTGAAAAAGTATCTTGATAAGTATAAGTGGTTTGGACATATTTATATGATAATACTGATTCCGCTCAGCTGGGCACTTTTTGCGATAACGGATTTTTCGCAGCTTGCGGTATTTTTCGGAAGACTGTTTCCGTTTATAACGTCTGCTGAGTCGCAACAGCTTGTTATTTACCGCTATGATTTTATAAAGTATGCGAAAGAATTCGGAATGCTTCTTGTAGCAGGAGTGTTTTTCTCGACGGAGTTTCCTTATAAGCTTCTTAAAAAATATAAGGACAGCATTTTTGAGACGGTATTTTTGCTTGCTGCCTTCTATATTGCGGTATATTGCATGTATAAGGGACTTAATGATCCATTTTTGTATTTTAGGTTTTAAAGGGGATAATTCAGGTGAAAATTAAAAAGCACAATATATTTTTACTTCTTTTTATAATAAGTTATGTTGCAGTTTTGCCGATTGTTTTTACGGAAATGTATAAGAATTCGGGTTTTGGTGAATTGTTTGCGGCACCGGATGACAATGAAACGACAGATGCGTTGGAGGTTATTGACGGCGGAGAGGAAAATCCGGGTGATATCACGGAGACACCACCGGTAAGCACATCGGAAGCTCCTTCAGAATTTCCAACAAGTACGTCGGATGTAACAAATGACAGCAGTACGGAGCCGGATTCTTCAGAGACTACACCGGAACAGGAGACAACTCCTGCAGAATCAGAGACTGATCCTACTACGGAGACATCACCTGAGGAAACTCAGTCGAATAATTTCGAAGAAAGTGTCGACACCACCACTGCAGATACTCCTGCTGAAGTACAGACGGAGACATCAACGGAAGAATCTTCTGAGGTTTCAACAACTCCTCAAGAGTCTACAACAAATCAAGAAGAAACTTCTGAACAGGAGACTACTGCGGAGGACGATACAAAAGTACAGTTTATGACTGTGGAGCCCGCGTATTTTGATGATGCGCTTTTTATCGGGGATTCAAGAACGGTCGGTATATATGAATATGGTGTGCTTAAGGATGCGGATTTCTTTTGTAATGTAGGTATGAGTGTTTTTTCCGTACATAAGGCAGAGGTTAATATTCCGTCTGTCGGAAAGACGACACTTACCAAGCTTTTGGAGAACTGCAAGTATGGCAAAGTTTACATAATGCTTGGCATGAACGAGCTGGGTTATAGTCTTAATAAGATTATCGGCAAATATGAAGAACTGATAAATGAAGTGCGTACTTTGCAGCCAGATGCCATTATTTATCTTCAGGCGAATCTGCGTGTGACCAAGAAGCGTTCCGAGAGCGACTCTATATACAACAACACGAAGATTAACCGCATCAACTCTGCGGTTGCTGCATATGCGAATGATAAAGATATTTTCTATATAGATGTTAATCCGTTGTTTGATGACGGAGAAGGTAATTTTGACAAGAAATATACTAACGACAATACACATCCGTTTGCAAGGTATTATACCGAATGGAGCAAATGGCTGTGCGAGATGGCGGTTATCAGATAATTATTAATCGGAGTTTTGCATATGAAGACAAACAAAAAATCTTTTTGGCTGAATTTCTTCGCATTGACGTTTGTGATGTTGGCAGTATCGGCAGTTGCCTTTATTGTCATGTACGACGATGGCGCGAAGAAAAATGAGCAGGAGGAGACAGCGTCGCCTACACCGTCCGGGTATCTTGATAATACGGATGCAAGTACGACAATTCCTACTGTTACGGTGATATTGCCGACTAAGTCAGACAGTTTCGCAGAAACTGCTGACACAACTGAACAAGAAAAGATTTCGGAGACTCAGAATACTTCTGAGTCTTTGTCTGCATCTGAAAATTATTCAGAAACTACTGATATTACCGAGGTGCAGACCACGACGGAGCCAACTACAACGGAGAAGCCCACTACTACTGAAGCACCGACTACTACTGAGGAGCCGACAACTCCTGAGCCTGCAACATCTGAGGAACCCACAGTAGCTCCGACTACTACACCGGAGCCGGAGACTACTACAAAAACGTCGACAATAGACACGACTAAGGATACAACAGAGTCGCCCACAACAGTGGCAGAGGGACAAGTTCTTACAACCATAACCGTAGAACCGTCGTATTTTGATGATGCGTTATTTATCGGCGACTCACGAACCGTCGGAATACAGCTTTATGGAGTTTTAACGGGTGCGGACTTTTTCTGCAACACGGGTATGAGCATATACAGTCTCCGCAAGGCGAATATTGAGATAGAGGAAGTCGGCAAAATTGGAATCAGCGATTTGCTCAAAACTAAATCCTACGGCAAGGTGTATGTGATGCTCGGCATAAATGAGATAAGCTACAGCTTTAACGGTACCGTAAAGAAGTATAAAGCCTTACTCGATGAAATCAGGGAAACGCAGCCGAATGCGGATATTTATATCCAGGCGAACCTGCATGTAACCAAGGAGCGTTCCGACAAGGACCAGTATGTTAACAATGCGAATCTCGATAAGTTCAACAAGGCTATCGCACAGTTTGCCGACAATAAAACTATTTTCTATATAGACCCGAATGAGTATTTTGATGATGCGGAGGGCAATCTCAGCACGGAATATTGCAGTGATGCTTCGCATATCCGCACGAAGTATTATAAAGAGTGGAGTAAGTGGATTTGTACGCAGGTGTTTGTGACGGAATAGGGAGATATGTTTAGTTTCTATATATAATAAGAAATGAGGGCGTAACATGCAGATACGAAAAACAAACCTTTCAGAGCTTTCGGAGGTCATGGAGGTATACGCATACGCCAGAAAATTTATGGCGGAGCACGGCAACCCCAATCAATGGCGTAATACGAAACCTACAAGAGAGCAGGTTGAAGAGGATATAAGACTCGGAAGACATTATGTGTGTGAGTCGGACGGCAGGATTGCGGCAGTATTTTTCTTTAATATAGGAAACGATCCGACGTACGACATAATATATAATGGCGCGTGGCTTAATGACAGGGACTATGGTGTGGTTCACAGAATAGCATCTGCAGGCATAGTTAAGGGTGCAGGCTCGTTTTGTGTCAACTGGGCATTTTCGCAGTGTGGCAATCTTAAGATAGACACGCATGAGGATAATATTGTTATGCAGAACATGCTTAAGAAAAATGGTTTTTCGTATTGTGGAATTATACATCTTGAGAATGGCGATGAGAGACTTGCCTTTCATAAGGAGGAGAAGGATGCGTAAGTATGACCTTATAATGTTTATGGGGCAGTCTAATATGGCAGGCAGAGGAATTGTTAGTGAGAGGTGGCCACAGTCAGCTGTGGAGTGTAAGGGAGATGCGGGATATGAGTTCCGTGCAATCTCTGATCCGACAAAACTATATTATATAGAAGAACCGTTTGGTGTTAATGAGAATAATCCTAATGGAATAAATGAGCCGGGAATGAAAACCGGCTCACTTGTTTCTGCGTTTGTGAATTCTTATTATGAAACATCGGGAGTTCCGGTGATAGCTGTCTCGGCAAGCAAGGGCGGTTCTAAGATTGAAAGTTGGCAGGGTAATGATGATTATCTTACGGATGCTATCGAGAGACTTGAGAGGGCAGAGAAATATTGTAGAGATAAAGATATAGATATACGTCACAGATTTATGGTCTGGTGTCAGGGCGAGTCGGACGGCGATGCCGGCACAAGCGCAGAGGCGTATAATGAGCTGTTTTTAAATATGCTTGATAAGATGCTCGAGGCAGGTATTGAAAAATGCTTTCTTATTATAATAGGAGAGTATAACGGTGCAGGGGATGTTGATTATTCAATAATAAGGAATGCACAGTTTCATTTGGCGGGAGAGAATTCGAACGTTATTCTTGTCTCAAATGATTTCTGCAAGATGAAGGAACGCGGACTTATGAAGGATGCGTTTCATTATTACCAGCAGGCATATAATGAGGTGGGAGATATTGCGGGAAAACAAGCGGGAATTTATACGAAATGATAAATGTAAAAAATTACCATAAAATTCTTGCGGATGTATATAGCGCGTGATATAATTATTATATGGAGTAATCGTGTACAAGGTGGTAGCCTCCCGTACTGGAGATAGAAGGGAGGTGGTGCTAATGGAGATGTTTTCATTTCAGGATTTAATCTTGTTTGCAACATTTTTAATTGCGCTGCTTACCTACATAAGTGGGATTAATGAGCAAAAATAAATAAGCCTACCCTCTGTACTTGGCGTATACCGGGTAGGCTTATTGCATACTTGTGAGGCTAACCACTTTGTGGGCGGTTACTCCTTTTATGTTTTAATTATAACACAGGCATTTTGCAATTTCAAGTTTTTTGCAAAAATAAGGGAAAAACAGCCTTGGAAAAATTTTTTAAAAAAGTGCTTGCAATTTGACTTTAGATAGTGTATATTATATGGTGCTGTGACATTGATAGCGTAGAAGCGTGAGGTTGCTGCTTGAAAATAGCAGGTTTTCCGTGGAGCGAATGTCATGTTAGGAAACTGGCGACAAGTCACTGTACTGAATCATCTGTAATAACAGAAATGACCGTGTGATTTCATGAGTGTTTATTTATGACACACACGGGGTAGTGTACAGTCACCACTTGTCGTACTGTAAAAGTGCGAAAAGGAGGCGGCTTTTTTTATGGCAAGTCAAGTAATGAGAATCACATTGAAGGCATACGATCACAAGTTAGTAGATCAGTCAGCCGGCAAAATCATCGAAACTGTTAAGAAGACAGGTTCACAGGTAAGCGGACCGGTACCGTTACCGACAAAGAAAGAGGTAGTAACTATTCTTAGAGCGGTACACAAGTACAAAGATTCCAGAGAACAGTTCGAGCAGAGAACTCATAAGAGACTCATCGATATCATTACACCTACACAGAAGACTGTAGATGCATTATCAAGATTAGAAATGCCTGCAGGTGTAGACATCGATATCAAAATGAAAAACAAGTAATAATTAAGTAAGGCAAGAAATCCTGAAGGGTTTAATATAGAAGCAACAACGAATAAAACTTTGTTCCACTTATATTAACTGTTCTAGGATGATTGGGGCAGACCCCAATCCGCTGTAGAGAAAACAGGAGGTAAAGAATGAAGAAAGCGATTTTAGCAACAAAAGTCGGAATGACTCAAATCTTCAACGCAGACGGTGTTTTAACACCTGTAACAGTTCTTCAGGCAGGTCCCTGTGTAGTAACACAGATTAAGACTGTTGAGAACGACGGTTACGAAGCAGTTCAGGTTGGTTTCGCTGACAAGAGAGAAAAGCTCGTTAGCAAGCCTGAGAAAGGACACTTTGACAAGGCAGGCGTTTCTTACAAGAGATACGTAAGAGAGTTCAAGTTTGAGAACACTGCAGATTACAAAGTGGCAGATGAGATTAAAGCAGATATCTTCGCAGCAGGCGATAAGGTTGATGCAACAGCTATTTCAAAGGGTAAGGGCTTCCAGGGCGCTATCAAGAGACATGGACAGTCCAGAGGACCGATGGCTCATGGTTCTAAGTTCCATCGTCATGCAGGTTCTAACGGTTCATCATCATCACCCAGCCGTGTATTCAAGGGTAAGAAGATGCCCGGACAGATGGGTGGCAAGCGCATCACAATCCAGAACCTCGAAGTTGTTCGTGTAGATGTTGAGAATAATATCATCTTAGTTAAGGGTGCAGTTCCCGGACCTAAGAAATCTTTGGTAACAATTAAAGAAAGCGTAAAGGCTTAATGCTTTTACAAAGGAAGGAGGACCATACAGATGGCAAAAGTATCTGTTTTTAATATTGAAGGTAAACAGGTTGGCGAAATCGAGTTAAATGATGCTGTATTCGGTGTTGAAGTTAACGAGCATCTTTTACACATGGCAGTAGTTAGCCAGCTTGCAAATAAGCGCCAGGGAACACAGAGCGCAAAGACACGTGCCGAAGTTAGCGGTGGTGGAAGAAAGCCTTGGAGACAGAAGGGTACAGGTCACGCTAGACAGGGTTCAACAAGAGCTCCTCAGTGGACAGGCGGCGGTATCGTATTTGCTCCGAAGCCGAGAGATTACTCATTCAAGTTAAATAAGAAAGAAAAGAGACTTGCTCTTAAATCTGCTTTAACTTCAAGAGTAAACGAGAACAAGTTCATCGTAGTTGATTCTTTCAACTTCGACGAGATTAAGACAAAGAAATTTGCAACAGCTATGAACAACCTTAAGGTTGCTAAGGCGCTTGTTGTATTGAATGATGAGGATAAGAACGCAGCAATTTCTGCAAAGAATATCCCTACAGTAAAGACTGCATATACAAACACAATCAATGTATACGACATTTTGAAGTACGATACACTTGTAGTTGCTAAGGATGCAGTTGCAAAAATTGAGGAGGTGTATGCATAATGGCAAGTCTTCAGTATTATGATATAATCCTTAAACCGGTTATCACAGAGAAGAGTATGAACGCTATGAGCGAGAAAAAATACACATTCTTAGTTAATCCGGAAGCAGACAAAATGATGATTAAGAACGCTGTTGAGAAAATGTTCGACGGAGTTAAGGTTGCATCTGTTAACACAATGAATATGGATGGCAAGACTAAGAGAAGAGGAATGACATTCGGTAAGACAGCTAAGACAAAGAAAGCAATCGTAACACTTACAGCAGACAGCAAGGACATCGAGGTATTTGCAGGTCTGTAAGAACAAAATGCAGCATTGAAAGGAGAGAGACGAAATGGGTATTAAAACATTTAACCCATATACACCTTCCAGAAGACATATGACCGCATCTGATTTTTCAGAGATCACAAAGAGCACTCCTGAGAAATCCTTGTTAGTTTCAACAAGCAAGACAGCAGGTCGTAATAATCAGGGTAAAATTACAGTAAGACATCGTGGTGGCGGTGCAAAGAGAAAATATAGAATTATCGATTTCAAGAGAAACGGTAAAGATGGTATTCCCGCAACTGTTATCGGTATCGAGTACGATCCTAACAGAACAGCAAACATCGCATTGATCTGCTACGCAGACGGCGAGAAGGCATACATCCTTGCTCCTTACGGATTAAAGGACGGTATGAAGATTATGAACGGCGAGACAGCAGAAATCAGAATCGGTAACTGCTTACCGCTTGCAAATATTCCTGTTGGTACAGAAGTTCACAACATCGAGCTTTACCCGGGAAAAGGCGGACAGCTTGTTCGTTCAGCTGGTAACTCAGCACAGCTTATGGCTAAAGAAGGAAAGTATGCAACACTTCGTTTGCCTTCAGGCGAAATGAGAATGGTACCGATTATGTGTAGAGCAACAATCGGTCAGGTTGGTAATGTAGAGCATGACCTTATCAATGTAGGTAAGGCAGGACGTAAGCGCCATATGGGCATCAGACCTACAGTTCGTGGTTCTGTTATGAACCCTAACGACCATCCTCACGGTGGTGGTGAAGGTAAGACTGGTATCGGCCGTTCAGGCCCGGTTACTCCTTGGGGTAAACCTGCTCTTGGTTTGAAGACAAGAAAGAAAAACAAACAGTCTAACAAGATGATAGTAAGAAGAAGAAACGGTAAATAATCCGTAATAGTTTGAAGGAGGTTAGAACCTATGGCTCGCTCACTTAAAAAAGGACCTTTTGCGGACGCTCACTTATTGAAAAAAGTTGATGCAATGAACGCTTCAGGACAGAAGCAGGTTATTAAGACCTGGTCACGTCGTTCAACAATTTTCCCGCAGATGGTTGGACATACAATTGCAGTTCATGATGGTAGAAAGCACGTTCCGGTTTATGTAACAGAAGATATGGTTGGACATAAGCTTGGTGAATTTGTTGCCACAAGAACTTACAGAGGACATGGAAAAGACGAGAAGAAGTCTAGACGTTAATAGGTAATTTTGAAAGGAGGCTACAAAAATGGCAAAAGGACATAGAAGCCAGATAAAGAGAGAAAGAAATGCGAATAAAGACACAAGACCTTCAGCAAAGTTATCTTACGCTAGGGTTTCTGTTCAGAAAGCATGTTTCGTACTTGATGCCATTCGTGGTAAAGATGTACAGACAGCACTTGGTATTTTAGCATATAATCCGAGATATGCATCTTCATTAATAGAGAAGTTATTAAAGTCAGCAATCGCTAATGCTGAGAATAACAACGGTATGGACGTTAGCAAGCTTTACATTGAAGAGTGCTACGCAAACAAGGGACCGACAATGAAGAGAATTCATCCCAGAGCACAGGGTAGAGCTTATAGAATCGAGAAGAGAATGAGCCACATCACAATCGTGCTCAATGAAAGATAAGGAGGGCATTATGGGACAGAAAGTTAATCCTCATGGTATGAGAGTCGGCGTTATTAAAGACTGGGACTCAAAATGGTATGCGGAAGCTGATTTTGCAGATAACTTAGTAGAAGACTACAACATCAGAACATATCTGAAGAAAAAATTATACAGCGCCGGTATTGCTAAGATCGAAATCGAGAGAGCATCAGAGCGTTTGAAAGTTATTATCCACACAGCAAAACCCGGTGTCGTTATCGGTAAGGGTGGACAGGAAATTGAAAAATTAAAAGCGGATGTACAGAAGTTTACAGACAAGAAGCTTGTTGTAGACATCAAAGAGATTAAGAGACCTGACAGAGATGCTCAGCTCGTTGCAGAGAACATTGCACTTCAGTTGGAGAACCGTGTTTCTTTCAGAAGAGCTATGAAGTCTGTAATGTCAAGAACATTAAAGGCAGGAGCACTTGGTATCAAGACAGCTGTTTCAGGACGTCTTGGTGGCGCTGATATGGCTCGTACAGAGTTCTACAGCGAGGGAACAATCCCGTTACAGACACTTCGTGCAGATATCGATTACGGTTTTGCAGAAGCAGACACAACATATGGTAAACTTGGTGTTAAGGTTTGGATTTATAAAGGTGAAGTACTTCCAACCAAAGAAGTTGTTAAGGAAGGGAGCGATAAATAATGTTAATGCCTAAAAGAGTAAAACGTCGTAAGCAGTTCCGTGGCACTATGAGAGGTAAGGCTCTTAGAGGAAACAAGATTACGAACGGTGAATTTGGTATTGTAGCAGCAGAGCCTTGCTGGATTCGTTCTAATCAGATCGAGGCAGCCCGTATCGCTATGACACGTTATATTAAGCGTGGTGGTAAGGTTTGGATTAAGATTTTCCCGGATAAGCCGGTAACAACTAAACCTGCTGAAACACGTATGGGTTCCGGTAAAGGAACATTGGAGTATTGGGTAGCAGTAGTTAAGCCGGGACGCGTTATGTTCGAAATCTCTGGTGTAGCTGAAGAAGTTGCAAGAGAAGCATTACGTCTCGCTATGCACAAGTTACCTTGTAAATGTAAAATAGTTTCTCGTGCAGACTTAGAAGGCGGTGATAACAGTGAAAATTAATAAGTATGTAGAAGATTTAAACAAGAAATCAGCTGCAGAATTAAATGATGAATTAGTAGCTGCTAAAAAGGAACTTTTCAATTTGAGATTCCAAAACGCAACAAATCAGTTGGATAATACAAGCAGAATCAAAGAAGTAAGAAAGAATATTGCCAGAATTCAGACAGTTATCACTGAGAAGGCAAGAGTTGCGGAATAGGAGGAGAATCGCTATGGAAGAAAGAAATCTTAGAAAAACCCGTACAGGTAAAGTAGTTAGTAATAAGATGCAGAAAACGATTGTAGTAGCGATCGAAGACCATGTAAAGCATCCGTTGTACAACAAAATCGTGAAGAAGACTTATACACTTAAGGCTCATGATGAAGAGAACGTTTGTAACATCGGTGATACAGTAAAGGTTATGGAGACAAGACCGTTGTCAAAGGACAAGAGATGGAGACTTGTTGAGATAATCGAAAAAGCAAGATAATTTTCTGTAAAAAACGATTTCGAGAACCGGCATGGCCGGTGAAATGAATAAAGGAGGTCAATTTGGCATGATACAACAGGAAACCAGACTTAAGGTTGCTGACAATACAGGCGCAAAAGAATTGCTTTGTATCCGTGTTATGGGCGGCTCAACAAGAAGATATGCCAATATCGGAGATGTAATTGTTGCCAGCGTTAAAGATGCAACACCAGGTGGAGTTGTTAAAAAAGGCGATGTAGTTAAAGCCGTAGTTGTACGTACTGTTAAAGGTACTCGTCGTAAAGATGGTTCATATATTAGATTCGATGAAAACGCTGCCGTAATCATCAGAGATGACAAGAACCCGAGAGGAACTCGTATTTTTGGACCGGTAGCAAGAGAGCTTAGAGAGAAACAGTTTATGAAGATCGTTTCACTCGCTCCGGAAGTATTATAGGAGGAACTGGGCTATGACGACTAAATTAAAGAAGGGTGACCTTGTTAAGGTTATCGCAGGTAAGGACAAGGGCAAGGAAGGAAAGATTCTTGCTATCAATACAAAAAAAGGAACCGCTTTGGTAGAAGGCATCAACATGATTACAAAGCACACAAAGCCTAGTGCAGCTAACCAGAACGGCGGAATTATTCATCAAGAAGGCGCAGTTGATTTGTCAAATCTTATGTATGTTTACAAGGGAAAAGCAACAAGACTTGGATATGCAGTTAAGGATGACAAGAAGGTAAGAATCGCAAAATCAACAGGCGACGTAATTGACTAATCTGGGAAAGGAGGTTGCACACAGTGAGCAGATATAAAGAGATGTATGCTAATGAGATCGTTCCTGCTTTAACAAAGAAGTTCGGTTATAAGAACGTTATGCAGGTACCGAAGCTCGATAAAATCGTAATAAACATGGGTATCGGTGAAGCTAAAGAGAATGCTAAGATTCTTGATGCAGCAGTTAAGGACCTTGAGACAATCACCGGTCAGAAAGCAGTTTTGACAAAAGCGAAGAATTCAATTGCTAACTTTAAAATCAGAGCAGGTATGCCTATCGGTTGTAAGGTAACACTTAGAGGCGAGAAGATGTACGAATTCGCTGATCGTCTTATCAACTTAGCATTACCCCGTGTACGTGACTTTAGAGGTGTAAGTGCAAATTCATTCGACGGAAGAGGAAATTATGCCCTTGGTATTAAGGAGCAGTTGATTTTCCCTGAGATCGAGTATGATAAGGTAGATAAGGTAAGAGGTATGGATGTTATTTTCGTAACAACAGCCAAGACCGATGAAGAAGCTCGTGAACTTTTGACATTATTTAATATGCCGTTTCAAAAATAGTTAGGAGGACAATTACATGGCTAAGACTGCGATGAAAGTAAAGCAGCAGCGTAAACAGAAATTCTCTACTAGAGAATATACACGTTGTAGAATTTGTGGCCGTCCACACGCTTACTTAAGAAAATACGGAATTTGCAGAATCTGCTTCCGTGAATTAGCATATAAGGGACAGATACCGGGTGTTAAAAAGGCCAGCTGGTAGAATATTGTAGAAGGAGGCAAATAAAATGACAATGAGTGATCCTATTGCAGATATGCTTACAAGAATCCGTAACGCAAATACTGCAAAACATGATACAGTTGATGTACCTTCATCTAAAATGAAACTTGCTATTGCTGAGATTCTTTTTAACGAAGGATATATTAAGAAATATGACATTATCGAAGACGGAAACTTCAAGACAATCCGCATTACATTAAAGTATGGTCAGGATAAGAACGAGAAGATTATTACAGGTCTTAAGAGAATCTCTAAGCCTGGTCTTCGTGTATACGCAAGCAAAGAGGAACTCCCCAGAGTACTCGGCGGACTTGGCGTAGCTATTATTTCAACAAACCAGGGTGTTATCACTGACAAGGAAGCTAGAAAGCTTAATGTTGGTGGCGAAGTATTAGCCTTCATATGGTAGGGAGCATGAAAAAACAAGCACGAACGAAGTGAGTATTTGTTTTTTAGCGACCGACAACGAGAAAACAGAAAGCAGCGTAAGCTGCGGATGCACGAAGTGCATGTTTTCGAGTATGGAGAGCTGACAATATATTTTAAAATAATAGGAGGTACGGGCATGTCACGTATAGGAAGAATGCCGATCGCAATTCCTGCAGGCGTAACTGTAGATATTGCAGAAAATAATAAAGTGACTGTAAAAGGTCCCAAGGGAACACTTGAGAGAGTACTCCCTGCGGAGATGGAGATCAAGCTTGAGGGCGCTGAAGTTGTAGTAAGCAGACCCAATGATCTCAAGAAGATGAAATCTTTACATGGTTTAACAAGAACCTTGATTGCAAACATGGTTAAGGGTGTTACGGACGGCTATGAGAAGGTACTTGAAATCAACGGTGTTGGTTACAGAGTACAGAAGCAGGGCAAGAAACTTGTTTTCTCACTTGGTTTTTCACATCCTGTAGAGGTTGAAGATCCTGAAGGTTTAACTTCAGAGGTTGAAGGCCAGAACAAGATTATAATCAAGGGTATCGATAAAGAAAAAGTAGGTCAGTTTGCTGCCAACTTAAGAGAGCTTAGAAGTCCTGAACCTTACAAGGGCAAAGGTATTAAGTATGCTGATGAGACAATCAGACGTAAAGTTGGTAAGACCGGTAAGAAATAATAGAAGGAGAGACGAGAAATGGTTAGTAAAGTATCAAGAGCGAAAGTTCGTATTAAGAAACACGACAGAATGCGTAATCGTTTTAGCGGAACTGCTGAAAGACCCCGTTTGGCTGTTTTCAGAAGTAACAACCATATTTACGCACAGATTATTGATGATACAGTTGGCAACACCCTTGTAGCTGCTTCTACTATGGAAAAGGACGTAAAAGACAGCTTGGAAAAGACAAATAATGTAGAAGCTGCAACAGCAGTTGGTACAGCTATTGCAAAGAAAGCTTTGGAAAAAGGCATCACTACAGTTGTTTTCGACAGAGGTGGCTTCATTTATCATGGAAAAATTCAGGCACTCGCAGATGCGGCACGTGAAGCCGGATTGCAATTCTAACAAGGAGGAAAACGAACATGAAACGTAACATTATTGATGCTAGTCAGTTGGAATTAACAGAAAAAGTAGTATCAATCAAGCGTGTAACCAAGGTTGTTAAAGGTGGACGTAATTTCCGTTTTACTGCTTTGGTAGTTGTTGGTGACGGCAACGGACATGTTGGTGCAGGACTTGGTAAGGCAACTGAAATTCCGGAAGCTATCCGCAAGGGAAAAGAAGATGCAATGAAGAAACTTGTTTCTGTACCGATTGATGAAAATATGAGTATCCCTCATGATATGATTGGTAAATTCGGTAGCGCTTCAGTATTACTTAAGAAGTCTCCCGAAGGTACAGGTATCATCGCCGGCGGTCCGGCTCGTAACGTATTGGAGTTAGCAGGACTTAAGAATATTCGTACAAAATGTTTAGGTTCCAATAACAAACAGAACGTTGTTCTTGCAACAATCGAAGGCCTTAAGTGCCTTAAGACACCTGAAGAGGTAGCAAGACTTCGTGGTAAATCCGTTGAAGAAGTATTAGGCTAATTAGGAGGAAGAAAAAATGGCAGATAAATTGAAAATCACATTGGTGAAATCTACTATCGGCGCAATTCCTAAGCATAGAGCAACTGTTGAAGCATTAGGTTTAAAGAAGCTTAACAAAACAGTTGAGATGCCTGATAATGCAGCGGTTAGAGGAATGATTCACCAGGTAAAACACTTGGTAAAAGTTGAAGAAATCTAAGAAAATCTAAGAAATTAAGTTAGATAGGAGGTACGAAAATGAACTTATCAGAATTAAGACCTGCAGAAGGTTCAAAGCAGAGTGATAATTTCAGAAGAGGCCGTGGACATGGTTCAGGCAACGGTAAGACAGCCGGTAAAGGTCACAAAGGTCAGAAGGCACGTTCAGGTGCTCCCAGACCCGGTTTTGAAGGTGGTCAGATGCCGTTATATAGAAGAATTCCTAAAAGAGGATTCAAGAATAGAAATCACAAAGAAATTATCGGTATCAATGTAAGTGCTTTGGAGATTTTTGATAATGGTGCAGATGTTACGGTTGAAACATTAATCGAAGCTGGTATCGTTAAAAACCCTAGAGATGGCGTAAAGATTCTCGGAAACGGTGAATTAACCAAGAAGCTTAATGTTAAAGTTGACGCATTCAGCGCAGCCGCAAAGGAAAAAATTGAGGCACTTGGTGGAAATGCAGAGGTGATTTAATGTTTAAAACACTTCGCGACGCACTCAAAATTAAAGAAATAAGAACAAGAATTTTTTATACATTTGTTATGCTTGTGATTTTTAGAATTGGTTGTTTGCTCCCGGTTCCGGGAGTAAAAACCTCTGAGTTGGATGCACTTTTTACAAGTATTTTTAACGAAGCAGGTGGAATTTCCAATTTCTTTAACACAATTACAGGTGGATCATATACCAATATGTCCATCTTTGCACTTAATATTTCTCCTTACATTACATCATCAATTATTATGCAGCTCCTCACAATAGCTATTCCTAAGCTTGAGGAAATGCAGAAGGATGGTGAAGAAGGTAAGAAGAAGATTGCTGAAATCTCAAGATATCTTACAATCGGCTTGGCTGTAATCCAGAGTGGTGCTACCGCAATCGGATTCGGAAGCAAATTGTTTGAGAATTATAATTTCTTCAGTGTATTAGTTGTTATTTTATCAATGACAGCAGGTAGTGCACTTGTAATGTGGATTGGAGAGCGTATTACAGAGCATGGTATCGGTAACGGTATTTCAATGGTTCTTTTAGTAAATATCCTTTCATCAATCCCTACAGATTTTATAACACTCTATAAGAGATTCGTAGAAGAAAGGCATATTGTTATCGGTATTGTTTCTTCAGTAATCATCATTGCAATAATTCTTGCACTTATTGTGTATGTAATTATGCTTCAGGATGGAGAGAGAAGAATTCCGGTTCAGTATGCACAGAAGGTGCAGGGCAGACGTCAGGTTGGCGGACAGAGTTCACATATTCCGCTTAAGGTTAATACGGCAGGTGTTATTCCTGTAATCTTTGCCGGCTCACTTATGTCATTGCCTGTAATTGTAGGTCAGATTGCTAAGGTAGATGCAGGAAGCATCGGTGGCCAGATCCTTATGATTCTTAACCAGGGTTACTGGTGTAAGTTCACATATCCCTGGCCGTTCCCGATTTACACAGTCGGCTTATTGATTTACATTGCACTTATTGTGGTATTTGCATATTTCTATACTTCAATCAGCTTTAATCCGAATGAAGTAGCAGAAAACATTAAAAAACAGGGTGGTTTTGTTCCCGGTATCAGACCCGGCAAGCCTACTCAGGAATATTTTTCAAAGATTTTGAACTACATCGTGTTTATTGGAGCAGTTGGACTTGTAATTGTTGCTGTAATACCGATTGTTATCACAGGTTTGTTTGATGTTAACATCTCATTCCTTGGTACATCAATTATCATCGTTGTTGGTGTAGTATTAGAAACACTTAAGCAGGTTGAGTCCAAGATGTCAGTTCGTCACTATAAAGGATTTTTGGAAGATTAATAATATTTGCTGTTGCCTATAGCGAGGTTTAATGCCTCGCTAAAGACAGCAGTAAAGGTATGTTAAGACCTTTTTGGCCCGAATTGGATATTTGGAACAATTAATAACAGGAGAAAACATATGAAAATAGTAATGCTTGGAGCACCCGGTGCGGGAAAAGGAACGCAGGCAAAAAAAATTGCAGATAAGTGGCAGATTCCTCATATATCTACAGGAGATATTTTCCGTGCGAATATTAAGCAGGGAACAGAACTGGGTAAGAAAGCGAAAGCTTTTATAGATAAAGGAATGTTAGTGCCGGATGAGTTAACGATTGAGTTAATTATTGACCGTCTTCACCAGGCGGATTGTACTAACGGATATGTTCTTGACGGTTATCCAAGAACAATTCCCCAGGCAGAGAGCTTAACAGAAGTACTTGACAAGCTGGATGAAGCAATTGACTACGCAGTCAATGTGGATGTTCCGGATGAGAATATTGTTAACCGCATGAGCGGAAGGCGTGCGTGTCTTAATTGTGGGGCAACCTACCATATTAAATATGCACCGCCGGTAAATGAAGGAATTTGTGACAGATGTCAGAGCGAGCTGGTGCTTCGTGATGACGATAAGCCTGAGACAGTCCTTAAACGTTTGGAAGTCTATCATGAGCAGACACAGCCTCTTATTGATTATTACGAGAAGCTTGGTGTGCTTAGAAGTGTAGATGGTACAAAGGATCTTGAAGATGTTTTCAGTGCCATTGTAGATATTTTAGGAGCGTAGACATATGCCTATTTCGATTAAATCTGAGAGAGAAATAGAATTAATGCGTGAAGCCGGAAGAATTCTTAAAATAACTCATGAAGAGATGGCTAAGGCGGTTAAGCCGGGCATCAGCACATTTGAGTTAAATAAGATAGGTGAAGAAGTAATAAGAAGCTACGGATGTATTCCTTCTTTCCTTGATTATAATGGATATCCTGCTTCAATATGCGTTTCAGTAAATGATGAAGTAGTACATGGAATTCCTTCAAAAAAGAGAATCCTTAAGGAAGGCGATATAGTAAGCCTTGACGCAGGAGTAATTTATAAAGGATATCATTCTGATGCAGCCAGAACGCATGCGGTAGGGAAGATAAGTGACGAAGCCGCAAAGCTTATAGAAGTCACAAGACAGTCATTCTTCGAAGGCATGAAATATGCCAGAGAAGGTTGCCATCTGTATGATATATCAGCAGCAATCGGTGCTTATGCCGAGAGCTTCGGATATGGGGTCGTTGAAGATTTGGTTGGACACGGAATCGGACAGCAGTTGCATGAAGATCCGCAGATACCAAACTTTGCAATGAAACGCAGAGGCCCCAAGCTGCAGGCGGGAATGACACTTGCAATAGAACCCATGATTAACATGGGAGGCTATGAAGTAGAATGGTTAGACGATGATTGGACAGTAGTTACACTCGACGGTTCATTATCAGCTCATTACGAGAACACGATATTGATTACCAAGGGTGAGCCTGAACTGCTTACAAGATAGTTCTGAGAGGTGACATATGGAACTGTACAGAACAGGTAATCTTGCAAAATCCAAAGCAGGTCACGACAAAGATAAGATATATGTAATAATCCGTGAAGACGGTGAATATGTATACTTAAGCGATGGGGACCTTAAGACAATCGATAACCCTAAGAAAAAGAACAAGAAGCACATTCAACCAATCAAAAGTGATAATACAGATTGTGTTGACAATGAAATTATTCGGGAATTAATCCGGCATTATATAGGAGGTCAGACATGTCAAAGGCAGATGTCATCGAAATTGAAGGAACAGTAGTTGAAAAGTTACCGAACGCCATGTTTCAGGTTGAGCTTGAAAATGGACATCAGGTATTAGCACATATCAGCGGTAAACTCAGAATGAACTACATTCGTATTTTGCCGGGAGATAAAGTAACATTAGAGATGTCACCTTATGATCTTTCAAAGGGAAGAATCATTTGGAGAGATAAATAAGTCTGTTTATATAGGAAGAGTTTATACTGTAAACTTTTAGGAAAAAAGTTCTTGCATTTGCAAAAACACCGTGATATAATATCAGATGGACTTTTTTGAAAGGAGGATTCGCTGTGAAAGTTAGATCTTCAGTAAAACCGATTTGTGAAAAATGTAAAGTAATTAAGAGAAAGGGAAGCATCAGAGTAATCTGTGAGAATCCCAAGCATAAGCAGAGACAGGGTTAATCCGTCCGCTTAGGCACAATGTGAAATGTGAAAAATAAATATTTTTCATGATTTTGCGGCTGCAGTAACGACCGCTTTTTGTTGTGTAAACTCGAAATTTATGAAATAAATTTTGAGGTAGCTCGAAATTTGTCACAGCAAATTTTGAGTAAAGCACATATGTTGCAGGAAAGCAGTTGTTGCTTTAAATAAAGTAATAAAATAATGATTGAGACAAATGGAGGTGCAAAACACACATGGCTCGTATTTCAGGTGTTGATTTACCAAGAGACAAACGCGTTGAAATTGGTTTGACTTATATCTACGGTATCGGTAGAGTAAGCTCACTTCGTATCTTAGAGGCTGCAGGCGTTAGCCCTGATACTCGCGTTAAAGATTTGACGGATGATGAAGTTAAGAAAATCAGTGCTGTAATTGATGAGACTCAGACTGTTGAGGGTGATTTGAGAAGAGAAATCGCTATGAACATCAAGAGATTACAGGAAATTGGTTGCTACAGAGGTATTCGTCATAGAAAAGGTCTTCCTGTTCGTGGTCAGAAAACAAAGACCAATGCCAGAACAAGAAAAGGCCCGAAGAAGACAGTTGCAAATAAGAAGAAATAATAGGAACCCATAAGGGAGGTTAGTTTAAGAAATGGCTAAAAAAGTTACCAAAAAAGTGACAAAAAAGCGTGTTAAGAAAAACGTTGAACGAGGACAAGCACATATTCAGTCTTCATTTAATAACACAATAGTAACATTGACTGATTTAGAAGGAAATGCTCTTTCATGGGCAAGTGCTGGTGGTCTGGGATTTAGAGGTTCAAGGAAATCTACTCCTTATGCAGCTCAAATGGCAGCTGAAACTGCTACAAAGGCAGCTTTGGTACATGGACTTAAGTCTGTTGATGTTATGGTTAAGGGACCCGGCTCAGGTAGAGAAGCAGCAATTCGTGCGCTTCAGGCATGTGGTCTTGAAGTAACAAGCATTCGCGACGTAACACCGGTACCGCATAACGGATGTCGTCCGCCGAAACGCAGAAGAGTCTAATAGGAGGTGTAAGAAGTGGCAGTTAATAGAGTTCCTGTATTAAAAAGATGCAGATCACTTGGATTAGATCCTATTTATTTAGGTATCGATAAAAAATCAAACAGAGAATTAAAAAGAGCTAATAAGAAGATGAGCGAGTATGGTCTCCAGTTAAGAGAGAAGCAGAAAGCAAAATTCATCTACGGTGTGTTAGAGAAGCCTTTTAGAAATTACTATGAGAAGGCTGAGAAAATGAGAGGTCAGGCCGGTGAGAATCTTATGATCTTACTTGAAAGAAGACTTGACAATGTCATTTTCCGTATGGGTCTTGCAAGAACAAGAAAAGAAGCCAGACAGATCGTTGACCACAAGCATGTTTTAGTTAACGGCGCATGTGTAAACATTCCTTCTTACTTGATTAAGGCAGGAGACACAATTGAAATCAGAGAAAAGAGTAAGTCTTCTCAGAGATATAAAGATATATTAGAGGTAACATCAGGAAGAATTACACCTAACTGGTTAGATGTAGATCAGGAAAATCTTAAGGGTGCTATCAAAGAGCTTCCTACAAGAGAAGAGATTGATGTTCCTGTTAACGAGATGCTTATCGTCGAGTTGTATTCTAAATAATAACTTTCTAGTTAGAATTTGGAATATGATTTCCCTCAATATCATAAACCCAAAAGGAGGGGCTTTATCGTGTTCGATTTCGAAAAACCGAAAATTGAAGTTGCTGAGATATCAGATGACAAAAGACGTGGGAAGTTTGTTGTAGAACCGTTGGAAAGAGGTTATGGTACCACACTTGGTAATTCACTTAGAAGAATTATGCTTTCTTCATTACCGGGTGCTGCTGTTAGTCAGGTTAAGATTGACGGCGTTCTTCACGAGTTCAGCTCTATCCCCGGAGTAAAAGAAGATGTTACTGAGATAATCATGAACATCAAAAATCTTGCTATTAGAAATAATAGCGATACGAACGAAGCCAAAACAGCATATATTGAGTTTGAAGGCGAAGGTGTTGTAACAGCTGCAGATATTCAGGCTGATCAGGATATCGAGATTCTCAATCCTGATTTAGTAATCGCTACATTAAACGGCGGTGCAGACAGCAAGCTTTACATGGAGCTTACCATTACAAGAGGCAGAGGCTATGTAGGCGCAGACAGAAATAAGAACGAGGATTTACCCATCGGTGTTATTTCTATCGATTCTATCTACACTCCTGTTGAGCGTGTTAATTTATCTGTAGAGAATACCCGTGTTGGTCAGATTACAGACTATGATAAACTTACATTGGATGTGTTTACTAACGGAACACTTGCTCCCGATGAGGCTGTAAGCTTGGCTGCAAAGGTATTAAGCGAGCATTTAGTATTGTTTATCGATCTTTCCGAGAGCGCAAGAAATCTTGACGTTATGGTAGAAAGAAAAGATGACGAGAAGGAAAAAGTGCTTGAGATGAACATTGATGAATTAGAGCTTTCAGTTCGTTCATACAATTGTTTGAAGAGAGCCGGAATCAATACTGTTGAGGAGCTCACTAACAGAACTCCTGAAGATATGATGAAGGTTCGTAATCTTGGACGTAAGTCTTTGGATGAAGTACTTGCAAAATTAAAAGAACTCGGATTGCAGTTAAATCCCGGTGAGGAATAAATCTGAGTTGTTACTTATAAAAATTTATGGAGCAAAAGCATCCGTCCAGTAAGACCGAAGAAGCATGGTCGGGTGTTCCACAAATTGAGAAAGGAGCCACAATAATGGCAGGATATAGAAAGCTTGGCAGAACAACAAGCCAGAGAAAAGCATTAATCAGAAGTCAGGTAACAGCACTTCTTTACAACGGAAAGATTGTTACTACAGAAGCTAGAGCAAAAGAAATCCGTAAAGTTGCAGAGCATTTAATCGCTCTTGGTGTTAAGGAAAAGGATAACTTCGAAGAGGTTACAGTTAAGGCTAAAGTTGCTCGTAAAGACAAAGATGGTAAGAGAGTAAAAGAAGTTGTTGACGGTAAGAAAGTAACAGTATTCGACGAAGTTGACAAGACAATCAAGAAGGATATGCCTTCACGTCTTCATGCAAGAAGAGAGATGTTAAAGGTTCTTTACCCTGTAACAGAGATTCCTGCTGAGGCAGCCGGTAAGAAGAAAAATACAAAGGAAGTTGATTTAGTAGCAAAGATTTTTGACGAAATCGCTCCTAAGTATGCTGATCGTAAGGGTGGATACACAAGAATCGTTAAGATCGGTCTTCGTAAAGGTGACGCAGCAATGGAAGTATTGCTTGAGTTAGTTTAATAAGCTTTAAGAGCGTTCTGCAAAAGCAGGACGCTTTTTTTATTCATGTATTGCAATTAAAGCGAGAATACTATAAAATAGAGAAAGCTTAAAAGAACAGAGGTTATCAAAATGAGTATAATCAAGGCAGAAGACCTTATTTTTGAATATAAGAAGCTTGATGATGCCGGAGAGGTTGAGAGCGTTCACAGAGCCGTAGACAATGTTAATCTTGAGGTTAATAAGGGAGAGTTTATTGCAATTCTCGGACACAACGGTTCAGGTAAGTCCACGCTTGCCAAGCACATCAATGCAATTTTACTTCCGAGCGAAGGCTCTATGTGGGTTTGCGGCAAGGATACCAAGGAAGAAGACGATACGTGGTTTATAAGACAGAATGCAGGAATGGTTTTCCAAAATCCCGATAATCAGATTATAGGCACTGTTGTTGAAGAGGATGTCGGATTCGGACCGGAAAATATCGGTGTGCCTACAGAGGATATCTGGACACGCGTTGAGAATGCACTTAAATCCGTCGGTATGATTAAATACAGACATCATTCTCCCAATAAGCTTTCCGGTGGACAGAAGCAGAGAGTGGCGATTGCAGGTGTTGTTGCAATGAAGCCGCAGTGCATTATTCTTGATGAACCGACAGCGATGCTTGACCCCAACGGAAGGCAGGAAGTTATTAAGACGGTACTTGAATTAAATAAAAAAGAAGGAGTAACCGTAATTCTTATTACACATTATATGGAAGAGGTTATTTCCGCGGACAGAGTTTTTGTCATGGAAAGCGGGCAGGTTGTTATGACAGGAACACCAAGAGAGATATTTGCAAGAGTGGATGAACTCAAATCCTACAGGATGGACGTTCCGCAGGTTACAATGCTCGCACATGAGCTTAAAGAAGCAGGTGTACCGATTAGCGGAACAATTTTAAGCGTAGAGGAATTGGTAGAAGAGATATGTCAATTAAAGTCGAAGGTTTAAATTATATATACAGTCAGGGTACGGCTTACGAGATAAAAGCACTTGATAATATTAACCTTAGTATTGAAGACGGTGAATTCATAGGTATTATCGGTCATACAGGTTCCGGTAAATCCACACTTATTCAGCATCTTAACGGTCTTATTAAGGCAACTTCAGGAGCGATTTACTATAACGGTAAGAATATTTACGACGAAGATTTCAAGATGAAGGATTTAAGAAGCAAGGTCGGACTTGTATTCCAGTATCCCGAGTATCAGCTTTTTGAGGTGGATGTTTTCTCGGATGTTTGTTTCGGACCTAAGAATCTCGGTTTATCCAAAGAAGAGATTGAGGCGAGAGCCAATAAAGCACTTCAGGCAGTAGGATTGAAAGAAAAGTATTACAAATACTCACCGTTTGAGCTTTCGGGTGGACAGAAGAGAAGAGTAGCAATTGCCGGTGTTCTTGCTATGCAGCCTGAGGTACTTATACTTGATGAGCCCACGGCAGGTCTTGATCCTAAGGGCAGAGAAGACATTCTGAATCTTATTGCAAGACTTCATGATGAAAAAGGACTTACGGTAATTGTTGTGTCACACAGCATGGATGATATGGCACAGTACGCAAAGCGTCTTATCGTTATGAATCAGGGCAGTGTGCAGTATGACGGGACACCCAAGGAAGTATTTTTGCACTACCGTGAGCTTGAGAAAGTAGGTCTTTCAGCTCCGAAGGTAACATATATTATGCATGAACTTGCAGAACGCGGACTTTCGGTTGATGTTACGGCAACCACGATTGAAGAAGCAAAGAAGAGTATTTTGGAAGGATTAAAGAAATGATTCGAGATATAACAATCGGTCAGTATTATCCGGCAGTTTCGCCGATACACAAGCTTGATCCCAGAGTTAAGCTTGCCGGAACGCTTATATTTTTAATATCGCTCTTTCTTACGGAGAGTGTAGTCGGATATGTACTTGCCACAATTTTTCTTGCAGGCGTAATAAAGCTTTCTAAAGTGCCTCTCAAATTCATTTTAAGGGGTCTTAAAGCGATTTTTGTTATTCTTGCGTTCAGTGTTGCCTTTAACCTTTTTTTGACGAGTGGCGAGGTTTTGGTGCAGTTCTGGATTTTTAAGATAACAAAAGAGGGCGTAAGAACAGCACTCATGATGGCGATAAGACTTGTGTATCTTATCATAGGTTCGTCAATTATGACACTTACAACAACGCCTAATGATTTGACGGACGGCCTTGAAAAGGCACTCAGCCCTCTTAAGAAGATAAAAGTTCCCGTGCACGAGATAGCTATGATGATGTCGATTGCGCTTCGTTTTATTCCTATTCTTATGGAAGAGACGGACAAAATCATGAAGGCGCAGATGGCGAGAGGTGCCGATTTTGAGAGCGGTAACATTATTAAGAGAGCCAAGAGCCTTGTTCCTATACTTGTGCCGTTATTTATCTCGGCATTCAGAAGAGCCGACGACCTTGCGATGGCTATGGAGGCAAGATGTTATCACGGAGGCGACGGCAGAACCAAGATGAAGCCGCTCAAATATAAGAAGCATGATTTTGCGGCATATATCGTGTTGTTTGCGTATTTAGGCGCAATTATATGTATAAGAATATTTATAGGTTAAAGAATGTTTTATGATAAGGCAGGCTGTTATGGCAGGCCTTTCATTTTGAAAGTATGTTAAAGGAGGTAAGAATATGCGTGTAAAACTTGTTGTTGCTTACGACGGAACCAATTACTGCGGCTGGCAGCTTCAAAATAACGGAGTTACGGTTGAGGAAGTTCTTAACAAAGCACTCAGTGATTTGTGTGGCGAACCGATAGAAGTTATCGGTGCGAGCAGGACGGATTCCGGTGTGCATGCATACGGTAATGTCGCTGTTTTTGACAGTAATACGCGTATTCCTGCCGAGAAGATATCCTATGCCCTCAATCAGAGACTTCCCGAAGATGTGCGTGTGCAGTCATCAGAAGAGGTTGCACCGGATTTCCACCCGAGACATTGCAACAGCAGAAAAACCTATGAGTACAGGATATTAAACAGCAGTTTTGAGCAACCGATTGGAAGCAGATATGTGCATTTTACATACAGACAGCTTGATGTGGAAAAAATGCAGGAGGCGGCAAAATATTTGCTTGGCGAGCATGACTTTAAAAGCTTTTGCTCGGCAGGCAGCCAGGTAAAAGAAACCGTCCGAACGATATATGATTTGGCTGTTACAAAAAACGGTGATTATATAACAATCAGGGTGACCGGCAGTGGCTTCCTATATAATATGGTAAGAATCATTGCAGGAACGCTTATGGCTATAGGAATGGGAGAATATCCACCGGAAAATATGAAGGATATTATAGAAGCCTGTGAGCGTTCTGCGGCAGGTCCCACGGCTCCGGCAAGAGGACTGGCACTTATTGGAATCGAATATGAAAAAAGTCCTATTTAATTTGTAAAATTTAGTTGACATGCTTGCAGATATGTAATATAATGTTTAACTGTGACATGATGTGTAAAAGAGTTTGTGTAACAAACTTTTTTGGAAACATAGTTTCCCATTGAGTAAAAAATGCTTATATCCATGCCCCGGTGACAGCATTTTTGAATAGATGTACTAGAGAAGAAAGAAAAACTAATTTAAGGAGGTAAACCCATGAAGAGTTTTATGGCTAGCACAGCAACAGTTGAAAGAAAATGGTATGTAGTTGACGCTACAGGATATACATTGGGTCGCTTAGCATCTGAGATCGCTAAGGTTTTAAGAGGTAAGAATAAGCCGATTTACACACCTCACATTGATACAGGTGATTATGTAATCGTTATTAACGCAGACAAGGTTAAAGTAACAGGTAAGAAGTTACTTCAGAAGATTTACTACAATCATTCAGACTACGTAGGCGGAATGAAAGAGACATCACTTAAGGAGATGTTAGAGAAGAAGCCTGAAAGAGTTATTGAACTTGCAGTAAAAGGTATGCTTCCGAAGGGACCTCTCGGAAGAGAAATGTACACAAAGCTTCACGTATACGCTGGTGCAGAGCATCCTCATGCAGCTCAGCAGCCTGAAGTACTTACATTTTAATCGGGATCTGGAAGGAGGAAATAACAATGGCTAACGCAAAATTTTACGGCACAGGTAGAAGAAAGAAAAGTATCGCAAGAGTATACTTAGTACCCGGAAAAGGTAATATTACAATCAACAAGAGAAGTATAGATGAGTATTTTGGTTTCGAGACATTGAAGGTTATCGTTCGTCAGCCTCTTACAGTAACAGAGACAACTGACAAGTTCGATGTTATCGTAAACGTACGTGGTGGTGGATACACAGGTCAGGCTGGTGCTATCAGACACGGTATTTCAAGAGCACTCTTACAGGCAGACGCAGACTATCGTCCGGCTCTTAAGAAGGAAGGTTTCCTTACAAGAGATCCGAGAATGAAAGAAAGAAAGAAACCCGGTCTCAAGGCTGCACGTAGAGCGCCTCAGTTCAGCAAACGTTAGGGATTACTGCGAATTGCAGTTCAAAAAAGAACTCCAGAGTTTACTCGAGGAGTTCTTTTTTTGTGCTGCGATTCATTGGAAGACAAGAAATGGCCGAGATGAAGATGCCTGAGTTCTGCAAAGCAGAACGATAAGCACGAAGTGCGACAGGCATCGTAATCGCGGTTCTTTCTTGGCTTCGCAGTAATCCGCAAGGATTTTCAAGGTTGTTCTTGTGGGCACAGATAACATCATAATAATTAGAAATCAAGATAATATTGAGAATAAGATAATTAAATAAATATATTTACCGAAAATGTTGAAATGTTACCGAATATGTGGTATTATGATTTTGGTACTAAAAAAATAAATTACGGAGGAACCAAAATGAATAAAATTATTTCTGACATTTCTGAATATATTTTTGTTGCTGATACTCCACAAGCAGTAGATGCAATATTTCTTCCGGGAGGATCTTATCCTGAACTGCCGGAATATGCTGCTGAATTATTTCATAAAGGATATGCTAATTTTCTTATTCCATCAGGAGGTATAAGTATAAAACGCGATAAATGGCAGGGAGTAAGTTCAAAATCAGAAATATACACTGGAAATTATAACTCGGATTGTGAGTTTTTCACGGATGTACTTATTAAAAATGGTGTGACGCGAGATGCTATTATTTGTGAAAATCAATCCCAACATACGCGTGATAATGCTTTTTTATCGAGGACAGTTGTCGATGAATTGGGAATAAAGATAAAAAGCGCAATAATTGTATGCAAAGCATTTCATGCAAGAAGGTGTCTGATGTTATATCAAATGGCGTTTCCAGATGTATCAATTATTGTTTGTCCGGTGCATTGTTACAATATCACTAAAGAAAATTGGTTTACAACGGAAAAAGGAATTGATAGGGTTTTGGGAGAACTTGCACGTTGTGGAAACCAGTTTGTAAGTGATGTGAAGTCGTATTTATTCATGGATAAACATGACAGGTAGGAAATAAAATTACTATTTTAGTCTATCTATTGATTTGGAGGAGCAATATGTTTATTGAAGAACGTCATAATGAAATAACTGACATAATTAAAGCAAATGGAAAAGTAACAGTATCTGAAATAACAGAGAAGTATGGAATATCAGATGAATCTGCACGTAGGGATTTAAGATTGCTTGAACAGAAAGGTGTATGCAAGAGAACGCATGGAGGAGCTATTTTGGCTAATCAGGTTAGTGTGAGACCACCACTGGATCGTAATTTTGATAATATGCCTATCTATGATAATTACAAAGAAATATCAAGGGTTGCATCCGGTATGATTCGTGAGAATGATATTGTGTATTTGACAGCAGGGTCTTTGGGATATATAATGACTTCTTTTTTGCCAAGAGATATTCATTACACATTAGTTGTAAATTCAGTTGATATAGGAAAGGCTTTAAGAGGTTTTGATAATGTTGATGTGTATATTGCGGGAGGGAAGATGCGACAAAGTGGCTCGTTGGTTGACAGTTTTGCCAGTAATTTTGTAAGCAACTTGCATTTTGATTTGTGCTTTATAACGGGAGGAGGATTGACTGCTGATTTTGGTTTATCTAATGGTACAGATGAAACGGCAACTTTTCAAAGAACTGTAATAAAAAATAGTAGAAAGAAGTGTTTATTGATGCCTGGTGCAAAAATTGGCGTAGATTCATTTGTTAAGGTATGTGAAGTAGATTCATTTGATACTATAATTACAGACTGGGATTGTGTTGAAAATCAAATTGTAGCTATTGAAGAAAAAGGTGTGGAGGTAATTGTTGTACAAGAAAATTAACAATGATTAGATAATTTGTACTCAGAAAAAGATTTTAGATAGAACTGTAATGTGGTGTGCGGAGAAAAGCAAGGCAAAAGTGCCTTGCTTTTTATTTTTTTTGCACAGAGAAAATACAATGAAATGAGAAAAAATCACATTTGGATGTTGATTTTTTTGCAAAAGTGCATATAATAGAAAATAGAAAAGAAGGTGAGGTTACCATTATGTTAATACAATTCAATTTTAAAAATTTTAAATCGTTTAGGGAAGAAGCTACTTTAGATTTGTCCGCAGCTAAGATGACAGAGTTCTCGGACAGAGTTGTAACTATCGGTAGCGAGAAGATATTGCCTGTTGCAGCCATTTATGGAGCAAATGCAAGTGGCAAATCTAATATATATAATGCATTTGAGTATATGTCAGAGTATGTTGTGGATTCTTTTAAGTACGGAGATGAGGAGGAAAACTTTGAAGAGTTCAGACCAACTCCATTCTTATTTGATTCTACATCAGCAGATGCTGAATCAAGTTTTGAAGTGTATTTTACATTGCCGGGTGATAAGGCGGAGAAAATCTATAATTATGGTTTTTGCATTGGTAAGGAAGGTGTGACGGAAGAATGGTTGAATTCAAAGGCAAAGACTGCGAGAAAGTACAGTACGGTATTTTATCGTGGAACTACTGATGATGAATTAGATTTATCCGGATTCCCTAAGAATAGTAGAGATAATATTCAGGTTGCGTTAGAAAAGCAGGTTCTTATTATTTCGTTGGGAGCAAAGCTTAAGATTGCTAAGTGTAAGGCAATTAGAGATTGGTTCATTGCAAATGAGTTTGCCGATTTTGGCGATCCGTTTACTAATTTTTTCTTGCATAGAAGATTGCCAAAGGGATTTGTAGAAGATAAGGAAGTTCAGCAGAAGGTTGTGGAATACTTTGCATCTTTTGATGAGCATATCAAGGACTTTAGAATTGAGAAGGTTCCGCAAGAAGGTGAATCAAAGGAAGAGCGGTATAAAATTCATGCTCTTCATAAGAAGATTGATTCGGATGAGATGGCAGATATTCCATTAGAATTAGAGTCTGCCGGTACATTGAAGATGTTTGCTTTATATCCGGAATTGCAGGAAGTGTTAGAAAACGGTAGTGTGTTCTTTATTGACGAATTGAATGCCCGTTTGCATCCGCTATTGGTTAGAAACCTTATACTTACGTTCTTGAATCCTAAGATTAACACAAATCATGCACAGTTGATATTCACAACTCACGATACATGGCAGCTATCTAATCAGTTATTGCGTCGTGATGAAATCTGGTTTGTTGAAAAGGATGCCAGAGGTTTATCTACATTGTATTCATTGGCTGACTTTGTGGATGAGGATGGTGTTCGCATTCGTAAGGATGAAAGTTATGAGAAGAATTACCTGCTTGGAAAGTATGGTGCAATCCCCGACTTAAAGAGTATTGATATGTTTATGGAGGAGTAGGGATGGCAAAAAAGGATAGGGCAGGTAACAGAAAAACTCGCGAACAAAAGAAACAATTCAAAGTGCCGGAATTAGGCTACTATTTGATTGTCACAGATACAGAAGCTACAGAGCGTTGTTTTTTTACAGGATTGCATCAGGCTTTGCCGGAGGATGTTAGAAATAAGCTTGTCATAAAGGTTGTAGAAACGAAGACGCGTGCCATGATAGATAAATGCTTGGAACTTACTGCATATGAGGCGCAATACCGTATCCCATGGATTGTATTCGATAGAGACCAGGTGCAAGGCTTTGATGAAATCATCGAAGAGGCAGAGAAAAAGGACATACAGGTAGGTTGGTCTAATCCATGCTTTGAAATATGGATGTACGCTTATTTTGGTTCTATGCCGGCAATACAAGATTCTTGGGCTTGTTGCTCTGAGTTTGGACGATTATATGAAAGCAAAACCGGGCAGACGTATTCCAAAGCAGATGAAAAGATGTACGGAAAACTGTGTATGGCAGGCGATGAAGAAAAAGCAATACAGATAGCACAGCAGAAGTTGGAGCAGTGTGAAAGAGAAGGGAAAAAGAATCCATCAGAGATGTGCCCGTGTACGACGGTGCATAAGTTGGTGGGTGAGATTAGAGGGAAAATATAGACAAGATAAAATAAAGGAGGAACATGAGTGAAGTTACGAAACTTTTTATATTTAAATACTAAAATAATTAATGATTATTTATCTGCGATTGATGGATATGTATATAACGAAGAAGCTCAGTCAATAGCGACAAGTACTGAGGAAGCGATGAAGGCTGGTGGAGGTGTTAAGCTTGTGTCAGGAGAAGGAACTCATATAGGAAAAACGGCAGAAGAGATAACACGGTCTGTTCAAATTAGTGATGCTGCTAAATTTGATAAAGTATTTAGATATTTGCAGGATGGAGACGAGGATGAGCAGATAAAATATTATGAATTCTTATCAGAAGAACTATTTAATGAACTGCGTCGAGATGATTTTTTGGAGGTGTTGGTAACAGCCCGTTTTTCAAAAATGAAAGAGTTGACAGATACTGTAAAGAAATTGAATGAATTAGCTACAGCTTTTCAAGGGATAACAGACCAGCAACTATTGGATAAGCAAGCAAAGGAAGTTGTTGCAGGATTTTCTGCATTGGGAGAATTGCAGTCAGGAAAAGCTATTTCCTGTGTCTTTAATTTTGAAGATGGGAAGTTCCCTTTAGTGGCATATTTAGACGAAGACTATTTTAAATGTGACCAAGAAAATTTTGTTGGAGAATCATACATGGTATGTAAAGTTTTGCGTAAGATTCAAAAAGGGCAGAGTATAAAGTTAGATGAGATATTTGACGATATAAAAAAGATTCCGATGAATCGTCAGCAAAGAAGAAACCTTCCAAAAAGTATGGATAATCCAGAAATGTTAAGAGATGTGATTAAGGGACCTGCCCTAGTTGTTGTTCCAATTGCAGTCTACCAATAAGATGGACGTAAAATGTAATGACGAAGTTTTAAAAGAGAAAAAATAGACATATATTCAATTGCTTAAGTATATTCTATTGGATATACAGGAGGTAATTGAAGATGATTATTATGGAGGAAAGACGAATGAAGAAAGTGGTCAATTTGGATGCAATGATCTTAAGAGAAGATTTTAAAGTTGATAAAGGGTTTTCAGGGGCAAATAGATTTAAACAGTTAAAGGCAAGCGATTTGAAAAGTGATTCTGCAATGCGTTTTATGATAAAAAAACCCGATTTTCAGAGAGAAACAAGAGACTGGAATGTCTCACAAATAACCAACTTTATTTCAAGTATACTTGATAGACATTTTATTCCGTCAATTATATTGTGGCAAAATTCAGGTGGAGTTACATTTGTCATTGATGGTGCGCACAGATTGAGTGCGTTCATGGCATGGATTAATGATGATTATGGCGATGGAGAAATTTCCAGTGATTTTTATGGGCAGAAAATTAGTGAAGAACAGCTTGAATTGGCGAAGAAAGCAAGGATGCAAATTGAAAAAAAAGTAGGGAAATATAGTATGTATCAAGATGCACTGCGTAATTCGCAGAAGTATTCAGAAGATGTTGTGCAAAAAGCGATGGGAATAGAGTCATTTGCTTTTGATATACAGTGGATAGAGGGTGATGTTTCTGTGGCAGAAAAATCATTCTTTAATATTAATCAAAAGGCGATTCCTATTAATCCAACGGAAATGAAGATTTTAGAAGCGAGAAATAAACCTATTGGAATAGCAACTAGAGCTATAGTATATTCGGGAAATGGGTATAAGTATTGGAAAAATTTTGATGAAGATATACAAAAGGAAATAGAAAATATTTCAACAGATATTAATGAAATACTTTTTTTGCCAAAAACCAAGAAGCCCATTACGACACTTGATGTTTCGATTGCAGGTAAGAATCAGATGGATTTACAGTTTGTATATGACTTGATAGTATATACTAATGATGACATTTCGGATGTTGAAGATGTAGATGGAAGTGAGACTATAAAGGTTCTGTCTAATACAAGAAAGTTATTACAAACAATTAATTCAAAGGCAGCAGGTTCATTGGGATTACATCCTATTATTTATTTTTACTCTAAAAAGGGTAATTTTAAGCCAGCTAATTTTTATGCAACGGTATTATTTGTTAAGCAATTGAAAAGAGAAAAGAAATTTGATGTTTTCATAAGTGTTAGAAGCGAATTCGAGGAGTTTATATATAAAAATGATTATATATTTGAACAAATTAATCGGAATTTGCGTTCGACAAAGAATAGTGCTGAACCATTATGCAAATTATTTGTAATGGTTATGATGCAATTGAAGGAAGGAAAAGGAGAAATAGAAATTTTACAGTTGATTCAACAAAACTATAATAATCTGAATCTAGCAAGAGAGGAAGATATTAGTAGTTCGGATTTTAATTCAAATCGAAAAAGTGAAACATATATATCGACAGCATTGAAATCAGTTGTGCGATGTGGAATATGTAATGGTGTTGTTCATATTAATTCGACTTCGGTAGATCATATTGACAGAAGAAGAGATGGTGGTTTAGGTAGTGCTGATAATGGACAAATAACGCATCCATACTGTAATACGGGGTTTAAAAATTAAATTGGTTAATAAACATGTGGTTAGTTAGTAACATTTTTCAAGGAGGTTGAATATGGCTCATTTTCCAGCTTTTAGGACACTTATTGATGATATGAATTGTAAAAACGTTGATAGAGAACATTTTCATACCCAATATGCAGGAGTGAGATTTGATGTAATTATTAGTTTGGATATTCATCCGCATGAGCTTCTAATTGGCGGACAGGGAATTAATTGGGCTTGTGTAATGGAAATTTCAGATGATTTGGAAATTGCTATGCCAGATGATAGTTTTTTTGATTTGCGAAGCAAATTAGATTTAAGTGGAAATGGTATTGAAATATTTGGGTCATATATTTTTTTAAAGTATATATCCGAACACTCACCTAAACATTGTTCTGATTTACCTATTCAGCCAAATGTTATGCAACGGTGGTATCCAGATAGAACAAGAATGATTGATGAGGGAGATAGAACAGTGTTTTATCGTTGGGTTGATCAAAAGAAGAAAGGGAATGAGGCTCATAATTTTGATAAAACAGAGAGATATTTTGGTAAGAAGGTCGCGGATTATTGTAGAACTAATAATATATCTTCTCAGTGGCTTGCTCCAGAGCAAGCAAAGAAAATGCATATTCAAATGGTAAAATATCCATGGGCTCAATAATTTAATATATTTGAGGGTAATCTCTTAAGTCATTTAATGACTTAAGAGATTACCCTCATTTTATATAGTATTCTCTACTCGCTTCGTATGCCTCCTATAAATTACCGCAAACGCAATCATCTGGCAAATAAACGTTGCTGACCACGAAACCGTGTAGGAAAAATACAGGCACTGTGGCGTGTGATACTGTGGAATCTGAAAAATCGTGTAAATCCAGCCGATTCGTATTCCGCATACACCGATAATCGATATTATCATTGGAACGAGGGAAGCTCCCATGCCTCTAAGGGCCCCCGTAGACACATCCATTATACCGCACAGGAAATACGGGATACATATATAAGTAAGACGTACCATACCCCATTTAACGGCTTCTGCCGAATCCGGAATATAAATTGACAAAAGCGTCGGTCCGAGCAAATAAGCAATGGCAGAAAATGTTGCGCCCGCAACAACTACACTGACAAGGCAGACGCCCAAAATCTTTTTAACGCGTTTGTATTTTTGTGCGCCAACGTTACGTCCGATAAAATTAAGGGCACTTTGATGAAAAGCATTGAGTACAACATATACAAAGCCTTCAATATTGGCGGCGGCTGCATTACCGGACATGAGTATGTCGCCGAAGGAATTGATTGACGACTGAATAATAACATTTGATATCGAAAACAGCGAGCCCTGAAGTCCTGCAGGAAGTCCGATTTTTAGGATATCGAAAAGCTGTCTTTTGTAAAAACGCATCTTGGAAAGCATAAGTTTACATGCATCCGTTCTGCGCATAAGCGCACGGACAACAAGGACTGCCGAAATACCCTGTGATATCGTAGTTGCAAGAGCTACACCTGCAACGTTCATATTGAATAGAGTTACAAAAATTACATTGAGAAAAACATTAATTACACCTGCGATTGATAAATAAATGAGCGGTGATTTGGTATCTCCTGCGGCACGAAGGATTGACGCACAGAAGTTATACACCATTATAAATACCGCGCCCGCAAAATATATTCTCATGTATATGGTGGAGAGCGGCAGAACCGTGTCCGGTGTATTCATAAGCTGTAAAAACGTTTTAGCAAAGCCGACACCTATAACCGTAACAATAAGGCCACTCACAATTGCCGTAGGCAGAGCAGTGTGAATAAGGCGATGAACCGTCTCTGATTTGTCTGCTCCGAGAGCATGTGCAACGGTAACACCGGTACCTACGGAAAGACCGATAAATAAATTAACAATCAGGTTGGTAATTGAGCCGCAATTGCCTACAGCCGCTACGGATAATTCACCGCAGTATCTTCCGACGATAACAAGGTCGGCGGCATTGAAAAGTAATTGAAGTAAGCTTGTTAGTATAATCGGTATTGTATAAAGAATTATATTGGAGAGAAGTGAGCCCTCCAGCATATTTATATTTGTTTTTTTTGTACTGGTCATTTGAAGCATCTCCTGTAGGAATATTTAAGTTATAGCTTTTTGACACACTGTAATCCAATTGGTATAATGTATGAATTAAAAGACCATTGTAACCGCTTGCTGTCGATAAACAAAAGGTTACAAATGATGTTGTATCACACATGCCTGACAGTGTCAATATCCAAAAAAAATCAAAATAATTTAATAAAAGGTGTTGACTCTTCCCTTGGGGCACGCTTTACCATAAGCGCATGGAGGTGATTTTGATGGACAAAAAAATGACATCAGGAGAGATTGCGAAGAAAACAGGCATTTCGCAAAAAGCAGTACGTTTATATGACGAGAAGGGTTTGCTTAAGCCGTCTGAGTATACGGAAGGTAACTACAGACTTTACGATGCAGAAGCTTTGCTTGTGCTCGAGAAGATTATTGCACTTAAGCAGATAGGTTTTTCACTTGAGGAAATTCATGACAATCTTATCGCAGAAAAGAATATGAATATTAGGGAATCTTTAGAGCAGCAGCTTAAGACAATGGAGGCTAAAAAGAGGGAGATTGAACGAACGATAACCTGTATAAAGACTGTTCTTGGAAGAAGTGAGGGAGAGCCTGATTGGAACAGTGTTGCAGAGATTGCTCGTATGATTCAGACAGACCAGAAAGCAGATGACCACCATTTTAAGGCATTAAAGCATACTGCAGACAATACAGATTGGTATGTTAAGATTTACAATTCATTAGGAATCAAAGGCAATTCAAGAGTACTTGATCTCGGTTGTGGTTTTGCGAAGCTTTGGAGAAATAACTGGACTGATATTCCGGCAGGTGTAGTTGTGGATGGTTATGATTTACATGGAAGCTGGGCGGATAATTTCGCAGAGTATATTGAGGCACATAAGGCAGAGCTTGCGGAGGGTACGCAAGTTTCAATACATTGGAGCGATGTGGAGGAGGAAGAGACCTGGAAGCAGCTTGCTTCGGAGAAACCTTATACATATGTGATTGCACATTATCTTACGGTTTTCCTTAAAGATAAGGAACTTTTTGTGGAGCGTGTGGCAACCGTACTGGCAGAGGGCGGAATGTTCTCTTGTAATGATCACGACGTGAGTAGTGAGCATATGTTCTGGAAACAGGCCTTTGATGCGATGAAGCTTAATTCTGCGTTTATATCCGAGAAACTTAAAGAAAAGCAGACAAAGCATGATGATTTTGAAAAGTTGCTTAAGAAATACTTTGGAAAAGTGGAGAATATTAAAATTCCCAACAATATGCGTTATGACAATAGCGAAGAGCTATTTGAAAGATTATGCGAGCACTATTCAGAGAATAAGAAGTATCTTACAGACAATAAAAATAAGATAAAGAGATACTTGGATGATAAACTAATATCAGAGGGAGAAGTTATTGTTACAGCAGATGTTGACTTTTGGCATTGTTATAAGTAATTTAGAAGAAAGAGGTGTATAGTGATGGTGCTTACGGAATTTGATTTTGACAAAGAGGCTATAATTAATCCCTGTGATTGTATAGAAAGAATCGAGGGAATGCCGAAGATTGCGGTTACCTGTTTTGAGTATAAAACATTTGGCAGAATGCTTGAGAGTGTCGGTGGAGAGCAGATTAGCGTAATTAAGAATGCGAATGGGGCGCAACCTGTATATAAAACAAAATATAAAGATAAAGAAATAGTATTATATATGTCTGATATGGGAGCAGCGGGAACAGCAGGCGATTTGGAAGAAATATTTGCCATGGGTGTGGAAACAGTTATAATGTTTGGCGCTTGTGGAGTGCTTGACAGGACGATAGAGGACTGCTCTGTTATAATTCCAAGTGCCGCAGTCAGAGATGAAGGAGCTAGTTATCATTATGCACCGCCTTCTGATGAAATCAGAGTGAATCTTAAATATATTCCGGAATTTACGGAGCTGCTTGATGAGATAAAATGCTCCTATAGGATAGGTAAGGTATGGACGACGGACGGTTTTTATCGTGAAACTAAAGCAAAAATGCTTAAGAGAAAAGAACAGGGTTGTATTTGTGTGGATATGGAATGCTCCGCGGCAGCGGCAGTAGCACAATTCCGTGAGAAAGAGTTGTTTCAGTTTTTCTGTGCGGCAGATAATCTGGATGGTGAGGTTTGGGATGAGAGAAGTCTCAGCAGTAAAGTGAAGTTTGCCGAAAAGGACAGGTTTGCACAGCTTGCTCTTGAGTTGGCGACGAGAATACAGTAAAAAAAAGAATCTTGGAACAAAAGGTGTTTCAAGATTCTTTTTTTTGCTTGGCATATCGCTTATGTGAGCAGAAAGTTGTGGCTCAGGGTGTTTGACATAACTTGGAATTGCTGATATCATATTTTTTTGTAGGATAGAAATTTAAAAGTAGATTTTTTGCTTTAAGATTTATGAGAAAGGGATGTCACCATGATTTTACACACCGGGCTCAGAACGGACATACCGGCCTTTTATTCAGAGTGGTTTGTGAATCGCCTAAAGGAAGGTTATGTACTTGTCCGCAATCCGTATAATCCGACGCAGGTAACTAAATATGTGATTTCGCCCGAGGTTGTGGATGTGATTTCCTTTTGTACGAAGAATCCGGGACCGTTTTTGCCGCATATGGAGCTCATTAGGGATTACGGGCAGTACTGGTATGTGACGATTACGCCGTACGGCAGGGATATAGAGCCTAACGTGCCTTTGAAGGAAAAGGTAATGGAGAGTTTTATTCTCTTGTCAAAGAAGGTGGGTGTGAATTGCGTGGGCTGGCGTTATGATCCGATTTTTTTGTCTGATACATATACTTTGGAGCGTCATATCAGTGATTTTGAAAAGATGGCGGAGACACTTGCCGGATATACAAAGGTTTGCGTAATAAGTTTTATTGATTTGTATAAAAAGGTGCTTAGGAATTTCCCTGAGGTTAGGACGGTGTCTAAGGAAGACAGGTTGACGCTTGGCAGGGAGTTTGTGAGAATCGGTAAAAAGTACGGCATCACGATTAAGACTTGTGCGGAGGGTGATGAGCTTGCGCCATATGGAGCGGACTGTTCGGGGTGCATGACGATTTCCACTTTTGAGAAAGCAATCGGCTGTGCGCTAAAGCCGCCAAAGCAAAGCAAGGGAAGAAATGAATGTACCTGTTATCTCGGCGCGGATATCGGTGCATATAATACTTGTGGGCATTTGTGTAAGTACTGCTATGCCAATTATGATACTGAAACGGTAAAACGTAATATGAAGGCACATAATCCGAAGTCGCCGATTATTCTTGGAGAAGTGGCAGAGGGTGATGAGATAAAGGAAGCAAAACAGGAAAGCTGGAAGGATATGCAACTGTATTTGTTTACATAACTCGTGCCGGTGTGGGCTATGTGACATTGTACTACAACAAAGAAAGATTATTAACAGAAAGGCAAGATAATCATGACCGAAACAGAAATATATTATGAGAAAATGACGAAAACCCCGCTTACTAAGTTAATCGTATCGCTCGGAATACCAACGACGATTTCGATGCTTGTGACGAACATATATAATATGGTTGATACATATTTTGTGGGAACGCTCGGAGAGAGCCAGCAGGCGGCGACGGGAATTCTTTTTACATTGCAGGCGATTATACAGGCGATAGCGTTCATGCTCGGACAGGGCTCGGGCTCGCTTGTGTCTAAGGCACTTGCGGATAAAAATAAAGACGAGGCTTCAGAATACGTTTCCACGAGCTTTTTTACGGGAGTTGTAATCGGACTTGTGCTTATGGTATTCGGCCTGATTTTTCTGACGCCGTTTATGAAGCTTCTGGGAAGCACTGATACGATTCTTCCGTATGCAAAACAGTACGGTGTTTGCGTCCTTATAATGTGTCCGGTGGTTGTGTGTTCCTTTATTTTAAATAATAATCTGCGTTTTGAGGGCAAGGCGTTTTATGCAATGATTGGTCTTGTTTCAGGTGCGGTAGTTAATATTTTCGGCGATTATTTGCTGATTAAAGTTTTTTCGCTTGGCGTGCTTGGAGCAGGAATTGCAACAGCGGCATCGCAGTTTATAAGCTTTTTGATTCTTTTGTACTTTTTTAATAAAATGGCGCAGAGCAAAATAAGACTTAGCTATGTGAGCAGGAAAGTAAAAGTGTATTTTACGATTTGCAGGGTAGGTTTTCCGGCACTCATAAGACAGGGACTCAGTTCGTTTTCAAACGGTCTGCTTAACAACCTCACAAGACCTTACGGCGATGCGGCGATTGCGGCAATGAGCGTAGTCAACAGATTCAGTGCATTTGTTATGTGCGTAGGCTTAGGCGTTGGCCAGGGCTTCCAGCCGGTAGCTTCGTTTAACTATCAGGCAAAGGAGATTAAGCGTGTAAAAAAAGGCTTGCTTGTTACAATGATTATCGGAACATGCTGTATTTACGCACTTGCAATTCCCGGCTTCTTCTTTGCGGAGGATATAGTGCGTCTTTTCCAGAAGAGCGAGGATGTTGTAAGGATTGGTAAATTTGCACTCAGATGTGCGTGCGGAGGTGTGATGTGCCTTCCGATATCGGTACCTGTAAATATGCTTTATCAGAGCATAAGAAAGGCCGGAACGGCAACATTTTTGTCAATGCTTCGTTCAGGACTTATGTTTATACCGACGGTTATTATAACCACACATTTATGGGGCTTGACAGGCGTTCAGATTTCACAGCCGATTGCCGATGCGGGAACGGCACTTCTTAGCATTCCGTTTATTATTGCGTTTTTAAGAAAAAAAGAATAAAAAAGGTATTGACATTATTGCCGGTGAAAATGTCAATACCCGAACATTTCTTGGCAATTAGTTAACTTAGCGGACAATGGTCCGTTATAAAGGGAGCCCATAATCTGAAGAATCATATGCGCTGTCAGGTAGACAGTGGCATATAAAGATACAGGTTATGGGCTCTTTTGTTTTATTTATATGACGCAATGCAGTAATAATTACTATGATATTCTCCGGTCAGCCAGTCCACGTCATTGGTTACCCAGTCCATGATTTCAAGCATAGAAGTTTCCCAATTTCTGCTGTGTTCTCTGTGCTCGGGCGTTTTTTCACGTTCTAAGGTTGCATCCATTTCCATATATCCAAACACATAATCCCCGGCGTTCCAGATAGTAAAATTATTGCAAGCTCTATGCCTTGCTTCCTGTTCAGGTGTGGGGAGAACCGCGTCATGGCGACGTTTATACTCATCTGCCATACCTTCAAAAAGATGTATTACGAAAATCTTCTTGTATACGAGTTCTTTTGATTCCTGCACACCACCATAGTTGTGAAACATAAGGCGCATAGGCTTGCCGGGCTCTGAAATCCAATCATATACTCCGGCAAAGTGGCTGTCGAGCTCGTTAATCTTTGCAAGAAAAGTATCATCTGCAATGAAGTCATCATCGGACTCATAGTAACCAAACACTATCAAATCCACCGACCAAAGTGAGAAGTTTTTAAGGTTGTATATATCAAAAAAATTCTTTACTTGGGGCCAAACTTCGCCAAGAGTTCTTCTGTAGTTAAGGAGTTTGCCCTTTTTTATCTGTATCGCAAATGTGTGTCTTTGCATTGGAAATACCTCGCTTTATTTCGTAATACTCTTTGGTATTATAAGTTAAAAAGAATTATTATTCAAGCAGAAGCGACCCAATTAGTAAGATAGAGCAAAGAAATCAATTTTGAAGACTGTTACGGGAGCTTCCTCTTCACAAAATACGGTGCAAACTTTTTTTTATTGCGTATTAAAAAAATATAGGTTATACTATGAACTGCGCGTGTAAAAAAGTGTTTGCTTTTCAAATGTTTTTGGAAACGAAGGTTACCATTAAATAAAAAAGCAACGTGGCATGTGCTTTTTATGAAATGACGAAAGAAAGAGGGAAGAGAAAAATGATTAAAAAGAAAATCACACAAGTAGTATGTTTTGCAGTAATGCTCTGCGGTATTATTGCATTATCGGGCTGTACGGAGGAATACGACAGAGCCGATATTATTAAGTATGTTACCCAAAACTGCGATATTAAGAACTTCAGCGTAAGTAAGGATTACGAAGAGGTTGAAGGTGAAGATGGTTATACTGACAAGGTTTGGACGGTAACGGTTAAGGGAGATGACGAGCTGGAATTTGTTGTGCATGACGATTTTCATTGGGGAATGGAAGCGCTTGTCAATTCCTTGTGGGATGATTATATGCATGTCGCACTTGTGCATTTATATGAAAAATATGGTAAGTGTGAGCTTTTGGAACTTCATGAAGAGAAGAACATAAGGACTTATGCGGAACTTGTGGGAAGTTATGACAACCTTGAAGAACTGGAGGCACTTTTTGAAGAGGCGGAAGACTTTGCAGAGTATGCAGAGGAATGCGGATATGATATTGAATTTAACATAAGTTTTCGGATGGAGAATCCTTTGCGTGATAATTGTGACAAAACGTTTGATGAAGGGGATTGTAACGGTTCGTTTAGTACTGACGGCAATGAGGATTTTGAGAAGGCATACGAGACGGCAGTTGATAAGTGTCTGCTTACAAGTATAGTATATAGGTTTGAGGATAAGCTTGCGGAGTTTACGGATGAAGAGATTAAAAAGGCTGTGGAAGCATGTAAGTATCGTGTTTCAGTTTCTGATGATGGTACAGACAGCGGGAAATTTACATTTTATGAGGATTTGTGCGGCAAAATGTATACTTCTGCGGTAACCTTCGGAACTCTTTACGAAATTCTTGTAAGAGAGGGCATTGAAGTTATGGGAGACAGTTGGCATTACAGCTTTACAGGTGTAGATGGCAGTGTGTACGAGATATCCTATGATTTCTGCGATTATGTTTATGAGAATAATATTTATAAAGAGGGCACATCTTATGCAGATATGTATAAGGATGATATAAAAAACGGTTATTATTACATAAAAGACGGTGAGAAAGTGCCGATGGACTACTACTATTACAACTATTTTTTTGAAAAAGATGTACTTGAAATGACAGGGATTTTAATTAGGGTAGGCGAGGTGCCGCAGAAGTAAAGGAACTCAATATTTAAGTTTGGACTAAAAGGCGTACAGGTTGGATGTAACTTGGACGTCTTTTTTTTATATCGTAAAGGGGACTTGACAACTGTATCGCAGTGCGATATAATACGATATATCGTAGTGCGATACATCGAAGTGGAATATATTGCAGACAGCATTATTTATAGAGAGCGAGGAATTACATGGACGCACATATCAAAAAGGTGTATGTTCCTATGACCGAAACAGGTTTTTACATATTGCTGTGCTTACAGGAAGAGATGCATGGATACAGCATAGTACAGGCAGTTGAGAAAATGACCGACGGAGATATCAAGATAAGTCCGGGAACGATGTACGGAAGTTTGTCTAAGATGGAGAAGGACGGACTTATCCGTTTTGTTAGAGAAGAGGATAAGCGCAAGCTTTATCGTATTACACCGTTGGGAGAAGATGTTCTTAATCTTGAAATTACACGAATAAAGAGATTATACAAGAATGTAAAGGAGCATGAAAATGAGTGATAAGAAAGTAACCTTCAAACTATTTACCATAGCAGATCATGAAGAGGAGGAGCAATATCTTCGTGAAATGCACAGACAAGGCTGGAGATTTTATAAATTTATTATTCCGTGTATTTATATATTTGAGCAGTGCGAGCCGGAGGATGTAGTATATCAGCTTGATTATCATAAAGACGGAGTAAGCCGTAAAACAGAATACATACAGATGTTTCTGGACTTTGGATGGGAATATCTTGGCGAGGTTATGGGATATAATTATTTCAGAAAACCTGTGTCGAAAATGAACGGGGAAGAAGAGGAAATATTCAGTGATGATGAATCCAGAATGGATATGCTTGACAGAGTTTTTAAGGGAAGAGTGGTTATTTTGATAGTTCTGTTTTTTACCCTTATATGTCCGCAGTTAATTCTTCAGTCAAGAATGGATTCCGCAATTAACGACATGGTTTTCTGGATGTACGTAGTTCTTCTTGCGTTGTATGTTTGGATTTTTGTAAAATTTGCATATAAGTATTACAAGCTTAAGCAGAAGTAAAATTGTAAGATTTGTCACCAAAATGTAAGATAAGATTAGACATGAAGTCACATATATATGCAAATGTGTATAAAATAATACAAAAAAACATGAATAGTTATTGTTTTATGCATTCTCAGGTGCTATAATGTTGTATAGAAATGTTTTGTGAAAATGTAGCATTTGAGGAGGTAACTGTTTTGAAAAAGAAAAGCAAGGTACGTATTATGAGTATTAAGATGAAGGTTTCCTTAGCAATGGGTGCAATGGTAATGCTTCTTTGTATGGTGTTGGGATTTAACCTTTACAGCAATCAGAAGAAGAATATTATGGCACTTGCGGTTGATCAGACGGAGATGGCAGCGGCTATGGCAGCAGACAGAATAGATGCGGATGCGGCGAAGGATTTGACTTCTTTTGATACGACTACGGATAGTTTTAAGCTTGTAACAGAGCAGCTTATTGAAGCCAGAGAAAAGTGCGGAATGGCATATTTATACGTTCTTGTTGCAAATGGTGGTAAGGTATATTACGGAGCCGATGCTGATGTTGAAGGAGCAGCTATCGGAGAAGAGTTTGAAGTAAGCTATGAAGAACTTAAAGGTGTTTTCGGCGGCCAGAAATATGTTCAGGATTACATAGATGAGACAGAAGACGGCGACCTTATTTCTGCGTATGTTCCGCTTATTGCTTCGAATGGAAGTGTGTCGGCAATTATTGGTTGTGATTATGATGCAACTTTTATTAACAGTTGTCTTAAAGATGCGATTATTACAGTATGTGTTACTACGGCAGCATGCTTTATTCTTGCAATTGTAGTTTTGAATATCTTGCTTACAATTATTTTAAGAAACCTCAAGGTAATTAATGCTAAGGTTGAAGAGGTTGCAAGCAATGAGGGCGATTTGACACAGCAGATATCAGTTCGTTCAGGCGATGAGATTGAACAGATTGCAGATAATGTAAATGCAATGCTTGAAAGTATCCGCAAGATTATGTTGTCTGTTTCGCATAATTCGAATCAGGTGGAGGCTTCTTCCAGAAAGGTTGCATCAGAACTTACCGGTGCACAGGAGAATATTGTTGACATTTCTGCAACTATGGAGCAGATGAGTGCTGGTATGCAGGAGACATCGGCATCACTTTTCCAGATTAATGAATCGGTTGAACTTACATGGAAGTACACCGAGGATGTAAGAGAAGAGGTTAAGAGTGGTAATGACATGACAGAGAGAAGCAGACAGGAAGCTGAAGAAGTCAGAGTCGGGGCCGTAAAGACAAGCGAAGAAGTTCAGGCACAGGCTAAACAGATGATAGAGGTTATTAACAGTAAGATTCAGGATTCACGTGCCGTTGAAGAAATCAATACACTTACGCAGGATATTATCAATATCGCTTCACAGACCAACATGTTGTCTTTGAACGCAAGTATTGAGGCGGCAAGAGCAGGTGAGAGCGGAAGAGGTTTCGCAGTAGTTGCCGATGAGATTGGCAAGCTTGCAACGGATTCTTCGCAGGCGGCGAATCAGATCAGCGAGGTCAGTGCCAAGGTTATTGAGGCTGTTGAGGCACTTGCCAAGGCTTCAAAAGAAATGGTTGAATTCCTTGAACAGTCCACTGTAAAGGGTTATGATGCTCTTGTTAAGACAAGTACCGATTACCGTGATACGGTTACTAGTATTAACGAGATGGTTCAGAGACTTAGTGCCAATACAGAGGATTCTTTAAAGAATATGGAGAATATTAAGGAATCAATCAATGCTGTAACGATTGCGGTTGAAGAGTGTGCCAAGGGAGTTACGGATATCAGTGAGATTTCTGTAAGCCTTACTGATAATGTGGAATCTGTTGCAAGAGAAGCAGGAGAAAATAAGGAAATTGCAGAAGCTCTTTATGCAGAAGTTAATAAGTTTGTATTGGAATAATATGAAGATTTTGGGACTGACGGCATTGTTGCCGGCAGTCCTTTTTTTATTGGAAGTTGCATAGAAAATTTTTATCTTAACGCTTAGTAACAGACATTGCAAAAGTGCATATACTATATCGAGAGAAAATACAGGGGAAAGTATGTATTATTATAACAGGGATGATTTTCTTACGATTCAGGAAGAAAATGATAGAGATGTGGAGTACTTTAAAGAATTCTATCCTCAGAATATGAGACAGTTGCAAGATATAATCGAGGATGAATGTGATCAATTAGAATATCAGGGAAGCAGGATGTTTGATGAATATCCTGATAGGAATATGCTTAGAAGTCTCAGTCATAAGATTTATGACAGAGCGAAGGTAATGTGGGGAATTGAAGATGAGAGAGGAGTTTCGTTACAGTCAGGAGAAAGTACGTCTGCGATGCAACGTCCGCCGTTTGGACCGGGCCCGCAACGCCCACCGTTTGGACCGGGTACTCAAAGACCTCCTTACAGACCACCGCAACGGCCAAATCAGAATAATCTTCTTGAGGACGTAATACAGGTGCTCTTATTTAATGAGCTTGCGCGTCGTCGTTGCCGTTACAGAAACTGTCGATATAATATCTTTTAAACTGTACAAAATATAGTCGGGTGTGGTATTATCAAAGAAGGTAATTAAATAAACATTAGGGATACAAAAGCGTTATATGGATAGGAGTATACCGTGATGAATATAGATGATAAAGAGAATTTGATTAGTAAGTTAAAAAAAATAATTAATGCCGATTGTATATCGGTTGTACTTAGTAATCCGAAGAATAAGGAGGGCGCGACTAAGGTTAAGGCGCGCCCGATAGAAACTAAGGAGGGAATTGTTTTTCAGTTTACGGAATACAAGGGCACACAGGTATTTCATAGTAATTTGTCAGCAGATAAGACAATTGCCGCAATCACCAAGTATATGGAAGAGGATTTTAAACAGGGACAGATTATCTGCAAGGAAGAGACAGTAACTGTGCTTTCGGGCAACAAAGGGAATATTTCCATAATGAGTCGTAAAGTGAAGTCGGAGTCCAAAGTCGGACTTGCCCATAACCGTAAGAAACGATATATCCTTGAGGAAGGCATGAAGATAGCTTTTTTGGAAGACCTTGGAGTTATGACAAAGGAAGGTAAGATTGTGCAGAAGATGTATGATAAGTATCGTCAGATTAACCGCTTTCTTGAGTTTGTGGAGGACATCCTCCCGGAGCTTCCGACGGGGAGAGAACTTACGATTCTTGATTTTGGATGCGGTAAATCTTATCTTACCTTTGCAATGTATTACTATCTTAAGATTTTAAAAGGCCGTGAGGTTAAGATGATAGGCCTCGACCTTAAGGAGGATGTAATTGATAAGTGTAATGGACTCAGCAGAAAGTATGGTTACAATGAGGATTTAAAGTTTTTGAAAGGCGACATTGCCGACTATGATGGCGTAGACAGTATTGATATGGTCGTTACGCTTCATGCATGTGATACTGCGACTGATTATGCTCTTGCCAAAGCCGTAAAGTGGGGGGCATCCGTTATATTGTCAGTACCATGTTGCCAGCATGAGCTTAATAAGCAGATTGAAAGTGAACTTATGCAGCCGGTATTTAAGTACGGAATCGTAAAGGACCGTATGGCGGCACTTCTTACGGATGCACTTCGTGCGGAATATTTGGAGAATTGCGGATACAGAACCCAGATACTTGAGTTTATAGATATGGAGCATACACCGAAGAATCTTTTGATAAGAGGCGTTTTGCGAAAAGATGGTTCGTGTACGGATAATAAGAATAAACTTAATAGTATTGAATCGTTTTATAATGTTAATCCGATATTAAAATCATTGCTGTAGAATAAGAGGACAAACAGTTGAAAAAGAAGTTTTATTATGGTGTTGTATTGGTAGTTATATTTTTAATTGTTCTGGCAGTATTGTTCTTTTGGCCTAAGGAGGCCGGGGATAACGATAATAAAAACAGAACGGTTATGAGTGAAGCGGTTTTGCCGATAATATATTCCTACTATGAGGATATAAGGATGAATCCTTTACATGGCTATGTGGATGATATGGATGCTATGGTTATGCGTGATACACTTACGCCGCTTGAAGAGGACAGACAGCTTAAATTGGTGATAAATACTTTCGGCACCAAGGTAAATAAAATTATTTATGAGATACGCACCATGGATATGGAGCGTATTTTGGAGAATACAACTATTGAAGGCTGGGAGTCGGAGCGAGAGATAGAAGTTACTCTTCCGATAGAAAACATGCTTTCTGAAGACGAAGAATACAGACTTACAATAGCGCTTACACTCGAGGATGGAAGAAAAGTTTCATACTATACAAGGATAGTTTGGGGACTTGATAATGTATATGATAAGTTCTTTTATGTAAAGGATTTTAATGAGAGGACTTTTGACAAAGATGCTGCGCTTGAACTTGTGCGTTATCTTGAGTCGGGGGCAAAGGGTGACAATACTAACTACGGTCATGTTAATATTTACTCCAGCTTCCAGCAGGTTACATGGGGGAATTTGGAGATAGAGGTAATAAGCGATATTGATATTTCTCTTAAAGAAGTAAACGGTAATATATCGTATTTTCAAGTTGAATATTATGTAAACTCTAAGAATATGTACGGAACAAAAGAGATGTATAAAGTTACGGAGTATTATCGTACCAGATATACAAGCACACGTACGTATTTACTTGATTTTGAGCGTACCATGGAGCAGTATTTTACGCCTGTTTCCGAGAATGTACAAGGTGGCAGAATTAATCTTGGTATTACGGATAATGCGGATATTGCTGTCGTCACGGCGGCAGAAAGTCCTTCGGGCAAGAGGGTATGCTTTGTAAAGAATGGTGAACTTTGGCAGTACTATGCGGCTGAGAAGACTTTTACGAAGGTGTTTTCCTTTATAGAGAATTCAGATATAAGAACTCTTTGGGGGCAACACAATATTAAGGTTGCGAATATTGATGATGAGGGCAATGTAATTTTTCTTGTATACGGATACATGAATCGAGGTAGGAACGAAGGAAAGGTAGGCATGTCAGTTTGCCGCTATACGGCAGTGGATAAGACGGTTGAGGAGTTAATATATATTCCATATAATAAACCTTTTGCGATGCTTTCTGAATGCGTTGGAGATGTGTGTTATGTCAACTCTAGTAATTGGTTGTTTTTTCTATTTGAAGAAAGGCTTTATTCACTTGATCTTGCGAGTAGGGAATATACAGTGATAGTGGAAGGCCTTAAGGAAGACAGATATATCGTGAATTTTGAGGGTGATGTTCTTGTATGGCAGGTAGGAGAAGATAATGTTTCCACAGAGATAAAAATACTTAATCTCGAGACGAGCAAAGAGAACAGTATAACTTGCAGACAGGGAGAAGTAATGCAGATAATCGGATATATGGAGGGTGATATTGTTTATGGTGTAACAAGGGAAGAAGATATAGTTACAGATGCTCTTGGTGACTATATCTGCTATATGTATAAACTTTGCATTGCGGATGAGAATAAGATACAGGTTGGTTCTTACGAGAAAGCCAATGTTTATATTGATGAAGCAGTTATTTCGGACGGAATGATAACGCTTGACCGTTATGAAAAAAATGAGGACGGAAGCTTTGAACCGATAGTCGTGGACTATATTACGAGCAATGTTTCGGACAGCAAAGAGCCGCTTACTCTTGATGTGGTTATAACAGAGCTTAAGAAAAAAGAAATCTGGATGAATATATCAGGAAAAGACGGCGAGGCAAAGCTTGTTACGGATGAAGCAAAGTCTGTATATTTTGAAGACAACAAAGTAGTTTCACTTGCAAAGTATACCGGTGTGAAAGACAGGTATTTCGTGCATGGCAAGGCTGACTATGCCGGAAGCTTTGAGAACGTTTCGGATGCTATAGAGCATGCCAATGAAGTTATGGGAATTGTGACGGATTACACGGGGAGATATATCTGGAAACGTGGTAATACTTACACGTCAAGGAATATTTCGGGTGTAGAGATCCAAGCTGATGCGGAGAATACTTTGGCAGCATGTGTTGACGCGGTATTTAAAAAACTTGGTTTTGCAATCGTAAGCAAGCCTATGCTTGATACAGGAAGTTCGGTAGAGGACATTTTTAAGAGCAGGGAAGGGTACGATTGCCTGTATCTTAACAGTGTACCGCTTGAACAGGTACTTTACTGTGTTAATGACGGAAGACTTGTCATCGGCAAAATCGGCGAGAATGAATATGTGGTAATTACAGGATATGATGCTAAGAATGTTACACTTCTTAGCACCGTAAAGGGCAACTCTTACAAGCTTAAGCTTGAAACGGCGGCAAAGCAGTTTGAAGAGAATGGTAATATTTTTATAAGTTATTTGGAACAATAAGGTTTTGTAGTAAAATAATGTGCTTTGACTTTGGACATACTACTCTTTATAATCTTGACTTGTTATTTGTAAGGTAAAAGAGTAGGAAAGGAGTCAAAGCATTTTTTATGAAGAAAAATATAAAAAAGAGAGCATTTAAGATAATATTTGCGTTAACGATGATATTGTCAATGACGGCATGTTCACGTGGCAAGGAAAATGTTGGCAGCAATACGCTTGTTATCGGCACAAGTAAATTTAACGGTATTTTTTCGCCGTTTTTTTATCAGACGGCATATGATGCCCAGGCATTTGAACTTATTTTTGTAAATGTTTGTGAGCTTAATGAAGATAATGAACTTATGGATAAGGCGGGACATATAAACGCAGAACTGATTGAGCATGAGGACGGAAGCGTGCAGACGGAGTACACTATTACTTTGAAGGAAAATATGCGTTTTTCGGACGGAGAAGCAGTTACGGTGGACGATTTGATTTTTTCATATTATGTCCTTGCTGATCCGACATATGATGGAACCGATACTTTTGCATCCTCGATAGATATTGTAGGACTTGAAGAATATGTAAATGATGACCTTACGGATGGTGTTGATGTTGAAACCATAAGCGGTATTACGAGAGTGGATGACCTTACATGTAAGGTTCTTGTAGACGGAATCAATGTTATTGGTGACAGAATTCTTGCACAGCTCCCGATTGTGCCGGAACATTATTACGGAGAAGGCTTTACAAAAGGAAATCTTGACGGTGTAAAAGCAAAGAATGATTCACCGATGGGCTCCGGGCCTTTTACATGGGTGGGCTATGAGAACAATATCGTTACGGTAAAGCGTAACGAAGATTATTTTCTCGGGGCGCCGAAAATTGAGTATGTAAAATATCAGGTTATCGATGAAGAGCAAAAGGTTGATGCGATTATTAACGGTGATATTGATATTACTGATCCGGCGGCATCTGTTGAGACAGTAAAAGAGCTTACAGATGCGGATATTCCGTATTCACTTATGGGGTATCCGGGCTACGGATATATTGCGGTCAGTGCAAAAAGAGTGCCTGATTTAAAGGTCAGAGAAGGTCTTATGCATCTTATGACAAGGTCACAAGCTATTAAGACATATTACGGTGAAATGGCACAGGTTATAGAAAGACCGATGACACCTACTCTTACGGAGTATCCTGAGGATGCAAAGGAATATTGGGGATATGACCCGGCAAAAGCACTTGAATGTTTTAAGGAAGCCGGATATGAGCAGATTAACGGTAAGCTTATGAAGGGTGGTAAGCAGCTTGTTGTAGAGGTGGGTATCGGAGAGGCATCGGCACATCCGTCAACACCGATTCTTACGCAGATGGCGAACGACTTAAAAGCAATGGGAGGCCAGCTTATTATCAGCGATATGGATTTCAGTCTGCTCAATAACCGTGTGCAGAATGATGATATTGATATGTGGGTTATGGCGTGGGGCAATTCAACCAATCCCGACATGACACAAATATACGGAAGCGAATATGTAAAGGCGGGTGGTTCAAACCGTACGTGGATTCAGGATAAGGAACTTGACGAAATAATGGAAGAAATTATGCAGACTCTTGATTTGGAAGAAAGAAGACTTCTTGTGGCAGAAGCGCTTGATAAGGTAATGAGCTGGGCAACGATGATGCCGGTGTACCAGCGTAATGAGATGATTATTTACAACCCTGACAGAGTCAATATGGATACGGTTCCGCAGAACACATCCACCTATTATAACTATGTTAACGAGATTGAAAAGTTAGAGGTATACTAAGTGGCACTTGTGGAAACGATAATTTAAAAAGTATTGTGAAAGGCGGAAACTTTAGTGAAGCAGTATATTATACGTCGGATTTTTACAAGCATAATAGTGCTGTTTGGTGTGTCATTCCTGATTTATGCCATGCTCAGAATGATGCCGGGTGATTTTGTTGAACAGATTACGTCCGGCAATCCGACAATTACTGCAGAGCAAAAAGAACGTTTGAGAGAACTTTACGGACTTAATTCAAGTATTCCGGAAGGATATATTAGCTGGATAAAAGATGCTCTGTGTGGTGATTTCGGCACGTCTTTCACATACAAAAAACCGGTTATTGATGTTATAAAAAGCCGTGTAGGGGTGTCTTTTGCACTTTCGGCGACTGCATTTGTCATACAGCTTGCGATTGCAATTCCATTAGGAATTCTGGCGGCACGCAGACAATATAAAAAGACGGATTATATAATCATGTTTTTTGCGCTTGCCGGTATATCCCTGCCATCATTCTTTTTTGCGGCAGTACTTCAAAGAACCTTTGCCATGGAACTTGGATGGCTTCCGCTCTCAGGCATGGTTTCCGCAAGGGAAAACTATACCGGATTCAGACTTTTTCTTGATATGGCATATCATTTTATTATGCCGATAACAGTTTTTGTTATTACGGGCGTGGGAAGTTGGCTAAGATATGTCAGAACGAATATGCTTGAGGTCCTGAATGCGGATTATGTAAGGACTGCGCGTGCAAAGGGTCTTTCGGAGGGCAAGGTTGTCGGTAAACATGCTTTCAGAAATACACTTATACCAATTGTTACGTTTATCGGCGGAAGTATTCCCGGTTTGTTTTCGGGAGCCATTATCACGGAGGGCATTTTTTCAATTGACGGGCTTGGAATGACAGCATTGCAGGCAGTTAATAATAAAGACTTGCCGTTTCTTATGACGTATCTGATGTTTCTTGCGGTGCTTACACTGTTGGGAACGCTTATATCTGATATATTGTATGCGGTAGTGGATCCGAGAGTAAGGTATCAGTAAGAAAGAGGTGGAGACAGCAGTGGTAAGTGCAGATGCAGCAAGAGAGAAAAGCAATCGGAATGAATCAGAACTGAAAATTATGTCTCCGGGACAGCTTGTAATTAAGCGTTTTCTGAAAAATAAGCTTGCTATCGCAGGTCTTATTATAATGACCTTGGTGGTCCTGTTTTGCTTTGTTGGTCCTTTTTTTTCGCCATATGGAGAATACGAGATTTTTTACATTGATACAGGTACAGGCGAGGAAATAAGTATGTATGATACCGAAGGATTGAAAAAGCCCGGTGTCGGTGTGAATGTTAAAGCCCCGATGTCTTCCGCACATCTTTTAGGAACCGATGCTGACGGAAGAGATGTATTTACAAGGCTTATGTACGGCGGACAGATTTCTTTGCAGTTTAGTGTGGCGGTTACGATTATAGAGCTTATTATCGGCGTTACGCTTGGTGCATTTGCAGGTTACTTTGGGGGAAAAACAGACATGCTCATAATGCGGTTTGTCGAGATTTTTTATTGTATACCGTTTTTACCGATGATGCTTATTGTGTCAGCGTTTATGATGGCGTTCGGTATAATGCCCGAGGATAAAATATATTATCTCATGCTTATTATGGGCGTGTTTAACTGGGCGGGTGTCGCAAGAATGGTGCGTGGACAGATGCTTACCATTCGTGAAACAGAGTATATGTATGCTGCAAAGGCGGCTGGGCTTAGTGTGCCCAGGCAGATATTCCGGCACATGCTTCCGAATGCAATTCCTACTATTATTGTTATGGCGACTATGGATCTCGGAAGTTTTATTCTTACGGAATCAACGCTTAGTTATCTTGGTGTGGGGCTTGCTTTTCCGTATGCATCTCTAGGTAATATGGTCAATGCGGTAAATAAATCAGTTATAATGAGAAATTATCTTAATATCTGGTTGCCCCCGGGACTTTTGATTCTTGCAATCGTAATGGCATTTAATTTTATCGGCGACGGCCTTAGGGACGCTTTTGATCCCAAGGGAAGACGCTAAAAGGAGAAGGTATGTGGTTTAAGAAGCAAAAAGATACTTCCTGCAGTACTGTTATGAGGGATAAAAATAACATACTGGAAATAGATAATCTGCAGGTTTATTTTAATACGGAAGCAGGCGTTGTAAAGGCGGTGGACGGAGTAACGATTGACATTCCCAAAAACTCTACAATCGGAATAGTAGGAGAATCAGGTTGCGGCAAATCGGTCACAAGTCTTACGACAATGCGCCTTTTGCAAGAGCCTCCCGCAAAAATATGCGGTGGTGAAATACGGCTGAATCGTGGGAATGAGGCTATAGATATCGCAAAAGCTTCGCAGGAAAAAATGCGCGAAATTCGCGGTAAAGACATTGCAATGATTTTTCAGGAGCCAATGACCAGCTTAAATCCGGTATTTACAATCGGGGAGCAGATGCAGGAAGGGATTCTTGTGCATGAACCCGGGATTACAAGAAAAGAGCTTGCTGACAGGGTCATTTCGCTTCTTAATATGGTTGGAATTGCAAGACCGGAGGGTGTTGTAAAAAGTTATCCGCATGAGCTTTCGGGAGGAATGAAACAGAGGATTGTAATTGCGATGGCGCTTTCTTTAAATCCTTCGCTTGTCATTGCAGACGAGCCTACGACTGCACTTGATGTTACGATACAGGCGCAGGTACTGGAACTTATGCGTGATTTAAAGCAAAAAACCAAGGCCTCCATAATGCTTATTACACACGACCTCGGTGTGGTTGCAGAGATGGCAGACTACGTCGTGGTAATGTATGCCGGCCGCGTCGTAGAGCAGGGAACAGTCATGGAAATCTTTAAAGATCCGAGACATCCGTATACAAGAGGTCTTCTCAAATCCCGTCCGTCTGCGGATGCATCGGCATCTCGTTTGTTCTCTATCTCCGGCAACGTTCCAAACCCTATCGGATTGCCTAACTATTGTTATTTCAAGAATCGCTGTGACACTAGTTGTAGTTCCTGTGAAGGAGAGTATCCTGTCCTCAGAGAAGTTACCGCGACTCACAAAGTAAGCTGCCACGTAGATTAAAATATATTATAACCCTTAGTAAATTATATACCTAAGCAATTGCAACAAATAAATTAGAACAGCCAATACTATAATTGCAAAACTTTAACTTTATCATATGCTCGGATATTTTCTGCTCTTCTGAAAACTTTTATATGCCATGGAAATGAGACCATAAAATTGTTGAAGGCCCTCCTGAAACAATTTTGAGTTTATGGGCTCATTGGAATGTTTGGCATATCTTGTTTTTAGAAGAGCAGAAAATATCCGGGCATAGAAAAAGTTAAATGTTTTGCACCACCAATGTAATGGAGGAAAAGTTATGAGTGACACAATTCTCAACGTAAAGAATTTAGTAAAACACTACCCGATAAAAGCAGGTCTTTTTAAGAAAACCGTCGGCCACGTAAAATCAGTGGACGGCGTTTCTTTTTCTATTCCGAGAGGAAAAACCTTTGGGCTCGTCGGAGAATCAGGCTGTGGAAAAACCACGGTGGGCCGTACGCTTTTACGCCTTACCGAGCCAACAGCCGGGGAGGCATTTCTTGACGGTAAGGATATTTTTAAGATGAATAAAAAAGAACTTAAGAAAGCAAGGCCTAGATTTCAGATGATTTTCCAGGACCCGTATGCTTCCTTAAATCCCCGTATTCCGATTGGCGAAGCAATCAAGGAGCCTGTAAGGGAACATGCACTTGTCCCGAGAGAGGAGCTTCCTGATTATACACTTAAGACGATGAGGGAATGTGGTATTCCTGAATTTTTTGCACAGAGATATCCTCACGAGTTTTCAGGCGGACAGAGACAGAGGATATGTATAGCCAGAGCACTTGCCATGAAACCGGAGCTTATTATTGCGGACGAGCCGGTGTCAGCGCTGGATATGTCGATACAGGCGCAGATAATCAACCTTATGAAGGATTTGCAGGAGGAACACGGGCTTTCGTATCTTTTTATTTCGCATGATTTGTCTGTTGTCGAATATTTGTCTGATGAGGTGGCAGTAATGTACCTTGGAAACATTGTGGAGCGTGCTTCAAAAGAGGAACTTTTTAAGAATCCTCTGCATCCTTATACAAAGGCGCTTCTTAGTGCCGTGCCGGTTCCGGACCCCGAAAGAAAGATGCAAAGAATTATTTTAAGAGGAGATATACCGTCACCCGCAAATCCACCGAAGGGCTGTAAATTCCACACGCGTTGCCCGTATGCGGAAGCGGTTTGTGCAGAACAGGAGCCTGTGTACAGGGATTACGGAGGAGGGCATTATGCGGCATGTCACTTTGTTTCGTAATAAAAATGACCTGTCTTAACAGGTCATTTTTGTTATGATAATCGTTTTTCAAAATTACCTAAAACGGAAATATTCTTATTGAGTATAATAAATGAACTAGGATCGTTTTCTCGGACAATTCTTCTGAGAGTCGAAATCTCGTATTTGGAAACGGCGGTAATAAGGATATCGGTTTCCTTGTCGGTATAACCGCCGTAACCGTTCCAGTAAGTGGTTCCGCGGTTTAATTCTGTCATTATATGTTGTCTTAAGTCATGGTTATGTGTAAAAATCATTGCGGTAACCATGATATTCTGTGCATGAAGCCTATCGACCACGGTATTGCCTACAATACTTACAAATACCGAGAATATTGCAATCTCAAAGTCAAACAGGATTGCACATATAAGATAGATAAAAACATTTATACCAAGGGAAAGCTTACCGACGGTAAGTGACTTATATCTCTTCGCAAAGAAAATTCCGAGAGTATCCGTACCACCGCAGGAACCGCCTGCAAGAAGCGTAATACCTGTTCCGAAACCGCAAAGAATTGCACCGGTTACCGATGCGGCGGTAATGTCGCTTACAATCGGTTCTACAGGAATCGGAATTGCGGAGAGAAGTATAGTCTGGACAACGACTGCCGTGATGGTTTTGAGGAAGAAGGAGCGGCTTATGTCCCTGTATGCGATTATCATAATCGGAATATTAAGGATGAAGAAAATAATACCCGAAAGATCAATATTTGCAGGCAGGTTAAGAAACTGAACCAAAAAGGTTCTGAGTAGCTGTGAAATACCCATGACACCGCCATTATACAAATTTGCCGGAACAATAAAAAGATTGATGCCGGTACAGTACGCGACAGAGCCGAGCAAAACAAGAGAGTAGTTTTTAATATGGTTTTTATACATAACAACACTCCATTCTTACTATTGATATGTTTATGTTCTTAGTATGTGATAACACACTTTATTTATACCACGTCGATGCGGAAGTAATCAACCTGTGAAGCTGTTTTGAAGCCGAGTTTTCTGTAAATGTGCAGGGCATTTTCATTAGAACCGCTTACCTGAAGAAGTATCGGTTTTCCATATTGAAAAAGATAATTATTTAAAAGAAGCGACATCATATACTGTCCAAGCTTTTGTCCCTGAAAGTCCGGGTGAATACAGATTCCGAACGGCATGACTTGCATATCGCTTATCGCTGTAAAACAGCAACCGATGGTGTTGCCTGTTGCAGTATCAATAAAGGAAAATATTTTTACATCGGAGCCGGAAGAGAGAATATCACCTATATATTCATTGGCTGCTTCGTACGGGTACCCGAAGGCTGCTGCAAATATGTCAGTGTGAATGACAAGCTCATCGGGTGCAGCAGGTAGAAGTTTGTAGGGATTGCCGGATTTAATGCTATCATCTGTAATGCCCGAGGCATGCGGAATTGTGGGATTTGATAAGGTTACATATTTTCCGAGATTTTCATATTGAAGCAGATACTCGGTATTTTCAAGCTTTGCGCCATACTTTGTAAGTATGTTAAACGCAGTTTGCTGCGTGGGAGATGTTGCAAATATCATGGAGTCGATATCAAACTCTGTTGCAATTTCACGGGCTTTCTTATAGAGCGTATGAAAGAGTCCTTTTTGTCTGTGCTTTGGATGCGTGCATGCAGAAACCTCAGCGGTGCCGTCACCCGGAACAAACATTGATAAAAATGCCAAAAGCCCGGCATTTTCATCATCATAAATCATGAAAAAACAGGGCATGTCGGGATATTCATTAAGCTCGGGCTCTGTAAAGAGCCCGAGACTTAAAATGTCGGCTTTATTGCAAAGAGCTTCAAGAAACTTAATATCCTGCAATTGCTTGTCGGTTAACGAATTGGTGAAAATTACGTTCATTAAGCTTAAAACTCCTTCTTTTCGAGGATTTTTATTGAAAGTCTGCAGGAAGCTGCAATCGCCGCAATAAGAAGTATTACTGCAATCACTGCAAGTAATGCGGGATTTGCTTCGAACCAGGAAATGACATTGGTTAAGAAATTGCTGTTAATAGTACCGTTACTTATAAGTCCGGAAATTACGGCTACAAGTACGGAAATTATAAAAACAGGAAGTCCTATAAGTACAAGGAGAATAACACGTGCTTTTTCAACACCGAACTTGTAAATTGCAGGTAGAATTATAGCGTTTATTAAAAGCATTACACCAAAAACAGTAAGTATAATAACAAGCGTCTCGAGGTTAAAAGCGTAGTTCTGACCGTCGAATATCAGGCTTTTTGTTAAGGCTACAATTATTGAGCAAACAAATCCCATGATTGTTCCGATGACAATTGTTATGAGTGAAAGCAAATATTTTGAGACAACAAGCATTTTACGCGAAACAGGTGTTGTAAGTGCATATGAATTCCATTTGGCCTGCTCATCCCACTGCATTGTTGAAAGAACCATCATACTCATGACCAAAGTAAGCATGGCAGTAATAACAGCAGGTCCGAAGTCGGAAGTAACACCGAAAAGTATATAAAAAAGAATGATGAAGATAAAAACTTTCGTATTGGTTTTTAAAAGTAATAAATCTTTCTTTATAAGTCCAAGCATTAGAAGTTTCCTCCTTTAATTGTTAAAAGCATTATATTTTCAAGTGAAGCCGCATCAATCGGCATATTGTCTTTTGTAGGATGGAAGGTATCACGGTTATCGATGAGAACCTCACAGCCGAAGCTACTCTTTCTTACACCTTTTATATGTGTGCGGTCGAGAGTCTGCATATCGGCTTCTGAGCAATGAAGTACGCCGTAGTGCGCAAGAAGCTCATCCTTTGCTTCCTGAATTATAACGTTGCCGCGATGAATCATTGTAATGTAGTCGGCAACCTTTTCAAGGTCACTTATAATATGTGAGGAGATAAGAACAGAGTGCTCCTCATCCTGTATAAAATCTAAGAATATATCAAGAATCTCATCACGAACCACGGGGTCAAGACCGCTGGTTGCTTCATCAAGAATTAAAAGCTTTGGATTATGTGCAAGCGCAATAGAGAGAGAAAGCTTCATCTTCATACCGCGTGAGAAGTCTTTAACCTTTTTGCCTTCGGGAAGATTAAATCTTTTCGTATAGCCAAAAAATGTGTCAGTGTTCCAATTTGTGTATATGCCTGAAAAGACAGTATCAACGTTTTTGATATTAAACTGCTCATGTACAAGACATTCATCGAATACGACACCGATATCTTCCTTCTGTAACTTTGTAAGCTTTTTGTGATCTGTTCCGAAAACAGTGATTTCACCGGCATCAAGCTTGATTAAATCAAGGATTGCTTTAAGTGTGGTGGATTTGCCGGCACCGTTTTCACCTACAAAACCCATAATACATCCTGCAGGCAATGAAAAGCTTATGTTATCAAGTTTAAAATCACCATAGCTTTTGCATAAATTTTTAACTTCAAGTATATTGTTCATTTAATTCTCCTCCTCGAATAAAACAGTTAACATTTCCTGTACTTCCTCCAAAGTAATGCCTCCAAGCTTTGCGGAGACGATTGCTTTTGAAAGATGTTCTTCAGTTTGGCGAAGGTGCTCTTCGCGCAAAAATTCTAAGTTTTTCTCGGCAACAAAGCTGCCTTTGCCGACCACGGTTACAATGAACTTGTCGCGTTCAAGGTCTTCGTAAGCACGCTTGGTCGTAATAACGCTTATGTGGAGCTCTTTGGCAAGTACACGCATCGACGGAAGCAGAGTTCCCGGAGCAAGCTCACCGCTTAGTATGGCATTTTTGATCTGCGCTGTAATCTGCTCGTAAATCGGTTGCTCGCTGGAATTGCTTATAAAAATGTTCATATTTTGTTTCTCCTGTTGTGCACAAAAGTTATAAGTGTATATACCGTATATACACACTTATATCACTATGCATTGTATATGTCAAGAGTTTTTTTACAAAACTTTCATAATTGTGAAGTTTTTTTAACAATATCAATATTGATTTCTGGGGAGACTATACTTATAATAAAAGTATATTGTTCGAATAAATACAATAATTTAATTATATTTAATAGTAGAGTAGTTTTCTTTGCTATATAGGAGGACTTAATGGATAAAAAGGGAAAGAATAAAACGCCCCGTAATACGCAATTTATAATTATTGCTATAGTAGCAGGCCTTGTTATGCTTTTGGCAATAAGTATGTTTAACACGTGGCTTGATAATGCAACAACTAAAGAGATTTCGTATAATCAGTTTATAGAGAAGCTTGAAGCGGGTGAAATCGGTGTTGTATATAAGCAGGCTGACAGACTTGTAGTTAAGCCTAAGAATCAGATAAGTACACTTTTTGAGCTTGTATACTATACAGGTATTATGGAGGATGAGACATCACTCCAACAGCGTCTTGATGCAGCTAATGAAGCGCATGGTGTGGAGTATGGCGCAGAAATACCGGATTCGGGATCGGTGCTTTTGGATTTTTTGCTTGTGTGGGTACTTCCGATGGTACTTCTGTATCTTGTGCTCGGACTTTTAATGAGACGTTCATCTAAAGGTGGCGGAATTATGGGTGTAGGCAAGTCCAATGCCAAGATATACGGACAGAAGGAGACGGGTGTTACATTTAAGGATGTGGCAGGTCAGGATGAAGCGAAGGAATCCATGACGGAGATCGTTGATTTCCTTCATAATCCCGGCAAGTATGCCAAGATTGGTGCTAAGCTTCCGAAAGGTGCGCTTCTTGTCGGACCGCCCGGAACAGGTAAGACTTTGCTTGCCAAGGCTGTAGCGGGTGAAGCGAAAGTTCCGTTTTTCTCACTTTCAGGTTCTGATTTTGTAGAGATGTTTGTAGGTGTTGGTGCGTCACGAGTGAGGGATTTATTTAAAAATGCACAGGCATCGGCACCATGTATTATTTTTATTGATGAGATTGATGCTATCGGTAAGTCAAGAGATTCACGTTACGGCGGTGGGAATGACGAGCGTGAGCAGACACTTAATCAGTTGCTTGCGGAGATGGATGGATTTGACACTTCCAAGGGTATTTTTATTCTTGCGGCGACGAACAGGCCTGACGTGCTTGATAAGGCACTTCTCAGACCGGGACGTTTTGATAGAAGAATCATTGTTGATAAGCCTGATTTAAAGGGGCGTGTGGATATACTTAAGGTTCATTCCAAGGATGTACTTATGGATGACACCGTAGATTTGGAAGAGATTGCACTTGCAACTTCCGGTGCGGTAGGTTCCGATCTTGCCAATATGATTAACGAAGCCGCGATTCTTGCTGTAAAACAGGGTAGAAATGTAGTGTCACAGGCCGATTTGTTTGAGTCTGTTGAGGTCGTAATCGCAGGTAAAGAAAAGAAGGACAGAATTCTCGGCAAAGAAGAGAAGAAGACAGTTGCTTATCATGAGGTCGGTCATGCACTTGTTACGGCACTTTTAAAGGATGCGGAGCCTGTTCAGAAAATCACAATCGTTCCGCGTACTATGGGGTCACTCGGTTATGTAATGCAGGTACCCGAGGAAGAGAAGTACCTTATGACAAAAGATGAACTTATGGCACGTCTTGTTACGCTGCTTGGCGGGCGTGCGGCAGAGGAGACGGTATTTTCAACGGTAACTACAGGTGCAGCCAACGATATCGAGAAGGCGACACAGCTTGCAAGGGCGATGATTACGCAGTACGGTATGTCTGAAAAATTCGGACTTATGAGCCTTGAAAGCATTGAGAACAGATATCTTGACGGACGAGCGGTTATGAACTGCGGTGAGGCGACTGCTGCAGAGATAGATAAAGAAGTATCGGAACTTCTTAAGGAATGCCATGAGAAAGCTAAGTCATTACTTGAGGAGAACAGAGAGGTTCTTGATAAAATCGCAGAGTTCCTTATTGAGAAGGAGACAATTACAGGTAAGGAATTCATGAAGATATTCCGTGAGGTAAAGGGAATTCCGGAACTTGAGGAAGCGGAGACAGAGGATGTTGTTATGTCAGAGCCGGCTGTAGCAGAGGAAGAAGAGTCGGTGGCTACAGAAGAAGCTGCGACAGAAGAAATATAGCAAAAACAAAGGGTGTCGTGCTTACCGACACCCTTAAATATTGCCCAAAATCTAAATCTCGCGGAAACGACCGTAAAACTTATGCTTACCGCAAACGTGGCGTTCACCGTCGCCTTCCGTAATGATGTAATCACCCTCACCTATAAAAGAGCGTCCTCTTTTGGTGGTGATATAGGGACAAACAATAGTACCGTCTTCACGTTCAATCTTGACTAAAAGGTCAGTTGTAAACCATCCGTGCGTGATTATGTCAGTCCATGTCTCAAAACCGTCTTCCATTCCCATACCTGGTTCGTACTGTTCAGCGTGTACTTCAAAAGAAATTCGTTCGTATAATTTCATGGGGACACCTCCTTTATTAATGATGTAAAAAGCTTCTTTTTACAATTTAAGTATAACATATTTTGGCTTAAATGAAAAGAAATAATGTGAAATATATATGAAAATGAAAAATAAGTCTTTTGCTTATGGAAATTTTGTGGTATACTTGTCCTTGGTTTATGAAATTCTACGTTGGAGGTTGTTATGAAGAACGAAAATACAAAGTCAGTGCGCGAAAGAAAAGCGGCTGCAAGAAAGAAAGCAGAATTAAAGAAAAACCTTAAATATGTTGCTATTGTTGCCATTCCGGTGATTTTGATTGCACTTGTTATTTTAGCGGCAGTTATCGGTAAGAAGTCATCAACAATCGAGATTAATTACGGTGCGGGTCTTGATGAAAACGGTAAGATTGCAAATGTTAACGTTAGTGATTACGTGCAGCTTTGCGATTTTTCCAATATTGTTTTCCAGGAGCCTGAAGTTACTATGACTGATGAAGAGTGGGAAGCACATGTTACAGAGATTTTGAAGGCTGCTGAGCTTGATGCTCTTACAGATGAGTATATTGCAGAGAATTACGGCGAGCATGCTAAGACTGTTGCAGAGTACGAGGCATATATCAAAAATCTTGCGAAAGAAGAGAATATTAAGACAGGAGTTCTTGATTATTTGCTTGAGAACAGTACAGTGGCTTCAATTCCTGCGAAGTATTTGGATGTTGTAGAAGAGAATTATGATATGCAGTACAAGGCAGAGTACAATTATTATAACAATATGTACTACCAGTTCCTTGGAGACTACAATTGGAAATCACATCTTGATTATTATGAGATGAGCAGATCAGAATACAAAGCAATGGTAAAGAAATCTGCAACAGACTCTGCAAAACAGAATCTCGTATTGCAGGCAGCATTTGAGAAGCTTGGTTTTCAGCTTACAGATGAAGATGTGAAGACAGCTATTATTGAGTCGGGCTACACAGAGGCTGATATGGATACAGCTATTGAGAATTACGGAATGCCGTACTGGAAGCAGTTTGCAATCACATATAAGGTTGTAACTGAGATTGCCAAAACAGTAAGAGTTAATTAAATACATTTATGATATAAGCACCTTGTGAGGTGCTTATATTTTTGTGGAAAACAGGCACTTGAAGTACAAAAGTAGCTTGATTATTGGACTTGCATTCGGTATACTGATACTTATATGGATTGAGGTGATTTAGATGGACTTTGGAGCATATACGGATTTTGCATGTGTATATGATATGTTTATGGACAATATTCCTTATGAGGAATGGTGTGAATATATAGTCATGCTCCTTCGGGAATATGGTGTAAAGGATGGACTTTTGCTTGATCTTGGTTGTGGTACCGGAACCTTGACGGAGATGCTTGCGGATAAAGGTTACGATATGATAGGTGTGGATAATTCCGAAGAGATGCTTGCTGTGGCCATGGAGAAAAGAGCCGAATCGGGCAGAGATATTTTGTATCTTCTTCAGGATATGAGAGAGTTTGAATTGTACGGTACAGTAAAGGCAATTATCAGTATTTGTGACTCGATTAACTATATTTTGGAACCGGAAGAACTGTTAAAGGTTTTTAAACTGGTAAATAATTATCTTGATCCAGGTGGGGTATTTATTTTTGATTGCAATACAGAGTATAAGTATACGGAGCTTCTTGGAGATCAGACTATTGCGGAGGACAGAGAAGAGAGTAGCTTTATCTGGGATAATTATTATGATGAAGAAGAACGGATTAATGAATACAGGCTGTCACTTTTTATAAAAGAGACGGAGGATTTATATAGAAAACATACGGAGTATCATTATCAGCGTTGCTATTCCGTAGAGGAGATTACAAAGCTTATTGAAGCCTCGGGAATGAAGCTTTTGGCAGTTTATGATGCGATGACTAAAGAACCGCCGACAGCTGAGAGCGAGCGTATTTATTTCATTGCACAGGAACAGGGCAAATAAAGGAGGATTTTATGGCAGATTATATAGTTAGGGCGACTGCCGCCAACAAACAGATAAGGGCATTTGCGGCTACAACAAGGGAGCTTGTTGAGTACGCAAGAACAATACACAATACAAGTCCGGTGGCTACAGCGGCGCTTGGCAGACTTCTTACGGGTGGTGCCATGATGGGCAGTATGATGAAGGGTGAAAAGGATGTGCTTACAGTACAGATGAAGGGTGACGGCCCTATTGAGGGTATTATCGTTACTGCCGATTCCAAGGCTAATGTTAAGGGATATCCGGGTAATCCGAATGTAATTATTCCGCCTAATTATGCGGGTAAGCTTGATGTTGGGGCAGCCATTGGTTACGGTAACTTGTTTGTCAGTAAGGATTTGGGACTTAAAGAGCCGTACAACAGTCAACTACCGCTTACTACAAGCGAGGTTGCAGAGGATTTGACGTATTATTTTGCTAAATCTGAGCAGGTTCCTTCGGCGGTGGCACTTGGTGTGCTTATGGAGAAGGATAATACGGTTAAGCAGGCAGGAGGATTTATTGTGCAGCTCATGCCTTTTGCGGAAGAAAAGGTAATTGACGCACTTGAGCAGAATATTGCCAAAATCACATCCGTGACCAACTATCTTGAGAAAGGATATACACCTGAGATGCTTCTTGAGGAAGTTCTTGGTGATTTGGGTGTTGAATTCCTTGATAAGATTCCTACAAAGTTTCATTGTGACTGCTCAAAGCATAAGGTATCAAAGGCATTAATAGGTGTCGGCAAGAAGGGGCTTCAGGAAATGATTGACGAAAAGCAACCTATTGAAGTTAATTGCCATTTTTGTAATACACATTATGTTTTTGATACAGAAGAACTTAAAAAGCTTTTAAAGGCTGCGGTGAAGTAAAAGGGTAATATACTTTAGGAGGATTATATGTTAAATTTGACATCTTTTTTTACGGCAATTGACGGAACACCTCAAGTTCCGATGATGAGTATGATTTGTATGGCCACGACACTTGCTCTTGCAGTTGTGCCACCTGTTTTTGCAATAAGACATGCAAAGAAAAAGTATCGGGGAAGTCTTAAGTCTATATTGTTCGGACTGGCTATGTATGTGATTTTTGAATTTATTATATTATCGGTAGTGACGGCGGCATGGAAAAACATGGAGGCAGTAAGCTCCAATAAGGTACTCATGGCTTTTTTGGAAGCTTTTCTTACAGGGTTTACCGGTATATTTGCGAGGGTCATAATGATACTTGCACTTGCAAAGAGCAGACTTATGGATAATAGTAACAGCATTGGTAATGCGACAATTGCGGGAGTGGGTTATACGCTTTATAGGACATTTCTGATAATGATAATAGTGGGACAAAGATTTGTGCTTGCGCTTACGATTAATATGTTTGGAGCAGGTAACCTTTCCAGTGAGATGCAGGGAGAGGAAATGGAGGGATTAGCCGATATTTATGAGGCGTTTCTTACTACTCCGGCATATATTTTCCTCATTGACGGTATAAAATATTTGATGGTGCTTGTGATAAGTGTTTCATTAGCTGTAATAATTTATGCAGTATATAATAAAAAAGCGCACCGTTTACTTTTGGCTTTTGCATTGCTGATAAATGTTCTTTTTGAATTGCCGTTTGCACTTAATTATTATGATGTGGCGTTTGAAAATGAGCTTGTAATGTTACTTGTCGCAGCATTGTTTACAGTATGGATGGCACTTCTTGCGTATAAAACGAAGAATGTTTCTCTTAAGGAAGAAGTAAGGGAAAGAGAGACAGAGATTAGAAATGCTAAAAAACAGGCATTCCCTGATTTTAATGCCAATATCAAAAAATGATTAAGGGGGACGAGTATGAGAACAGAACAGCAGAATTTCGGAATAGATTGGAAATATTACAGAGGTGACGTAAAGGTAGCAGAAGGTTGTGGTGTCGGTAGCGAGGAAGACGGATGGTCATACGTTAACATACCGCATTGTACACGCTATATTACGCCTGATAAGTTTCATGCATATGAGGGTGTAAGCTGGTATAAGAAAAGCTTTGTGCCTATGGAGGAATTTAGAAATAAGAGAGTATTTTTACAGTTTGATGCAATAATGCAGAGCGCAACAGTATATCTTAACGGCAAAGAGCTTAAACATCATGTCGGAGGTTATATGGGTTTTGTTGTTGACCTCACAGAATATCTTGAGTTCGACAAGGAGAATGTACTTGCAGTTAGAAGTGATTCTAACGGAAGTCCCGATTTTGCGCCTACAGCCAATAAGGGTATTGATTTCCAGTATCACGGAGGAATTTATCGTCCGGTGCATTTGTACGCCACGGATGAAGTATATATAACAAATGAGCTTGCAGAGGACGAAGTGGCCGGCGGCGGTGTTTTTGTTACCAATAAGCAAATTGATTTTTATGGAAAAAAGGCAGAGGTTTTACTCCGTGTTCATGTAAGAAATTCTGGTAATAAGTCATTCTGCGGAAAAGTGATTGCAGAAATTACGGGTAAGCAGAAAAAGGAGCCGTTGCCGGAATTATTGTCGATTGCGGTGGCGCAGTCGTCGGTTTTGCTTGAAGCAGGGACTGCAGGTTATGTTGAGCTACAGGTAAGCCTTGCAGATGTTAAACTTTGGAGTCTTGAGAATCCCTATTTATACAATATTACGGTTAAGCTTTATGATGAAGAGGAGCAGAAGGATGAGGTTTCTCTGCGCTATGGAATCCGTACGATTGAGTGGCAAAAAGAGGGCCTTTTTATTAACGGCAAAAAACAGAAGTCACTGCATGGGGTAAATTATCATCAGGATATATTTGGGCTTGGTAATGCCATGACAAAGGAAGCAATTTATGAAGATGTAAGACTTATTAAAAATGCAGGTATCAGATTCATCAGGTGTTCGCATTATCCGCATAGTCCATATTTTTATGAGGCATGTGATGAAATGGGGCTTGTTTGCCTTAATTCCATTACAGGCTGGCAGGTGTATGTTGACAGTGAGAAGTTTAAATTTAATACCATATTTGAGCTTAGGCAGCTTATAAGAAGAGATAGGAATCATCCGTGCGTTGTTGCGTGGGAAAGCAGTATAAATGAAGCCGGCTTTACACATGAGTGGGGACAGGCAGCACATGATGCAGCGCATGAGGAATATCCGGGTGAGTCATGTTATACTGCAGCTTGGAGAAATGGTGGAGACGGTGCTTATCCTGATATTTATCTTTGCGCCGCACAGCATGGTTCCAAGGTTTACGCAAAACAGACAAAGAAGCCTGTTATTATAAGCGAGTATGGCGATTGGAATTTTGGCGGAACGAAGTCTACGAGCAGACAGGAACGTGGAGATGGAGATAATGCTATGCTTCTTCACTGTAACAACCTTGAAGAGTCATATGTTGATAATGAGAAACAGATGGCGGCAGAGGAAGTGGCGGCAGACGCATATTGGGATTTTACAGACTATTCGCCGTTCAGTTCTGAGCCTACGGTTATAAAGTGTGGTCTTGTAGATATGTATCGTATTCCTAAGCACGGCTATTATTTTTATAAGAGCCAAGACAAGGACGTTATGGTGTATATAGCAAATACATGGACGAAGGATTCGCCTAAGGAGATACGTATATACAGTAATTGCAGTGAGGTTGAACTGTTTTTAAACGGTATATCCGTAGGAAGAAAAACACCTTCCGTATACAATCATACTGATAATCCAAGACAGGAGAGCGGTCTTGGATATGAGGATAGCAGGGATTATGGTTATGAACCAATTATTCATCCGCCGTTTTTCTTTAAGCTTGATAAATTTGAGCCGGGTGAGTTAAAAGCAGTGGGCTATATTAACGGTAAAAAAGCAACGGAGCATACAGTAAGAACGCCTAAGGAGCCTGTGGCTATAAGGTTTAGAAGAGCTGATAACAGGGTGCTTACGGGTGACGGCGTTGATGCAACTCTGGTATATGCAGAACTTATTGATGATAATACAACGGTGGTTCCCTTGAATGATGTAAGGCTTAATGTAGCGATTGAGGGATCGGCGTCTCTTGTGGGGCCCACTGAGGTAACAACTGTAGGCGGAATTGCATCTTTTTGGATAAGAGGATCAAGACTTGGCACGGGTATGGCACAGATCGTTGTAAAATCTGTGGATATGGCACTTGAAGGCAGATTTAAGATTAGTGTTAAAAGTCTTGAACTTCCTAAAGAACCGGAGAAATTTTCATGGTGGGAAGATGTTGAAAGAGCAAAAATAGTTGTTACGGATATCGCACGTGAAAAACCGGCATATGCGTCAAGTTGTGCTGCTGATTGTACAGCTGAATTCGGTAACAGCGGTAATCCGGGACTTTGGTGGAAGGCCGCAAAAAATACGGCAGGTGAGTGGTGGATGGTTGATACCGGAGCACTTCATCAGTTAAGTTCAGTGAATATCGTGTGGCCGAAAGAGCATGCATATCAGTATATAATTGAGAGTAGTAGGGATGCATTTGCAGAGAATCCTGAATGGACCATACTCATGGGTAAGAGTGATAATGTTATTCCATCTATTAATACCAATGATGAGATTAACAATGTCGGAAGATATGTAAGGATTACCTTGACAGGTAATGTGGATGATGAGAATCCGGTAAGCTTCAACATGTTTTCTGTATATGGTAATGTTTTGGGATAAGGAGGCAAGGTGTAATGTCAGAGGTTTGGAAAGAAAAAGAGACTGAATTTTTACAAATGTATGTTGACGACCTTAAAGCTCTTGCACCTGAGAAGGAAGGCGAAAAAGCAAGCTTATTTGAGAAATGTATTGCCGGAGATAATGAGGCAGTTAAACGTCTTGTTGAATTGTATTTGATGAAGTCAGTGCAGATTGCATCAAAGTATACGGGGCAGGGACTAAGTCTTGCAGATCTGATTCAGGAGGCCAATGTTGCACTTATGTTGGCACTTACAGAGATAGATTCTGCAGATAAGGCAAATGACGAGTATATTGCACAGTACGTGGAACAGTATATTAAGCAGGCTATTGATACCGAGCGCAGTGAAAAAAGTTCTGAAGAAGAGCTGGCAGACAGAATTAATCTTCTCAGTGACGTGACAAAGGAGCTTGCGGAGAGATTCGGAAGAGAGGCAACACTCGAAGAGATTCATGAATATACCAAATTCACAGAGGATGAAATTAAGACTCTCATGAAGATTTCGTTGGATGCACTATAAAGAATTAATAAAATATTATAATAAAAACTCGTGATGTGAACGATTGTTAACATCACGAGTTTTTATTATAATATTTTATTTGTCATTGAAACATATCCCACAAATTGGGAATTTGGTGAGAAGAATCTTCTGTACCGGAACTGTCTTCAAAAGGTGAATCCGGTGTAGGTGGTGTAAGAGGAGTCTCCTCGTCGGGAATAGTTGTGTTATCGGTAGTGTCTGAAGTATCAGGGACAGCTGTGGGGTCCTGCACGTCAGGTAATGTTCCGTCGGAGATGTCACCGTCAGGATTAAGAGGATCCTCGATTACCGGAGGAACATAGTGTACCGGACAATAAGCGGTTGTAAGGTCAAATGGTAATACCAGATGAGATACAGCTGATTCGCCCGTTTCAGGTGTCAGATGGATATTATTGATATATACCATGCCCCAAATTGTATCACGCGGACATGCGTCGCAGGCGATGGCACCGCTGACACCACACATCTCTACGATGATATGATTGTCACAATATTCCGTAGGAACGGAGTCTGGCGTAAAGTATTCAGTGGTAATGCATTTTCCTTCTACGGACATATCACAAACTCCGGGAACAGGGAGCTTTCCTGATTTGGAGCAAATTTCTACTTCAATAAGGCTGTTGGGCATCTGGAAGCTCTTGTATTGGAGTTCTGCATGAATACGGTTCATAACCTTAGCCCAAAGTTTTTTGTGATAGCTGCTGGCGTTACTGTTGCCTGTTTCGGCTTTTGTCTGACTTTTGTTTTCATCATAGCCTGACCATATTCCTGCAGTGTAGTAAGGTGTATAACCTACAAACCATATGTCATTGTAATCGGATGTTGTACCTGTTTTTCCGGCTACGGCCATATTGCTTAAACGTGCTGCTGTTCCGGTACCGTAGGTAAGGACATCCTGCATTGCATCAGTAAGCAGTGCTGCGCTTTCCTTTGTAAGAACTCTGTGAGTATCCTGTGTTGCTGTTTTATCAAGTATAACGTTGCCGTTATGGTCTAATATCTTGGTATATAAAATCGGTTCCTTATATACGCCACTATTGGCGATTGCAGCATATGCGGCAGTAAGTTCAAGGTTAGAAACACCCTTGGTAAGACCACCGAGAGCAAGGGAGGGACCGAGATCACTTTTCCACTCTCCGTTTATATATTCGCTTTCTTTAATAAGAGTAGTAATACCAAATCTTTCGACATAATCACCACCAAGTTCGGGGGTTATTTCCGTAAGAGCCTTGGTAGTAGTAATATTTATGGAGTTGGCGATACTTAATCTCATCGAAACAAAACCGGCATATTTATTGTCATGGTTTTTGATAGTGTTTCCCTTAACTGTTACATAATCTTTTTCATCATACTGGACTGACGCAAGTGAAAACAGTTTTTCGTTAATACCGGGTGCATATGTTGACAAAATTTTGAATGTTGAACCGGGCTGACGAAGAGAGTCAGTTGCACGGTTTTGTGTACGATTGGCAAGCTTGTCACCACGTCCGCCGATAATGGCACGTACATAACCTGTTGTCTGGTCAATTAAAACAAAAGAAACCTGAGGCTGGGGTGTATAATAAATTCTTTCACCGAGGATTGTATCGGTTTCGGCAAGTTTGTTTTTCTTGTAAGTCTCAATATACTCATCGGCTTCTTCAGGTGAATCAAAAATCAATTTAAAGAAGCTGTTCGCTTTTACACCATTGGCAGAATCGCCGTATTTAAAATATGCTTCTATGTTACGTTCACTGTAGTTTTGTTTGGTGCCATCTTCATGCTGAACCGTAAGTGCCCAGCTTATAGAGTATTCAACATTCTCGGGATAGTTCTCTTCATTGGTAAACTCTTCATCACAAATCTGTTGAATCTTTGAATCCATGGTTGTATAAATACTTAAACCGCCGCTGAAAAGAGCGTAATTTGCTTCTGTAGATGTATAGCCGATTGACTGTAAATCAGCAAGCACCTGATTAATAATTTCGTCTACGAAGTACGAATAAGCCTGGTCAGAACCGAACTCAATACGGATGTTCTGGATTCTGTCATAAACATCGTCAGCAAGAGCTTCATCATATTGTTCCTGTGTTATATACTCAAATTTGAGCATTTTCTTGAGAATCTCTTTTCTACGCGTAGCATTATCCTCGGGATAGGTTATCGGATTAAGATAATGCGGGTTTTGCGTAATCGCAGCGATTACGGCACTTTCCGATAATGTAAGCTCCCATACGTCCTTATCGAAATATTTACGGGAAGCGGCTTGTACACCAAGGGTATTGCTTCCGAGGTTAATCATATTGAGGTATGCTTCGAGAATATCATTCTTACTGTAGACTTTCTCAAGTTCAAGAGCCAGAAACTGTTCCTGGATTTTTCTTTTGAGACTCTGCATAAATGTAGTCTCGCCCATACCACTGTTAAAAAGTTTATTCTTGATAAGCTGCTGTGTAAGAGTACTTGCACCCTGGCTGAAGGAGCCGGATGTCAGACCATGCATACCTGCACGCATGATACCTCTTATATCAATACCGTTATGTTCAAAGAAACGCTCGTCCTCAATAGAGACAAAAGCATAGATTAAATGTGTCGGAATCTCGTCAAGAGATGCGTAAACACGATTGGATCCCGATTGAACAAGAGATTCTATCTCATTACCGGAAGAGTCATATATTTTAGTTGCATAGCCTGTCGGTGACAAATCTATGGCAGATGCATCGGGTGCATTATCAATAATACCCTTTACAAAGCCAAGACCGGCAAAACCCACGGTAATGCCTGCAAAAAGTATGAGGACGATAATAACCTTAACTGAGGTGAGTAAAATTTTCGTGCCTGACTTTTTGGGAACAGAATGTATATTTTTATATTTTGATTTAATGCCTTTTTTGCCAAAATTCATAGTACTGCCTCCTTTTAACCTCTATATTATATCAGACTTACCACTTTTAATAAAGAAAAAAATAAAATCTTAATAAATTGTAATCGCCATTTTATGTAAAATTTAGAAAAACTGTAAGATATAACAACGAAAAACGACAGGATATGTCGAAGAGTGCAGGAATATGCGGTTAAATTTGCTGTAAATCAGAAGAAATGTCCGCTATAATTTAGTTGTTCTAAAGAATAAACGGAGGGTGTAAGTATGAAAAATTTTTATTTATTGGGAATGAAGGGAATTAGGGATTGTAATAACCGTAAAGTTCAATTAGAATATTACTTGACGGAAACAATCAAAGAGTTTACGAAACCCATATATGGGATTAGGGTTATGAGACATTTGAAAGAGGAACTTACAAGAGAAAAGGAAGAGTGCCGGGGAATTTCGGAGGACAGAGGCGAGGTAGAGCGTCTCCTTCTTAAGTTTATGGACAGTGCGGTTACGCCGAATACTTTGTCTGAGCTTGTGGACGAGTATATTACATCAAGGCTTGCTCAGTGCGTATAATAAGAAAGTGTGACGATATGGTAGTATGAATGTCCTGTAATGTAAACCGGTTGCCGGGGTAAGGTGACAAAATGAGTATGGAAAGACATAATGTTTTATATAAAGGCGGAGTAGGCGAGATAGAAGAGAAAAAGTCCAGGTTTATTGCAACGACGTATCCGGTTGAGAGCGAGGATGATGCGATAGCATTTATCGAACGTATGAAAAAGCATTACTGGGACGCAAGACATAATTGCTCGGCATATGTTATTGGCGCAAACAATGAGATTATGCGCTGCAGTGATGATGGGGAGCCGAGCCAGACGGCGGGTAAGCCGATGCTTGATATAATTGTCGGTGCAGGCGTGCATAATGCGGTGGTTGTCGTTACAAGATATTTTGGCGGTGTGCTTCTTGGGACAGGAGGACTTGTCCGTGCTTATTCCAAGGCAACACAGGAAGGTCTTGCGGCAAGTACCATAATAGAGAAGATTCCCGGTCGTGTCATTACGCTCGGTACCGATTATAACGGAATTGGGAAGCTTCAGTATATTGTTGGGAATATGGGACTTTCCGCACTTGATACAAGATATACCGAGGTGGTTGAGATGGATGTAATCGTGCCGCTTGAGGATGTGGGAACGTTTAAGAGCAAAGTGATTGAAGCTACTAATGCCAGATGTAGGATTGATGAGGGAGAGGATTGTTATTACGGAATGGTTGATAATAAGCCGATAATTTTCGATAATTAAGGAAAAGTATAAAAACAGCCTGTTTGTCGGACTGCCGACAGACAGGCTGTTTTTATTTTCGTAGAAAGTTGTTACGATTCTTTTTACTTAAAAGAGTCATTTAAAATTTGTGTAAGACGTACCTCAAAGGTATGTTCTTTAGTCATAATTTCAAGTGCGTTGGCGGCAATTCTTGTACGTTCATCCTCATGTGCAATATAATAGTCACATTTGTCAAGAGCCTCGTCAAGGCTACTATATGCTACAAAATGCTTGTTTGGTTCAAAATGTCTTAAAAAGTCTGACTGGAAGTTGGTAAGAAGGAAACCACCGCAACCGAGAATGTCCATACTACGGAGAGGGATACCGTTCTTAATACTTCTTAAAGTCGGATTTAAGTTGATTTTAGAGATACGGAATAAATAAGGCATTTCATTAAAATAGTCGATTTTGCCACGGTTTTTTACTTTGCCGATAATTTTATCAGTGTGTGTATAGTGATGTACATCAAAGTATTCGCCGAGGCAGTACAAAAGCTCAAGTCTGTCGAAATATGCGAGTTTTCTCGCGAGATAGTAATCGGCATAAATTTCAGCTTCTTGGATTAAAGAACCTTCGGCGGGGGTGTAGGGCATATGTGTCCTGATTGTTTCAAGTACTTCGTTTGTAAGAGCTTCTGCCATGAAATTGTATCCGTATACACGTTTTTGAGCTTCGATAATTGCACTTAGAAAACCCTCGAGATATTCATTTTTAGCTGCTTTAATAAGTCTGTCGTAGAAATTATGTGCTTCGTTGTAAAGTGAACCTACAAAAGAAATCTCGCAGGTGTATTTCTTTATATGGGCAGGAGTAATTTTAGGTGAGGTTAGGCGCTTAACATTGGCGGCGAGTGGTGCATAAGCTACAGTTGCAACTCCGCGTGCATTAAGCTGGTTTGCCATAAAGCTGTCGAAGGTAAATATATGATTACAGGCATTGACTGCTGTCTTATCGTATACTTTAGTTTGTGGATTGTCATAAATCCAGGAAATATATCTGCAATCGCTCTGCATACAGGCAACGGAGACCGTCGGAAAAAAGTTTAGGCTAAAAACTGCATCGCAATGAAAAGCCTTTATTTGAGTGGACAACTTTGCGATAAAATCCTCGTCTATTTCAGTATGTGCTTTGTCAGGAATCTGCATTACATAAACCTTGTGCCCGAGATTAACAAGTGCCTCACAGGTGTCTGTGGCACAAAAGCATGCCCAATTGAGAAAGATTATATTCATATTGCACCTCTTATTCGCTAGTATTTTGAGTATATCATATCTTGCGAAAAAATGAAAGAAATAGAAATGGCCTATGCCGAAAGGTATAGGCCATAATTCATTTACATAAAGGTAAACTGCTTTTTCAAACAAATTTACTGAGTAAATTCGTTTATTGTTGAAGTGACTTCAAATTATTCGCCGCACGCTTACGCATTGTCGGGTCGAGAATCTTTTTGCGGATACGAAGATTCTTGGGTGTAATCTCAAGAAGCTCGTCCGCGTCGATGAATTCAAGACACTGCTCAAGGCTTAAGGTACGGGGTGTTGTTAATTTTAGGGCATCGTCGGAGCCCGAAGCACGGGTGTTGGTAAGCTGCTTACGCTTGCAGACATTTACCTCAATGTCGTCCGTCTTGCCGTTCTGACCGATTACCATTCCGGCGTAGACACGTTCGCCCGGTCCGATGAAAAGAGTACCGCGCTCCTGTGCATTATAAAGACCGTAGGTAATGGATTCGCCGCTTTCAAAAGCGATAAGTGAGCCCTGCTTACGGTACTGGATGTCACCTTTGTAGGGACCGTATCCGTCAAAAATTGAATTCATGATACCGTTGCCCTTGGTATCAGTCATGAACTCACCGCGGTATCCGATAAGACCACGTGACGGAATTGAGAATTCAATTCTGGTTGAACCATTACCTGAGGTACTCATATTCTTAAGCTCACCTTTACGCTGGCTGAGTTTTTCTATAATTGTTCCGGCAAATTCTTCGGGAACATCAACATATGTGAGCTCCATGGGCTCGAGCTTTTTGCCGTTCTCATCTGTTTTGTAGAGAACTTCTGCCTTACTTACCGCAAATTCATAGCCTTCACGGCGCATGTTCTCGATGAGGACTGAGAGATGAAGTTCGCCACGTCCGGACACCTTGAAGCTTTCAGTTGTCTCTGTTTCTTCAACTCTTAAGCTTACGTCGGTGTTAAGCTCTCTGAAAAGCCTATCTCTAAGATGACGGGAAGTTACAAACTTACCTTCCTGGCCTGCAAAAGGGCTGTCATTTACAATAAAATGCATAGCGATTGTGGGCTCAGAAATCTTTTGGAAGGGAATCGGCTGAGGATTGTCAACCGAACAAATCGTATCACCGATGTGAATGTCTGCAATACCTGAGATTGCAACGATTGAGCCTATGGAAGCAGAAGAAACCTCTTCTTTATTAAGTCCGTTAAACTCATATAATTTGCTGATCTTAACTTTTTTCTTCTTGTCGGGCTCGTGGGCGTTAACAAGAAGAACCTCCTGATTGACGGAGATGGTTCCGTTGTCCACCTTGCCGACGCCGATACGTCCAACATATTCGTTGTAGTCGATAGTACTGATAAGTACTTGAGTATCAGTCTCCGGGTCACCCTCGGGAGCAGGTATATAATTAACGATTGTTTCGAAAAGAGGCATCATGTTTTTGCGCTCGTCGTTTAAATCAGTCATAGCAAAACCGGACTTTGCGGAAGCGAAAACAAACGGACAGTCAAGCTGTTCTTCGGAAGCATCAAGGTCGATGAAAAGCTCAAGTACCTCATCTATAACTTCCATCGGACGGGCTTCGGGACGGTCGATTTTGTTGATACAGACAATAACCGGGAGTTCAAGCTCAAGCGCTTTCTTAAGAACAAATTTTGTCTGCGGCATTGCACCTTCAAATGCGTCTACAACAAGTATTACGCCGTTTACCATCTTAAGTACACGCTCAACCTCGCCGCCAAAATCTGCATGTCCGGGAGTGTCGATGATGTTAATCTTGGTATCTTTATAAAAAACGGCAGTGTTTTTAGACAAAATAGTGATACCGCGCTCGCGTTCAATGTCGTTGGAGTCCATTACACGCTCGGCTACCTCCTGATTCTGTCTGAAAACACCGCTTTGTTTTAATAACTCGTCTACGAGAGTTGTCTTGCCGTGGTCAACATGGGCAATTATTGCTATGTTTCTGATATCTTCACGTTTTGTTCTCATAATATCCTTCTTTCCTTATACATATGCGTTTATAGGCACTCGGATATTTTATCACATTTTTTGCAGAATGCAAGAAAAAAGTATATAACACGCAAAAATGTCTGCTACTTCTCGGGCACAGAGGCCTTGTTAAGTGCGTTTTCGACTGCTTTTAGCAGAACAAGAGAGGTATATTTGCTGTCCTCGGAGTATGTAAGGTCTTCTAAAGATTGCGTCTCTACTATTTGTGCGGCAAGTTCTGTCATGGCAGGTTCAAATAGAGGGAACATGGTTGTAACCGTATCGTTTGTGTTTATCAGACGAACTGAATTAATGTGATTCTCATCCACAATAACCTCCACGCTTATTACTTCGTTCCGTAAAACAACGGAGGTTTGATATATGCCGGCAATATAATTTGCCGATTCGGTGCTCTCCTGCGGAATAGTCGGAGTATTATTTCCGTTCTTACCTTTCATGAACATAAAAATCAGCAAAATTATAAGGCATATACCTAAAGCAGCGAATATTGCCGTGTAAACAACTTCCCGCATCCGCAGTACAACTATTTTCGTTTTGGCACTCATGGCGATACCCCCTCAATATCTTTATGACAATGTATGTATCCAAACCTTCAAATATACCTGCATATTCTTATCTTTCATTTGCACCGTTTCCCCCGCCTCTAACACCTCTGCGTCGCACTGCGCTCTCTGTCCGTGCCGCCAACCGGCTGTTTGGATGGGAAATATCCTTGCAGCATTTTAAGACCTTAAGAAGTACTAATAGTTTTGCTTTCCGCCCTTTGATTTTGTGCCGCTCCATTAAACTCATGGAATTGGAGAAGTTCAAGTAGCGTGGGATATTGGAATTTTATATATAAGGTTTAAAGGCACTTAAAAAGCGTCGCTCCTTAGCTTGTGAGACGAAACTAATAAGCTTAAATTATTAATATACGGATTGTTTCGTCTCGCAAGCTTAGTAGCGTTACGCTTTTTTCGTAGCGAAAGCGTGCCTTATAAACCTTATATATAAAATTCCAATATCCCTCGCTACTGAACTTCTACTCAATTCCATTCAGACAACATTGCGCGGCACAATTAGGCGGAAAGCTTAAAACTATAAGTACATCTAAAGGTCTTAGCTGTCAACGGATATTTCCCATCCAAACAGCCGGTTGGCGGCACGGACAGAGGGCGCAGTGCGACGCAGAGGCGTTAGGGGAGTGGGGAAGAAAGGTGCAAATATAGGCTAGAATTCGGATGGTTATATTTATAGTTTTGTGATATAATGAATAGCGCAAGAGAAAAACAAGCGGCGCGAAGCGACATTTGTTTTTCTTGCGCATTCAACGAGCAAACCGTCTGCGAAGCAGACAGAGAGCATGAAATGCGAGTTTGCGAGTTTGATATATGCGTGGGAGGTTAGCTATGCCGTTACAGTTTGTTGTTGGTGGTTCGGGATACGGGAAATCGAGATATGTTTATGAGAGGATTATAGAGCAGTCTATTAAGAATGCGGACTATAATTATTATTTTATTGTCCCGGAGCAGTACACGGTGCAGACCGAGAAGGATATTATTAAGTTGCATCCAAGCAAAGGAATTATGAATATAGATGTGCTCAGTTTCAGAAGACTGGCGTACAGGGTATTTGAGGAGACAGGAAGAAGGCAGCTTCCGCTTCTTGATGATACGGGCAAGAATCTTGTGCTTAGAAAGGTTATTGAGGAAAACAAGGACAAGCTTTTGTTGTACAAAAATAAAGTGAAGATGCCGGGATTTGTGGAACAGGTTAAGTCTGTGATTGCGGAGCTTTATCAGTACGGTATCGGTAAGGACGAGCTTGGTAAAATGCTTGAGACGACAAAGAATCATCCGCTTTTACATACCAAGCTTTCTGATATTGCACTTATCAGGGAACAGTTTCAGAGATATATTGAGGAGCAGTATATAACCTCGGAGGAGCTTTTGGAGGTGCTTTCACAGGAGATAACAAGGTCTGAGAAATTAAGTAACAGCGTAGTTGTGCTTGACGGTTTTACGGGCTTTACGCCTGTGCAGTATAAGGTTATTCGTGCGCTTCTTATGAAGGTGCGTGATGTGATTGTGACGGTAACAGCGGATGCTACTGAGAGTTTGTATGCCGGTGAGCTTAAGGAGACACTTTTTGGACTTGGAAAAACAACGGTATCAAAGCTCAGCGAGCTTGCTAAGGATTTGGGTATTGCCAAAAAAGAGGATATTATTTTAAATGATGTGTCAAAGTCAAGATTTAGCGAAGAGGAGGCTCTGCGCTTCCTTGAGATGCATCTTTTTAGGGGACATAAGGCAGTTTACGAAAAGGCGACGGATGCAATACGTATTTCGGAGCATCTGAATATGCGTAAGGAAGCGGAATATGTTGCGGCTCAGGTATTATCTCTGGTGCGTGATGAGGGTTATCTTTTTAGGGATATTGCGGTCGTGACAGGTGCGCTTGAAAGCTATAAGGAGCCTCTTGAGGAGGCTTTTGAGGCTTGCGGTATTCCGTGTTTTGCGGATTACAAGTTAAGACTTATGGGGAATCCGCTTGTTGAGCTTATAAGAAGTCTTTTCGAAATAAGCAGGACGGATTACTCTTTTGAGAGTGTTTTTACTCTTTTAAAGACAGGGTTGTCGGATTTGACGGAAGAGGAAATCAATCTTCTTGAGAATTATTGTGCGACTTACGGTGTGAGAGGTAAGAAACGCTGGAGCAGTGTGTGGAAGCGTAAGAACGAGGCGGAGTCGGAAGAGAATGAGCGCATTAATGCTTTGAGAGAAAGGGTTATATCAGAACTTCTTCCGGTCACGGAGGTACTTGGAGAATCATCTAAGCCGGTTCGTGAGAAAATGACAGCGATTTACGGACTCCTTATAAGTGATGCTTTTAAGTGTTCAGAGAAGCTTGCGGCACTTCGTGTTAAGTTTGAAGAACAGAGTGAGCCGGAGCTTGCCAATGAATATAAACAGGCATATAAACTTGTGATGGAACTTTTTGATAAGGTTGTCGGACTTCTTGGGGATGAGCGTATCAAGGCGGAAGAACTTGCGGGAATTATGGATTCAGGCTTTGAGGAGCTTAAAATCGGAATTATCCCGCCGTCGGTAGACAGAGTGCTAATCGGCGATATACAAAGAAGCAGGCTTGGAGAGGTCAAGTGTATCTTTTTTGTGGGCGTTAATGACGGTATTGTACCGAGTGAAGGCAAATCCGGCGGAATTATTTCGGAGAGTGAGAGAAGCTTTCTTGCGGCGGAGAATTTTGAAATGGCGCCCACGGCAAGACATAATCTTTTTATACAGAGGTACTATCTGTACCTTAATCTTACGAAGCCTTCTAAAATTCTTAATATAAGTTATTCGCTTATGGGAAATGCGGGCGGCTCACAGAAACCGTCAGTAATTGTCAAACAGCTCGGAAGGATGTTTCCGGCCGTGACTGTTAAGAAAGAGACGGCAGTAAAGGGCTTTGATAAAAATGCGCTTACAACTCCTGAGGGAAGTCTTGCGGGCTTCATAGAGGGACTCTCTGACGAAGCGATTTTGTTGCCGGGTAGTGAAGGTGCGAAGGGCTTTGAGGAGCTTTTTGCGTGGTATCTGCGTCAGCCTGATTGGAAAGAAAAGATAGATAAATTGATAGATGCGGCGTTTTTTGCAAATAAGGAAAGTAAGCTTGCAAAGCAGGTGGCGGCAAGTCTCTACGGACCGCAACCGATAAGCAGTGTTACAAGACTTGAACAGTTTGCAAAATGTGCGTATGCGCATTTTCTGTCCTATGGTCTTAAGCTTAAGGAACGTGAGGAATATGAGGTGAGTTATCTTGACCTTGGTAATTTGTTCCATTATGCAATCGAGGAGTATGCCAAGAAGATACACGAGTGCGGACTTGAATGGAAGGATATTTCTGACGAGCAGAATGACAGGCTTGTGGATGAGGTGGCAGACAAGGTCGCAGATGAGTATAAGGAGGCTGTTCTTGACAGCAGTGCGCGTAATGCATACCTCCGTAACAGGCTTAAAAGAATTACGAAGCGGACTGTATGGGCGCTTAGGGAGCAACTTAAGCGCGGTGATTTTGTGCCGCTTGGAAGTGAAGTCTCGTTTTCAGGAGATGACGAGCTTGCGGCACTTAATATTGAGCTATCTGAGGGCAAAAGTCTTAAGCTTCGCGGACGAATAGACAGAATGGATGTTTATGAGGACGAGGACAATATTTATTTGAAAATCGTGGATTATAAGTCAGGCAGCACAAAGTTTGACTTGAGCGCGGCTTATTACGGCCTGCAGCTTCAGCTCCTTATTTACATGGAGGCGGCAAGGGAAAGTGTGGCAAGAGCCAATCCGGACAAAAACGTAATTCCCGCCGGAATGTTTTATTATAATATTGCGGACGCGCTTACGGAGGATGTGGGCGGAACCGACGAGGAGAGAGAGGAAAGCCTTCTTAAGCAGCTTTGCGTGAACGGGCTTGTAAATGAATCCTCGGAGGCTATTTTGCATCTTGATAATACGCTTAATAAGGATTCGAGTGTAATTCCTGTGTCAAAGAATAAGGACGGTAGTCTTGCGGCTAAGTCACAGGTTATTACTGCAGACAAATATGGTGCGCTTATTAAGCATCTTAAAGGCAGGATAAAGGATATAGGTGATGGTATTTTGAACGGAGACATCAGCATAAGTCCTTATGAGACAGGTGCAAAGACGGGATGTGACTATTGTACCTATAAGAGCATTTGCGGTTTTGATAAAGAGATAAAGGGTTATAAGTTTAAGAAACTTAAGAGTTTAAAAGCAGACGAGATTTGGGCAAAAATACAGGAGGGTGCGCAGGATGGCGATAGTGTGGACAGAGAAGCAGAGTGAAATAATTGGTTCTCGCGATAAGACCCTGCTTGTTTCGGCGGCTGCAGGCTCCGGAAAGACGGCAGTTCTCGTAGAACATATCATATCGCGTATTTGTGATGAGAAAAATCCTATTGATGCTGACAGATTTTTGCTTGTGACCTTTACCAATGCGGCCGCTGCGCAGATGAGAGAGCGTATAGGCAAGGCTATTGATGAGCGTCTTGACGGGCTTGATGAAAAGAGTGATTTGTATAAGTATCTGCAGCGTCAGCAGATGCTTCTTGGAAATGCGCAGATTTCAACGATTCATCAATTTTGTTTGAGTATAATCAGGAATCATTTTAACAGTATCGAGCTTGATCCGGCATTCAGGCTTGCTGACGAGGGCGAGCTTAAGCTTCTTAAGTCGGATGTTGCGGGAGAACTTTTGGAGAAGTGTTACAAAGAGGGCGACCGTTCGTTTCTTGATTTGGTTGAAAGTATATGCGTCGGAAAGAATGATGACGGTTTTGAGGATTTGATTCTTAAGATATTCGAGGCTTCACAGAGCCACCCCATGCCGGATAAGTGGCTTGATTTTTGTGCGAAGAATTATAGTGTTACAAGTGCCACGGAGGCAGAAGGACTTGTAGAGATTAAGAAGCTTCTTGAACAGAAGGATATTATGATAGGGAGCCTTCTTAAGGTTTGGCAAAAGGGATATATGGAGGTTATGGCAGAGGGCGGTCCGGTAGTTTACGAGGCTGTATATGCCGGTGATAAAGAGATTCTTGAGGCGGTTCTTCGGGCAAAGGGTTATTCGGAGGTGGTTGCAACCTGGAACTTAGTAAAGGACAGTTTTGCGACGTTACCGCGCGTGAAAAAGGATGCATATCCCGAGGAGATTGTAGAGAATGTAAAGGCATATCGCAAAATTTATAAGGATGAGTTGCGTAAATTTATGACGACATATTTTTCGGTGCCGTTGGAAGAACTCGTAGGCGAGCTGGGTGCGGTTCGTGAAAATGTAGAGCTTCTTGTTTCTCTTGTCAAAGAATTTGCCCGGATGTTCGCGGCAAAAAAACGCGAGCGTAATCTTGTGGATTTTAATGACTTGGAGCATTTTGCACTTGAGATACTTACGGAAACGGATGCGGAGGGTAATCTTAAGTTTACCGAGGTCGCAAGAGAGTACAGCGATTATTTTGCAGAGGTAATGGTTGACGAGTATCAGGACAGTAACTTGGTGCAAGAGGTAATTCTTACGGCTGTTTCGGGCAAGTATCGCGGTTACGAGAAGCTTTTTATGGTTGGCGACGTTAAGCAGAGTATTTATAAATTCCGAATGGCAAGACCTGACCTTTTTCTCACGAAATATCACAGCTTTACAAAGGGTGAGAATGTAGGTGAAAAGTGTATAGAGCTTTCGCAGAATTATCGAAGCAGGGGCGAAGTTCTTGATAGCGTTAATACTGTGTTTGACAATATCATGCGCATGGATTTTGGCGGAATTGATTACAGCGACGGTCAGCAGCTTAACCGTGGCAAGGATTTTGAACCGGAAGCGACAGGTTATGATTATACGACGGAGATAATGCTTCTCGGGCAGAAAACTGAAGATGGTGACAAGGCTGACCTTGAGACGTCGGAGATGGAGGCAAAGGCTGTTGCCACGTGTATAAAGGAGCTTATTGATAAGGAGACGGGACTTCCTGTCTGGGATGAGAAGAGAAAAGAGTACCGTAAGGCACAGTATCGGGATATTGTCATATTGCTTCGAAGCTTTGCAGGCAGAAGCGACACGTATACCAAGGTACTTGAAGAAGAAGGAATTCCTGTTTTTGCACAGTCGAATACAGGTTATTTTGATGCATATGAAGTAAGTACGGTTATAAATTATTTGAGAATACTTGATAATCCGACACAGGATATAAGTCTTGCGGCGGTACTTCACTCACCGATAGGTGATTTTAATTCGGAGGAGCTTGCACTTATTAAAATCGAGGCAGGAAACAGGAGCCTTTATGAAGGGCTTACGGGTTATGGTGAGGTCGGAGAAGTAGCGGCTCTCAGAGAGAAAATTGCAGATTTTCTTGTAATTTTTAAGAATTTAAGAGAAAAGCGTTTTTATACGCCGATGCATAAGCTTATCAGAGAAGTTCTTAAGGATACAGGCTACGGTGATTATTGTGCGGCAATGCCTGCCGGTAAAAAGCGCAAGATGAATCTTGATATGCTTATTGAGAAGGCAAAGTCTTTTGAGGCGACCAGCTATCGCGGATTATTTAATTTTGTCAGATATATAGAAAAGCTTAAAAAATATGAGGTTGATTACGGGGAGGCAGTTACTTCGGGTGAGGATGATAATACTGTGCGTATTATGAGTATTCACAAGAGTAAGGGCCTGGAATTCCCTGTTGTAATTCTTGGCGGAATCAGCAAGAAATTCAATCAGCAGGATTCTGCGCAGAAGGTTGTTTTTCATGCTGACTACGGCATTGGTATGGATGCAGTTAACATAAAATTACGAACCAAGAAAAATTCTCTTAAAAAGCAGATTATGCAGAGGATGCTTCGTATTGAAAATATGGAAGAGGAAGCACGTGCTCTTTATGTTGCAATGACGCGTGCAATTGATAAGCTCATAATGGTCGGTGCATTTCCGAGTCTTGATATGAAGGAGAAGAAGTGGGCAGATGACAGCGATGCCACATTTTTGTCACTTACGTCCGCAGGGTGCTTTGCGGATTGGATTATGCCTTTTACAGGTGGCAGAGGTTTTAAAGTAAAATCTATTAGCCCGGATGCTCTTGTCTCTGAAGAAAAAGAGAGACTTCTTACAGATGGAGCAAGAGAGAGTTTTCTTAGGAACAAGGACAAGGACGAGGTTGTTGATGCAGATATAAGGCAACTTATTGAAGAGAGATTTGCTTATTCATATAAGCAGGAGCTAAGTGTTGGAGTTCACGCGGCTGTAAGTGTGTCGGAGCTTAAGAAGCTTAGTTATGTGTGCGAGGACGAGGACAGAAGCTTTTTGATTGAAGAAAATGAAGCAGTGGTTCCGAAGTTTATTGCGGAAGATGAGGCAGTGAATGTTGGAGAGTTTGCAGAATTTGGCGATGGCAAGTTGGGTGGTCAGTCGGGGCCTTCCGGTGAGTCGGGTGCTGGGATTAAACCTTCGGACAATGCGTCTAAAAGGTTTGGTATGGCGGTTGGAACGGCATATCATACGGTTATGGAGCATTATGATTTTGCGCATACACCTGATAAAAATGATATTAAAATGCTTTGCGAACGTCTTGTTTTGGAAGGCAAGATTGAAGCCGGTGCGGCAAAGAAGATGCGCATGGATACTTTGTTTCAATTTGCAGGAACTAAGCTTTATGCTAGGATGCAGGAGGCAGAACGTGTGGGCACTCTAAAGAAGGAGCAGCCGTTTGTTATCGGTATGGATTCGGGCGAAGTAAGAGAGGACTGGCCTTCGGGCGAGCTTATAATGGTTCAGGGTATTATCGATGCCTTTTTTGAAGAGGACGGCGAGATTGTGCTTGTGGATTATAAGACGGACCGTGTGCCGGAAGCGGAAGATCCTCATAAGATGTTTGCTAACAGATATGGTAAACAGATGGAACTTTATGCTAGGGCGCTTGAACAGCTTACCGGCAAAAAGGTTAAGGAGAAGATAATTTACGCGCTCGGAATTGGGGAAGAGTTTTTGATGTAAAATATAAATTTTGCTGGACAACAGAATGCATATGGTATAAAATGGAAATGTGTAGATGCTTTATATTGCACGTTTCCATTTTTCATTTCATATTTCTAATTTTTCTTAAGTAGTATTCTTTAGCGTAATTCGGATTGATTCCCATTTAGTGATTGAAAACGGAAAAAAATATAATTGACAATATGGCATATATACCATATAATAAGAAGGGAGAACAAATGAGTAAATTTGAAGTACTGTTTTTTGAAGAGGACAACGGTAAGGTTCCCGTAGAAGAGTTTTTAGATGATCTTGATAAGAAAATGAGAGCAAAGCTTGTCGGGTTAATTGAGATTCTACAGGAGTCGGGAAATGATTTAAGGGAACCCTACAGTAAGTATCTGGGTGGGAATATCTTTGAATTAAGGTGTAAGGTCGGCAGTGATATTTCAAGAGTATTATATTTCTTCTACCATGGTGGTAGGATAATAATGACTAATGGATTTATAAAGAAAAGTATGAAGACTCCCAGACAGGAGATAGAGAGAGCCAAGAAGTATAGAAAAATATATATAAAGAGGTGTAAGGAAGATGAGAAAGTTTAATGATTATCGTGAGGAACAATTAAGAGATGAGGAATTTAGAAAAGAATATGAGAATATGCAACCTGAGTTTGATATCATCAGGGCAATAGTGAATGCGAGAATTTCAAAGAATCTTACACAGAAAGAGCTCGCTGAGCGGACAGGTATTAATCAGGCGGATATCAGTAAGCTTGAGAACGGAACTCGCAATCCTACGGTGAATTTGCTTAAGAGACTTGCAGAAGGAATGGATATGGTGCTTAAGATTGAGTTTGTGCCGAAACAGAAGGCTTAAGGATAATATCCAAACTTTACATTCGTAGTATTTTGTGGTAATATCATTGTAGCTTTAAAGAAAGGCACTGACATAGTGTAAGGTGGAGAAATGCGAAACAGATAGTTTGATTTGGACGAGACGAATATTTTTTGAGAAGCCTGAATGACAGGTTTGTTTTCGTGTGCCGAATTAGATTATCTTATCCGTTTTGATACCTTTTTGCTTAAGGTTTGTTTGTGTGGGCAAAATATAGGTTTGTTTGGGTGAGTCTGTTTTCGGTTGCGAAGACAGACTTTTTTGCTTGCTGACTTAAAGATAAGCAGGATATATTTTTTAAATATAAGATAAGACGGGCTTCGGAAGGAGGCTGTATGTTACAGATTAAAAATTTGAGTATTACACATAAAAAAGATTTGAGAGTTATTTTGCAGGATTTTTCATTCGTGCTTAACGCAGGGGACAAGGCGGTAATTATCGGTGAAGAAGGAAATGGAAAGTCAACGCTGCTAAAGTGGATTTACGAGCCGGATATGATTGAAGCATATGCGGAAGGGATTGGCGAGAGAATCTTAAATAGAGAGCGTTTGGGATATCTGGCGCAGGAACTTAGGGAAGAAGATAAGCAAAGAACAGTATATGAGTTTTTTGCAGAGGAACCGATGTTTTTTGAACAGACACCCAAAACGTTAGGTAAGCTCGCAAGTGAATTCCATATGCCGAAGGACTTTTTCTATGAGGAACAGAAGATGGGAACTTTATCAGGCGGAGAAAAGGTAAAGGCGCAGATGATGAGGCTTATGATATCGGAGCCAACCGTGCTTCTTCTTGATGAACCGTCCAACGATATTGATATAGAGACTTTGGAGTGGTTGGAGGATATGATTCTTAAGTGGCCGCATATCGTGCTTTATATTTCGCACGATGAGACACTCATAGAGAAAACTGCCAATATGGTAATTCATATAGAGCAGATAAGGAGGAAGACACAAAGCAGATATACTGTTGCGAAGATGCCGTATGAGAGATATATTGCAGAACGAAGGGACAATTTTGACAAGCAGGAAACGAGAGCTTTGAATGAGCGCAGAGAGAAGAAAATCCGCGATGAGAAGCTTCGTAAAATTGAGCAGAGCGTATCGCATAAGCTTGACAGTATTTCCAAGGCAGAAAGAGACGGTCCGGGAAGGCTTCTTAAAAAGAAGATGAAAGCCGTAAAAAGCATGGAAAAGCGCTTTGAACGCGAGGATGAGAATATGACGGAAATGCCGGAGGAAGAAAGCGCTATTTTCTTCAAGCTAGGAGATAAAAACGTTGCAATCCCTGCCGGAAAAAGAGTTCTTGAATATTCGCTTGACAAATTATATACTCCGGACGGAGTGCGAACTCTGTCTGAAAATATTGAACTTAATATAAGAGGTTCGGAGAAGATTTGTATTGTCGGAAGGAATGGTACTGGCAAGACAACCCTGCTTCGTAAAATTGCGGAGGAGCTTCTTTCAAGGTCTGATATTCATGCAGAATATATGCCGCAAAATTATGAAGACATGCTAAAGCTTGATATGACTCCTGTGGATTATCTGGACAGATCGGGAGATAAGGAAGAGAGAACAAGAATCAGAACGTATCTCGGTGCGCTTAAGTATACGGCTGATGAAATGGAACATCCTATTGCAGAATTGTCGGGTGGTCAGAAAGCGAAAGTGTTGCTTCTAAAAATGAGTATGTCGGGAGCAAATGTTTTGATTCTCGATGAGCCGACACGTAATTTTTCGCCACTTTCAGGGCCTGTTATAAGGAAAATGCTTTCGGAGTTTCAGGGGGCAATTATAAGTATTTCACATGACAGAAAGTATATTGATGAGGTGTGTGATAAGGTATATGAGCTTACGGATAAGGGGTTGGAATATAAAGAGAGATAAGCTATTTATTTAGAATATGTTTTTCAAACCATGAGGGAATTTTTTTTGAAAGGCGGATAGGAATACCGTTTTTATATATTGCGAAACGGCGAAGAGACTTTGTATTGTCATAGAATGCAATCAGGTCGCATTTGTCTAAGATTTTTTTGAGATTATTTATAGAGTCAAAGTAGCGTCGCTCAATATATTTTTCGGGAATTCCATGGCCGCCTTTTAAAACTCTGGCCCTTACGCGTTCTTTGGCAAGTTCAGGAGATTCGATTCCTATTTTGCCTGCGGCAAGCATATCGGAAGGGTTTTGCCAATTGCCAAATTCCTGTAGAATTTCGTCCGGATTAATTCGTGGAAGTTTTCGTAGGTTAGGAATTAGTTGGCATAAAGTAGATTTGCCGACGCCGTTAACGCCGGCAATTAGGACATATTTTTTCATTAAATTAGTTTCCTTCCTATGAGTTCTTGCTGTTTTAAAGCGAGAAGATAATCTCCAAGCATTTCAAAAAAGTCTTTTTGCGCTTCTGTTTTAGCTTCCAGAACAAGCTGCAGAGTATCATCGGGCTCAAGCTTTTCAAGTTCTTCGTAGATATCGATATACTTTTGAACATCACACATGTAAATCCCTCCTTTCAAAATTATGGTAATAGTATTATATACTATTTTTGAGCAAAGTACAATGAAGAAAAACTTTCTTCAACTTGTATATTTTCCCAATAAACCTCTCAAACTATAAAAAGCAGTTTGAAGGAGGTCTTGATTATGCCTAAGAAAGAAAAGAAGATAGATCTTAATAATCTTACACCGCAGGAGAAGATTAAATTTGAAATAGCAGAGGAACTGGGACTTAAGGATAAAGTGTTAAGTGACGGATGGAAATCGCTTTCGGCAAGGGAGACAGGACGAATCGGAGGCCTTATGACAAAGCGTAAAAGGGAAGCACAGAAAAAAGAAAATGAAAAACTTGGCGAAACTTGACAATTCTGAATTGCAACCTTTAAAATACTCTGTTATAATGGGCGTTATGATAGGATGCAGATATTAAACGCTGTACACAGGAGGATTAAGATGCTTGAACTTAAGAATGTTTCCTTTGAGGTCGAAAGTGAGAATAATGTACACAAGGAAATATTAAAAAATATTAATTTGACAATTGATGAGCATAAGTTTATAGCACTTACCGGACCGAACGGTGGCGGTAAGTCCACGCTTGCGAAGATTATAGTGGGAATAGAAAAGGCAACCTCAGGACAGATTTTGTTCGACGGTGTAGATATTACGAATATGAGTATTACCGAGAGAGCGAAGCTCGGAATAAGTTTTGCTTTTCAGCAGCCGGTCAGATTTAAGGGAGTTACCGTTAAGGATCTAATTATGCTTGCGGCAGGTGAGAAGCTCAGCTATTCAAGTGCGTGCGAATTTTTGTCAGAGGTTGGACTTTGCGCAAGAGATTACATCAACCGTGAGGTTGACGGAAGTCTTTCGGGCGGTGAGCTTAAGAGAATCGAGATTGCCACAGTTCTTGCGAGAGACACGAAGTTCTCGGTATTTGATGAGCCGGAAGCGGGAATTGATTTGTGGAGCTTTAATAACCTTATCCGCGTATTTGAAAAGATTCATTCTAAGGGCGACAAGGCCATAATGATTATTTCTCACCAGGAAAGAATTCTTAACATTGCGGACGAGATTATTGTTATTGCCGGCGGTCAGATTGAAAAAGTCGGAACAAAGGATGAGATTTTACCGGAGCTTTTGAATGTAGCCGGAAGCTGCCGCTATTTAAAGGGAGACGAGTAACATGGATGCTATTCAGAAGAATTTGCTTGAACAGATTGCAGGTTTGCATGAGATACCTGCAGGAGCTTACAATATCAGAGCAAACGGCGAGAGTGTTTCAAGAAATACAACAGCCAACATAGATATTGTAACCAAAGAAGATAAGAACGGAATTGATATTATTATAAAATCGGGCACTAAGAAGGAAAGTGTGCATATTCCGGTGCTTCTTAGCCAGACAGGCCTTGAAGAGATGGTGTATAACGATTTCCATATCGGCGAAGATTGCGACGTTACTATTGTGGCGGGCTGCGGAATTCATAATGGCGGAGATGCCAAGTCAAGACATGACGGAATTCATTCATTTTTCGTAGGCAAGGGTTCTAAGGTAAGATATGTCGAAAAGCACTACGGAAGCGGTGACGGTAAGGGCGAACGTATCATGAACCCCACAACTGTTGTCGAGATGGACGAAGACAGCTATATGGAGATGGAGACAGTCCAGATTAAGGGTGTTGATTCTACGAGACGTTCCACCAAGGCTGTTCTTAAAGACAGAGCTACACTTGTTATCAAGGAAAAACTCATGACGCACGGAGACCAGTTTGCCGAGACTGAATTTGAAGTTGATTTGGCAGGTGAAGGCTCCGGAACGAATGTTATTTCAAGAGCAGTTGCAAAGGATAATTCCAGACAGGAATTTATTTCCAAGATTCACGGCAACAACAAGTGTAACGGACATACGGAATGTGATGCGATTATTATGGACAATGCGAAAATCAGCGCAATTCCGGAGATTACGGCAAGCCATCTTGAAGCTAGCCTTATTCATGAAGCTGCAATCGGTAAGATTGCGGGTGAACAGATTATTAAGCTTATGACTCTGGGACTTACGGAGGAAGAAGCTGAAGCACAGATTATTAACGGGTTTTTAAAGTAGGAGGAAAATAAAATGAGTACAGGAAAAGTTAGAACACGATACGCACCAAGCCCTACAGGTAAGATGCATGTAGGTAACTTGCGTTCGGCATTATATGAGTTTTTGATTGCAAAGCATGCAGGCGGAGATTTTATGCTCCGTATTGAGGATACAGACCAGGAGCGTTTTGTAGAGGGTGCAGTAGATATTATTTACCGCACAATGGAGAAGACTGGCCTTATTCATGACGAAGGTCCCGATAAGGACGGCGGAGTAGGTCCGTATGTTCAGAGTGAGCGTATGAAGACAGGTATCTACATGAAATATGCGAAGGAGCTCGTAGAAAAGGGCGAGGCATATTACTGCTTCTGCGACAAGGAGCGTCTTGCTACACTCAAATCAGAGGTTGTAGAGGGCAAGGAGATTTCCGTATACGATAAGCATTGTCTTTCTTTGTCAAAAGAGGAGATTGAGGCAAATCTTGCAGCAGGCAAGCCTTTTGTTATCAGACAGAATATTCCGAACGAAGGAACAACAACCTTCCATGATGAGTTATATGGAGATATTACCGTAGAGAATGCAGAGTTAGATGATATGATTCTTATTAAGTCAGACGGATATCCTACATACAACTTTGCAAATGTTGTGGATGACCATACAATGAATATTACACATGTAGTTCGTGGTAATGAGTATCTTTCATCTTCGCCGAAATATCAGCGTCTTTATGATGCTTTCGGCTGGGAGTCACCGACATATATTCATTTGCCGCTTATTACAGATGAGAATCATAAAAAGTTGTCCAAGAGAAGCGGTCATTCTTCATTTGAGGATTTGATTGAGCAGGGCTTTTTGACAGAGGCAATTGTTAATTATATTGCACTTCTTGGATGGAGTTCTGACGATAACCGCGAAATCTTTACACTTGATGAACTTATCAAAGATTTCGATTACAGAAGAATCAGCAAATCGCCGGCAGTTTTTGATATTGTTAAGCTTCGCTGGATGAACGGCGAATACATGAAGGCTATGGATGCCGATAAGTTCTATGAGATGGCAGAGCCGTATCTTAAAGAGGTTATCACTAAGGATATGGACCTTAAGAAGATTGCTGGAATGGTTAAGAGCCGTATTGAGACCTTCCTTGATATAAAGGATCATGTGGATTTCTTCGAGGCACTTCCGGAGTATGATACAGAGATGTATGTTCATAAGAAGATGAAGACAACCAAGGAGTCATCTCTTGCAGTTCTTGAGGACATTTTGCCGATACTTGAGGCACAGGAAGATTACTCTAACGATGCTTTATATGCAATGCTTTCGAATTATGTGGCAGAGAAGGAAGTTAAGAACGGTTACGTAATGTGGCCGATTCGTACCGCAGTATCCGGTAAGCAGACAACACCGGGCGGTGCAACAGAGCTTATGGAGATTCTCGGTAAGGAAGAGACACTTGCACGTATTAAAGCAGGTATCGAGTTATTAAAAAAGGAAGTCTAGGATGAAATTTTCCACATCACAATTAAAGGCGGTCTCTCATTACGAGGGACCTGCCTTAATTCTTGCAGGACCCGGTTCGGGGAAAACCACCGTTATAACAGAACGAATTAAATATCTGATAGAGCATTACAAGGTAAATCCGTCAGAGATTCTTGTAATCACTTTTACAAAGGCCGCTGCCACGGAGATGAGGGAGCGCTTTTTTGGCTTGTTTGAAAAAGATAAACCGAGGTCGGTGACCTTCGGAACCTTCCATGCGGTGTTTTTTCAGATTCTGAAATATGCGTACGGGTTCAGGGCAGAGAATATCCTTAAAGAAGATGAGAAAAATACTTTTATACGCGAGCTTATCAAGTCGCAGAATCTTGAGACTGAGGATGAAAATGAGCTCGTGGAAAATATTATTTCGGAGATAAGCTCGGTAAAGGGCGGAATGCTTGATTTGGAGCATTATTATTCCACGTCCTGTTCGGAGACGGGCTTTAGGAGTATTTACAAGCAGTACGACAATATGCTTAGGCAGAGGCGACTTCTGGATTTTGACGATATGCTTGTCATGACTTATGAGCTTCTTACGGCGCGTCCTGACATTCTTGCGGGTTGGCAGAAGAAGTACAGATACATACTTATCGACGAGTTTCAGGATATCAATCTTGTGCAGTACGAGATAATGCGTTTGCTTGCACTACCGGAGAATAATCTTTTTATCGTGGGCGACGATGACCAGTCAATTTATCGTTTCAGAGGTGCGCGTCCCGAGATAATGCTCAATTTCCCGAAGCAGTACCCGAACTGCAAAAAGATTCTTCTCGAATATAATTTCAGAAGTGCAAAAAAGATTGTGGAGTGTGCCGGAATTGTTATCGGAGAGAATGAGAAGCGTTTTCCAAAGGACATAAAGCCTGCACACAAGGAAAAGGGAACGGTAGTCATCAGGGAATTCGAGACACCGACGGAGGAGAATCTGCAGATTGTTTCGCAGGTTAGAAAGCTTAACGAAAAAGGTGTGAACTGGAATGATATGGCGGTATTGTTCCGCACGAATCAGGGCGCACGTGCCCTTGTTGAGAAGTTTCTTGAATATCAGATTCCTTTTACGATGAAGGACAGTCTGCCTAATATATTCGAGCACTGGATTGCAAAGGATTTGTTTGCTTATATAAAGATGGCTCTCGGCAACAGAGAACGAAGCGTATTTTTGCAGATTATGAACAGACCGAAACGTTATATCGCGAGGGATTACATAGAACCGACAGTTTCGTTTGAGAATCTTAAGAAAATATATAGCGATAAGGACTGGATGTGGGACAGAGTTGACAGACTTGAATATGATTTGCGCGTTATGAGCACGATGCCGCCTGTGGCTGCGGTGACGTACTTCCGAAACGGTATCGGCTACGAGGCGTATCTTAAGGAATATGCGGAAAGTCATCATATTCAGGAGGAGGATTTGCTCCGTATTCTTGATGAACTCAAAGAAAGTGCCAAGAATTATAAGGATTACGACAGTTGGTTTGCACATATAGAAGAGTACAAGGCTTCTCTAAAGAAGATTCAGGAGAAAACGGAGCGCAGGCGTGAGGGCGTCGAGATTGTTACACTTCATGGTGCAAAGGGTCTTGAATACCGCGTTGTATTTTTGCCTGATGTAAACGAAGGAATAATTCCGCATCATAAGGCGAACCTCGATGAGGAGATAGAAGAGGAACGCTGTATGTTCTATGTGGGAATGACGAGGGCGAAGGAAGAGCTTTATATTTATCATGTTAAGGAGAGATATAATAAGAGACTGGAGGCCTCAAGGTTTATTGAAGGATTAATTTAAAAATTTTTTAAAATTAGCCAACCTTTTTAAAATTTCCTGCACTATATAGTCAAACGGCGCCGGAGGAATATATGAATAAACAAAAAGCAGATGCAATAATAACAGAGTATTTTTCAAAAATTTATGGATTTGCCATAAAGAAATCTTTTTCATATGATGAGGCAGAGGATTTGTGTGCGGATATCGTAAAGGAAGTGTATCTTTCGCTTTTGAAGGCAGATGAGATTGTCAATGTTGAAGGATACATCTGGCGAATAAGCGAGCATACATATTCGAAGTATGTTTCGTCCAAGAAGAAGCAACTCGGAGTATCGATTGACGGTATGGAAATACCGGTTGACGACGAATACTTTTTCGAGGACTCGGAAGAAGAAATATTGCGTCTTAGAAGAGAAATAGCATTTCTTACCGCGAGACGTCGCGAGATAGTTTATTCATTTTATTACGAAAACAAGACGATTACCTCTATTTCTGAGGAAACAGGCATGCCGGAGGGGACCGTCAAATGGCATTTGAGTAAGGCAAGAAATGAATTAAAGGAGGGCTTTTCTATGGAAAGACGAATTGGAAAACTTGGTATGAAGCCGATTAAAATTAATTGGATCGGACACGATGGAACACCGGGACAAAAAGGTGGACCGGAGTATTATCTTGATGACAAAATTAATTTTAACATTGTGTATAGTGTATATTTTGAACCTAAGACGAAAGAGGAGATAGCGCAGGAGCTTGGAATGACGCTTGTTTTTATTGAAGATAAGATAGAATTGCTTGAAAGCAACGGTTTCCTTGTGCGCGTGCCCGGTGATAAGTATACAACATATGTTAAATTCAATCCGAGAACATATTCTCGCGAGCAGGAGGATATGAAGTATAAAAAGAAGCTGGAAGTGGCAAAGCTTCTTACAGAAGAGTATATTCCACTTGTCAGAAAGGCAATTGCAGATGTAAGAGATGTATATATCCCTAGTGGTAACTTTGAACTCTTGGAAGCGGCGGTGATATTACACAGTATACTCAATAAGTGCAATATTGACATCAAGAGGGATGTGGAGAAGTACAGAATAAAAACAACCGACGGCGGCAGTTATTTTGCATTCGTTAATATTGTGACGGAAGTAAGTGACAAGGATTATGTGGCAAAGTTTGACACTGATAAATACTGGATATGCGGAAGTATGAACCGCTGGTCGGAGAAATATCAGGGGGTATATTCCTGGTCGGCAGATTCAAGATACTGCTCAAGAAAAGGCGGTTGGGAGAATAATTGGACGTCTGATTATGAGTGGTTGTATGAATTTATAACAGGTGAGATTACTGATAATAAGGTGTCTAAAGAGAAGTTTGAACGCCTTAGAAAACGTGGCTTCCTTACTAAAGACAATAAAGTGAATATAATGATTGTAAAGGGAAGTCACAAGGATTTCTTTGCAAAAATCCCTGAGCTTAGCGAGGACATTAAGAAAAGGTTTGCAGAGTATGCTTTGGAAGCGGCCATGCTTGAAGCAAAGAGCTATCCGCCTCAGATGCAGGATTATATTATCGACAGAAGTACGAGATACTTTGTTGACAATGTTGTCGGTATAATGGTTAAGGATATTCTCTATGGTAACGGAACATTTAAACCGCTTACTGAGGAGGAGAAAGTGGCATCGGATCTTATAATGTTTAGTGATGTTTTGCCGGAGTAAATTAGAGTGATATAACAGTGAAAAGGACATAGGTGGCCAGTCGGTTACCTATGTCCTTTTGAATTTGAAATAATTGTAGCTTAGTCTTCTAAGCCTTTTTGAGTGTCAGTAATCAACGAATCAATTAATTCCTCGGCTCTTGCATGATCCTGATTTTGTAAAGCTTTTTTGAGCTCTTTCAAATCGTGAAGCAAACGCCTTAAATAGCTTTTAAATACGCTCATATCTTCCACTTACACCACCTCTCTGTAATTATACTATATGTTTTGGGGGACGACAAGGGTAAATTGATATTTGGGAAAGTTGGGGAGATAACCCCTTGGGAAAAATTGAATGCAATATTATTTTACAATATTTTACATATTTTGTAAAGCTGTAAATAAATCAATTGACAAACTCCAGAATTAGTTGTATCCTTTATAAAAAATATCAAAGGCTATGAAGAGAAAAGTAAGTAGTTAGATATGTTACAGAGAGTCTGATTAGGTGAGAACAGGCGCAGAAGGAACTACTGAAAATGGTCTCGGAGCTGCGTACCGAAGCAATCTTGCCAAGGCTACGACGGGTGCACCCGTTACAGTGATAGACTATCGATGAATCATTTCTCGTCTGTAGTTGATAAGGCCTGTATCGTGAGGTATAGGTGAATTTAGGGTGGTAACACGAAGCTGAGTTGCTCTCGTCCCTGAAAAAGAAATTTTTCAGAGAGGAGGGCATTTTTTATTTGATAAGAATTTGCCTCGCAAATTCTTTTTTTTGGTTTCAAAAATCAATGACCGATAAAGGTCGGGTGTCTGAAAGACACTAAAAAGTTATCACTATAAAATTTAGAAATGAGGTATGTAATATGAGAAATATTTTAATTGGTGGTGCATGGCCGTATGCAAACGGTTCATTGCACATAGGACACATTGCCGGATTGTTACCGGGTGATGTTCTTGCAAGATATCATAGGGCAGTCGGCGATAATGTATATTTTGTGTCGGGAAGCGATTGCCACGGAACGCCTGTTGCAATTCGTGCAAAGCAGGAAAAAAGGACGCCGCAGGAGGTTAGTGATTTTTATCATGAAGAATTTACAGAGTGTTTTGAAAGGCTGGGATTTAGTTATGATGTGTATACAAAAACATCGGCAGATGAGCATAAAGCCTTTGTGAGGGAGTTTCATAAAAAATTATACGAAAGTCCATATGTCTATGAAAAGGAAGTGCCGCAGGCTTATTGTGAGAACTGCGCTACATTCTTGGCGGATCGTTTTGTGCTTGGGAAATGTCCGGAGTGCGGAAGTGATACCAGAGGAGACCAATGTGATGCATGCGGTACTGTTCTTGAGCCGGAGGCTCTTGTAGAACCGGTTTGTGCTGTATGCGGGAAGAAGATAGGTTTTAAAGCGTCAAAACACCTGTATATTGCAATAACTAAATTGCAGGAGGAGCTTAAGACATTTGTTGATAATAATCCTGAATGGAGAAAAAATGCTATTGCATTTACCAATAAGTATATCGATGATGGCTTGAGAGATAGGGCGCTTACAAGGGATTTGGAATGGGGAATTGAGGTTCCGAAGGATGGCTACGAAAATAAAACCATTTATATTTGGGCAGAGAATGTATTGGGATATCTGTCGGCAAGTAAGGTGGCAGCAGACAAAAGAAACGCTGATTTCTGTGAATTATGGGGAAGCGAAGCAAAACACTATTATGTGCATGGGAAAGATAATATACCTTTTCACACAATAATATTACCGGCGCTTTTGCTTGGCAACGGTGAGGGTTGGCGTTTGCCCGACCAAATTGTATCAAGCGAATATCTGACCTTAGAAGGAAGAAAAATATCCACAAGTCAGAATTATGCAATATGGGTTAAAGATTTGCTTGATAATTATGAGGCTGACTCAATCCGTTACTTTTTTATCGCAAACGGTCCTGAAAAGAAGGATGCCGATTTTTCGTGGAGGGAATATGTTAACAGTCATAATGGAGAGTTGCTCGGGGCATACGGAAACTTTGTGAATCGAACGCTGGCCTTTATTGCAAAATACTGTGACGGGGTTGTGCCTGAAGGGAACGAAAATCAGGATATTAATAAAAGGATAGAAGAACTGTATGCTTTAGTGGGCAAGCGGATTGAGAAGGCTTATTTTAAGGATGCGCTTGATGAGATATTTGAATTTGTAAGAAGTGCAAATAAGTTTTTTGATACTGAACAGCCTTGGGTTACAAGAAATACCGACAAGGAGGCATGTGACAATACACTTTATCAGTGCGTTCAGATTATTGCGAATCTGGCAGTGCTGTTGGCACCATTTATACCGTTTTCGTCAGAAAAGATTTTTGGTTGGCTTAATATAAGTAATAAGTGGGAGAGACAATCTGTTGAGGCGGGATATAAGCTTTCGGAAGTGGACATTTTGTTTCAGAGGATTGATAAGAAGGTTATAGAGGTTGAGACGGAGAAGTTGAAGGAAGTTCTTGCTCAATAAAAAAAGATACAAATTGACAGTATTATATATGGTGACTATAATATTATGCAGAAGAGAGAAAGTTCTTTCTTCCAAATTATAAAAGTAAAAAAATAATATATTCGAAAGGCGGACTTAGATTATGAAGAAAAATATAAAGTGTAAGGAGGCGCACGAGTAAGACCTCCAAAAGAAGGAGGATAAAAAATGAACAAAAATGAATTTATCAGCAATATGACTGATATTTTGCAACGTTGGGAATTCAATGGTTGTGTGAGTATCTGTAAAGATGGCAATCTTCTTTTTGAAGGTGCGAATGGTTGGGCAGACTATGAAAGTAAAATCAGACATACACTAAACTCACAATTTTTAATTGCATCAGTAACAAAACAATTTACAGCTGCCTGCATCATGATGTTGGCAGAAGAGGGAAAAATTCAGTTGGAAGATAAACTTGCTATATATCTTCCGGAGTATAGGTATTCAGACAAAATGACAATTAGGCAAATGCTTAATATGATGTCAGGTATTCCCGATATGATTAATGATGTAATTGCAGAACAATTAGAAAAAGATAGCGCATTGGAGAAAATGTCCGATAGAGAACAGATTGTATATGAATACAATGCAGTAAGCAGAGGGTTTTCGCTATCAGAAGTTTTGGAATTAGTAAATGATAAAGAGTTACAGTTTACACCGGGTGACATGATCCGGTATTCCAACACGAACTATTCATTTCTGGGTTTTATAATTGAAAGGATAACCGGAAAAACACTAAATGATTATATGACAGAGCGGATTTTCAGCCCTTTGGGAATGGAACACACTTGTTGTAAACCGGAGAATGCTACTTGCCCGGGTTATGAAAGAGCTGATGATATTATCTGTTTGGGATATGGTCGTGATACAAGTGGAGATGGTTGTATTGTATCTACAGTGCAGGATTTAAGTTTATGGCTTAATGCGGTGTTGCAAAAACAATTGTTGTCAAAAAACAGTTGGGAGCAAATATTCACGATGGTGCCTAATGCAGATAAGAATTATTGGCTCGAAAATTACGGTTTCGGCTGGGATAAAACGGGTGTGTGGTATCAACATAATGGTGGCGACATGGGATATGTTACTTTTGTGTTTCTGTGTTTTGAACGAGGAATTACAGTCGCTATATGTGAGAATATGCCAAGTCTCCAATTAGACGAACCGGTAGGGCGAGTGGAATTTGCAATCATGGAATGCATTGATAAATTTGGTGTTTAAAAATTAATATTTGATTATTGCGGAGAGGATTCTTATAATTGACATGATTATAGGAATCCTTTTTATTGTTTGAATGCAAGTGAATTTTATTACAAAAGGAAAATATTGACAGTATAGGGTAGGCATGTTAATATACAACTACAAAGAAGTCCTTTTCGGATGTGTTAAGGATAATACATTACTTTAAAGAGGAGGAACTCTGCAAGGGTTCCTTTTTACTTTATGTTTTTATAATGTGTATTATTATTCGCAAAGTGGTTTTGAGATGTTTTTTGTTGCTGTATACATTATTTGCTATGGACAAAGATTTAAAGGAGAAGAGTTTTATGAAAAGTATGAAAATTGACGCTAATGGAACGGAAATTAGGGTAATGGGTGATGTTGTAAATGAGGAGGCATATATTTCATTAACGGATATCGCTAAATTCAAAAATCCAGAGAATGCATTTATTGTAGTTGCAAACTGGATGCGTAATTATTCAACAATTTCATTTTTGGGTTTGTGGGAGCAGATTCATAATCCTAATTTTAAACCTATCGAATTCGATAGGTTTAAAACGGAAGCAGGTGATAATGCTTTTACATTGACGCCGCAGCAATGGATAAATGCAACAGATGCGATAGGTATTATTTCAAAGTCAGGACGTTATGGCGGGACATACGCACATACTGATATTGCTTTTGAGTTTGCTTCTTGGATTTCGCCGGAATTCAAACTTTATATAATAAAAGATTATCAGCGGTTAAGAAAAGATGAAGCGGAACGACTTGCAATTGGCTGGGATGTAAAAAGAGAATTGTCAAAAATTAATTATCGAATTCATACAGATGCTGTAAAGGAATTTTTGATAACACCGACACTATCTTCACAAGAAATGGCTTATACATATGCTTCGGAAGCGGATATTCTTAATATGGCGTTGTTTGGAAAGACGGCAGCACAGTGGAGAAATGAACAGGGGATTGATGGGAGAATGCTTAATATTAGAGATTTTGCATCTGCGGAAGAATTGGTTGTGCTTATAAATCTTGAAGATACAAATGCTGACTTGATAAGGCAGGAAATACCTAAGATTGAACGGTTGAAAATTCTAAGAGAAAAAGCATATAGACAACTTGAACTCCTTAAGAAAAATCAAGAAACTATACAAGTATTAAAACAGAATCTTATAGAAGATACAAGTAAGTAACGCTGATAGGTGCAATGATTAATTCACAAAGTTTTACTTGCAATAAAATACTATTTGCCCTAACATATAAACAGAGGTGAACGACATGATAAAGATGGTTGTGTGCGATGTTGACGGAACTCTCCTCAAAAGGGGCGAGACCGAGCTTAGCACAAAAACAATAGATACAATTAAGAAGCTTACCGCCAAGGGCATTGTTTTTGTGGTGGCGAGCGGCAGAACATACACCGATCTTAAGAGGCTTTTTGCGGCGGTTGACAAGGATATTGTATACGCGGCACATGATGGTGCGATTACTGTTTATAAGGGAAGTGTGCTTGCAAAGCATCCGATTGACCATAAGCCCGGATTTGAGTTTATGAAGAAGGTATACAAAAAAGACAGTTTGATACCTGCTGTGTACAGCTCGTACATGACTTATGTACTTCGGGGAAGCGGCGATTTTGGCAATACGCTTCGTGATTTGCTTCACGGTCACGTGACAGAGGTTGATTGTTTTGATGCGCTTAAGGATGATTATCTTAAGATAGGCTTGTATAAAAAGGGCGGCGCAGTAGACGGTAGTGTTTTGGAGTGCGCAAAGATGGCAGGCCTTTCTCTTGTATACGAGGACTCAAGCTGGCAGGAGTATGTAATTGAAGGAATGCAAAAAGGTGCGGCGGTGAATTATCTTCAGAAACGTTTTGCGATAACTAAAGCAGAGACAATGGTTTTTGGAGACAATACTAACGATATCGGAATGTTTGGCGAAGCGGATTTTGCATATGCCGTGGAATGGGCACCGCAGAATATTAAAGAGAAGTGTGGCTATGTTACAACGGATGTAACGGAGACATTGCGCAGTATTTTTAATGTGTAATTGCACCTTTAAACAAGGATGAAAAAAGTCGGAAATTTGGTTTTTTTGGATAAAAACAACAAACCACATCAAAAACAGGTTAAATCAACACAAAACCACAAGTTTTGGTACTAATGGAATATGAAGAAAGTGGAAAAAAGCAGAAAAATGTGTGAGTTTTTCTGCTTTTTTGTTGTTTTATATTGACATTCGGGTGCGAAAAGAGGTATAATAATAGGCAGAATAAGCTGGGAAAGGAGTCTGAACATGAAATATAATAATACACCTGTAGCGAAGAGTGAACGTATTTCGCGAATGGTAGATTATCTTTACTCCAAGATGCCGGAGATTGAAGCGGACCGAGCGATTCTTATTACAGAAAGCTATAAGCAGACCGAAGGCGAGCCTGTTATTACAAGAAGGGCTAAGGCGTTTGCACATATAATGGATAACCTTCCGATTACACTCAGACCGGAAGAGCTTATCGCCGGAAGTGCTACGAAGTCACCGAGAGGCTGTCAGGTTTTCCCTGAGTACTCGTTTGACTGGTTGGAGAAGGAGTTCGACACTGTTGAGCACCGAGAGGCAGATCCGTTTTACATAGCTGAGGATACGAAGAAGAAGCTTCATGAAGTATACAAGTATTGGCCGGGTAAGACGACGAGTGAGCTTGCGACTTCATACATGGCACCGGAGACATTGCTTGCCATCGAGCATAACATTTTTACGGCAGGTAATTATTATTACAACGGCGTAGGACATGTTACTGTTAAGTATGACGAGGTTCTTGCGATAGGTTATCGTGGAATTATCGAGAAGGCAAAGGCAGAACTTGCGAAGTGTAATGTCGGTGACGGTGATTATGCGAAACGTTCGCATTTCCTTGAAGCAGTAATCATGAGCTGTGAGGCTGTTATAAGATACGCAAGACGTTATGCACAGCTTGCATTAGATGAAGCAGAGAAGTGTACCGACCCCGTAAGAAAGCAGGAGCTTCTTATGATGGCGAAGAACTGTGTGAATGTTCCTGAGAAGGGTGCGACAAGCTTCTGGGAGGCATGCCAGACGGTTTGGTTCATACAGATGATTCTTCAGATAGAGTCAAGCGGACATTCGATTTCACCGGGACGTTTTGATCAGTATATGTATCCTTATTACGAGAAGGATATCAAAGAAGGCGTAATAACAAGAGAGTTTGCACAGGAGCTTATGGATAACTTCTGGATTAAACTCAACGATCTTAATAAAGTAAGAGATGCGGCAAGTGCCGAGGGCTTCGCGGGTTACGGATTGTTCCAGAACCTGATTGCCGGAGGACAGAACAGCGAAGGCATCGACGTGACCAATGATTTGTCATTTATGTGTCTTGAAGCAACCTTGCATGTACGACTTCCGCAGCCGTCATTATCGGTAAGAATCTGGAACGGTACTCCCGATGATTTTCTTCTTAAAGCCGCAGAGGTTACGAGAGAAGGAATGGGTGTTCCGGCATACTACAATGACGAGGTAATTATTCCGTCGCTTGTTAACAGAGGCATTCCGATTGAGGAAGCGAGAGAATACAACATCATCGGTTGTGTTGAGCCTCAGAAGGCAGGTAAGACGGAAGGCTGGCATGACGCAGCATTCTTTAATATGTGCCGTATACTTGAACTTGTATTTTCAAATGGTATGTCAAAGGGCGTTCAGATAGGACCTAAGACGGGCGACATTCTTCAGATGAAGACTTTTGAGGAAGTATTTGAAGCTTACAAGATTCAGATGGAATATATGATAAGCTTACTTGTTAACGCAGACAACGCTATTGATATGGCTCACATGGAGAGAGCACCTCTTCCTTTCGAGTCCTGTATGGTGGATGACTGTATCGCAAGAGGCAAGAGCCTTCAGGAAGGCGGAGCGGTATACAACTTTACCGGACCGCAGGGCTTTGGTATTGCTAACGTAGCAGATTCACTTATGGTAATCAAGAAGCTCGTTTTTGAAGAGAAGAAGATTACTATGGCAGAGCTTAAAAAGGCGCTTGAGGATAACTTCGGCAAGGGTATCGCACCAGAGGTTGCACAGGAAGTTACGACACAGGTTGTGAAAGAGCTTATGGCTAAGGGCGAGAAGGTAAGTGAAGAGCAGATAGCGCAGATTTTTGTGACAGCGCTTAACGGCAACGTAACCGAAGCACAGAAGAAGCGTTACGATGAGATGCTTGCTCTTATCGAAGAAGTTCCGAAGTACGGTAATGATATCGAAGACATTGATATGTTTGCAAGAGAGGTTGCTTATACATATACGAAGCCTCTTGAGAAATATACGAACCCTCGAGGCGGTATTTTCCAGGCAGGTCTTTATCCTGTTTCGGCAAACGTTCCGCTCGGCAAACAGACTGGAGCAACTCCTGACGGACGACTTGCGAGAACACCTATCGCAGACGGTGTAGGCCCGATGTCGGGAAGAGATACGAAGGGACCGACTGCTACGGCGAACTCGGTTGCAAGACTTGACCACTTTATTGCTTCCAACGGAACATTGTTTAATCAGAAGTTCCATCCGTCAGCGCTTAAGGGTCAGAGCGGATTACTTACATTTGCGGCACTTGTTCGCGGATACTTCGATAAGAAGGGTATGCATGCACAGTACAACGTTGTAAGTCGTGAGACACTTCTTGATGCGCAGAAGAATCCCGAGAAGTATAAGACTCTTGTTGTTCGTGTTGCGGGTTACAGTGCATTGTTTACAACACTTTCAAGATCCTTGCAGGACGACATCATCAATCGTACGGAACAGGGCTTCTAAGGCGGTGACGATATGGAAGATTACGGCAAGGTGACAGGAAGAATATTTGATATTCAGCGGTATTCCATTCATGACGGTCCGGGAATCAGAACAATCGTGTTTTTAAAAGGTTGTGTCTTAAGATGCAGATGGTGCTGCAACCCTGAGTCACAGGAATATAAGATACAGACAATGACAGTTGCCGGTAAAGAAAAGGTTATCGGCAGGGACGTTACGGTAGACGAGGTAATGCTTGAGATTGTCAAGGACAACCAGTATTACCGTCGCTCCGGAGGAGGAGTTACTCTTTCGGGAGGCGAATCGCTTTGCCAACCCGAATTTGCGGCGGCGCTTCTTAGAGCCTGCAAGGACAACGGCCTTCACACGGCGATTGAGTCTACGGCATGTGCTCCGTTTGAGACGATAGAGAAGATACTTCCTTATCTTGATTTGTATCTTATGGATATAAAACATGTTGATTCTGCAAAACATAAGGAATTCACAGGCAAGTCTAACGAACTTATTTTAGAGAATGCGATGAAGCTTGGTAAAGCGGCGAAGGAACTTATAATCCGTGTACCGGTTATTCCAACCTTTAATAACACGGAACGGGAGATTCGTGCGATTGCAAATTTTGCAAGCAAGATACCTAATGTAAAAGAACTTCATCTTTTACCGTATCACAGACTCGGACAGGATAAGTACGAAGGACTCGGAAGAGAATACACGCTAAAGAACATAGAGCCTATGACGGACGAGTATATGCAGACGCTTCTTAAGGCGGCAAGTGAGTCAGGACTCAAATGTCAGATAGGCGGTTAATTTTTAGAAAGGCGAGGTGTTAACGGATGGATTTTACAAAGCTTTTATCCAATGAAGATAAAGTCCGAATTATCCAGGAACTTGTTCCAGGTAAGCAGATAACGTTGGCACATATAATTGCCAATCCGGATGATATACTTTATCAGAAGCTTGGACTTGATCCGGCGCTTGATTATTCCGGAGGAGCAATCGGAATACTTACAATAAGCCCCAGCGAGACAGCTGTTATCGCGGCAGACATAGCAATGAAGGCATCTAATGTTGAGTTGGGATTTGTTGACAGATTCAGCGGCACGCTAATCATAACAGGAACGATTTCGGCTGTTGAAGCATCATTTAAGGCCATTTTGGATTATGCTAAAGAGACGCTCGGGCATACGGTTTGTCAGCTTACGAGGACGTAACGTATGAAGAAGATTATTTTTATGGGGCGTACCGGTGCAGGGAAGACTTCCCTGATGCAGGCACTCAAAGGCGAGACAATCACCTACCATAAAACGCAGTATATTAATCATTACGATGTTGTTATTGATACTCCGGGTGAGTATGCTGAGAATGCTTCGCTTGGCAGGGCGCTTGCCTTATATACATATGAAGCGGATGTCGTCGGACTTCTCGCAGGAGCGAACGAGCAGTATACCTTATATCCGCCCAACATTACAATGATGTGTAACAGAGAGGTAATCGGCATAGTTACACAGATTGACAGAGAAGATGCCAATCCGGCACTTGCTGAAAGCTGGCTTCGGAACGCAGGTTGTAAGACGGTGTATCATGTGAGTTCGGTGACAGGTGAGGGTATTCCGCAGATACTTGAACACTTAAGAGAACCGGGTGATCCTGAGATTTTGATAGGGAAAACTGCAAAAACAAGAAAAACAACATCAAAAACCACAAAAAACAAGATTTAAAACCAAAAAGAATCTTGACGAACACGTCTCAGAATGGTAAAATACAATTAAAATAAACAAAAACCACACAAAACCACAAATTATAGGAGGAAAAGACATGGCATCAGAATACGAAATTAAAAAACAGATTTGTGAGATTGGTAAAAGAATCTACGACAGAAACATGGTTGCAGCTAACGACGGTAACATTTCCGTAAAGCTCAACGACAATGAATTCCTTTGCACACCTACAGGTGTTAGTAAAGGTTTCATGACACCTGACTACATTTGTAAGGTAGACAAGGACGGTAATGTATTACAGGCAAACGGTAACTTCAGACCCTCATCAGAGATTAAAATGCATATGAGAGTTTATAAGTGCAGACCTGACGTTGGATCAGTAGTTCATGCTCATCCTACATTTGCTACAGCATTTGCTATCGCAGGTATCCCGTTAACAGCACCTATCATGCCTGAGGCAGTTATCGCACTTGGTTGCGTTCCGATTGCAAAATACGGTACACCTTCTACACACGAGATTCCGGATGCTGTTGAAGAATGGCTTCCTTACTATGATGCAGTATTGCTTGAGAACCACGGCGCATTGTCATTCAGCGTTGACTTACTCTCAGCATACCACAAGATGGAATCATTAGAGTTCTACGCAGAGCTCCTTTACAAAGCAAGAGCACTTGGCGGACCTAAGGAACTTAGTGAAGCACAGGTTCAGAGACTTTACGAAATCAGAAGACAGTTCGGTTTACCCGGAAAGCATCCGGCTAACCTTTGCCCGGCTGCAGCAGCAGGACAGCCCAGCTGCCATTCATGCGGTGGTTCATGCGGCGGTAACTGCCATGGTTCAGAGTCAGATGCTTTGGTTGCAGAGATTACAAAGAAAGTAATGGCTCAGTTAAATCTTAAATAATAAGAAAGACGAGGTGCAGGAATGGAGCGTCAGGAATTAGAGCAGATAGTTGCCTCGGTTGTTAACCGTATCCAGTCCGGTACGGCTGGGGCCGCCGGTAAAGCACCGTTACAGAATAAAAATATTTCTCTCGAGGCGGCCAAGGACCTTATCGCAAAGGTCGAAGCCAAAGCAAAGAGCATGGGCGTTAACGCGGTTATCGCGGTAAGCAATGCGGGAGCGAATCCCGTTGCGGTTCACTGCATGGATAACTCATACATAGCAAGCTACGATATAGCAGTTAACAAAGCCTATACGGTTGTGGCACTTAAGATGCCGACCTCTAAGCTCAAAGGCTTAAGCCAGCCGGGAGAACCGCTTTACGGAATACAGCATACCAATCAGGGACGCATAGTTATTTTCGGAGGCGGAGCGCCCCTTGTTGTCGGAGACGACATTATAGGCGGACTCGGGGTCAGCGGTGGCAGTGAGGAACAGGATACTGCACTCGCTGAGTACGGAAAAGAAGTATTAAAGGAGGTTATCTCGTGGCTATAAACGAATCAGAAATCAGCGCAATTGTCAAAGAGGTAGTGGCAAGAATGCAGGGTAACGGTTCGGCTGAGAGTAAACAGCTCGGTGTATTTGCAGATATGAACGATGCGATTGCAGCAGCTAAAGAAGCTCAGAAAGTTATGCAGCAGATGCCGATGGATTTCAGAGAGAAGATTATCTCCGTTATTCGAAGAAAGACTAAGGAGAATGCGGAAATCCTTGCTAAAATGGCAGTTGAAGAAACAGGCATGGGTAACGTTGGCGACAAGATTTTAAAACATCATCTTGTAGCAGAGAAGACTCCGGGAACAGAGGATATCCAGACAACAGCATGGTCGGGCGACAGAGGCCTTACACTTGTTGAGATGGGACCTTTCGGAGTAATCGGTGCGATTACACCATGTACTAACCCTAGTGAAACAGTAATTTGTAATACAATTGGTATGATTGCGGGCGGTAATACGGTAGTATTTAACCCTCATCCCGCAGCAATCAAGACTTCCAACTTTGCAGTTAACATGATTAACGAAGCATCTTTGGAAGTTGGCGGTCCTGTTAATATAGCTTGTTCAATGGTTAAACCTACAATGGAGACAAGCAAGATAATGCTCGCACATAAGGATATTCCTTTGATTGCGGCAACAGGCGGTCCGGGAGTTGTTACAACGGTTCTTTCCTCAGGTAAGAGAGGAATCGGAGCAGGAGCAGGCAATCCTCCCGCAGTTGTTGATGAGACAGCAGATATCGCAAAGGCAGCACTTGATATTGTTAACGGATGTACATTCGATAACAATCTTCCCTGTATCGCGGAGAAGGAAGTTGTTGCAGTTGATAAGATTGCAGACGAGCTTATTTATCACATGATTGAGAACGGTTGCTACATGGCTTCTAAGGAAGTTGTGGACAAGCTTAGCACAACAGTAATTACACCTAAGGGACTTAACCGTAAGTGTGTAGGTAGAGATGCTAAGACACTCCTTAAGATGGTAGGAGTTGAGAATGTTCCGGAGAACACAAGATGTATTATCTTCGAAGGTCCGAAGGAGCATCCGTTAATCGCGGAAGAGCTGATGATGCCTATTCTCGGTATCGTAAGAGCAAAAGACATTGATGATGCTATCGAACAGGCTGTATGGCTTGAGCATGGCAACCGTCATTCAGCGCACATTCATTCCAAGAATGTAGACAACATTACAAAATATGGCAAGGCAATTGACACGGCAATCTTGGTTAAGAATGCACCGTCATATGCGGCACTCGGCTTCGGCGGAGAAGGCTATTGTACATTTACAATCGCAAGCCGTACAGGTGAAGGACTTACTTCGGCAAGTACATTTACCAAGAGAAGACGTTGCGTAATGTCAGACAGTCTTTGCATCAGGTAAGGAGGAAAATAAAGTGGCAATTAATTCAGCAGACATCGAAGCAATTGTTAAACAGGTGCTTCAGGGCATGAGTACCGGAACAGCCGGCTCTGCCGCTGTTACGGGAGCAATTCCAAAGACTGCAAAAGTAGCAATGCTTACAGGCTTAGAGAAGATGGAAATTAAAGAATTCCCGATTCCTGAACTTGGCGACGGCGACATTCTCGTTAAGGTAGAAGGCTGTGGCGTATGTGGTACAGATGCTCACGAATATAAGAGAGACCCGTTCGGACTTATCCCGGTAGCACTCGGACACGAGGGAACCGGCGAGATCGTTAAGATGGGTAAGAATGTTAAGAAAGATAGCGCAGGCAAAGACCTTAAGGTTGGTGACAAGGTTGTTACCTGTATGATTTTCAAGGATAACCCCGACATCACAATGTTCGACCTTAATAAGCAGAACGTTGGCGGCGCAGACGTTTACGGACTTCTTCCGGATGATGAAGTTCATTTAAACGGATGGTTTTCAGATTACATAATAGTAAGAGAAGGTTCAACAGTATTTAACGTAAGCGACCTTGATTTGGATTCAAGAATTCTCATCGAGCCTTGTGCAGTTTTGATTCACGCAGTTGAGCGTGCCAAGACAACAGGAATCCTTAGATTCAACAGCCGCGTAGTTGTTCAGGGCTGCGGACCTATCGGACTTATTTGTATAGCAGTTCTTCGTACAATGGGTATTGAGAATATCACAGCAGTTGACGGAGAACAGAAGCGTCTTGATTTTGCATTGCAGATGGGTGCAACAAAGACAGTTAACTTTAAGGATCACAAAGGCATCGAAGCACTTGCGGGTGCGGTTGAAGCATCATTTGGCGGATATCTTGCAGATTTCGCATTCCAGTGTACAGGCTCACCTGTTGCACATGCCAATATCTACAAGTTCATCAGAAACGGTGGCGGACTTTGTGAGCTCGGTTTCTTCATCAACGGTGGAGATGCAACAATTAACCCTCACTTTGACATCTGTTCAAAGGAAATTACAACAGTTGGTTCATGGGTATACACACTCAGAGATTATGCAACAACATTTGATTTCCTTAAGAGAGCAAAAGGAATCGGTCTTCCGATAGAGAAGTTAATTACTCATAAATTCCCGTTAGAAGAAATAAACGAGGCTTTTGTAACAAATCTGAAGATGGAAGGTCTTAAGATTGCAGTTGTCAATAAATAATTAAGGAGAGACAATAATGGCAAAAGCAGTAGGTATTATTGAAGTATACGGGCTTGTGGCAGCATTTGTTGCAGGCGACGCAGGTTGTAAGGCAGCCAATGTTACCATGGAACCGTTTGACAGAAATAAGCCGGCTAACGCAGATAAGTTACCGGTGCCCCTGATTGTAACAGTTAAGTTCAGAGGCAGTGTTGAAGACGTAAAGATGGCTCTTGAAGCAGCTAACGAAGCGGCAATGGGAGTATCCGGCGTCATCACGAAACACGTTATAACCGGTCCCGAGGATGATACAGATAAGATGCTTCATCTTAACGGATTGGATAAGAGCTAAATATAATTTGTAAATTAAGTATTCGGAACAGACAGTTCTAAGAGAAAATGACTAACAGGAGGATATTAAAATGGCACAGGAAGCATTAGGAATGGTAGAAACAAGAGGTTTGGTAGCAGCAATCGAGGCAGCAGATGCAATGGTAAAGGCAGCAGAGGTTGTATTAATCGGTACAGAGAAGATCGGTTCAGGTCTTGTAAGTGTTATGGTTAGAGGAGACGTTGGAGCAGTTAAGGCAGCTACAGAAGTTGGCGGCAACGCAGCAGCTAAGCTTGGTGAGTTAGTAGCAGTTCATGTAATTCCGAGACCTCACACAGATGTTGAGAAGATTCTTCCGAAGCTTAAATAATGATGAACGGAGTGGGAATGCCACATGAAATCATTGGGATTTTTTGAAATACCAAGTGTAGCTGCGGCAGTAAATGCACTCGACACAATGTGCAAGGCTGCAGATGTGCAGTTTGTGACTTGGGAACGTAAACTTGGCGGAAGACTTGTTACCATCGTAATCGAAGGAGAAGTATCCGCAGTAAAGGCTGCAATTGAAGCAGCAAGAGAGACTGCTCTTTTGAAAGTAGCAGCATATGCAGTAATTCCGAATCCGCATGAGGAGACAATCAAGATGGTTGAACTCAGTGCATCACGTATGAAGAAAGCGGAGATTTAGGATATGACGACAAAGAATACAAAAATTACACCGGCAAAAAGCACGGTAAACGAAAATAAGGAGGAAAAAGTTATGGTACAGCAGGCATTAGGTATGGTTGAAACAAGAGGTTTAGTAGCAGCAATTGAGGCAGCAGATGCAATGTTAAAAGCAGCTAACGTAGAATTAGTAGGAACAGAGAAGATTGGTTCAGGTCTCGTAAGTGTTATGGTTAGAGGAGACGTTGGAGCAGTTAAGGCAGCAGTTGAGTCAGGTTCATCAGCAGCTTCTAAGCTTGGTGAGTTAGTAGCTACACATGTAATTCCCAGACCTCACGCAGACGTTGAGAAGATTCTTCCCGCTTTGAAATAAGTGTGAAACAAGCGAGCCGAGCAACCGATGCGGATAGGAATGCTTGAATTCATATCCGCACAGGTTATTCGGCGAGCGTACATCATGAGTAGTGTAGAGCGATAGCTCGGAACTACGAATGAGACGGATGCGGGAGCTTCGAAGAAGCGGAGCAGCCGGTTTCACACAAAAAAGTGTGAAGCGGAAGCGGAGCAGCCAGTTTCACACAAAAAAGTGTGAAGCGGAAGCGGAGCAGCCGGTTTCACACAGTAGTGTGAGAAATTCGGCCAAGCATCCGGTTTCACAACGAGAATGGAAAGCAGGTGTGAGAATTGGAAGAAAAGACAGTAGAATATGTAGCACGACTTGTTATGGAAGTGCTTAATGATAAGCAGGAAAAAGGCTACAAGGTTCCGGTTGGTGTATCTGCAAGACACGTACATCTTACACAGGAGCATGTAGAGATTCTTTTCGGCAAAGGATACAATCTCACCAAGAAGAAAGAACTTATGGGTGGACAGTTTGCATCCAATGAGCAGGTTACAATTGTTGGAACTAAGCTTCGTGCAATTGAGAATGTCCGTATTCTCGGACCCGTAAGAAAAGCATCACAGGTAGAAATTTCTCAGACAGATGCTGTAAAGCTCGGTGTAAGCGCACCGATTCGTGAATCAGGTAACACTAAGAATTCTGCACCTATAGCTATTGTAGGACCGCAGGGTGCTGTTTACCTTAAGGAAGGATGTATCGTTGCAAAACGTCATATCCATATGGCACCGGCTGATGCTAAGGCGGCAGGTGTTAAGGACGGAGAGATTGTTTCTGTTAAGTTTAACAACGAAAGAAGCACGATTTTTAATAATGTACAGATTCGCGTAGACGATAGTTTTACGCTTGAGATGCATATTGACACAGATGAAGCTAATGCTTCAAAGATTAAGACCGGAGATACCGGAACCATCGTATAACGAAAGGCCTGATAAAGATGATAGTTGGAAAAGTTGTAGGAAGTGTAGTGGCAACACGAAAAAATGAAAATTTAATCGGCAACAAATTCATGATTGTTGAGCCTTATGAGAACATGAGAGGTGTTAACAACCGTATCGTGGCAATCGATAACGTTGGAGCCGGAATCGGAGAAATTGTACTCGTGGCTGAAGGTAGTGCCGCACGTATCGGTTGTGGTGTGCCCAATGCACCGGTTGATGCAGCAATTGTTGGAATTGTTGATGATAGTATCGGATTGGAGTAAATGATGACTTTAGCGGACTTAAGTACATTTATGCGGGAAAACGGCATCGTCGGTGCCGGTGGTGCCGGATTTCCTTCTTATGCAAAACTGAATAAGAAAGCTGATACGATAATACTTAATTGTGCTGAATGTGAGCCTTTGCTTCGTCTGCACAGACAGCTTCTTGCGAAGAAGACTTTCGAGATAATGACAGCGCTTCGTGAAGTGGCGCAGGCGGTAGAAGCAGAGCAGGTTATTATTGCCGTAAAGGGAAGTTATACCTCTACCATTGAAGCGGTTAAGGCACATCTGGATTCATTCCCTATGATTAAGCTCGGTATTTTGCAGGATGTTTATCCGGCAGGTGACGAGGTTATTGCTATTTACGGTACGACAGGAAGAGTGGTTCCACCGGGAAAACTTCCGATAGAGGTCGGTGTTATCGTTTATAATGTAGAGACAATGTATAATCTTTACGTAGCGATGACGGAGAAAAAGCCGGTTACACATAAGTATGTAACTGTTGGTGGTGCAGTTGAGAATCCGGCAACATATCTTGTGCCGCTTGGTATGAGTTTTAAAGAAGTCGTAAAGCTTGCAGGAAAGCCTACAGTGGAGGATTGTGCGTACATATGTGGCGGCCCGATGACAGGAAAGCTTGCGACTGACAATGATGTGGTGACGAAGACAACGAATGCAATCCTTGTGTTGCCGAAGAATCACTATGTTATTATGAAAAGAATGACACCTGTCAGCATGAGTATGAAGAGAGCGATGTCTTCGTGTTGCCAGTGTCAGATGTGTACGGACTTATGTCCGAGACATTTAATCGGTTATCCTATTCAGCCGCATCTTTTTATGAGAAGTGCGACGAGTGGAGTAACCAAGGATTTGGAACCGTATTTTAACACGGCATTCTGTTCACAGTGTGGTGTTTGTGAGATGTTTGCATGTGTACAGGGACTTAATCCGAGAACCTTGATTGGTGAATTTAAGAAGGGCATGGGTAAAAACGGTGTGAAGCTTGCGAAAGATGTTGAAGCTGGCGGAGTTCATCCCGACAGAGATTTCAGAAGAATTTCCATGTCACGCTTAAGAGCCAAGTTAGGTTTGGAGCAGTACAATCACAAGGCTCCTATTTCCGAGGATGTAATAGCACCGCGCAGAGTTAAGATAATGATGTCGCAGCACATCGGCGTTCCTGCTACTCCTTTTGTTAAGACAGGAGATAAGGTGGAAGTCGGACAGGTAATCGGAAAGATTGAAGAGGGAAAATTAGGCGTTAACGTACACTCCTCAGTTGCAGGAAAAGTACTTGACGTAAAAGATAAATTTGTATTAATTGAAGCGGAAGCTTAATTTGATGTAGAGAAAGGAAAGACGTTATGGGTAAAGCAATCGGTATGGTGGAATACAAGACAGTTTCAACCGGTATTAAAGCTGCTGATACAATGATAAAGACAGCGGCAGTTCGCATAGTGGAAGCTCAGACGGTGTGTCCCGGAAAATACATCGTAATCATTACCGGAGAATTAAGTGCGGTAAAGGCTTCTGTAGACGCATCCAAGGCTCTTTGCGAGTCAGAGCTTATTGACAGCTTTGTGCTCGGTAATCCACACGAATCAATTATTCCTGCGATTTATGGTGGTATGAAGATAGAGAATGCAAGAGCGCTCGGTGTGCTTGAGACATTTTCGGCAGCGTCGATTATTGTTGCGGCTGATGCTGCGGCAAAGACTTCGCTTGTTGACCTTATAGAACTCAGAATCGCACGCGGTATGTGCGGTAAGTCATATATGCTTCTTACGGGCGAGGTTGCGGCTGTACAGGCGGCAATCGACAGAGCAAAGCAGGAAGTTGGAGAGAACAGCATGTATCTTAACTCTTCCGTAATTGCGAATCCCGATAAGAACTTGTGGGACAGTATTTTATAATTTTGTAAATGACTATGAAGCGGGTAATATTATCCGCTTCAAGATATATTAGGGGGAATAAACATGCTTGCAATAGAGCGTAGAAATGCCATACTTTCAAAGCTTCAGGCAGAGAAGAAGGTTGTGGTAAGTGATCTTAGCACATTGTTTGATGTTACGGAAGAAACTATCCGAAGAGATTTGGAGAAGCTTGAGAACGAAGGCTTGGCAAAGAAAACATACGGCGGTGCCGTATTAAATGAGAGTTTGAATATTGATCTTCCGTATATCGTGAGAAAGAAAGCTAACGTATCGGGCAAACAGTATATTGCCACACTTATCGGTGATATGATATCGGACGGTGACCATATAATCCTTGACGGAAGCTCGACGGCGTTATTCGTGTCGAAGCATATCAAGGACAAGAAAAATATTACGGTAATTACTAACTCTGTTGAGATCCTTTTGGAGCTTTCTGACCGTAAGGACTGGAATATTTTGAGTACCGGCGGAAGTCTTAAAGAGGGCGGCTTGTCGCTTGTAGGATACCAGGCAGAGCGTATGATAAGCACATTCCATGTTGATCTTGCTGTGTTCTCAAGTAAAGGTATCGATATTGAGAATGGTGTAACCGATTCTAATGAGAGTGATGCGCAGATTAAGAAATTAATTCTTAAGGCGTCTAAGAAGCGAATCCTTGCAGTTGATTCTTCAAAGTTTGACAAGACGTCATTTACGAAGATTTGCGAGATATCCGACGTGGATATGATTGTAACGGATAGCGAACCTGGAGAAGCGTGGGTAAATGCAGCGCAGAGTGCAGGTGTGGAGTTGGTGTATTAGATATTTAAATGTATTGAAAAAGGTGGCGGTGGCGTCACCTTTTTGTGTTCGGTTTTAATATTATTCTTGCAATTGTAAAATATTTCCTGTATAATGTAATCAAGGTCGGATTCTCCATGCTTCCTGCATAGGAGGAACGAATGAGGGAACAATTTAAGGATTTGAATCTTAACAATTGGTTTTTGTTTGCGGCGCTTCTTGAGGACCCGGAGGCTTGTAGACTGGTACTGGAGATTATTCTCGGGCGCAAGATTTCTAAGGTGAATGTGCGGACGGAGCATAGTATTTTTTTGAACTCTGATGCGAGATGCATTAGGTTGGATGTGCATGCGACGGATGAGTTTAATATGAATTACAATCTTGAAGCACAGAATTCAGATTATAAGAAGGATATTGCGAGGAGAAGCCGTTATTATCAGGCTGAGATGGACGTAGCAGCGTTGAAGCCGGGCGAGCCGTTTGAGAATTTACCGGATAGTTTTGTTATATTTATCTGCACGTTTGATCCGTTTGGAAGAGGCAGGTATTGCTACACGTTTAGGGAAGTCTGTGATGAGGATGGACACCCACTTGGCGACGGTACAGTGAAGATTTTCTTGAGTACTCAGGGTCGGAATGCAGATGAAGCTCCGGAAGAGCTTGTGCATTTTCTTGGGTATTTTGTGGAAAGTACCGATAAGTATGTTGCGACTGTAAGCGAAGACTCGATAAGGACACTTCATGATAAGGTAACTACGCTTAAGAAGAGCAGAGAATGGGAGGCAGGCTATATGAAGTTTGAAGAGTTGATGAATTGGCAGAAGAGCGAAGGTTTTGCTGAAGGCAAACTCGAAGGTGAACTCAAAGGTGAACTCAAAGGCAAACTCAAAGGCAAACTCGAGGCTATCTGCTTGCTTTTATCGGAGCTCGGCGAACTCCCGGACGAAGTGCGCATAAGAATTGAAGCAGAGACTGCTCCTGAGAAGCTTGCAACATGGCTTAAGCTTGCGGCCAAGGCAGATTCCATTGATGCTTTTGTAGAGCAGATGTAGTCTGCGAATCTATTAATCTATGGTAACCGGAGACGGTTGCCAATCTAAAGTTCTGTTTAATCTAAAACTTTAACCCATAACTATTAATTGCAATTAGAAATGGAAGTATGGGGAGAGTCTGACTATTCTATATGCTTTTTCAATATTTCTCTTGAAATAAATTATCTAAAATCATTTAAAACACTACTATATTGTTTGTGGTAATTCAGCTTATGATATGCTATAATTCTTTTAATTAAACAAGTATTACATTGTATTGCGGAGGATAGACGAAGTGAAGATATTGTATTACACTTGGGGCGAAAATTCCAAAGAAGATATGCTGTACACATTCCGTAAGATGAATCTTGATGTGACGGAATGGAGCTTAAGACCGACGGATTACGATAATGATTTGGAGTTCTGCAGACAGCTTAAGAAGAAAATAGAGGAAGAGAAAGTAGATGTTATCTTTTCGTTTGATTTTATTCCTGTGATTTCAAGGTGCATTAAGGAAATGAATGAGCAGGATAACACGGATATTATATATATATCATGGATTTATGATTGCCCGCATACGACACTTTTTTCGCCGTATGCAATGTACGAGAAGAATTATATATTCGTGTTCGATAAAATGCAGTGCAATAAGCTATGGGGTCTGGGATATACCAATGTGTATTACATGCCTCTTGCAGTTAATACGGACAGGCTCAACAAGCAATTGCAGCTTCCTAACAGAATTGGGCAGGGAGATATTAAGGTTAGCTTTATAGGAAGTCTCTATGAGAATAATTTTTATGATAAGATTAATTATCTTCCTGATTACATACGCGGTTATATCAGCGGAATTATGGAGTCGCAGAAGAAACTGTACGGCTGTAATATTGTCGAGACACTACTTGAAGATAAGGTTGTAAATGAAGTTGGCAAATACGTGTCTGCGCCGCTTGGCGCGGGATATAAGGCAGGTTTGCGTGAACTGCTTGCCGACATGATAAATGCGAAGATTACATCTGATGAACGAATCTCTATGCTTGGAAAAGTGTCGGAAGTTTACGGGCTTACATTGTGTACGGGCTCTGATAAAAAACTTGTGTCTAAAGCAAAGCATGCAGGATATGTTTCATATGAAGAAGGGATGCCAAAGATTTTCAGAGATTCGGCGATTAATATAAATATTACCCTGCGTTCGATAGAATCGGGTATTCCGCTCCGTGCACTTGATATTATGGGGGCGGGTGGATTCCTTTTGTCGAATTATCAGCCGGAACTTGCTGAATATTTTGAGGACGGCAAAGAGGCTGTGTTGTTTGGCAGTGAGGAAGATTTGCTTGATAAGATAGGGTTTTATCTTGAACATGATGAACTCAGGCGCGAGATTGCTTATAACGGTTGGAAGAAAGTGCAGGAGCAGTTCGGATATGAGTATGTGGTAACACAGATTTTGAAAATAGTAGGTAAATATTAAATAAAGTGCCTTCGGATGTTAGATATTTGCTGCAACATTCGAAGGCTGTTTTTATAAATTATACGATTGATAATATCTCGTTAATTCTATGTATCATCGGATACATCTAATAATTGTGGCGATTGCGCATTTAGGGGTGAAATAACACTTTGCCCAATTGATTGTTCTAGTTCTTTCCTTGCATTATTTGCAATGTTGCCGCCTTCCAAAACAGTCTGCTTTGTCTGACTGAATCCTTTTGGATTTTTGACTTTAGAGATAGCGGTAGCAGATACTTCCGCTAACTGATTGAGCGCAAGCTCGATATCAGTCATGTTGTCACGCAAATTCTCTTTCTTAAGCCCCTTGATTTTCTTGTATTCGAGAATAGAGTGTCCGGACCATGATTTGGTTAGGATGTTTGTAAGTGTGGCATATTCCTGACCGGATTTGACACCTGCACGATTCCATTCTGCTGTGAGTTTCTTACGTACGTCGATGGCATGTAATCGTTGCTCAATCCACTTTTCAGAGTAGCCCTTCTCGCGGTATGTTCGAAGCATGCGTTCAAATGCAAGCTCAGGATCGGCAATCTCTTCTAAGCGTTCCTTGCCGACTAACGCAAGCCATTGCTTTAACGGTTCGGCTTTCTTGGATGGTATGGATTGGATAATACGGAGAAGCTGCTCAGTATTGGCACAATCTGTTAAGCGCATCTTGCCGTCGGAAGCTTTCATTTTCAAACGTACGATTTTTTCGTACGTTTCATTTGCACCTTCAGAAATTAGCTTACGTTTCAAGTCACTCCAATATCGTTTGGGAGTGTCAGTACCGGTTAAATATTCGCATACATCCACAACAGAAAAATACCAATCTTCCTCTCTGGGATGCCATACCTTACGAATAGTCTCATCGTAGATAAATTCAAGTTCTTGCTCGTCATCAATATTGAGTTGTTCTATCGGCATAGAAATAGTAGAGTTAGATTCTTCATCAAAAACGTAAAAAAAGATAATAATCACCTTCTTAACTGACTTGATTATATCTTAATTTTAACATAAGGAATTTATGCAGTCAAGAAAAATGTAAAAAAATGGAAGCTATTTTTTGTATATTCTCTCTGCAATATAGTCCCTTACCTCAGAGGGTGACACATCTGTCATGGCATCCTTCGGCAAAACCAGAGACAGTTTAATCTTATCATATAAGAGTATAAATTCCGAAAAATCAACCACACGGCTGAAATCATCCCAATGGAACATGTTGTACATATCAAGTTCCTCACGCTCTATAAGGATTCCGTTGTCCATGATAGTGAACTTAGCCATTGCGGTATCGGCCTTGCTTCGGAAGCGAAGATGCTTCTTGATCTTGAATACAAAGGCGAGAACGTGTAATACAGGATACAACATGAGTATGATGTATAACGGTATAAGATAAGTAATACGACTTGTGGCAAAAAGATATATTCCGAATACAGCAGGAAGTAAAGTTAATACAAGGCGTGATTTATTATGAATATAACGGTTCCAAAGACAAAGTTTGGTATATGATGCGCCGCTCGGCTTAAAGGGCGCTGTAAAAGTGATGTTTTGCATGGGGGTAGTCCTTTCTTGACGGTAATATAAATTATATATGTTATTATACAAAGAAAAAGGGGCGATGGCAAGGAGAGGATTAATCGTTTTATTTTGTCAATTAAGTCTTGATTATTAAGCCAAAATAAGCGATAATATAAGTGTATATATCGGATTATATCTGGCTAAATACCCGCATTAAAAACTTTTTTGAAAAAAAATAAAAAAAGTTGTAAAAAGGTATAAAGTTTTTGCGAGAACGTCCGATATATAAGTCAAGAACAAGGAAACAACATTAACAAAGATGTTGGAGATTAACGAAGGTAACTCAAACCGATTAACCTAGGGATTGGATTTGCGATACATAAGTTAATCACTTTGTTCAAAAGTTTCCCTCGAAAGGAATCGGGGGCTGCACTGGAACAAGATTTCCAGTGACAAAAAATATACACATGGAGGTATCATTATGATAATACAACACAATATGCAGGCAGCTAATGCCAACAGAATGTTAGGCGGAGTGGTTACAGCACAGTCTAAATCAACAGAGAAGTTATCTTCGGGTTATAGAATTAATCGTGCAGCAGACGATGCAGCAGGTCTTTCAATCTCTGAGAAGATGAGAGGACAGATTCGTGGTCTTGATCAGGCTTCAACAAACGCACAGGACGGTATCTCTCTTATCCAGACAGCAGAAGGTGCTCTTAATGAGACACATGCTATCTTACAGAGAATGAGAGAGTTAGCAGTTCAGGCAGCTAACGATACAGCAGTAACAGAAGATAGAGAAGCTATTCAGAAGGAACTTGATCAGTTGTCATCTGAAATTGACAGAATTGCAACTACAACTCAGTTCAATACTATGAATCTTCTCGATGGTTCGTTCACAGGAAAGAACCTTCAGATTGGTGCTAATGCAAATCAGAGTATGTCAATTCAGATTAGCAGTACAAAAGCAGCTTCACTTGGTGACGGCGTTTCAACTATCGGTAGTAGCGTTGCTTCTCACTCAGCAGCAACAGGAGCTATTACTGTAATTGACAGTGCTATTAAAGAGGTATCACAGACAAGAGCTGATTTGGGTGCTATCCAGAATCGTCTTGAGCATACAATCGCTAACCTTGACACATCTGCAGAGAATATGCAGGCAGCTGAATCACGTATCCGTGACGTTGATATGGCTGATGAGATGGTTACATACTCTAAGAATAATATTCTTCAGCAGGCTGCACAGTCTATGCTTGCACAGGCTAACCAGACAACACAGGGCGTGTTATCATTACTTCAGTAATTTAATAACTATCATACTTCGTAAGAAGTACGCGAAAGGTCCTTCCCGAGGGAAGGGCCTTTTGGTTTATATCAAAATGTTTTTGGTATAAACCAAAGGGCAAAAGAAGGAGGCTTATTATGAATAATAGGGTTATTTATCAATGTTTTGATAGTAAAGAGACATTACTCAAATTTCCATATCCGCCTATTTATAAAGAGGAAAACACGTATTATATATGCTTTTCATTGGATAAAACAATAAATTCAAAATGTTGGGAAATGATATATGTAGAGAATTATGATAGTGGTACGATAGATACATTTCTTGAAAATTTTACTGACAGAAAAGAAGTGAAGACTAATCAAATCCAGGTAGGACCAATATTTAATGATGGTTTTACAGAGTATGAGCCTCTAATTACAATACCAAAATTATCAGATCTTCCGGATATCGATTTTGACAGTAATAAGTTTGTTGCAACGTGTGATGAAAATGGGAATTATGTGTATAGGAAGAATCCAACGTATTCAACGGGAAAATACGAAGGAAGGGAGCTTCTTCTTACAATAGGTGTTCCTGTAAGTAATCAGATAGAGACTATTGACAGATGCTTGTCACATGTAAAGCCGCTCCTTGATAATCTTGATGCAGAACTCGTGGTAGTGGATACCGGAAGTACGGATGGAACAATAGAAGTATGTAAAGAGTATGGGGCAAGGATTGTGGAATTCCCTTGGTGTAATAATATGTCTGCAGCAAGAAATGTAGCGATCAATAATGCCAAAGGTTTATGGTACATGTCGATAGATGATGATGAATGGTTTGAAAATGTGGATGATATAATTGATTTCTTTAAATCAGGAAGATTCAAAGGCAAGCAGGGCGCAACTTATATACAAAGGAATTATATTTCTGTAAAAAATGGTACGTATACTGACACACCGGCGCTTAGACTTGCAAAAATTACTCCAAAGCTACATTTTGAGGGCAGAATTCATGATGCGCTTGTTATTACAGATGGGCTTACTATAGTAGGTGATGCTCTTTCAAGCTTTGCACATCATTGTGGTTTTGCGCGAGATGATATGGAGAAGATAAAGAAAAAATATATTCGCAATATATCAACGCTTATTTATGATGTTTATGAGTATCCGACTAATATAAGATATAATTATCAATTTGCAAATGAATTGCATGTTATAGAGCATTTTAAAGAATCTGCGGCATATTTCTTCAGAGGACTCGCAATGGAACTTGAGCAGGGAATTACTTTTTATAGTAATCACCAGGCTAATGCTTTGATTTCAACGGCATACAATCAGAGGTCTAAGGATGTTTTCTATCTTATTGATTTGTTGGAAGGTAAATACAATTTTACTGTTGCTGAAAGGGCATATTTTGCATATATTAAAGCCGAGATGTATCTCAGGGATAAACGTTCTTATGAGAAGGCACTTGAGAATTACAAATTATATGAGAGTTATAGGCATGAATTTGACAAGAATCCAAAAGAAAGTATGGCAAATACTTATACTGGACTTGAATATTGTACAAATGAAGATATGATAAGTGCAACACATTCAATAGCGTTTTGCGCATATATGGGCTTGGGATTAGAAGAGGAAGCTTTGAAGGAATTGGAACTTTTAAAGAAAAAGCTTATGTTTGACAGTGAGCATCCTATATACAAGCATATACATATGGGCAGTGGGGATGCGTTTGTTAGGCGAATGCAGGATATGACAAGAGTGCAGTGCGATGACAGAATAGAGTTCTTTCTTAAGGGATTTGTTGAGTATACCGTGGATAGCAAATCGGAGAAGTGTGAACTCCGGAAACTTGCAACTATACTTGACTATTTTACTATCGATAAAATACAGCGATTTTTCTTTGATAATGCAGATTGTATAGAGGATGATTTTTGGGATAAATTGAATTTATCGGATCTTTATGCGCTGGCAAATGGAGAATATAGTATTTCTGTGCAAATGAGATATTTATATGCATATATGCTTAAGGTAAAGTTTGTCAAGACAGATAAAGGTATGGAATCGCTAGATATGTTTTTGAAATATGTGAGAGCGATGACAGAATTTTCTTATGCTTATTATAATCGAGGTTTACTTGAAGGTAACATAGACAGTGTTGTTCCAAGTGAGATAAGAGCGGTATGTCTTGTATGGAGAGGTTGTAATGAGACATCTGTTCAAAGTATGATAAAAAATTTGAAAGAGGCATTGGCAATATATCCTGAGTTTTACTTTGAAATAGGAGAACTCTTGAAAACAATCAGTGGAGAAAATTAGTAATTGGAATGAGAGAAGAGTATGCAGAATTCTAAGAAGATGGATTTTATTATATGTTATAATGATAAGTTATATCTTAAAGAGTGCATGGACTATATTTCGTTTTTAAAGGTTCCTGCTGATATGGAAATAGGTATTATAAGTGTTGTTGAAGCAGACAGCATGGCAGCGGGATATAATGAAGCTATGCGAGCTTCAAATGCTTTGTATAAAGTGTATTTACACCAGGATGTATTTATAATAAATGAAAATTTTATTTGTGACGTTATGGATGTATTTATGCAGTATCCGGAGTATGGAATGCTGGGTGTACTTGGATCAGATAGAATGGTCGGGGATGCTAATTATTGTGGAAAATGGAATGTGGGGACTACACAGTCGTGTAATTCTATATATGCTGCACAAATAGTACTTGATACACCGGACATAATTAGAGAAGTAGTGGCTATTGATGGGATGATAATGATCACCCAACACGATATTTCGTGGAGGGAAGATATATTCGATGGCTTTGACTTTTATGACATATCGCAGTGTGCCGAATTTAATAAAGCAGGTTATAAGGTTGGAGTGCCAAAGCAGAACAGTGTATGGTGTATGCATGATTGTGGTCATACAAAGTTGACAAAGTATAACCATTACAGAGAAATATTTTGCAGGGAATATAAGAATCTTGGATATGAATATGCAGATAAAGATTATGCAGTAAGATACAATATGTTGAATTTAGAGGTTGAAAAGATATTGCCGCTAATTGAGAAAAATATATCTGAGGGAGATATTATTGGGGCAAAGGGAATTGTAGAAGAAGTATTTCAAATGTATAAATCTAATACGAGGCTATGTGAACTCCGTGTTTTGTGTAACATAATTTTATTACAGAACAGTTCTGAAAAAGAAAAAATATTTTATAATATGTCAAATGTCAATGAACTTCTGGAACGGTTAAGAATAATGAAATTTGCATTGAGAAGAGTGGAATACGGAAAGCCAAGAGGAGATTATACCGAAATTATTGGGATGTTTGAAAAAAAGGAATATATGTCAGAGATACTAAAGATATTGGTGGATAGCTTTTTGGTAGAACCGGTATTTAACTGAACGTAGTAGTGTTGTAGTTGTCAAAAGATTTCTTGAATATTTGCCGATTTTATGATACAATTTAGTAATAAATAGTCGCATTTTGTAAAAAAGGGGGACTTAATTTGGACTTTAAAACTGCAGAGAGAAATGCATCGCTTCTGCTTAGCGTAGGAGATATACATAGATTAGAGATATACCTTGCCAGTTTACCTAAAATGAATAAAAATCTTGTTATTATTCAGAATCTGATAGCTGTTTTTAAGGAAGAAGCTGCAAATAACGCACCGGTCACAGTTTTTAATTACTCACTTGATTTTAAGAAGCTGGTTGAACATTATATGAAGACGAAGCTTCTTCTCAGAAGATTTGATTTTGATTTGCCTGAAGAATATCAGGAAGAATTTTATGATTACTGTGTTGAAACAGGTGTGTCAGGGTACTTTATGGCTCACTTGCTTAAGAAAAATATTTTTAATCCTGAAAAAGTATATGCAAAGGTTGAGGAACTCTTTAGGAAAAGGGAAGGAGCAACTGTCTAATGGATGATAAAAAGATATGCTTTATTATGTGTTCAAATAACGAATTCTTGGCAAATGAGTGCCTTTTGTATATAGAACGACTCAATGTTCCTGAAGGTTTCTCTGTGGAAACCATGGTGGTATGTGAAGCTCATAGTATGACAGAAGGTTATAATGAGGCGATGAAATCATCTGATGCAAAATATAAGATATATCTTCATCAGGATGTTCTTTTGTTGCATCAGGATATGTTATTGGAGATGGTCGACTTATTTGAGAAAAATCCGGAGGTTGGAATGCTTGGTGTGATAGGCAACACTAAGATTACAGAGGATGGTCGCCCTTTTGTTGATATGATGAACAGAAGGGTTGGCGAAGTTGAATCGGATTTAATTGATGGCATTACACATTCATTTTTTAAGAAGGTTACAGGAGAATATCAGCCGGTAATTGTGTTGGATGGGCTTTTTATGGCTACACAGTATGATATCCCGTGGCGTGAGGATTTGTTTAAAGGTTGGGATTTCTATGATTGTTCGCAGTCTGTTGAGTTTTGGAAAGCAGGATATCAGGTCGTAGTTCCGTATATGGACAAGCCTTGGTGTTTGCATGACAATGATATATTGAATTTAGAGAGTTATGATACTTGGAGAGAAGTGTTTGTAAAGGAGTATCAGGATTTTTATATAAATTGGAGCAGTGAATCTTTTTTTGATATTTCTAAAATAAATAAAGATTTAGTTAATATGAATCTTAACGATAAAAAAATTGATTTTATTATATGTTACAATAATGAAATCTATCTTAAAGAATGCATGGACTATATCAATTTCTTAAAGGTTCCGGAAGGTATGGAAATTGATATTATAAGTGTGAGTGAAGCAGACAGCATGGCTTCGGGGTATAATGCCGCCATGAATAGTTCTGATGCAAAATATAAAGTGTATCTTCATCAGGACGTGTTTATTATTAACGAAAATTTTATTGAGGATGTTGTAAGTACATTTAGGGCAAATCCGGAATATGGTTTGCTTGGTGTTACCGGAACAAATATACAATATACAGATGCTAATTATTGGAATAAATGGGATATTGGCATAGGTAATTTGTGTAATGCATCAAGCACTTTGCAACTGGGTATAAAACCCGAAGAATTGAAAGAAGCGGTAGCCGTTGATGGAATGCTGATGGTTACTCAATATGATATACCATGGCGGGAAGATATTTTTGATGGTTTTGATTTTTATGATATATCTCAAAGTATTGAATTCGCCAGAGCAGGTCTTAAGGTAGGAGTTCCAAGACAGAATGATGTGTGGTATATACATGACTGTGGTCTGTCCAAATTAAGCAAATACGATTACTATCGCGATATATTCTGTAAAGAGTATGCGTATCTTGGTTATGCCTATAGTGATGATGAAACAAATATAAGTATCAAGGTTCTGACGGAAGAAACGGCAAATTATTATCCGAAACTTCGTAAAATTTTTGAGGCAGGATACGCTAAAGATGCATTGAAAATGATAAATGATTTGGATGAACTGGGACGAACCGACAGCAATACACGTTATCTGAGTTTACTGTGTAAGATTGTGATGTCAGAAAATGATTTTAATATTACTACCGGTTTTAAGTTATGCAGAAACGTTGATGAAATGCGTACATTGCTTACAAAGTGCAAGTTTTTGTTATGGCGATTGGAGTATGGCAAGCCTACTATGGGATATGAAGAGTTGTCGGCATGGGTACTGAGCCAGAATAATTCAAATTCACAGTCAATAAACCTGATAGCTCAAGCTTTTGTATTAGATAAGGAGAATTTGCAGATATCAGGTCATTGCTATGGTGAAAAGAAAAATAATGTTGTTATATATGGAGCAGACGAACTAAGCCTGACGTATTTAGATCTTAATTTTAATCATTACGGAAGTATTGATGATACGATTAATCTTGTCGGTATAGCTGACCATAATTTTGTTCAATTGAATAATAATCCGAGTGATATATTTTATAAATATAGACATTTGTTTGAATATAAGCAGATATTGTCTATAAGTGATGTATATGACTTGTATGAGGCAGGTAAGGTTGACTATGTATTTATTGGTGTGTGCGATGATGACTATAGGCGAATATATAATCAATTGTGCGAATTAGGGATTCCTGTACTTAATGAGTATATATTAAGCAGTGAATTGCAGGATAATCTGTTAGAGCAAAATGTCTATGACGATATTTCCGTTAGTGTCTTAAGTGATATGTATGCATATTCGCAATCAGGGTTGCATATTACGTGGATGTACAATAGTAGCAAAAAGATAGTAAAAGAGACATATGTTAGTGAAGCAAGAGCGGGCAGTTTACAGACGTGGTTTTGCTTGTTTGATTACATGAAGAATGTGGTGGAAGTTGATGAATGTTGTGTATTGTCAAGGGATTGGTCATTTAATTATTGGCATTTTACATTTGAGACAATGAGCAAAGTACATATGCTGGAAGAGAACGGATATAAAGGTATGTATATGTTCTATGAATCTGCATCTGCAAGAGAGCTTGTAAAACTATATTCACTTGATGAAGAACGAATAATTTGGATAGATTGTAATACAACTTCAAATTGTTATCATATCAAGAGAATGTGTTGCGTTGAAGCTATAGGTGGAGAGGCGGATAGAAATGCAAAGCTATTGGCAGGATTTTCTAGTAAGATTTTAGAAAATTTAGTTTGGGATATGGATATCGAAAAATACCCCAAAAGGATTTTTATTAAAAGAATAGGTATCCGAAAACTGAAAGAAAATAAAGATTTGTTTGAAAAATATGGTTTTGTGACTATTATTCCTGAGGATTTGACTGTGGAAGAACAAATAAAACATTTTCATGCTGCTGATATCATTATTAATCCACATGGTGCCGGTTCAACGAATTGTATATACATGAGAAAAGGTAGTCATTTTATTGAGACGTTTGGCTGTAATTATATTCAACCGCTTTGTTATGAGATTTTAAAAGAGAGAAAAATAAACTATCATATGCTGGTAGAGCGGAAAAATGTGCTAAAGGAAAATGGACCGCATACATCGGATTATGAAATAGAAGATATTGCATTTGAACTTATTTTACAAAATATTTTTGATTGCTGAAAGGTGAACAATAATGCAGGAAAAGGTACTGGTAACAAGAAGCTCTATGCCAAAGTTTGAAGAATATGTGGAAATGATACGTCCGCTTTGGGATTCGCATTGGCTTACAAATATGGGTGAATTTCATAAGAAACTTGAACAAAAATTAAAGGAATATTTAAGAGTTCAGAATCTTTCGCTTATGGTAAACGGACATATGGCGTTGGAGCTTGTAATACAGGCGATGGGGTTTCCGGAAGGCTCAGAGGTTATTACCACTCCGTTCACATTCATATCAACTACTCATGCGATAATTCGTAACAAATTATCACCGGTGTTTTGCGATATCAAGTTATCTGATTATACAATTGACGAGAATAGGATAGAGGAGTTAATTACAGAAAAAACAGTTGCTATATTACCGGTTCATGTGTACGGCAATATATGTAATGTCGAGAAGATTCAGCAAATTGCGGACAAGTATAACCTTAAAGTGATATACGATGCGGCGCATGCATTTGGTGAGACGGTAAACGGAGTGGGTGTTGGTAACTTCGGAGATGCATCAGTTTTCAGTTTTCATGCGACTAAGGTGTATAATACGATAGAGGGTGGAGCAGTTACATTTAGAGACGAGAGCTTATATAAAAAGTTGTATAATCTTAAGAACTTTGGTATCCGTTCAGAAGAGGTTGTGGCCGAAGTCGGAAGTAATGCTAAGATGAATGAATTCAGTGCTGCAATGGGACTTTGCAATCTTAAGTACATAGAACCTAATATAAAGGCACGAAAAGAACTCATTAAGTACTATGCGAGTAAGCTTAGAGATGTAAAAGGTATAAGGTTATGTGCAAGGGATACAGAGAGCGTTGAATATTCTTACGGATATTTTCCTGTTCTTTTTGAATCTGAGATATGTGGACAGGCAATGAGGGATAAGGTATATGACAGACTTATGGAAGAAAATATATATTCCAGAAAATATTTTTATCCTATTACATCTGATGCTACATGTTTTAAAAACAAGTACAAAAATATTCCTTTAGAGAATGCCAGATATGCAGGTGCCAATATTTTGGTGTTGCCGCTTTATCCGGAGCTTGATAAAACAGTTATAGATGAAATAGTGAGAATTATTAGGGAATGTATATAATAATTGGAGGAGTACTAAGTATGAAAGAAAAATTAATTGATTTCTTGGGTTCGGTAAAAAAATATAATGCAACGGTATTGGATACTATTAGCAGGGATGGGGTTGAAGTAAATAAAGTTCAAGTGCTGTTAAAAGAAATACCAGAACTTATAAGAAGTATTTTTGCAGAGTTTCCCAAAGGAATATACGCTGAGTGCGAAGAGTTTTTCAAATCATTCCATAATTTTTTGCTTAGGTGTGAAGATGCAGAGTTTGTTGTAGATAATATTAATATGCTTGGATCATCAGTTGAATTGTTTGACGAGTGTATAATGTTGATGTTAGAAAATTGTAACCACCGATTTAAAATATGCTCATGTTGTGGTAAAGAAGTGGCATATTTACCATTGCCATCTTATTATGATGAGATGGAAAAGGCGATGGGTGTGCCGGAAGGAATAATTAGTGAAACTTTGAATAAAACAGAATATATTTGCCCGATATGTTGTTCAAGTGATAGAGACAGGTTGATAGTATCCTTTATGAAACAGTTGGAGTTGGATAAGGTAATAGCGGATGAATCATTCTTGCAGATCGCACCGGCTTCATCTATTGAGCATTGGATTCATGGTAATTGTCCGGCAATTACATATCACTCAACAGACCTTTATATGGAGAATGTAACTTTTAAGTCTGATATACAAAATATGAATCAGATTGCGGATGGTTGCTATGATTACTGGATATGTTCACATGTGCTTGAACATGTACGGGATGACAGAAAAGCTATGAGTGAGTTGCATAGAATACTGAAGGATGATGGAATAGGTATATTTTTAGTTCCTATTGTAATGGGAGCGGATACAATAGAGGAAGAGTGGGGGCTTTCGGAAGCGGAAAACTGGAGGAGATTTGGACAAGGGGATCACTGTAGAAGATATGGCCGTAAAGCACTCATTGAACGTTTGGAAGAAGCGGGATTTAGGGTGCATGCCTTAGGTAAAGATTATTTCGGAGAAGAATTGTTTAATGAATGTGGATTAATAGATACATCCACATTATATATTCTTACAAAAAATGAATGTAATATCAATGAACTCATTAGGTCTAAAATAGAAAAGAGAAAAAAACAAGTAAAAGCGGAACCGCTGGTTAGCGTTATTTTGCCTTGTTACAATCATGAGAAGTATATTGAAGAAGCCATTGAAAGTGTGCTTAATCAAACTTACAAAAATATTGAGTTTTTGGTTGCTGATGACGGCTCAACTGATGCCACTCCACAGATACTCAGTAAGTACAAAGACAGGATGGATGAGTTACATTTGTTCGAGACAAATACAATGGGGGAAATTGGGAAGTTCCTATTAGAACGAGCGCATGGCAAATATATAGCAATGATGCACTCGGATGATGTTTGGCAACCGGAAAAGTTATCCATGCAGGTAGCTTATTTAGAAAATCACCCTGAATGTGGTGCCTGTTTTACTGGGTGTCAATATATAGGAGAAGATATGTCTCAAATAGCGGCGCCTTTTCATGAGATGAATATGAAAAAGGAACAATGGTTACGTTATTTCTTTTCGAATTCAAATTGCTTGGTCCATCCGTCAATTATGATTCATAAAGATTTGTACATAGAACTTTGGACTAAAGAAGTTGCCAGAAGGTTTTGGCAAATACCGGATTATTGGATGTGGCTTAATTTGGTATTAAAAAAAGATATTCACATTATAGAAAAGAAACTTACATTATTCAGAGTTCATAAAAGTAATTCTAGTTCTGTTACAAATGAAACCTTAGTACGGCATTTAGCAGAAGAAGCATATATGTGGTATGATATTTTCAGAAAAATAAGCAATGAATATTTTTTAGAAGCATTCAAAGATTTGTTAATAAATCCAAATGTTTCTGATGAAAATGAAATAGAGTGTGAAAAAATACTTGTTTTATTGAAACATGCGCGAGTTGGTTATTTAAAACAAGCGGGGATTTTCTATGCATTTGAGATTTGCAAATCGCCGGAAATAATAACATTGCTTGAAGAGAAATATAATTGGAATCGTTTAGATATGAAAAATATTACGGGAAGTTTTTTGCAAAGTTAATACGAAGCTATATTATTGAAGATAAGGATAATTGTTGAATAATCCTAGTATATGTAGCATCTTATAAAGGGGAACATAAAAGGTGAAAGATTTGTGCATACGAAATGTACATAATACACATGAAAAACAACTAGCATTAAAGATTTGTGATGAAGCATTTTTGGAATCTATAATAAAGAGAAAAGACTATCAAAATTTGTTTTCAAAGATTAATAAGTTTGCTGAGTTTATTGTTGCGTATTATAGAGGCGAGCTGGTGGGGTTTTCTGCGATGTATGCAAATGACAAAATTGATAAAACAGCATATATTACACTTATAGCAGTTAGAACTGAGTTTCAAGGGATTCATATTGGCGAAGCACTGATTAAAAAATGTGAGGAAATTGCATTAAAAAAAGAAATGGTAGCTATCAAATTAGAAGTAAATAAAAGTAATACGAGAGCAATTTCTTTTTATAGGAAAAATGGTTTTGATAAGTTGGAAGATGATACACAAACAAGTTTTTATATGTTGAAAAAGTTATGATAATGATGTGCAATACATATTATGTATATTTCCTTTGAATGCAGACTTAGCATTAAAAGATGTGTATAGAATCTGTGAAATAATTATGCGTATGTGCAAGTGGTATTTAGGATGTTTATAAGAAAGGAAATAAACAGAAATGAAGATTTCAAAAAGAGCGCAGATAATAGAAACCTCTCTTTCCAGACAACTTTATAATATGGCAAAGACATATAATGATGTAATTGATTTGACATTGGGCGACCCGGATATAATGCCTGCAGAGGTTATTAGAAATGCGGCATGTAAAGCTGTAAAAGAAGGGAAGACAAGGTATTCTGCCAATGCAGGTTTATTTGATTTGAGAAAAGCAATAGCTAAGTGTGTATCACAGGAATATAATATGGAGATAAATCCTGATACAGAGCTTATTGTAACCGTAGGTGGAATGGAAGCACTCTATCTTTCTTTGGCGTGTTTGATTGACGAAGGAGATGAGGTTATTATTCCGGCTCCTTATTATGTGAATTATGTTCAGATGGTTCGAATGTGTGGAGGAGTTCCAGTTATTGTCTATACGGATGAGGAATCGGGATTTTGCGTTACAAGAGAACAATTGGAGAATGCTATAACGCCTAAAACGGTAGCGGTTATTATTAATTCACCTTGCAATCCCACGGGTGTTGTACTTGGGGGAGAACTTTTAAATGAAATAGCAGAGATTGCAATAAAGGAGAATCTTGTTGTGATTTCTGATGAAGTTTATAGAACACTGATTTTTGATGGTAAAAAGCATGAAAGTATTATTACACGTCCTGGAATGAAGGCGCGTACGGTGGTGATTGATAGCACTTCTAAGCGTTTTGCCATGACAGGGTATCGTGTGGGTTATGCCATTGCTTCGCCTGAACTGATAGAGAACATGACTAAAATGCAAGAGAATGTGGCAGCATGTGCACCGCTACCGTCGCAGTATGCAGGGATTGCTGCATATGATTTTTGTTCACATGATACACGGATTTTTGAAAAATTTAAGCAAAGGCGAGAATATATTGTAAATGCAATAAAAGGAATTAAAGGGATGCATTTTGAGGCACCTGAGGGTACATTTTACTTATTTGTTAATATTTCATTAACCGGAATGGATTGTCTTTCCTTTGCTCAGAAATTGTTAGAAGAAGAACATGTTGCAGTTGTGCCTGGGCGTACATATGGTGAAGCATATGACGGTTATATTCGTATTGCCTATACGGTGGAGATAAATCGGCTTAAGCTTGCTGTAGAGCGAATTAGTAGATTTATGAATCGTTATATCGTTTGATTATTTGATTTATTTAATGGGAGATTAGAGCGATGAAAAAAATTTTGATGCTGGGTGGTTCGATGCAGCAGATTCCTGCGATTAAGTGCGCAAAAGATATGGGTTATCATGTGATTACATGCGATTATCTTTCGGATAATCCAGGGCATGTATATTCGGATGAATACTATAATGTAAGTACAACTGATAAAAAGGCGGTATTGGAACTGGCTCAAAATTTGGAAATAGATGGTATTGTTGCTTATGCATCTGATCCGGCGGCATCTACAGCTGCATATGTTGCAGAACAAATGGGGTTGCCGGGAAATCCTTATAAGGCTGTTGATATACTGACTCAGAAGGATTTGTTTAGAGCTTTTCTTGCAGAGAATGGTTTTAATACACCGTTAGCAGGTGGATATGAAACTTTTGAAGAGGCTTATGAAGATATTGAAAGATATAATTTCCCTGTTATGGTTAAACCAGCAGATTCTTCGGGTAGTAAAGGCGTTGTGAAGATTTCTAATAAAGAGGAATTGAAAGCTGCTGTGTGTGAGGCTTTGTCTTATTCGCGCAGAAAGAGATTTGTTGTAGAGGAATTTATTGTAAAAAAGGGTTATCAGATTTCAGGAGATGGGTTTTCTGTAGATGGGAAACTTGTCTTTACAAGTTATGGTAATGAACTTTATAGTGGAAAAGGTACAAGAGAATATGTTGCTTTAGGTGAGTTTTGGCCTTCTTTATTAACTGATGAGCAGAAAGAGAAGGTGGATGGTGAAATTCAGAAGTTAATTACTGCATTGGGGATGAAAACGAGTGCATATAATATTGAAGTGATATTAGACGAAGCGGACAATATTTATATTCTTGAATTGGGTCCACGTAATGGAGGTAGTTATATTCCGCAGTTAATACAATATGCGACAGGTGTGGATTTAGTTAGATATACCATTTTAGCTGCTGTAGGAGAATCTTGTTCGGGCCTTGATATGCCGGATACTCGGGGCTGTTATAGCAATTATATGATTTTGAGCACCGTTTCCGGAAAATATAAAGGGCTGTGGTTTGACACTGAGTTTAAAAAAAATAATTTATTAGATGTGTATTGTGCTTATAAAGAAGGAGATGTGGTGACTGCATATCAGAATACAACACATTCCCTAGGTACAATTCTATTCAAGGCAAATAGTGTAGAGGAAATGATTTCTATTACAGACAATATAGAGAAATATTATCGAGTTGAGCTGGAATAGCAGAGTATAAATGTTATATTACAATATTATCAAAAAAGGAGGTACAGATGATAATTCAATGCTACGAAGATTTATATAAACAGGTGGAGATGTGTGCAAGTACTCTTACCAAAATGGTTGATATTATGCTGACAAACCAACAAAGGAATGATTTTGTTAAAAATTTACAATCGGCATTTGTTGGAATAGCGGAGGATTTAGAAAAGACTTATAAACTTCATGATAAACCGATTATTGCATTGTTGAAAAGATGTGCTGAACTGTCATACATATATTTATGTGATAGAGATGAATCTGTATTGGTAGAATGCCGAGAGTTTATACGAGATTTACCAAAAACTCTCGAGGAGAGCGTAGATTTAAATGATGTAGAATTGGCGGCCGTTGTTATTATACGTAATAACGGTGAATATATGAGAGAATGGATTGAATACCATCGTATGGTGGGTGTAAAACATTTCTATATATATGATAATGAGAGCGTTGACGGATTGAAGGATATTCTATCTGATTATATCGAACATAATATTGTGACATATAAATATTGGCCGGGACCGGTAATGCAATTACCGGCTTATAATGATGCAGTAGACAATTATAAATATGATGCAAAATATATGGCTTTTATTGATGGTGACGAATTTTTAATGCCCGTTATGAAGCATGGTGACAGGATGATGTTATTACCTGAGGTTATTGAGTATATTTTAGATAAACATGAGAAGGATGAGTTTAAGCTTGACGGTAATTGCGGTGGAATCGGAGTTGTTTGGAGAACGTATGGTACATCTTTTCATAAAAACAGACAGAATGGACTGCTGATAGAAAATTATAATTATAGAGCGGAGGATACAGCTCCATTTTGTATTCATATTAAGTCAATATGTAATCCGAGGGTTATAACCGGCTTTTTAAATCCACATGCACCGGTATACGCTCAAGGGTATTATTGTATAAGCGAGAAGGGGTCATATATACCGAGTGCGTATTTTTATGATTCAAAATGTGAATTGCTACGTATTAATCATTATCGTTCAAAATCAGAAGAGGAGCTTTTAGAAAAACTGGAAAGAGGGACGCCGGATCGTGTGTATAAAGAGCCTGATGAGATGGCGATTGCAAAATCATTACATATAGCAACTGTGGAACATAATAAAGTATATGACCCAATTATGGAACCGTATGTTGATGAATTAAAAAAGCGTTTGGCTAATCCTGATTACACAATATAAAGGAGGACATTATGAAACGAATACTAGTAACCGGTGGAGCAGGTTTCCTTGGCTCGCACTTATGCGACAGACTAATTAAAGAAGGTAATGATGTTATATGTGTTGACAATTTATTTACAGGTAGTAAAGATAACATCCGCCATCTTCTTGCGCATCCTTACTTTGAATTTATTCGTCATGATGTAACGGAATCTTTATATGTTGAAGTAGATCAGATATATAATCTGGCCTGTCCTGCAAGTCCTATACATTATCAGTACAATCCTATTAAAACGGCAAAAACCAGTATGTATGGAGCTCTTAACATGCTTGGACTTGCTAAACGTGTGCATGCAAGAATATTGCAGGCAAGTACTTCAGAAGTATATGGTGATCCGGAGATTCATCCTCAGCCTGAAAGCTATAGAGGATGCGTTAATCCTATTGGAATAAGGTCGTGTTATGACGAAGGCAAACGTATGGCGGAAACCTTGTTTTTTGATTATCACAGGCAGCATAACCTTGATATTCGTGTAATCCGTATTTTTAATACATATGGCCCAAGAATGAATAAGTCAGACGGACGAGTAGTTTCTAATTTTATAGTTCAGGCTTTAAAAAACGAAGATATCACAATTTTTGGTGATGGTACTCAGACCAGAAGCTTCTGCTATGTTGATGACTTGATTGAAGGTATGTATAGAATGATGAACACGGACGATTTTACGGGTCCTGTTAATATCGGCAATCCGGGAGAATTTACTATGCTTGAATTGGCGAATAAGATTATTGAATTAACTGATTCTAAGTCCAAGCTCGTATATATGCCGCTTCCGAGCGATGATCCTGCACAACGTAGACCTGTAATTGAACTTGCAAAGGAAAAGCTTGGATGGCAACCGACTATAGGGCTTGAGGAAGGTTTGAAGCGAACTATTGCATACTTTAAGGAGATAATATAGAATCATAAATAACAGGAATTAGCGCTACAATTTCTGGTATTTATTTATAAACTATGGTAAGATATATTTGCATCGAATATGCTTTGTGCTATAATGTGCTCAAAGCATATTTCTTTTATATCTGAATTTCTATTATTCTTATTCAATTCTGAGAATCTATGCTTTTAATCACAAGTAAGAGCAGGGGATTTTTAGAAAGTGGTCCTCTGCGGAGGAGTATAGGGAAGATGGTATTGAGATTGGCATTGAACGTGGGGAGATTTTTAAAGTGGTTTCAGTTATTCGTAGAATGTTTGCAAAGCGCATGAGTTATGAAACAATGGCATATATATTGGATGAAGATATAACGGTGATAAGCATGATAGCAGACAAGCTTAATGCATATTCGACTATTACGGATAGAGAGATTGTGGATGAATTGATTATTTGAGGCAATGCGTGAGAAGTATCTTGGAGATGAGTAGATATAATAGGCGTGGTCACATCATATTTTAATATGATGTGACCGTTATTATTTACCTGCTAATTGTTTGACTAAAGCGACAATTTGTTGAAAATCGCTTTCTGACACATCACAATCTAACAATTCAAGAAGTAATTGATAAACTTCTGAAAAAGCATTTTCAAAATATGGATTGAGTTTGTAGTTGGGAACTACTTCTCGTGTTCTTTTTTTTATCCTGAGAAAGAGTTCATAAGAAGGGACGGTATATCTCAGGATAAGAACTTTTAGGCTTGCAAGATAATAAGTTTTTACGAAATTGTATTCGGTAGCAAGGGGATATTTGTCTAAAATTCCTCGTTTGCTGAATTCTGCAAGCTTTAATTCACCGACTGTGAGAATATCTGCATGATAAGGTTTGTCCATTTGAAGAACTGTTGAATTCCAATTGACATAATAGTGGTATAGGTTTTCTTCGATTATGTAGATTTTGTTGGCATATAGATATAATAGTGAACCAAAGTAAATATCTTCGTAGGCTATTTTTTCAGGAAAAGTTATGTTGTTTTTGATAAGAAACTCTTTTTTATAAAGTTTATCCGGAGCGCCGACGCCAATTATCTCAGAAACGATAAACGATTCACGGTGTTTATCGTCTTCTATGAGAATGAGAGAGTCGGGCTTGCCAGTTTCCTTTTTGTATTCATAAGTTCCGATTGCATCATCTCGGAATATTTTGCAGTTTACAATATCGCAATTATAGGTAGTTATTTTTTCATACATTTTTTCAAACATATCGAGTTCTACCCAATCATCTGAATCGATATAGCCAATATAGGGGGCTACAGCATATTTTAAACCGATATTTCTGGCAGTTCCTTGCTTGCCGTTTTCTTCGCATAGAATTAAAGTAATCTGTTCGGGAAATTTCTGCTCATATTCCTTTAAACGTACAGGAGTATCGTCGGTAGATGCATCATCTACCAAGATTAATTGCAGATTTTCAATACCGATAGTTTGATTTATTAAACTGTTCAAACATCGGTCGATGTATTTTGAAGTGTTATAGAATGGTATAATTATGCTTATTTTAAACATGTTTACCTCACGCGTTTTAATAAAGATTTATCTGGTTGATTTATATGTTTTATATATTGAGTATAGCATAGATATGAGTAAACTATCAAGGCTTTAACGTTGCTAGTTGGGCAAGTACTTATCAATGCAATTTTCTTGCACTGCTTAAAAAAGATGCTATAATTAAATTAAAATGTTTTTTGTTTTAAATGTAAAATAATGAATGCAGGATGTTATTTATGAATAAGAAAGTCTTAATTTATCGTTATAACAGCATATGTGAACCCTTTGTAATTCGAGCACTTCAGTCGCTCGGAGTGCATGTTGACGAAGTTACAGAGGCCATAACGAATAAGGATATGAGCACAAAAGAAGAGATGCTGCTGGTCAGTAACAAACTCACTGTTAACCGTTATGACGCGGTGTACAGTATCAACTTTTATCCTGTAATCTCTGAGGTTTGCAGGATTTATAAGGTGCCTTATATTTGCCAGACAGTGGATTGCCCTGTTTTTGAATTGTATTCTCATTCGATAAAGAATGAATGTAACAGGATTTTTCTTTTTGATTATGCGCAGTATCTTGAGTTTCAGCCAAAGAATCCGGATTGCATATTCTACCTTCCGCTTGCAGCGGATGTGGAGCACTATGACAGTGTGATTAAGACAATTACTCCCGCGGACAAGCATTTTGCGTCAGATGTGGCTTTCGTGGGTTCGTTGTACAGCGAGAAGTCACCATATAGTAAAGCAGAACTTTCACCGCATCTCAGAGGATATCTGGATGGGGTGGCTAATGCACAGCTTAAAGTGTACGGATATAATTTTTTACGGGAAGTTCTTACACAGAATATGGTTGATGAATATAAGAAAAATCCTGATTTTTATAATTTCCCGGAGAAGTCGGACAAGAATGAAATAGCGTTTCTGGCAGACGGTATTCTCGGCTACAGGGTTGCTGAACTTGAAAGAGAGCGTCTCTTGGGGCTTTTATCAGAGTATTTTAACGTAGATTTGTATACCGCCAGTGATACAACTAATTTACCGAAGGTTCACAACAGGGGAACTGCAACTACGCTTACGGAGATGCCGAAGATTTTTCATCTCAGCAAGATTAATCTTAATTTCACTATTAAACCGATTCGGACGGGCCTTCCGCTCAGGATATGGGATATCATGGGCTGTGGTGGTTTTGTTCTCACCAATTACCAAGAGGAGATTGCAGAGTATTTTGAGGTTGGCAAGGATATAGCGGTGTTCGGAAGCGAAGAGGAGCTTATTGAGAAGACGCGTTATTATCTTGAGCATGAAGCGGAACGTGCGGCGATTGCGCGCAATGGTTATATGAAAGTCAGAGAGTATCACACATGGGAAAAGAGGATGGAGCTGGTGCTTGAGACGGTGTTTGGACAGATATAGAATTTACAAATTATGGTAAAATATATTTACATCAAATATGCTTTGTGCTATAATACGCTCAAAGCATATTTCTTTTACATCTGAAGTTTCTAACTATTCTTATTCAATTCTGAGAATCTATGCTTTTAATCACATTTAAGAGCAGGGGATTTTTAGAAG
>SVEG01000004.1 GCA_015057505.1 Lachnospiraceae bacterium
TCAGCTTATGAGAGATCTTGGTTCAATCCAGTCACCTCAGAATGCATTCCTCTTAAATCTTGGTCTTGAGACATTACATTTGCGTGTTCAGAGACATTGTGAGAATGCTCTTAAGGTTGCTGAGTATCTTAGCAAGTGTGATCAGGTTGCATGGGTTAATTATCCGGGACTTAAAGGTGACAAGTATTATGATCTTGCGCAGAAGTATATGCCTAACGGAACATGTGGTGTATTGGCTTTCGGTCTTAAGGGTGGCAAGGAAAAGTCAATCCAGTTCATGGATAACCTTAAGCTTGCAGCTATCGTTACACACGTTGCTGATGCAAGAACCTGTGTACTTCATCCGGCAAGCCATACACATCGTCAGCTTTCAGATGAGCAGCTTCGTGATGCAGGCGTTAATCCGGATTTAATCAGATTCTCAGTAGGTATCGAGAATGCGGATGATATTATTGCGGATATTGAGCAGGCACTTGCGACAATTCGATAGTATATGAATATATTTTAAAAATGGTAAAATAATAGATAAGGCAGGAGATTGCAATGGGCAATCGCCTGCCTTTTATAGTTGAAAGGAGTGCAAGGATGGAAAAGGAACATAATAACGATAGTACTGCAGAAAACAAGGAAGAAGCTAAAAAAGAGAAGGAAAACGAAAAACTCGATAATGAAAAAATAGAAGATTTCGGGCAGGTTACGCTTGATGAAAACAATAAGAAATATAAGATACATTTGTTGTCGGTGATTGGTGAGATAGAGGGACATGACAATTTGCCGAACCAGAGCAAGACTACAAAATATGAGCATGTTTTGCCACAACTTGCAGCAATCGAAGACAGTGACAAGGTGGATGGTGTGCTTGTGCTACTTAATACCGTGGGTGGTGATGTCGAGGCCGGACTGGCGATTGCCGAGATGATTGCATCTATCAGTAAGCCCACGGTATCTCTTGTGCTTGGTGGCAGTCATTCAATAGGTATTCCAATTGCAACATCGACAGATTATTCATTTATTGTGCCAACGGGAACCATGGTCATTCACCCGGTAAGAATGAACGGAACAGTAATCGGCGCACCGCAGACATATGATTATTTTAAGCAGATGCAGGACAGAATTATAGGTTTTATTGAGGCACACTGCAAATCTACCAAGGAACGTCTCGAAAAGCTCATGCTTAATACAGGAATGCTCACCAAGGATCTCGGAACAATTCTTGTGGGCGAGCAGGCGGTAGATGAAGGGATTATCGACGAAGTCGGCGGCATAAGTCATGCACTTGGAAAATTATATGAGCTTATTGAAAATAAAAATACGCCATGCTAAGCACAGCGTATAGTAAGTGAAATATTTAATCAAGCACACGACTTGGTGACGTATTATAATATTTTTTATATGCTCTTGAAAAAGTAGAGTAGCTTTTAAAACCACATTCAAAGCAGGCTTCCGTAATTTGGAGGCCTGTTTTGGTTAATCCATTAAAATGACTCAGGCGCTTGTAGGTAATATAATTGTTAATCGTAAAGCCGGTTTCCTTTTTAAATAAGTGCATGAGATAGTATCTGTCCATGAAAAACTCCTTGGAAATCAAATCGATGTTTAAATCCTCGGATAGATTTTTGTTTATGTATTCGATAACGGAGAGAATGTTACTGTTGGAAATATTAATGCCAAATAACTTGTCATCATCATTTGTGAGGCAAAGCCTGTTAAGTGCGACAAGAAGCTCTGTAAGTATTGCTTTTGTAAGAATCTCGGCACCAAAATCCTGTGATTTAAGATTTTTGATAAGTCTGCCTGTAATATTTTTAAGGTTGTCGGAATGCATAGACACAGACTGACGAAGCACATTGGCATTCTTACTTTTGGAATATTCGATAAAGTTTTTGATATTGCAATTTTCGGTACATAGACTATCTAAATATTCGTCGGAAAGATATATAATTACACGCTCGTAAGTAGAGTTATCATTAAGTACAGGCTTATGAATGTCGCCGGAATGCACAATCACAGTATCACCGGGTTCAAGAGGGTATGCTTTGCCTTCTATGTGGTAGGTTACATTACCCTGTAAAAAGAGCATTATTTTATGAAAATCGTGATAATGAAAGTCGTACTGTAAAAAATCATTATCGGACAGATAGAATATTTTAAAGTCCTCGTTAAGATAGCCTTTTTTCTCGTAAAACAAAGGATTTCACCGCCTTTTTTACTATTTGTACATATATACAAGATGTGGTATACTATATTTGGATTATACTATTTATAGTATAACGCACTATTTGCAATGTGAAAAGCATTATTTACGTATTTTTTTAAAATAATGTCTTGTATAATATACATTGAGGCAGTTTATAAATTATTTGGAGGAAAAAATAATGAGTTTACTTGAAGCTTTGTTTTTGGCAGTGGTGCAGGGAGTGGCCGAGTTTTTGCCAATCAGCAGTTCGGGACATCTGGCGATTTTCAAAAATGTTTTCGGAGTTAATACCGATACGGGGCTTTTGTATGATGTTATGTTGCATGTAGGAACTCTTGCAGCAGTGTTTATCGTATATTGGAAGGATATCTGGGAGCTTATAAGAGAGGGCTTTGCGATAATCGGAGCGGCTTTGTCCAATACTTTTAAGTTTATTACTAATTTGTTCAGTAAGGAAAAGAAGGAATATACTCAGGTTATTAATACGCCTTACAGACGTTTTGTAATGCTTGTAATTATATCGACGATTCCTACAGGAATTCTAGGCATTGTGCTTTCTGATGTAATTGAGAATGCAAGTACGACACTTCTTGTTCCGGGAATATGTCTTTTAATTACATCGTTACTTTTGTACATATCAGAAAAAGTACCGGAGAAGGATTTTAACGAGAGCAATACTTCATACGGCAAGGGTTTAATTATCGGTATCGTCCAGGGGTTTGCGACACTTCCGGGTATTTCACGTTCCGGTTCAACAATTACTGCAGGTTTATTCTGCGGACTTGAGAGAAGTTTTGCAGTTAAGTATTCATTTATTTTGTCGATACCGGCAATACTCGGTGCGGCAGTTCTTGAACTTAAGGATTTTAATGAGATATCAGTCGGAAGCGTAGAACTTGTTAATTATATTGTCGGAATGGTTGTTGCGGCAGTTGTAGGCTACATATGTATCCGCTGGTTACTTGTTCTTGTAAAAAATAAAAAGTTCAAATATTTTTCAATCTATTGCTTTGCAGTAGGTATTATTGCAATAGTGGCACATTTTGTGATTTAGGAATAGGAGGAAGAATTGATGGCGACGACATCAAGAGGCAAATCCGGTTCAACTAAAAAGACAACAGGAAACAGAAGTACTTCGCGTACGCAGACAAGAAAGCCTGTGACTACAAGAAGTTCTTCTAACTCAAGAAGCAAATCATCTTCACGGAACACCGGAACTGCGAGAAATACAGGTACAAGGTCTTCAAATACAACACGAAATACTGAAAGAAAAACCACAACGAGAACTTCGGCGGCACAAAAGAAAAGAGAAAAGCTGATGGAAGCAGTTGTTGCTAAAGAAGTAGTGGTTCTTTTAATGCTTGCTTTGGCAATAATTATGGAACTCAGTGTTTTTGGAGTGGGTAGTGCGGCTTTCGGCAAGTTCCTTTTTGGTGTGTTTGGTGTTACTGCGTACATACTCCCTGTGTATTTGTTTTTTGGGGTTACTTTTTACTTGTCCAATAACGACAATCCCAAGGCTATCGTTAAGTTATTGGCTTCGTTACTTATCTATATTTGCATTTGTTCGCTTTTGCAGATGAATGCATTGCCTTTTAACAAGGAAATGAGTGTTGGAGATTATTATAATGATTGCAAGGAATTTTCACGCGGTGGTGGTGTTATCGGCGGATTTTTCTGTAGTTTGATTTGTCCGGTTATAACAACTACCGGTAATTATGTACTTTGCATTATTCTTATGATTATCGGACTTGTTATTATTACCGAGCGTTCGTTCTTAGGAAGCATTAAGAATGGTGGAGCCAAGGTATATAACGTTGCCAAAGATGATCTTGACAAGATCAAAGAAGTCAACAGAATTAAACATGAGGAGCAGGCTGAACAACGAAGAATTGACCGCAAGGCAAGAGGTGTTGAGATGCCTGAACTTGCTAAGCAGGATGAACTTGTTTTTGAGCTCCCGAGACCTATGAGACGTCCCAAGAAGACAAATGATATTAAAGAGATTCCTTTTGAACCGCAGTTTGCAAGCTCAGAGGTTCCTGATATTCAGGAGAATAAGCCGTATGTTCCGATAAGACCGGTTCGTGAAGAAATTAAGACACCCGAGTATGTTCCGAATGCTTTTGAAGCGGATAACAGATATGAGGAACAGCTTAAGAACGAGGAACAACTTCAGGAACAGAACAGGGCTGAGGTTGTTAAAGAAGCTCTTGCGGAAGAAAGTAAGGTTACCAAGATTAAAAGCAGCGAGATTGAAGCTGTTACAGATGAAGATACCAATACAGAAGAGATTGAAAAATACGTATTTCCTCCGCTTGATTTATTAAAGAGTGGTGGCGCGGGAACTTCTAAGGATAAAGTCAGCCAGGAGATAAATGACACAGCGCAGAAGCTCCAGCAGACGCTTCGTAATTTCGGTGTAGGTGTTACGATTACTGATGTAAGTTATGGTCCGTCTGTTACAAGATACGAATTACAGCCGGAGCAGGGAGTTAAGGTAAGTAAGATTGTCGGTCTTGCCGATGATATTAAGCTTAATCTAGCGGCAGCAGATATTCGTATTGAGGCTCCGATTCCGGGTAAAGCTGCAATCGGTATTGAGGTTCCGAATAAAGAGAACAACATGGTTATGCTTAGGGACTTACTTTCATCTAACGATTTTTCACAGCATAAGTCTAATATTGCATTTGCTGTAGGTAAGGATATCGGTGGACAAACTGTTGTTACGGATATTGCGAAGATGCCACACTTACTTATTGCAGGTGCGACAGGTTCCGGTAAATCAGTATGTATCAATACTTTGATTATGAGTATTTTATATAAGGCTCACCCAAATGATGTTAAGTTAATCATGGTTGACCCCAAGGTAGTAGAACTTAGTGTTTATAACGGAATTCCGCATTTATTAATTCCTGTAGTAACAGATCCCAAGAAGGCGGCAGGCGCACTTAACTGGGCGGTTGCGGAGATGACGGACCGTTATAAAAAGTTTGCGGAACTGAATGTACGTGATTTAAAGGGATATAATGAGAAGATAGAGACAATAAAAGATATAGAAGATGAGAACAAGCCCAAGAAGCTTCCTCAGATTGTTATTATCGTGGACGAGCTTGCAGATCTTATGATGGTAGCACCGGGAGAAGTAGAGGATGCTATTTGTCGTCTTGCACAGATGGCGCGTGCAGCAGGCTTGCATCTTATTATTGCAACACAGAGACCTTCGGTTAACGTTATTACAGGTCTTATCAAGGCAAATGTACCGAGCCGTATTGCTTTTTCAGTGTCTTCAGGTGTTGACTCCAGAACAATCATCGATATGAACGGCGCAGAGAAGCTCCTCGGCAAGGGTGATATGTTATTCTATCCGACAGGTTATCCGAAACCCGTCAGAGTGCAGGGAGCATTTGTATCTGATAAAGAGGTTGCAAGTGTAGTTAAGTTCCTTGCTGAACAGGGAACCAAGCCGCAGTATAACGAGGAAGTTAACAAAAAGATTGCAGACGGAAGCTTTTCAGACGGTGCACATGTAATTAACGGTGGCGGTGGTGGTTCTGATACTGATAATTATTTTGCAGAAGCAGGACGATTTATCATTGAGAAAGAAAAAGCATCCATCGGACTTTTACAGAGAGTATTTAAGATTGGTTTCAACCGTGCCGCAAGAATTATGGACCAGCTTTTTGAAGCAGGCGTTGTGGGACCTGAAGAAGGCACCAAGCCTAGAAAGATACTTATGACAATGGAAGAATTTGAACAATATCTGCAAGGAGGCCAGTAATGAAAAATTTTACTAATTATACAGACTTCGACAGAAAAGAAGATTTTCATTTTGAATCAAAGGTAGTACACGGTGCATTGGGCTGTGAGCCGCTTACAGGAGCGGTAAGTTTCCCGATTTATCAGACTGCTACATTCAGACACAGAGGACTCGGACAGTCTACGGGTTTTGATTATACAAGACTTCAGAATCCTACAAGACAGGAACTTGAGAGAACAATGGCCATACTTGAGAATGGTAAAGAAGGGTTTGCTTTTTCAAGCGGACAGGCTGCCAATATGGCATTGTTTACGATTCTTGATCCGGGCGATCACGTTATTCTTTCAGATGATATTTATGGCGGAACATATCGTATCGGTGAGGATATCTTCGGAAAGTACGGAATTAAGTTTACTTATGTTGATATGGCAGACTTAGATAAGGTTAAGGCATGCATTACACCTGAGACCAAAATGTTCTTTGTAGAGACACCGACCAATCCGATGATGCACATTGCAGATATTAGGAAGATTTCGGAGATTGCGAAATCTATCGGTGCATATCTTGTTGTAGATAACACTTTCCTTACACCGTATTTTCAGAGACCTCTTGACCTTGGTGCGGATATTGTTGTACACAGCGGAACCAAGTATATCGGTGGACATAATGATACAATCGCCGGTCTTGTAATAACAAGTGATAATCAGACCTTAATTGATCATTTCAGATTACAGCTTAAGAGTCATGGTAACGGTCTTGCGGCACTTGATTCATGGTTATTAATCAGAGGTCTTAAGACCTTGGCACTTCGTATGGAGAAGCATAATGAGAATGCTAAGATTGTTGCCGAATGGTTAAGGAAACACCCGAAGGTAACAAAGGTATATTATGCAGGCTTTGAAGATCATCCGGGATATGATGTAATGAGGAGTCAGTCTACAGGTTTCGGCGGAATGATTTCTTTTGCTGTTGACAGCGTAGAGACAGTTAAAAAGCTTCTTGAAGGTGTTGATATGATTCTGTTTGCGGAGAGTCTTGGCGGTACGGAGACACTTATCACATATCCGATGACACAGACTCATGAGTCGATCCCTGCTGAGAGAAGAGAAGCAATCGGTATTACTGACAAATTCATAAGAATTTCAGTCGGTATTGAGCATCCGGACGATATTATAAAAGATTTGGAGAGAGCGCTGTCATGAGAATAAATTTTACAAAAATGCAAGCGTTCGGTAACGACTATATATATATCAACAATATGGATGATAGTCTCATCAATCTTCCGGAGCTTGCAAGATTTCTTACGGATCGTCATTTTGCAATCGGAAGTGACGGAATGGTGCTTATTTGTTCTTCGGATAAGGCGGATTTTAGAATGCGTATTTTTAATCCCGACGGCTCAGAAGGTGAGATGTGCGGCAATGCAATAAGGAGTGTTGCCAAGTATGTATATGACCACAAACTTACCGATAAAGAAGAGTTTCTTGTTGAGACTTTAGGCGGAATTAAGACGCTTAAGGTTTTTGTGGAGAATGGCGTTGTAGTAAATATTTGCGCTAATATAGGACAGCCCTGCCTTGACACTGCGGTAATCCCCGTAGTGTCAGGGCTTCATGAATTTGTGGAGCAGCCTGTTACGGTAGGAGATATTGAACTTAAGGTTTCTGCACTTTCATGGGGTAATCCGCATTGTGTGGCATTTATTAATGATGTCATGGCATTTGATGTACATAAGTACGGCAAAATTCTTGAAAATATGCGTGAATTGTTCCCGAACAGAACCAATGTAACTTTTGCTCAGATTGTAAATGACAAATATATCAAGATTCGTGAATGGGAACGCGGAACGGGAGAGACAATCGGCTGTGGTACAGGTTGTGCAACGGCGGCAGTTATTGCAGCAATTACAGGCAGATGTGGTCGTGATGTGACTGTTGAGCAGATTGGCGGTAATCTTTCGATAAGATGGGACGAGGCAAGTAATGAAGTATTTATGACAGGACCGTCGTATACGGTTTTTGAGTCAAGCATAGAAACAACACCCGGACCGGGTTATGAAGAAAGTTGTAAGCATATTTGCGGAGGATGCGCGTAATGTTACTTAGAAAAATACTTGAAGACAGTAAAATATCGTATGACATCGTCATGGGTAGTATCGACATAGATATTACTGATTTGGAATATGATTCACGTAATGTAAAGCCCGGCGTGTTGTTTGCATGTATGAAGGGTAAAACCTCTGATTCACATAAGTTTGCAACGCAGGCGGCAGAGAATGGTGCAGTGGCACTTCTTGTGCAGGAGCCTGTTATGTTACCGCCGGGAATGCTTAATAAAGGCCTCGGAGAGCATATTACAATTATTAATGTTGCAGATTCAAGAAAAGCTTTTGCAAGACTTGCGGCAGCATTTTTCGGTAACCCTGCAGATAAACTTAAAATGATTGGTATTACAGGCACCAAGGGCAAGAGTACAACGAGCTATATGATTGAGGCAGTGCTTAAGAATGCCGGTAAAAGAATTGGTGTTATCGGTACAATCGGTGCCGTTTTTGAAGGTAAAAAGTGGGAGACCAAGCTTACAACTCCCGAATCCTATGATTTGCACAGAATTCTTGCCGGAATGTATGCAGAAGGTTGTGAGTACGTTGTTATGGAGGTTTCCTCTGTCGGACTTATGATGGACAGAGCGGAAGGTGTAGAGTTTGACTACGGCATATACACTAATTTGTCACCCGACCACATAGGCGGAGTCGAGCATGAAAGCTTTGATGAATATATGTATTGTAAGTCACTTATGTTTAAGCAGTGCAAAAAAGCATTTTTAAATATTGATGATGAGCATTGGAAAGACATGCTTATTGATGCACCGGATTGTGAGTGCAAGACTTTCGGAACGGACTCTGAGGCGGATTTTTGTTTTAAGGATATAGATTGTGTTAAGGCGGACGGTGTACTTGGAATAGAGTTTACAACGCCTGCAGACGGCAGAAAGTACCGTGTTAATTTCATGGGTCGTTTTAATGCGTATAATGCGGCAATTGCTGTTTGTATTGGTTATGCCGAAGGTGTTTCTTATGAATCAATTTATAAGACATTAAGCAATATGCCTGTTGTACGAGGCAGAGTTGAAGAAGTAAAAGTTTCCGATAAATTTAATCTTATAATTGATTATGCACATAATGCACTTAGCATGGAAAGTCTTCTTAATACGATTAAAGAATATAATCCCGGAAGAATTGTATGTGTGTTCGGTGCAGGCGGCAATCGTTCAAAACTTCGCCGTTATGATATGGGAGAAATTGCAGGAAAATATGCAGAATTGTCGATTTTAACTGCAGATAATCCTCGAAATGAAGAAGTTTCCGTCATAATTGATGATATTATTTTCGGTATGAATAAGAGTAACGGTAAGTATATAATCATTGAAGACAGGAAAGAAGCAATCCGCTACAGTATTGAGAATGCAAAGCCCGGTGATATTATCGCATTAATAGGTAAAGGACACGAGGATTACCAGGAAATTAAAGGCGTAAAATATCATTTTGACGAAAGAGAAGTTATCGCAGACATTCTGAAAGAAGCGGAATATAATAAACAGTAATGATAACGAGGCAGGAACAATAATGAAAGCTATAACAGTTTCAGACATATTAATTGCGACAAAAGGAACACTTATAAGAGGTAACAAGACACAGAGAATAACTGATGTATGTATTGATTCCAAGAGTATTCCGAGTGAGGCAACACTTTTTATTCCGCTTAAGGGCGAAAGAGTTGATGCACATAAGTTTATTGATAATGCAATCGAAAACGGTGCAATAGGTTGCATTGTGTCTGATTTATTAAAAGTACCTGAGAATGTACAGATTGTTATTGAAGTTGCAGACACTAAGAAAGCACTTCAGGATATAGGAGCATATTACCGTAAAACAAGGGATATTAAGCTTGTTGGAGTTACCGGAAGCGTTGGTAAAACTACAACAAGAGAACTTACGGCAGCAGCACTTATGGCAATCGGCAGAGAGAATGTATATCAGACTCTAGGTAATCGTAACAGTCAGACGGGTGTTCCGCTTACTCTTTGTGATATCGCTGATGAGAAGCTTGGCGTTATCGAGCTTGGAATTAGCGAAGAGGGTGAAATGGATATACTAACCGAGATGGCAGAACTTGATGCTGCGATTATTACGGTTATCGGTGTGGCGCATATTCAGCAGTTAAAGTCGCAAGAGAATATCTGTCGCGAGAAAATGGCAATTACCAAAGGACTTAAGGCAGATGGTTGTATTTTAATCAACGGAGATGACCAGTTCCAGAGAGATTATCGTTCAAAGCTTAATCATAAGTCATATCTTTACGGAACTGCAGAAGATTGCGATTTTAGGGCGACAGACATTAAGCAGCAGGCAGACGGCATGAGCTTTAATTTTCATGCTGAAGGTAAGGTGTATGAAGCATATATTCCCATTATGGGCATGCATAATGTCGTAAATGCTACAGCGGCACTTGGCGCGGCATGTGTGCTCGGTGTTGATGTTAATGAGGCAATTAAGTCAATTGCAGATTTTAAGGGCGTTAAGATGCGCCAACAGATACTGGAAAAGAACGGTTTTACTGTTATAGATGATTCATATAATGCCAATCCGGATTCTATGAAAGCAGGGCTTAAGGTACTTGCAGATTATGAGTTAAAGACCTGTGGTCGCAAAATTGCGCTTCTTGCGGATATGAAGGAACTCGGTGATGACGAGGTGCATTATCATGAGGAGATTGGCGGATTTGCGGCAGGAATGCCTATAGATATGCTACTTACGGTGGGAACACTGGCAGAAAGCATAGGTAAGATTTGTAGGACTAAAAATAAGTCTATAATAACAATTCATTTTGATGACAATGCACAGGCGTCAGAGTATCTTAATACCAAATTAAAAGCAGGCGATATTCTGTATGTCAAAGGTTCCAGAAGCATGGCTCTTGATGAAGTTGTTAAAGCTTTAAAATAATCGAAATTTGGACGCGTTTTTCTGCATATACTTGTAAAAAAAGCAGGAACGTTCAATATGAAAATCAAAGACCTTTTTAAAAATACACCTTATTTTGTTTTACAGGGCAGTGAAGATATAGAAGTAACGGAAATTTGTGATAATTCAGCAAAATGCAAACGGGGAGCTCTTTTCATAAGTATTATGGGGGAAAAGGTTGACGGGCACGACTATATAGAAAAGGCTGTTGCAAACGGTGCCGTTGCTGTTGTGGTTGAGGATTTGAGTAAAATTGTATATTTGACCGATAAGGAAGTTTTGCTTATTCTTGTTGATAATACAAGAAAGAGTTTTTCGCATCTGTGTGCTGCATGGTTTGGGTACCCTTCGGCCAAACTTATTACTGTCGGAATTACAGGAACAAAAGGTAAAACTTCGACAGCGTACATGACAAAAAGTATCTTTGAGGCAGCAGGCTATAAGACAGGACTTATAGGTACTGTTGAGGTATTTGATGGTAGGGAGCCTGTAGGCAATGTAAATACTACACCCTCTGCCTATGATATACAGCATGCCCTGGCAAGAATGGTTGCAAATGGCTGCAGAGCAGTTGTTATGGAAGTTTCTTCGCAGGGGATGAAGCATTATCGCTGTGATGCAATCAGGTTTGACGTAGGTGCATTTACTAATCTTAAACCCGACCACATAGGTGCGGGCGAACATAAGGATTTTTTTGAATACAGGGCATGTAAGAGCAGACTTTTTAAGCAGTGCAGAATTGGTGTATTTAATGCAGACGATGAGCAGGTTAGCAGAATACAGGAAAGTCATACTTGTAGAATAAGAGAATATTCGGTATTCGGCAAGTCCGATTATCAACTTCGTAATATCAGAAAATACAGTGAAAATGACCATGTAGGTATGCAGTTTGATTTCAAGGGTTATCCTGTGAAATTACCGTATCCGGGATTTTTTAATCTGTATAACGCACTTTGTGCGGCAACAATTGCATCAGAGTGTGACATATCAAGAGAAGATATTGCAAAAGGTCTTGAATCAGCAAGAATTAACGGAAGGTGCGAATGGATTCCTGTATCCGACAGATTTTCTGTTATGCTTGATTACGCACATAATGCAATGAGCCTTAAAGTACTTCTTAAAACTCTCAGAGAATATAAACCCAAGCGGCTTGTGTGTATATTCGGATGCGGAGGCAACCGTTCAAAACTTCGTCGTTTTGAGATGGGTGAGGTGTCGGGAGAACTTGCGGATTATACGATAATTACTTCTGATAATCCGAGAGACGAGGAACCGCTTGAGATAATAGCAGACATTGTAACAGGAATTGAGAAGACAGATGGCAAATATACTGTGATTGCAGACAGGGCAAAAGCCATAGAACATGCAATAAAGACGGCCTTAGACGGTGATGTTATTGTAATTGCCGGTAAGGGCCATGAAACATATCAGGAAATAAAAGGAATTCGTTTCCCTATGGATGACAGAATCCTTATAAAAAAAGCAAAGGAGGATACTAAGGATAATGTATGCTGATGTAATAGTTGATATATCGCATGAAAGTCTCGACAGAGTTTTTTTATATCGCATACCCGATGAAATACTGCCCGACGTGGCAATCGGAAGTCCCGTAAAGTTCCCCTTTGGCAAGGGGAACAGGGTTACGGAAGGTTATGTTGTAGATATTCTTTCGACATCCGATTACCCTGAAGATAAAATAAAATATCTTATAGGGTTGCGTGACGGAGCAGTTTCAATAGAATCGCAGCTTATTAATCTTGCGGCGTGGATGAAAAATACTTATGGTTCAACAATGATTCAGGCACTTAAAACCGTTATTCCAATAAAAAATGAAGTGCGTCACAAGGAGGATAAAACGATAATTCTTAATTGTGACGATAAAAAGGCAGAAGAATTCTTAAAGCTTTGTATCAGTAAAAAATATAAGGCTAAGGAGAGACTTCTTGCAGAACTGATAAAAGAAAAGAGTCTGCCGTACGAGCTTGTAACTCAGAAATTAAACATTTCACAGAGTACATTAAAATCACTTGAATCAGATAATATTATTGTTGTACGTGCAGATATTAAATACAGGAATCCGGCAGACGAAAAGGCTGTATCTGATACAGGATTCGGACGGCCATATGATGTTAAAAACCTAACTAAGTCACAACAGGAAGTCGCAGACTCAATAATGGCAGATTATATTGACGGAGCTACTAAACCGTCACTTATACATGGTGTTACCGGAAGCGGTAAGACGGAAGTATACATGGAGCTTGTGAGTAAGATGCAAATGCTTGGAAAGCAATCAATTGTACTTATTCCGGAGATTGCACTTACGTATCAGACAATAATCCGCTTTTACAAGCGTTTTGGAGACAGGGTATCGATAATTCATTCCAGAATGTCGCAGGGCGAGAAGTACGACCAGTTTGAACGTGCGAAAAAAGGCGAAATCGACATAATGATAGGACCGCGCTCGGCACTTTTTACACCATTTGCGGACATCGGATTAATTATAATAGATGAAGAACACGAGGCAACCTATAAGAGTGAGACAACACCCAAGTATCATGCAAGAGAGGTTGCTTTTGAGAGAGCAAGGGTTTCGGATGGAATTGTAGTGCTTGGCTCGGCAACACCATCCATGGAATCATATTATAACGCCTCGTGCGGTAACTATAATTTGTATAGCCTGGCAGAAAGAATCGGGACAAGCACGCTTCCGGAGGTGACGGTTGTTGATTTAAGAGAAGAACTTAAAGTCGGTAACCGATCTATGTTCAGTGCTAATCTTAGGGAAGCGATACAGGAAAGACTTGACAGAAAAGAGCAAACAATGCTTTTTATTAACAGGAGAGGTTATGCGGGATTTGTGTCGTGTCGCTCGTGTGGTGAGGCGATTAAATGTCCGCACTGTGACGTGAGTCTGACCTATCACAATAACAAGAGGCTTATTTGCCATTATTGTAATTATAATATTCCGATGCCGGACAAGTGTCCTAAGTGCGCATCAAAGTTCATAGGAACCTTCGGAACGGGAACACAAAAGCTTGAAGAAGCGACAATTTCGGCATTTCCGGGGGCGAGAGTGCTGCGAATGGATATGGACACAACTTCGGGAAAGGATGGACACGAGAAGATATTATCCGCTTTTGCCAATCATGAGGCAGATATCCTTATCGGAACCCAGATGATTGTAAAAGGGCATGATTTTTCGAATGTAACCCTTGTCGGAATAATCGCGGCAGATATGTCACTTTTTGAAAATGATTACAGAAGTGCTGAGAGGACATTCCAACTTCTTACACAGGCAGCAGGCAGGGCCGGACGAGGTGATAAGCCGGGACAGGTTATAATTCAGACCTATAAGCCTGAGCATTATGCAATACAGGCAGCTTCAGCACAGGATTATGAAGAGTTTTATGAAACAGAGCTTTCCTACAGGAGACTTGTTAATTATCCACCGTATCTGCATATGCTGGTTATATTTATATCTTCCCCAAGTATTGCGGAATGTGGTACAATGGCAGAGATATTAGCAAAAACAGTGCAGGATTATGGTGATTACACGGTTATAGGTCCGGCAGAAGCTACAATAGCCAAGAAACAGGACCGATACCGTAAGGTTATCTGGTGTAAGCACGCAGATGTAAATGCGCTTAAAGAGCTTATGAATGCACTTGAAGCGGTAATTAAAAATAATACGGAGCTTAAGAACTGTAATGTGCAGTTTGATTTAGATCCGATGAGTATGTATTAAACAAAAGTTGATAAGAGAGGAAAAAGAGATGGCAATCAGAAATATCAGAGAAGAAGGCGACGAATTATTAAGAAAGATTTCAAGACCCGTAACGGAGATGACGGAGCGTATCGATACGTTAATCGATGACATGCTTGATACGATGTACGAGGCAGAAGGTGTGGGACTTGCGGCACCGCAGGTAGGAATTCTTCGCAGAATCTTTGTTGTTGATATAGGAGAAGGCCCTATTGTAATGATTAATCCGGAGATTATTGAGACTTCAGGAGAACAGGAAGGACCCGAAGGCTGTCTTAGTGTTCCCGGGTTTCAGGGTACTGTAATTAGACCAAATTATGTTAAAATGAAAGGACTTAACCGTAAAATGAAGCCTTTTACAATAGAAGCGGAGGAATTTCTTGCGAGAGCACTTTGCCATGAATTTGATCATCTTAACGGAATTCTTTATATTGATAAAGTTGAAGGTGAGGTTTACAGAGTTTCTGAAGCCGATGAAGAAGATTACGAAGAGTTTACGGAGGAGTAAAATGAGAGTTATATTTATGGGAACGCCTGATTTTTCAGTGCCTACATTAAGAACACTTGCAGAATCGGATAACGAAGTAATTGCTGTATATACACAGCCGGACAAGCCCAAGGGGCGCGGTCATGCAATGCAGTTTACACCTGTTAAGGAATGTGCGCTTGAATACAATATTCCTGTATATCAGCCTAATCGTGTACGTGATGTTATGTGTATTGAAGAGATAAGAGAGATGGCTCCCGATGTGATTATTGTTGTTGCATATGGTCAGATTTTACCCAAGGAGCTTCTTGAAATACCGACATACGGATGTATTAATGTGCATGCATCACTCCTTCCAAAATACAGAGGAGCAGCGCCCATACAGTGGACGGTTATTGACGGTGAAGAATTTACCGGTGTTACGGCCATGCAGATGGATGTCGGCCTTGATACGGGAGATATGCTTGAAAAAATAATCGTTCCGATTGAAAAAGACGAAACAGGCGGAAGTCTTCACGACAAATTGTCGGTGCTCGGCGGCGATATAATTTTAAATGTTTTTGAAAAAATAAAAAATGGAACGCTTACAAGGGAAAAACAGGATGACGAAGTAGCTACTTACTGCGGAAAGCTTGATAAAACCATGGGGCTTCTTGATTTTAGTAAGCCTGCGTTGCAATTAGAAAGACTTATTCGCGGATTAAATCCCTGGCCTTGTGCATATACTAGTCTTGACGGCAAAAATTTAAAGCTTTGGAAAGCATATGTTGTTGGTTTTGATGAATTACAGGATGTAGAGCATATTGATGACTCGGAATATGGTACAATCCTTAAAGTAACAAAGAATGCCATTATGGTTAAAGCTATGGACGGAATGCTTTCGATTACAGAGTTACAGCTTGAAGGCAAAAAAAGAATGGATGCCGCAGATTTTATCAGAGGTTATCAGGCACTTGAAGGCAAGGTGCTCGGTTAGTTTTTGTAAACAACGGAGGTAGACTTTATGTTGAGCGGTTTTGGCATGTATCCGTATTTTTTTGATCCGACATATATTTTGATACTTGCAGGTATTGTTGTTTCTCTTTTGGCACAGGCCAAAGTGAAAAGTTCGTTTGCAAAGTATTCGGCAGTGTACTCAAGACGCGGAATGAATGCGGCTGAGGTTGCTGAGGCGATTCTTCATGCAAACGGTATATATGATGTGGGTATTGAGCATGTTTCTGGTAATTTGACAGATCATTATGATCCTAAGAGCAGAGTTCTCAGATTATCTGATTCAACTTTCCGTTCAACTTCGGTTGCAGCAATCGGTGTTGCAGCGCATGAATGCGGGCACGCAATTCAGCACGCCAATTCATATATACCGCTTACGATTAGAACAACGATTGTACCGATAGTTAACATCGGTTCAACGATTTCATGGCCACTTATACTTATAGGCGTCTTATTTAGTTGGAATCAGACACTCATTAATCTCGGAATTATTATGTTTTTAGGTGTTGTTTTGTTTCAACTTATAACGCTGCCGGTTGAGTTTAATGCTTCAAACAGGGCGATTGCGGCACTTTCAGGACAGAATTTACTTTATGAGGACGAGGTTACTCAGGCAAAAAAAGTATTATCAGCCGCGGCTTTGACATATGTTGCAGCGGCAGCTTCGTCCATTTTACAGTTACTTAGATTATTAATTTTATTCGGAGGGCGCAGAAGAAATGATTAACAGGTCTGTTAATACGCGCGAGGCAGTTTTTGACGGTCTTATGGCTATACTTGAAAAAGGTCAGTACAGTCATATTGTCATGAGCCATATCCTTAACAAATACAGCTATCTTGAGAAACAGGATAGAGCCTTTATCACAAGACTTATGTCCGGTGTACTTGAAAATGTATATCTTCTTGATGATATTATTGATAAGCATTCCAAAACTAAGACCATAAAAATGAAGCCTGTAATCCGCATGATACTCAGGATGGGTGTTTATCAGATATATTTTATGGACGGTGTCAAGAATTTTGCGGCGATTAATGAAGCAGTTAATCTGGCCAAGAAAAGAGGATTTAAGAATCTTTCAGGTTTTGTAAACGGTGTTTTGCGTTCTGTTGAGAGAGATTTTGCAGATTATAAGTTTCCAGACAAGCTTTCTATAAGATACTCCATGCCCGAATGGCTTGTTAATACATGGACAAATGCTTACGGAGAAGAAAAGACGGAAGAGATAATAAAAGGTTTTTCTAAAGGTGATGGCGTAGTCGCACGAATGAATCTTTCAAAGGGTAAAAGCAGGGAAGAGATTCTTAACGCATTAAATGAAGAAAATGTATCATATTCAGAAGTAAAAGAACTTCTTGAAGCAATAATTTTGACAGGCTTTGATTCATTAGCGGACATAACAATGTTTAATGAAGGCTATATACTTATACAGGATATAAGTTCAATACTTGTAGCACATGCCGCGGCACCGAAGCAGGGAGACGATGTACTTGATGTATGTGCTGCACCCGGAGGTAAAAGCTTACATATTGCAGATATGCTTAACGGTAGCGGACATGTAGAGGCAAGGGACAAAACAGAATATAAGGCAGATCTTATCAGGGAGAATCTTTTTAAGACGGGTTTCGATAATATGTCTGTTGATGTATGGGATGCTACAGAGCCTGATTATAGTCTTAATGATAAGCTTGATATAGTTATTGCGGATTTACCTTGCTCGGGACTTGGTGTTCTCGGTAAAAAGCCTGATATCCGTTACAGAATAAAGGAAGAAGATTTGACTTCGCTTGTTTCTCTTCAGCGAGAGATTTTGTCGGCTGTTTGGCGATACGTGAAAGTCGGCGGATATTTAATATACAGCACATGTACGATTAACCCGGAAGAAAATGAGAATAATGTTAAATGGATTACGGAGCAGTTTCCGTTTGAACTTACAGGTTTTGAAGGAAATATGCCGTACGTGTCGGACGATGAGAAAGTTAAGGGAATGGTACAGATATTCCCGAATGAAAATACAGACGGATTTTTTATTGCAAGATTAAAAAGGATTGGTTAAATGAAACCTGATATAAAGTCATATACACTTGATGAATTAAAAAATATAATGACAGACGAGCTTGGTGAAAAACCGTTTAGAGCGGCGCAGATTTACAGATGGCTACATGTGGCACTTTGTACATCCTTTGACGAGATGACTAATATTTCTGCAGGCTTAAGAGAAAAGCTTAAGGAACATTTTGAACTGAGTGTTCTTGTAAAAGAACAACTTCAGGTATCAAAGATTGACGGAACAGCCAAATACTTATTTAAGCTTGGTGATGGAAACAGGATTGAGTCAGTACTTATGAAGTACAAGCATGGCAATTCAGTGTGTATTTCATCACAGGCAGGCTGTCGTATGGGCTGTAAATTCTGTGCATCCACGCTTGATGGACTTGCAAGGAACCTGCTTCCGGGCGAAATGCTTGACCAGATTTACAGAATTCAGGCAGATACAGGAGAACGAGTTGACAATATTGTTATTATGGGATGCGGCGAACCGCTTGATAATTTTGATAATGTTACTAAGTTTCTTAAGATGATTTCCGACGAGAACGGTCTTAATATAAGCCAGAGAAACATAACGGTGTCAACATGTGGTCTTGTGCCTAAGATTCGTGAACTTGCGGAACTTAATCTTCAGATAACACTTGCAATTTCACTTCATGCGCCGAATGACGATATAAGAAAGAACATAATGCCTGTTGCTAATAAATATTCTATAGAGGAACTTCTTTCAGCCTGTGATTACTATTTTATGAAAACAGGCAGAAGAATTACTTTTGAATACAGTCTTATTAACGGTGTCAATGATTCACTTAAGGAAGCAAGAGAGCTCGCTGAACGTATAAAACATATTAATAGCCATGTTAATCTTATTCCGATTAACCCGATTAAAGAAAGAAGCTTCAGACAGGGTACACAGGAGGAGATTAGTGAATTTAAAAAATTACTTGAAAAAAATAAAATAAATGTTACTATTAGAAGAGAAATGGGAAGGGATATACAGGGAGCCTGCGGACAGTTAAGAAAAAGCTATTCAGAGCAGGAAACAAGAACTAATGATGAGAAGGAGGAGGAGATTTTCTGATGAAAGTTACAGGGCTGACTGACGTTGGAGTTAAGCGTAGGGTTAACCAGGATGCAATATTTTATTCTGATAAACCTGTTGGAAATCTGCCTAATCTTTTTATCGTCGCAGACGGTATGGGAGGACATAAGGCAGGAGACTTTGCATCGAATTATGCGGTGAAAAGTTTTCTTGATATTATAACGAACAGCGACAAAGATAATTTTATAACACTTATGAATGAGGCATTACAGAAGACGAATGTTGCATTATATTCGAAATCACTCGAGAATCCTGATTTTGAAGGAATGGGAACAACTTTTGTTGCAGCTACGCTAAAAGGTAATCAGTTATATGTACTTAATGTAGGTGACAGTCGCTTGTATATTGCGGGTGATCGCTTTACACAAATTACAAGAGATCATTCATGGGTTGAAGAGATGGTGACCAAGGGTGAGATGGCAAGGGAGGAAGCCAGAACACATTCAAAGAAAAATCTCATAACCAGGGCAGTCGGTGCAGATGAAGAAGTAATGGCGGATTTTTTTGAAGTAGGTATTAATCCGGGTGAGATTATTATTCTTTGTTCGGACGGACTCTCCAATATGGTTGAGAATAATGATATACATGAAATCCTAAAAAAAGATATTTTGCTTGAGGATAAAGGAAAGATGCTTGTTGCAACGGCAAATAATAATGGTGGTACAGACAATATTTCCGTTGTGTTAATTGAACCTGATAAAATTTGAGGTGTAAAATAATGTTAAAAAATGGGAGTATGTTAAACGACCGGTACGAGATAGTCGGAGTAGTTGGCTCCGGCGGTATGTCAGATGTATATAAAGCCAAATGCCACAAACTTAATCGCTATGTAGCCATCAAGGTGCTAAAGAAGGAATTCAGCGATGATAAGAATTTTGTGGCTAAATTTCGTGCGGAAGCACAGTCGGCAGCAGGCTTAAGTCATCCTAATATTGTTAATATTTATGATGTTGGTGAAGACAGAGGGCTTTATTATATTGTTATGGAGCTTGTTGAGGGAATAACTCTTAAGGCTTATATTGAGAAGAAGGGCAGACTTGAGGTGAAAGAGTCTGTAAGTATTGCGATACAGGTTTCACAGGGTATTCGTGCGGCTCATACGCATCATATTATTCATCGTGATATTAAACCACAGAATATTATTATTTCCAAGGATGGAAAAGTTAAAGTAACTGATTTTGGTATTGCAAGAGTTTCATCTACGCAGACTATTAATTCCAATACAATGGGCTCGGTTCATTATATTTCTCCGGAACAGGCAAGAGGAGGATATGTTGATGAGAGAGGCGATATTTATTCACTTGGTATTTCTCTTTATGAGATGATTACCGGTAAAGTGCCGTTTGACAGCGATACACCTGTATCGGTTGCACTTATGCATATCCAGAATGAAATTCCTTCTCCGCGTAATATTGTGCCGAATTTACCGGTTGCAGTTGAGAAGATTATTTATAAATGTACTCAGAAGAAAGCAGATCGCCGTTATTCCGATGCAGATGCACTTATTGAAGATTTAAGAAATTGTCTTGTAAATACAAATGCTCGAATGGATGATATGAATTCTGTAGGGGTAACAGCTTCTGCAAAGGGTAAGAATATTAATGATAAAGCTGAAGGAAACAGTAAGGCTTTGGCTAAGTTAGCAGATGTTACCGAGGGCACAAATAATTCCAAAACAACGATGTGGAATAAGGAAGATATTGAGAAAGAAAAGCATCGCAAGAAAGACTTCCTTGAGAAGATGTACGAGGATAAACGTAAGAATCCTATTGTTGAAGGAGTTATTACAGGGGCAATTGTTCTGGTTGCGATTGCGATTTGTGCATTTCTTATATGGGGAATAGTATGGATTAAAAAGACGCTTACTCCACCGGAGATTTTTAATCCTGCTACAAGTGAAAGTTCATCTAACAATACAATTACAGGTATTTCAGATGTATCAATGCCTAAACTTATGGGATATGAATCGGGAGATGCAATAATTGAGCTTAATAAGCTTAATCTTAAAAATTCTTTGAAATATGAGTATTCCGATGCTTATGCCAAAGGAGAGGTTATTGCGCAGCAGTATCGTGAAGGTACAAAATTAAAGCGTAATACGGTTGTTGAACTTGTTATAAGTTTAGGTAAGATTGAGTATAGAATTGAAGATTATACTAATCTTGATGCAACTATGGTAGAAGAGACATTTGACGCCAATAAGATTAAGATTAACCGTATATTTGTATATAACAGTGAAGTAGATATGGGGTGTGTTGTTAAGACATATCCTATAGAAGGAGAGATTGTTAAATCCGGGGATATTGTAGATGTTTATATCAGCCGTGGTACAGAGCTTAAAAATGTTACTGTTCCGTCCTTAGAGGGATTGACAATAGAAGAGGCAAATGCGACATTAGATCCAAAGGGACTTAAGATAGGTAATGTGACATACGTTGAAAGTAAAACGGTAGAAGAAGGAAAGATAATGACTCAGAGTTATCTTTTTAACAGTGTTCTTTTACAAGGATCTTCAATTGATGTAACGGTGAGTCTCGGAAGCGGTGTTCCAATTACATCAATAACATTACAGCAGTCACAGTTTACAAGATATATTCATAGTGATAATAATGAGTTCCGTAAACCATTTGCGCCGGGAGCAAGTCTTGATACAACATATCCGTACGCAATGCTTAGTCTTGAACTTGAACAGACGGATACCCTTGGTGCAATTGTAACAAAAAATATCGGTACGTATACAATCAGTCCGGTTGATTTGCCTATGCAGATTAATGATATTGAAGGTATTGAAGATGTGTATGACGGTACAATCACTGTTCATATAACTATAGGTGACAGTAGATATAAAGTCGGTTCTTATTATGTTGAATTCCAATAGGTGATAAGCTTAATGCAGGGAAAAATAATTAAAGGAATTGCCGGTTTTTATTATGTTCATATTCCGGGTAAAGGAGTATATGAGTGTAAGGCTAAGGGCATATTCCGCAATCAGAAAATCAAACCGCTTGTCGGAGATAATGTTAAAATTAAAATATTGGATGATAATGAGTTTCTTGGGAATATTGAAGATATACTCCCAAGAAACAATGAACTCATAAGACCGGCAGTTTCTAATATTGACCAGGCACTTGTTGTGTTTGCAATTACTGATCCTAAGCCTAATTTTAATCTTCTTGACAGATTTATTATTATGATGGAAAGACAAGGTGTCGAGTCAATAATTTGCTTTTCTAAGAAGGATCTTGTTACTGGACAGGAAGAGAAAGAATTAAGTGACATTTACAAAAACAGTAATTGCAGAGTTTTGTTTATAAGCAATTTTTCGGAAGATAATGAGGATGAGGTTTATAAAGAGCTACTTGAACTTCTTGAAGGGAAGACAACAGCTCTTGCGGGTCCGTCCGGTGTCGGTAAATCCACGTTACTTAACCGTATTGTGCCGCAGGCCAATATGGAGACGGGTGAGATAAGTGAGAAGATAAAAAGAGGCAGACATACAACAAGACATTCGGAGATTTTTCATGTTTCAGGTAGCACATATCTTCTTGATACACCGGGATTTACATCGATTTATTTGAATGATTTTGATAAGGATGAGATTAAGGATTATTTTCCGGAATTTGAAGAGCATGCGCAGTCTTGCAAGTTTATTGGCTGTGTGCACATTAATGAGCCTTCGTGCGGCGTTAAGCAGGCAGTAAATGAAGGAATTATAAGCAGTACACGATACGAGAATTATAAGAATATATACGAGGAAGTTAAAAGCATCAGGAGGTATTAAGGTGGAACTTAGATTGTCGCCGTCAATTTTATCGGCAGATTTTGCTAGACTTGGAGAGAATGTAAAAGAGGCGGTTGCAGCTCTCGGACCCAAGGATTATCTTCATATTGATGTAATGGACGGTTTATTTGTTCCGAGTATTTCCTTTGGTTTTCCTGTTATTAAATCATTCGTAAGATAACAAATGCAACATTTGATGTTCATCTTATGATAGAAGACCCGATACGCTATATAGAGGCGTTTTCGGAGGCGGGTGCAGATTTAATTACAGTGCATGTTGAGGCATGTAAGGATGTTAAGGCTACTTTGAGAGCAATATCTGACCTTGGTCTTAAATGCGGATTGTCAATTAATCCCGAGACTCCCGTGGACCAACTTAAGAATTATCTTCCCGATGTTGATATGATTTTACTTATGACAGTTCATCCGGGCTTTGGCGGACAGGCATATATTGACAGTGTGACAGACAAGATAAAAGAAGTCAGAGCCATGGTTGATGACAGCGGCTATGATATTGATATCGAGGTTGACGGTGGAATTTATGCACATAATATACGTACGGTTATAGAGGCAGGTGCTAATGTAATCGTTTGTGGCAGTGCGGTTTTTAACGGTAATATTACTGAGAATATTAACACTCTTAAGAGTATATTTGATGAATATAAAGGTGAAGAATGAAAACATTGATAATTACAGGGGGTAAAATCAGCGCTGATTTTGCCCTTACATTTTTTGAAAACAAAGAATATGACTGTGTAATTGCAGCAGATAAGGGGTTGGAGGTTCTTGATAAGATTTGTATTAAGCCGGATTATATTATCGGGGATTTCGATTCGCTTGAAGCAGGGATTTTAAGCGGATATTCGAAAGACAGGATAATTAAGTTGAATCCCGAAAAGGATTTTACGGATACGGAGGCTGCAATCAGGCTTGCTATTGAGAAAGGTGCAGATTCAGTTACGATAATCGGAGCTACGGGAAACCGACTTGACCATGTTCTGGCTAATATCAGTCTTCTTATGATTCCACTTGAGGCTGGAATTCCGGCATATATTAGTGACGAGAATAACAGAATAAGACTTATCGATAAAAACACAGAATTAAAAAGAGAAAATTGCTTTGGGGACAATGTATCACTGATTCCTTACAGTGATGAAGTGACGGGAGTTACGCTTAAGGGATTTTATTATCCTTTAAATAACAAAAATATTAGCAGATTCAAGGAGCTTTCTCTTGGCATAAGTAATAAAATCACAGAGGATAAGTGCATAATTAAAATAAAGAGTGGAATTTTGATTATGATTGAATCAAGAGATTAGGAGGCAAAAAGTATGAAGCTTGTAATACTTACGGCGATAGGTGTCGGAATGTCGACGGTAATAGGTTCGATTATTGGTTTTGCAATTAAACGTATTTCACATAAGTTTAATGATGTTGTGCTTGGATTTGCGGCAGGCGTAATGCTTGCGGCTGCAATAATAGGTCTTATAATTCCTTCAATTGAAGAAGGAGGTAATTACGGCATTGTAATAACAGCAGTGGGAATTCTTGTGGGTGCGCTGTTTTTAAATATTGCGGACAAGCTGACGCCACATCTTCACAGTCTTACGGGTGTTGATATTGATGGACATGATTCTGAAAGCAAAAATAATATTAACAGAGTCCTTTTGTTTGTTATGGCAATTGCCATTCATAATTTCCCGGAGGGTATAGCCGCGGGTGTAGGTTTTGGTTCTGATGATATCGGCAATGCACTTTCGGTTGCACTTGGTATTGTGCTCCAAAATATCCCTGAGGGTATGATAATGGTTGCACCGATGCTTAGTGTCGGAATTTCCAAGAAAAGAACATTTTTGATTGCAATATTTACAGGTATGGTTGAGGTGGTCGGAACATTGTTTGGTTATGCGGCAGTTTCCGTTGCTACGATTATTCTGCCGTTTGCACTGGCATTTGCAGGCGGAACGATGCTTTATGTAATCAGTGACGAGATGATTCCTGAAACACATAGTCACGGTTATGAGAGAGCCGCGACATATGCCTTGTTGATAGGTTTTATACTTATGATGATTATGGATCATTGTATTTAGTGGATGTTTGATATCAGTCCGATTTTAGATTTGGCGAAAGAGGAGAAACTAAGTGAAGATAACGTGTATTACAGTCGGAAAAATAAAAGAAAAATTTATGACAGACGCAATAAATGAATATGCAAAAAGGCTGTCACGTTATTGCAAACTCGAAATAATCGAGCTTGCAGACGAGAAGACACCTGACAATGCCTCTGCTGTTGAAGAAGAAAATATCAAGAATAAAGAGGGCGAGAGAATTCTTGCTAAGATAAAAGACGGAGCGTATGTTATATCTCTTGCAATAGAGGGAAAACAACTTGATTCTGTAGAACTTTCGCAGAAACTCAATGATTTGGGCGTTAATGGTACGAGCCATATTGTGTTTATTATAGGTGGGTCGCTTGGATTATCTGATGCAGTAAAGAAACGCTCGGATTATCTTCTTAGCTTCTCGAAGATGACTTTCCCGCATCAACTTATGAGAGTGATTTTATTAGAGCAGGTGTATAGGGGATTTAGGATTAGTAATAATGAACCGTATCATAAATGATTGCGCTCATGGGAAAAGGAAGCACGAGCGAAGCGAGTATTTACTTTTCCTGGCGCAATCCTGACAGAATCATAAGTAGTGCAAAGCACTACGACAGACGCAAAGCGGATGGATTCTGGAGGTGAACAGTTCGATAAATTTGAATTTGAGGGTGATTTATGTATGAGAATATATGATAAAGATAAATTGGATAATCACTACAATAATATACTAAAAAACAACATAGATAAAATTATGTTGGGTGGCGTTGGAGATACATTGCTATATGATGCAAAAGATGATGCAAGAATGTCTTTGGTAGTCCTTATTAGAATGTCATCTAACATTACAAATAACATTATTAATCACATGGAAGAATTAAAGCTGTTAGAACCCGATTTGTATTATTATCCCCAGGAAGATTTTCATATTACGGTTATGGATATATTAAAAGGTGAATTGGGAAGAACCGTACCCGCAAATATCAATGAATACATCAACACAATTTCAAGATGTGCAGAGGAGATTTCTGCATTTGAAATCCTTTTTGATGGTATGACAGCAAGTGATAATGTTGCCTTGGTAAAAGGGTATTATGAAGAGTCTCTGGAAGTGTTCCGAAAGATGTTACGAGATAACTTAAAACAGCAAGGATTGCCATTAGAAGAACGATATGAAACGTTTTCATCTCATATTTCAGTAGCAAGAATACCTAATAAGTTAAAAAATCCAAATGAATATATTGATTTTATAGGCAGAAATTGTACTTTTGGTATTATGAAAGTAAAGTCATTCGAGATTTGTTTTCATAATTGGTATGATTCTCAAAAAACTGTATTAAGGAAAATACAACTAAGGACTTGAAACTTTCAGGTTGACGGAGCGTCAAATTCTAATTTGTCGAACAAGAGATTGACGGAGATGTTTTCGTTTTTCGAGATTAAAACTTCTTTTGAAATAAAATATAAAAAAGACCGCTTGCGTTAACAAGCGGTCTAGTGTATAATCTAAATAGAAAGGTTATCGGATGCGACATCCGATTGCCCTCAGTTAATGTTATATTTTAAAGAAAATAAGCATCTGACTTTGGACGGACGGATGCTTATTTCTTTTTGTTGATTTCGATAATAAACGATAATGCTGTAAATATTACTAACAATAAAGTTAAAACTTCTATTGTGTTCATGGGCATCACCCTCCTTATGTACTAGAGGGCATCAAATATCGGAAATGCATCCGCTTTCTATTAAATTACACAAATAAATAATAACATAGTTGAGTTCATAGCTCAAGAATAAAATGGAATAATTTGGAGAAAAGTGCAATACAGAGGAGAATAATTTGAAAGTCAGAGATAAAGAATTTTATAAAAAACTGCGTAGCTTCATGATTCCGATTGCATTTCAGAATTTTATGCTTGCGGCAGTCAGTGCGGGCGATTCGGCAATGCTTGGTTTCGTGGATGAAAATGCAATGGCGGCTGTTTCTTTAGCCGGCAATGTTCAGTTTGTACAGAATTTATTCCTTTCCGCTATAGGATGCGGCGGAACAATTATGACTGCCCAGTACTGGGGCAAGGGTGACAAGACGACTATTGGAAGATTGTTTGGTTTGAGTCTTAGGTATGCAGGCGTTATTTCATTGATATTTTCTGTTGTGGCATTTGCTTTTCCTGAGTTTCTAATGTCGCTTTTTACTAATGAGACAGAGCTTATTACACTCGGAAAAGATTATATCCGAATTGCGGCACCTTCGTATTTAATTATAGGTATAACGCAGTGTTGGCTTTGTGTAATGAAGGCCACAGGGCAGACAAAACAAAGTGCAACGATTAGCACGTTTGCTTTGGTTCTTGATACAGTTCTTAATGCAGTGTTTATTTTTGGATTTTCCATGGGAATAAAGGGTGCGGCATTAACTACGACAATTGCAAGAGTTGTTGAATTTGTTATTGTGCTTTATTATACAAAAAAGATGTATGTGAAGCTTGATTTTACAAGGGTTTCAAAGCAACTTAACTTTGATTTTATCAAATACAGTTCGCCCATACTTGTCAATGCACTTACATGGGGAATCGGAACAACTTTGTATTCGGTTATCATCGGACATCTCGGTTCAGTTATTACCACGGCATTTTCTGTTGCCAATATCGTACGTCAGCTTGCAATTTCTGTATGTCAGGGGCTTGGTGCCGGCGGTGAAATAATGCTTGCCAATGTTCTCGGCTCAGGTGACATGGTAAAAGCAAAAGAGTACGGCGGCAGACTTAGCAGATTGTCTGTTTTGTGCGGTCTTTTTTGTGCCTGTCTTGCTTTGATATTTGGATTTGCTCTGTACAATTTTATGAATCTTTCTGCCGATGTTCGTCATACATTGAGCGTAATGATTATAATCAGTGCTTTTTATGTGATTGCGTTAAGTGTCAATAATGTCGTAATCTGTTCAATATTTAGAGCGGGAGGAGACACTGCATTTGATGCGTACAGTCTTATTGTTACAATGTGGTTTATCATACTTCCGGCTGCTTTTGCGGCAGCATTTTTATTTAAATGGGAACCGATTATTGTGTATTTGATTTTGAGCCTTGATGAGAGCGTTAAAATACCATGGGTATATGCGCATTATAAGAAATACAAGTGGCTTAATAATATTACGAGAGGTGAAGTGGAATGATTTCATTCGAAAGTGATTATATCGCAGGTGCGCACCCGCAGGTGCTTAAGCACTTATGCGAGACTAACTTGGAAGTATTATCAGGATATGGTAGCGATATATATTGCAAAACTGCAGCAGACAAGATAAAAAAAGCTTGTGAATGTGAGGATGCAGAAGTATTTTTCCTTGCGGGCGGCACGCAGACCAACTCGGTTGTGATTTCAACAATGCTTAAGGATTATGAAGGCGTAGTCGCAGCTGTAACGGGACATGTAAGTGCACATGAAGCAGGTGCTATTGAATATACGGGGAATAAGGTCCTTACGATACCGCAGCATGACGGTAAAATTGATCCTAAGGAGTTGGAGGAATATCTTCGTGGATTCTACGCAGATCAGAATCACGAGCATATGGTATTTCCGGGAATGGTGTATATTTCGCATCCGACGGAGTACGGTACCTTATATAGCAAGCAGGAACTAGAAAAGATATCGAATATATGCAGAGCGTTTGAAATCCCGCTTTTCATGGACGGTGCACGTCTCGGATATGGTCTTATGAGTAAGCAGACGGATGTGAGTCTGCCGGATATAGCGAGACTTTGCGATGTTTTTTATATTGGAGGCACAAAGGTCGGAGCATTGTGCGGAGAAGCAGTTGTTTTTACAAAAAATAATACACCGAAGCACTTCATGACAATGGTAAAACAGCACGGAGCGCTACTTGCAAAAGGACGTTTGCTCGGAGTGCAGTTTGATGCTTTGTTTACGAATGATTTATATTTTGAAATCAGCCGTCATGCAATAGAGATGGCGGAACGACTTAAAGATGTTTTAATAGAAAAGGGTTGTACTTTTTATCTTGAATCTCCGACAAATCAGCAGTTTATAGTTCTTGAAGATAAGAAACTTGAATTGCTTAAAGGTAAGGTTGGCTATAGCTTCTGGGAAAAAGCAGATAATACACACACGGTAATCAGACTTGCTACGAGTTGGTCAACAAAGCAGGAGGATATTGATAAACTAAGCGAACTGCTTTAATACAGGAGTAAAACCAGATGCGGCTTAAAAAAGCAATGATAAATCATAAATATACGGAGGCATTTATATGAAAGTTATTGATGTTTATAAACAATATTTTAACGCAGAATGTGTATACAATGGGGTGGAACGCAAGGGCGCGGTTGTAACTTTGACAGCAACCTCGGATAGCGGAATAATTAAGTATGAGGTCGGTATTTCATTCTTTCCGTACAGAGATGCAGAGGATTTTGCAATAAGTTATGATGCATATGCTTCAAAAGAGATTTACAATGCCAAAGGCAGACGTTCTAAGAAAAGAGAAGCACAATACCTTGATGAGTTAAAAAAATATGCAGATGAACTTGCAAAAGATTTGGGAGGAAAGATTTTCTGGGATAAACCGATTAGAGATGCAGTGTATGCATAAATGTACTAAATAAAAGTCACCTGACAAAGAGTTAAAAACATTTTTTTGCCGGGTGACTTTATTATTTTATTCATTAAGTTCTGACCATTTCTCGAAAAGCTCTTCAAGTTGTGTTTCAACTTCGCTTTTTTCATTATTAAGCTCCATGAGCTTCGCTACATCAGTAAAAATATCTTCATGAGTTAAAAGCTCGTCTATTTCCTCGTTACGTTTTTCGAGTTTTTCTATAGCATCTTCAAGTTTTTTGATGTCATTATTGATCTTACGAAGTCTTGCCTGTTCTTCCTTTTGTGCCTGCCAGTCGGATTTTGATGATTCGGATTGGACAGAAGCAGTTGTGTTAGCAATTGCTTTTGTGAAAACAGTGTTTTGTGCTGAAGAGGCAACAGCACTTAATTCTTCGCGTTTTTCAAGATAGTAATCATAGTTTCCGATGTAATTAACTAAATTACTATTGTACAAGTCAAGTATTCTTGTTGCGGTTTTATTGATAAAATATCGGTCATGAGATACAAAGAGCACAGTTCCGGTATAGCTTGCAAGCGCCTGCTCAAGAATTTCCTTGGAAGCAATGTCAAGGTGGTTCGTCGGCTCATCAAGGATAAGAAAGTTGGCTTCGGAAAGCATAAGCTTCGCAAGAGATACACGACCGCGTTCACCACCGCTTAAATCACCGATTCGCTTGAAAACATCATCATTTGTAAATAAAAATGCCGCAAGAACATTGCGAATCTCGGTATTGGTAAGAGTAGGATACTCATCGGAAATCTCATCAAATACGGTCTTGTCCATATTAAGAACATTGTGTTCCTGGTCATAATATCCGATTTGAACTTTGGAACCGAGTTTAATAATTCCGTTGTCAGCCTCAAGAATGCCGTTAATTATTTTTAATATAGTTGTTTTACCGGTGCCGTTCTTGCCGATAATGGCAACACGTTCACCACGCTTAATTTCAAAATTCAAATCTTTAAAAAGTAGAAGAGAATTGAAGGATTTCTTAAGCTCTTTGACGGAAAGTACGTCATTACCGCTTACAACACGTGGCTCGAGCGTAAAACGCATGGAAGCCTGATATTCCATGGGCTTCTCAATAACTTCGATTTTGTTAAGCATTTTCTCACGGGATTCGGCGCGTTTGATGGATTTCTCGCGGTTGAAAGAGCGAAGCTTTGCAATAACTTCTTCCTGATGCTTGATTTCACGCTGTTGATTATAATACTGCTTTAACTGCGCATCTCTAAGCATTGCTTTTTTCTGCGCAAAATCAGTATAATTGCCGTTGTATACAAGTGCGGAAGCATTTTCTATTTCGATAACCTTGGTGACAATTTTATCAAGAAAATAGCGGTCGTGTGCAACGATAATTACGCAACCATCGTAATTTAAAAGATAATTTTCAAGCCACATTATTGATTCCATATCAAGGTGGTTTGTCGGTTCATCGAGAAGAATAATATCAGGCTTGGTAAGAAGAAGTTTGCCGAGAGCAACACGGGTTTTTTGTCCACCGGATAGTTTGTCCGTTTGCTTTGAAAAGTCATTTTCATCAAATCCTAAGCCCTTTAATACTCCAACAATTTCACTCTTGTAGGCATAGCCGTTCTTTAATTCAAATTCATGAGTAAGGCGGGTATATGTATCCATCAAATCAGATAATTCGTCGCCTCCCACATGTTTCATGGTTTCTTCAATGGAACGCATACGTTTTTCAAGATTAATGATATCTTCCTTTACGGACAAAAGTTCTTCGTAGATGCTCTGGTTACCGAGAAGGTTCTGATGCTGTGCAAGATAACCGATAGTCTTATTCTTTGAAATAATAACTTCGCCTTCATCGGGAGCAAGTTCTTTCATGATGATTTTGAGAAGAGTAGACTTACCGGCACCGTTATTACCAATGATTGCAGCACGGTCCCTGTCTTCAACATGAAAAGATATATTTTTTAAAACTGTATTTTCAACAAATGCTTTTGAAATGTTATTACATGAAAGTATCATTTTATAATTAACCTCTTTTAAAATAATCACAAAGTTTATTATAGCCGAAAAGACGGCTTGTGGCAAGTGAGAGCTTAAATTGTTTTTTCTTACTTTTTAAACGGTAATAGACGGTGTTATTTTGCACTTATAGTCATGTTGTTTTTTTGACTACTGCAATATAATGATACTCAAGAATCAAAGATTCTTTCGTTATCATGTCAGGTGAAATCAAATGCCTGCTTTGCAGCAGTCACTTGATTTCCTGCAGACATGATATATAATATTTTATGGAGGAGAAGGTTATGAAGAAATGCAAAAATGTAGTTTTAGTATTGGCGGTAATGTTTTGTGCTCTTTTCGTATCGGCTACAGATGTTAGGGCGCAGGAAGAGTACACCAGAGAGGATTTGAAAGAGTATATTATATCGGAGATGGAAGGCTTTGCACGAATAATTGATGTAAGTAATTTCGGTGAAGCGAGAGAATTTGATTCATATGATGATGCATACCAATTTGTTTATGAGTGCAATTTGTATGTTATATGGGCAAGCAGACGATTTACTTTTTTTTATGATTATTCAGAGGAGACTGATACATATTCGATAAAAAGAATTATTCCTCTTTATGTCTGTGCCATGGAATATGCTTCTAAGGCTGATGAAGCAGCAGATAAGCTCCTTGAAGGAATAAAAGGTAATGACAGTCTTACAGACGTTGAGAAGGCTCTTCTTATTCATGACAGGCTGATTGTCGCATGTGAATATGATGAAGCAAATTATAATATTGATTTAAAAGTTATTCCTAATGTTGCACATAACGGATACGGAGTGCTTGTTAACAAAATTGCTGTATGTGACGGATATGCTTCAGCATACAGATACCTGCTGGAAAAAGTAGGGATTGAGGCGGATTTTTGTTATTCTTTTGATCTTAATCATGTTTGGAATATAGTTTATATTGACGGTGAAGCATATCACGTAGATGTTACATGGGATGATCCGTTAAAGGATACAGAAGGTTTCGTGTCACATAAGAATTTTCTGGTTTCGAGCAAAATGTTATACAGAATGGGACATAATACGGATGATTATGATACAACACCGGACAGTACAAAGTATGACAATGCTTTTTGGCGTGATTCACAATCTGAATTCCAACTTTTAGACGGAAAAATTTATTATATTGATAATGACAAAGAAAAATTAATGGAGTGGGACGGAGACAAACACAACACGCTTTGTAAGGTAAAAGACCGTTGGGGCAAATTTCCGATGGCGAATTTTAATTATTCGTTGCTTTCGAACGATGGTAATAATCTTTTGTTTTCACTTGCGGATGCTGTATATTCCTTTGATATCGATACAAAAGAGAAAAAGCTTGTGTATCAGCCTGAAAAAACTTCGGAGGATATGGACATATACGGTTTTACATACAAGGACGGAGAATTTATCTGTGAACTGAACAACGAAGCTTTTATTTACAACGAAGCAAATGCTCAGCGTTATACATTGATTATCAAAGCGATACTTGTTGCTGCGGCTGTTATTTTTGTTGTAATTATTGTATTAATTATTAAGTTTATCAAGAAGAGAAAGAAGAAAAAATTGCTAAAAAAGCAGGCTTTGGAAATAATTAAAATGAACGAAGATAATAATTCAGAACAACAAGAATAAAACAAATGTTGCTTTTTTCTCGATTGTCGGTTAAAATATATTAACGATAATGTTTTTTACAGGAGGTAACGGATATGAAAGGGTATATTGATACTGAATACGGCGGAGTTACCATTGATGCTTCTGTTATTGCAAAATACGCAGGAATCGTTGCGATTGAGTGTTTTGGAATTGTAGGTATGGCTACGATTAATGTTAAAGATGGCTTTTCCAAGCTTCTTAAGACAGACAGCCTTACACACGGAATCAATGTTGAGATTGACGGTAATAACGTACAGATCGATTTCCACGTTATTGTTGCTTACGGTGTGAGTATTTCAGCCGTTGCAGATAATTTGATACAGAATGTTAAGTATCAGATTGAAGAACTTACAGGAATGGTTGTTACTAAGATTAATATATTTGTAGAAGGAGTCCGAGTAATCGACTAATAGGAGGAACTTGTTGTGTCAGCAAATGTAAATACTATAGATGCCAAAATGCTTCAGAAGATGTTTTTGGCAGGTGCCAAGAATCTTGAAGCTAAGAAGGAGTGGATTAATGAGCTTAATGTTTTCCCTGTTCCGGACGGAGATACGGGAACTAACATGACACTTACCATTCTTGCGGCAGCAAAGGAAATAAGTGCTATTGAGAATCCTACGATGGAGAGCCTTGCAAAAGGAATCAAGTCAGGTTCTTTAAGAGGTGCAAGAGGAAACTCGGGCGTAATCCTTTCTCAGTTGTTCAGAGGATTTACCAAGGAGATAGCACAGTTTGATGAACTGAATACAATTGATTTGGCTAATGCCATGCAGCGTGCAACAGAGACGGCTTATAAGGCGGTTATGAAGCCGAAGGAAGGAACAATCCTTACTGTAGCTAAGGGCGCAGCAGATAAGGCGAGAGAAATCGCACCTTATGTAGAAGATATGGCAGATTTTATGGCGCAGGTAATTGAGTATGCGGATGAAGTTCTTGCGAAGACTCCCGATATGTTACCTGTTCTCAAACAGGCAGGTGTAGTTGATTCTGGTGGACAGGGACTTATGCAGGTACTTAAAGGCGCATATGATGCGTTTATGGGCAAGGAAATCGACCTTACAATTGAAGGTGCCAAGGTACATTCAGAAGGAAGAACTGTATCTGCTCCGTCTACAGAAGATTTTGATATTACATTCGGATATTGTACAGAGTTTATTATTATGCTCGAGAAGGAATATACAATGGATACAGAGCTTGAATTTAAGGCATATCTTGAATCAATCGGTGATTCAATCGTTGTTGTTTCCGACGATGAGATTGTTAAGGTTCATGTTCATACTAATGATCCGGGTCTTGCAATTCAAAGAGCACTTACTTATGGTTCTCTTACTAACATGAAGATTGATAATATGAGAGAAGAGCATCAGGAGAAAGTTATCAAGGAGGCTGAGAAGCAAGCTGCACTTGCGCAGGAATCGACTAAAGAAGCAACTAAGCCTGAGGAACCGCGAAAAGAAGTAGGTTTTATCAGTGTTGCCGCAGGTGAAGGACTCAGCGAGATTTTCAAAGGTCTTGGTGTTGATTACATTATTGAGGGCGGACAGACAATGAATCCGAGTACGGAGGATATGCTTGAAGCTATTTCTCATGTTAATGCAGACAATGTATTTATTTTGCCGAATAACTCCAATATTATCTTGGCAGCTCAGCAGGCGAAGTATCTTGTTGAAGACAAGAATATATTTGTGGTTCCGTCTAAGACTGTTCCGCAGGGTATTACAGCAGTTATTAATATGAGTTATGATGCGATACCCGAAGAGAATCTCGACATAATGACAGAGGCTATGAAGGCTGTTAAGACAGGACAGATAACATATGCCGTACGTAATACAATGATTGATGATGTCGAGATTAAAGAGAATGATATCATGGGACTTGGCGACAAAACAATTCTTGCTGTCGGACAGGATATTGCAGATACTGCATATGAGACTGTTGTGAAGATGGCAAATGAAGATTCAGAGCTTATCAGCATCTATTACGGTAGTGATATTACAGAAGATGATGCACAGGCACTTTGCGAAAGAATCGAGAAGGAATACCCTGATTGTGATGTAGAGTTACAATACGGCGGGCAGCCAATTTATTATTATATTTTATCTGTTGAATAAAAAGGTATCCCGAAAGTAGTTTTTAACTGCCGTAGGGATATTTTTATGTTAAAATAAAAATAGGAGGTGGAAACATGGGCGACATTCGTTCGTTAAAAGGTGTGGGCGAGAAGACTGAGGTTTTACTCAGAAAGCTTGGTATAGATACAACTGAAGAATTAATTAATTATTATCCGCGTACATATGAAGTGTTTTCACCGATTAGTGAAGTAGGTAGACTTGTTGCAGGTGAAACAGCGGCAATATATGCCAAGGTTACACGCAACCAAGGGACCAAAAAAATCAGGAATCTTAATATTACAACAGCTGTTTTTACCGATAATTCCGGCTCAATTGAGGTTACATGGTTTAATATGCCGTTCCTTCAAAAAATGTTGCGTCCGGGCTTTTTAACTGTACTTCGTGGACGTGTAATCAGGAAGAATGGAAGAATTGTCATTGAACAACCGGCAATGTATCAGTTTGATGAGTACAGAAAGCTTGTAAATGTGATGCAACCCATATATTCACTTACTGCAGGCCTTTCTAATAAAACTATAACCAAGCTTGTAAAAGGTCTCTTGGATGATAATATATACTTTGAAGATTTTATTCCCGAACGAATCAGAAATCAGTATGAGCTCCCTGAATTTGCGGCAGCAGTTAAAAAAATACATTTTCCGAATAATTTTGAAGAATACAAGGAAGCCAGAAGGCGGCTTGTATTTAATGAATTCTTTTCGTTTATAATAATGCTTTCGCTTCGTAAGATGAATCTTGGAACTTTACCGAATCCTTACAAGATAGGTAAATGTCCGGAAGTTAAGGAATTGTGTGATAAGCTTCCGTATAAACTGACCGGAGCACAACAGAGAGTTCTTGCGGAGATTCAGACGGACCTTGCGGGAGACAGGCTTATGAGCAGGCTTGTGCAGGGGGATGTTGGTTCGGGTAAGACCATCTTAGCTGTACTTGCGTTAATGCAGGTGGCTTTATCGGGATATCAGGGTGCGCTTATGGCACCGACGGAAGTACTTGCTAAGCAACATTATGAGTCTGTTACCAAGATGTTTTTGCAGTACGGAGTGAATCTTAATGTAGCACTCCTCACCGGTTCAATGACTGCCAAAGAAAAAAGAGAAACATATGACAAAATCAAAAATCATGAGGTTGACATAATAATCGGCACACATGCTTTAATTCAGGATAAAGTTGAATATGACAAGCTTGCACTTGTTGTTACTGATGAACAGCATCGTTTTGGAGTTCGTCAGCGCGAAAGTTTTATGAAAAAAGGCGGCTCCGACAGTTTGGCAAGTTGTAATGCACATGTTCTTGTAATGAGTGCGACGCCGATACCGAGAACACTTGCGATTATTTTGTACGGAGATCTTGATATCTCTATTGTGGACGAATTGCCTGCCAACAGACTTCCTATAAAGAACTGTGTTGTTGATACCTCCTACAGGCCTAATGCATATCGTTTTATCGAGAATGAAGTGCGCAAAGGACATCAAGCGTATATTATATGTCCGATGGTTGAAGAAAACGAAGAACTTGAAGCGGAAAGTGTAATTAATTATACGGATTTGCTTAAAAACGAACTTTCGGACGATATACAAATAGAATATCTTCATGGTAAAATGAAAGCTACGGATAAAAATGCAATAATGGAGCGTTTTGCTGATAACGAAATCAATGTGCTTGTGTCTACAACAGTTATTGAAGTCGGTATCAATGTTCCTAATTCTACGGTAATGCTTGTTGAGAATGCAGAAAGATTCGGACTTGCACAGCTTCATCAGCTTAGAGGACGTGTCGGACGAGGCGACGCACAGTCGTATTGTATTTTTATCAATTCTTCAGAAAAAGACGAAGCAAAAGAGAGGCTTGAGATTCTTGTGAAGTCCAATGACGGCTTTTATATTGCGCAGGAGGATTTGAAGCTCCGCGGACCGGGAGATTTGCTCGGAATCCGCCAAAGCGGTGATATGGTTTTCAAAATCGGTGACATATATCAGGATGCCACCGTGCTTAAAGCGGCAAGTGACAGTGCCAAGCTTTTGCTTGCGGAGAATCCCGGACTTTCGGGCAAAGAATATGAACGATTGTCGGCTTACGTTGAAAAACTGGAGAAGAAACATTCTGATACACTTAATCTTTAAAGAACGGAGTTAGAAATATCATGCGTTTATATAGTATTGCAAGCGGAAGCAGCGGAAACTGTATATATGTTGGCGATGGCGATACGCATATTTTGATAGATGCGGGAGTCAGTTGTAAGAAGATTGAAACAGCATTAAAGGAAAATGATATTTCGGCAGGCGATATACAAGGTATATTTGTTACGCATGAGCATTCAGACCATATTTGTGGGCTCGGAGTTTTGGCAAGACGTTATCATATACCGATTTATGCCACATATGAGACACTTGAGCGAATTAAAAGATGTAAAACACTCGGTGAAATGGATGACAGTCTGTTTAATCCGATTTTTGCGAATCTTAACATGCAAATAGGTGATTTAATGATACATCCGTTTTCAATACCTCATGACGCTGTTAATCCCGTAGCTTACAGGGTTACTTCAAGAGACAATAAGTCGATTGCGGTTGCTACAGATATAGGTTTTTTTAATGATTACATTGTTGAAAATCTTATGGGACTTGACGCGATTCTTATAGAAGCCAATCATGATGTTCATATGCTTCAGACAGGACCGTATCCGTATGTTCTTAAGCAGAGAATACTGGGCAATCACGGACATTTGTCCAATGAGAATTCAGGCAAGCTTCTTAACAGGATTCTTAATGATAAGTTAAAATATATTCTTCTCGGGCACTTAAGCAAGGAGAATAATTACGAAGAACTTGCATATGAGACTGTACGTCTTGAGATAGCAATGGGGGACAATGAGTACAGAACACGAGAAATTCCGATAAAAGTTGCAAGACGTGATTTCCCTACAGAGATGATAACTGTATAAAAGCAAGATTTTTTTGATAAATTGTTGACAATGTTTGACGCAAAGATTATATTAAATAAATACAAAATAGGAGGTTACTCTAATGAAGAAGACCATTATTACAGTAGTTGGAAAAGATACAGTAGGTATTATTGCAAGAGTTTGTACATATCTTGCTGAGAACAAGGTTAATGTTCTTGATATTTCACAGACAATCGTACAGGAATACTTTAACATGATGATGATTGCCGATATCGCGAATTCACCGAAGTCATTTGCTGATATTTCAGAGGCGCTTGAGGCAATCGGAGAAGAAATGGGACTTAAGATAAAAATGCAGAGCGAAGACATTTTCCAGAAAATGCATCGTATTTAATCGGGAAAGGATGAGCTTGTAATGATTAATATTTTTGAGGTAAACGAGACAAATAAGATGATTGAGCAGGAGCATTTGGACGTTCGTACCATAACACTCGGTATAAGTCTTCTCGATTGCGTATCATCAGATTTAGATACACTTAATAAAAATATTTACGAGAAAATCACGACAGTTGCCAAGAATCTTGTTAAAACAGGCCAGGAGATTGAGCGTGAGATGGGAATTCCGATTGTTAACAAGAGAATTTCCGTAACTCCTATCGGACTTGTAGGTGCGTCAGCCTGCAAAACTCCCGATGATTTTGTGACTATTGCTAAAACTCTTGATAAAGCGGCACATGAGGTTGGCGTTAACTTTATTGGTGGTTATTCAGCACTTGTGTCAAAAGGTATGACAACAGCGGAAGAGAATCTTATCCGTTCAATTCCGAAGGCACTTGCCCAGACAGAACGTGTATGCAGCTCAGTAAATGTAGGTTCTACCAAGACAGGTATGAACATGGACGCAATCAAGCTTATGGGTGAGATTGTTGTTGCGGCTGCAGAAGAGACTAAGGAGAGAGATTCTCTTGGTTGTGCTAAGCTTGTTGTATTCTGTAACGCACCGGATGATAATCCTTTCATGGCAGGTGCATTTCACGGAGTAACAGAGCCCGATGCAGTTATCAATGTTGGTGTCAGCGGTCCCGGCGTTGTTAAATATGCACTTGAGCAGATTCGTGGCGAGAATTTTGAAGTTCTTTGCGAGACGATTAAGAAGACGGCATTTAAGATTACGAGAGTCGGACAGCTTGTTGCACAGGAAGCAAGCAAACGTCTCGGTATTCCTTTCGGTATTATAGATTTATCTCTTGCACCTACACCTGCAGTCGGTGACAGTGTTGCGGAGATTCTTGAAGAAATCGGCCTTGAGATGGTTGGTGCACCCGGAACAACGGCAGCACTTGCAATGCTTAACGATCAGGTTAAAAAAGGTGGCGTAATGGCTTCTTCATATGTAGGTGGCTTAAGCGGTGCATTTATTCCTGTAAGTGAAGATAACGGAATGATTGCAGCTGCAGCAGAAGGTGCTCTTACACTTGAGAAGCTTGAGGCTATGACTTGCGTTTGCTCAGTAGGTCTTGACATGATTGCAATTCCAGGCGATACACCTGCGACAACAATTTCAGGTATTATTGCGGATGAGGCAGCAATCGGTATGATTAACCAGAAGACAACCGCAGTAAGAATTATCCCTGTTATCGGCAAGAAAGTAGGAGATACGGTTGAATTCGGCGGTTTACTCGGATATGCACCCGTTATGCCTGTTAATCAGAAGTCATGTGCGGCATTTATTAACAGAGGCGGAAGAATTCCGGCACCGATTCACAGCTTTAAAAACTAATTATAATAAGCGGCTACAAAAGATGTAGTCGCTTTTAAGTTATAAATAAAAGAATATATTTCATATACTTGTAAAAAAAGATGATGATGTGAAATGATAATCCATGTAGTTGCGCAGGGCGAGACCCTAAATTCAATAGCGGCTCGGTACAATGTCTCGCGAGAACAGATAATCCGCGACAATCAATTGAAATTCCCCGATCAACTGGTAGTGGGACAGACTTTAGTCATTTTAAGACGAAGACTTGTCCATACGGTTGCATTTGGGGATTCTTTGTTTAGTATTGCAAATGAATACGGTGTGAGTATTATGAATCTTTTGCAGAATAACCCGTGGCTTGCAAACAGAGAACTTATTAGAGGAGAAAGTGTTGTAATTTCATATGATGTAACAAAAAACACGACACTTGAAACAAACGGATACGCATATCAGTATATTGACAGAAGTTTACTTAGAAGTGCGCTTCCGTACCTTACACGGCTTACAATATTCGGATACGGATTTACTGCTGAGGGTGAGCTTATTACCACGGACGACACGGAGCTTATTGCACTTGCATATGAATTTCAGACAATACCGATAATGCTTATTTCTTCAATTAATGAGGAGGGGAATTTCAGTAGTGTAAATGCTTCGGCTATGTTTAGAAATCCTGAGGCACAACGCAGACTTATAGATAATCTTTTGGAAGTGATGCGTGAAAAAGGGTATCTGGGAATAGATATTGATTTTGAGTTTATTGAGCCGGAGGACAGACAGAATTATATCGATTTTGTAAGCAGAGTAACAAATGCGATGCGTGCAAACGGTTTTTCTGTAAATGTAGATTTGGCACCGAAAACCTCTGCCGCACAGAGAGGCTTGCTGTATGAATCGCACGATTATAACGCTCTTGGTGCAATTGCTGACACAGTACTTCTCATGACTTATGAATGGGGATATCTGTACGGACCACCGATGGCTGTTGCACCAATACCGCAGGTCAGAAGAGTTCTTGATTATGCTGTTACTGCAATTCCGAGAAATAAAATATTTATGGGTATTCCTAATTATGCATATGACTGGCCACTTCCGTACGTAAGAAATCAGACTATGGCAGAAACTATCGGTAATGAGACTGCTGTAGATATTGCAAGGGAATATGGTGCGACAATATCATATGACGAGAGTGCGAAAACACCATATTTTTATTACAGAAATCTCTCGGGGCAGGAGCATGTGGTATGGTTTGAAGATGCCAGAAGCATTAGGGAAAAGCTTTTACTTATACAGGAATATAATTTGAAAGGACCGGGATACTGGAATGTCATGAGACAATTTACACAAAATTGGCTCGTAATAAACAGCATGTTTTATATACTCAAAAGATTGTAAAATTTTAAAAAATAATGTATTATATACTTTGGATTTGAAATTTTTGAAGATATATCATTATGTGTGGATATATTAGAGAAGTAAGGAGAAGAAACATGAAAAAGAGAACTATTATCAAAAGACGTATTGTTTGCGCATTACTTGCCTCAACACTTGGCTTGGCGATGGTTTTTACAGGTTGCAATAAAGCAGATGATACACCCAAATTCACAAGACAGGCAACCGAATCACTTTCAGACAGAGGTGTTATCGGTATTGATCTTGCGGGAGACAAGGGCGCAGAGATATATGTCGGCGCAACTGACTCAACCGGCAAAGAATATACTTCGGGAGTATATTTAAGCTGGAGACTTTTTGAGGCAGACCCCAAGGATGTTACATTTGATATTTACCGTAACGGAGAGCTTATTGCTGACAATATCAAAGTAACTAATTGTATCGACGAAAATGGCAAGTACGGAGATGTCTACAAAGTAGTAGGTTCTTCTGATGAGATACTTGGTCTTAAAGCACTTGATATTGAGGTGTGGGAGAATTATTATCAGGAAATTGAGCTTAACAGACCTGATGAAATGAATTTACCAAGAAAAGCAACGACAGCGTATTATTCGAATGATCTTTGTGTTGCTGAACTTGACAATGACGGACAGTATGAGCTTATTGTAAAATGGATGCCTGATAATTCTCAAGACAATTCATCAGGTACAATAACAGGATATACATATATTGATGCATATGATATTGACTATAATACCGGAAAAGCAACACAGCTTTGGAGAATTAATCTTGGTCCTAATATTCGTTCCGGTGCACATTACACACAGTACCTTGTATGGGATATGGACGGAGACGGAATTTCGGAATTTGCATGTAAAACAGCTGATGCATCAACTACTTATAAATGCGTTGATGGTGAATTGGTTGAAACAGGATACATAGGTGCATGTAATGTAGATGCTATAAAAAGCGATGATTACGGCAAGATTGAGCACGACTATAGAGACAGCGGCGGAATGATTTTGGCAGGCCCCGAGTACTTGACAATTTTCAGAGGTGACACAGGCGAAATCATTGATACTGTAGAGTATGAACCCGGAAGAGGTACAGTAAAAGAATGGGGTGACGGATACGGCAACAGATCTGACCGTTTTCTTGCATGTGTTGCATACCTTGATGGAGAGAATCCCAGTATGGTATTTTCACGTGGTTATTATGCAAAAACAGCACTTACCGCATATCAGCTTGTAGATGGTAAGCTTACAATTCAGTACAAGTATAATTCAGACGAGCCTATCAATAAGCTCATGGAAGAATTTAAAGTTGCATATGGGCCTGAACTTATTGCAGAATGTATTGAAAAATATAATCTTGATCTTGAAGGCGAAAGTGACAGATATATTGAACAGATGGTAACACTTAATTATAAATGGGAGATTGAATCACAATATATGGGTCAGGGTAATCATAACTTAAGCGTTGCCGATGTTGATAATGATGGTAAAGATGAGATTATTTTCGGCTCAATGACATTTGATGATGATTTATCAGTATTATATTCATCGGGATATGGTCATGGTGATGCAATACATGTAGGCGATTTTGTTGAATCAAATCCTGGTCTCGAAATTGTACAGGCACATGAGAATTCAAATGCCAAGCATACAATAGATTTACGAGATGCGGCTACCGGTAAAGTCTTGTATGGTAAGTGGGTTGGTAAGGATAATGGCCGTGCGCTTACAGCAGATTTGGATCCAAGATATGTTGGTTCAGAACTTTGGTCAGCAGTAGACGGATTTGTACATGCAGCTGAATCAACAGAAGAGAATGATATCATTGTTTCGGATACAAGACCAAGCATCAACTTTGATATTCTTTGGGATGGCGATTTGCTTAGTGAATTACAGGATCATTATTTCCAAAGCAACGGATACTTTCCGATTTCAACAACAATTACTGATTGGGATTATGAAAAAGGCAAACCTGTTGAAGTATTTAATAGTACTGGTATTTTAACAAATAACGGTACAAAAGGTAATATGGGACTTGTTGCAGATATTCTAGGAGACTGGAGAGAAGAAATAGTATCAAGAGCATCAGCTAATCCGGCATCAATTCGTATTTATATGTCTGTAATTCCGACTGATTACGTAATTCCGTGCCTCATGGAAAATGAGCAGTACCGACTTGCTGTTGCATGGCAGAATACAGGATATAACCAGCCTCCGCATTTGAGTTATTCACTCACTGAAGGACTCAGAGTTCCCGAAGTGACGCTTAAAGCAGGTAAAGGCAAGATTACAGTAGAGTTTACGAATGCAAGTGACGGAAAATACGGCCATAAGATTGAAGGTTATGAGATTTACCGTGCGGAAGAAAATGGCGAATACACATTACTTGCAACGCTTAGTTCCAAGAAGAATTCCTATACAGACAAGAGCGTGACGGCAGGTAAGGATTATTCTTACAAGGTAGCCGCAATTGTAGACGGCCAAACTTCATATTTTTCATTTGAAGCAGAAGCTACGGCAAAATAATATAAATTTACAGAAGCGAGGATTTTGTTTTGACACCACAGGTAACGCCCATGATGCAACAGTATCTGGAAACAAAGGAACAATATAAAGATTGTATATTATTTTATCGTCTTGGAGATTTTTACGAGATGTTCTTTGATGATGCAATTCTTGTGTCACGTGAACTTGAGATTACGCTTACGGGAAAAAGTTGCGGACTTGAGGAACGAGCACCTATGTGTGGCGTTCCTTATCATGCCGCCGATTCATACCTTAATAAGCTTGTTAAAAAAGGCTATAAGGTAGCAATCTGTGAGCAGGTTGAAGACCCTAAGGCTGCTAAAGGACTTGTGAAAAGAGAGGTTGTAAGAATCGTTACCCCCGGTACAAATATAAGCAGTATGGCACTTGAAGAGACTAAGAATAATTATCTTATGACAATAGTGTATGTGAGTGACTGCTACGGTGTTGCTGTTGCGGATATTTCCACAGGTGATTTCTTTATGACAGAAATATCCGATGTTAAAGTTATTTTTGATGAGATTAACAAATTCTGTCCTTCTGAAATAATTTGCAACAATGCTTTTTATATGAGTGGTGCCGACATTGATGATTTGAAAGGTCGTCTGGGAATCAGTGTGTCAGCGCTTGATAGCTGGTATTTTGATGATGAGCTTTGTAAAAAGGCTTTAAAAGAGCAATTTAAGGTTATGAGTCTTGATGGGCTTGGAATAGCCGATTATGATGCCGGAATAATTGCTGCAGGTTCGCTTATGCAGTACCTGTTTGAGACACAGAAGACATCTCTGTCACACCTGACAAGAATTATTCCGTATTCAACAGGCAAATATATGGTCCTTGACACATCCACAAGACGTAATCTTGAACTTCTTGAGACTCTTCGTGAAAAACAAAAGAGAGGTTCCCTTTTATGGGTGCTTGACAAAACAAAGACAGCTATGGGCGGAAGAATGTTAAGAACATTTATTGAGCAGCCACTCATAGAACGTGCAGAGATTATCAGGCGTCAGGATTGTATTGCAGAGCTTAATTCACAGGTTATTACGAGAGAAGAGATAAGAGAGTATCTGAATCCGATTTATGACCTTGAGCGACTTATCAGCCGAATCAGCTACAAATCAGCCAATCCGCGTGATTTGATTGCTTTTTGCGGCTCACTTGAGATGCTTCCGCATATCAAATATTTGTTAGAAAATTTTAATACTGACTTACTTAAAGAAATCAATGAAGAAATTGACTCGCTTGAGGATGTTTATTCACTTATTAAAAATTCAATAAACGAAGAACCGCCGATTACCGTAAAGGAAGGTGGAATAATCAAAGAAGGTTACAACGAGGAAATTGACCGTTTAAGAAGTGCCAAATCAGACGGTAAAAACTGGCTTGCAGAACTTGAAGCAAGCGAGAGAGAAAAAACGGGAATTAAGAATCTCAAAATTAAGTTTAACAGAGTGTTCGGTTATTATTTTGAGGTTACCAATTCATTCAAGGACCTTGTACCCGACTATTTTATCAGAAAACAGACACTAGCCAATGCAGAGAGATACACCACTCCCGAGTTAAAAGACTTAGAGGATGTAATTTTAGGTGCGGAGGACAAGTTATTTTCGCTTGAATACGATTTGTTCAGCGAAATAAGGGATACGATTGCCGGTGAAGTTATAAGAATCCAGAATACGGCAAAAGCAATTGCCAAGATAGATGTTTTCACATCACTTGCCAATGTTGCTGAGCATAATAATTATGTTCGACCTAAGATTAACGAAAAAGGTGTTATTGACATTAAGGACGGAAGACATCCGGTTGTCGAGAAAATGATACCTAACGATATGTTTATAGCTAATGATACATTGCTTGATAATTCGTCAAACAGAATCAACATTATTACAGGTCCGAATATGGCCGGTAAATCCACATATATGCGACAGACTGCACTTATTGTTCTTATGGCGCAGATAGGAAGTTTTGTTCCGGCTTCTTCAGCTAATATCGGAATATGCGATAGGATTTTCACGCGTGTAGGTGCATCCGATGACCTTGCATCAGGACAGAGTACTTTTATGGTCGAAATGACAGAGGTTGCCAATATTCTAAGGAATGCAACAGCAAACAGCCTTTTGATTCTTGATGAAATCGGTCGAGGTACAAGTACTTTTGATGGCCTCAGTATTGCATGGGCAGTTGTTGAACATATAAGCAATCCGAAGCTTCTCGGTGCCAAGACTTTGTTTGCAACACACTATCATGAACTTACCGAACTCGAAGGTAAGCTTAACAGTGTTAATAACTATTGCATTGCAGTTAAGGAACAGGGAGACAACATAGTTTTCTTGCGTAAAATCATTAAAGGCGGCGCAGACAAGAGTTACGGTATTCAGGTTGCAAAACTTGCAGGAGTACCCGATTCTGTTATTGAGCGTGCCAAAGAGATTGTTGAAGAACTAATTAATGCCGATATTACTGCTGCAACACGTGATTTAACCGTCGGTGGCAAACAAAAGAAACCAAAAAAGCAGATATATGACGAAGTCGATCTTGAACAGATGTCACTTTTTGATACTGTCAAGGATGATGATATTTTAAAAGAGCTTAAAGAGCTTGACATAGGAACACTTACACCTATTGAAGCCATAAATGTACTTTACCAGTTACAGAACAAGTTAAAAAACAGATGGTAAAAGAGTAGTGGGAGAATATATAATGCCTGAAATTAAAGTATTAGACCAGGAAACAATAAATAAAATTGCGGCCGGTGAAGTTATTGACCGGCCTGCTTCCGTTGTTAAAGAGTTGCTTGAAAATGCTATTGATGCGAAGTCTTCTGCGGTAACGGTCGAAATAAAAGACGGCGGAATTTCGCTTATAAGAATCACCGACAATGGTTGCGGTTTTGAAAAAGAGCAGATTCCGGTAGCTTTTCTTCGTCATTCTACAAGCAAAATCAAATCGATTGAAGATTTGGCGACTGTTTCATCGCTCGGATTCAGAGGCGAGGCTCTTTCAAGTATTGCGGCAGTTGCACAGGTAGAACTTATAACTAAGCCGCAAGGCGTGTTAAACGGCTTCAGATATCAGATAGAAGGTGGCAAAGAAAAAAGCCTTGAAGAGATAGGGGCGCCGGAAGGAACAACTTTTATTGTAAGAAATCTATTTTATAACACGCCCGCGAGACGCAAGTTTTTAAAAACGCCTGTTACAGAAGCGGGATATATAGCAGACGTGGTTGAGAAAATTGCTCTGTCACATCCTGAGGTTTCTATTCGTTTTATTAATAATGGACAGACTAAACTTCATACCACAGGCAATGGTAAAATTAAGGATATAATTTATAATGTGTACGGCAGAGAGATTACGGCGGCTCTTTTACCTGTTGAATTTTCGTCAAATAATGTGTCGATGACAGGATTTATCGGCAAGCCGATTCTTTCAAGAGGTAACCGTGCATATGAGAATTATTTTATAAACGGTCGTTATATTAAGAGTAATCTTATATCCAAGGCAATTGAAGAGGGTTATCATGGATATATGATGCAGCATAAGTATCCGTTTACGGTTCTGCATATTGACATAGAATCTTCATTGCTTGATGTTAATGTACATCCGTCAAAGATGGAACTTCGTTTCCGTAATGCAGAAGAGATTTACCAGAATATTATTAATGCAATAAGATATGCTCTTACACACAAAGAACTGATACCTGAGGTCAGTGCTCCAACACCGAAACCTGCACAGCAGCAAACGACGCAACACGTGCAAACACAGCAAAGTAAGACTGTTATTGTAGACAAGCGAGAAGATAATGTACAGGAACATCTAAAACAGGAGCTGCAAAAAAAAGAAGAGATTAAGCATGTAAAGCAAGAACCGATTAAGAAAGAACGTGCTCCAGAAGTATTTGAGGTAAACAGAATTGCTGCCAATATTAAAAAGACGGATGAATCACTTTATACAGGAAAGGCGGTTCAGGGACAACTGCCTGTGATTAAGGAAACTGTTGCAACAGATGAAAAACATCTTACGGTAGTTAAAGAGGAAAGTTTATACAATGTCGGCAAAAATACTGTTGTTGGGTCTGCACCGATAATAGTTCAAAAGGTGGAATCGCTATCACAGGAACAGCCTAAAACAGAGCAGATAATTGCAACTGAGCAGATGTCACTTTTTACGGGCGAAAAGCTTTTAAGTGAGCAGGGCATCAAAAAGCAAAAGATAATAGGCCAGTTATTTGATACTTACTGGCTTGTTGAGTTTGAGGACAAGCTGTTTATTATTGATCAGCATGCAGCTCATGAAAAAATTTTATATGAGCGTACACTTAAAAATCTTGAAGCCAAAGTTTTTACTTCACAACAGATTTCTCCGCCTATTATCATAACACTTTCAATGCATGAAGAAGAACACCTTAGGAATTACATGAAGTATTTTGAAGAAATTGGTTTCGAGATAGAACATTTTGGCGGAAGGGAATATTCTATAAGGGCTGTTCCTGACAATCTGTACGGACTTGCGCAAAAGGATTTATTTATTGAAATGCTTGATTCACTTGCAGCAGACATAAAGCATACGGATAATAATATGGTACTTGATAAAATTGCTTCTATGTCCTGTAAAGCTGCTGTAAAAGGAAATCATAAGCTTTCGTTTCTTGAAGTAGAGAATCTTATAAACGAGCTTTTGACACTTGATAATCCGTATAATTGCCCGCATGGACGACCTACGATTATCTCTATGAGTCAATATGAAATCGAGAAAAAATTCAAAAGGATTATATGATGAAGAAACCTCTTATTATTCTTACAGGACCAACTGCCGTAGGAAAAACAGCGCTTTCCATTGCGCTCGCTAAGGCTGTTAACGGTGAGATTATCAGTGCTGATTCGATACAAGTGTATAAGTATATGGATATCGGTTCAGCCAAAATCAAGCCCGAAGAAATGCAAGGTATTAAACATTATTTGGTTGATGAGATAGAACCTGATGAAGAGTTTAATGTTATGCTTTTTCAAAAGTATGCCAACGAATATATCAGGCAGATTCGCGCAAAAGGTAAAATACCGATTATTGTCGGAGGCACCGGATTTTATATCCAGGCGGTGCTTTACGGAATAAATTTTACTGAGCACGAGACTGATACAATATACCGTGATGAGCTAACAAGACTTTCCGAGGAACACGGACCGGAATTTTTGTATGAGCGTTTAAAAGAAGTTGACCCGGAATATGCAGATATAGTTCATGCCAACAACCAAAAGCGTGTAATACGTGCGCTTGAATATTATCACCAGACAGGGCAAAAGTTTTCTGAACATAATGAAGAACAGCGTGAAAACGAATCACCGTATAATTTCGCATATTTTGTACTTACTGATGAGCGCGAACGTTTATATAACAGAATAGAACAGAGAATAGATATAATGCTTAAAGAAGGTCTTGTGGACGAAGTTAAAGGACTGCTTGACAGCGGCTATACAAGAGAACTCGTTTCTATGCAGGGACTTGGCTATAAAGAAATCGCCGCATATCTTGAAGGAGAGATAACACTTGATGAAGCTGTTTATATTCTTAAGCGCGATACAAGACATTTTGCAAAGAGGCAGCTTACATGGTTTCGTCGCGAAAAAGAAGTGACATTTATCGACAAAGCCAAAGCAAATTATGATGATAAAGTAATACTTGAAGAGATGCTTCAGGTTTTAAATGAGAAAGGAATTATTTAGTAATGACAGAGAGTACAAAGCAGATGTATCTGCAAATGGGAATAAGCGAAAATGTTTTTAATTTCTGCAACGAGATTGAAAGGACACTTTCAGGGCGTTTTAAGGAAATTGATGAGGTTGCTGAGTACAATCAGATGAAAGTGCTTAAGGCAATGCAAAAAAATCGTGTAAGTGATGTTCATTTTGCGGCAAGTACGGGTTACGGCTATAATGATATCGGCCGTGACACTTTAGAACAGGTATACGCCGATACTTTTCATACAGAGACGGCACTTGTGCGTCCTCAGCTTACCTGCGGAACACATGCACTTACAATTGCACTGTCTGCTAATTTAAGACCCGGAGACGAACTTTATTCACCTGTAGGCAAGCCTTACGATACTTTAGAGGGTGTAATCGGAATCCGAGATTCAGTAGGTTCACTTAAAGAATACGGCGTAAGCTATAGACAAACTGATTTACTTGCGGATGGTTCATTCGATTACGATAATATAGCAAAAGCAATTAATGACAAGACAAAACTTGTTACAATCCAACGTTCAAAGGGTTATACGACAAGACCGACTTTTTCTGTTAAGAAAATAGCAGAACTTATTGCTTTTATTAAAAAAATAAAGCCGGACGTTATTTGTATGGTTGATAACTGCTACGGCGAATTTGTTGAGACAGTAGAACCGTCAGATTTTGGTGCAGATATGATAGTTGGCTCGCTTATCAAAAATCCCGGCGGCGGACTTGCGCCAATCGGAGGTTATATTGCCGGAACCAATGAGTGTATAGAAAGATGTGCATACAGACTTAATGCACCGGGACTCGGTAAAGAAGTTGGGGCAACCCTCGGGCTTAACCAGGCATTGTATCAGGGATTTTTCCTTGCTCCGACAGTTACAGCAGGAGCACTTAAAGGTGCACTTTTTGCTTCGGCAATTTATGAGAAATTAGGCTTTAAGGTTGTTCCTAATTCAACTGAAAGCCGTCATGACATCATTCAGGCCATTGATTTTGGAAGTCCCGAGCATGTAATAGCCTTTTGTAAGGGAATTCAATCAGCAGCACCAGTTGACAGTCATGTTGATCCGGAACCGTGGGATATGCCAGGTTACGATGCTCCTGTTATTATGGCGGCAGGAGCATTTATACAGGGTTCATCCATTGAACTTAGTGCCGACGGACCGATTAAACCGCCGTATTCAGTGTTCTTCCAGGGTGGTCTTACATGGTATCATGCTAAGTTTGGTATTATCAAATCATTACAGAAAATGACAGAAGCCGGATTAATAAAATTGTAGAAATATTTTTATTTTTTATATACATCAATCTTTTATTATGATAAAATAAATGATGTATATTGTCATTTAGAAAGGAGTATATTATGGCACGTTCAGCATCTGCAAGAAATCCATGGGTATTACTATTATTAATACTGGCAGGAGTAGTTCTCGGGGGTTTTTTAGGCTCGCTTGCCGAAGGTGTTTCTTTTCTAAAGTGGCTTAATTACGGGCAAAGCTTCGGTATAGGACAGGGTAATCCCGTAGTACTTGATTTAGGTGTGTTTGTAATTACATTCGGACTCAGTATCAGAATTACAATAGCAGGTATTATAGGTGTTATTTTATCGATTTTGATATATCGTATGCTGTAGGACGGATATAAGCTTTTAGGTGTACTTGGAGAGTATCGGAAGCATAATATATGAATTACACAATTAAAGATTTGCCGGAGAACGAAAGACCTGTCGAAAAGTTTCTTTTGAAGGGTGAATCTGCTCTGTCGGATGCAGAATTGTTAGCAATAATCATAAGGACCGGAACAAAAGATTTGTCGGCACTTGCACTCGCAGACAAGTTACTAAAAGTTTCACAGGGTATACTTGGCATACATCATTTATCGGTTGAAGAACTTACTTCTGTCAAGGGAATAGGTAAGGTTAAAGCTATTCAACTTAAGGCCATTGGTGAGTTATCCAAAAGAATTGCCAGGTCTATGGCAACACAGACGGAGTTTTCTTTTGTTTCACCGGAAGCAATTGCAGACCGTTACATGGAGGATTTAAGGCATCTTGAGCAGGAACAGCTCATGGTTTTGTATCTTAACACTAAATGTAATCTCATTAAAGAGGAGATTATTACTAAAGGAACTGTTAATATGTCGATTGTTTCACCGCGGGAAATTTTTATAAATGCTGTAAAATATAAGGCAGTGTCGTTAATACTGCTTCATAATCATCCCAGTGGAGATCCTACCCCCAGCAGGCATGATATTGAGGCTACATACAAGGTAAAAGAAGCAGGAGAACTTATAGGTATTTCGTTGATTGACCATATTATTATTGGGGATAATAGATATGTGAGTTTAAAACGTGATGGGTTGTTATGACAAATAGAAAGGAGTTCCGGAACGCATATGACACAGAATGTTTACGGAATCGATATTGGAACAAGCAATATCAAGATATACAGTAAGGCTAAGGGTGAAATATTAAATGAGAAAAACATAATTACCATATATGACAAGCGTAAGGTTTATGCATATGGTGATGAAGCGTATGAGATGTACGAGAAGGCTCCTTCAGATTTTCAAATTATTCATCCTATACGATACGGCGTAATTGCCGATATCAAAAATATGGAGACTTTACTTAATCGTTTTATTAAAAAGTTAAGAGGTAAGCTTCAATCGGCAGATTTTTGCATAGCAGTTCCGACAGATGTTACAGAGGTTGAAAAAAGAGCTTTTCATGACCTTGTAAAGGATTCGAAGGTTAAGGCAAAGAATGTATATGTAATTGAGAAGCCTGTTGCTGACGGTGTTGGTGTGGGAATTGACATGGACAGTCCGCGAGGTAATCTTGTTGTTAATTTCGGAGCAGACACAACTGAGATAACTGTTTTATCGCTCGGCGGCATCGTTATAAGTAAATTGTTAAAAACCGGTGGCAACAGACTTGATGAGCTTATTTGTAGTATGGTCAGAAAGAAATATAATCTCGTCATCGGCATGAAGACAGCAGAACAATTAAAGATTTGTCTCGGCAATGCAATACCGGAGGATGTACAGGACGATAATGCATCAAAAAATGATTTGCCGACAAGTATGAAGGTATACGGAAGAGATCTCGTCAAAGGTCTTCCCGTTGTTAAAGAAATTCTTGCAACTGATGTATGTGAAGCGATTGCAGAACCGATTTTAAGTGTTATAAGCCATATAAAACTTATTTTGGAGCGCACACCGCCGGAACTTGCCGCCGATATAATCGATACGGGTATTTATATTACAGGGGGTTCTTCAAAATTGCACGGCTTCGATAAATTGCTGCATAATGAAACTGAACTTACGATAAACGTGCAAGAAGAGCCGTCAGAATGCGTTGTAAAAGGCATCTCCAAAATACTTGAGACTCCTGAATATTCGGGACTTATGTTTATTCCGCGTGAAAGAGTAATCAACTAAAGGATTGATTTAATGAAGAATAAAGACAGATTTTCAATTCCGCCCAGATATATTTTGTTTGGGCTTACGGTTTTGTGTGTATTGTCCTGTGTGCTGAGCGTTGTAAAATCAGATTATACAAGCTCTATAAGAAATGCAACCTCATATGTTATAACACCTCTTCAAAAAGGTCTTAACAGTGTTGCGGTTTGGATTTCTGATAAGGTGGACAATTTTGAAACGTTAAAAGAGGTTCAGGCTGAAAATGAACGGCTTAAAATCCGATTGGAAACTCTGATGTCCGAGAACAGTACACTTAACCTTGACAGAAATGAACTCGAGCAATTAAGAATGCTTTATAAACTCGATCAGACATATTCGTATCCTAAAGTTGCCGCACAGGTAATTGGCAAGGATTCGAGCAATTTTTTTAGTACGTTTACAATAAATAAAGGTCAAAAAGATGGAATAGCGGTAGATATGAATGTTATTTCCGGTAGCGGACTTGTAGGTATAGTTACTGCTGTCAGTGAAAATACGGCTACTGTTCGTTCAATCATTGATGATTTCAGTAATGTAAGTGCCATGATTGCCGTTACATCAGATTTTTGCAATGTTGCGGGTGACCTTACACTTATAAATGATGGTAAAATTCATGTTGAGAATCTTCCTAAAGAATCGCTGGTAGGAGACGGTTATGCGGTTGTAACCTCACATATAAGCAGCAAATATCTGCCCGGTATTCTTATAGGTTATACAGCAGATATAGCAATTGATGCCAATAATTTAACAAAATCAGGTTATGTTATTCCTATTGTTGATTTCGAAAATATACAATATGTTTTTGTAATCACAGAACGAAAAATAACAGAATAATTTTTTCGAAGGAAGTGATATCCGTGAAAAAGATGGTAGTAACAGGTGTACTTATCATTCTTGCATATCTTATGCAGACAACATTGCTTGATGAAATGCGTCTTGCATCAATTGTTCCCAACCTGTTATTATTTCTTACATTTGTATCCGGGTTCATGAACGGACGTAAAACAGGTATGTTTACCGGTTTTTTTTGCGGATTGATAATAGATATTTTTTCATCAAGTGTAATAGGACTTAATTCAATTATTTATATGAGTATTGGATATTTAAACGGTTGTTTTCAGTCTTTGTTTTTTGATGAAGACATAAAACTTCCGCTTGTATTGCTTTCTGTAAGTGAATTGCTTTATGGATTGTTTACTTATATAACACGATTTTTGCTTAACAATCGTCTTAATATGTTTGATTATATTTTATATCCGGTTATTCCCGAGCTTATCTATACGATAGTTGTTGCAGTCTTTTTATACAGACCGCTTCTTAAGTTGTATCATTGGCTTGAGAAAGGAAGTGTTCACGTCGGTGATTAAAGAGTATATTAAAGATTTTTTTCATACACTGGTTTCTGTTATAACCTCACGTGTTTTTATACTTGGAATAATTTTTGTTGCACTATTTTCTATAGTTGTAGTGCGCCTTTTTAACCTTCAGATTGTAAACGGTGAAGATTATCTTGAAAACTATGTATATATGACTAAAAAGGCACTGACTTCATCCAGTACAAGGGGTAATATTTATGCAAGGGACGGAGAGGTTCTTGCTTATAATGAACTTGCATATGCAGTAGTAATTGAAGACAGTAATAATTTAAGCTCATCAAAGAACGGTAATATTGTACTTAACGAGATTATACACAATACAATAAAGATTGTCGAAAAAAATAATGACGTACTTATAAGTGATTTTTCAATAATTCTTAACGATAACGGTGAGCTTGAATTTACAACAGTCTCAGATACGGCAAGACTACAGTTTTTAAGAGATGCTTATGGTGTAACAAGTATTGCAGCACTTGATGAAAACGGCAAAAATTTGTCGAATTCAACCGCAGAAGAATTGTTTGAGTACCTTTGTACAAAGCGTTATTACATCTATACCGAAACTAATTATGACACTGTCACAAAAAATATGACTTCCGAAAAGATTAAGGAAACTAAATTTTATACGACAGAAGAAGCACTAAAAATACTTACAGTCCGCTATACAATGTCTTCAAATTATTATCAAAAGTATGTGCAGACTACTATTGCATCAGATGTCAGTGACAGAACCGTTGCAGCTATTCTTGAGAACAAAGAAGAACTTCAGTGTGTAACCATTGAAGAAGAAACTATTCGAATTTATAATGACAGTAAATATTTCGCGCACATAATCGGATATACGGGTAAAATTTGGGACAATGCTGAGCTTTCCGTTCTTCAGGCTACCAATCCGGCATATGTTCTCACAGATGTTGTAGGTAAATCGGGCGTGGAGGCTGAGTATGAATCGGAACTGCAAGGCACCAAAGGAACCAAGACAGTTATTGTAGACAGCCTCGGGCGTGTCCTTGATGTTGAAAGTGAAACGTCTCCGACTGCAGGCAACGATATTTATTTAACTATCGACTATGATTTCCAAAAAGAATGCTATGATATGCTTGAAATGTATCTGGCGGGTATTCTTGAGACAAAGATTGTTAACAGAGATGTTGTAATAGAGAAGACAACAAGTGCAAAGGACAGATATATTCCTATTAAAGATGTTTATTTTGCGTTGTTCAGTAATAATATAATCAATATTAACGATATGGCCCGTGAGGATTCCAGCGAATCCGAGATGAGAGTTTATACAACATTTATTGAAAAAAGAGAAGATGTTCTTAAAAAGTTAAAAGAACAGTTTTTATCTTTAAAGCCTACTATATACAGCAAGTTATCCGAAGAATATCAGGTATATATGTCATATGTATATACAATGCTTGTAAGTAATAAAGTACTTGTGGAAAGCAAAATAGACAGCTCCGACAAGACTTTTCAGGCTTGGAGATATGAAGATTCCATAAGTCTTGCTGAATTTTTAAAATATGCAATAACCAAAGGCTGGGTTGATACATCAAGACTTGAAGTTGCAGATAAGTATTCTGATACAGACCAGGTTTATAATGCATTGGTTGAATACATTAATGACAAATTGTATAAAGACAATGAATTCTGCCAGAAGCTTTTCAAACAGCTTATAAAAAAATATACAATTTCTGCCAGTGATATCTGTTTAATACTTTTTGAACAGGGAATCATTGAATATGACGAAGTATGGTACAATAAGCTTATAGGATGTAAAACAGCCACAGCTTGTGAGTTTATTAAAGAAAAAATTCATAACTTGGAGATAACACCTGCACAGCTTGCACTTGAACCTTGTTCGGGTTCGGTTGTAATTACTGATGTTGCAACGGGTGATGTAATAGTAATGGTTACTTATCCGAGTTATGATAACAATAGGCTTTCAGGAAGTATCGATGCCAATTATTACAGCAAACTTATTAATGATGATTCAAGTCCTTTATATAACAGAGCAACAATGACTAAAGTAGCCCCCGGTTCTACATTTAAAATGGTATCGTCCATTACGGCTCTTGAAGAAGGAATAATTACAACCAAGCAAAAAATTAAAGATCTCGGTATTTTTGAAACATTAAAACCTTATTCTAAGTGTTGGGTTTATCCAGGGTCACATGGTTCAATTAATGTGTCGCAGGCTATAGAAAAATCGTGTAACTACTTTTTCTATGAAATCGGTTACCAGCTTAGTCTTGATTATAAAGGAATTTACAATGCTTCTCTGGGAACAGCCAAATTAGAAAAATATGCAACAAAGCTTGGACTTAATATGCCTTCCGGAATAGAACTCCCGGAAGCATCTCCACAGGCTGCTACAGAATATCCGGTAACAGCGGCAATCGGACAAAGTAATAACAGCTATACCAATATCCAGCTTGCACGTTATGTTACAACTCTTGCCAATAGCGGTAATAATTATAAGCTTACTTTACTTGATAAAATCACAGATTCAAATGCAAGAACAATATTTAATAATACACCGGTGCTTGAGAATGCTAATGAATTCAGCGAAAGTACATGGGAGGCGATTCATAAAGGAATGCGCGCCGTAGTAACGACAGGTACAGTTGCAAGTACCTTTAAAAATTTTTCCGTACAGCTTGCCGGCAAGACAGGTACTGCTCAGGAAAACGCATTAAAACCCAATCATGCCGTGTTTGTAGCATATGCACCATATGATGCACCTGAAATAGGTGTAAGTGTATTAATTCCAAACGGGTATACTTCATCTTATGCAGCTGAGATTGCAAAAGAAGCACTTTCTATCTATTATGAGATTAATATAGATGCAGAAGAAGCGATTATTCCCGAAAATGGTGAATATGTCGACTAAATAAAGAAGGGTGGTAGAGAGATGAAAAACAATGTAATTATCAAAGGTAATAAATATGGAATTATATTGATTCTTGACAGCGAATTGCCTTTTGATGAATTAAAAGAAGAAATAATACAAAAGTTTAAGGATTCTGCCGGTTTTTTCGGTAATGCTCAGATGGCTCTTTCTATTGAAGGAAGAAAGCTTTCTTCACATGAAGAGAAGGAACTTCTGGATATTATTTCTACCTATACGACATTGTCAATCATTTGTGTCGTGGATTCTGACAGTAACAGAGAAGAATTTTTCAAAAAATCGCTCGAGAGTAAGCTTAATGAATTATCTTCTCAAAGTGGTCAATTTTACAAAGGAACACTTCGAAGCGGTCAGGAACTTGAATCCCAAAGCAGCATCGTTATACTTGGTAACGTTAACACCGGTGCCAAGGTTGTTTCAGCAGGTAATGTAATAATTCTTGGTGCACTTAAGGGTACGGTCTATGCCGGAATTACAGGTAATTCCAATGCGTTTGTTGTTGCGCTTGAAATGGATCCTATGCAGATAAGAATAGGAGATGTTATTGCGAGAAGTTCCGATTCGAGAAAAAAAGTTATCGAAAAAGAAGCTAAAATTGCGTATGTTGACAGTGGTGCAATATGCATAGATACACTTAATAAAGATGTTATAAAATATATTGATTGATTTGTATTGATTTGCATTGCAAAATATTATTTTTCGTGCGATAATAAAAATAATGGGGCTTATATTGCTTACAATAAGAATAACGTGGGAGGAACGTGAAAATGAGTGAAGTTATAGTAGTAACATCCGGTAAGGGCGGTGTAGGTAAAACTACCACATCTGCAAATGTAGGTACCGGACTTGCAAAACTTGATAAGAAAGTAGTATTAATCGATACAGATATAGGACTTCGTAATCTTGATGTTGTTATGGGGCTTGAGAACCGTATTGTCTATAATCTTGTAGATGTTATTGAGGGCAACTGCAGAATTAAGCAGGCGCTTATTAAAGATAAGAGATACCCGAATTTGTATCTTCTTCCGTCAGCACAGACAAGAGATAAGACAAGCGTAACACCTGAGCAGATGAAAAAGCTTACGGATGAACTCAAAGAAGAGTTCGATTACATAATCCTTGATTGCCCTGCAGGTATTGAACAAGGTTTTAAAAATGCAATTGCAGGTGCAGATCGTGCACTTGTTGTTACAACACCCGAGGTTTCAGCAATAAGAGATGCAGACCGTATCATAGGATTATTGGAAGCCAATGAAATGAAAAAGACAGAACTTATCGTCAATCGTATACGTATGGACATGGTAGAACGTGGGGATATGATGTCAATTGCTGATGTAGTAGAGATTCTTGCTGTAGATTTAATTGGTGCTGTACCGGATGATGAGAATATTGTAATTTCAACGAACAACGGTGAACCGCTTGTTGGCTCAGATGCACTTGCAGGGCAGGCTTATCTAAACATATGTAAGCGTATTTTAGGTGAAGATGTTCCGCTTCTTGACTTAAGCAATAAAAGTAGTCTTTGGTCTAAATTTGTAGGCTTATTCAAAAGAAATTAATTGGAGGAGATGACATGAGCGTATTTGATCTTTTTAAGAAGAAAAATTCAGGAAGCTATGCGAAAGATCGTCTGAAATTATTGCTTGTATCAGATCGTGCAAATTGTTCTCCCGAATTAATGGAAATGATTAAAAATGATATTATAAATGTAATATCCAAGTATATGGAGATTGACACAGAAGCTCTTGATATACAGATTACCCAGACTGAGTCTGACGGCAATAATGGGGCTGTACCTGCATTATATGCCAACATACCGATTCGAGATCTTCGTCAGAAAAATTAAGATTCAATACAATAGGTGTTGTTTATGTTTCGATGGAATGAATACCGTTTTCGTTATTTCGGATGGCGGTTAGTTTTATTTGTTGTTGTATTATCAATAATAGGTGTTCTAGTAATCGGAAGTGCATCGACGGAAGGTTATGATAAAAAACAGGCGGCATGTCTTATTGCAGGTTGTGTGATTATGCTTGCAATTGCTTTTGTGGATTATCATTTTGTGTTAAAATTTTATTGGCTAATGTATATTGTCAATATAGGTTTACTGTTATATGTTGAATTTTTCGGTGAATCAGGAGGCGGAGCACAGAGATGGATTCGTTTTGGTTCCGTAGGACTTCAGCCTTCAGAACTTGCCAAGGTTATTATTATATTATTTCTTGCCAAGTTTTTTTGGAAATATGAAAATAAAATTAACAGTTTCCGTATTATAATCAGTTCTGCCGTTTTGTTTGGTATACCGCTTGCACTTGTTTTTGCTCAACCGGACTTATCGACAAGCATTGTTCTTGTATCGATTTTTTGTGCAGTGATTTTTCTTGCAAATTTAAGTTATAAGATAATTCTTCCGATAATGCTTGTGGCTTTACCAACCTTTGGTGTTTTATTATATAAAATAATGCAGGACGGACAAACGTTAATCAGTGATTACCAGAAAGCTCGTATTTTAGGCTTCTTATATCAAGACAGCAATGATCCGCTAATAGTAAGAATTAATTACCAACAGAAGAATTCTGTACTTGCAATTGGTTCGGGACAGCTTATGGGTAAAGGCCTTAATAACAATACAATAACTTCTGTAAAGAACGGTAATTTTTTATCTGAACCACAGACTGATTTTATTTTTTCTATCGTAGGCGAGGAGCTCGGTTTTGTCGGCTCGGTAGCGGTAGTTTTATTATTATGTTTTATTGTTATAGAATGTTTATGGATTGCATTTCATGCAAAAGATTCTGCCGGAAGAATTATTGCCGGTGGAATGGCGGCAGTTATAGGTTTTCAGAGTTTTGTTAATCTTGGAGTTGCAACATGGATACTTCCCAATACAGGACTCACATTACCGTTTGTAAGTTATGGTATGAGTTCTCTTATGAGTCTCCTTATTGGTATGGGAGTAGTATTAAACGTAAGTATGCAGCGTCCTATGACATTTATAGAAACATTAAACAGCGGTATTGATTAAAGGGGGTTTTTATGAATATTGGTTTAATTGCACATGATGCAAAAAAGAAACTAATGCAGAATTTTTGTATTGCTTATAGAGGGATTTTAAGCAAACATGTATTATATGCCACAGGTACAACCGGTCGTCTTATTGAAGAAGTTACCAATCTCAATGTTCACAAGTATCTTGCAGGACATTTAGGCGGTGAACAGCAACTTGGCTCTCAGGTAGAACATAATGATCTTGATCTTGTCATTTTCTTAAGAGATCCGGATCCGTTAAGTTTCAAAGCACATGAACCGGATTTGACAAACGTTATGCGACTTTGTGATATGCATAATATTCCGATTGCTACTAATCTTGCAACTGCGGAACTTTTAATTAAGGCGCTTGACCGCGGTGATTTGGAGTGGCGTGAAATATATAAATAAAGTGGAGATTTTAATGAAAAGACGTGTACGATATATAGTTTTAGTTTTGTGCATGGTAACAGCATTGTTTTTTACGGGCTGTTATGTAAGAAATGATATTTTTTTAAAGAAATATAACGGCATAATTGGAGCCAACAACAATTATGCCCTTATTTCACTTCAGGCAGATGAACGTATTGATGGTTATGCCGAAGAAATAGTTGTTGTTCCGAAAGATTATAGCGAAGAGACTGGTGCTGAGTTATCTAATGCATCGGCATCGTTGTATTGTTTAGACGATAAAAGCATTATATATGCGGACAATGTTCATGAATCACTGCATCCTGCAAGTCTTACCAAGATAATGACAGTATATGTTGCTCTAAAGTATGGTAATCTTGATGATATTGTTACAATAACCGATGCTTCAAAAATAACTGAAAGAGGTGCGACGACTATCGGCCTTGAGACGGGCGACAAGATTTCTCTTAGAGATTTGGTATATTGTTCGCTTATTTACTCAGGTAATGATGCAGCAGCAGCCATTGCAGTTCATATTAGCGGCAGTGTTGAAGAATATGCAAAACTAATGACAAAAGAAGCAGCAGCACTTGGAGCTACAAATACAACCTTTAAGAATCCTCATGGATTAACAGAAGAAGGTCATATGACCACGGTATATGATGTTTATCTTATGCTCAATGAAGCAATAAAAAATGAAACGGTTATCGATATGATAAATCGGACCAATTATACATATACTTATACGAAGGCAAATGGTGACGAAAAAACAAAAACCGTAAAAAGTACTTTAAGGTATTTTTTCAATCAGTATGAGTATCCGTCAGACATCACGATAATCGGTGGCAAAACAGGTACAACTAATGCTGCAGGATATTGTCTTGCACTTTATGTTACTCACAAAGATTCGGGCAAACAATATATTGCAGTTGTTTTGAAGGCTAGTAGTTTAGACAATCTTTATAGTGAGATGAGTTATTTATTGGAATTTTGCGAATAATCAATTGAATTGCTTGATTTTTTCAAAAACGTGTAGTATAATGAATTTACAATTCAATATATAAACTAAGCTAATGCAAGGAGGAGATTATCATGGTTCAGATTATTGTAGGTAAAAAAGGTAAAGGCAAGACAAAATATTTACTTGATAAAGTAAATGAGGACGTACAAAAATCTTCCGGTTCTATTGTTTATTTGGACAAAAGCACAAAGCATATGTTCGAGCTTAACAATAAGATAAGACTTATTAATGTTAAAGATTATCTTGTAGAAAGTGCAGATGGTTTTCTTGGTTTTATTTGTGGAATTATTTCACAGGATCATGATCTTGAAAGGATGTATTTAGACAGCTTTTTAACACTTGCATGTGTTAATGAACCTGCTGCAGTCTCCGGCATAGTTAAGGATTTACATAAAATCAGTGATAACTTCAAGGTTGACTTCGTAATAAGCGTTTCACTTGATGAAAGCGAACTTCCTGAAGAAATCAAATCAAATGTGATTATTTCATTATAATTGAATAATGTAAACATATAAGGGATTTCAGAAGCATCTGAAATCCCTTGTTTGTTATATAAAAACTGCGTTTCCAAAAGAGTTTGTGTAAGCAAACTCTTTTTAATATTATGCGTGATCTGCACCTATGCTTAAAACTCTACCAAACATGCTTACCATATATAAACCTGCGAGTCCGACAAGCGCATAAATTATTCTTGAAATCCAACTCATATCGCCAAAAAGAAATGCTATTAAATCGAATTTAAAAAAACCAACGAGTCCCCAATTAACAGCACCGACAATTACGATTAACAATATTGTATAATCAAGACCTTTTGAATTCATTATTATCCCTCCTTAATTTCTATTAATAGGTTTACCTGTCCTTTAGTAAAATATTATGGTAATTTATGCTATAATATCACGCATTTTTCTTGTGTATATAGTAATATAAGCCTCTTTTATTTTTAACAGAAAGCTATTATAATATTTATAGATATGATTGGCTTTGGAGGGAAAAATGGCAAAGCATAATAATTCTAACATCAGAAAATATCGTAAAAGGCATAAAACAAGCAACATTGGTGTAATTGTTTTTTTAATTGTATTTATTTATCTGTCTGTTACTGTATTTTTATATCTTTCAAAAGAAAATATATCAATATATCAGATTACCGAAGAAGGTTCTCTTGCCCGCAATATGGAATATACAGGAATGATAATCCGTAATGAACATATTGTTACTGCAGATAATGCAGGATATATACGTTATTATTTGCGTCAGGGTGAAAGAGTCGGTAAAGGTGATTTGATCTATTCTATTGATGAAAGCGGAGAAGTAACAAGAAAACTTACAGAAAGCTACAGTTACGAAGAAACCCTAAAGAAAATGGATCTTTCTGAACTAAAAAAACAGATAACTTCTTTTGTGTATAATTTTGATACATTTAATTTTAGTGAGATATATGATTTTAAAACAAATATGGAATATACGGTTCTTGATTTGATGAATTACAATAATCAGGAATATCTTCGCAATCTTCTTGCCACAGTTGAAGCTGACGGGATGTTTAATTTTTGTTATGCAGGAAGCAGTGGAATAGTTTCGTATCATGTAGATGGTTATGAGCAATTGACAGAGGATATCATAAAACCGGACAATTTAAATAAATCAGGCTATTCAAGGACAGTACTTAATTCTGCAGAATTTATTGAAACCAATGCGCCTGTTTATAAAATTATAGATAATAACGAATGGAAGCTTGTTTTTTCGCTATCGGATGAGGATTATATGAAATATTCATCTCTTCAAAAGCTAACGATAGAATTGTCCGATTATGAATATAAATTTACGGTTCCTTTTAAAGTGATTCAAAACGAGACCGGCAAATATGGATGCCTTTTTTTTGACAAGTATTCGGCAGAATTTGCAAATGTAAGATATCTTGATTTTGAGATTTTATACGAAGACAATATTGGACTAAAAATTCCTTCGTCAGCTGTTATTACAAAGGATTTTTATATTATACCTATTGAATATCGTTCTCTTTCACAAGGGGTTTACGGCTTTTATGTAGAAACATATGATGCGCAGAATAATCTTGTAGTTGAATTTGTTGAACCAACAATTTATAATGCGACGGAAACACATTATTATGTAGATGTTTCAGCCCTTAAGGAAGGAAGCTTTATTCTTAATGTCGGTGCAGGCGGAGAAGTTGGAAACAGTGTTACTACTGACAATACCAAACGTTACAGGATAAGCTCTAAGGATTCACTTTCCGGAGTTTATAATGTTAATAAAGGTTATACAGTGTTTAGAAAAATTGAAATAATTGATTCCAATACAGAATATTATATTGTAAAAACAGGTACGCAATACGGCATATCATTATATGACCACATTATTCTTGACGGAAAAACCGTTAAGGATGGACAAGTTATTTACAGATAAGATAGAAAGGGAAAATATGTCATTTATTGATGAAAAAGAATTACAGGATAATTTAAAAGAGGTTGAGGCTAAAATATGTGCAGCCTGCGAACGAAGCGGCAGAAAAAGAGAAGAGGTTACTTTGATAGCAGTCAGTAAAACAAAACCTTCAGAAATGGTACAAACATTATATAATGAAGGTGTGCGTGATTTTGGAGAAAATAAAGTTCAGGAAATTATTGCAAAAGCACCTATTCTCCCAAAAGATATTAAGTGGCATATGATAGGACACTTACAACGCAATAAAGTAAAACAAGTTGTAGATAAAGCCTGCCTTATTCATTCGGTAGATTCACTTAGACTTGCAGAAGAAATTGAGAAAGAAGCTGATAAACATAACTTGGTAGTTCCGATTCTCCTTGAAGTCAATATTGCAGGAGAAGAAAGTAAGTTTGGAATGACTAAAAAAGAGGCACTAGATTTAGTAGTACTTTTGTCACAATTTCGACATATTGCGGTAAAAGGGCTCATGACAATCGCTCCAAATGTCGAAAATTCCGAGGAAAATAGGCCTATTTTTCATGATTTAAAGCAATTATCTGTTGACATAATTAACAAAAACATTGATAATATTAGTATGGATGTTCTGTCTATGGGAATGACCAATGATTACGAGGTCGCTATCGAAGAAGGAGCTACGATAGTAAGGGTTGGAACTGGCATATTCGGAACACGATATTATGGATAGGAGAGATTCAAATGGCAGGATTAATGGACAGGTTTCTTGACATGATGCATCTTGGTGATGAAGAAGACTATTTTTACGATGATTATGATGAGGAAGAAGAGGTACCGGTTGTAAAAAAACAACCTAAGCCAGCTACACCTAAGAAAAAGCCGTCAACAAACTTTGAAGACGTTTCAGAGCCCAAACAGCAAACAAGACCTAAGCAGGTCAGAAGTCCTAAAGTTGTACCTATGAGAAGCAATTTTAACCCGATGGAGGTTTGTGTTATAAAGCCCACCAGTGTAGAGGAAGCGAGAGAAATTTCTGATACATTATTAACGGGACGTGCTGTTATTCTTAATCTTGAAGGACTTCAGGTTAATACCGCACAGAGAATTATTGATTTCACATCAGGGGCATGTTATTCAATTAACGGTAACCTTAAGATGGTATCTAATTATATTTTTATCGTTACTCCTGAAGCAGTTGATATTTCAGGTGATTTCAAAGAATTATTTAGCGGAAGTGGAAGCAGTGTAGATGTTGCTACATTTAATTCTACTTTTTAAGAGTGTGTAAAAAGCACTCTTATTTTCTCTATTAGGGTTAGGATGAACATATGACCAAGGAAGAGAGTATATTATTAAAACATTTTGAAGATTTATCAAAGACTGCGTTTAACAAAGGTTTCCCTACATATTCAGGATTCTTGACATTACATGAACAAAGTCTTTTGGACCAGGCCAAGCTGTCATCAAAGTATACATTTGTGGGCGGATATGATTATGCCGAGCGTAAAATGGTTTGTTTTTATGATGATTTTATACCGGAATTTCATCCGTATTCAGTACTTATTGTTGAAGCGCAGCATTCTAAGTTTGCTGATAATCTGACACATAGGGATTACCTTGGTGCACTTATGAATCTTGGTATTGAACGTGATGTGCTTGGCGATATGATTAAGCTGTCGGAACAATCAACTTATATTATTTGTAAGGAATCAATCGCTGATTTTATTGTTGATAACTGCCGTGCGGTAAAGCATACCTCTGTAATTTGCAGGACTATTCCGTCTGATGAGCTTGCAGGACTTGAGATTGTTCCACGCTTTGAAGAGATAACCGGGAGTGTTTCATCTTTTAGGCTTGATTGTATACTTGCACTTGCATTCCGTAAATCACGTACACAGATAAGCGATTTGATTAAATCCGGCAATGTATTTGTTAACAGCAAACTTGTGGAGAATGCTTCTTACCTGCTAAAAAAGGGAGAGACTGTTTCTGCACGCGGATTTGGTAAGTTTATATTTGCAGATGAAGGCGGAACATCAAAAAAAGGTAAACTGTACGTTATATTAAAAAAATTCACATAAGGAGAAATCTATTATGCTTACACCTATAGAAATACGTGAAAAAAAATTGAGGATTGGAATCGGTTATGACAAGCGCGGGATAGATGTGTTTTTTAAACAGCTTACTGACGATTATGAGAAGATGTACCGCGAGAATATAGAATTAAAAGATAAGGTTGCCAATATGGCATCCATAATACAGAATTATAAAACTGTCGAGAAATCCATGCAAAAGGCACTTGTTCTTGCTGAAAAATCATCAGATGAGACCAAGGAAGCCGCAAGAGCGGCGGCCCGTTCAATAGAAGAGGACGCAAGAGCCAATGCGCTTTTAATTATTGCTTCTGCCGAACAGGAAAAACAAGATACAAAAAATCGAATTGTCAGCTTGCTTGCGCAATACGATTCATATAAGAGTCAATATAAACATTTGCTTGAATCACAGCTTGAGCTTCTTAATAATGACAAAATAGAACTTGCAGGAACAACTCTTGAGGAATTTGTAAAATCAAACGTATCAATGCTTGATAACGTTAACGAACGTTATGAAAATGATAATAACGATTCTAAAGAGGACAACTAGGAGATATTATGAAAAAACTGATATATTTTCTTGCGTTAATATTTTTAATAGCAATTGATCAGGTCGTTAAAGCACTTACCGTTTTATATATCGATCCGAAGAATCCCATTGTGCTTTGGAATGGAGTTTTTGAGCTTGATTATGTTCAGAACCGAGGCGGCCTTTTCGGAATGTTTCAAGGCGCTGTGCTTATTCTTGCGGCAGTAACGGTTGTTCTTATTGTTCTTATTTTTTATTTTTCAAAGAAACTTCCCGATACAAAACGTATGATGCCATTAAGAATTATAGGCTTACTTATTATTGCCGGCGGAATAGGTAATTTGATCGACCGCATTTTCAGAGGCTTTGTTGTTGATACTTTTTCTTTTGTACTTATAAATTTCCCTGTATTTAATGTAGCTGATTGCTATGTTACGGTATCAATGTTTATATTTATTTTCCTATTCCTGTTTTATTATAAGGATGAGGAATTTGACTGTTTGTTTCCGCGTAAAAAAACATCAAAAGCAGTTGATACAGAAATTACCGATGCATCCGAAGAAGGCGATTTGACAAAGGATACAGAAAAAGGTGAAAATATTGGATAATAAATATTTTTTTGCACCCGAGGAAGCAGAAGGCGAGAGACTTGACAAATACCTTGTAAGTGATGCTTTTTCCGATACGGGCAATTCCATGGAGAATATTTCAAGGTCTTATCTTCAAAAGCTTATGAAGGAAGGGCATGTTTTGGTTAACGGTAAGGCTGTAAAGCAAAATTACAGACTTAAAGGCAATGATGAGATTATTTTAAATATCCCGGAAGCACAACCGCTTGCAATTTTGCCCGAAAATATCCCGCTTGATATACTTTACGAAGACGAGCATCTGATTTTCATCAACAAACCTAAGGGAATGGTTGTTCATCCTGCTCCCGGACATATGGAGCATACGCTTGTTAACGCTCTTTTATATCACTGTGCAGGACAGTTATCCGGAATTAACGGAATTCTTCGTCCCGGAATTGTACACAGAATCGACAGGGATACGACGGGCGCACTTGTTGCCTGTAAAACAGATATAGCCCATAATTTTGTGGCAGATTTATTAAAAGACCATTCAATAACACGTAAATATTATGCCATTGTACAAGGGTATTTCAAAGAGTCTGCAGGAACTGTTGATGCGCCGATAGGCAGACATCCCCTTGACCGCAAAAAAATGGCTATTAACGAAAAAAACGGGCGCAGAGCCGTTACTCATTACAAGGTTATAGAAGAATTAAAAGGTTACAGTTATGTTGAATGTACCTTAGAGACGGGCAGAACGCACCAGATTCGTGTACATCTTTCAAGTATTGGCCATCCGCTTCTTGGTGATACGGTTTACGGCAGTGCAAAACAGCCGTTTTTGCTTGAAGGACAGACTTTACACGCGATGACTTTGGGTTTTATTCATCCTGTAACTAAAGAATATCTCGAAGTTGAAGCACCTTTACCTGAATATTTTAAAGAATTACTGAAAAAATTAACAAAATAATATCTTTGGGAGGTATGATTATGGGTAATTTAGTTATTACAATCGGAAGACAATTCGGTAGTGGCGGACGTCAAATTGGCAAGAAACTTGCCGAAGAACTTGGAATCGGCTATTATGACAAAGAAATTCTTAATGTTGCCGCAAAAGAAAGTGGTTTATGCCAGACACTTTTTGAGAATCATGACGAAAAACCGACGGGCAGTTTTTTATATTCTCTCGTTATGGATACATATTCGATGGGTTATAATTCCGGTTCATATCTTGATATGCCGCTTAACCACAAGGTTTTTCTTGCACAGTTTGATGCAATCAAGAAGCTTGCAGAGCGCGAGTCCTGTGTAATTGTTGGTCGTTGTGCAGATTATGCGCTTGAAGAGTTTGATAATGTTTTTCATGTATTTATTCATGCGGATAAGGATTACAGAATAAAGAATGTTATGAATTATGACTCTGTAAACGAAGCAAAAGCAAAGGATATCGTTTCCAAAAATGATAAGCAACGTGCAAGCTATTACAATTACTACACAAGCAAGAAATGGGGCGACGCAAAGGGTTATGATTTATGCCTTAACAGCGCTTTACTCGGTGTGGATGGTTGCGTTGAGCTTATAAAGCGTATGATTGAAATTAAAAACCGCTAGTATTGTTATTTAAGCTGAAATATGCTATAATTAATTTATATTTTTTATGCAAAGGAGATTTATAAAATGGAATTAAGAACAGCATCAAATCCCAGAGATGTCAAGTTTTATGACACAGCCAGATTACGTGAAGAGTTTTTGATTCAGAACGTATTTGTTCCGGACGATTTCAGATTGGTTTACAGCCATATCGATCGTATTATTACAGGTTCAGCTATGCCTATCAACAAGACACTTACATTAACAGCAGGAGATGAGCTCCGTGCGGAGTATTTCCTTGAGAGACGTGAGATGGGCGTTATCAATATCGGCGGTAAAGGTATCATCACAATTGATGGAAGAGATTACACTGTAGATTTCAAAGAAGGTATGTATATTGGAATGGGTTCGAAAGATATTTCTTTCAAGAGCCTTGACGCAGCAGTACCTGCTAAGTTTTACTTTAACAGTACACCTGCACACAAGACATACCCCACAGTACTTATCAAACCTGAAGGAACACCTGAGGAAGGCGTTGTTATTGTTAAAGATTCCAACAAGGTTGAACTTGGTTGTCTCGAAGATGCTAATCATCGTACAATTTGTAAATACATCCTTCCCGGACAGGTTGAGAGTTGTCAGCTCGTTATGGGTATGACCAAGCTTGAGCCCGGTAGCGTATGGAACACAATGCCTTGTCATACACATGACAGACGTATGGAAGTTTATTTATACTTCGAAGTTCCGGAAGATGCAGTAGTATTCCATTACATGGGCGAGCCTACAGAGACACGTCACATTGTTATGAGAAATGAAGAAGCTGTTATTTCTCCGAGCTGGTCAATCCACTCAGCATCAGCTACACATGCTTATACATTCATTTGGGGTATGGCTGGAGAGAATCAGGCATTTGACGATATGGATGCAGTAGCAATGAAGGATTTACGATAATTTTTTAACGTACTTTTTAGTTGATTATTCCGCAACAAACGGTTATAATTAATGATGTTGTACAGAATTACATATTTTTGGAGGACAAGATAATGAGTATAATGAACAGTTTTTCTCTTGAAGGAAAAATCGCATTGGTAACAGGTGCTTCTTACGGTATCGGTTTTGCAATTGCAAGTGCTATGGCTGAAGCAGGCGCTAAGATTGTATTTAACGATATTAACCAGGACCTTGTTAACAAAGGACTTGATGCTTATAAAGAAGCAGGAATCGAAGCACACGGTTATGTTTGCGACGTAACAAATGAAGAGCAGGTTAACATTTTAATCGCTCAGATTGAGAAGGAAGTAGGCGTTGTTGATATTCTTGTTAACAATGCAGGTATCATCAAGCGTATCCCTATGTGCGAGATGACAGCAGCTGAGTTCAGACAGGTTATTGATATCGACCTTAACGGTCCGTTCATCATGGCTAAGGCTGTTATTCCTTCAATGATTAAGAAGGGTCATGGAAAAATTATTAACATTTGTTCAATGATGAGTGAATTAGGACGTGAAACAGTATCTGCTTACGCAGCTGCTAAGGGTGGTCTTAAGATGCTTACAAAGAACATCGCTGCTGAGTACGGTGAGAAGAATATCCAGTGTAACGGTATCGGACCCGGATATATCGAGACACCTCAGACAGCTCCGATTCGTGTAAACGGACATCCTTTCAACGATTTTATCATCGGAAAGACACCTGCTGCACGTTGGGGAAGAACAGAAGATTTACAGGGGCCTGCAGTATTCCTTGCTTCTGACGCTTCTAACTTTGTTAACGGACATATTTTATATGTTGACGGCGGTATCCTTGCTTCAATCGGCAAGCAGCCTGCAGCTAACTAATTAGTATATAACAACATATAGCTAATCTTTAACTGCTCCGAGTATTTCGGGGCAGTTTTTTTGTTGAATTTCTGTAATATTTTTAAAAAATCAACGCATATTGTAGATATTTTCTTTGTAATAATGTAAAATAATATCAAATATCGTTTATTCGGAGGCTTAAAATGAAGCAGAAGAGAATTGCATTAATTGCACATGACAATATGAAACCGGCAATCATTGAATGGTGTGCCGAAAATAAAGACACATTATCACAGCATCTTTTATGTGGTACAGGAACTACTGCTAAACGTATACATGACGAGACAGGGCTTGCCGTAGAACGTTATAAGAGTGGTCCGCTTGGCGGAGATCAGCAGATTGGTGCACAGATAACGGACGGAAAGATTGATATTGTAATTTTCTTCTCAGATCCGCTTACAGCACAGCCTCATGACCCTGATGTAAAAGCACTTCTTAGAATAGCGCAGGTTTATGATATTCCGATTGCCAATAATAGAGCAACCGCACAGTATATCGTACACTCGACATTGTTAACAGAAGATAAGTAGTTATCAATCTGTTATGTTTAATAGGTATTGATATTATTTTGTGATTACGGAGGAATAAATACAATGAACAAAGAATTAAAAAAACGTATCAATAATTTTCTCGATAATTATCAGGAGATTCAGTCAGCATATTATGGACTTGAGAAATTAAACAGCCTTGTATGTGCATATATTTTTACGGAAAAGAGCCAAAAAGTTAATAAATATGGTTTGAAAGATGCACATGAGGATATAGATGGCCTCTCAAACGCATTTAAACACGATTTAAAGCCGTTTTTACCCGTGATGGCATCAGTTATGGGTGCATGCTCAAATGAGACTTCTAAGAAAGAAATAGAAGAATTTAAGACATTATACAAAGAAATAGAAGAGCACTTTACTGATTCAGAATATCTTCCGGTGGCTGCTTGTTTTTTGTCATATTACAAAGATATTAAGAAGGTTGATTTTTTACATGCAGATGAATTGTATGCAAAATTATTGCAGGAACAGCTTTGGAACACACATGAGGAAGATGTTCCGGTTACAATTTTAGCAGCTTATGAATTTGTTAATATTTTAACATACTATGATAATTTTATTACATGCAAAAAACTGTTAAGTAAATCTATCAGGAAAAACAACAAACTTCAGTCCGTTTGCGAATTAATTGCAATGGATGGTGCAAAGAATCCTAAAGTCGATTGTGAAGCTGTGGTTTATCTTGACAAAGCATTAAGAAAAGCCGGTTTAAGTTTTTATAATGATAATTTGGCGGCTGTGCTTGGATTTATTGCAATGAGCATCGCAAAGCCTGGAGAAGAATTTGAAAAGAAAATTGATGCCATAGTAGATTTATTAGGTAATGCTGAAAAATATCTTCATACAGAGCAAAAGAAATATTCATGTAAACGATTATTCAAAAAGGAACGCCTGTTGGTTGCGGCCATGTTAATTGCAATGGATTACATTGACGCTAATAAAAATGCCTACTTGACAGCTTTAATAATAATTATATTTGAAGCGTTATATGTTGCAAATGACAATTATGAATTGTATATATAGTAAAATAACCGTAAAGGCCGCACAAACAGCGGCTTTTTGCGTGTTATAACAATATAGGGCAGTGTATTAAGAGATGTCTAACTATTCGCGAAAGACAGCTTTAACGAATAGTTAGTAGTAAAGAACAAAGAAAATCCGCATTTTAACCTTTTGGCCTGCGGATTTTCTTTGTTTTTCATTTTACTGTATTTATTGTTTCGTTTTGTTTTTTTGCTCAAATATTATTTCATAATCAGTTCAAAATAAATTTCTTTTCTGTTTGAATAAATAATCCTGCAGCTGAACAATCATAATTCTCAGGTCTGTGCAAATAATTTGTTTCGTGAAGTCCGTGATACATAATAACACCAATCGGTTGGAAGAACATACGCATATCCCAATGAATAAAATTAGACATCAAATCAGAGCGGACATGAGGCAGTAATACCTCCTCTACTCTCTTACCGATAAGGTCAGCAATTTCTACAGCTATGGGCTCCACGGCTTCCTTTATCAGGGAATCGATTTTTTTACTTGTTTGCCTGTCAAAGATTGGTAACATTACTTTTAAACCTGTATCTATTTTGGTTAAAAGGCCGTATTTTATGAAATTTGCAGCCATTTCTTCCTCAAATTCATTTAGAATTTTGCCTGGTTCTTTAGACAAATCTATGAGCAAACCAATATTATTCCCATCAACCCATTTATCACGATTACTTTCAATGGATGTCCCGTTAAAATCACTAGGAAAAGGCTTGTATTCATAATCATTAACATAATAAACCAATCCATATTTTGAATTTCTAAAGTTCTGCCACAAGTTCGACCAAGACATACATTTAGTCAATTCGTACTTTGAATAATCAATTGTTTCATCTGCCTTAAGATAATTCATTGTCAGGCGGTATTTTCTTTCCGGTTCATCAGGATATTTTTTTGCATATTGCTTGCAGTAAATATCTCTTGCAGTTTCCCCAACAAGTGAACCCGCACTTATAAAGAACAACCAACAAAGATAATCAAATCCAAGTTCTTTTCCGTAAAAATCAAGAACCATAATCTTATCTTTTATATCGATTACAGCCTTACAGACTTTCTCCGGGATATTATTTTCGAGCAATAAATTATTTGCTAAAAGATTAGCCTTATAATAAGATTCTCTCGGGAATATGCAAACATTCGCAATATATTTATCCTTTGAAGGTTTAGCAAGAAGCTTTTCCTTAACCATAATATCAATAATTTCCTTCAGATATATAGGTGCAACACCTATTTCATCAGCTATTTCATTGAGTGTTTTAGCTTCTTTTGCACAAATAACCATTGCCTGTCTGGAAATCTCTGTTTTAAGGGCTTTTTCGGCATCACCCATGTTGAATCCCCAAAACCAATCAATATCTGCCGGCGCATATGCCGTCTTTCCTATATTGTTCATATTATTAATCCGCTCCTTTATATTTTGTTTTGCATCGAACAAACGACGTTTTACAGTTCCGACGGGACAATTAATCTCTGCAGCAATCTGTGCAACCGTTTGTCCCTTTAAGTAAAAACGAATGACAATCTCACGATACAATGTTGTAAGTCTTGATAACGCATAATTCAGTTCTGAAATATCTTCGTCAGCAATAAGCGAATCTACCGGGGTCATAAAATCTGAAGCAACATTTACAGCAATATCAATCGGAAGCTCCGGATGCTTTTTATATGCTACATAATCAGCGTACTTGTTACGTGCCATGCGCCAATACCAGGAATAAAAATCATTTATTTGTATATTGCTTTTTATTGCGGCAAGCGCTGCACATAAAATGTCCTGCGATAAATCCTTGGCAGCTTCACTGTCAGATATTCTCTTTATACAGAACAAGTATGTGTTTTGTATTAGTTCGTCGTTAATATATTCATTCATGTTTTTACCTCTGTAACTAAGTAAATCGATTTACAACTTAATAGTCGGCAAAATAAATAAAAGGTTCGGATAATTTATAAAAAATATAAAGGTTACACAGAATCATTCCTGCGTAACCTTTACAAATTACATTCTTAATCAACTATAGCTGATAAATTATTCAGCGGGTGTCTCCTCAACTGTCTGAGCTTCCTCAGCCTTTGCGGGAGCCTCTAACTTTGAACCGCAGTTAGCACAAAATGCTGCTGTTGTAGCAACCTCTGTACCACAATTAGGACAATTATATGTTCCTTTAATGTCCATAATTAAGTTAGTAAACTCTGCAATTTTAGCTTTAGCTTCGTTGATGATGTTGAAATCTTCTACGAATTCTTCGCCGACTTCACCTGCATTCTTCTCGAAGAACTTCTTACCAATCTCAAGAAATGCTGCCTGAATACGGCCTTCCTCTGCTGAAATCTGTGACTTTAATTTACCTAACTCAACTGCATCCTTTGTCTTCTGAGCAACCTTATCAGTTGTATCAGTGATTTTGCTTCCAAGCTTGCTGAAAAAATCCATTTTCTGCACTCTCCTTTTCATACTTATGTTTTAGTTTTGATAAACAAATTTGTCTTTCTGAACAGTTATAAGTATATACCCATTACGCTTGCCTGTCAACTTTCAAAAGGCAAATTGTTACAAATGTCATGTGACAGAATGCGTGCTCTTTTACGGTATTACAAATGTCATTTTGAGTATATTTGCACGTAAACAAAATGCCTAATTTCTCCATGAGGGTATTTCTACATTTATAAGATTCTTTGCTTCTGAACAATTATTCTCACATATATATGTATACCAGTCACTATTGCCATGACTGTACTCATCCTCGATCATTGCAAAAAAGCCTGAAGTCAGTCCGATGGCATTTGCATGCACGGCAATTTCAGCATTTTTACGAATAACTTCTTTAAGAATGTCCTCTCTCATATCGTCGTTCATTAATGTAAAAGCATGATTACTTCCAAGAATTATCTCTTCAAATTGTAATTTGTTGACTTCATATGATTTAGCAGATTCATCCGACATATCATAACTTCTGTTACAATAATCATTGTAAATAATGTCAACCAAATCACTTCTCTGAAGCAATTCATTAACTGCCTGGTTGATTCCACAACAATATGAAACGTAGTCAGACGGATTGTTATAAATATATGGCGTTACTGCATTAGTTTCAAGAAGTCCATCCAAAACAATCTTCAAATGTTCTTCTGAAGAAGCATTTTCCACGACTTCTTGCGGCATATACAAACTTGCCAGTATATTACCTATACCTGTCATAAGCTCTGAGTTATCTTCGTACGGATACAAAAGATTACCTTCGCTGTCAATCCAGTTTTCTTCTGAAAAATATGGTTCTAAGCCATAGGTGTTTTCGAGAAGATTTTCAAATTTTTGATACATAATGGAGTCAATCGCAACTTTTGATACTTTGCTGTCGGAATCGCTTGATTGCTTTTGGCAAGCATACAAAAATAATGCACTTAAACAAATGATTACCAAATATACTTTTTTTATAGTAATCCCTCCCATAATAAATTCTAATCAGATGCTTGTAAAATATATACAACTAAAAATACGTGTATTTTTCTATTGTTTATGATATAATCATATCAACAAATGACAACAAATTCAATAATATTCCTTTAAGGTGGTTCTGCATGAAATTACAACAGGTTTTAAGCTATACACGTCGTGCAATCGACGATTACAATATGATTGATGACGGCGACAAAATTGCTGTCGGCATATCCGGAGGAAAAGACAGCCTCACGATGCTATATGCACTCCACGGACTAATGCGCTTTTATCCCAAAAAGTTTACTATCGAGGCAATTACGGTTGATCTCGGCTTTGGCATTCAGGATTTTGATGAAATTCAGAAACTTTGCGATTATCTCGGTGTTAATTACACAATTGTTAAAACCGACATTGCGCCGATAATCTTTGAGGACCGCAAAGAAGCAAGCCCGTGTTCTCTCTGTGCCAAGATGCGTAAAGGTGCTCTTAATGATAAAGCTGAAGAGCTTGGTTGTAACAAGGTCGCATATGCGCACCATAAGGACGATATAATCGAAACGATGCTTCTTTCACTTATATATGAAGGCCGTTTTCATTCATTTTCGCCGTATACTTATCTTGACAGAATGAAGCTTACAGTAATCAGGCCTCTCATGTATATGAATGAAGCTGACGTTATCGGTTTTGCACGCAAGAACAATCTTCCGGTTGCCAAAAACCCCTGTCCGATGGATGGTAATACTAAGCGTGAATATGTAAAACAGTTATTAAAGAGTTTAAATGCAGAGAATCCGGGAGTTCGTGAGCGAATGTTCCATGCAATAGTTGATGGCAATATCAAAGGCTGGCCGCAGAAGCAGGAACATCCCAAAGTTCCTACTAATATTACAAAGAATTAATGTAATCAATGTATTAAAGGTGAATTCTTATGAAGGATAACAATTATCATGATAATCTGAATAAAGAAAATACTTTCAAATTAAGGGAACTTATGCGGCAGTTGCCTAAATTTACTGCGTCTTTTTTCAGAGGTATCGAGCCAACCACAGCTTCCAGGACAAGAATCGCTTACGCTTATGACCTTGGAATTTTCTTTGAATATATCAAAGAGAATAATCCTTTGTATGCAGATAAAGAAGTAACTGACTTTCCTTTGGAAATTCTTGACCAGATAACTGCGCTTGACATTGAAGAATATCTCGAATATCTCTCCTATTATGTTAAAGATAACAGCGAGCATCAGAACACAGCGCGCGGTAAAATGCGCAAACTGGCGTCGCTACGTACATTATATAATTATTATTATCGCAAAGAAATGATAAAAACCAATCCTGCGTCAATCGTCAGCATGCCCAAAATCCATCAAAAAGAAATTGTACGTCTTGATATTGATGAGGTTGCACGTCTTCTTGATGAAGTCGAGCAAGGCGATAATCTCACAAAAAGAGAACAAAATTACCACAAAAAGACCAAGACAAGGGATCTTGCCCTGCTTACTCTTCTGCTAGGCACCGGAATCCGTGTATCTGAATGTGTCGGTCTTGATATTGATGATGTGGATCTTAAGAATACCGGAATAAAGATTCGCCGAAAAGGCGGTAAGGAACAGGTAGTATACTTTAGTGATGAAGTTGCCGAGGCACTTCTTGCTTATATCAAAGAACGCAAATCAATCATTGCCGAGACCGGCCACGAAAACGCCTTATTCCTGTCCTTGCAGAAAAAGCGAATAAACGTACGCAGCGTTGAAAACCTCGTTAAAAAGTATTCTAAGCTCGTTACACAGCTTAAAAACATCACACCGCATAAATTACGCAGTACATACGGTACAAGCCTTTATCGCGAAACCGGTGATATCTACCTGGTAGCTTCTGTGTTAGGACATTCGGATGTTAACACAACCAAGAAGCACTATGCTGCCATCGAAGACGAAAGACGCCGTCTGGCAAGGAATCAGGTAACACTTAGAGAACCGAAGAATGAGTAAAAAGCAGGATGACATCCTGTTCCTATTATATGAATGTTTTATTTATTCTGTATAAGACACACTTTTTATCTTGCCATACTTACTGATATAAACTCTGAATTGTGGCAAAATGGCATAATCTTCTTTGTAAAACTCAACACACCAATTACCGGAAGACAAAATCTGTGCATCTATTTTAGCGTAATCATTCCCATACTTATCTGTTGCAATTTGAAATGCTTGGGACTGCGTAATCGTAGTTCTGCCAAAACTAATGTCTATTTTATTATTATATATTAAAATACAAAAAACGATAATTAATATTATAAAAATAATAATTGGAATAATGAACTTTAGATTCTTTTTCATATTATTATACTCCTAAGGTATAAAACCTATTTTGTAAAGAGTTTTCAATTTTACCATTCATTCAAATGAATTCTATCTTCTACAACATAATTTTTTTGTTCATTATATATTGCATCATCTTTCGGTTTTCCTATTGCAATATAACAAGGCATCATATATTCCTCAGGAAATTTCAAAATACTTCTTACATATTCCTGTTCATCTCCTAGTGGAATACGTAATGCATAAGCATATTTTTCAGCAGTGATTGCTAAAAAGATATTCTCTATACAACACCATATTGATGCAAATGCATTAAGAGCAGACAAATCTTTAGGCTTCAGTAAATCTCTTTTTTGTTTAAACAGAGGAATCAAAATACAACTCGCATCTGATAACATTTGATATTGTTTAGGAATCGCATCAATATACATTTTTTGTTGACACTCGTCATTTAATTTCCAAGATTTCATTATAAAATTCAATCTCTTTTCGGATACCGTTTTAGGGATTTTTTTAATTAGCTTTTTTACTACATCTTTATCCTTTACAATTATAAAATGCCAATCTCTCATATGATCATTTGTTGGTGATTTCATTCCAGCATCAATAATCCTATTAATAACTTCCATATCAATGGTATCTTCCTGAAAATCTCTTATTGTTCTTCTTGCATTTATGACATCGTAGAATTTCATTCTTACATCTCCAAAAATTAAATTATATAATGTTCCTATTTCAATCAGTACTATTCATATCTACCTGTTATTTCAAGTGTATTTCCGTCCGGATCAATAATATTAAAATACCAATACGGCATATGTACATTAACATACATTAAATCAGAAACCTCGCCTATATTCTCTTTTTTTAAACGTTCATATTCCTCTTTTAAGTCATCAACCTCAAAATTAAAAACAACCAGATTATTTTTCGGAGCACCTGTATCTTTATAAAAATCATCTATATAAGCTTGATTAAATCTTTCATTTGCCTCTTTGCCTATTATTTTAGCATCATAATCTTTATTATACAGAGCAATTTTATTGCTAAATTGTATCCATCTGTCATCATTTGCTTTTAGTGGTTTTTCTTGCAACAATTTACTATAAAACTCTATAGACTTCTTTATGTCACTAACAAAAATATAAGTTGTCCCAAGTACCATAGTTACCTCCGCAAATTAAAATCTATACAATTGAAATTCCATAATCCAGAATAACATTCCCGTTCTCATCCGGTGTTGTAAATCTTGGACAATTATATCTTTCGAAGCACCAATCATCTTCTTTACGCTTCAAGCCTTGAGTTTTCAACTCTTCCAAACACATGTTGTGAGTATCCATGGTGAAAAAATCTGCGCTATTTTCTTTATCATACAAATAGCATACAGCATAATCCAATGGTTCTATATCAACATACTCAAATCCTTCAGGAACTTCTGTATCTAAAGGAAAAAACATACCGATCCATCGTTCCGGCATACCGTTTACAATATGTACAGCACCAATATAAGCATCTCCGTTAAACGAAATACACTGAAGTGACTCCAAAGTTTCGAACCAATTATTTGCCCACCATTCGTCCCAGTTTGCTCTACCTTCATATTTCTTGCCGATAAATCGTGTTGCTGGACAACTCTCTTTCTTTATTTCTAAAATTTTTACAGACATTATAATCCCTCCATAAATTAATATTTTAAAACGCTTCTGTAAAGTTCCCCATTAAGAATCTCCTTGTATTTTATTACAAAGGGAACCTCAGCAGAGATTCCCTTCCATCTTAAACTATCTATATATTAACATACTACCCTTGTATCTGCCACAACAAAAATACAACTATACTTACTTCTGTGCCACTACTGTAAGTGTATATCCTGCCATAATGGTATCGCCTGATATATGATTAAGTCTCTTAATATCCTTAATGTAATCATTAATATCTTCATAATCTGCCGGCATGTACTCCTGAGCGATTGACCAAAGGCTGTCGCCCTCTTCTACCATGATCTGTGTATAATACTTCTCAACAACTGTATCAGTATCCTTAGCATATGTAGTAAAGAAAACTGTTCCCATAACAGCAAGTAATACAACGATTACCAATGCAATCATAATATTAGTCTTAACGCGGCGTGCACGTCTTCTGCGAATTGCAGCACGCTTTCTTGCAGCGTTACGCTGTGAGTTGCGTCTGATAACGTCATAACTTATTGTATCGTAGCTTATTGTATTATAATTTAATGTACCCATATTGATATCTTTAGTAGCAACCATATTATGCACCGCCTTTATAGTTTCTTGCCGAAAGAACATTTGTTCTTTTCTTTATAATAGCAAACAGTTGTTCGGTTGTCAATAGTTTTTCGAACAAATTTTCGAAAACATTTGTTTGCATTTTTAGATTTACTGTGTTATAATCGTTTTAGAAAACATTTGGAGGGATACATATGAGTACCGGAAAACTTAGTGCCAAGCAGGCTGAGATATTAGAATTTATGAAGAGCGAGATTTTAAAGAAAGGCTATCCGCCGACCGTTCGTGATATATGTGAAGCAGTTAATCTTAAATCCACATCTTCCGTTCACTCTCATTTGGAGACACTTGAGAAGAACGGTTACATAAGGCGAGATCCTACGAAGCCTCGTGCTATTGAGATACTTGATGAGAATTTTTATAATACACGCTGTGAAGTTGCTACTGTTCCGGTTGTTGGTCGTGTAGCTGCCGGTGAACCCATCCTTGCTGTTGAGAATGTTGATTCCTACTTCCCTATTCCGACGGATATGCTTTCCAACAGAGAGACATTTATCCTTGTTGTTAAAGGCGAGAGCATGATTAATATGGGTATTTACGACGGTGACTATATTGTTGTTGAACAGTGTAATACAGCGAATAACGGTGACGTAGTTGTAGCTTTGGTTGATGATTCTGCTACTGTTAAGAGATTTTATAAGGAGAACGGTCACTACCGTTTACAGCCCGAGAATGATTATATGGATCCGATTATCGTTAATCATGTTGAGATTCTTGGTAAAGTGACAGGTTTATATCGTAAAAATATTATGTAAGAATTTTAAAAGTCCGCGGAGAATTCACTCTGTGGACTTTTTTTAATCATTTATTCATCCCATCTACCATTTCGGCAGATTTAACTGTCATTTCAACCCATTCCGGGCGAAAACCGCTTTTAATTGCATTTCTTGCAGACTTGACATTTGACCATGCACAGCAATAGAACGGAACTTTGCCTCTTTCTAATATTTCTACTGCTAATCTGCTTGTTAATGCTGATGCAATTCCCTGTCTTCTGTATTCCGGAAGTACATCCACGCCGATTTGCCACATAGTGTTGCAATCTGCCGAGCATGCTGCAAGGCCGATGAGTTTTCCTTCATGATACGCTCCAACGCCAAGAACATCTAACTCCTTACGGTCTTCACACAATGCGTTGCTCCACTCTGCTGTATATAATTCTGTAAAATCCTGTGCATCCATAATTTTCATTTCATATTCACACGACAATGGCTTAAGTACTGTCACATCCGGCAAAAAATATTCTGCCATAAAACATACACGAAAACCGTGCTTCTGAAACGCATCATTTAAAACATGCATATTTGGTGTTTCAAAGCAATGTGCGGTAGAATATTTACTTATATAGCCTGCTACAATATCCCTATATTCTTCTGAAATAGTTGCAACAATATTGTTTCCATAAGAAATCAAATTGCAAACATGAGGCAATTTTAGGTATCTTCTTGCCAATGCATTTTCTTTTGAAACAGCGATTACATTCTCATCCTTAAGAAAATCTTCTGCGCTACAGTTTGCATCTATTGCAGATTGCTCCAAAGCGATTTGTTTTATCATGCTGTTTGTTAGTTCCATTTATGTATCACCTACTATTCTATTTAATACATATTATTATTTACAATATTTTACAGGCAAAAAGCAATAAAGTTGACATAAATTAATTATGTCAATCAAAACTATACGTTGGTAAACATAATTATTTTATGTCAACTCATATTCCGAAAACACCATTTTTTTACAGTTCAGAAACTTCTACGCTCTTACCATCTCTCCAGATTCTCTCCAAATCATAAAAAAGTCTGTCTTCTGCATTAAAGATATGCACGATAATATCGTTATAATCAAGAAGAATCCAATTAGCTGTTTGATAGCCTTCAATCTGCTTGCAATCAACGCCTCTTTTACCGAGTTCTTCCTGTACATTATCTGCAAGTGCCTGTACCTGATTTCTATTGTTACCGCTTGCGATGATAAAATAATCAGCAATTACGGAAACCTTTGAAATATCTATAATTTTAATATCTTCCGCCTTCTTGTCTTCTATTGCAAGATGAGCGATTTTTGCCATTTCCTGTGAAGTCATGTTACATTTCCTCCTTATTATCACGTTCTTTAAATATTGCTTTATAATACTCAAATGCTGCTTTTGTTGTCTGGTCAACCGCAAAAGGATTCGTTGTATAAAGATATAACAAAGTATCTCTAAGAATATAGAAAACTGCAGCATCTATATCCGTATAAGCGATCTTTCTTATTTTATCCAGGTTAGGCGCCTGAGTTCTGCCCGGCTCAATATAATCCGCAACAAATACGATTTTCTCCATAAGTGTCATATCCGGCTTACCCGTTGTATGCCATCTGATAGCGCTTAAGATTTCTTCATCATCTATACCATATTCTGTTTTCGCAAGAAACTCGCCAAGTTTCGCATGCAAAAGATGCGGGTTTTTCTCTTCAACCTCTGTTAATTCAATGTTATTCTCATGACACATACGAAGCTGTTCTTCCTCTGAATATGCCTTGGCACAGTCATGTAAAACGCCTGCTATCTCTGTACGCTTAACATCAGCACCAAAATTCATCGCAAGCGGTATTGTTGTACATGTAACGCCGACCGTATGCTGATAGCGATGCTTTGATAAAACTTTTTGAAGCTTATGTTCTAATTGTGTTCTGTCGTAAATCATACCGTATCTCCTAAAATTTAAACCTTTATAGCCATAAGTCAAACGACAATTCTAACTGTATAATTTATTATTATAAATGTATCTTTCAACATCTTTAGGCACCAGATATTTAATACTTTTTCCGGCATTAACCCTGTCTCTTATCACACTTGAAGAAATCTCGACAGCAGGAATCTTTAAAAGCCTGACATCTGCATTATAATTTTGCTTATAAAACTCCGCACGTTCCTTAAGCGCCACATCATCCACATCATCGCGCACTGCCGCAAGAACAACTGCCTGTGCGAAAATCCGCTCCGGATGATACCACTTGTCCATTGACATAAGCGCATCTCCGCCGACAATAAAATAATAATCGCAGTCTTCATTATTCTCTCTAAGAAGCTTTAATGTATCTGCCGTATAAATATATCCATCTCTTTCCTGTTCAAAAACAGAAAGCTTCAAATGCCTGTTATCGTCAATCGCAAGCTGAACCATAGTATTGCGGTGCTCTTTTGAAGTTATCTCACCGGCACTTTTATGCGGCGGATTACCGCTTGGCATCAAAAGAACAACATCAAGCCCAAACTGGCTGTATGCATTTTCTGCCAAAATAAGATGTCCGAGATGAACCGGATCAAAGGTTCCGCCAAGTATTCCTACTTTTTTCTTATCCATTGTCCGATTCCCTCCCTGTTTACCACTTACGAACATTGTCTTTTTCAGCCTGCTTCTTTGCTTTTTCCTTATTTTCCTTATACAGAACTATCTTCTTGCCCATAACGTGAATTATCTCTGAAGATGTTCTTTCTGCAAGCACCTGCGCGATTTCGACCGGGTCGTCCATGCAATTCTTAAGAACAGAAATCTTTATAAGTTCGCGCGCTTCCAAAGCTTCTCTGATTGCCTCAGTAAATTCAGGTGTAAGGCTTGCTTTTCCAACCTGAAAAATAGGATTCATTGTAGCTGCAAGGCTTCTAAAATGAGCTCGTTCTTTACTTGTCATTGTTTTCTCCTTTATTTATAATAGTCAAATTCAAAGCCATATATTCTTACTGTGTCGCCTTCTTCAATTCCAAGCGCTTCAAGTTCATCAAGAATACCGTTAGTTTTCATAAACTTCTGGAAGAAATCAAAGCCCTTCTCTGAATCAAGGTTGGTATAACCGAGCATTCTCTCGATACGAGGGCCTTCAACCACAAAGACACCTTCTTCTTCCATGTATACTGAATAAGGCTCGTTACCTGCTTCAAGAACCTCTGTAAAATATTCTCTCTCAAATACTACAGGCTCTGAATCTAAATCCTTAAGCATCTCTCTGACGCAATATAACAGCTCTTTAACGCCTTTTCCGCTTACAGCCGATATCGGGAACACCTTAATGCCTTGAGGCTCAAATTCGGCCTTTAAACGCGCTACAGTGTCATCCTCTTCGTCATATATCGCATCAATCTTATTAGCCGCGATAACCTGCGGAAGCTTTGTAAGCTTTTCGTTATATAACATAAGCTCGTTATTTATCTTATTAATATCATCTACAGCATCTCTTCCTTCTGTCGAAGCCGCATCTACGATGTGAATAAGGACCTTGGTTCTTTCGATGTGGCGAAGGAACTCATGACCGAGTCCTACACCCTCGCTTGCACCTTCGATAAGTCCCGGAATATCGGCAATTACAAATCCCTTGCCTTCTTCAAAATCAACAACTCCGAGATTAGGATTAAGTGTTGTAAAATGATAATTTGCAATCTTAGGTCTGGCATTAGTTACTCTCGATAAAAATGTGGATTTACCTACATTAGGGAAACCTACAAGGCCCACATCGGCAATTACCTTAAGTTCAAGATTAACCCATAATTCTTTGGCCGGCTGACCGGGCTGTGCATACTTTGGAACCTGCATGGTTGCAGTTGCATAATGTCTGTTACCTTTACCGCCACGTCCGCCTTTTAAAATAATTTCTCGTTTATTATCTCCGGACATATCTGCAATTACTTTGCCACTCTCTGCTTCTTTAATTACAGTGCCCTCCGGAACCTTTATAATCAAATCTTCGCCATCCTTACCGTGACAGTTACGCTTGCCACCTTCTTCACCGCTTGCGGCAACATATTTGGTAGTATGTCTGAAATCCGTAAGTGTATTAAGACCGAGATCCACTTCAAAAATAATATCGCCGCCACGACCGCCGTCTCCGCCGTCCGGGCCGCCTGCCGCAACAAACAATTCACGTCTGAAGCTTACGTGTCCATCTCCGCCTTTTCCTGATTTAATAAATATTTTTGCTCTGTCTGCGAACATATATAGCCACCTCTTCACATAGGGTAAAAAAGAGGCTGTAGAACAGCCTCCTTTTATGTTTATTATTCACTGGAAACTACGTTTCCAAAAAGTTTGCTTCGCAAACTCTTTAAGTTATTCGTTTGCTACCTTAGGATATACAGAAACCTGTTTCTTGTCTCTTCCTTTTCTCTCAAACTTAACAACACCATCAACTAAAGCAAATAATGTATCATCACCGCCGCGGCCAACGTTAATTCCGGGATGGATCTTTGTACCACGCTGTCTGTAAAGAATGTTACCTGCTTTTACAAACTGTCCGTCTGCTCTCTTGGCGCCAAGTCTCTTTGACTCAGAATCTCTACCGTTCTTTGTAGAACCAACACCCTTCTTATGAGCAAACAACTGAAGGTTCATCTTCAACATAATTTACACCTCCTTAGATGTAACTGATATATACTCAGCAGAATAATCTTTTTGAATTGCCTGTAAACCAAGCAAAAGTGAATGTAACAATAATTGCGATTCAGGACTTGATGTCTCTTTCTTGAATCTGAATTCAAAAAAACCAGACTTGTTCTTATAAGTAAATTCATCTTCCGTAAAATGTTCGATGGAATTCACCGCATTTACTGTCAGTGCAGACACAGCAGCGCATACAATATCCTGACCTGCGTCAGCATACTCTGCATGTCCGTTCATTCTAAATCCCTTTATAAAACTTTTGGAGTCCTTAAAAAATATCGCTTTTATCATAGTCATCAATCAATTAAGCGTTAATCTTATCAATTTTAACCTTTGTAAACGCCTGTCTGTGTCCGTTCTTCTTGTGGTATCCTGTTTTTCTCTTATACTTGTAAACGATAACCTTCTTGTCCTTACCCTCTGCTACAACTGTTGCAGAAACGCTTGCTCCTTCAACGTAGGGAGCTCCTGCTTTAAGGCTTCCGTCATTTACAACAAGAACCTGATCAAAAGTAACGTTCTCGCCAGCTTCTACACCAAGCTTTTCAACTTTGATAATATCGCCTTCAGCTACTTTGTACTGTTTACCACCTGTTGCTATAATTGCGTACATATGGCACCTCCTATTATCAATACTCGCCAACTTCGGTGGCCGGAAAACCCGGCACTTATAACCTCATTGTGCGGCACACTAAAACAGTTTACCATTTAATGCAATACTTGTCAAGTATTTGTTTTCTTAAAAATATATGTCTTTTGCCCTATATTAACCGAATTCCTTGAACTGCTCATATATTGCTTCGTACTGGTTTTTAATTGTGAGATACATCTTCATCGTTTCTCTCTGCTCTTTTTCAAAATTAAGCATAATCGTATTATAATTACGAAGTGCACAATCCACAACCTTCTTACATATCTTAGAGTTATTGGCATCTTCGCGAAGAATCTGTTTAATCTTCTCTGCAGGCATTGAATCTTTGTAGCTTCGTTTACCGTGCAAAGCACTGATAATATCCGCAACTGCAATAATACGCTGGGTAAGTGTAAGTTCCTCTCCCCTAAGACCCCTTGGGTATCCCGTACCGTCAAGCTTCTCATGATGTCTTGAAGCAATCTTTACAATAGCGTCATTAACAACACCTGTAAGAATATCCTCCGTAATCTCAACATGTGTCTTCATTATGCGCATTTCTTCATCGTTGAGACGTCTGGGAGACTCTAAAATCTCAATCGGCACGGCAAGCTTACCTACATCGTGAAGCAACGCACCGTAATATAAATGCTGTTGATCAATACTCGGAAGGCGCATGCAATTAGCAATTTCTCTTGCAAATGCAGTAGTCGCCATAGTATGGTCAACCGTATGTACGCTTCGGAAATCGATTGTATAAATAAGCATCTGCAGAAAACGCTTTTTCTGGTCCTCGGAGAAAATTCTTGCCGCTAAAATATTCATAAGTTCCAAGCGGTATGAACCGTCCCTAAGTTTTGCTATTATCTTAAATTTGGCTTCAGCTTTGTAAAACAAATCAAGCGCCTGTCCCGAAAAAGTCAAATCCCTATATTCTTTGAAATAATTCGGATCTATATCACCCTTCTGCATATGCATAAAGGTATCCATCTTATCTGCAATATTCAAATAAGATGTAATCTTTAAATATTTGTTCTGAACTTTATTGTAAAGTCTGTAATCCAAATGATGATAAAGAATAATATCTGCTTTCTCTTCCATGGGTGACAGATACTTAAGGAACAGATATCCGTATATAGAATGCGCCCACACATCGTAATTCTCAAGTATGAATAATTGCTCATGAGTCTCATTCCTGTAAAGACCGATGTCATGAAGAACTCCTAACATTGCGTAGTCAGCAATATCCTGCCTTGTATAAATACTCTCACATTCAAGCATCTTGGCAAGAATATAGCCGGTAATCTCACCATGTATCATTATATCGGGATTAACCATGCTGAGAGTTTGTCTTATGATATTGTATACGTCTTTACTTGCTATAACATTTGCCAAAATACATCACCTCTTAATTCTTAACTACATTTTACAACAAATTCAGCTGTTCATAAATAGGTTTTTTTATTTTTTTTCGGGTAATTTCAACTAAATATAATTTTGTGACATCAACAACAACAGTTTTTACCTTATCCGTCTCAACTTTTGATCGGAGATATTTTAGTAATTTGTCGCGTTCTTCGTCATTCATATCAATGAAATCAACCAGAATTATACCTGACAGATTACGGAGTCTTAGTTGCTTGGCAATCATGTCACACGCTTCGTAATTTACCCGTTTTGCCGCCTCGTTTGTATCATTCTTCTTAATTACATATTTACCGGAATTAACATCAATAACCGTAAGGGCTTCCGTGGGCTGAATAACAATATAGCCACCACACTTAAGCCATACACGTTCTGAAAAGGCGTGTTTTATTACCGTCTCGATACCAAATACATTCTTTATGTAATCAGGCTCTTTCAGAGTTATTATATCCTTAACTGCCACCGCATCATATTTTATAGCATAATCATTCAGCTCATTAAAAAGCTTCTCATTGTCGGTAATTATCTCTGACACTTCCGCAAGATTGATATTACGAAGTTCTGTAATGTATGATTTTTCTTCCGAGCGCAAAAGGGTATGATGCATACGACTTCCGGAAGTGTTTTTAATATATTCTGCTTCTTTTATAAGGGACTTTATTTCATTGTGAATTGTTTCCAAATCAACATTTGCAGCATTAGTACGGATAAGAATACCGTACTCATCCGTAAGATATCCTTCAAATTCTTCCGTAAAAAGCTTACGCATATTTTTATCGGTAATTTTCGTCGAAATACCAAGACCCGTTTTACCGTAAGTCAATACAGCATATCTTCCTGTAAAATCAAGGAAGCTTGCCGTGGCTTTTGGTTGTTTGGTTTTAATTGCCTCGTTAACAATCTGAATTACAATATTGTCGCCTTGTTTTACGGGGAGTTTATTACTTCCCGGTGCACTACCTCCTGCACCCGAGGTCTCCGTAAAAAAAGGGGACTGCGCCTCATCAAGCGGCAAATAAGCAATTTCACCTTTGGCATACGAAACAAATGCCGCATTAAGATTCTTAACGACATTTTCTACTCTTCCGACATACATATTACCGAGAATACTTTCGCCCGCAAGCGGTTCAAATTGAATCTCTGTAATCTCACTGTCGTTACTTCGCGCCATCATCGCATATTCTTTATAAACGGTAAACAGAAGCTTATCCTTCAATATCCTCACCCATATTCTCAAGCGTAACAAGTTTTACTCCGTTGTCATCGCCTGCATTAGTATATATTTCATTACGTGCATAATCAAACAAAATCGGTTCTTCAGTATATTCCATACCGATAAACTCACAAAATTTAGCCATTACAAGCTCCGGCTTGATATTATCGGTACTTCCCGTACTTAAGCACATTTTTATTACTTTGTTCTCACAGCAAAGAGAATATATAAGCGGCTTAAGATCAAGAGTTCTTGTTCTTTTCTTAGTCTCTTTCTCTGTAATAATCTCAGTCTGTGCATAAAACTCATTTATTTTAGCAGTAAGCTTTTCTGCTGTAATATCGACATTTTCATTGTGAATCGTAACCGTATAATCGGCCGCAAATACGCTTGACATGGCATTCGGGGCACTTTCCGGCAAATATTTGCAACTAATAACCTTAAAGCCATCTACCATCACTTCGTTAAGGGCCGCTGTCATTGCACTTGAAGGCATAAAAGAATTAACCTCTATATCAAAGTATTCGCCCGTTCCTTCAAGACCGATTCCTAAGGGAGCCGCAAAAGACATCTTCTGGTGCGGTGAAAAACCCTCCGAATAAGCAATATCTATCTTTGCACGGCGCATTGCCTTCTGGAAATATCGCATTACATCAAGATGGCCGATGAAACGCATCATTCCTGTCTTTTCAAATTTAATTCTGACCTTTTGCTTCAACACAGATGCCACCTCCTAACGCTTTCATACCGCAGCCGGCACAGGCATCACGGCAATTCGGTGTAACTTTCTCTTCAAGTGCTCTCTTCCATTCTCTCTTAAGAAATTCCTTAGTAACACCAATATCAAGGAAATCCCACGGGAGAATTTCATCAAGCGAACGTTCTCTTTTATTATAAAAATCCATATCTATACCCGTATTTTCAAAAGCCTGTAACCATTTCTCATTAGAAAAGCTTTCTGACCAGGAATCGAAAATACAACCAAGTCTGTATGCTTCAAGGATAACCTTGGAAACTTTTCTGTCGCCACGCGCCAAAACGCCCTCAAGTACTGTCACGTCAGCCTCGTGCCAGTTGTATTTGAGGCTCTTAGCATTAAGCATGGATTTCATCTTTGTATTAACAACCTTGGCTTTATCAATATAATCCTGCTGTCCCTGCATTGTTGCCCATTGGAACGGTGTAAAAGGCTTCGGAATAAAGAAGGATGTACTTGCTGTAATCTGAACCTTGCCCTTACGCTCCTCCTTCGGAACGGTCTCATAATAAAGTCTTGCAATTTTGTCGGAAAGAACGGCGATTTCTTCCATATCTTCAACTGTCTCCGTAGGAAGACCGAGCATAAAATAAAGCTTAACTTTGTTCCAACCGCCCTTAAATGCTTCTTTGGCGCCCTCCATGATAACTTCTTCCGTAAGGCCTTTGTTTATTACGTTACGAAGTCTTTGTGAGCCGGCCTCAGGTGCAAATGTAAGACTGCTTTTTTTAATATCCTGAACCTTGCTCATTACATCAAGTGAAAATGCATCGATTCTAAGTGAAGGAAGTGAAATATTAACACCCTTGTTCTTAATCTCCTCAATCAGGAAATATACAAGCTCTTTTAAACAGGAATAATCGCTTGAGCTTAAGGAACTAAGAGAAATCTCTTCATGTCCCGTATTTTCAAGCATCTTAACAGCCAAATCCTTAAGATATTCAACATCACGTTCGCGCACCGGACGATAAACCATACCTGCCTGGCAGAAACGGCAACCTCTTATGCAACCACGCTGAATCTCAAGCACAACTCTGTCCTGAACTGCCTTAATAAACGGAACAAGCGGTTTTTCCGGATAATATGTTTCGCTTAGGTTCCATTCAATTTCTTTTTTAACGGTTCTCGGAATCGTGTCAGAAATCGGCTCAAAGGATTTAATTGTGCCGTCTTCATTGTAGTCAACCTCATACATTGACGGTACATATATTCCCGGAACTTCTTCTGCAGCTCTTCGAAGGAAAACCTGTCTTCCAAGACCTCTATTCTTACATTCTTTGTATAAATCAATAAGTTTGCCGTACTGTGTCTCGCCTTCCCCGATATAAAACATATCAAAAAAGTCAGCAATCGGTTCGGGATTATAAACGCACGGGCCTCCGCCGATAACGATTGGATGCTCTTCTGTTCTATCCTTCGCAAAAAGCGGAATCTGTGACAAATCAAGCACCTGAAGTACGTTAGTATAGCACATTTCGTACTGTAAAGTAATTCCGAGGAAATCAAAGTTCTTTACCGGTTCCTGTGATTCGAGCGCAAAAAGCGGAATATTTTCCTTACGCATAATCTCATCAAGATCTGTCCACGGCGAATATACACGCTCGCAGTATACATCATCCCTCTTATTAAACATATCATAAAGTATCTGAATTCCGAGATGTGACATTCCTATATCATACACATCAGGGAAGCACATAGCAAAACGTACATCTACATCCTTCGGATTCTTGCTCACCATATTAACCTCATTACCGAGATAACGCGCAGGTTTTTCTACTTTTAAAAGTATTTCATCGCTAAGTGCAGGTTTAATCACAGCCTTGTCCTCGCTTTCTAATCATTTATCTTAAAATAATATACTTTTCGTTTTTATCTCTGTTTTAAACTACTTTGTTGTTTTACTGACCGGTTTAAGTACATATCCGTCTTCAATAATCCCCTGGTCAAATGAAAAAACACCATTTTTCAACAATTCCGAATAATAAACTTCCTTGTTTTCCGTAACAAGCACAAACTCAAAATTCTCGTTGTTACGCCAAAATTCTATCGCCTTGTCAACTCCCATAACAAAAAGAGCCGTAGAAAGTGCGTCAGCATACGACGCATCCGCAGAAATTATCGTAACAGACGCAAGTCCGCTATCACTCGGACTTCCTGTTGTCGAATCAATTATGTGATGGTATCTTTTTCCATCCCGTTCAAAATAACGTTCATAATTACCTGAAGTTACAACACATGCATCGGAAAGTTCTATTGTTCCGAGAAGTCTGTCAGCAAACGGATCATTAACACCGACAATCCAGCCTACCTCTTCATCCTTACTGCCGAGCATATAAACGTTACCACCAAGGTTAATAATCGCTTTCGGAATATTGTTAGCTTTAAGATATTCAACAACCTCATCAGCTGCATATCCCTTGGCAATAGCGCCAAAATCAATCATAATTCCGGGTGTTCTCACAACTAAATTACCGTCAACAGATATATTAGAGGCATTTATCTCTTCCAGATATTTTTTCAAAATATCTTCTTCCGGAATATTATATGAACCCGTTGTAAACCCCCATTCTCTTGAGATTTTGTATAATCTCGGTGAAAATGTATGATTCGTCAGTTGTTCATAACAGAGTGCTTCCATCAAAGCATTTATAAAATCGTTATTTACTATCTCTATCGTCTCTTCTGAAGAATTGTTAAGCTTATACAAATCACTCGCCTGCAATGTCACAGAAAAAGAATTCTCTATCTCTCTTATCCTTGCTTCGATATTTTTAAGATGTTCAACTGTATCTTCTTCGGTAGAACACTTTGGAATCTGCACGGACATCCATGTGTCCATTGCAAAAAAGTCATTTGAATAAAATTTTTCTTTACTACAGCCCGATAACAATACAGTCATCAACAAAACAACCATTATTGTTAAAAGTTTTTTTGTCGGACTTTTTTCTTTTAAAAAACTACTCATTACAAACCTTTCCTCAGTCTTGTTGCAGATAATCTTTTATCTCAGCTTCCGTCTCAAGCGATATAACATGTCTTGTAATATCAATCGCCTCTCTATAGTCGCATTCCGCAATTGCTTTTCGAACCTTAAGAATCGCTGAGGGAGAAACACTAAAATTCTTAATCCCCATCCCGATAAGTACCGGAATAAATCTTGTATCTGCTGCAGCCTCACCGCAAATCTCAACCTCACAGCCGGCCGCATTTGCATCCGTCATTGTCATTGCAATTGCCCTTATAACTGCAGGCTGATAGTGCGAACAAAGGCCTGAAACCTTATCATTACCTCTGTCTGCCGCCATAATATACTGCGACAAATCATTAGTTCCTATACTCAAAAAATCAACATATTTTGCAAGATTAAGTATCATAAATGCCGCCGCAGGCGTTTCAATCATAATTCCGATTTTGATTTTTGAATTATTTCCTGCAATTTCTTCTATAAGCTTCCTTGCTTCCTTTATCTCTTCAACAGTTGTGATAAACGGAAGCAAAATTCTTATATTGTCATGTTTTTCATGTGCTTTTATAAGTGCTCTAAGCTGAGTTTTGAAAATCACAAGATTTCCAAAACAGTATCTTATCGCTCTGTGTCCAAGGAACGGATTCTGCTCGTCATCAGATGTCAGATATGATATCTGCTTATCTCCGCCTATATCAAGTGTACGGATTATAACAGGCTTATCACCGAATGCTTCTGCAACACTGCAATACTTCTTATATTGCAAATTCTCATCCGGAGCACTCTTCTCTGACATAAAAATATGCTCCGTACGGAAAAGTCCTACTCCGTCCGCATTTACACGCACCGCTTCTTTAACATCCGCTAAATCTGATATATTGGCATACAAATTAATTCTTTTACCGTCTCTTGTAACCGTAATACTGTCTGTAAGCGCTTCTAATGCCTCTTTTTCAGATTTAATTACTGCCTGCCTGTCAATATAGGCCTTATGCTGTTCTTTGTTCTTTACGGGCAAAATAAGGCCTCCGTACGAGTCAACAATAATTTGTCTGCCTTCATATGTTTTTACAGACTCAAAATCAACACCGGTAATCATCGGAATTCCTACTGCTCTTGCAAGAATTGCGGCATGCGAATTAAAGCCGCCCTTCTCTGTTATTATTGCCTGTATTCCGGTTTTAACTATATCACAAACCTGTGACGGCAATAATTCCCTGATTACCAAAATACTGTCTTCATTCAATTCAGAAAAATCTACCGTACTTTTTTCCGCCAGAATAGATATGAGCCTCTGCTTTATATCTTCTATATCCGCAGAACGAAGCATAAGTTCTTCATCACCGGACTGCAAAAACATCTGTCTGTATTCATCAGCGACCTTAACAACTGCATCTTCACAGATTTGTCCCTGCATTAGATAACCATTAACCTTATTCTGAAAGCCTTCATCTTTAACTATAAGGGTATGCGAAAGTAAAATATCAGCCTCATCCGTACCCGTTACAAGCTTCACCTTAAGATTTGCCAATAATTCTTCAGTATTTTTAAGAAAAATCTGTACTGCACGCTCGAATCTTGCTTTTTCGGAAGTATAATCTGCCACTGTATCATAAGAGACATCTGTACATTTGTTATATAAAGCTGTAAAAAAATCATCATATATATAAGCATTGCCAATTCCGATTCCTTCTGAAACACAGGTTCCGCGTAACATACAACATCCTCCTAAAAGCATAATTGTGCAAAAACATACACCAATACATTATATCAAAAAAACATGTATTAGTCAAAATAAAAGGAGTAAATCCGAAGATTTACTCCTTGAAAGTCATCAAACTCGCAAGAAAAACAAATGTCGCTTCGCGCCGCTTGTTTTTCCTATGCGCAGTTCATATTCTTATACAGGATAAGCCTTATTCTCTGTGTCAGCTACTGCTGCGTCAACCTTTGTCTTCTGAGCTGCACGATACTTGAAGAACTCTGTAGCAACCTGAGGGAATAATGCGTATGACAATACGTCTTCGTCCTGCTCCTTCCACTGCTCGATTTCCTTCTCGTATTTTGCAAGCTGCGGCTCAATTAAATCAGCCGGACGGCATGTAATAGGCTCTACATCACCGATACACTTCTTCTGAACCTCAGCATCGAAAGGTTTGATTGTCTGACCAAATTCACCTGAAAGAACCTTCTTAGATTCCTTAGTAACCATCTTATATCTCTCGCCCTGAAGAACATTCATAACAGCCTGTGTACCAACAATCTGTGAAGAAGGTGTTACAAGTGGCGGCTCACCGAAGTCTTTTCTTACCTTCGGAATTTCTTCAAGCACATCGTAGTATTTGTCTTCTGCCTTAGCATCCTTAAGCTGTGATACAAGGTTAGAAAGCATACCTCCGGGTACCTGGTAAAGGAGTGTCTTAATATTAACACCCATAACCTTCGGATTAAGAAGACCGCTCTTAAGAGCTTCTTCCTGCATAGGTCTGAAATAATCAGCGATTTCAGCAAGAAGATTCTGATCTAAGCCTGTGTCATACTCTGTTCCCTTAAATGTCTCAACCATAACCTCTGTTGCAGGCTGGCTTGTACCCATTGAGAACGGTGACATAGCTGTATCAATAACATCACAGCCTGCTTCAACTGCCTTAAGGTATGTCATCGAAGCAACACCTGATGTATAGTGTGTATGAAGCTGAATCGGAAGCTTTGTACCTTCCTTAAGAGCTGTAACAAGCTTTGTTGCCTCGTAAGGAACAAGGAGTCCTGCCATATCCTTGATACAGATTGAATCAGCACCCATCTCTTCAATCTGACGTGCTGTCTCTCTCCAGTAATCAAGTGTATAAGCATCACCAAGTGTGTATGACAATGCAATCTGAGCATGACCCTTTTCTTTGTTGGCAGCCTTAACAGCTGTCTCAAGGTTTCTTAAGTCGTTGAAGCAATCGAAAATACGGATAATATCAATACCGTTAGCAATTGACTTCTGTACGAAATATTCTACTACATCATCAGCGTAGTGATTGTATCCGAGGATATTCTGTCCACGGAATAACATCTGTAATTTTGTATTCTTGAAACCGTCTTTCAACTTACGAAGTCTCTCCCACGGATCTTCCTTGAGGAAACGAAGTGATGCATCGAATGTAGCACCGCCCCAGCACTCAACTGAATGATAGCCAACCTTGTCCATCTTCTCGATGATAGGAAGCATCTGCTCTGTTGACATTCTTGTAGCGATAAGAGACTGATGCGCATCACGCAAAATTGTCTCTGTTATTTTCAACGGTTTTTTTACCATTTCTGACATATCATTTTCTCCTTCTATTAATCAATTTAGAACACTCCGAAAATAGCCATAAATGTTCCGGCTGCAACTGCAGTACCGATAACACCTGCAACGTTCGGACCCATAGCATGCATCAAAAGGAAGTTTGTAGGATCTGCCTCCGCACCAACCTTCTGTGATACTCTGGCCGCCATAGGAACCGCAGAAACACCTGCTGAACCAATAAGCGGGTTAACCTTACCACCGGTAAGCTTACACATAATCTTACCAAATATGACGCCGGCAAAAGTACCGAATGCAAATGCAACAAGACCAAGTACAACAATCTTAAGTGTAGCTACATTAAGGAATGCTTCAGCACTTGTAGATGCACCTACTGATGTTCCGAGCAAAATAACTACTATGTACATAAGTGCATTAGACGCTGTCTCTGTAAGCTGTTTAACAACACCACACTCACGGAAAAGGTTACCAAGCATAAGCATACCTACAAGTGGAGCTGTGGTAGGTAAAATAAGTACTACAACGATTGTTACAACGATGGGGAAGAGAATCTTCTCTAACTTGGATACAGGACGAAGCTGTCCCATCTTAATCTTTCTCTCTTCTTCTGTTGTGAAGAGTTTCATAATCGGAGGCTGGATAATCGGTACAAGTGACATGTACGAATAAGCAGCAACCGCGATAGGTCCCATGAGTTCTGTCTGTCCAAGCTTACCTGCGAGGAAGATAGATGTAGGGCCGTCAGCACCACCTATAATTGAAATCGCTGCAGCAGCCTCGTTATTAAAGCCGAGCACGATAGCCAAAAGGTATGCTATGTAAATACCGAACTGAGCTGCCGCACCAAGAAGGAAGCTCTTCGGATTAGCAATGAGTGGACCGAAGTCTGTCATTGCACCTACGCCCAAGAAAATGAGTGAAGGTAAAATTGAATATTCATCAAGAATGTAGAAGAAACGAAGAAGTCCGCCGCCTTCTACCTTGAAACCTGCAATATTATCAAGTGCACGTAAATCCCTGACAAGATCAGCTACACTTGTAGCTTCTAAATGAACCTTTTCACCCGCCGCGTCGGTTACAACATATGAAATTTCTTTCATAATGTCCGGGTAAAGATTAACCAGCAGCATACCGAATGCAATCGGAACTAAAAGGAGCGGTTCAAACTCATGTCTGATTGCAAGGTATAAGAAAAAGCATGCAACGGCAACCATAAGATAATTGCCCCATGTTAACTGGAAAAACGCTGTCTGATGAATCAAATTGGTAAATGTATCAACAAAGTACTCCATTGTTTAACCTCCATAGTTATAATCATCATATTAGCGTATTAGTTCAATGTTGCCAATGTATCTCCTGCTTCAACGCTCTGACCAACTGTAACATTAACACCTGCTACTGTTCCGTCCTGGGGAGCAACGATTTCGTTCTCCATCTTCATAGCCTCTAATACAAGGATAACGTCACCCTTCTTAACAGCCTGACCGGCATTAGCCTTAACGCCAAGAATCTTACCCGGCATCGGAGCAGTAATCTTAACTGAACCCTGTGCTACAGGAGCCGCTGCCTTGGGAGCTGCCTTAGGTGCAGCCTTGGGAGCCGCTACGGGAGCTGCTATAGGTGCTACAGGAGCTGCTGCTACGCCTGCGCCGTTCTCTTCTACTGTTACATCATATGCAACACCATTAACTGTAATTGTATAATTTTTCATTATAATTTCCTCCTTTTTCTATACTCGCGAACCCGCACTTTGTGCTTTATTGTCTTCTTTGCAGACTGTTCGCTCGTTTTCTTGGCAAAACCAAATGCCGCTTCGCGTCGCTTGCTTTTGCCTTCGATAATATTAAGCATTTTTCCATCTGCTCTTGCCTGCTCTTCTGATTGAGCGAACAACAAAGCCATCTGTTGATGTTCCCATGGAAGCAGCAATTGCTGCAGTAATTACCGCTACAAGTTCTAAATCATCTGTAAGTTCAACACTTTCAACTTCTTCCTTCTCTTCAATCTGAGAAAGCACTGTATCTGTAGAACTTGCAACTAAATCTTTATTAGCTTTTCTGTCTGCAAGTTTATTCTGAATAACCGATATGTATTTAAATAAGCTTATAATAAACGAAATAAGTATAAGTACGACGAATACGGTTATCATACCAATCGCAACATTAAGAAACGCATCGCCTACACTCACACTTGACAATACCATATTGTTCATAGTATCACCTCTTCTTTACAGTACACATCCATGCTTCTTTGCAGGACGGTCTTCGCGCTTTGTAAATAACATCTCAAGCGCACCGATTACATATTTTCTTGTATCCTGTGCTTCAATAATTGAATCTACATAGCCTCTCTTTGCAGCAGCAACTGCGCTTGACTGTAAATCTTCGTATTCGCTTGCCTTCTCAGCGATAAATGCGTTAGCATTCTCAGCCTTCTTAATCTCGTCAGCGTACATAATACGAACTGCCTGATTAGCATCCATCATACCAATCTTAGCCTGCGGCCAAGCATAAACGATATCTGCACCAATAGACTTGCTGTTCATTGCAACATAAGCACTTCCGTATGCTTCACCAACAATTACGTTAATCTTCGAAACTGTTGCATTGGTAAATGCATAGATAAGCTTTGCAGTTGCCTTGGCAAGCATCTTCTCCTGGCACATTGTAGCCTTGTAACCTTTAACATTGGTAAATGTTACAACAGGAATATTGAATGAATCACAAAAATCAACTAAAGAAGCGGCCTTCTCACATCCCTGTGCGCTCATGCCTTCAAACTTCTCTGTAGCCTTGCCATCTTCACCGATAATCTCGGTTCTGTTGGCTACAACACCTACTGTCTGTCCGTTCATACGGATAAAACCACACACTACATCCTTTGCATAATCCGGCTTGATTTCAAAAAATGCAGCATTATCTGCTATATTTGAAATTAAAATAGAGGTATCACCATTTGCACCTTCGATGCCTTCGCATACGCGGTTAAGATCGTCTGTGCATTCCTGATAGCTGTCATCATCCTCATTGTTGTTAGGAAGATATGTAAGTAAATCTCTGATTTTTGCAATAACTTCATCTTCGCTTCCTGTTCCGTCAACGATACCTGCTTCCTCGCTCTGGAACTTAGCAGCTGCAGTATTACATTTTGCTTCATAGTTACCGTCAATTGCATTGGGTGAATTAACAAATAACTTCGCATTCTTCTCTTCCATGAATGTAAAATCAGTAAGTGTAGGAACAACAGCCATACCGCCGCCACATGTTCCGAAAATACCTGTAACCTGCGGAATAAGACCGCTTGCCATTGTCTGTGCGAGATAAAGTCTTCCGAATGCATTAAGAGCATCTGTTGCCTCCTGGAGACGTAAACCTGCGCAGTCAATCAATCCCACTACGGGAGCTCCGACTTTCATCGCAAGCTTATAAATATTAACAATTTTCTTAGCATGCATCTCACCGATTGAACCGTTCATAACAGATGCATCCTGGCTGTACACGTACACAAGTCTGCCGTCAACAAGACCATAGCCTGTTATAACGCCGTCTGTGGGTGCTGCCTTTTCCTGTGTGTTAAAATCAGTATTTCTTGCTGCTACAAGATTGCCGATTTCAACAAAGCTATTACCATCAAGTAATGCTTCTATACGCTTACTTGCTGATACATTTGCAGTAGTACTCATATCTAGACCTCCATTTTATATTATTACATTATAAAACAAAATATTGTTGAAACGAGCTTTGTTCTGAAATAAAAAACAAATTCGTCCGAGTATAATTCTAACGCATTTCGACAAATAAAACAATACCTATTTATTAAAAAAATGCCAAATACCACAAAATATAGTATTTGACACATTTTTAACGATTTTATAAAATGTTAACTGCTGTAGCTTTCCAGGAACATAAACAACTCTCTCTCATTCTCGACCGGTATTCCTTTTTTTATTTTCTCCTGCAAATCACCGGGCAAGTCAACAATTTTTATATTTGTTTTTGTATATAAGCTTTCTTCATAATATTTATATACAACAACTTTTCCCCATTCTGCAACAAGATAAAACATATACTCCGGTTCTTCATATTCAAATGTCTGTCTGAGCACAAGCAAGCCATTATCAAATGTAACAAGCTCAAGCCTTTTGTTTTCATTCTCTTCTTCTGCCGATTTTGCAAGAGTATATTTTTGAATTTTATTATGGTCTAATCCCAGAAGCTCTATGGGTATCGGAAGTATTTCCCTTGTAAAATCTCCCGTTGTCTTATTATGCTTTTCAAGAATATATACTGTTTTAGCAGTAACTATAAGTTCTCTTTTATTGTCTGTTGTAACAGGCAATTTCTTCTGTTGCATAATTGCCGGTGTTATTTCTTCGGTTGTTTTCGGAATAAGCTGGTCTTCATCGTACAACTTGTTGTTTTGCAAGTCATTGTAAGTATATGTGTAAGTAACATAGTACACGAAAAAGAAAAAACAACACGATATTATTATCCAAAAAATAAGACGACCTTTTTTCTTCATGATATATTCCTCCAAAAAAAGTATCGTCTTGTTTTTAATGATTTATACAATATTCATAACAAATGTATTTTCTTCAAAATTCTGACAAGTATTCTACCCTTCGGTATCGCTGCAAGCTCGTCTTCATCCACACCCTTAAGTACAAGAAGCACAACAAGATATACAATCGCACCGAGAAGTATTGAAAGCCCACATGAAAGAATCTTACCAAGCGACAATGCCATAAATCCTTTATATATACCGAACACAGCAAAGCCCATAACAATCGCCGAAACAAACGGAATAAGGAAAGTCTTAAAATATTCCTGCCTGTATGACAATATTCTCGCTATAGCAAAGTTATTGACCACACATACAATAAGTGCAAAACAGATATATGCGATAAGCACACCGTAAATACTCATATCAAACACACCGACCATAAGAGCAAGCACCGCTATATGTATAACAAGCGCGACTGCCGCACTTGTAACAGTAAAACGTTCCTTGCCAATACCCTGCAACGCCGCATTGGTAATGGTTGATATCGAATATAGTACAACTGCAATCGTCCCGTACCTTAAAAGATTAACATCAACTGCTCCATACGGTGAAAAAAGCATCGAAATTATCGGTTCTGCAAGAACACTAAGCCCTACCGCCGACGGAATCGCAACAATCATTCCAAAACGAATTGCTCTTTGCAATTTCCCTGCAAGAACTTTCTTATTACCAAGTGCCATCTCTCCCGCAAAATTCGGAATTATCGACACCGCAAGCGCAGTTGACACCGATATTGGGACCGTAACAAGAACCTTAAACTTACCTGTAAAAACACCCCAAAGTGCTGAAATACTGTCCATAGTATTGCCTGTTTTTGTAAGCATAAGCTTGTTAAACACAATACTCTCAATCGTTGTATTACTGTTAAACAAAAGGCTGTTAAGAATAAGCGGAACTGCCGTAAATGTAATAATCTTAGCAACCGTTCCGTAGGAATCCGCAGCCTCCCTGTCCCTGCGCACCATCTTTTTTAAGTATTTGCTGTATGCCTTAAAAATGAAAATTAAAAAAATCAGTGCTGCAAATGCTCCGAGGAATGTACCTATTGTACCACCCGCCGCACCATATCCTTCCGCATATGAGTCCGTTCCGATTACAGAATCATACATTGCTCCGTATTGGAACAGATACAGTGCCGAGACAATACTTACAATCGCATTAACTATCTGCTCAATAACCTGCGAAAATGATGTCGGTATCATCGTTCCGACACCCTGGAAAAAACCTCTTATAACACCCATCACCGACAAAACAACAAGTGTGGGCCCAAGTGCAAGCATCGCCCATCTGCACATAGGTACACCTATAATTTCAGATGCAAGATAGGTCGAGCCAAAAAACATCACCGAGCCTGTAATACATCCAATGGATAATGCTATTGCAAGTGCCATTTTAAAAACACGTTCAACATTCCTAAACCTGCCCAAGCTCTTGTTGGCAGACACGAGTTTTGATACAGCGGCAGGAATACCGTGATATGACAACATAAGCATAACAGAGTATGGCTCATAGGCATAAGAATAGTATCCCATGCCTTCGTCTCCGATTATATTCTGTAAAGGAATTCTGTAAATAAGACCAATTATTCTTACCACGATAGATGTTATGGCAAGAATCGAGCCTTGTATAATAAACCCGTTATTCTTCCTGCTTGTCATCAGCCACTATATCCTTTCCGGTAAATGCTGCCGGTAAAAACTCTTTAAATGGTAATTCTAAAATACCTTTATCCGAATCTTCAAGAATTACAATCATATCATCCGTTGCGAATTCCGCAATCACTTGTCTGCAAATTCCGCACGGATATGCATAATGTCCCGAAGAACACACTACAGCTATCTTGGATATTGAGGAACACCCCTCTGAAACAGCCTTAAAAATAGCAGTTCGTTCAGCGCAATTGGTAGCACCAAAAGAAGCATTCTCAATATTACAACCGGAATATACTCTTCCTTCTGCCGTAAGTACTGCCGCACCTACCGAAAATCCCGAATAAGGTGCATACGCATATTTCATGGCTTCTTTTGCCGTAACCAAAAGCTGTGACTTCTGTTGTTCGCTCAATATTATACCCCCTAATCGATTACAACGCTGCTCATTCTTGTATCAAAAATCATACTTACCCAAGTCTTACCCTGGTTAAGAATAATTTCTTCACCAGCTTCGTTATAATACTTTGTAATACCAAATTCATCATCTTTTTTCCATGTGATATCTATATATTTACCACCGGTAATATACTTGCCGGTTCCCGAACCCTGATTATAAATATAATAATATCCGTCGCCATAATCATAATAATCCACAAACTGAATTATAATGTTATCATATGCGAGCTGACTGCCGGTTTCCTGATCAAACTGCGCAGACTTAAACTGATAACGATAATATAAATTATCTTTAGAATCATACTCAAACCACGGTGAATTGTTTATATATCCTAAAGCTACTCGTGTTGCATTCTTTCCTGTAGCCAAAGAAACTCTTTCCCCGTCCTCTGCAAATTTAAAGTGTCCGCCATATGTATCCGAATAGTCAGTGCGATAATTCTTGTACTTAATACCTGCCGCAACATGCTCTGCACTTGTATATGCATTATGAGGTGCTTTTCTATCCTCTGTCCTATAATAAGCAACTGTTCCTTCGCCGGCATTACCATCAACATTATCAACATGATTTTTAAGTAAATCATTCGCATAAATGGCACTTCCATAATGCACAAATATCGCATCAAATTCAAGTGCAATATATCCATGGTATAAACGGGCACTTCTTACTGAACCGATTTTATCAAGTTCACTGTAATCTTCCATAATACCGACAAGACGTGTTATACCGCCTTCAACAGGTGTTTCATAAACAATATCTGCATTCTCTATTCCGCTCTGAGGTACGGCAACCATAATATTGTTAAACATAACTGCAATCGGTCTTTTGGTTCCTATCGCTTTATCAACCCACTTACCTGTAAGATAACTCTTAACCATGTTCTCCCTGTCAGGTTCTGAGGTTGTTGTTTCTTCGGGAGTTGTTGTCTCACTGTCAGAGTTATCCTTCTCCCCCGGTGTTGTTATTTCAATAACAATATCATCGGTAGTTGTCTCATTCGGTGACGTTGCCTCCGGTGTGGTTGCTGATGTAGATTCATCCGGCACACCAATATCACACCCCATCACAGCTATCCCAAAAACTGCTGTAACCAATATAATATTTAGAAACTTTTTAATTCTTTTCATAATATCACTCCATTCAATAAAACAAAACTTATCTTACAATTCCGAGAATCTGCAAAATATCCTCCTGCTTCTTTTCCATCAAAGAAGCTTCCTCCTCAGTCATATGATCATATCCGAATAAGTGCAACATACTATGTGCGGCAAGGAATGCAACTTCCCTTTTTGCGCCATGACCGTACTTTTCTGCCTGCTCCATTGCCTTTTCAAGAGAAATAACAATATCTCCGAGAATAAGTTCACCTGTCTCGGGATTAAAACAGTCCTCCTCTGTTTCACATCCTGAAAAATCTGCCGGTGTCTCGTAGGAAATCATCGGAAACGACAATACATCTGTAGCTGAGTCTATATTGCGAAACTCTTTATTAAGTTTATGAATGTTTTCGTTATCTGTCAAGAGTATATTTAATTCTATTTCATACGGACACTCTGCATAATCCAAAGCAGCATTCACAACCTGTTCAAGTAACTCCTCATACTTTCCTTCAAGTTCGTCAATTATGAAATCCGTCTCTTTGTCAATAGTAAGTGTCAATTTAAAACAACCTCCGTTATAATTATTTATTCAAAAAGCTCCTCCGGAACTTCAAGCGGTTCATCAAGTATCAAATCATCCACATCGCCGGTACCGTCTTTTTTGCGCCATGCACCACAAAATGCATCTTTGATTTTATTAAGATCTCCCGCCGTCAAATCGCATACATCGAGATATCCTTTTGAAATACGCAGTGCAAGAATTTTGTCTATAAGTTTAACTTTATCAGGTATCGGGGTACCCTTTTTCTTCATGCCGTCCATGGTACTTATTATTGTATCCGCAAGCATAACAATTGCAGATTCTTTGGTAGCAGGTTTGGCTATATTAATGTTGTGCTCCTTTATTATATCTATAACAGCCTCGGGGACATTATTTTCATTACAAATTTCAATACCTTTTTTAATATAATTACCGCCGAGACCTTGTCCTATTTCATGATAAAGTGCGCCTGCTTTAACAAGTTTTTCATTGATTCCCGCTGCCTTAGCCGCATGGCCCGCAAGCTTTGCAACAACCTTTGAATGTTCGTAAACAGCCGGGTTTCTATCCTTAAGTTCCTCAATCGGCTTAAAGGAATCTTCACAAATTGCAACAAGTTTTTTATCAAGATTAAAATTTATGGTACGTGCAACAAACGGGAAAAAGCACAAAAATACAAGCACCTGCACGGCTCCGCCTATCAATCCGGTAACAAAATCATTCCCTAACAATTCTCCATATGTATAATAGTTTAGTCCAACATAAAACATAGCGTAAACTGCCACAAGACTAAAACTTCCGACAATAAGTCTGATTGTGCTTTTAAATGTAACAGCAAGGAAGCTGCCCACAACACCGAAAATCAAATATAACAAAATTGCTTCTACCGGATCAAGGCCAAACAAAACAGTAACAACCGAATATAATACCATCGATGCAAGTCCTGTTTTAATACCGAAAAGAATTGTAAGAAGCATGGGAACCGCACAAATCGGTCTGTATACAGCCGGAAGATTCATTCCAAAAATCAATATTGCCAGATTGAATACATGATAAAAAATAATCAAAAATGCAAAACCCGGTGCTTTTAAATGTGTACTGTCACTTTTCTGCAATAAAATCCAAAGATAAAATGCCGTAAGCAGAATACCATATATGCAAATAATTATCATTTCATTCTGCATTTTATAATCCTTGTAAAGAAGGCATCCAAGAATCAGTCCTAGAACGGATGATAACAAGATTCCGATACAAATTATAACTTTCGATTTTTTTATCATGAATTACCCTCTCTTTTCCCTTTTGTATATTGCTTTGTATTTTGCTTCCTGCTTTGTTTTTCTTCAAATTCTTCGTAAGCCTTGACAATCTTCTGTACGAGCGGATGTCTTACAACATCGACATTGGTAAGTGTAGAAATCGTAATATCATCTATTTTCCCAAGAACCTTAGTTGCAACTTCAAGCCCTGAAACAGTTCCTGCCGGTAAATCCTTCTGTGATAAATCCCCGGTAACAACAACTTTTGATCCAAAACCAATTCTTGTAAGGAACATCTTCATCTGCGCAGGGGTTGTATTCTGCGCCTCATCAAGAATAATAAATGCATTATCAAGAGTACGTCCGCGCATATAAGCAAGCGGCGCAACTTCGATAAGACCCTTTTCCATATTAGCCATAAAACTCTCTGCGCCCATTATTTGATAAAGTGCGTCATAAAGAGGCCTTAAGTACGGGTCAACCTTACTTTGTAAATCGCCCGGCAAAAAGCCAAGTTTCTCTCCTGCTTCAATTGCAGGACGTGTAAGAATGATTCTTCCTACTTCATCATTCTTAAATGCCTGAATTGCCATGGCCATCGCAAGATAAGTCTTACCTGTTCCCGCAGGACCGATTCCGAATACAATCATCTTCTCTCTGATTGCATCTACATACTTCTTCTGTCCGAGAGTCTTCGGTTTAATAGGCTTGCCACCTATAGTCCTGCAAACCATATCCTCATCAATATCAAGAAGAACATTCTCCTTGGTTTCCATAGAAAGTGCAAGTGCGTAATCCACATTCTGTTCCGTTATGGTATTGCCACGTTTTGAAAGCTCCACAAGCTGCAAGATAATCTGCTTAGCTCTCTCAACTGCAATGTCCGCACCAACTATCTTTATATCGGAATCCCTGTTAAGAATCGTTACATGTAAATGTTTCTCTATTTTCTTGGCAAATAAATCGAACTGTCCGAAAACATTACCGATATGTCCTGCCGGTATATCAATAATTGTCTCTATTACACTCACAACAAATCATTCCTCTCTGTATTACTCTGTATCGTTTTGCGGATACAAATCTTCTACCGAAACCGACTTTCCAAACTCCTCGATAACGACGATATCGCCTTCAGCAATATAATTATTTCCCTCACGTCTTATTGTAACATTATTTTCAATAATTTGTACCCCTTTTTCAACTAATTCTTCAAAAAAATCATTGATATTTTTTGTCAAAATATTTTTTGCCTCTTCCTCTGTATATTTTTCTGTTTTTGTATTGTATTCATTATAGGAAATTGCATCAAAATATATAGGCAAATAAAAATTTTCTCCAAGCTTCAACTGTTTTTTTTCAATAACTCTGTCATAGGTGTAGTATTTTGCTCTTTGGCTGAACACATAAAAACTTTTGTTAAATATTGTTATTCCGTAAGACTTTTTTGAGTTTCCTGTATACTCTTTTGTTTTGTGCCGCATTTCCAATGATTCACTATAATTATATACTGTTTTTGCCAGAATATCCGCATCCGCATTGCCATATTCCTGTTTAATAAGTTCACCGTATTCGTTATTTATTACAACATTGCCTGATACAAGAATATCATTTGCTTTCACGTTGTCTCCGATTTTAACAATCGGTGTTCCGGTTCTTGTTATTATTGAAGTTATAACCCCTTCTTTATCCGCTATAATATCGCTCATTTCAAACTCGCTTTTCGTAACAATGTCATAATCATAATTTTCCCTGATATGTACCGTTAGCCTTGTTCCTTCAAGCGATACAGACACCCATGTTATATCAAAAAAATCATTTCTTAGCATTTTTTCTATCTGCGTACAATCTAAATCACTCTTCATGCTTCCATGTTTTATATTATTTTTTTCAAGATACTCAAGCAGTACATCTTCCGTATATGTATATAAACCGTCAAAATGTATATCCCATACAAACAAAGATAATATATATATAATTACCGAAAATGCAGCAATTCCAACCAAATATGCCTTTCGTCGCCTGTTTTTATAAACAAAAAAAGGATACCCCTTTTTCTTACGTATCCGTACTTTTGACTTTGTCTTTCTTGCTATATTCTTTAATTTATAAAAATCCGCAAGTGCTATATTAAGTGTATACATATTTTTTTTTGATACTATGTTCCATATCTCTATATTTTTCGCACTACATATGTTAAAAAAACGTTCCGGTTCCCTGCTGTCTACGGATATATTTAAATAACCTTTTAAAAGTTTATATATTCTTCTCATGCTGCCATCCTAAAAATATTTGATTTCCTGAAAAATCCCTTTTACTTTCATTTTGTCCGAATCATAGGCTTCAATATATATTGATTTACCTGTAATAAATATTTTTCCATTCTTCCCTTGAAGCTTAAGACTTGAATCTGTGTATTCAATAATACTACGATAATTCTCAATAAAAATTCCCGTCTTACCAGTCATAATCATATATGTATTTCCCAAAATACAATCATCGGGCAATTGAAACGCTTTTACAAAATATTCTTTTAACTTTCCTGATTTATTTTCTTTCCTCTTATTCACGTTATTTTCCTTTGAATGTATTACACAAAAATATATGCAAAAAACAAAAAAGACAGAACGAAAATCGTCCTGTCTTTTAAATGTCGTTATGAACACAATTCCTATGATATAAGTATCATATTAATTATATTTACGCTTTCTTGCAGCCTCAGATTTCTTCTTACGCTTAACACTGGGCTTCTCATAATGCTCTCTTTTACGAATCTCCTGCTGGATACCTGCTTTCGCACAATTTCTCTTGAATCTGCGAAGTGCACTATCTAAAGTTTCGTTATCTTTTACGATTACATTTGACATAGTATCACACCTAACCTCCCTCCAGTTGTGTATTGTCGTGCATAATACAACTGTTTGGGTATTTTTTCATTGCACTATTAGCATTATAGCATAATTTATACATTCGTCAACTATTTTTTTTATTTTTTTGCAAGTGCATTATTATTTTAATTAGTTAATCTGTGCTTCGATAACTTTAACTGCTTCCTTAAGTGCTGCATCTATTCCTGATGCGTTCTTACCGCCGGCCTGTGCCATGTTCGGACGTCCGCCGCCGCCACCGCCAACAAGACCTGCAATTGACTTAATAATATTGCCTGCATGACAGCCTGCCTTTTCAGCCTCAGGAGTTACCATAACAATAAGGTTAACCTTATCTGCGCCCTGTGAAGATGCAAGAACTACAACTCCCTCTCCAAGCTTCTCTTTAAGCTGGTCACCGAGGTTACGAAGACCGTTCATATCAACGTCTGCAACAGATGTAATAAGCGCCTTAACACCCTTGATATCCTGAACCTGATTCATAACATCACCGAGTGAGTTATTGGCAAGTTTAGCCTTTAACTTCTCATTCTCGCTACTAAGAGTCTTAATCTCTTCAAGAAGGCTCTCAATCTTCTTAACAAGGTTGACAGGTTCTGCCTTTGCAGCCTTAGCCGCCTTAAGAAGTTCTTCTTCCTGAGTTTTATAATATTCAAATACGCCGTCTGCGGTAATTGCTTCAATTCTTCTTACTCCGGCTGCAATACCGTTTTCAGAGAGAATCTTAAATGCAGTAATTGTACCAGTGTTGGCAACATGTGTACCACCACAAAGCTCTTTGCTGAACTCGCCCATACATACAACACGTACAGTCTCACCGTACTTCTCACCGAAAAGTGCCTTTGCACCTGTCTTTTTAGCATCATCAATTGACATCTCTGCTGTGTTAACATCAAGAGCATTCTTAATCTGCTTGTTAACGATTGCTTCAACCTTCTCAATCTCTTCCTTTGTCATAGCCGAGAAATGAGTAAAATCAAAACGAAGTCTGTCAGCAGTAACAAGTGAACCCGCCTGTTCAACATGTGTTCCGAGAACAACTCTCAGTGCCTCCTGTAAAAGGTGTGTTGCACTATGGTTCTTACCGATTGCAGCTCTTCTGTCAGTATCAATCTTAAGCGTTACCTTATCGGTAATTGAGAACATACCGCTCTCAACATATCCAACATGACCGATTCTTCCACCTTTTAACTTAATTGTATCTTTAACAACAAATACTGAATCGCCCTTGGTAATTACACCTGTATCAGCTGTCTGTCCACCCATGGTTGCATAGAAAGGCGTCTCGTCAACAATAATAGTTCCCTCGTCACCTTCTGTAAGTGTGGCAACAATAGCACTGTCAGTTGTAAGTACGCTGATTTCTGACTTGTACTCTGCTTTATCATATCCTACAAATTCAGATGTTATTGCAGGATTAATCTCATCATAAACCGTTGCATCTGCGCCCATATAATTAGTTACGGCACGTGCATTTCTTGCAGTTTCCTTCTGGATACGCATTGCCTTTTCAAAGCCTTCCATATCGATTACAAAGCCTTTTTCTGCAAGAATCTCTTCTGTTAAATCAATCGGAAATCCGTAAGTATCATATAACTTAAATGCGTCCTCACCACTTAATGTCTTGCCGCCTGACTTAACAAGCTCATCTTCCATATCGGCAAGAATACTAAGTCCCTGATCAATAGTCTTGTTGAACTTTTCTTCTTCAATTGTGAGAACCTTAAGGATATACTCCTTCTTCTCCTCAAGTTCAGGATATCCGTCCTTGGATTCTGCAATAACAGTCTCGCAAAGCTTAGCAAGGAAAAGTCCTTGGATTCCAAGTAACCTTCCGTGTCTTGCCGCACGGCGAAGTAATCTTCTGAGTACATATCCACGACCTTCGTTAGACGGGATAATACCGTCTGAAGTCATAAATGTAACTGAACGGATATGGTCTGTGATAAGACGGATTGAAACATCTTTCTTATCGTCTGTCTGATACTCAACACCTGCAAGCTGACAGATTCTGTCACGGATTGCTTTCATTGTATCAATATCAAATACAGAAGTAACATCCTGAACAACTACAGCAAGACGCTCAAGTCCCATTCCTGTATCGATGTTCTTCATGGCAAGTTCTTCGTAATGTCCGTTGCCATCACTCTCAAACTGTGTAAATACGTTATTCCATACTTCCATGAAACGGTCACAATCACAGCCAACCTTACAGTCAGGCTTACCGCATCCGTACTTAATTCCCCTGTCATAATAAATCTCTGTACAAGGACCACAAGGACCTGCACCATGCTCCCAAAAGTTATCACATTTGCCGTCTTCATCTCTGTAAAAACGTGTAATCTTCTCTGCCGGCACACCTATCTCGTCCGTCCAAATCTTGAAAGCCTCGTCATCCTCAAAATAAATCGAGGGATAAAGTCTCTCAGGCTCCATACCGATAACCTTAGTTAAAAACTCCCATGACCACTCAATCGCCTCATGCTTAAAATAATCACCAAAAGAGAAATTACCGAGCATCTCAAAGAAAGTAAGATGTCTTGCTGTCTTACCTACATTGTCGATATCGCCTGTTCTGATACACTTCTGACAGGTTGTAATTCTCTTGCGGGGAGGAATCTCCTGACCCGTAAAATAAGGCTTAAGGGGTGCCATACCTGCATTTATTAATAATAAGCTCTTGTCATTATTAGGCACAAGTGAAAAACTGTTGAGCCTTAAATGATCCTTGCTCTCAAAAAACTCAAGATACATTCTTCTGAGTTCGTTCAAACCATAATTCTTCACAATAAGTTCCTCCTGCTTACTCTTCGCTTCCGTTTAAAGCATCCTTTTTATTCTTTCTCACTCTTAATGTCTTACCAAGCATAATTCCGCCAAACGCAACTGCTGCAATTCCTACAAAACAAATAAGATAATTAAACAAACTGTTAAATACTTCTATCATAATGACAGCCTCCTTTATTTTGCTTTAATCTGATGGAAACCTTTCTTACCCTTCTTGATAACAAGTGCGCCATCGGCATCAAAATCATTACTTGTAAATACCTTGTCAAACTCTGTTACCTTAACATCATTAACCGTAATACCACCCTGCTGGATAAGTCTTCTCGCCTCTGATCTTGTGGGAGCAAGCTTAGTATCAACAAGAAGTGTAATCAAATCCTTACCTGCATCAAGTTCTGCTTTATCATAAAGTGTTGTAGGCATGTCCTCACTCTTACCACCACCTGCAAATACTGCTCTTGCAGCTTCCTGAGCCTTAGTAGCCTCTTCTTCTCCGTGAACAATCTTCGTAATTTCAAAAGCAAGTACTTCTTTAGCTTTATTAATCTCGGCACCCTCAAGTGCACCGAGTCTTCTAACCTCGTCCATCGGAAGAAATGTTAAAAGTCCGAGGCACTCCTCAACCTTAACATCTTCGATATTTCTCCAGTACTGGTAAAACTCGTAAGGTGATGTTTTCTCAGGATTTAACCAAACAGCCCCCTTCATGGTCTTGCCCATCTTAATGCCTTCACTTGTTGTAAGAAGCTTAAATGTAAGACCGTATGCCGGCTTCTGTTCCTTTCTTCTGATAAGTTCAACACCACCGATGATATTTGACCACTGGTCATTACCACCAAGTTCGAGGCAACAACCGTAATCCTTATGAAGCTTCCAGAAATCATATGACTGCATTAACATATAGTTAAATTCAAAGAAAGTAAGACCCTTCTCCATTCTCTGCTTATAACATTCCGCAGTAAGCATCTTGTTAACAGAAAAATGCACACCTATTTCACGCAAGAAATCAACATAATTAAGATCTAAAAGCCAATCCGCGTTATTCGCAATAATAGCCTTATCATTATCAAAATCAATAAACTTTGAAAGCTGCCTGTGAAAACATTCTGCATTGTGCATAATTGTCTCTTTTGTCATCATTGTACGCATGTCAGATTTGCCTGTCGGGTCACCAATCATGGTTGTGCCGCCGCCAAGCAACGCAATCGGTCTGTGGCCTGCTCTCTGCATGTGCATCATAGCCATAACTGTAAGGAAATGACCTGCCGTAAGACTGTCTGCAGTCGCATCAAAGCCTATATAAAACGTTACTTTTTCCTTTCCAAGTAATTCACGAACCTCATCTTCGTGGGTAACCTGCTCGATAAATCCTCTCTCAAGCAATATGTCGTAAACATTAGTCGACATAATCCATTCCTCCTGTTGTCAATATATTGAAAATTTGCTTTAAATTTAGTCTGCAATTACCTTTTAATGTATCACAACAAAGCTTCTTTGTAAAGGAATTTTAATCCTCTAAGAAGTACCTTTCAGCATAATCATATGTTTTCTCTTTGGTAAGTCTTACATATTCTCTGTTATACGAAAGACCGTCAAGTGCCTCACTTGCGTTTTTTGCCGCAGTAATTGCTAAACGCTCCCGCTCTGTCTTAAAGTAATTGTGCTCCTGTCTGAGTTGTTCCTTGCTACTTAAAGACTGTTCATCAAAATATAGTTCATATATCCTATTGAGTTGTTCATCCCAAACGCCTTTTTCGTATTTAGCGGCACTTAGTGCACTGTTGCTTTCTGTTACATTCTCCCATACTTCCTCTATCTGTTTCTCAATCAATTGCAATTCATTATAATATTTTTCTTTTGAAATCCCATTATTAATAGGCCCTCTGACAGAAGAAGGCTCTTCTAAGTTGTCACTTGTAGACACGTCTTCACGCATACTACTTGTTTGCTCAGAATTATTATCAGAAGATATATACAAATTATTTCTCCTATTACCGATAATACTTTTGGTAATAAAAGTTGATAAGCATCCCAGAATAACAATACACGTAAACAAACCGATTATATTACGAATACTTTTTTTGTCCATATTAATCCTCCGTTAACTTTCAGCACAAAAGCCCTCATCAACCATAAGATTGTCTCCGTCAGCCGCTGTGGTTGCAAGAATGTCACAACGTTCATTTTGTGCATGACCTGCATGTCCCTTTACCCATATAAATGTGACATCATGAGGCCTCATTGCTTCAAGAAGTATCAACCATAAATCTACATTTTTGACAGGCTCGTTCTTGCCTCTTTTCCAACCTTTTTTCTGCCATGAATCAATCCATTTCTGATTAAAGGCATTCACAAGATACTGTGAATCTGAATAAAGTTCAACCTCACAAGGCTTTGTAAGAGCCTGCAACCCCTTGATTGCTGCTGTAAGTTCCATCCTGTTATTAGTTGTTCTAACATAACCTCCCGACAACTCTCGTAAATGTTCCGTACCGTCCGGTGCCGTATAGCTGAGCACAACTCCGTAACCACCCGGTCCATCCGGATTACTTCTTGCTGAACCGTCCGTATATATTTTTACCTTCATACGATTGTTTTCCATTTCCCTTCTTCAATAAAGTACGCGGCATTTTGGTTTGCTTCATCGATTATCGCATCCTCATATCCCATAACTTTAAGCAGCTTTATCGCATTACGTGATACCGCACGTCCTTCATATAATTTGTAATTAAACATAATGTCATCCTCAAGAACTTCTTCCTGAAAATGATAATTGGCATACATTCCTTCGAGAATATGTGTAAGTTCTATATCATGTGTTGCCGCAAAACATATTGCATTCCTTCCGGAAAGGAACTTAAGTATCTGCGAAGATGCCGCTATTCTCTCAATAGTGTTTGTTCCTCTTAAAACTTCATCAACAAAACATAACACCGGTACATCACCGCTTATGTTGTCAATAATACGCTTCAATGACTTTATTTCAACAATATAATAACTTTCATTACCAAGTAAATTATCTTTGAGAGCCATAGAAGACATTATCTTAAAAAAACTCGCCCTGTATTCCTTTGAAGCAGCAGTGTGTATTGTCTGCGCAAGAATTGCATTTATTGCAACTGACTTAAGAAAAGTTGATTTGCCTGATGCATTTGAGCCGGTAATAAGTACGCTTTTCTTTGTAGTAATACTATTGGACACTGGATTAACAAGCACCGGATGATAAATCTCACTTACATCAATATATCCCGGTTTTCCATCCGCAAGCTCCGGTATACAATAATAATCAAGATTTTCCCTAAATGAAGCCACAGCTATCATCGCTTCAATAAGGCCAACGTTTTTAATGATTACATTAACTTCTTCCTCTTTTTCAAGGAAAATACAAAGCATATTATTAAAACGAATTAAATCAATATGTGTCATCATCCTGATATAATCAAGCACCAAATCAAGAATAGATCCAGTCAGATTGTCTGTAGGAAGTATTCCGACACCCTTTTCGATACCACGCAAATTATGTGCCGCCACTTCCATTTCTTTTATATATGGTTCCAATATAAAAATGTCGCACTTCCTGATTTTCTTTATATTGGAAATCATATTATTAATAATCCTAAAACATACAAAATAATGTTCAATTATAGATTTGCGCTTATAGTAAGACATAATCGAATAAAATGTAAACGCAACAAATCCCAAAACACCAATGGTTGTATCAATAAAAAATATTCCGACCACCGCAAAAAGCATCAAAATAATACTATAATGTTTCCAATTATTCTCCCTCTGCACATCTTTAAGCCTACTTATATAATCACTTACAGAAATCCCTCTTTTACGGCCAATTTCGCCGTAAACCATCTGAAGCTTTTCCCTTGCATCTTTATTATTTGCAAAAAAAGTAATAAGCTCTTCTCTTTTTAAAAGTTCATCTTCAGAAACCTGTGGCGTCCTAAGCATATAGTACAGATACTCTTCTCCGGCAGAAGAATATGTATTATTCATCTGCATAAAGATTTCATCCATATCAAGATCGTTCCAGGTAATATCATCAACACAATTATCCTCAACTGCACTGTTTTTAATAGTGTTCCTATAATAATGTGTTATACTTTCAAACTCGGCTTCCGTGTATTCTCTTTCCGGCACCTTGCCCCATTCATGTATGATTCTCTCATGAAAATTCTTTTTTCTTTTTGTATTAGCCGTATAAAACTGGATTATCAGAAAAGCTAAAATTATTGCACACCCTATTAAATATATCTCCATATTTCCTCACCCACCGAACCTTAATCTAATTGCATGGATATCGAAGTCATTTCCATGTCCGAATCAAAATATACCGTATATATTGCTTCTCCAGCCTCATAATAGCAATAATACACTACCATTGCAAATTCCTTCCCCGTATCTTTTTCCATTTCACCTGACAAAACAGGCTTACCAAACTTTTTAAACTCTCCGATTTTATTTAATTTTGATTCCCATGATTGCTTAAAATCTTCTGCCGTAACTTTTTCCTCTAAATCATCTCTCAAAAAAGCATGTACCGCATCATAATCCTTTGTATTTACAATATTAATTATTTCTTCGGCTTTCTTTATACATTCATCTTTATCAAACCCTTTCGGAAAACCATATGTACATCCAAATAAACCAACTGCAAGCATTGCAATAACTGCAAAAATCACGACCGAAATCTTATTTTTACTCTTAAATAAAACCATTTTATTTTCCTCTTTCAAAAATATAATCATTTTTTTATAACATAATTATTACACATGTTGTCACTAAATACAATATACCAAATCTGTCATTGAACTGCCCAAAATCGCTCAGAGTATAACTTAAAATTATAAAAACACTTTATCCCCTCCAAAAATCACGTATTTTTCACATTTTTTACAAAAATTGTACAAATTTATATGTGAGAATGGTAACATAAAGATTAAAAAAAATCAATTTTTCTGTAGGAGGCATATATGAAATTATGCAAAAAATTTATTATCACTATTTTGGTTATTACTTTACCCGTGTTATCGGCCTGTAATTCCGGACATGAGAAAGAATCCTCAACAAAAACCACTGACAACTTAAATTCAAAAAACGATATGTCGGCAGGATTCCTCCCTGGCTATTCAAATTCCGGTGGTAACAACTCATCAAATGAAGAGACTCACACGACAGCTTCTCCCGCAATCACTATAATCCCCGAACTTCGTGACGAGGAAGATGCTGTAGTTATCAAAACATCCGACTTAGATTATACCGGAAAGCTTATACTTAACGGCTCTTCCGCTTCGTCAAGCGGTAAGAACATTACAATAAGCGGAACAACCGCAACCATCACAGCCGGTGGAACCTACCATATAACCGGGAAGCTTACAGAAGGTCAGCTTATTATTGATGCTTCCGATAATAAAAAAGTTACTCTCGTATTTGACAATATTGAAATGAATAATTCTTCAGCACCATGTATACATGTTTTAAACACTAAGAAATTAGTTGTAATTCTTGAAGACAATTCATTAAATACGCTAAACTGTACAGCCGTTCTTGATGGCGAAACTACCGAGACCGATGCAGCATTTTACAGCAAAGAAGACCTTGTTTTAAAAGGTAGCGGCAAGCTTACCATTACTTCCGCATCCAACGGTATTACTTCCAATGATTCACTTGAAATATACGACGGAACTTATGAGATAAATGCCGGCAATAACGGACTCAAGGGCAAGGATAATGTTTATATCGAGAACTGTGATATAACAATCACTGCTGAAAATGACGGTATAAAATCAACTAATTCAGAGGATTCAGCCTTGGGATATGTTGCAATCACAAGCGGTAATATTAATATTACTGCTTCAGGTGACGGCATTCAGGCAGAAACAAGTGCTTTTGTATCAGGTGGCACAATTTCAATTGTATCCGGTGGCGGAAGTGCCAATGCAGCCAAAGCTTCACAGGGGCAGCAGTTTAATCCGTTCTGGGGACAGATGGGTGGCAACACACAAACAACTGACGAAACAAGCTGTAAAGGTATAAAAGCAGGCGTTGACATTACAATAGATGCAGGAACAATTAATATCGATTCTGCCGACGATACGCTTCACTCCAATACCAATATGACAATTAACGGTGGTAAATTTACCCTTTCAAGCGGGGATGACGGAATGCATTCCGACACTCTGCTTACAATTAATGGGGGCACAATAAATGTAGCCAAATCATACGAAGGTATCGAAAGTGCTGACATGATTTTTAATGACGGATATATTACCATTACGGCAAATGACGACGGAATCAATGCAGCAGGCGGCAATGATGATTCACAGGCAGGCGGCATGTGGGGCGGCGACCGTTTTAATCCTATGGGTGAAGCCGGCAACCAAAGTGTTACAATTAACGGTGGTTACATCTACATGAATACTTCCGGCGACGGGCTGGATTCCAATGGCAATATTTATATGAACGGCGGCACTGTAATGGTTAACGGTCCAACCAACAGCGGAAACGGCTCTCTTGATTTTGGCGGTACATTTGCATATAACGGCGGTTCTCTTATTGTATCCGGAAGCTCAGGAATGCTTCAAACTCCTACTACAAATTCATCTTCAGCCAAATCTGTATGCATTGTATTTACCTCAACAATTACTGCTGATTCAGTAATAAAAATTGAAGACGAAAATGGCAAAGAAATACTTGCTTACTCCTCTCCAAAAGCTTATAATGCTCTTATAGTGGGTTCTTCATTATTTGAAGAAGGCAAGACCTACAAAATATACACAAACGGAACTTATACCGAAGGTACTGTTGTAAACGGCGTATATTCAGGCGGAAGCTATAGCGGCACCGAATATGCAACCATCACTATCTCCGGAAGTGTAACCACTCACGGTTCAGGCGGTGGAATGAACCCCGGCGGTAATTTCGGCGGTGGCGGAATGCGTCCCGGTGGCAACATGGGCGGCGGTATGAGACCCGGAGGAAGATAAAATGGCAAAAGACCAGGCAGTTTTTAAACGATATGAGAAAAAATATCTCATGACTGAAGAACAATATCAAAAACTTACTGCCGTAATTGACGAACACATGAAAGTTGATCAATACGGCAAGCACACCATTTGTAACATTTATTTTGACACATCTGATTTCTATCTTATACGCAGGTCAATCGACAAACCTGCGTATAAAGAAAAGCTCCGGCTAAGAAGTTACGGCATACCCACGGAGAATTCAAAGGTATTTGTTGAACTCAAGAAAAAATTTAAGGGTGTTGTATATAAACGCCGAATAAAAATGCCCCTTAACGAGGCTTACAGATATCTGACGAAGGGAATTACAACCGACACCTCTCAAATAAAAAAAGAAATTGATTATTTTATGAGTTACTATCATCCTGTACCCAAGATGTACATAGCATATGACAGGATTGCATATTTTTGTGAAACAGACCCGAATTTCAGAATTACCTTTGACAGTGATATTCGTTATCGTGAGGACGACCTTTATCTCGAGCATGGTGACCACGGAGAATATCTTCTTGACAAAGGCTATCGCCTGATGGAACTTAAAATTGTCGGGGCAATCCCGCTTTGGCTTGCTCACGCCTTAACAGAACTCAAAATTTATCCTACTTCTTTTTCAAAGTACGGAAACATTTACAAAACACTACTTACCCACGGAGGAACCAATTATGTTAGAAAGTATTCTTAGTTCATCAGAACCCCTTACACTCGTCAACATACTGCTTTGTGCAGGAGCAGCACTTATCTTAGGACTTATTATTGCATGCGTTTATATGGTAAGCAAAAATTACTCTAAGAATTTTGTAATCACTTTAACTCTTCTGCCTTTGCTTGTAGGCATCGTTATTATGATGGTCAACGGTGAACTCGGCACCAGTGTTGCAATCGTAGGTGCATTCAGTCTTGTACGTTTCCGTTCAATTCCCGGAACTGCAAGGGAAATTGCATTTATTTTCTTTGCCATGGGTATCGGCCTTGCAACAGGTATGGGATTTTTGCTTTTTGCGGCAATCATGACTGTAATTATAAGCGCTGCATATCTCCTGCTTGACAAGCTTAACTTTGGCGTTAGTAAGCGAATCTGCAAGCAGCTTCGTATTACAATCGCTGAAGACCTTAACTACACAGAAGTTTTTGATGATATTTTTGAAAAGTATACATCCTACAACGAACTTGAGAAAATCCGCACAACCAACATGGGAAGTATGTTCGACTTGTATTACATAATAGAATTAAAAGATGCTTCTGCTGAGAAAGAAATGATTGACGAAATCCGTTGCCGCAACGGTAACCTTACAATCATCTGTGGAAAAGTCGAAAAAACGCCGGATTTGTATCTTTAATAACAACTAATCGACAATTCATTGACTTTAGGAAATTTTCCCTATAAAATATTTCTGTTAATATATTTGATTGAGGGGAATATCAATTATGGACGCTACAATTGCAACAGACATATCTGTTGCCACCACATTTACGGACGACACATTTCTTATTGATGAGCTTAAGTCAAGAATTGCTTATCTCGAAAGTGAGAACAAGAAGCTTTCCGACACAGTTGACTGGATGCATGCACTTATCTGGGATTTGTATAAAAAGATGCGTGCTTCAAGTCATAGCCAGGCATAAGAATAGAAAATAGCAAGAAGAATGTTCACATTCCTCTTGCTATTTTTTATTCATATATTTGGTGGATACGCACGAATAAGAAAATCGTAGATTTTCGAGTCTTGACTCTGAATGGCTATGCGTAGTACTTCGCCTGCGCGAACCAAAGCTCATGGTATTTACCATTTTCTTTTGCCACAAGTTCCTCATGAGTTCCCTTCTGCACAACTCTTCCGTTATCAAATACGGCGATTGTATCGCAGAACCTGCACGAAGATAATCTGTGACTAATATAAACTGCAGTCTTATCTCCCGCTATTTCATCAAACTTACTGTACACTTCGGCTTCCGCAACCGGGTCAAGTGCCGCAGTCGGCTCATCAAGTACGATAAACGGCGCATCCTTGTAAAGTGTTCTTGCAAGTGCAATTTTCTGGGCTTCGCCACCGGAGATATCGACACCATCTTTGTTATATCCCTTATAAAGATATGTCTCGGTGCCGTTCTCCATCTCAGCAAGTCTGTCACCAAAACCTGCTTTTATAAGACATTCCTTTGCTATCTCCTTATCATAATCAACCTTTGCGCCCACGTTTTCACCGAGTTTAAATGCAAACAGCTTATAATCCTGAAATACAACTGAGAAAATCGACATATAATCAAGATAATTATATTTTCGAATATCAATTCCGTTAAGCAGAATTTCTCCTTCTGTAGGGTCATATAATCTGCAAAGAAGCTTAATAAATGTAGTTTTACCGCTACCGTTAGGTCCTACCACCGCAAGACGTTCTCCAATTTTAAACTTCATGGATACATCTTTAAGTGCATAGCTTTCACTTCTCGGATATTTAAAGGACACGTCACGAAATTCTATTTCATAATCCCTGTCACAACGTTTTTCTACGGTAAGGCTTCCCTGATACATGGTATTCGGAATATCAAGAAATTCAAATACCTGTTTAAGAAACGAAGCGTTATTTCTCGCATCTCCGATTCGCCACACAATTGAAGTTACACCTTGCGCTACCTTTGTTATTGAAGATACATACTGCGTCACCATTCCAATATCAAAGGCGCCTGCCCATGCCTTCAGACAAACAAAAACATAAACAAAACCTGTAAATATAACCGATACTGCCGAAGCTGCCGCATTATATAAGCCGATAGGTCCTTTTGCAAGCTTTGCCATAAAGCCTGCTGAAAGAAACATTCCCGATCTCATATCGATATATTTATTACATATCAAATCCTGCTCATACATTCTTATATCTGCCGCCAACTCTTTTTTGTGTCCAAGAAACCCGAAAAAGCCAAATAATCTGTTGGCTAAATTATGCGAATCAGAATTATATGCATAGTAACTTCCTGCCTTGTTAGTAAGTATCGGTGATATATTAATGATTATAATCATAACAACAGCCACTAACAAAATAAAGATAGGATTATTAAGAATGGTATATTTACCTGCACTTTCCGGAACCTTCGTTGTAAATAAGCTTACCGTAAGAACTATACCACCTAAAATTGTAAAAAATGCATCTATTATACCGTCAAGACTTCCTATGATCCTGTAAAGTCCCCAACCGCCACTGTTACTATTTTGTCGAATTATAGATAAAAGATCGTGCATCTTTGTATCATCAATATCAATATAATCCATATCAAGAAGCTTCTCATTAAGAATCATCTCGATCTTATAATACATTCCGGCACACTCAGTATTTCTCCACCTCTGAATAATCCATCTGACAAGTGATATAATTGCCGCAGATATAAGCGTTGCAAGCACCAGTTCCTTAATTCTTGTAATATCTCTTGCTCCTGCAAGTTCTCCGATAATACGTGCCGAAAAGTAGATTCCCACATACGGAGTAAGTGCTATTACAATTGCGAGAATCACTCTTGAAATAATCATTTTGGGGTATCTTTTATAAATCAACAAAAAGGCCCGAATATTCAGCTTGTATGCCTCTTTCCATGAAAGAAGCTTCTTTTCATTATTCATTTTCGATGCTCCCTTCTTTATAATACTTACTCTGTATTCCAAAAAGCTCTGCATATCTGCCGTTTAATTTAAGCAGATCCTCATGGGTCCCCTCTTCCACAATCCCTGCGCCCTCAAGCAAAATAATACGGTCACAAAAACGTGTGGAGGCTAATCTGTGTGAAATATATACCGATGACTTTCCCTTTGTCATATCATTATATTTTTTATACATGTCGGATTCAGCAATCGGGTCAAGTGCCGCAGTAGGCTCATCAAGCATAATAAACGGAGCATCCTTATACAAAGCTCTTGCAAGCATAAGTCTTTGCGTCTCACCACCCGAAAGCATAATTGCATCATCATATATCTCTCTGTTTAACAAGGTCTCATACTCTTTCTCCAATGATTTAACCTTCTCGCCAAGTCCTGCATCTGCAATACATGCTTTCACACGCTCCATGTCAATATTATCATCCGTCTGTGCAACATTCATTGCAATTGAACCTGCAAGTAGCGAAAACTCCTGGAAAACAGCTGAAAACATACGATAATAATCTCTTCTGTTATAATCACGTATATCCTTGCCATCAAGTAAAACCCTGCCTTCAGTAGGATCCAGATATCCACACATAAGCTTAACAAGCGTCGTTTTACCTGCCCCGTTAAGTCCGACTACTGCAAGCTTTTCTCCCGGATGTAGTGTAAGAGTTATACTTTTTAGTATATCCTTGTCACTTTCCGGATATCTGAAGGATACATTTTCGAGCTTTAATTCATACTTTTTCGTATTGTCAGGTGTTATAGCCTCTCCTGATTCAAACTTAAAAGCCTCCGGATATTCAAGACATTCTCGTACATTTGAAAGGTCTAAGCCCTGCTTATGTAAGGTACTTAAATTACCGAGTATACCTGTAACCCATGAACTAAAACCACCGACTGCCGAAAAATAAAGCAAAAACTCTGCAGCAGTAAGCCCGTTTTCAAGCACCAAATTAATTAAATATATATAAGCAATACCGTTTCTTACAAATGCAAGTACAATATCAATTATGTTTGTAATAATATAAACGCACTGCACTCTTTTATGAAAGGCCATGTACAGCTTCATTGACTTTGCATAAAGTTCTTCAAGCCAAGCCTTTAAGCCAAAAATCCTAATATCTTTTGACGCGTTGTAATCTGACACAACATCTCGAATATATTGCATCTTCTTTTCATAATCTGCAACCTCATCACGATGAACATATTCGTATGTATTTATTTTTTTATTAATGTAATATCCTATTATTGTTGTTATAAGTATAACTGCAACCATAAAAATATTAACTGACGATAAAAGCATCAAATACAACAAAAAGCCGAGACAGTTTGTAACAAAAGACTCCAAGGTTCCCCAAATTGCTTCTGTAGCCTTGTCATTAGAATTCGTTGTATCAAAGCTTTTCCCGAGCAGCTTTATAAACTTCTCATCATTAATATTACTATAGGAGGTTGTCATTGCTTTGTTATTTATTCTTTTGACAACCATCATTCGAACAGTAACTCTTCCGAATAAATTATTCGAATTAATATAAGCTGTAAGTGCCTGACATAACATCATTGCAGTAACAAATAATATGATTGTTATAATCATCTCCGACACAGGAGCCTTTCTCTCGACTGTCGAAAGTATCATTGGCGATATATATAGGTTAATTAACGAAGAAGCAACCGCAAGCAATGCAGATATTAACACTATTGCAAGCACCTTCTTCTCCTTTTCCTTCCATGCCAATTTAATCATAAATCCGGCATTCTGCCACATATTATATTTGGGTTTCGGAGCCTTCTCTTTTTTCTTTTCAGAGCTCACTTATACCACCTTCCCTTCTTGAATGTAGTATATAACAAAATTTTTCTTGTTTATATTTTCGGGGATAAATTGTAAAAATCAGGGGATGAATTGTTAAAACTCATCCCCTTTACTTCTGCGGAAGCAATATCTCGGTAGTAAATGCACCGTCCTCACTGTTACGTGACAGGTATCCACCGTATCGTTCCACAATATCATCTATTCTCACGAGACCAAAACCATGGCCTTTCCCTTTTGTTGTCTTAAAAATACTTCCCGATTTCTTCTGCTTCTTCGTCGCCGTAAAATTGGTAAATGACATATAAAGCTGGGTATTCTTCATATCCATATACACTCGTATCATACGCTCGCCCTCAGGCAAAGTAAGCGAAGCCTCTATTGCATTGTCAAAGAGATTGCCTATGATAACACACAAATCTATCTCTGATATCGTAAGTGCCACAGGGATATGTGCATCTGCCTTAACAGGCACATTCTTTGATTTTGCAAGTGAAATCTTACTGTTAACTATGGCATCAACCATTTTATTACCGGTCTTGATAACCGTATCGACCGTTTTCAAATCAATATCCAGCTTATCAAGATAGGCATTTATAGAATCCAAATCACCTTCTGCCGCGTAAGCCTTCATCGTCTGAATATGATTGCGGTAATCATGTCTCCAGCCTCTGATTTGCTTATACATATTCTCAACCTCGGCATAATGAGTTTCTATAAGTTCACGCTGATATGCCGCTATATGCTTGTCTATTCTTTTTGAAATTAGTGACATGGCACTATTCCTTTCTTTGAAAATTAACTAAAATACTGTCTTCTCCGTTTTAAAAGAACTTAATAAACGCCCTGTTAAGCGGCTCATAAAGCCCTCTTGAAAGAGGAATTACTATTTCGCCTTTAAGTACTACCTCCGTCTTGGTAACCTTACGTATGTAATGCATATTTACGATATATGAACGTCCCGTCTTAAAAAAGCCCTCATCCAGCTTCTTTTCTATGCCTGAAAGTGTTGTTTTCACAGATATTTCTTCTGTCGCATGAATCGTAACATAATTGGCACGAACCTCAATATACCTAATCTCATAAAGAGGAATTCTTACCATACCGCCCGGCAAATCAAATATTAGTGCCGCTTCATTTTTCTTAAGCTTCTCACAGGCACGGTCAAGCACTGCCATTAATTTATCTGCATGTACAGGCTTAAGAATATAATTAAGTGCCTCTACATCATATCCGTCGGCAATGTAATCATTATATCCCGTAATGAATATAATCTGTATCTCGCGATTCTGCCTGCGAACCCTCCTTGCGAGTTCCACACCATTCATTGCGCCCATCTCTATATCAAGAAGAAGTATATCGTAATCACTTTCATCATCATAATGAAAAAGAAACTCTTCTGCCGATTGAAAATCTTTTATTGTAACAGAATGTCCTTTACCGGATGCCCAATCCTTAACAATGGAACTTATATACTCAATATCCTCTTTCCTATCATCACATATTGCAATTTTGTAATTCATATCTTTCACCCTGCTTAATTATAGCAACATAAAAAATACACGTCAATAAAAATGCGTTTAGAGCTTTTATCTCCAAACGCATTTCTTTTACTATTTTTAATTTACAGCTTAAACCAGTTTTTCAAGATTAGCTCTTATAGCCTTAATAAACTCCTCACTGTTAAGTGTCTCCACATTATCAAGTGTTGAAAGACAAGCAAGGTCTCCTGTCATCTTGCCTGACTCAATTGTATCGATACAAGCCTTTTCAAGCTTATCTGCAAATTCCATAAGCTCAGGAAGCTTATCCATCTCACCTCTTTTACGAAGTGCTCCCGACCATGCAAAGATTGTCGCGATAGGATTGGTTGATGTCTTCTCTCCTTTAAGGTGCCTGTAATAATGTCTCTGAACTGTTCCGTGAGCAGCCTCATATTCATATACACCGCTCGGGGATACAAGAACTGATGTCATCATGGAAAGTGAACCGAATGCCGTAGCAACCATATCACTCATAACGTCACCGTCGTAATTCTTGCAAGCCCAGATATATCCACCCTCTGAACGGATTACTCTTGCAACTGCATCATCAATCAAAGTATAGAAATATTCGATTCCGAGAGCCTCAAATTTCTCTTTGTACTCGTTATCGTAGATTTCCTGGAAAATATCCTTGAAAGTATGGTCGTATTTCTTAGAAATTGTATCCTTTGTCGCAAACCACAAATCCTGCTTTGTATCAAGTGCATAATTAAAACAGCTTCTTGCAAAGCTTTCGATTGAGTCATTTTTATTGTGCATACCCTGAACAATACCTGCGCCCTCGAATGTATGTATGAGTTCTCTTGACTCTCCGTCCGCACCTGTATAAACAAGCTCAACCTTACCTGCTGCCGGAATCTTCATTTCGCTTGCCTTATAAACATCACCATAAGCATGTCTTGCGATTGTAATGGGCTTCTTCCATGTCTTAACGTAAGGCTCGATACCTTTTACAAGAATCGGCGCTCTGAAAACTGTACCATCAAGAATTGCACGGATTGTACCGTTTGGACTCTTCCACATCTCTTTAAGGTTATATTCTTTAACACGTGCTGCATTAGGTGTGATTGTTGCACACTTAACCGCAACACCGTATTTGATTGTTGCATTTGCTGAATCCACTGTTATCTGATCATCTGTCTCGTTACGCTTCTCAAGACCAAGATCATAATACTCCGTCTTTAAATCTACGAAAGGATATAATAACTCATCCTTAATCATTGTCCAGAGGACTCTGGTCATCTCATCTCCGTCCATCTCTACGAGCGGAGTTGTCATTTGAATCTTTGCCATTTTTGTATCTCCTTTTTTAGTTTTTCTCTGCTTTTGCCAGAAGGTTTTCCAAACCGTAATTCTTAATATTATTCATCGTATTAAGCACGTGTGCAGTTGCAAGCCTCTCGGCTTCCCCAGCATTTTTATCCTTGATTGCGTTAAGGATATTGCGATGCTCACCGTTGGACTTATATGCCCTGCCTTCTGTCGCTATCGTAACCCTGCGCACTCGCTGAATATAATGATGATAATCGGACAAAAGATGATTTATGGTCTTGCTACCTGAAGCCTCATAAAGAATCTCATGGAAACGGCTGTCAAGTTCAAAAACCTTATTAAAATCGCCTTTTGTTGCATAATATTCCGACAAATCAACATTTTCTTCAAGTGATTTAAGTTGTTCGTCCGTTATCGCTTCAACGGCCCATCTTGTACATAAACCTTCAAGAAGTGAACGAATCTCATAAATATCCCGGATATCCTTAAGCGATATTCCCTCAACATACGCGCCCTTGTTCGGTATAATACTAACAAGTCCTTCGAGTTCAAGCTGTCTGAGTGCCTCTCGCACCGGTGTCCTGCTGACCCCGAGTTCATTGCCTATTGCTATTTCTTTAAGTTCTTCTCCCTTTTCATACTTTCCCGAGAGAATATCCTCACGAATCGTATGAAAAACTCTGCCTCTCAGCGAGTATTCATGTCCTTCCACTTTATCGCCTCCGTTTAAAGTGTAATTCCAAGTGATTTACATGTCTCTGCAATTATCTCTTCAAGCTCAAAATCTGCAATTACAGTAACACGACCGTCATCATACTGCTTATCAACCCATTCCTTAACCTTGATTACCAAAAGGTCAGTTTTTGAAACCTGCTTATCGTCCTTTAACTTGTAATATGTATTAATCCAGTGTGCGATACCTGCAAGTCCTGAAGTATTGGATACCGCAACCATAACAGGTCTGTTAAGGAATTTATCAGTATCGAAAATATTGTATATCTCTTCATTCTTAAGTAAACCGTCAGCATGAATTCCTGCTCTTGTTACGTTGAAGTTCTTACCTACAAACGGTGTACGACCCGGAATCTTATAACCGATTTCTTTCTGATAATATTCTGCAATCTCTGTAATAACGGTTGTATCCATTCCGTCAAGCGTACCCTTAAGCTGTGCATACTCAAATACCATGGCCTCTGTAGGTGTATTACCTGTTCTCTCGCCGATACCGAGAAGCGAACAGTTTACACCGCCGGCACCATAAAGCCACGCTGTTGTAGAGTTAACAACTGCTTTATAGAAGTCATTATGTCCATGCCATTCAAGATGCTCTGACGGTACATCAGCATGTGTTGTAAGACCATACATAATACCCTGAACAGAACGAGGAATAACCGCACCTGAGAAGTTAACGCCGTAACCCATAGTATCACATGCACGAATTCTTACCGGAATCTTGTACTCATCCTTAAGCTTCATAAGCTCAAGTGCGAACGGAATTACAAAACCGTAAATGTCAGAACGTGTAATATCTTCAAAATGACAACGAGGACTGATACCTGTCTCGAGGCACTCACGAACTATGCTTAAATAATGTTCCATAGCCTGCTTTCTTGTCATCTTCATCTTATAGAAAATATGATAATCTGAACAGCTTACGAGAATACCTGTCTCCTTAAGCCCCATAGCTTTAACAAGCTCGAAATCCTTCTTATTGGCACGTATCCAGCTTGAAATCTGAGGAAACTCATAACCTCTCTCAAGACACTTCTCTACAGCCTCTCTGTCCTTCTTACTATATAAGAAAAACTCACTCTGACGGATAATTCCGTTAGGACCGCCAAGTTTATGTAAATAATCATAAAGTCTTACAATCTGCTCTGTTGAATACGGTGCTCTTGACTGCTGACCGTCTCTGAAGGTTGTATCTGTTATGTAAATATCTTCCGGCATATTATGCGGCACAACTCTGTTGTTAAATGCAATCTTCGGCACTTCATCATAAGGGAAAAGTGAACGGAATACATTAGGTTCACTAACATCATTCAAATGGTAAATATGCTCTTCAAGACTTAATAAATTAGTATGTTTGTCAATACTTACTTTTCTTTCATCCATTGAAAAGAACTCCTCTCTTATTAAATTTCTAATCATTGGTATAATTGTATACAATCATACATGTATTGTCAAGTATATTGTTACCTTTTTCATATAATATTTTCCAAAAAATAAATGACCGCTCATCCTCATAGGATAAACGGTCAATTTTAACTTATTCTTCTTTTCCAAGTGCATCAAGATTAACAATTGTCTCCTTTAACTTCTCACAAATCGCCTGTATACTCTCCTCATGTTCATCTGCCTTTAGGCTCTCGAGTTCCTTCATGGCACTCTCTAATTTATTGTTTACCGATATAATTACCTTCTTATCGTAATCCATAACAAAAACCTCCTCCACAGGTTAAGTTTTATCTGCAATTCTATTTTAACATCTTTATATCAATGACACAAGTCTTTTTCCATTTTATTGCATTTTTATTTGTAATATTATATAATATATATATTGTTTTTATTTTTGCTTGGAGGAATACTTCATGACTCATTTAGAAAAGCTTTTAGCACACATTCATCATAATCATGTATACATTCAGACACACGATTTTCCTGATGCAGATGCTATAGGCAGTGCATTCGGAATTCAATATCTGCTCAAATTATACAATATAGATTCCACAATCTGCTATCGCGGTAAAATTGACCGCTCATATTTAAGTAAGATGCTTGTTGCTCTTGATATTGAACTTTATAACATTAAAAACATTGATGATATAACAAGTGAGGACTCCATAATCCTTGTGGATTCTCAAAAGGGCAACTCTAATCTGCTTAATTTTACCTGTACCAATGTTTTCTGCATCGACCACCATCCTACATTCTTGGCATCCGACTATATATACAGTGATATTAGAGCCGATATCGGCGCATGTTCATCCATTATCGCAAGTTATTTTTTTGAATCCGGCATTCCTATTCCGTGTAATGTTGCTACCGCGATTTTGTACGGTATTAAGGTCGACACCGCAAATCTTACAAGACATGTATCAGACCTTGATCTTGATATGTTTTACCAAATGTTCAAACTTGCCGATATTGCACTTACAAAGTCATTTGACACAAGCACCCTGCAGTTTAATGATTTGACCGCATATGCACATGCAATCAACAGTATCCAGGTTTATGATGACATTAGTTTTACAAACACAGGTATCAATTGTCCTGAAGCCCTGATTGCCAACATCTCCGACTTCATGCTTTCACTCTCTGAGGTATCTCTTTCAATTGTCTACTCTCTTCGCAATGACGGTATCAAACTTTCCCTGCGAAGCGATAATGCCAAATATGACGTGGGTCAGATTATCAACTACGCCCTTAAAGGTATCGGCAACGGCGGCGGACACAGCACTATGGCAGGCGGTTTTGTAGAATGCAATCACGATAACGGCAAATCCACTCGAATGTTCATCGCCCAGATTGAAGAACGTATTTTTAAAGCAATTGATGAATTATGTAAAAAGTAATTGCAAAACAAAAAAACATTTGATATAATTACTTTTGTTGTTTATAACAAGCTGGAATAGCTCAGTCGGTAGAGCGACGCACTCGTAATGCGTAGGTCGAGGGTTCAAGTCCCTTTTCCAGCTTTTTTTGATGCCATTTTTTCGAATATTTTCTTCAAAACAAATATTCCTACTATCATCCATAGTGCAATTCTGACAATATCAGAATAACCTGCAAGATATTTTGCGGCACTCTCCCACGATTTCCCTGCAAACGCACCAAGACTTATTAGGACAAGATTCCATGCAAATGAACCCAACGTAGTTAAAATAAGAAATTGTATGTAATTCATACCTGCCATTCCCGCAGGAATCGAAATAAGGCTTCTGACTATTGGTACGAATCTGCAGAAAAATACTGCATTATTTCCCTTCTTAAGAAATGACATCCTTGCTTTTTCAATATTCTCTTTCTTGACTTTTAAAATCCTGCCCATTTTCCTATCAGCGAATTTATCAAGCCTTTCAGGCGACATAATTTTTCCAACACCAAACAAAAACATTGCACCAAGCACTGACCCAATTGTCGAATAAAACGTGACTCCTAGTACTGTAATATCAGTGCAGGTTGTGAGAAATCCTCCAAAGGTTAATATGACCTCCGACGGAATAGGCGGAAAAATGTTCTCAACAAATATAAGTATGATTATTCCCAGATATCCAAATCTTCCTATTATTTCGGTAACAATTCCCTGCATATTACCTCCTTACGGCACACATAAACGCATCATTTTATCAAAACAAAATTTAAAATCTATTTTTTCCACAGCGTCATATGTTCTTATTGCAACTTGTCTGAACAATTCCCCGTTTAAATATATTTCCGCAAAACCTACTGTCTGATTTGCAATAATAGGCGCATTGAGTTCCTCCGGACATGAATACTTTACTTCTACCACATCCCTTTCTTTATTAAGTAAAATATTTATCTCATCAGCTATATAAGTGGTTACATTTGTTTTCTTGCCGTTTTTCACGTAAATATTCTTATACTCGAGTTGCGGCGAAAAAATAACTTCATATGAGTAATTTGACAATCCATAATTCATAAGCTTTTTTGTGTCGCTCCATTTGTTTGTTTTATTCGGGGGCCATCCTGAAGCGAGTACCGTCGACACAAGAATCTTCCCATCCTTTTTTAATGCGCCTACAAAACAATAACCGGCTTTTCCCGTATATCCTGTCTTTACTCCGAATGCGCCTTCCATCTGATTAAGAAATGAATTTTTATTTGAAACATTAAATGTTCTTGTTCCTGCATTATTACTGAAAGTATATGTTGCAGTATTAGTTATCTCCACAAACTTGCTGTTCCTGATTGCATATGCTCCAATCAATGCAAGATCAGCCGCCGTTGTGTAATGCCCTGTTGCATCAAGACCGTTCGGTGTCACAAAATTAGTATTATATGCACCAATATCTCTTGCTTTTTGATTCATAAGTGCCGCAAATTCTTCAACACTCCCGGCAACATGCTCAGCAATCGCTACTGCTACATCGTTATGTGATTCAAGCATAAGGGAATATAACAAATCCCTAAGAATAAACTGTTCCCCATTCCTTATCCCAAGCTTTACTTTTGGCATTGATGCAGCGTATGACGATACCGTAACTGTTTCGTTAAGATTTCCGTATTCAAGCGCAACTATACAAGTCATAATTTTTGTAGTACTTGCCATAGGCATTTGTTCATAACCGTTTTTCTCATATAAAACCCTGCCCGTTACTGCATCCATCAGCACTGCCGAGCCGGCATACAAATCATATGAATTAATATTGCTCACCGGCAGAATCTCATCATCTACCAAATCATTTTCATTTACCTCCGCAGCACCGTAAGATACAACAAATACATTTACCAATAAAAAAAGCCCAAGCAGAATACTTATTACCGGCTTGAGCTTTTGTAAAATATGTTTTTTAATCAAGGTTTTACCTCTTGTTTCACATCTTACTCTATTCTATTATAGCTTTGTCTTTTTTATACCTCCAAAGACATCTGCGCCTCTTCTTCAGCTTCAATCTTAAGTTCTTCAATTTGCGCAGGATTGATTGTTGGCATATCATCAAGGGATTTGACACCGAAGTTACGAAGAAATTCTTCCGTTGTCCCAAAAAGTATCGGTCGTCCCGGTGCATCGAGTCTTCCCTTCTCTTCAATCAGATTATACTCTATAAGTTTGTTAACCGCATGGTCGCTTGAAACACCTCGTACCTTTTCTATATCCTGTCTTGTAACGGGTTGCTTATATGCAACAATTGCAAGAGTCTCCAAAAGTACATCTGTCATCACATGTCTCTTGGGTGTACATGCAACCTTAATAAGATATTCATACATCTCTTTCTTGGTGCACATCTGAAAAGACTTCTCAAGTTCAATAATCTGAACACCTCTGTCTTCCTCCTTGTATCTGTCCATCATATTATGAATAATCTTAATCGTAGTATCTTCATCATGTTCGATTGCCGCAGCGATTCTTGAAACCTCAACAGATTCTCCCATTGTAAATAAAATCGCTTCGATAATTGCTTCTGTCTTTTTTAAATCCATTGTATATCTCCTATATGATTTCTGAATATATTATTATCTCATCAAAAATCTCATTCTGTTCCACTTTTACTTTACCAATCTTTATCATCTCAAGCACTGCGAGAAATGTTACAACTACCTGCATCTTACTCGTCTGACTTTCAAGGAGCTCCCTGAAATTAAATCTTTTACAACGGCCGGCATATTCAAGTAATTGTGCAACTTTATCTTCAAGCTTTACTTCTTCTTTCTCAATCTTCCCGAATTTACTTCTAATCGGGTCAATCTTATCAACCTGCTTCTTGATAACCTGCTGAAAAACTGCATTGAGCCTCTGCATCGTAACTTCCGACAACAGTTCGTTTAAATCCACAGGAGGCTCATACTTTGCAACCTCTTCAGGAACAGTCGGAAGCTTATAAAGACTCTTCTCTGCATCTGTGCTCATAAATTTAAGTTCTTCTGCAATAAGCTTGTACTTCTTATACTCCAACAAACGCTCAACAAGCTCCTGTCTGGGATCTTCCTCTTCTCCTGTCTCTTCGTCAATCTGCTTAGGAAGAAGCATCCTGCATTTGATATCAATAAGAGTTGCTGCCATAAGAAGAAACTCACTTACAACATTAAGATCCTGCTTATCCATTGCATTGACATATTCAAGATACTGGTCCGTTATCAACACAATCGGAATGTCATATATATTAACTTTATTTTTGTCTATGAGGTGCAAAAGCAAATCCAACGGTCCTTCAAACACCTCTAGTTTTACAGAAATACTCATCTTTATAATCCTTTACATTTTGCTTAAGCAATATATTAATTCAGCCTTTAAAAATTGTACTAAATTAAACATTTTTTTGCAATAAAATTAAGCTTAATTTTTTAAATCAATTATTAACAACTCGGCAGGATTCCACAAACGTATCGGAATTGTATGCTTACCAAGTCCTGCAGATACTACCATACATGTTTTATCTTTCTTGAATAATCCTTTGTCATACTTAGGAAAAAAACGCATCTGAGGTGATACAATGCCTCCAACAAACGGAAGCCTTACAATTCCTCCATGCAAATGTCCCGAAAGTACAAGTTCTGCGCCCCAACCAGCATATGCCTCAAAAAATACAGGGTTATGTGCAATCATAATTGTATACTTATTATCTTTTTCGTCTATAGCTGACTTAACATCCGAAAGCTCAGCCGATATATATTTTCCTTTTTTATAAAATCTCTTAGGCAATGAAAGTCCGGCGATATTTATCCCAAATTCTTCATTAAAAACTGTTTCATTATCAAGAATTGTTATTCCCTGCATAGCGTATATTTCTCTGATATAGTCAGCATTTTCTTCTTTAAGTCTCTGCTCATGATTACCAAATCCATAATACACCGGCCAATATTTTGACATATTTTTAAGAAGTGCCAAAGCAGGCGAATAGTCACGCCCTTTTCTGGCCGTGACTAAATCTCCTGCTATAATAACAATATTGGGATTCTCTTTTTTTATTCTATCAAACAATTTCTCATTGTCAGTATCATAAACAGTATCATGCAAATCTGAAAGAACTGCAATTCTTAATGGCTTTTGCAAATTCCATCCATTGCCTGAAATAATACTGTACCGTGTCGTATTTAGCTTCATAAAAAACTCCAGTCCGCTACAAAGCAAAGTTTTCAAGCGTCTTCTTTATGTAATCAAAAAATCCTGCCTTTTTAATACTATCCTTTGAAACTATGTCAACCTCACCGATTTCCACACCGTTCAAATAGTACTTAACGACGCCGACTTTATCACCCTTTTTTATAGGTGCATTAATACCATTATCATCAAATACAAGCTCCTTAGTGACTCCCGAAAGGTCATTACCCTCCAAATCAAGATAAGAAAACTTACTTGAATATTCAGCAAATACATAATCCTTTACTCCCCCATTTATCGGGATTTCAGGAAGAATATCTGTATTATCATCCGTATAAAGCCTGCAAACTCCATAGCCGTAATTAAGCAATGTCATTGCCTCTGCAAACCTAATCTTGTAATCAGGCGCTGCCATAATCACTGCAACGAGCTCTATGCCATTTTTATCTGCTGTGGCTGACAAACAATACTTTGCTTTTGATGTACTGCCTGTTTTTAGTCCGGTACACCACTCATACTGTTTAAGAAGCTTATTAGTATTGGCAAGTCCAAATTCTTTACTCCCCTGCGCAGTATTATGAACAATATTCTCCATCCATATTGTAGAATATTGTTTAATCTGTGGATACTTTGTTATAAGTTCACGTGACATAATTGCCACATCCCTTGCTGTTGTATAATGATTATCTGATTCTGTCAGGCCGCAACAATCCTCAAAATTAGTATTTTCCATTCCAAGAGATTTAGCTCTCTGATTCATTTGATTTACAAACTCTGTCTCACTTCCGCAAAGATGCTCCGCCATAGCAACAGATGCATCATTGCCCGATGCAACAACTATGCACTTTATAAGTGTTTCAACAGTTTGAATTTCTCCTTCCTCTAAAAAAACCTGCGAACCTCCCATTGACTTGGCATACGCACTTGTTCGTACTTCATCCTGCAATGTTATACGTCCCGACTCAATCGCATCAAATATTAAAATCAATGTCATAATTTTTGTAATGCTTGCAGGACTCAGTCTCTCATCTGCCTGTTGCTCAAATATAACAGTTCCAGTACTTGCTTCCATAAGCACTGCCGCCTTTGCGGTAATTCCCAGGTTAACTGTCGTTTCTACGACTTTTACATTGTCTGCAGACATAACTGTTTCAATTTGCTCGATATTAGCCATTACCTCTGCGACAGGAATGTCTTCTGTTTCCGGTAACATTGCAAAAACCGTAAAACAATCACCGGTAACAAGGCAAAACAAAACAAGTATTGAAACAAATAATATTGCCGTTTTTCTTCTATTCAAATCCATCACCGACAAATAAATCTTTAATAATATATATACAGATTTATTTTATAAAAGACCAGTTTGTAGAAGAATAAATATTTAATATCTGCCAAAGATTCAGCCCATATACATCATATGCATCTTCCGGTGCCAAAACCTCTCCATCGTATTCTACACCGGTGTAATTTATATTACCTTTTAATCCCGGAATATTTAAAGCCGCATCAAGAACAAAACCTTTCGTAATTACATTTCTTTCTATCTCAATCTCACATATTCTTGATACATGCGGCTGATTCATCGCAAGAATAAATGTTGTATCCTGACTCTTACCTTCATAAGAATTGTTAATTAAAAGCCTAAAAGAATAAACCGACTTATCATGTCCTGTAAATGTTATATCAGCGATAACTTTATTAAAAATATTCTCGATACCCAAAAACGATAAGAATATTTCTGTATCATACATAATCTCATTGTAAGGAATTTCAAGTTCCAGTTTTGCTCCCAAAAGACAATTATCTTCCGATATATAAACTTTAAACTCATATTTATCGACATCATATTCCCTTATATAATTAAGCTTTGTATATTCTGCTATATGATTAAATATCTCTTCCATCGCTTTTTTAGATAATTTAACCGTATATTCATTTGCGGCAACATATGTATCAACCACAAAGAAATCTCGCTGAAAATCATTTTTTTCAAAAGACACGCCTTTAATAATTTCCTCAATCTGTCCATTATCTACACATGCCTTTAAATAGTCCGAAAGCACATAATCGGATATATTTATATCACTATATAAATCAAGTGAAAAATTATCGGGGATTGTTGCTGTTATATCACCTAACAAATTAAACCATAATGATTCCTTATATGTTTCCTTAATGTTACTGTTTGGAATAGAAAAATAGCTCTCATTAAATTCACTTAATTTAAAAATAATATCCTCCTGATTAATATATCCTTCAAAATGAAAATTACCATCACCACCAAGTACAACACCTGCTTTTGTTGTCTGTGTTTCCGGAATACGCAGGATATTATATTCTATAGGAACATCCTTTATAAGTGTCAAATATGCATTATCTATTAATGCTGTATCATTTAACACAAGTGTTCCCAAATGACTGAATTTATCACTTGAATATAATTCAAAAAGCTTGGTAACATCTACTTCACTTTCTACAAAATCAGAATATGCCCCTGCAAAAGCTTCTTTCACACTAGCCTTAGCCATGGTTTCATCAACATTATTAAGACCATAAATACTCATAACAACAACAAATAATATACCCGTGAAAATACAAGGAATTCCGATTGTAAACATTTTTTTGCTCATCTCTTTATTCCTCCTCCACATAATTATATTCTTCCGACAAGCTTAATATTGCTTTATCTTCTCCTATTTGAGCAATACATACCGTATCAAAATTGAGCTTTGTACATTTACAAATTAAATTCTGTGCATCAACATATTGTGTATCTGCGTCTTTTCCGTCCAACATAACAACACTGTATTTTGTAAAATTATCGCCTTTAATATACAGCAGTTCTTCTTCCTCTGAAAATTCAACCGACTTTATCGTTATCGGCCAAATCCCCATCTGAAGTTTTGTAGGGAGATACGGTGTTGTTCCATCATAAACTTCATTATCACCATAAAGCATATCATACTGAAGCACCTGCAGATTATCAAGATAATCATCCTCACCCATAAAAAAACGATGATATAATGATATAATTCCCGTATCAATATCAAGCATATCCATAACATGTGCCCCAAGCTGATATGCTTCTAAATTCTTATTAACATTATTAATATCAAAATTACTCCAAATAATATACTCTGTCTGATATATATCACCGTTAATTAGTCTGTCATTTGTAATTTCAAGACTTGGAAGATGGTCTCCGTACATTACAACTACTGTTTTCTCGTTAAAATTCTTAAGCGTATTGAGTAGTTCTCCTATAAATGCATCCATTTCATATGTTTGTTGTACGAAATAGGTGAATTCCGGATTAATCTCTTCATCCGTATTATATGCAAGGATATCATATTCATCCGGATTAATTTCTTCAGGATATTTGCCATGGCCCTGCACGCTGATAGTATATACATAATCCGGCGTATCCGTACTCTTAAGACAATCCATAATATGTCCGGTAAGATAATAATCCTTTGCCCATCCACCCGAAGTACGTTCATCTATATACATATACTCTATTGATGTAAAAGTATCAAAACCAAGATTAGAGAAAACTTCATTACGCTCGTAAAATGTCCCCTCATTATTATGAATAGCATGTGTTGAATATCCAAGTGTTTTTAGTACAAAAGGATATGATTCACACGTTGTATCCTGCAAAATTGTTTTATACGGATATTCTCCCGGTCCAAAGAAATCAAGATTCATTCCCGTAATCATCTCAAACTCTGTATTTGCTGTTCCTGCACCTACACTTGGAACCCTTACAAACCCCGAACTAAACTCAGACTTTAAGCTTTGAAAGTTTGGAATAGGATTCTTTGAAACAGTAATATCCTTAACATACTTCGTATCAAAAAAGGATTCCAACTGTAAAAAAATAATATTGGGAGTATCTTTTTTTTGAACTACTGCCCCTTGATTATTCTCATTAATATTGTATAGGATTTCCACAACCATTTCGTCACTATATTCATCCGGTCTGTCAATTCCCGTATTAAAAATACTGTTGGAAAAACAGTATGGAAAACCATACTTCATAAATGCTTCACCAATATTTCCAAAATTAACTGCAATTCTGTTAGTGTAAATACCAAAATTTGTAGCCAAAACAAAGATTAAAATGGTACCTAAAAAAATCCCGAGATATCTTACTCGTGGAATTCTCTCTGTAAACTTAGGTGCTTTTTTAAATAAAAATGCACAAAGCAAAATTGCTGCAAATATAAGTAATACTAAAAAAACAATTCCAACCACCGAGAAATAATTGTTCAAAACCCTTATAGCTGATTTAATAAGCAAAAAATCTACCGCTGTAAACGGGGTTGTCCTAAATATTAAAAGAATACTGTTGGTTATACCGAATCCTATCCAAATAAAAGATATACATGTATAAAAAAACATCCTTCTTCTAAAAAACAAAACAGGTAACAACGTAAGCAAAATAATTATACAATTATAGAAAAAAACATATGGTGACTCAAATATATATTCAAAAAGCTTTATTACGGACTTCCTGCTCAGAGCTTCTACTGCCATGTTGATTAATACGGAAAGTATCATGCAACAAATTACGTGCATTTTTCCAACTTTAATTATTCTCTCTTTCATAACTTCTCTTCCTATGATAAAAACTAAAATAACTACTTTTCCAAACTAATTATACTATATTTATGTTTATTTCACAAGTAAGCATTATCTATACAAAATAAACACCTTTTATTTTTTCTGTTAAATGAAAAAAGACTTTCCTTATCGGAAAGTCCTTTGACATCATAAATTATTCAGCAGCGATGATCTCTTTCTTGTTGTATGAACCACAAGCCTTACATACTCTGTGAGGCATCATCAACTCGCCACACTTGCTGCATTTTACCAAAGTCTGCTCAGCCATTTTCCAATTTGCTCTACGGCTGTCTCTTCTTGCTTTAGATGATTTATTCTTAGGACAGATAGACATGTATATACACCTCCTTGCAATTTCTCAATCAAAATTTTTAAAGATGTCGCGAATCTTTGCCATTCGCGGATCCAATTCTTCTGTATCACAATCACATATTCCGTAATTGAGATTCTTTCCGCATTTTCTGCACAAACCTTTACAATCTGATTTGCAAACAGTTTTTGCAGGCAGATTTATGAGAAGCTCCTCATAAACAAGCTTGTCTACATCAAGATCACCGTCAACAAGGAAGCTAAGCTCCTCAAAATCATCTCCGGCATCCTGTGCATCATTTAAATCTACTTCTTTTGTAACCTCAATGCAGAAATCTCTCGATACATCCTGTAAACATCTGTCACAGGGAATACTCAGAGTAATTGCAATTTCCGTTTCAATAAGAATTGTCTTCTTACCTAAATTAGTAAGGCGGATGCTAAGCGGCTTCTTGTCAGTTATCGTATAATCACCATACGCTGATGAAAAAACGTCACTTTCATATTCTGCTGTAACATCTTTAACCTTTCCTTCATTAGATAAAAGCTCTGTTAAATGAATAATCATATAAACCTACCTTTATTCTCGGAAAATTCCATACTAACTTAGTATACATATCCAAATGTACTTTGTCAAGTTTTTTTATTAGTTTTTATAATCCTGTAATAAAGTATTCTCCTGAAGCTTATGAAGTTCATTAAGCATATTCTTAAGGATGCCATCTGCCTCATCAGCTTTACGCTTAGCCATATCAAGATTATCTTTCTGAATTTCTTCATAACACTCTACGGACTTAGCATGTAAATCAGCATGATACTTCTTCATGTTCTTGAATGCAGGAAGTTCAAGAATCTTAGAATCCGTAACTCCTTCCATCCACTTACCAAGCTTACATCCCTTAGGATTCTCGAGGGATTTAAGAGCTAACTCTTCATGCTTACCTGCAGCATTATGTAATCTCCATGTAAAGATAACATGGTCAACCTCAAATACATTAAGCCACTGAGGGGTTGAAAGATTAGCAACATCTCTTGCAAGTGCTCCTCTGATTTTGTCAAAAGAACGAATTGTTTCAAAAAGGAACTGACCTGCATCATTACAACTTGTACTAAGCTGCTCATAAGATACTGCAAGTTCATCTATAGATCTTGAAAATACCTCTGTAGAAGCCTGCTGTTGCTGTATACATGAACAGATGTAATCAATCTTATTATCAATATCCTGCATCTGCTTATTAACATTATGTATGTTATCCATCGACTCCTTAACAACCATTGTCTCATTAGCAAGCTGTTTTGATGTATTGCCCATATTTAAAACAAGCTCATCAATACCATCTTGAAGTTCAGTAACATAATGTGTGATGTCCTCTGCAGATTCTGTTGTATTCTCAGCAAGACCTCTTACTTCACTTGCAACTACCGCAAAACCAAGTCCTGCTTCTCCTGCACGGGCAGCCTCAATCGAAGCATTAAGCGCCAAAAGATTACTTTTGCTTGCAATCTCCTTAACCAACGCTACCATCTCACTAATCTTAGATATCTTGTCCTTAAATTCAAGAACAAGCTGATTAACCTTGTCAATCTCTTCTACTGACTGCGATACGGAATCAACACTGTGAGCCAATTGCTCTACACTTGCCACAGAAGTATTAACAACATTATCAACAAATTCTTTTATATTAATTGCCGTATCGGAAATACTGTCACTGGTTTCAACAAGATGCGAACTGGAATCTCGCATTCCTTGAATAGAGTTCTTCTGTGAAGATACAGCATGCAACATATCACTTATAATAGAATCACTTGTAGAAGTAGACATTGATTCATTCATTCTCATGGCAGAGGCATTGCAAAGGCTACGCGTTGCTAAGATAAGATTATTAATATACTTTACAAGTTCCGGATCTTCGTATCCTTCTTCCGAAATTAATTTCCCTTCACCATCAATAATATGCTGAATATCATTAAGCATACGCTCACGGTCAGTAAAATCTGTTGAAGCTTTTTTGCTCTTTGTAAATAATTTCATAAAAATCACCTCTCGAATTATTTTGCTAAACCGACATATATCTATATTATACCATATAAAAAAACTTTAGCAAGATATAAAACAAAACCCTTTTCCATACAAGCAAAAATTTTCACTTGACAGAAAAGGGTTTAATTTTAAAAATTATTTAACAAGTGCAAGTGTTTCTCTTGCGATTGCAAGTTCTTCATTGGTAGGAACCATCCAAACCTTAACTTTGGAATCAGATGTTGAAAGTTCAACTTCTTTACCTCTTACCTTGTTAGCATCTAAATCAAGAGTTACACCAAGGTATCCTAAATATGAACAGATATCCTCTCTTACAAGGTGATCGTTCTCACCAAGACCTGCTGTAAATACGATAACATCAACACCATTCATTGCTGCTGCATAAGCACCGATGTACTTAGCTACTCTGTAGTTAAATACTGCTCTTGCACGTGCTGCCGCTTCGTTACCTTCATTAGCTGCATTCTCAAGGTCACGGAAATCACTTGAAAGACCTTCTGAAAGACCGAATACACCTGATTTTTTATTAAGAACATTCATAAGTCCGTTAATGTCAAGATTCTCTTTCTTAGCAAGGAACTCTAAGATAGCCGGATCAATATCACCTGAACGTGTTCCCATTACAAGACCTTCAAGTGGAGTAAGACCCATACTTGTATCAATTGACTCACCATTCTTAACAGCACAAACACTTGCACCGTTACCAAGGTGACAAACAATTGTCTTAAGCTCTGTAACAGGCTTGCCAAGAAGCTCTGCAACTCTCTTGGATACATAGCTGTGGCTTGTTCCGTGGAAACCGTATCGTCTTACTTTGTACTTCTCGTAGTACTCGTAAGGAAGTCCGTAAAGGTAAGCTGTTGAAGGCATTGTCTGATGGAAAGCTGTATCAAATACACCAACCATAGGTGTGTCAGGCATAAGTTCCTTACAAGCATTGATACCGATAAGGTTAGCCGGATTATGAAGAGGAGCAAGATCATTACACTCTTCTACTGCCTTTAACATATCGTCTGTAATAACAGCACTTGAAGCAAACTTCTCGCCGCCGTGTACTACTCTATGTCCTACTGCGCCAACTTCTGCAAGGCTCTTTATAACACCTGTCTTCTCATTTACTAAAGCATCAAGAACCATCTGAATAGCCTGCTTATGTGTAGGCATGGGTGATTCTGTAATCTCCTTCTCGCCACCTGCAGGCTGATACACAAGTCTGCTGCCTTCAATACCGATTCTTTCGCAAAGACCCTTTGCAAGTACTGCCTCTGAAACCGCATCGATAAGCTGGAATTTCAATGAAGAACTACCGCAGTTAATAACTAAAATGTTCATTATAAAATCTCCTTTATGTTGATATTATTTATATCTTCTCACATTTCATAATGCTTAATACATCTTCTGTGAGATACACTTCAAACCTACTGTGCCTGTGCCTGAACAGCTGTAATAGCTACAACACCAACGATATCTGCTGCACAGCATCCTCTTGAAAGGTCATTAACCGGCTTAGCAATACCCTGTGTAACCGGACCATAAGCTTCTGCTTTAGCAAGTCTCTCTGTTAACTTATAACCGCTGTTACCTGCATCAAGGTCAGGGAAAACAAGTACGTTAGCTTTACCTGCAACAGGGCTTCCGGGTGCCTTTGAAGCGCCAACCTTCGGAACAATTGCAGCGTCAACCTGTAACTCACCGTCTGCATTAAGTTCAGGATATGTTTCTTTTGCAATTCTTACTGCTTCAACTACCTTATCAACATCAGCATGCTTTGCGCTACCCTTTGTTGAGTGTGAAATAAATGCAACATTAGCCTTTTCCTGTACAAGAAGCTCAAATGACTCAGCAGAAGAATTAGCGATTGCAGCAAGCTCTTCTGATGTAGGATTCTGGTTAAGACCTGAATCTGCAAAAATAAATGTACCGTTAGCACCGTATTCGCAATTCGGAACAACCATTACGAAGAAAGCTGATACAAGCTTTGTGCCAGGCTTTGTCTTAATAATCTGAAGACAAGGTCTTAATGTGTCTGCTGTTGAATGACATGCACCTGATACAAGACCGTCAGCATGTCCTGCCTTAATCATAAGGCATCCGTAATATGCATAATCACTGAGCATAATCTTTTTAGCTTCTTCAGGTGTAAGACCCTTAGATTTTCTGAGCTCTACGAATAAATCAACATACTCCTGTGTCTTCTCGTATGTATTGGGGTCAATAATTGTTGCACCTGAAATATCAAGTCCCTTACTGTTAGCTTCGATCTCTTCGGGTGTACCAATGATAATCAAATTTGCAATATCCTCTTTGAGTATAGTCTCCGCAGCCTCGAATGTTCTTCTGTCCATAGACTCCGGTAAAATAATTGTTTTTTTGTCTTGTTTTGCACGTTCTTTAATAACGTCAATAAATCCCATTTTAAGGACTCCTTTCTATTCTTCCGTATTTGGTTATAATAATTCATATATAATTATACTGCTTTTTTGATATTAATACAAGACCTTTTAAACGAAACTTCTTTTTCAAAATGAATTTGCTTTACAAATCATCTATGCAAATTCATTTTTACATGTTAACATATAATTATAATATATTTTGGAGGGATTTGCATGAAAACAGTCGGTCTAATAGCAGAATACAACCCTTTTCACAACGGACATCTGCACCATATTAACGAAGCCAAAAAAATCACGGGTGCGGATTGTGTTGTAGTTATAATGAGCGGTGATTTTGTGCAACGCGGTACCCCTGCAATTATGGACAAGTATCAGCGCACTCTTGCCGCGCTTTCCTGCGGTGCAGATTTTGTATTTGAGCTTCCCGTATGCTACGCAACAGGCAGTGCTGAATACTTCGCCGAAGGTGCCGTAAGAGCCCTTGATGCACTAGGTATTGTGGACTGCATCTGCTTTGGAAGCGAATGCGGTGATGTCTCTGTCCTTTCGGAAATCGCTCAAATCATTATCGACGAACCGGATAAATACAGTAAATATTTACAGGAATATCTGAAAAAAGGTGATAATTATGCCAAAGCCCGTGCAAAAGCATTCAAACACACCTTCCCTAAGTATGCAGATACTCTTGAATCTCCCAACAACATCCTTGGTATTGAATATATCAAGGCACTGAAAAAAAGTAACAGCAACATAACTCCTTATACAATAAATCGCATTGGCCATGCTTACCACGATACAGAATCCACAAATCCGCTTGCTTCCGCTTCTGCAATACGAAAATTGCTCTGTTCCAAAGCAGTTTTTGAGGATTTGAAGTTTTATATTCCTGAGTCTGTCCATGATTTGTATGTCTCAAACATAAACAGGACTTTTCCGATAACAGAGGATGATTTTTCATCTGTTTTATATTTTAGTCTTTACAACAAATTTATAAACAATATTTCTTTTGAAGATTATTTTGAAATAAATGCAGAGCTTTCAAATCGAATCAATAGACTTTTACCCGAATTCAAAGGTTTTTCGGATTTCGCAATGTTGCTCAAAAACAAAGCATATACTTACTCACGAATATGCAGAGGGCTTATTCACAGTCTACTTGATATAAGAGCAAAGGAACTCAACGAATACCGCAATAGCGGTTGGATTTTCTACAATAAGTTACTTGGCATGCGCAACACATCCGCCAACTACGAGACGCTTAACCTTATTTCAAAGGCTTCTGTGCCGCTTTTGACCTCAGTAAAAAACTCTCCGATACACGATTCCCTGCAAGGTCTTGCAAAGAATATGTTAAATACAGACATTGCTGCTACCGATATATATGAACATATAAGCAGCATAAAATATGCGCGTGAACCTCTTGTTGAAGCCACGCGCAAATTCCTCAAAATATAATAATTATTCCTCAGCCGCTTCATCTGAAACGATAGTTACCTTCTGGTTATAGAACTCATCTACCGCTACAGAAAGCGGTTTTCTTTGTGCATCCTCAACAAAAGCCTCAGCGCCTGATATAATCTGTCTTGCTCTCTTAGCCGTAGCAAGTACGATTGAATATCTGCTCTTTACTACCGGATGTTCAAGTTCTGTTGCAGTATCATTAACTGCTGCCATTAAATCTGAATATGATGGATGTAACATAATTTAATCTCCTTTCGCGAAGCTCTTAAGCCCGTCTCTGATTTCATTAATAAATGATAAATTACGAAATGTTTTATATTTTTCATTCTGGATTATTGAGTGCATCGTCAGCACACATTCCTCCAAATCATCATTTACAACAATATAATCGTATTCTTCTATTCCCTGCGACTCTTCTGATGCTCTTGCAAGCCTTAAATCGATTGTTGCCGCATCCTCTGTACCACGTCCCACAAGACGATTCTTAAGTGTAATCGCATCGGGCGGTGTCACAAACAAAAGAAGTGCTTCGGGAAACTTTTTCTGAATCTGAAGTGCTCCCTGAATTTCTATCTCAAGAATAACGTCATTTCCTGCCTCAAGCTGATCAAAAACGTACTTCTTGGGCGTTCCGTAATAATTATTGACATAGCGTGCATATTCCACGAATGCATCTTCTTCTATCATCTGTTCAAATTCTTCAGTTGTTTTAAAATAGTACTCTCTTCCGTCAACCTCACCCGGACGGGGATTCCTTGTAGTAGCCGATACTGACAATGCATATGTCTTGTATCTCTTAACAAGCTCCTTCATAAGAGTTCCTTTTCCCGAACCGGCAAAGCCTGAAACAACAACAAGCAATCCCTTCTTCTCCATGTTCTCTCCTTAGCTTTCGTTCTGTATAGTGCCGCCAAAACGGCCGGCAATAGTCTCCGGCAAAAGTGCCGATAAAATCACATGCGCATCGGTAACTATTATTGCTTTTGTTTTACGTCCCTGAGTTGCATCAATCGCCATCCCCGCATCCTTAGCGCCCTGCGCAATTCTCTTAGCGGGTGCTGAGTCCGAGTTGATTATGGCAACTATCTTATCTGAATTAACAACATTCCCGTAACCGATATTTATCAACATATCTTCTATACCTACTCAATATTCTGTACTTGTTCTCTGATCTTCTCAATCTCCGTCTTGAGTTCAATCGCCTTATTGCTGATATCAAGTGCACTGGACTTAGACAAAGTGGTGTTAGCCTCTCTGTTGAGTTCCTGTGTAATGAAATCGAGCTTTCTGCCCATGCCATCACCCGTATTGAGTGCGTTCTTAATTGCCTCAACGTGGCTCTTAAGTCTTACCATCTCTTCATCAACACAAATTCTGTCTGCATAAATAGTAACCTCGGTAAGAATTCTGGACTCATCAATTGACGTCTTATCAAGAAGCTCAGAAACCTTATCCATAAGCTTATCTCGGTACTCTTTAAGAATCTCAGGTGAACGCTTCTCGATATATAAAACATTCTCCATGATTCCGTCTAATTTAACGAGAAGATCTGCCTTAAGAGCTTCTCCTTCCGCAATTCTCGTCTCAACAAATTTCTCACACGCTCCCTTGGTAGCCTTCTCAAGGAGACTCCAAATTGCATCTTCGTCTATGCCCTGCTCATCCATTGTAAAAACCTCAGGGCAACGAAGAAGTGTAGTTGCTCTCACATCATTATCAAGTCCGAACTGCATAGCAATCTCATTAAAATTGCTTATATATTCCTTGGCAAGTGCCATATTACACTTAAGCGCCGACGCACCTTCCGAGAGATCTTCATATGTGATAAACATATCTATCTTACCACGCTGTGCATACTGTTTAACGACATTTCTGATTCCTGCCTCAAAAAAATTAAGCTTCTTAGGCATTCTGATACTTAAATCAAGATATCTGTGATTAACTGATTTAAGTTCTACGGTAATTTTTCTATATTCATCGGACATCTCGCAACGTCCAAAGCCTGTCATACTTTTAATCATTAGTTCCACCATCCTCTAAATTATGGAAAACACTATAACCACTATATTATAAAGCAAACTTAAATTTTAGTCAATTACGGATTTTAATTACAAACCTCTATTTCTGAAATATCCGGTTCTATTATCATCGAATAATTGGTATGATATATAACAAAGCCCGGTTTTCCGCCGTTCGCCTTCTTAACATTCTTTCGCTCGGTGTAATCAACTTCTACCTTCTTTACGCCCTTGGCTTTTGAATAGTAAGCCGCAAGCTTGGCCGCTTCTTCAAAAGTTCTGTCCGGAAGTTCTTCTCCTTCAGTCTTCACAATAACGTGTGAGCCCGGCATTCCTTTAGCATGAAACCACCAGTCACCACCATTCGCAACATTAAAGGTGAGTTCCTCGTTCTGGTAATTGTTCTTACCTACATACATGTGATAACCATCACTTGAAATATAGTGAAAAGGCTTGCTCGTAACCTTCTCCTTCTTCCCCTGTGCCCCGCCATGCTTTTTGATATATCCGAATTCTACAAGCTCAGATTTAATCTGCACAAGGTCCTCTTCCTTAAGTGCTATCTCTAACGATGTAAGAACTGATTCGAGGTGTTCAATCTCACTCTTGGTCTCTTCAATAAGCCCTGACAACGCCTCAAAAGTTCTTTTTAATTTATTATACTTATCAAAATACTTAACTGAATTCTCACGTATAGTCAAATCCTTATCAAGCGGAATCACAATATTCTCATTTGTATAATAATTAAATGCTTCAAAGCTTGCTGCTCCGTCTTCAAGTCCGTAACCGTATGCATTGATAAGTTCACCATAAATGCGGTATTTGTCTCGTTTATCGGTATCTTTAAGCTGCTTTTCCTGAAGCTGAAGCTTCTTGTAATTCCTGTCAAGTGCTGTCTGAACAATTCTTCGAAGATCCGCCGACTTCTGCCTGATACGCGTAATTACATTCTTTTCGGCATAATAGCTCTCAAGCAACGTACTTATACTCTCAAAACGTTTTGCTTCATTGTTGCCGTAAAGTGCAAACGAAACCGCCGCGAATTCAATAGGTTCCCCATTATCATAAATAATATTGGAATCGAACTCACCTTTTTTTATATCGTCAATTAAATTCTCGAACTGACGGTAAAAATGTTCTTTCTCAATATCACTTAAAGTATTGGCAAAAGTTGCAGAATCAATCGTCGCCCTTGTACACAGTTCTTCTGCCATAACCGGTGAAAAACCTGTAAGTCCCATATAAAGTGCCTTGGAAAGAGGTTGATTCTGTGAATATACAGTTTCAAAAAAAGTACATTTATCAATCTCAAGAGGATTGGCCTTCTCATTTGTAAGCGGAACAAAATATTCCCTTCCCGGCAAAACCTCACGCACCGAGCTTATATATGCTGAGATATGCTTGATACTGTCAATAATCATATCTCCTTCACGGAATATAATATTGCTGTGCTTGCCCATAAGCTCAACCGTAAGAATCTTACTGCATAAATCACCAAGTTCATTATAATGTTCAATCTCAAAATGAATAATTCTCTCAAGTCCAGGCTGCTCTATTTTAACAATTCTTCCGCTTCCGATATGCTTTCTTAAGAGCATGCAAAAGTTCGGCGCCGTCATCGGCGCCGGTTTATTGTCTTCTGTAAGATATACAAGCGGCAAAGATGCACTTGCCGACATATAAAGCTTCTGTGAACCCTGACGTGTCTTTATCGTAAAAATAAGTTCATCAGGCTCGGGCTGCGAAATCTTATTGATTCTTCCATCCGTAAGCTTGTCCTGTAATTCTTTTGTAAGTGCGGCTACTGTAATACCGTCAAAAGCCATAACATTTCTCCTGTTTTAAGTCTGCTCATCAAGTGTAAGCTGATAAGCAGGCAGATATTTTTCGATGAACAAATCAACCTCGGGCATCTTCATCTTCTTAAGGCTCTTAAGTGTCGATGCTTTTGCCTTAACAAAATCATCATTGCCCATTCTCTTCTCTTCAATACATTTAATAAGTGCAGACATCTTATCCGCAGCTTTAACAAAACGCCAAAGTTCTGCCTCTTCCTCCGTCTCAATTAAAAGAGAGTCATAAACGTCCGTAAGTTCCTCGGGAAGACCCTTAAGCAAACGGTCCTTTGCCACATTCTCGACTTCCTTATATGCTTCCCTTATCTCAGGTGCATAATACTTAATCGGTGTGGGCATATCGCCAGTTATAATCTCCGTACAGTCATGAAATATAGCAAGAAGTGCTACACGCTCAGCATTAATATTATTGCCGAAATACTTATTTGAAAAAGTTGCAAGTGCATGTGCAATAATAGCCACATCAAGACTATGCTCGCTTATATTCTCATGAATTGTGTTGCGCATGAGCCCCCAACGATTGATGTACTTCATTCTGGAAAGCATCGCAAAAAAATTATTATTTTCCATATCGTCTCCCAATGCTTTACGCGAACCGAAAATCCGGTCCGCGTAAACATATACAAACCTAATTAAACAATAAATTTGTAAATTGTTGTTGTCTTATACTCCTCGCCGGCTTTAAGAATCGGTGACGGAAATTCCGGCTTGTTAATACTGTCCGGATAATACTGTGTTTCAAAGCATACACCTGTTCTTCTTGTATATTTAGCCTGATTTTTGCCTGGAATTCTTGCCTTTAAGAAATTACCGCTATATACCTGAACACCCGGTAAATCAGTATAAACTTCCATCTTTCTTCCGCTTGCCTTGTCTCTTAAAGTAGCAATGAAGTTCATTTTACCCTTCTCATAACCTTTGATCACCCAGTTATGATCATAGCCGGCACCAAACTTTATCTGATAATAATCTGCATCAATTCGGTCGCCAATTGCTGTCTCAGTTGTAAAATCCATCGGTGTTCCTTTAACATCTATTAATTTACCTGTAGTAATTGACTGTTCATCTGCCTCTGTAATGAAGTCAGAATTGAGCCAGATAAGCTGATTAAGAACATCTCCGCTGTCATGACCTGCGAGATTAAAGTATGAGTGATTTGTAAGGTTGCAGATAGTGTCTTTATCACTCATTCCGGTATATTCAAGAATAAGCTCGTTATCATTTGTCAAAGTATATTTAACTGCAATTTCAAGCTTGCCGGGATAACTCTGATCACCATCTTCGCTTACAAGCATGAACTTAACACCCTCGCCCTTCTCGTCTGCAAAGCTCTCTGAAGCCCACACTCTCTTGTCATATCCGTCAATGCCTCCATGAAGAGTATTGCCGTTATCATTTTTATCAAGCTTATATTCCACACCGTTAAGCGTAAAGGTTGCATTACCGATACGGTTAGCATAACGACCTACAACCGCACCAAGGTATGTATCATCATTCTCATAATCCTGTACACTGTCAAAACCGAGCACAACGTCAGCAATCTCACCATTTTTGTCTTTTGTAAATACTTTTCTTATTACCGCTCCAAACTCAATTGCAGAAAATGACATACCGTTTGCATTTTCCACTGTGTACTCCTTAACTTCCTTACCATCCTTTGTTGTTCCGAAAATTGTCTGTTTAATCATTGTAAACCCTCCTATTTTTTGAATCCGTTTATTGTAACAACTGCAACCATATTATCAAGTTCATCCCTGACATCAATATTATAGCAGCAGGTGCTTCTACCATCTTTTATACAATTTGCCGTAGCTATAAGCTTCTCGCCTCTTGCAACACCACAATAAGAAATATTACTAGCAAGTGATACAACTATGTTGCCTCCGTGGTTGGTTGCAACCGCAAATGCAAAATCTGCAAGCATAAAAGGTACACCGCCCATTACTGCTCCTAATGCATTGCGATGTCTGTCATCAATTACAAGACTGCAAACTGCATATTTATCAGCAAATGCATCAACAACCGCACCGTTTTCTGTTGCAAATTTATCCTGTGAGAAAAATGCCTGCACCTCTTCCAATGTCTTTAACTGTTCCATTTTTAATCTACCCTTTCATCAAGCAAAAAACGGCAAGCCACTACAGACCTGCCGCATAATTATTATACATATGCTTCTATAGCAACTGAAGCCGCAACGGCAAGAGCCCCTGCACCTATATGGCATGAAACACTGAGTGAAAGCGGATCCATCCAAAAATCAACATTAGGAAATGCTTCCTCAAGTTCAGCTTTCCAATCAAGTGCTTCTTCATAATTACCTGAATATGCTATCTCCATACGAACAAAGCCCTTGTCCCAATTATCCTTAAAACGTGTGTCAAGGTCCTTGCGTATAGCCTCAATCATTGTTCTTCTGGCATTCTTCTTACCACGTACCTTGGCAAAAGCATCAAGCTTCTGTCCCTGAATCTGAAGAACCGGCTTAAGATTAAGAACTGTTCCGATTGCGGCAGCAGCCGGTGTGATTCTTCCGCCTTTTTTAAGATACTTAAGAGTCTCAAGCGTAATATAAATACTTGATTCCATCTTATATTTTTCAAGAATCTCTTTAATTTCCTTCGCATTCTTACCCTGGCTGATAAGATACTGTGCATCAAGAATCGACTGACGCTGCGTAACAGAAATTCTTTGATTATCAATAACCTGCACCTTATCATCATAATCCCTTGCGTATATCATTGCACTCTCACACGAACTACTGAGTCCGCTGGACATGGGAATATGCACTATCTCGTCATACTCCTCAAGTAACTTATCCCAAAGGTCCATTACATCCGCCGGAGCCGGCTGTGATGTTGAAATATCTGCATCATTTTCCAAATGCTTGTAAAACTCTTCCTGAGTTAATGAAATCTCTTCAAAAAATAATTCTCCATTTATATAAAATGGCATCGGCAAAACATAAATACCCATTTCTTCTGCCTGCTTCTGTGTAATTCCGCTATTACTGTCCGTTACAATCGCAATACGACTCATTATTGGGCATCCTTTCTTTTTGTCAAAATTTTAGCTTTTGTATATTAAAAACATACTATTTTATTATATCTGTACAAGCATGATTTGTCAATGTTACGTAAAAAGAGTTTGCAATGCAAACTCTTTTAAAGATAACTCCAATATTTATTTACATTAATCATTTTTCAATGATTCAATTGCATGCCAGACAATGTCTGCATCTTTTCCGCTAACCCAAATAAGATAATTATCTTTCATGAATATAATCTCTCCATCCGTATAAGTAAAATCACTTATTTCCGAAAAAATATCCGTTACCAGTTGCTCTGTAATTTCTGAGATATCACCCATACACCTTTGTAAAACATAGTAATCCGGCTGCGCATAAATATACCAAGAGATTCTTGTACTTGTATCATACTCCCCCAAAACCTTAACATCAGAAAAAAAACTCCCTTGAAACTCATAAGGTTCGCCATCTTTCAAATTTATAAAATTATCTGCGCATACATAATCAAATAATTCACTAAAATCAGGAATATATTCGCTAAATGCCTCCGGCATTTCTTCAAGATTTGACCTTGTTATCTCCGTTCCCCTGTCAATTGTAAATAAGTTAAAATCTATCGGATGCTCCCATATCCAATCTAAAATACGTACCGCATCATCATAGGTACATTTCCAGCCAAATTTAATCTGATACCATATTTCACCATCTTGGAATGTAAGTGTTTTTATACCACCTCTATATCGTCTTGCGACAATCTGAATACCAGCCCTCTCCGTCACCGTCACATACGGATTATCCGGCCCGGCTTTTGCATCGATGCAATCCCGAATGATTTTTTCTTCCTGATATCCTGCAGTTAACTCCATATAACTATTATAGTTTTCACTTCTCTGTGCCCAAAAAAATCTGACACTGTAAATACTACCGTCTTCATTATATTGTGCAGTAAATTCGTATTCCGGATAATCTGAAAGTGTAGGAATCACTCCGTTCATCTCAAACTCGGTACGATAATCCGAAAAATAACGTGTTTCGGCATATGGGGCAATTACGCTACCATCTACCGCAGGGCCTGTAGATGACACCTCATATTTATTGTATTTAAAATAATCTTCTGCTACAAAACCTTCCGACCACTTTAATACATTATTATTCTCTTCTTTATCCGATGTAACAATATATGTAATTCCTATAGCCGAAACAATACACAAACAAACAGCTGCTATGGCAACCCATTTAACCCATGTATTTTTCTTAGACTTCACCATTGGCATTCGGGCTTCTTTTACATAGTTCTCATTAATATCAGCTAACACATCACAAAAATCTTCTTTTCTCATAGCTCGAATCCCCTTTCCGAAAGATATTGTTGTAGCTTTTTGCGTAACCTGTTAAGTATTACAGATACATTATTCTCAGTCATCCCAAAGCTCGTAGCAATATCTTCAACACTGTCAAAATACCAGTATCTGCATATAAAAATACTTCGTTTCTTTAAATCAAGAGTATCCAGAAAAGTATTAATTGCATTCACAAGCTCCTTACGTTCAATCTCCTGTTCCACAATATCTGTATCCGATACAACCTCCGATAATTCATCAAGGACAACCACAGCTTCTCCACCACCACGTTTCTCTGCCGTATTATACTTGTATCTGTTAAGCGAGAGATTACGCGTAATTTTCCCAAGAAAAGTTGACAACACGTCCGGCTTGTGTGGAGGCATTGAATTCCATGCATTCAAGTATGTATCATTAACACATTCTTCTGCATCTTCAATATTTCCGAGTATGTTTTTGGCAATAGAAGTACAATAACGTCCGTATTTTTCAGATGTCGCAGGAATAGCCTGTTCGTCTCTATCCCAATATAATCCGACTATTGCACAATCCTCCATAAAAATCATCCCTTCTGAAATTTGTCCCTTCACTTAAATACACAACTTTCTGATTAAAATCTTACATGTATTTTTCTTTTTTATAATATCACACTCTTTAGAAGATTGCATAATTTTCATCATTTCAGACATGCTATTTTTGAAAGGAGGTTATTCTCATGAGACGTGATGATATAAAAATAACACCCGAATTTCCCGACCGTTCAAATGTTTATGACGACGGCGACATCCCACAGGTAGACTTGCCGCAGGAAAATGTGGTGCCCGTAGAAATGCCCTACAAAGAAGAACCTGATTACGGTTCCAACTTTATTTAAGTACAGCTAATGTCGGCAGACTCGCAATTTCTACTTGCGAGTCTGCCGGCATGGCGAATGCTCATGAAAACTGAAATTTGTACCGCTTTCGGTCTATACATTCTTTCCCATCTCATATGCTTCCCGCATACACTTTGTTTTTTTGATTTCTCCTACGTGATATACCCCAGTTCCGTAAATTATTCCTTTTTCTACTGCTCCCTCCACACAATCAGCATATCCTCTAAAGCACGCCAGTGTGGTGTCCATAGATTCCTTTTCTCCGTCAGCTGCAGTCATGATATAATACATCTCTTTATTCTTTACTTCTGTCCAACGGCATACACTTCTGTCAATAACAGCCTTTAACTGTGCATCAATAGAATAAAAATAAACCGGACTTGCTAACACCATAACATCACAATCTATCATTTTATGCATAATATCTGCCATGTCATCCTTGATTACGCAGTTTCCGTTATCACGGCAAGCATAACATGCAGTACAACATGCTACCTTTTTCTCCTGCACACGGATTTTTTCTACTGTGTGTCCTGCTTCTAATGCACCACGCATAAATTCATCACATAACAAATCCGAATTGCCTTGCTTCCTTGGACTACCGGACAATATCAAAATTTTCTTAGTCATATCACTTGCTCCTTACCAATTTTTCTCTTCCTTAGTACAGTCATGCTGTTTCTTTCGTTCTTCCACCATCTTGCCAAACCACTCTACCATGTTTGGGTCGTAGTGGGAGAAGAATGCACTCTGTTTTTTATCCAAGGTTGCTATCTTTTCCATATCATCAGCTGATAACTCAAAATCAAACACATTAAAATTCTCTACCATTCTTTCATAATGTACTGACTTTGGAATGATTACAATACCTCTCTGTAAATGCCATCTTAAAATTACCTGTGCAACCGTTTTTCCATACTTGTCACCAATTTCTGATAACATAGGGTCTGTAAACATATCACCTCTACCCTCACCAAAAGGTGCCCATGCTTCCATCTGAATGCCATATTTATCATGCCAGTATTTAGACTCTTGCTGTTGATGATATGGATGAATTTCTATCTGATTTATCATAGGTTTAATACGGGCAAATGTCGCAATATCAATCATTCTATCCGGATAGAAATTAGAGATGCCGATTGCTCTGATTTTTCCAGCTTCATAGTATTCTTCCAATGCTCTCCATGCTCCATAGTAATCTGCAAACGGCTGATGAAGTAATAGTAAATCCAAGTAATCTGTCTGCAACTTTCTCATAGATTCCTCTATAGATGCTTTGCATTCCTCATATCCATAATGTTCAATCCATACCTTTGTTGTAAGAAAAATCTCTTCACGAGGTATTCCACTCTTTTTGATTGCAGAACCTACTTCCTCTTCATTGAAATAAGACTGTGCCGTATCAATCAAACGATATCCTGCTCTCAATGCATCCAACACACAACGCTCACATTCTTCCTTTGTTACCTGATATACTCCATAACCCAACTGTGGCATTTTCACACCATTGCTTAACACCTTATATTCCATCCGAAAACCTCCTTGAAAATAATCTGTATTCATGATACACTCCCATTGTATCAATCGGTAGTTACTACCGGTCAAGCACTATTTTTATTTTTCTTGGAGGTCTTTATGTTTACAATGAAAGAAGCCTGCGAACAAACGCACTTACCATACGAAACACTAAAATTCTATTGCAATCAAGGTCTTGTTCCTAATGTAAAGCGCGATAAAAATAATCGTCGTATCTTTGATGAGCGAGACATTGCTTGGATTAACAGTTTAAATTGCCTTAAAAACTGCGGAATGAGCATTTCTGAAATGAAGGAATATATCGAACTCTGCCTTATGGGAGAATCCACCATACCAAAGAGAAAAGTTATACTGGATATCAAACGCAAATCCTTAGTAGAACAACTTAAACAAGTGCAGGATTGCATTGATTATATTGACTGGAAACAAGGCTTTTATGATGATGTCCTATCAGGTAAAACCAAATATTACAGTAACCTCATAAATACCGAAGAATAGTATGATAGCCAATGCAAAACTACCTGCATTGGCTATTATTTTCTCTGCGTAGAACTAAATTCAAATTTGTACATATATTCCCCTAACACAACTACACTCTATATTTAACCACCGATTCCGTAATATCAGACAACACAAGCTCCCCATGCTGATTATACACATCAATGATTACCTCAGCGATTCCATTATACGCATTCCTTCTTGTGATACTACCGATTCGTGCCTTGCCTTTTAACACATCCTCAGCAAAAACCGGCTTAAACCACTCTATCTTGGTTGACTTGCCCGCAATAAGCTCATCTCCGAAAATATCATTTTCCATAAACTTAGCCCATACCGCCATAAAAGACATAACTCCTGGCGCAATAAGCTTACCAAATCTCGTAGATTTTGCATATTCTTCATCACAATGCAAGGGTATCGGATCGTAAAGTTTCGCAAATTCTATCATTCTCTCCTTGTCAATAATAACCTCGGGTATATCAATCTCCATATTAGGATTTAAATCGTCTAAGTACATAATGTTCAGCCTTTCTCTATTTTCTGTTACCAAAATTTCAGAACCAAATTCTGTATAATCAAAAAACCACCAAACTTACGAGGCTTCGTAAACTTGATGGTTTTATACTGCCGGCAATGGGACTTGAACCCATACGTGGTTGCCCACAACAGATTTTGAGTCTGCCTCGTCTGCACACACTTAAAAACCAGTGAATTTACAACATTTCCATATAATCTATCCCAAAATTACACAGCAGATTTCTCTCTATATAGTCTACCATATTTTTATAAATTTGTCTATTTTACATACCGACTTTAAGTAATAATTCCTTAAAATGATAAGTCGGGGTACCAAAAACTATTTTGCCGCTCTGTTTTTTCATTAAAACCGATAGCTAGTCCATTCATGCACTATCACATTTTTCCTAATTCCACAACAGGAGAATAATTAATAGTACGAAAATTACATCATGGATTGATGATTTAAGAGGAGTTACAAAAGCCGTACAATCAGCAGACATGTCTATTGCTACAATCGGTGCAGTAGATTATGCGAAAGCAATGATATACAAAATGCAAACAAAAAAAAGACACCGAATGTGTCTTTTTCTATGTACTCAAAAATCACTCTTACACTTATTACAATGCCACTGCTTTCCTACTTTACCGCTTGCCAATCCGAACAGACCTGTTGAAAGCCATCTACTACCGGCAGAGATTTTCTTTGTGTCGGTTGATTTGCAGTAAGGACAGGTGATGGTTGGGGTTGATGATTTAGGAGGCAATGAAGTTATTGGTACAGGTGCTGGTTGATTAAATGGATTAATTAAATGTTCTCTGCTTACTATAGGCTGGTCATAATAATGGCTTTTTGGAGTTTCTAACTTTACTCCCAAAGCACTATAATCCATAAGTTTATCTTGTTCTTCATCTATAAGACATAAGCTTACATTATTTTCTAAAAAAGGTTTGGCAATTAGTAAAGCTTGGTCAATGGATATATGTTGTACAATAGTACCCTTGAATAATCGCTTTTCCATTTCATTAATTTCTGTTTGTGTATAGCCTAAAACCTCTTGAAGTAGCCATTTTGCATTAGATTGTTCTTTTTTATTAGTTAATAACATTGGTATTTCTTGTTGATACATAATAAATTCCTCCTTTATTCTTCCACCTTATATAACTCTGGAGAAAAAAGTCCTTCGTCAAGAACGTAAAAAGCTATAGTATAATATTTACCTTTTTCGCTTATTGATTGAAAATAAATTATATTATCTTTTTTAATATATTTAATTGGACTGCAATCACATGTTTCAGCTCCTGCACATATATGATATTGTCCATCTTTATCAAACCAAATACCATCCAATTCAAGATTGAAAGTTTTACTGTTAGGGATTTCCGCTTCACAGAAATTGCCTAACATGTTTTTATATTTATATAATATTTCATTTGATTCTTCACGTGTCCAAAAGTCTATCACTTTTTGACTAAGAGTAATTTTAGTTAGTTCGTCAGATAATTCTTCGATTACTAAAATTTCTCCTGAAGTATTACTATCCCTCATAACAGTATCAGAAAAAACTTCTTTTACTATGTGCTGATAAGTATTATCTTGATTAAAGTTGTAAGATTCATTTAAAATATACGAAGAATCTGTCGAAATTATATCTTGTAAGTAAAGACCATATATTTCTACATTTTGGCTCAAATCCTCTTCGTATTTTGCACAACCTGTTAATGGAATAAAAAATAATATACATAAAACAGATAAAAATTTAATTTTCATAATGTAATTTTCTCCTTTAAATTATAGATATATTATACTAAATGTATATACGTTTTTCAAGTTAAACCATGATTTAATTGATATATGTACTACTCTCCACAAGTAGTTTGTGATTATCAAAATCTAAATAAAATATTTACATTTTGTGTGCCGGTGAGAAGACTGTCACCAAAATAGCTATATAATTATAATAAAATTTATTAATATACGCTTATTAGTGACAGAAGGGGAGTATCTTACTCCCCGCTCAATGCTTTAACTCAAACCGATTATCTTTCACCGGTTAAGCATTTACTGCATTACAACCTACCAAAGTGAGTTGTTCCGTCTGCCCTTACATATGTGAACGTTTCTTTCGATTTTCTAAATTTCTTTGCATATTCTTCAGCTTCCTGTTCTGTAAGCGTCCCTTTTGCATGGATAAGTACTCTATATTCTGTATCATTTACAATTTCAACTTCCGCGTCACTATCTTTAGCCGCTGTATTAATTATAGCTTTCAAAAACACATCCATATCCTCTGCTGCTTTATAAGTCCCTGTTTGCACCGCCGTTGCAAAAGAATGCGTTAAAACATTGTTGTCACCGTTTTTATATGCGGCTTTTAACACATACTGCAAATTGCTTGCCTTATTATTATCTTCACAAGATAACAATGGATTAATCCTTCTTATATGATGAACATCTACGTTTTCTTCACCGTACTTATCTATCAATGTTTTATCGCAAAAGTAGTTTGCAACCAATCTGCTAACATTAATATTCCTGCCTAATGTAAAATACATTCCTGCGCGGTTACCTGCACGGTTCTTTTTCCCTGTATATTTTTTTGCCGGACATAGCCAACGCTTATAATACAATGAATACACCCTCGCATAATTTGTAACTACCCAATTCGGATTAAAAAATTTCCCGCCAAACGATGAAGCATCCACGCAGTGTTTAATTTCTTCCCCCTGTCTTAATTGTTTTTCGATATTCTCTTTCTGTTCATTAAAATCAATTGTAAGTTTATACATTTTTTTCTCCTTTTTCTTGTTTTTTTGCTCGCACTCACTGCGGCTTATGCCGCCGGAGCACTCGCAGTTTTTACATTTTTCTATATTTGCGGATTGTATCCGCAAATATAGAACATGTAATAGTAATAGATTTTACAATTTTATATTCTTTCTCTAAGGAACTATTATAAAAATCCTTGAAAACACAAGCTTTTTCTTCAAAATTATCACAGTGCCTGTGATACCATATTTCGACTTCTTATATATTCTCTGCCTAACCAAGAATATATTAATCCTCTCATTCTGTCCGACGGTATATACACATGTATTGGTTCGCCTTTTCGAATAGCGCTCCTCCATAAAAATTGTAACAGCTCGGACAGTGCGTAAGCATCTTGATTAACAGCAATCCCATTTTGGGCAAAGAAATTCACAATTGCCGGATGCATGTATATGTTCACGCAGTATGCCACAACATGGCGTTCTGCATAATCATTTGTTGCGCGGCAATTAAAAGCTAAAAAGCTTGTTTTTCCTCTGTATTTCGGATATTGGCTTATATCTTTGTATTTATATCCTGCTCCATCAATCTTCTTTGCGTAATCTTTGAAACAGCACCAGAGTATATCAGTGGTCTTTGCCTTCTGCTGATTCCTTAGGTAATTATTCATATTACGCTTCAATATATCTACAGGCTCTTTGTTACTGTTTTTTTCAAACCACCTTTTTGATAATGATGTTGCTTGCTGATTAAAATTTGTATTCATATTCCCTTCATATATTTCAATAAGTTTTGAATACACTGTCGTATCCGGCTCATAATAATCTACCAAGTCATATTTTCCGTTATTGTATATAATGGATTTTTTCTGATACTGAATTTTATGTAACCTAAAATAATAATGAAGTAAACTTGCTTCAAACATGTATGTTGCAATATACACCTCTTTGAACACTTCAAACAGCTTTGTCGGAACTATCCACAGCAACATTGTGTTATTTATACATAATAGCCTATGTTCCATTGCCATTTGCTTTATCTCATTGAAATCTGTATCATAGTCATCTTTTTTCGGATTCCATATGACATACCCATCATTATCAACAGAAATGCAATCTGCTTCGATTAAGATTTTTACTGAATCCGGTTTGATCTTTACCGGCGAAATCACTTCTAGCACTTCATCGAGAATCAATGTATATCCATTATCCCGAATCAGTTCCAAGCTTTCATCACTTAAACGCTTGAACAACTCATGCGTACATGCAATATTCTTGCGGTTCTTTATGAGTTCGCATAAATTATCCTCTTTGCCGCAACTGTTATACTCTGGTTGGTACATATCTCCATCTACGGCTGAAATAATCCTATCCACCTCGGAAAGATATGGTGTTATATATAAATACCTCCCTTTGCCGATGCGGCGGCTCATATACTGAATACTCCAACTAGTTTTACCGGCGGACATAATATTGTCAATTACTGTAATTTGCATATTTTCACCCCCCCCTTGTTCAAATTTATCATTTCTCTTACTCTCCTCATTTCTATTAACTCGAATCCTGCAAAACATATCCTGCTAATGCATATACCGCAAAGAAAAGCAACAAAAAAACACCTACAGAAAACATTTCTGCACCTCCTTTCACACACTATTTTTGGACGCAAAAATAGCGTTAAAAATAATACGGGCATCTGCCCACAAGGCACTGTCTCTACATAAGAGACATTAGAAATATCTGCTGTAAGTGTCTTTAAAAAATATTATGAAATTGTCTTAGAACAATCCCGAAAGCTGTAATACCTAGTCGGCACTACAGCAGATATCGGAATATATTCATTTTTACAATACTTATAACTGTGACCATAGATTTTACTCCTGTTAGCACTCTTCTTTTTTGGTTGCTAACAAAATACCACGTATTTTTATTTTTGTCAACACCTTTTTATAAATTTTTTAAATTTTTCTTGATTTTGATTTGTACGAAGTATTTACTACGATAAAAAAAACAAAAATTATATTATTTCTATTGTAACAAACTGCTTATGGTGTCTATATTCTTATTATTCATTATTACTGCATTCGTCTTATTATACCGCCATTTTTTATCGTTGTTACTATCGCAAAAAGCACTGTGAATTATTAATATACAAACTCATTGCAAAGCATAATTTATTTCATTTTTATAATTTTATCGCTCTTTACCAATTTGTCCAGTGGGTTGTATTTATCGAAATCAAGCACTAAATCATTAGAAAACATACTTACATACTCTTTTACCACGCTTAAATCCGAATGCCCTAACATCTTCTGCAATCTGAAAATATCTCCGCCGTTCAAAATCCATGTTTTAGCAAAAGTATGTCTAAACAAATGGCTTGAAGTTTTCGAAATACCTCTTTTATGGTTATAGTATTTCAAGTTATCTTCCATAGTTCGTATTTTTGCCTGTGCACCGGTTTCAGTACAGAAGACATAATCTTCTGCATTGCCGCCACGTATCTCAAGATATTCCACAAGAATAGGTTTTAGAGATTGTGCCATAGGTATAATCTGCTGTCTCTTATTTTTTGTCGTTGTTAATTTGATTAACATATTATCAAAATCTAAGTCTTTAATTTTCAAATTAATAACTGTCGATATTCGATTTCCTGTAGCCAAAAGGTAATTAATGTATACCCATGTTTTATATTCCGTAAAACTACATTTACTTAAATTAGGTTTTTTCAACAAAACCTTCAGTTCTTCATCCGTATATGTTTCTTTAACCTTCTTAACAGCCTTTGGTATTGTTATCATAAAAGAATCCATATACCCCATCTTCATCAAATAATAAAAAATCGCTCTTACCGCACGCATATATGACGCTATAGTAATTTCATTTGCACCGGTCTCGTTTTTCAAGTAAATTGTGTAGCCTTCTATAACTTCTGTAGTTATCTCATTAAGTGCCGGATTGCCTTTTAAATATTTCGTAAAACGTTCAAACTCTTTGTAATAATAGTCAATCGTTCTGTCTGCAAGATTTTTAACCTTGCATTTACTAATAAATTTTTCAAAACCTTCTCTTAAACTCAATTCATTTGTTTTCAGCATGTTAATTTTCATACGCTGTGCTCCTTTCATACGTAACAGATTCATTATTTTTCCTTGAGAAATCTGTCACGTAATCTAAGGTGCTTTTTATACAACAAAAAAACCACTAAATCCACAATATACTGTAAATTCAGTGGTCTTATACTGCCGGCAATGGGACTTGAACCCATACGTGGTTGCCCACAACAGATTTTGAGTCTGCCTCGTCTGCCATTCCGACACGCCGGCATACCGTTACTTTATAACGACAAAAGTTATTCTATCATAGGTATCTAAAAATGGCAAGCGAATTTTTACTTTTTTATGTAATTTTTTCACATTGCATTTATTGCGCAGAACAACCCGCTCTCTCTCGCTCCACTTTCGAGTACACGCACCCGCAATAATCCTGCCTGTACAAATCATACTGCTTAGACAGTTCTATTGAACGTTTATAACCATTTCTCTTCTTAAAATCAGAATTAAGATATTTTACACCATATTCTGCAGAAAGTATATCCCCGATTTCATTGAGTAACTCTGCATTTTTAAGCGGACTGATGGTGAGTGTTGTTGTGAAAAAGTCAAAACTATTCTCTTTTGCAAGTTCTGCAGTCTTACGAAGCCGAATATTAAAACATATTTTACACCTTGCACCGCCCTCCGGCTCTTTTTCATAGCCTTTTACCGCCGCAAAAAAGTTCTCCGGATCATAATCGCAATCCATGAATTTAATCGGATATTTGGACTGCATTTCGCTAATCAAACGCTTCTGCTCGGCTTTTCTGTACGTATATTCTTCCTCAAAAGTAATATTTGGATTATAGTACAACACCGTTATTTCAAAATACTGCGACAAATACTCAAGCACATAACTGCTGCAGGGCGCGCAGCAGCTATGAAGCAAAAGTGTCTTCGGTCCGTCAAGACTTTCAATTGTTTTATCAAGCAAATTTTGATAATTTATTCTATTCATGAAAATTCTCTCCTGTATAACTCTCAATTACGTTATCTGAAATAATTATTACGAATTACTCTGCTTTCTATAAATCATAAAGCTTACTGTATTTTTCTGTAAGATACTCAATATAATACTTCGTGTTAAGTTTCTCACCCGTCACGTCCTTAAGAAGTTCTTTTGCATTCTTAGATGAACCATACTGGTGAATATTTTCTTTAAGCCAGGTTGTAATCTTCGCCATATCACCGTCAAGCAAAGCCTCTTCCACATTGATTTCTTCCTGCATCTTATGAAAAAACTGCGCAGCAAATGCACTTCCGAGTGCATATGACGGGAAATATCCGATGCTGCCCTGTGACCAATGAATATCCTGCAAAATACCTTCTGACACATTCTCGGGTTTTATTCCGAGATATTCTTCATATTTGTCATTCCAAATCTGCGGTAACTCATCGATATTTACGTCACCTTCCATGAACATCTTTTCTATTTCATAGCGGATTATTACGTGAATGCTATAAGTAAGCTCGTCTGCCTCAGTACGTATGAATCCATGTTCCACTCTGTTTACCGCTTTCATAAAATCCGAAAGTTCCACATCTTCAAGATTCTCCGGGAAAGTCTCCTGAAGTTTGGAATAAATCGGCTTCCAAAAAGCCTCGCTTCTTCCGATAAAATTCTCCATAAAACGTGACTGCGACTCATGAACTCCCATAGATGTACCACCCGCAAGCATAGTCATTGTATACTTATCGGCAACATTCATCTCATAAAGTGCATGTCCCGCTTCATGAATTGTCGAGAAAATCGCACTTTCCGGCATGTTTTTGTAATAGTGTGTGGTAATACGCACATCATGATTGTGCCAATTCGTCGTAAACGGATGCTCACTTTCAGCTATTACACCTTTAGAAAAATCAAATCCGACATACTCCGCGAGAAATCTGTTAAACTCCTTTTGTTTCTCAATATCATAATCTTTTCTCAAAAAATCAAAATTAATTGAATCCTCTTTATCCTTAATCTTGTTCGCTAAAGGCAGAATTCCTTTCTTTAATTCCTCAAAGAACTTGTCAAGCACATCAGTAGTAAATTCTTCTTCAAAATCATCCAAAAGCACATTATATATACTGCCCTCGTCTTTACTTCTGTTTGCAGCCATCTTTTTATTAAATGCAATAATCTTTTCAAGAAAAGGTGCAAAAACAGAAAAATCATTCTGCTCCTTCGCTTTTGCCCATGCATTCGCCGACTTGGCTGTAAGCTCATTGTACTCCTGATACTCTTCTGCCGTAACCGCATTAAGCTGCTCATATTCTTTTTTAAGCTTCTCCACTGTCTTTCGCTCTGTTAAAGTCAAATCATCTTCCTGTTCAAGAGTAGCAAGTAACTCCTTAACCTCATCATTGATAAGCGCCTTATGATTCTCCTTCGCAAGAATTCCCATTATCTTAGACGTGTTTTCTATTGCACTCTCAGGTGCAAGTGTTTCGTTATCCCACTCGAAAATTGCCAAAGCAGAGGACATGGCAATGCTCTTTTCAATATATTCCAGCAGCTTTTCGTAATTCTTATTCATAACAAACTCCTATCCGCCACACACTCGTGACATAATATTGAATGCTTTAATTATTTTATGCAAAAAAGCGTGCTCAATACAAAGCACGCCTTCTTTTTTCATTCTAGAAATATTTTTTGTTTCCCCAAAGATTATTCTTCTTTAATTCAAGATACTCGTTATAAGCCTTCTCTAAAATCTGCTTCTCATTCGCAAACTTAAGCAAATGATACGCTTCATGAAACTTATAGTATCCGGAATCAATAAAATATTCCTCTCGTTGTGGCTTACTGTAATAACTATCCGCCATCATCAGATACCAGTGTACGTCTTTCTCAACGATATCCTCCGCTGTCGAAAAAGAATATTGGCTCTTACCTATATACTTAATGATATTCGCCTTAACTCCTGTTTCTTCAGACACTTCCCTAAGTGCCGTCTCCTTATATTCTTCTCCTTCTTCTACAGTTCCTTTCGGTAAAACCCAGCCCTCATACTTGTTCTTGTAGTTCTTGTACAAAACCAAAATCTTACCACGGAATATAACCACACCGCCACAGCTCGTTGCCTCAATCATTTCGCAATTCCTCCTGTCATGCAAGTGTGTCATCAAACACTGATGATAGTATAACTCTTTTTTACTAATGTTTCAAGTATTAAAAATGTGTCTGATAATGTACAGAAAAAGTATCATATCAGACACACTTAAAATACTTTATTCATCCCAGTTGTGATATACTGCCTGAACGTCATCGTCATCATCAAGTAAATCAAGAATACGATTCATCTTCTTGATATCCTCTTCATTTGAAAGTTCAACCCATGTCTGAGGAATCATTGTAACATCAGCCTCAACCATAGGAACCTTAAGTGCTTCGATGGCTTCACGCACTGCACTGAAGTCATCGGGAGCTGTGATAATCTCATAGCTATCCTCTTCCTCTGCGAAATCCTCTGCGCCTGCATCAAGTGCTGCCATCATAAGCTCGTCAGCATCCATCTCACACTCTTCTTTGTCGATGATAATCTGACCTTTCTTATCGAACATAAAGGATACACAACCCTGTGTACCTACATTACCGCCGCCCTTTGTAAAAGCATTTCTTACATTAGCTGCAGTTCTATTCTTGTTATCTGTAAGTGCATCAACAATGATGGCTGTTCCGTTAGGGCCATAGCCTTCATAAGATACTGATACGTAATTAACTGAATCTGCGTCACCTGCTGCCTTCTTGATACCTCTCTCAATAGTATCGTTAGGCATGTTGTTTGATTTAGCCTTCGCAATAATATCACGAAGCTTGCTGTTGCTTGCCGGATCCGGGCCACCCTCTTTTACCGCAACAGCGATTTCTCTACCGATAATTGTAAAAATCTTACCCTTAGCGGCATCATTTTTCTCCTTTTTATGCTTAATATTCGCAAATTTTGAATGTCCTGACATTACTAAAAACTCCTTTTCTATTCTTCTGTTTCTTTATCTTCAAGGTCCTGCTCTTCTTTAATCTCAAGCTTGGTTACCTTTACAAACTGAATTATTTTCTTTCTGACGTCCAATACATCAAACTGATATCCTGCAAAAATAATGCTGGGATTCTCATTCTCGCTGGGAATTCTGTCAAGCTTGGACACAAGAAGACCATTAAGAGTATCATAATCCTCATCTTCATTAAGCTCAATCTCGAGAACCTCGCAAACCTCATCAAGTTCTGCCATACCATTCATAATGAAGCTTCCGTCGTCCTGACTTAAAATCATGATATCTTCTTCATCATATTCATCAAGAATATTACCTACAATCTCCTCTAAGATATCTTCCATGGCAACAAGACCTGCTGTCTGTCCGTACTCATCAACTACGACTACCATATGTATCTTCTTTGACTGCATGTCCTTAAATAAATCGTTAAGGTTACGTGTCTCCGGAATAAAAACCGGCTCCATTAAAAGTTCTGTAATATCCTCAAGCTGCTTAGTCTGATTCTCTTTTCTCTTACTGAATCTAAGCGCATCTTTAAGATGAAGTATACCAATAATATTGTCAATATCATCACGATATACGGGAAATCTCGAGTAATTCTCTTTTACAATAAATTCAAGTGTCTCTGAAAGTGTCCACTTGGAATCAACTGCGATTATAGACTTTCTGTGAGTCATAATATCATCTGCATTCTTGTCTCCGAACTCAATGATATTATTAATCATCTCTGCTTCGTTGGCTTCAAGCATACCCTGCTCATGACCTTCATTAACAATCGAAACTATCTCTTCTTCCGTAACATTGTCATACTCCTTGTTCGGGTCAAGACCGGTTATAAGCATAATTCCCTTGGAGATACCTTTAACTACCCATACAATCGGTGTAACAATTGCACCTGCAAAAGTTGCCACAGGCAAAAGTTTGCAAGCCCATTTCTCAGGATTACATACGGCATAATGTTTGGGAACGATTACTCCGAACACCAACATAAAAATCGTATATAATACTACAACAACCACACCTGCCACAATTTCTGTTAAAAGTCCTGCCGAAAAAGCAAAAGGCTTCTCGGTAAGCAGATAACAAACGCCGTTCTGCAATACGGGATAAATAAAAATCCCTGCAACAACGTTAATCAAAAACATCGCAACAACAAGTTCCACATCAATGTAAACACTTGATCTTTTCACAATATCCGCAAGTTTATCTGCCTTCTTCTTATTCTCTTGTGACAGTTTTTCAAGCGTCAGCTCATTTAAGCTCTCCACAGCCATAAAAAAGCAATACAAAATACCTGTAAGTATCACAAATGCAATGACAAGTATCGAGCAACATAACGGACTGCCGTCTTCCATAATAAAAAATCGTCTCCTTTTCTTGTGTAAAATATTTTATAAGCAAACATTAAAAATATAACATTTTATAACACTTTCGTCAATAGCCCGTCTTTTATGTATTAAGTTCCAGACTAATCAACAGTGCCCGGTTCACTTTTTCAAGTATCTCACTGTCCAAATGACAAACCTTGTCTTTAAGACGCTTTTTGTCAATCGTTCTGAGCTGTTCAAGCAAAATAACCGAATCCTTGACAACTCCGTACTTCTGACAAAGCTCCACATGAGTCGGAAGTTTTGCTTTGTTCATCTTGGATGTTATCGCCGCACAAATAACCGTAGGGCTATGTTTATTACCTGTATCATTCTGAATTATAAGTACAGGTCTTATTCCTCCCTGCTCAGAACCTATTACAGGTCTTAAATCCGCATAATATATATCACCACGTTTAATAATCACTGAATTCACACTCCATAAATTGATTCGTTACCTTCAGTATTTCCCAAAAACTCCGGTGCATACCAATATCATGCAAATCTATTCGACAATATTTTGTCTATAACAGCATATCTATATATTCCGCAACATGCACAAGCTCATTATCAAGATAATAAAGTCTTGCCACTCTCTTGTTAATGTTACATATAATCTCATAATTAAAGGTTGACTTGGCAATATCAGCAATTTCTTCAACGGTAATACACTCCTCACCTGCACTGCCTATAAGAACAACCTCGTCTTTTACCGATACACCCTCTATATCAGTTACATCAACCATAAACTGGTCCATGCAGATTCTTCCGAGTATAGGAGCACGCTTGCCTCTGATAAGTACATATCCCTTATTGGAAACTGCTCTCGGGTATCCATCACCATAACCGACAGGAATTGTTGCAACAACAGTCTCCTTCTCAGTAATAAATGTTCCGTCATAGCTTATGGGGCACCCTGCCTCAAGCTTCTTAATATATGCAACATGACTGTACCACGACATAACCGGTTTGATTCCAAGCTTTGCAATATCAACATCCCCTGATGGTGCAAGTCCGTAAAGAGCAATTCCCACACGCACCATATCAAGTGCAAATTCCGGCAAATCTATAGTTGCCGCACTGTTGGCACAGTGACGAACCGGAATATTAATATTCTTTGCTTCAAGTTTTGAAAGAAGTTCCGTAAAATGTTCATATTGCAACCTTGTCGAAGTCTTATCCTTATTATCGGCCTTCGCAAAATGAGTAAAAATACCTTCTGTATATATTCCTTCCAAGGTATTCAAATACTCTATATACTCTATAACTTCTTTCTCGTCCCTGATACCGATTCTTGACATTCCCGTATCTACTTTGACATGTACGACAGCCTTTTTGCCAATCCGCTTAGCAATATCATTAAGCTTATCAACCGTCTCTCTGTCAAATACAGGTATTCTTATATCAGCCTTTATAAGTTCTTCATAAAAAGCCTCTGTAACAACCCCGAGTATAAGAATCATTTTATCTATAATATTATGTCTTCTGAGACTTAACGCTTCCTCCGCTGTCGCAACAGCATAACCGTCAATTATGTCCTGTGTATATTTGGCAATAGCAAATGCACCGTGACCGTAACCGTCAGTCTTAACTACCGCCATAAGTTTAACACCCTCCGGCAGATTACCTTTAAGCTGAAGTAAATTATGACGAACAGCAGTTAAATCAACCGAGACATTGGTTCTTTCATATTTTTTTACATTAATTTTTTCCATGTTTCTTCTCCCATAACCTTCTCAAGAGCCTTGGAAATATCCCTTGCAAGCAAAGGTCTCTCCCCTTTAGCGTTCCTTGCGTAATCCCCACAAAGACCGTGAATATATACAGACATTGAAGTTGCAAGGCGCCTGTCTGCATACATTGCGCACATTGCACCTGTAATTCCGCTGAGTACATCGCCGCTTCCGGCCGTCGCCATTCCCGAATTACCCGAGCTGTTAACGTAAAACACACCTTTTTTATCGGCGATTACAGTAACTGCATCCTTCAAAATAACCGTTGCACCTGTCTGTCTTGCAAATTCTTCAGCTTCACCTATAAGATTCTCCTGTATTACTTCTATACTCTTCCCCGTGAGTCTTGCCATCTCACCCAGATGGGGTGTAAGAATAATATTATCTTTAAGCAAAGAAAGCCAATTGTTCTTAGCAATAATATTGAGTGCATCCGCATCAAGCACAACCGGTCTGTCTTTTGTCTCAAGAACAAACCGCACAATATCACATGCAGGCTTACCCGTTCCAAGTCCCGGTCCACACACAACTGCATCTGACATACGTATTCTGTCCCTTATTATACAGCCTGATTCTTCATTATTCCAGTCAATTATTACTGCTTCCGGTAATTTACTCTGGATATTCTTAACAACCTGCGGTGCCGTCGCAAGTACTGCAACAAGTCCCGTGCCACATCTGTATGCCGATTCAGCACAAAACTGTGCCGCACCAGTCATATTCCCTGAACCTGCAATAATAAAAAGCTTACCATACGAGCCCTTATTAGAATATGCCATTCGCTTAGGTAAAAGTTTGTAATCCTCCAAAGTATGCGTATAAATACAGGGGGGATTGTCGCCTAAAGCCGGTGGAATTATTCCGATGTTTTTTATAATCACCTGTCCGGCATACTCTCTTCCCGGATACATTCTTATTCCAAGTTTCTCAAACTCAAAAGTCACGGTAATATCGGCTTTCACCGCAGTTCCCATTACTTTGGCAGTATCTCCGTTTATTCCGCTCGGAATATCTACTGCAACAACAGTCGCATAATTAACTGCATTAATGCTTTCAATTACCTCTTTAAATTCACCTTCAATATTCCTTGTAAGACCAATGCCAAATACGGCATCCACAATTATAGTGTATTCACTAAAATCAGAAGTGGTTACATAGTGCAGATTGTTATCTGTAATATTATCAAGAATTCGTTTCTGAAGCTTCCATTCTTCAGTCGCCTTATCTTTATTTCCTACAATATAAACAGCACAAAAAACACCCTCATCATGTAACATTCTTGCAACAGCGAGACCGTCTGCACCGTTATTGCCAACGCCGCAAACAACAAGCACTTTATCGTTACTTTTAACAAGAGTGATAATCTCGTCCCTGACAGATAAAGCTGCACGTTCCATCAACACGATAGAGGGTATTCCTATATTATTTATTGTATATTGCTCTATGGCTTTCATCTCTGTGTTACTGACTACACAACGCATTATCTATTCCTTCTGACCAAATTTATTATCCAAAACTTCCATTAACTGCGCACCAAGTATATCATGCATATTGTTATATATCATGGCATTATTATCTTCAGTCTCCTGCTTTAATATCATCTGCTTGCGAAGTTCAACTCTTGCTTTTGCAATCCAATTGGCAAGGCGTTTTTCCTCTTCTTTGCCCTTCTGAAGATGAATATATGCAATCTCCATGCCTGCAACAATTAGTTTCTCATTGGCTTCCCTTAGCTTATGCGGAATATCAAACTGCTCATCCTCAAGAGCTTCAAGTTTCTCGTTACACTCAAGTATAAGCTTCTGATTCTTCTCCATAGCCTTATTACGCTTCTGGTCCTTCTCACTACCCTCACCGGAAACCTCCATACGCTCAACAATTTCCTGCATAAGCTTATTCTTGATTTTCTTAACTTCTTTCAAATCATTATTAACCTGACCTTGTTTTTTCAACAATGCATTCACTTCATCTTCAAGGTCCTTAACAAGTTTTGGTTTCTCAATAGCTTTAAACATCTGATGCCAACGCTCGTCCAAAACAACTATCGGAATCTGACTTGCATGTATTCCCTGAAAAAACGCATCTGTCTTCCCACGGTTATCTTCCATCTTTTTATTCTTTCTCCTGCCACTTTATATTATATGACAACTGCATAAGACTGTCCGACAAATGAACATTCTCAACCGTCACATGCTCCGGAAGTCTAAGATCGGTATGTGCGAAATTCCAGATTGCACGTATACCATATGTAACTACTTCATCCGCAATTCTTGTTGCATCACCTTTGGGAATAGTAAGTGCCGCAATCTCAATATCATTATTCTTAATAAACTCAGAAAGCTCTGACATGCTGTGAACTGTAATGTCGCCAACTTCCTTGCCGACAAGACTCTCATCCTTATCAAACAAAGCTTTAATAATAAAACCTCTCTTGCCAAAATTAGAATACTTGGCAATTGCAAGCCCGAGATTACCTGCACCTATAATAATCATGTTATGCTTCTTATCCATGCCGAGAATCTTGGCAATCTCATCATACAAATAACGGACATTATAGCCATATCCCTGTTGGCCGAAACCACCGAAATTATTCAAATCCTGCCTTATCTGGGAAGCAGTAACCCTCATCTTCTCACTAAGCTCATTTGATGAAATACGTTCTATACCATCCTCGAGTAATTCCCCGAGATATCTGTAATATCTGGGAAGACGCTTAATAACTGCTGATGAAATTTCTTTTTTTGACATATGACTGCCTCCTAAAAAATCCTTACTTATTTACATTATATATAAATGTTAAAACAATGTCAAACTTTGAGCAAAAAATTGTCTTTAAAAACTTTTCGCGCTTTTTTTTATTTTTTCTTTGCATTCTAAAACATTATCTGCTAAAATATACAATGTTCTGGGTCTGTTTAGATGACCTAATAGCGTCAAGGAGGTGCAAATCATGGCAAAATGTAGTATTTGCGGTAAGAGCGCTCATTTCGGACACAATGTGAGCCATTCTAATAGAAAGACTAATGCAGTATGGAAAGCGAATGTAAAATCTGTTCGCGTTAAAGTTAATGGCGGCAACAAGAGAATGAATGTATGTACATCTTGTTTGAAGTCAGGTCTCGTAGAGCGTGCTTAATTGTAAAAGAGTTTGCACAGCAAACTTTTTTAGAAACAAAGTTTCCCGATTAAAACGAAGTACATTAGAGCGTGTTTATACACGCTCTTTTTTCGTTTTATACTCTGAAAATTTCATTTACTTGGACTTGCAGAACATATTATAACCTATCACAAGTAGCAAACCTGCCACCAAAAGTCGGAACAGAGGATTTGACAGGCATAACGAAATTATAATTCCGACACCAATCCAAAATAAAATAAAACCAATTATTTTACACATAAAAAAAGCCCCCTGCATACTCTCCATTTATCCTATGCAAGGGGTGTTTTTATATTGCATAAATTATTTATTTTCCTCAGAAACCGACTTTATTGCTTCTTCAACTTCGGGAGACATGGCATCTGAATCCTTCTTGGAAAACTTATTAATGATGTCCGGTACCATATCAAGAATCTTGGTAACGCTGTCCTGATTCTTAATATTAACAAGCTTAGTAGTTCCGTTCTGGATAACAAGTACTGCGCTCGGAGTAATCTTGCCACCCATTCCGCCGCCACCTTTGTTCTTGTCACCTGAAGCTGCGCCGGCACCAACACCAAAGGTTGCTTCAACAAGAGGAAGAATGATTGCATCCCCTACCTGCATTGCATCTCCAACCACCGTCTTGGTTGTAATGAAACTATCCATTCCTTTAAATAAAGATTCAACTGTTGTAACAAAATTATTTTCTGCCACTGCTATTCCCTCCGTTATTCTTAAATATCATATTGCGCAAATGCTTATTCTTAAAAAGATGTATAACCGTTCGTACGGTATGAACACCTCTTATTCTTCCTCGCACAAATACATTACCTTCAATTACCTTATTATCAAAATCAGGTGTAACAATCAAATTACCTCCGTGCACTGGATACAATGCATATAATGTACCAAGTGCATAGCCTGTACTCGCCGGGTCACCTGTTCCGAGTAATAGTCTGCCCTTCCATTTCCTCGGCATATAATGCTTAAGCAAATAAAACAGCTCGTTCTTACCGAGTGTAAAAAGCTCTATATTCTTTTCATCATGCAGGAATTCATCAATCTTTTGGATTTTATCCTTAACTGTTTTGATTGTATCACAAATTTTGCGAAATGTCTGTTTAATTTTTGATATGAGCGATTTAAAAAAGTTCTTAATTTTGGTAAATATTCCGACCTTCTCTCCATCAGTTCCTTCTTCACAAGTCTCACATCCCTGATTATCTTCGACCGGTTCTTTATGATAAACTTCGTCTTTCCGATTCTCTTCTTGTACAATTTGACTATTCTCAAGATTTCCTTCAATGTTGTTATCATCTTCACTACTCTTATTCTTTTTTTTCTTAGTCTTTACTTTTTCCCGCTTCTTTAACCGTATACCGAATATTGTAATACGTTGTGTTACCGTCTTACCCTGTCCAAGTAATTTAAATTGAATAATTCTGAGTAACCATGATATCCTGACGGAAAAATCATATGTATCCTTATCCTTAAAATTACCTTTGATTTCGTACCTTACCGGTACAAACAACAAAAGGAGCGTAACGAGAATCATTAGTCCGAGAAGTATAAGAAGGATTATTCCGATGATTTTTAAAACCATAAGCAATATCGCCAACTCATCCCCCGCCTTTCTCAGCCCTCAAAATATTCTTTAAGATTAGTAATTCCCTGTTTACAGTATAACTCATCAACTATGGTTTGCACAAGCAAAAGTGCTTCATCATAACCAAGTGCAAGCCCGATTATCAGATAATCTGCTGTCTTAAAATGCTTTTGCAAAAACACATGTGCAGGATATATATCAAACAAATCGCACCCGTTAGCAGCCTTTGTTATCAGAAAAACATTCTTTTGAAGCTTGTTCTTATTAACTTTTTCTATTATCTTATCTGCTTTTTTGCGAGCATTTTCTCCGATATATAAATCCCCGTACCAGCGCATACAAAGCACCTCTTTTGCTATTTACTCTATATAAGTATCCATTACATCATTAAGAAGTTTAACACATACACCCTTTTCAACCTTGTCCGAACAAGAAACAAGAGAATGTCTGATATATGCAAGAAGTTCATCCGTATTACCGATAAAGGACGGGAGTGATGAAAGTGTTGCCGCCATAATACTTCTTACAAATCTCCTTGATTTTCCCTCAAAAAGTACGGTGAGCTCATTAATAAATGCATCTCTTGCCTTTTCAACATACTCAACACCTGCCGTTTCCTCATTAGGCATCTCATCAAGTTCGATAAAAGAACTTGTAGAAACAAGCTTTGTAATAAGCTTAAGAGATGAATAAACCGCCGCAAGCATACAGCTTTCAATAATACTGCTGTATTTATCGCTGTTCTCAATGAGATAATCATACTGCGAAAAATTCTCATAGAGTTGCTCCTGCTTGCCTTCCATAGCCTTAAGAGCAGCAAATACCTCGTCCGAAGAAGCATCCTTGGCGCCAAGGATAATGTTACAGTACTCTATCTCTCCTGCATCTGCAAACGCATAAGCCTTTGCAAGTACAACAGCATATACATCATTAACAATTTCCTGCATATACATATAGTTGCTGCTAAGTTCCGTAACCATATCTGCAGCCATTCTTAACTTGTCCTCATAACCGTTATACTGCTCTCCTGTTATGTTTTCAAAGCCTGCACCAAGGAATTCTTCAACCACATTGTAAATCTCAGAATACATGGTGCCAAAGCCTTCGGGCTTATCAAGCATTGTGAGCGAACGGAGCATATAAACAAAACTGTCTACGCTTGATTTACTTGCGTCATTGTAAAGAGAAAACGCGTCTCTAACCATCTCAAAATACTTCTGTCTTGTCATTCTTACCGGCAACTGACCGAGCATGTCCGCAATTTTGGCATTGATTACGGTATTATCCTTTTCCGAAAAGATACTCTGCACAAGCTTCTGTGTAAATGATTCATCAGAATAATCTGCCGGAAGCTCATTCTCGGGATTCTCTGCATCAAGTCGGTTTAAAATATACTCGAAAATCTGCAAACAGTCCGCATATGCCGTCAAAACCTTCATAGATGCAATAATGCCATCTCTTATTGAATTAATCTCCGTAACAGCCTTTTCCCTGTCTGCGCCGAGGCTGTCACTAAGGATATTCTTCTCAACAATTGCATCAATCTTATTCATAATCGTCTTGAATTCAGAATTATCTTTTTCATCCTGCAAGATTTCCTGCATTGCAAAATAATTATACGCCAGTCTTGTATAAGAATATCTGTAATACAAAGACATCATCTCATTAGCATAACGCGGAAGGTTGATCTCAAGATTCTTCTCTTTTTCTATCTCTCTAGTAATTGTATCCAAAATTGCCATTTTTATCTACATCTCCTGTTAATTGTTCTTTATATGTTCATGCGTAAAAAGATGTTCCTGACAATATTCGTAATTGCCGTCGCACTTGGAACAGAATCTGAATACTGCATCCTCGTCACTTTGCTCCGTCCTGCCGCAGATTGCACATTTGTGTTTTGTAACAGCCATCGCACTTTTAACCTGCTTCTGGAACTGATGTCGTCTGTATATATCTCTCGGGTCGATTCTTCTATAATTCCTTGTAGCGAAGAAGAATATAAAAACATTAAGCAGTGATACCGAAATCGCAACAACGGTTGTCCAATCACCGCTTATGGCAGCCGTAACAATCGATATAACAAAAACCGCAAGTTCAATATATGCCATAACCTTCATCTTAATGGGCAATATGAAGAAAACATATACCTGTGCTTCCGGATAAGTAAGTCCGTAAGCAAAAAACAACGAAAAGTTAAGATATGTCGTATCCGGTGAAACAACAAGTCCCGTTCCCGTAACAGCCTTCGACACAATATAAATTCCCAGCGCCGCTATAATATGTCCAAGTATTCCCACAAAGAAATACAGGTTAAACCTGAAAGCTCCCCATACTCTCTCCAGATTGGTTCCAATAATATAATACAAATATAATGCCAAAAGCATAAATAACGGGCTACTTGACGGAGGCTGAATTATAAAAGTTATAAGTCTCCAAACTTGTCCTTTAAATATCATCGACGCATCCAAATCCAGATATAGATAATATATATATGGATTAAACATATTAATCAAAAAACCTATTGCATACAACGCAATAATATATTTCATAAGATTTCTGATAGCATATCTTCCGAATTTGCGTTCAAGTTTATACAAAAATTTCATCATTTTTCATCTCTCCAATTCATAAAAGCCTATACTCTAAAAACACACTTTTATGTTATATGTGTTCTGCAAGAGGGCATCAACTTGCATTATATTATTATGCCCTCTTTTCAGACACATAAATATTATAGAGATATTCCCATGTATTGTCAAACTTCTTTGCACTAAATTAATATAAATTTTATCTTCATAAAATCCTATCTTCTGTTAATACAGTCAAGAAGCTCTGCCATCGTCATTCCTGTTTTCTCAAGCATATCCTTTACAGAATCATTTTCACTGAAATAATTTGCCTGTTTATGAGATTCTGTTTCAACCATTTCATCATCAAACATTGAAAATTCTCTTTGTCGTCCCATGTTCATGTCTTCTTCTGCAAAATCAAAAGTAAAATCAAGAGGCATATTATTATTCATTGACATCTCGCTTCTTGGCATAGGTCTTCCGGGCATCGGACGATTATTCATCATTACCGGAATACACAACTCATCATTTATATGAAGATTATATATATTCACACCGGGATTCGCACGCATAATTGCATCAACAGACACCTTATACTGCCTGCTTAAGCTGTATAAAGTATCTCCCTGTCTGATCATATGATATATTCCTCTGCACCTTCCTCTTCTGCACTGCTCATAACACCAGTCATTGTTAGCATAACGTCTTTCACTGTTATCCATTTTTATCACCTCGGGATTATTCCTTTTCATTATATTCACATTTTTTATATACGTTACAATCCATATGTTAAAAAATAATAAAATACTTTACTTTTCAATTTGGAATGTAATATAATAAAGAAGCTTGTATTTAATTCTAAGGAGGTAATGTAGCAGATATTATGCTGCGAAAGTTTTAACATGAACAGTTCCACATACAAATTAGGTATAGACATTGGCTCTACAACAGTCAAAGTCGCAATCCTCGACAATAACAATAATCTGATTTTTTCAGATTACGAACGTCATTATGCCAATATTCAGGAGACGGTCGCTTTGCTTTTAAAGCGTGCTTTTGATGCACATGGCGAGCTTTCTCTTTCACCCATGATTACAGGTTCGGGCGGACTCACATTGTCAAAGCATCTTAACATTCCTTTTGTACAGGAGGTTGTTGCTGTTTCTACAGCACTTAATGATTATGCTCCGCATACCGATGTTGCAATAGAGCTTGGAGGGGAGGATGCTAAGATTATCTATTTCACCAATGGTGTTGAACAGCGAATGAACGGTATCTGTGCCGGCGGTACAGGTTCTTTTATTGATCAGATGGCCTCACTCTTGCAGACTGATGCTACCGGTCTTAATGAGTATGCCAAGGATTACAAAGCCATATATCCTATTGCGGCACGTTGCGGTGTTTTTGCAAAGACCGATATTCAGCCCCTTATTAACGAAGGCGCTACCAAGGAAGACTTGTCTGCCTCCATATTCCAGGCCGTAGTTAACCAGACTATAAGCGGTCTTGCCTGCGGCAAACCGATTCGCGGTAATGTTGCATTCCTCGGCGGACCTCTTCATTTCTTATCAGAGCTTAAGAACGCTTTTATACGTACACTGAAGCTTACAGACGAGCAGATTATCGCCCCGGAGCATTCACATCTTTTTGCTGCCATCGGTGCTGCTCTTAATTACAAAGACGACTGTGTTGTATCAATCAATGATTTGCTTACAACTCTCTCATCCAAAATCAAGATGCAGTTTGAAGTAAAGCGTATGGAGCCTTTATTTAAAGATGAGGCCGAATACAAAGATTTTACTGACAGACATAACAACAATTCTGTTAAAACAGGTGATTTATCTACATATACAGGCAATTGCTTCCTTGGTGTCGATGCAGGTTCAACAACCACAAAGGTTGCGTTAGTCGGTGAAGACGGAACTTTGCTTTACTCTTTTTATAGCAATAATAACGGTAATCCTCTTGCAACAACAATTACCGCTATCAAAGATATCTATACAAAACTTAACAAAGATGCAAACATAGCATACTCCTGCTCCACAGGTTACGGTGAAGCTCTTATTAAAGCAGCCCTCATGCTTGACGATGGAGAGGTTGAGACGGTTTCTCACTACTATGCCGCTGCATTTTTTGAACCTGAGGTTGACTGTATCCTCGACATCGGCGGCCAGGATATGAAATGTATCAAGATTAAGAATAATACAGTTGATAATGTCATGCTTAATGAAGCATGTTCTTCAGGTTGCGGTTCTTTCATCGAGACCTTTGCGAAATCTCTTAACTATTCTGTTGAAGATTTTGCCAAGGCAGCTCTTTTTGCAAAGTATCCAATTGACCTCGGAACAAGATGTACTGTTTTTATGAATTCCAATGTTAAGCAGGCGCAGAAGGAAGGCGCTCAAGTTTCCGATATCTCTGCAGGTCTTGCTTATTCAGTTATCAAGAATGCTTTATTTAAGGTTATTAAGATTACCGACCCCAAGGACCTCGGCAACAAGGTTGTTGTTCAGGGCGGAACATTCTATAACGATGCTGTATTAAGAAGCTTTGAGAAGATTTCCGGCTGTCAGGCAATCCGTCCCGACATTGCAGGTATCATGGGTGCATTCGGTGCTGCTCTTATTGCGCGCGAACGTTTTCCCGAAGGAGCCAAGACAACCATGCTCTCCATCGAACAGATTAACGCCCTTGAGATATCTACGTCTCTTACAAGATGTAAAGGTTGTACCAATAACTGTCTCCTTACAATTAACCAGTTTTCCGGCGGTCGCCGCTACATTACAGGTAACCGTTGCGAAAAAGGTATTGGCAAAGAAAAGAACAAGGAGCAGATTCCTAACCTTTTTGAATATAAAAACAAAACGATCTTCGACTACGAACCACTCAGAACCGAGGATGCAAAACGTGGCACAGTAGGTATTCCGCGTGTACTTAACATGTACGAAAGCTATCCTTTCTGGGCAGAATTTTTCCGTGCGCTCGGCTTCAGAGTTATACTCTCACCCGAATCAACACGTAAAATTTATGAACTCGGTATCGAGTCTATTCCCAGTGAATCAGAATGTTATCCTGCCAAGCTTGCACATGGGCATATTGCATGGCTAATCAAAGAAGGCCTTGATTTTATTTTCTATCCCTGTGTTCCTTTTGAGCGTAATGAGACGCCTGACTCCAACAACCACTACAACTGTCCTATTGTTACTTCTTATGCAGAGAATATCAAGAATAACGTTGAAGAATTAAAGTCCGGTAACATAAAATTTATGAACCCCTTTGTTGCTTTTACTAATAAAGAGATTCTTACCAAAGAGCTTGTCAAGGTATTTGCCGAGTCCCACAACATTTCTGCCAAAGAAATAACTACAGCTTGTAATATCGGCTGGGATGCTCTCATCAAGTCCCGTGAGGACATTAAGAAAAAAGGCGAGGAAGTTATCAAGTACCTTAAGAATACAGGTAAACGCGGTATTGTTCTTGCAGGTCGTCCTTATCACATTGATCCCGAGATTAACCACGGTATTCCGGAGCTTATCAACTCCTACGGTATCGCAGTTCTTACAGAGGACTCAATTGCGCATCTCGGTACAATCGAACGTCCGCTTATTGTAATGGACCAGTGGATGTATCATACAAGACTTTACGGTGCTGCCAACTATGTTAAGACAACAGATAATCTTGATTTAATACAGTTGAACTCCTTCGGTTGCGGTCTTGATGCCGTTACAACCGACTGTGTTAATGATATACTTTCTAAGGCCGGTAAGATCTATACCGTACTTAAGATTGATGAGGTTAACAACCTCGGTGCCGCAAGAATCAGAATCCGTTCTCTTCTTTCTGCACTTCGCGTACGTGACAAGAAAAAGATTAAGAGAACCATTGTTTCTGCAGCACATAACAGAGTTATATTCACAGAAGAAATGCGTAAGGATTATACTCTCCTTTGTCCTCAGATGACACCAATTCATTTTGATTTGCTTAAACCCGCGCTCAGATCCTGCGGCTATAACATCGAAACGCTCGGCGTTACAGACAATAAAGCTTCCGTTGATATCGGACTCAAATACGTTAATAACGACGCCTGTTATCCTTCACTTATTGTAGTCGGACAGATTATGGAAGCTCTTTTATCAGGCAAGTATGACCTTAATAAAGTTGCTGTTGTTATTACTCAGACAGGCGGCGGTTGTCGTGCTTCCAACTATATAGGATTTATACGTCGTGCCCTTGAGAAAGCCGACATGGGACATATCCCGGTTATTTCGCTTAATATGAGCGGTCTCGAAAGCAACCCCGGTATGAAATATACTCTTCCGCTTGCCGCAAAAGTTTTACAAAGTCTTATTTACGGCGATGTATTTATGCGTGTGCTTTACCGTATGCGTCCTTATGAGGCTGTTCCGGGTTCAGCCAACGCACTCCATGAAAAATGGAAAAAGATTTGTATTGAATCCTTATCTAAAAAGAAAAGTTCTTTTGCTGAATTCAATCGTAATATCAAGGGAATCATCCGCGAATTTGATGCGCTCCCTATCACAGATGTTAAAAAGCCACGTGTCGGAATTGTAGGCGAAATCCTTGTTAAATTCCTTCCTGCTGCTAATAACTATCTTGTAGATTTGCTTGAGGCAGAGGGCGCCGAAGCTGTTATGCCTGATTTGCTTGACTTCTTCCTCTACTGCTTCTACAACAGTAACTTTAAGGCAGAACACTTAGGTAAATCCAAGAAGACAGCTACGCTTTGTAATCTTGGAATTAAATTCCTTGAATTCTACCGTGGCACGGCACGCAAGGAATTAGAAAAGAGCAAACATTTTACTGCTCCCGGAAGAATTGAAGAACTTGCCAAGAACGCTTCCGAGTTCGTTTCCTGCGGTAACCAGACCGGTGAAGGTTGGTTCCTTACAGGCGAGATGTTGGAGCTTATGCATGATGGTGTTCCGAATATTGTTTGTGCACAGCCGTTTGCATGTCTCCCCAACCACATCGTAGGTAAGGGTGTAATCAAAGAGCTTCGTAACAAGAATCCGCTTTCCAATATTGTTGCGGTAGATTATGATCCCGGCGCAAGTGAAGTTAACCAGCTTAACAGAATTAAGCTCATGCTTGCCACGGCACAGAAGAATCTTAAGAAAGAAATCTAAACAAATAAGGTGTTGCATAATATTAAAACTTTATGCAACACCTTTATTATATCGCAACATCTATGTTGCCAAATCACGTCTTATAAATCGGCTGAAAGCCAATACAATACTTCCAACCAAAATAATAACTCCCAAAACAAGTGCCGATACCTCAACTTTTCCTGTGCTTAATATATCTGCTGCATTAGCATATGAAAACGGGCTGATAAGCTTATAATCCGACAAATCAGGAATGACCCTCGCCATCAAATCATATGCATATAACAACAGTACGACTCCGAGTCCCAACCCAAACTTATTTTTCTTCATAAATGCAGATATCGCATAGCATATAGCAGCAATTTCTATCTGCAAAATAATCTGCATGCCGTGATACAGTACAAATTCTTTTACAGGTATATCCTCACTCTGTACCACAAATCCTACAACATAAAGCAACACGCACAGTATATTAAAAGCAAAAATATTGGTTAAAATCGCACACCATTTTGAAAACACTATCTTAGTTCTTGAAAGCGGCATTGAAAACAAAAATTCACTTGTGTGTGCATCCTCTTCCTTAGACAACATACATGTACTCATTATTGCCGCAAACATCGCTCCACCGAGGCCGTGAATTGTCCCAACCTCGGTAGCATAAAAACCCGGTAATGTTGCGATACTGAGCTGACTCATTCCAAAAGCATCGGCAAATGCCCCCATTGATGCAAAGCTTTCTGCCATTGCCGCCATATCTCCCTTCATACTCGAATAAAGAAGAATACACGCAAAACCCATGCCTCCGACACACGCAAACCATATAAGAAGGCTTTTTAAGGATAATTTAATTTCATGTTTATAAATAGTAATCATAACATCCTCCTAACCTTTATAATAGTGCATAAAAATCTCATCAAGCGACGGCTCTTCTATAAGAATATCCTCTATATTGTGCCCCTCAAGTTCTTTATAGAGTTCACTTAGATTACCCTTATATAGGAAATCTTCAGACTTTCCGTCACGAATCATTTTTATTCTTTTTGCATTCGTCTTTGTTATTTTGGACACTTCATCTACACATTGCAGTTTGCCTTCCTTCATAATCGCAACCGTCTTACAATATTTTTTAACTTCTGATAAAATATGTGTGGACAACATGCATGTCGCACCATCTTTAACATATTCTTTAACCAGTTCAAAAAACTCTGTCTGCATAAGCGGGTCCAAGCCACTGGTCGGTTCATCAAAAACGAATAATTTTGGACAATGCTGCATAGCACATATTATACTTACCTTCTTGCGGTTACCAAGTGATAAATCGCTTATTTTCTTGTTAACATCTACCTTCAGACGCTCACATAATTTGTCTGCTTCTGCGCGACAATCCTTTTTACGGACATCTGCTGCCATCTTTATGGTGTCACTTACGGTTAACCCCGGATAAAACATTGCTTCTGACGGCATATATCCGATATCCTTCAAAATCTCCTCTTTGCCGGTTCTGATATCCTTACCAAAAATCTTTATATCACCTGTTTCAAAATATATAAGCCCCAACATAGAACGGATAGTCGTTGACTTACCTGCACCGTTTGGTCCCAAAAAACCGAATATATCTCCTTCCGCTACAGAAAAACTGACATCAGTTACCCCTCTTTGTTTACCGTAGTTCTTTGTCAGGTTGTTAATTTCAATTACCTTTTTCATCTGCCACCCACCTTATTTTATGAAAGCGTTGCAAACCCATATGTTCACAACGCTCTCAATTCATTTTCAGTCACTCTTAATATAAAAACTTATGTATCCCTTGCTAAACTAATTTAAAAACTTTACTGCTGTTCCGTAAGCAATTACTTCTGCTGCGCCCTGCATAACAGCTGCAGATGCATAACGGATATTAACAATTGCGTCTGCACCCATTGCCTCTGCTTCTTCAACCATACGCTTTGTTGCAAGTGCTCTTGCTTCGTTCATCATCTCGTTATATGCTTTAAGTTCTCCACCTACTAATGTTTTAAAACTCTGTGTAATATCCTTTCCGATATGCTTACTCTGAATAGTACTTCCACGCACCAAACCTAACATTTCAAGTTCTTTACCTGTAATATAATCAGTATTTACTAAGATCATCTTCTTCTCCACTCCTTATCTCATTTATTCGTTGCATACATACACATACTATAACTATTGCAAGAGCGACCGGAATACATACAAATAATAACTTTAACCAAAAGCTGTCAATAAACGCAACCAAAATACCAAAATAAAACAAAAAATATGCAAGCAAAATAATTGTTACAACTATTGGCGCTATTATTTTCTTATTCACAATTTGCCTCCTTTATATCTGCCAATCAACCGGCTGTATTCCATTAGCCTTTAAAAACTCATTGGTCTTACTGAAATGCTTACAACCAAAGAATCCGTTATATGCCGACAGCGGACTTGGATGTGCCGCTTCAAGTACAAGCTGCTTAGGATTATTAAGCATGGCCTTTTTATCCCTTGCATTGCGTCCCCACAGCAAATATACTATCGGTCTGTCCTGTTCATTAAGGATTCTGATTGTTGCATCGGTAAACTTCTCCCAACCATATCCCTTATGAGAGTTAGCCGCATGTGCTCTTACCGTAAGAACTGTGTTAAGAAGCAAAACTCCCTGCTTTGCCCATTTTTCAAGATAACCATGCGTAGGAATCTCAAATCCAATGTCATCACGCAATTCTTTATATATGTTAACAAGGGACGGTGGAACCGCCACATTCTCCTTTAC